>JBDVMC010000026.1:0-26789 GCA_039970335.1 Henriciella sp. | reverse complement strand
CCGAACTTTACCCCCTTTTCTTTGGCGAGGATACGACCTTGCTGGGCGCGAGCAACGATCCGCTCGCGTTCGTCCTGCGCTAAGGATGACATGAGGCCGAGGATTCCCTGACCTACGGCTGTCCGCAGATCAAGCCATGGTTTGTCCAACACCCAAATTGTTGCATCACGCTCCCCGACCCGCGCGATGACAGACACACCATCGAAAAAGGATCTTGTCGCTCGATCCCATTCTGCGATGACAAGTGTTCGATCAGGTCCAAGTTGATCGATAGCCTTCTCGAGCTCTGGACGTGACCAAAGATTTTTGCCCGAAGCCTTTTCTCGATAAATCGTCTTGCAACCAGCTTCACGAAGAAGGCCGATTTGACGATCAAGCTTTTGGTTTGGGGAAGAGGCTCTGGCGTATCCAATCAACATAATTACTAGTCTACATTTTGCACCAGATATATGCAACAGCTCAAAGCCCCATAAACACTGGGTTTCAGTTTCTGTAACAAAACTCATGATATTTGCACCAACTTATAATCTCCGTCAGGGGTGAAGCTCGTCTTCACTCCTGCCTGAGTGGCGAACGTGCCGGGGTGAATGGTCAAGGGCGCGCAGCGCAACGTTTACCCTTGACCAGAGGGGCGCGCGAAACGCCCCTGCCCTTTTGGAGACTGGTTCAATTCTTGGTGCGTTGCCAGTTGTCGAAGCCGGGTCATTAATCCCAGCCAAACCGATGATCCCTAGCCTGACGATACGGGGACCAAGCCCTGAAGGGCGTGCAATAGGTTTCCACACAAGCACTGAGAAACCAATGCACGATCCCCGATCTCCGAGGCTTCTGACGGGTTCAACGGCTGGGAAGGTCCCGGCCTCCGAAACAACCGAAAGGACAACACCATGTCAGACGGACCAATCAAAAAATTCAAGCTCGGGAAGATCGTCGCGAGCGTCTGGGAAAACAAAAACGAAAACGGCGATAGCCGCTATTCAGTCACGATCGTTCGCTCCTACAAAAAAGGCGATGAGTGGAAAGAAACATCCACCTTCTTCCCGGAAGATCTCCCGGTCGTCGCTCGACTTTCAGAACGTGCTTTGAGCCACGTCATGCTGAAACAGGAGGGCTTCGAATGAGACAGGTGACAATCACGATTGAATTCGACGGCTTTGTGCCTGGCGAAGTTCACAGCAACATCGAAGCGATGATCCGCGACTATCTCACAGAGCAAGGCATCTTGTCCGAGGCGGAACCTGAGCAACTGAACCTTCTTGATAGAGGTGTGCAATGAGTGAAGATTTCATCACATATCTTAACGCCGTCGATGCGCTCTTGGAGGAGCGCATCGGACGGACCAGCAACCAGAGCGAGCTCGAGCGCATCGCCTGGTCCCAGGAAGCAGGCGATCCACCAAGCGATGCCGCCCGACGATTGGCTGAAGATCGATCAATTCGGATTGCCCAGGTCAACGATGGGTTTCGACAAGCCATCATTGATGCATTCTTAAACATCGGCCGTGGCCTGAAGGTTGGATCTATGGTCCTAACAGCGGGCGTGAACGTCCCCGAAATCGATACCCGTAATCTGCTTAAGATTGTTCGGTCATTCGATACGTTCGACCAGGACAATGACCCGTATGGCGAGCATGACTTTGGATCCATCGTTCTTGAAAACGCCGGTAAAGTGTTTTGGAAGATCGACGTTTTCAACACAGCGTTGATGACCAATGGCGCATCCCATCCAGAATGCGTTGCGCTCAGCTATCGCGTTCTGACGATTATGCTCGCGAGCGAATACTAATCCCTTCCCCGATGATCTGTGGATTGTTTCCTTATCCATGGATCATCATTTCCCCTCAGGCATTCTGTTGCGGTACGATCAGATCTCCGCACACGCATTCTTTGAATGCAAAGGCGCCGAACCCCGAAAGGGGTTTGGCGCCTTCCTCGTGCGAAGCACGATTTCGAGGGTGGTGACACGGATCTGCGGTAGCAGATACGGGGCACGTACACCCCGAAATAACCCGTGGTATCGAATTTTCTTGCATAATCAACATCGTTATGGCTATAAGTTCTGGAAAAGACGGGTAGCAAGATGTGTTTTTGTGCCACAAAAACGGATCTCTCCAATCGCCTTAAAGGGCGGTTTCCAGGATATCTTGTGCCTGCAGCAGGCAAGGGCCGACCCAGTCCCATGGGTCACCATGGACGCTGCAAAACCCGTCAGTGGACAAATTTTTGGAGCATCATTCATGGCATCGCCGAGCAAGCCGACTGGCCGTAAAAAACTCCCCGCCGACAAGCGACGGACGGAGATTGAGCGGTGTCGGCTGACTATGCCGGAGAAAAAGGCCGTTCGTGCAAAAGCCGCCACAGCGGGCTTAACGGTCTCGGAATATATGCGCAGACGTGCCCTCGACCACCGCATTGAACAAGTCAAAGCAACGGCCGACGCGAACGTGATTTCCGAGCTCAATAAAATTGGGGTCAACGTAAATCAGTTTGTGCGCGCAACGCATCGTAATTCAGATATGCAGATCTATTGGAAAGAGATCGGCGCAGAGGTTCAGCGTGTCTTGGCCACAGTGGCGGCCCGTTATGGTTCCTAAGGTCGCCAAAAAGAATGCCGGGCGTGGATCCAGCTTTAAAGGCGTTGCTGCTTATGTCCTTAACGATAAGGACACAACGCATTCAGCCGAGCGCGTCGCGTGGACCCACACAGAAAACCTCGCCACAGTGGATCCGGATCTCGCCTGGCGCATCATGGCGGCAACCGCCATGGATGCCCCTCGTCTCAAGCGTGAAGCAGGCGTGAAAAATACTGGGCGACAGTCGCACCAGAACGTTTTTCACTATACCATTGCTTGGCATCCGGAAGAGGCCCAGGATCTCAACAAGGAAGAGATGCTCCGGGCCGCCCGCCTTTCATTGCGGGCGCTTGGCGTTGAGGATCGCCAAGCCTTGATCGTTGCGCATTCAGACCAGGAGCAGCCCCATTTACACATCGTCATTAATCGCGTGTCGCCAAAAGATGGACGTATGTGGGTCGACAGCCATTCAAAGCGTAAACTGCGTGATTTCGCATCCGATTATGAGCGTGAGCGCGGCAAAATCTATTGTCCGAAACGGGAGGCCAATAGACTCGCGCGCGATGCAGGCATGCCACATACCGGCCAGAAGAACGTCATCTGGCCAGACGCCCAGGCAGCGAAACTCGCAGGCAAGTTGAATGCGTCCAACGATAACCACCCTGCCCCTGTGCAGGCCCTTGTGGCAGCACGTAGCAGAGCGGCCGAGCTCACAGCGTCCACGGCGCGCATGAAGACGCGCCACAAGGGCGAGCTCGAAGAGCAAGTTGAACGGTCTATGGCGTTGAAGAAATCCATTGACCGAAAGTTGAATGCAGCACGATCGCGAGCTCGAACGCGGATCCGGAAGATGATGCAGCCCGAGCTCGAGGCGATCGAACGACGACATGAAAAAGAGCGCCAGGAATTTGAAGAGGCGCAGAAGTCGCTATTGGGACGTGCGACGAATCTTTTAAAGGCGGCCGCTCTCGGTCAAGGTGTTCGCGAGGGCGATGCGCAGAAAGGTCTTCTGACGAGAGCGCAAAATGCGGCGGCACGCATTCAGAACCCTCGAGAAGCTATGGAGACACGCCATAAGGCAGATATGGCGGCATTCAAACGCAAACATACCAACGCTTTGGCACCGCTTATGACGACAGCACGAGATCTATCACGGGCAGCTGAAGCGGACCGCTTATCGATCTATGTGACTGAGCTCGGAATAATGAAAGAGCGCCAGCAGAAAGAACGTGAACGCCAGGCTGAGCTTTGGCGCGAAAACCGAGCGGTCGTCAACATTGCGACGAAGGATCTCGAAACGATGAATGAGGCCCAATTGAAAGCGCAAAATCAGCTATCTTATCGCGACCGCATGCAGGCACATTTCAAAGATACTGTGAGAGATCAGGATCGCAATCAGGGTGACTAAGCGATTTTCATCCGCTTGGTGACTGGTTCGCCGTCCGGGCCCTCTACTTCATATTCTACGAAGTCCTCCCCGCCCTTCTGAGCGCTTTTGCGGCGCTTGGGCTTGCCGGTGGTGGGATCAGTCGATTTCTGGGCCTTCAGCACATCCTGAAGCTTCTCTGCGCTGTTCTGGGCCCTATTGTTCAAGCGCTCCACTTGAAGCGTTTGAACGCCAAGGTCATCTAATTTGGTTTCCAACTCGGCTTTGATGGCGATGATCTCTTCAAAGCGTTCATCCAAATGCTTTTTAAGATCTAGTTGCTCTCCACGCGTTGCGTCGGCCAACAGGCGCAAGCGCAGACTGGCCCACAGGCCCACGAAGAAGAGGATGATTTTCAACGTATCTAGATACGCGATGAACAGGAATTCGCGGCTAGCAAAATCCAGCTTTGCTGCGAACAATGCGAGCGAGAATTGCGAATCTCGGATCGTGTTTTGTTCGGTGGTGGCCAAGGCTTCAATTGCACCAAGCGTTTCGGATTTCTTCTCTTCTAATCCGTTGATCGCTTTATTGGTCGCCAGGCGTTGTTGTACGTCCGTGGTGATACATTCATCCCTGGGAACATTCGGGCAGCGCTCGAGCAGGTCTTCAAGAGCCGATACGTCTTCACGCTTCACACCCTCATATGCGTTCAGTTCAGTATTGAAGCGCGCCAGGTCAGTTTGCAGCGTTGCTTCACGAGTGTTTGAAACTGTTGCTTTGGAACTGGCGATCGCGCGTTCGTCCATTGTGGTCATGTACATGAAGCTTCCGGCCGATGATGCCAGCCAGGAAACCAAGAGCGCCACAGTCACAACAACGATGCCTGCGAACGTTCCAGATCCCTTTTGCTTTTGCTTCCACATCAGATCCAGGGCGACGAAAAAGAGCACGACCATGATTTCCGGAAGCGCTCCGGCGAATATACCGGCTGCGATATCGGTCTCCCCTGCCCCGTTCGACCAATACAAAACGCCGGTCACGAGTGAGAACGCAGACAGCGCAAGCGCGACAACGAGCGCGGCGATCTTCAGCTTGCTTAGGCCTTGGGTGATTTTCGGATCGATTGAACTCAACATGCGGCCGACCGTATGGCCGGAGCGTTAAATCGCGATTAACTACAATTCTGAAATGACGTTATTCTGCAATGACGCCCGCACGCAAATGCGTGGTTACGTCAGTATGTAATGACGTATAGATGCCATTACGTTGGTGCTTATTCGCGCAAATATATATGAACTTACACACGTACAACCATCTATTAACTCAGAACGCCTATACGCATTGATGTTGTTTCTAAATGGAGGGCCAAATGCGCAAGGTTGCGATTTTGAGCCAAAAAGGTGGATGCGGAAAAACGGTCGCAGCCATGAGCCTGGCGAGTGCCGTTTTTGACGCCGGTGAAACTGTCGTTGTCTTCGATTGCGATAAACAAGCGACATCGGCAGAAACGTTTGACCTGCTGCGCCAGGACATTGTGGATCCGCGCGATGAAAACAACGAGCGTTTGATCGACAATAGTTTCCTGGTCATTCCGTATTTCGAAGGCGGCAATGCCGGGCTTGAAGCTGTTCTCAGTCTCATGGAACAGCGATATCCGGATATTGGCTATGGGATCTTTGATCTGCCGCCTCAGCTCCAATCTCGTGAGCATTCGGTCGCGACCCTTTCAGATCTGGTCATTGTTCCGATGCTGCCGTCACATGGCGATTACCGATCAACCATTCAGACGCTTGAGGTGCTCGCGAGCTCAAACACGCCGAGCATCGTTTTGATCAACCGCGTGCCGAAGAAATCCGACACTAAGCGGTGGGAAGAATATCTTGAGATTAAAGAACTGCTTCAGAAGAACGCCAATTGTGCAATCAGTCCCGTCGAGCTGACAGACCGCGCTGAGTACAATCTGATCAATGGCGGCCGGTTCCCATTGTTTGAGTTTCCGCGATCGGTCGCGTCGAAAGAAACAAAGGCGCTCTATCAGATGATTGACCGCACTTTGAATGCACTCGAATCTAAACGGAAGGCTGCGTAAGATGGTTGCGAAGAATGATATGCAGGCCTTGCTTGAAGAAGCAGCGGCCACCGATGGACCCGTACCATTAAAGACGAAGGTTGAGGCTGTTCCGGAAGCCCTGCCCGACCTCGATATCTTTCAGCGTTTGGGACTTGCAGATATCTCGATCGACGACAAACGCGAGCTGTTCCATGCGCTCATGGAGGACGCTTCAAGCCTGGTCGACCAAACCTACCAGGACGCGGTCGAAGGCACTGACGGCGTTGCAAGCGATGTCACGATGCAGCAGATCAGCGCCCTCTTCGCCAATGGCAAAGGCCAAGCCGGATTGTCGGATTTCCTGAAGCAAAAAACGCAGGAAAAGATCGACAATGCGCGGCGCCATCACGACGCGATCATGGACGCAACGCCAATGGATAAATTCCTGCCGTGTGACGACCATATCAATATGCGGATCCCCACTCATGCGAAGAAGATTCTGAATGAGCGGGCTGACGGCGAGAACAAGACGCTATCTCAATATTTGATCTATTGCGCGAACCTGGTCGCGCTGTTGCAAGGCAAAGAACCGTTCTTACTGGTCGCGCCGCGTGGCTTCTTTATGAAGCGCGCAGCTCGGATGGCAAAAGGCGGCTAGTGTACGTGTGCGAAACGCACCGTTGCGTTATGTCCCAGCCGTTGCACGCGCAACGTTTCACTGAGACGACGGCTTAATCCATCTATCGAAGAATGCCTTGTGTTTCTGCGGTTTTTGGATCTCATCAGCGATGAGTTTCAGTGTTGCGCCATTCTGGTTTGAGAGTGTTTCGACGGTGTTGCGTAGGTCTTCAATCTGCGCCTCGAATTGCTCCCGTTCGCGCCTCATCGATGCGCGTTCGCTGTCCAATAATTCTTCTTTGTGCGCCATTGCAGCCTGTAGCATTTCGAGCTTGTGCAACAGCTCATGGGACACCTTCTTTTTCTCGGAGGAGGGGAGGGCATCCGTCTTCTTTTTGAACACCCGAAACAGTTCAGCAGGATCTATTTCATATTCGTTGCTGTCGTTACGGGTAGCGCTCATGCGACCTTTGGTGATCGCACGCTGAATTGTGGATTTACTTTTACCTGTCTCCTTCGCGGCTTCTCTCAGTGATAACATGGGCTTAGTCGGCTTTCTTTAGAGTGTGTTGCAAGTTGTCCCACGCAACAGATGTGGAACGCTTCAACGCAATGATACCGCATTCAGCATTGAAATTGTTGAGGAAAATAAATATCATCCACAGCGTTGCATGAAGCGGCTCTAGCGCAACGGGTGGGACGGAGCGCAACGCTACGGTGCTCGTTTTGAAGAAGAGGGGTAGGAATTACAGCCCTGTTCGGCTTAAGAGTAAGTAATGAATATGAAATTTTAGCGCTTGCTTGACCTAACTCCCTGAACCGCAGCCACGTTGCGGTTATAGAAATAGGTTTCCAGGACGAGAGTTTGATCGTGTATCGTTTCAGCATCTACGCGTGTATAGTATTGGGCTGTTTGTGGCCCGGAGTCGCACAAACGCCCGATGGCAAAGACTATCGGAAAAGTTTCATACATTCAGATTCTACTCGTGCTTTGGGTATAATACGATGCAAAACTAAAGACGGAAGAAATAGGCAAGGGACTGGGTTTATTGCTGTCCCACAATATAAGGATGAGTACCGACTTTTCGAAACCGTCGTTACAGCGAAGCATGTCGTTTATGATCCTGATGGACAAGCGCGCCAGTGCAGTTTTACTTTTGGCGACCATGATACTCCCATTACTGAAGAGCTAGTACTTGAACCACGCGTTGCTGCATTCGGATCTGAGCTTAGGTTTTCAAGGATGGCGACCGACTTCGCGATTGCGAAAATTGAGTCCCGTCACGCAGGATGTGAAGGACATGTATGTTCACCTGAAAGTCCATCCGCACAAAGAGGTGCCCCGCGCATCTCCGCTTATCAGGTCTTCAACCTTCCGACGCTTGATCAAGCTCGGCGATTGGTGGAAGAGGGGCAATATTGGGATCCCGATATCATAAACGGTGGTTTGCTAATTCGATTGCAATCCATGCAACTTATAGGGAATAAAAAAGGTCGTCTGCATAGCGCTTCGGGAAGGGCCGACGCGGCTGGAAATCCAGCATTTGACTTCGATCCAAACTGCAGGCCCATAGCTATGGGACCTGTTCAAACAAATTTGGTTTATCATGGTTGCAGTGGGACGCCAGGTTCGTCTGGAGGGATTGTCACAGCTACTTATGAATTTTTTACAGCGGATGAGCAGCCTTACAAGACAGATCGTCCCTTTACGCGTGCTTGGGGGATGAACCTAGCCTTCATTTACGTTGATAAGGATCATACGATACGGACTAGGGAAGGTCGGAAACAAGTTCCTGCGCACTTTCAAGTTGTCAAAATGATGACATTGCTAAACCCGATAGAGCCAATTCTTCAAAGAGTGCACTGCGATAATCATAAATGGGACGCCGTAAACGAAGAACTTGAAGCCGCTTGCCAAGAACACAGAGGATAACAGTAGCATATTCGTGAGCGAGGCACTTTCAAACTAGCCGACGTTGGATCTTTTTTCGAGCACCATATGTTCTTATTAGGGTGTGAACCAAAATGGCGAAGTGCTAAAAAGACGGGTCTATAGTTTATCTGGACCGAAGTCTCTTTCATCATCGTCATCGTCACCGTCATCTGAATCTCCATTGGAAGACCCACGTTCTTCGCCTGTTGGTGTTCCCCAGCACTCAAAATTGGATTTATGTTGAGGGATCACAAGCCAAACAGTTCTCAGATCTTCTCCGACTTTGTTTCCACGTTCGCACCCAATAGGGCAGTTGTGTTCACTGGTTTTGCCGATATCGCTCCAGTTCCCCCAGTATGTTCCACATGAAGTCAGCTCTTCACCTGAAAATTCTGAGTAGCATTGGAGGGGTGCGCCTTTCACGGACGCTTGGTGGCGGCATACTCTATTACAAGCAGCGACACAGTATTCTGCGTTTGGTTCTGTGTAGGACCGAATAAGCTCTGCGCCTCCGCGAACTGACGGTATTCTTTCATAGCACTTACAATTATCGGCGTGCGCAACCAAAATGAATTGGGAGATGCTTAGCAGGATAACTGAGTATACGCTTCTTATTGCCATTTCTTTTGCCAAATACCTGTCTGTAAGACCCTAGCTGGGAGTGACGATAAGGAAGCAAAATCTCAAAGTGATGTCCACAACGTCGCCCGGTAACAGTGCTTTCAATAGTGCACAGTATTTGTGTTATAATTCGGGCGTGGATATTAAATTCAGAAAAGTTGAAAAATCTCACTATTCTATTGCCGCCGATGGCAAGGAAATAGGTGAGATCAAAGGCGGTTTTCCGATTGATCCCGACATTCGTTGGCAAGGACTTTTTGTCATGAATGGCTGGACGTTTAACGTTGGCTGCGAAAGCCTCAAAGGCTGCAAAGAAGTTTTCTCGTATGAAGTACCGAGATATGCCGAATTGCCCCCGAAACAGAATGGATGATAACACTATTATTAATAGTGTGATATTTCAGCGAAGCCGGCAGGCCGGCTTTTCAGCTGAAAAGAGACCCCGAACCTATAATGTTCTTGCGCGATATCACATTATTCGGGTAAAGTGTGATATATGGAACAATCGACCTCAGAAATGCGCCTCTTCGATAAAGAGGGCAGGCGACTTTATCTCAATCATGAAGAGCGCGCCGCGTTCCTGAGTGCGGCCGCAGAACGTGACCCCATTCAACGCGCCTTTGTCGAGCTTCTAGTTTATTCTGGGTGTCGGATTTCTGAAGGCCTGGCTGTGCCGGTGTCGCGAGTTGATCTCTCCGGACACAACGTGACCTTCAGAACGCTTAAGAAGCGGCGTGGGGATGTGTATCGAGCGGTGCCCCTGCCGCCAGACTACGTGGACAGCCTTCAGCGCACGTTTTCACTCAGGAAGGCGCAGAAACGAAAGAATGCCCATGAGGCGCTACTGTTTCCGTGGAGTAGGCGTCATGGTTGGAAAATTACAACTGACATCATGAAAGCAGCCGACATCGCAGAAGGGCCACACCGAACACCCAAAGGATTGCGGCACGCGTATGGTATCCGTGCGATCCTAAAAGGAGTTCCAGTCACGCAGCTTCAAAAGTGGATGGGGCACGCTCAACTATCGACTACGTCGATTTATCTTGACTTCCAAGGTGAGGAGGCGGCCGATCTTGCGGCCAGGATGTGGACTTGAAGACGTTCAGCCAGCCTTTTTGCCGAGACCGATTTCCTTTGCAAACCGCGATCGGCGATCCGCGTATTCCGGCGCTACCATTGGATAATCAGCCGGAAGACCCCAACGCGCACGATATTCATCAGGCGTCAAATTGTATCGCGTCCGAATATACCGTTTTAGCATTTTAAGCTTCTTGCCATCCTCAAGACAGATGATGTGATTTTGAGTGATGGATTTTTTGATCGGCACGGCTGGATCCGGCCGGGCAGGGGGGCTTTGATCGTCCCCCAGCTCGGTCAGTTTCGAATGTACCGATCGCATAAGCTCCGGAAGATCATTCGGACTGATTGGATTATTGCTGACGAATGACGACACTACAGCCGTCGTCATATCGAGAAGTTCAGTTTTTGAGATTACGTCCGCCATGACCAGGCTCTATGCGCGATATGTGCCAAAGTCCACAATCGTAACTTTACACACGGTTCCTAGTTTCACGAAGTGTAGCGCTTGGTTTTTATGAACCTTCAGTAAGCAAATGGCCCGGTTTTAGCCGTAATCCAATGGTTGATTCCAACGATCGCGCGCGCGCGAAAATCGGCACGATAAAATCAATTTCAAGCGATGTAATTCCTCGAATTTTGTCTCAAGTTTTTGGGGCAGAAATAGGAGGTAAATCTATTATGCGAAAACTCATGATCACCACGGCTGCAGGCGCGCTTGTTGCGCTCGGTGCCCTTGCGCTCGCCAACGGCGACGAGGCGAAATCTGCCCCATCCGAAACGGCGACGGACCAAGCGGAAAGCGCTGATACAGCTGACGGTGCCGAAGAAAGCACGACACGCCCTGTGGCGACGACTGAATCGGTTCAAGCGGACGCTGAAGCCAAAGTTGCGCCTCCAGATGCGAACAAGAGCTTTGGCAATCCGACAAAACGTGATGCCGATGTTGATCGCGAGCAAGCTGAACGCGAGGCAGCAGACAAAGCAGCACGCGAAAAAGCCGAGCGCGAAGAACGCGCGCGCCGAGATGAGGATCGGGGGCCCGGGCGCTTGGAAGCAGGCGGCCCTGAGCCCGGTCCCGACCCTGAGCCTGGTCCTAGCGTAGGCGACCATGACGGTTACGGGTCAAACCCCGTAGAACCTGACTAAAGGAATGATCCCGCCTGGTTGCACTGGGCGGGATCACTTGGTGCAAAGGATCCGGGTAGCGATCCAACATTGTAGGTCTAGGGTTCACGGGGCTCGTGGTGTGGATATCCGTTTGAATTAACGATTTAAAAGCGGACAAACGCAACAAACGCGTCTAGCATTTAACTATGATCGATGTGATTCCATTGTCAGACGTTCAAAAGATCCCAGCTTCCAAGCAGTATGATCTTTTCACCCAGTTCTATGGTGACGCCCTTGAGCTATCGAACACGATTGAACTTTGGGACTCACTTCCGCTCTATCACATGTCAACGATGAAGCAGAAGCATCTGCGCGATGGCAATGGCCGCCTAAAGCCAATGAAGAACGAAGTTCTTTATCGACCATCTGGCCGCAACCAGCAGCCCAAAAAGGTTCACGTGCGGATGCAGGCAGCCTCAATCGACGCTGCGGACGGTTCCGTGAAGGATTACTATCCTTCAGCAACCGAAGAGATCATCATGGAGATCTTGCGAAAGATCTTCAATGATCAGCAATACGGCTTTCACAACGAAGCTCGCGAAGAAAGCTGGGTGACGTTTACAATTTCAATGCTCCGCAAGGAGCTTAAAGCGCGCGGCCGTACCCGTTCTCACGATGAAATTCTGCAATCCCTCAAGATATTGAGCCGTTGTCATCTCGAGGTGAAATTAGACGGCGAACGCAAAGCCATTATTTCCCAGCCGATCTTATCCCACGCTTTGGAATCTACCCGCTCTGATTGGGTGGCAGATCCTCATGCGCGGTGGGCTGTCAAATTGCCATTGATGCTTTCACGTGCCGTGAACCAGATCACTTACCGACAGTACAATTACGGTGTGCAGCTTGTGATGAAATCTCAACTGGCACGATGGCTCCATAAGCGCCTGGCCCACAACTACACCAACGCGGATATAATGACGCCGTATCACATCACGATCGATTCCATCGAGCGCGATAGCTGCATGCTCAATCATATTAAGCCAGATCGGAACATGAAGACCGTCATGTCGGCGTGGGCTGAGCTTGAAAGCAAAGACGTGCTCATGTCCGTTCCTAAACCAGTTCCCACAGCAGACGGGCAGGGGCTCAAGTTCGTGGTGTATCCGACACCTCGCTTTGTCGATGAAATGAAAGCCGCCAATGGTCGTAAGACTAAAGCTGAGGCCATCTGTGGGGATCTCGCAGCACGCAGACGCATTGCGGGCAAACGTGCGCGTGATGACAGAGATAAGGCGGACAAATAAACTTGTGCTTTAGCATCGATCTTTGCCGCGCTCGCAGAGCGTTTTTTTACGCCCAGAATCCGTCTGGATTGTAGGCGTAGGGTTCGATTATTGTAGGTCTAGGGTTCAAAATTAGTAGGTCTAGAGTTCAATTCAGGATTCCAGATCTTCAACCGCCATTAAATATGACGCTTATCCACAGGGGAGTTTGTAGGTATAAGGTTCAAGCATTGTAGGCATAGGGTTCTGGACCCAAAAATCATTGTAGGTCTAGGGTTCGAGCGTCGCTAAACGTTGTAGGTATAAGGTTCAATATGGCGGTTGATTGTAGGTCTAGGGTTCCAGTGTTTTTCGTAAAGCATTGGTATTGTTGATAAATTTAGAATTTTTGCCTCGCTATCCCTTTCCTCTCTATTCTTCTTTATCCTATTCCAGGACGATATTTCCAATCTTACTCTCAAATACCGATCTACAAGGCGAGGCGCTACGCGCCCAAAAGGAAATCAGCAAAGCTGATTACTCAAAAGGGGATTGGCTATATGTTCGCTTACGCTCACGCGCCAATCTCTCTATGCCTTTGTTTCGCCTGTTCAGGCTCACCAAAGATAATGGGATATTTTCATGACGCCAGATCTTGAGCCAGACGCTCCCAACGCTACGTGTTTGATTTCAAACCCCAAACACGGAGGTATGGGTTTGAAATCACCCACTTCGCTCACACAGTGACGGCGGCTCCGAAGATAATGGCTATGAAGAAGCCCAGGGGACAGGAACCGGAAATGCGGTTTTTGTGGAAAGATCGGGATATTTGCCTTCAAGAAGTCAAGTCGATAGTATAGAACGGAACGTGAACATTGAGCACGGGGCACCCTGAAGGCCATGAAAAGGATCTTAGACGCATATTCCAAGCTATACTCAGGCGCAGCCTTTGGGGCAGTCCATTTCGATGGGGGAGGGCATGCCGAAGCGACAACGGCCGCGCTGAGCGTCCTAGAGTGCGCACAAACGGCCTGTCTCGAACGGCCGATTCCGCCATCTGAAATCGATGAGGCTTGCGAATACCTCTCCGGCCGGGATGAAAAGACCCGGATCCACGTCCAAAACTTAAAAAAAGGGCTGGCGATCGCGGATCAGTCCCAAAGGTTTGAGGCGACCCAGACCGCCTATCGCATGATTGAACGCCAGTTCGGGCGCTGATCATGGCCATAGTTGAAGAAATGACGTTCCGGATCTGTGAAACAGACGACGAAAAGACGCCGCGCCGAATCTTGGCTCGAGCTGATAATTTGATCGTAGCCAGGGCGGCCTATAATGCGGCGCTCGAATTCTATCCCAGAGACGCGATTTCGCTGATGCAGAAGGCCAGGGTGATCAAGCACCGGCCGAGGCCGGATCCCAGCAAATAACCGTTGGCACATATGGCCCGAAACGTGCTATAATAGGCGTATGAAACAAGAGTTTGATGACAAAAAAGCCGCTCGTGAACGTGTACGCCAGTATGAGGCGAGCATGGCGATTGAAGATATGCATCTGTCCGATGAAGGCCGCGCCGTCATCGAGCAGAATATCGAAGAGGGCTTGAGCCGCGAAGAAGGTCAGGCTCGAATCATTGAATCTCTCAAAGAGCGTGGGATCATCCCAACCGATGAGGCGAATATCGCGGCTGAATGACCACTTACGAAGAGCGGTATTTCTACCCCGGCACGCAAACCCTAATCAATAATTTTGACATTAAGGACCCTAGGCTCCTCCGTGAGGCAGAAACGGAATTGACGGCCGACCTCTTTCGGACACCATTTCACTTCGATTATCGGACCACGGATGGGCTCAAACAGGCCCACAAAGAGGTTTTTGGGGTGCTCTATCCATGGGCCGGGGAGTTTAGAGCTGAGAACATCACGAAGGTAGAACAGGGGCCACGCGAGGACGTGCACTTCTTGGACGGGCCGCGCGTCGCGTCCGCCATGACCACGTTTTGCAGTTCGTTGAGCCAAGATTTGAGCTCAGGCGCGTTTTCTGGCCTGGATCAAAAGACGTTCGCGTATCGGGCATCGGTGTATCTTGCGGACCTCAATCACCTTCACCCTTTCCCGGATGGCAACGGCCGGATCCAACGCCTTTTTTTGTCGGAGCTCGCCCAGGATAGCGGCTACCAAATCGATCAAACGAAGTTCACGCGGGATGCGTGGATCGATGGTTCTATCAGTTCGCGGGAAAACGCTCTCTATAACATCAAAGATCAGCTCGTCGGCTTGACCGATGATGCCGCAATGCCTGCTCTTATTTCCAAATCAATGTCACGGCTTGAACGAACCCAGGTGCAGGAAAGAACGTCACCTACCGCACGCCTTGAAAGCAGCGTGGAAGAGGCCAGGGAGCGGTATTCTGACATGCTGGCGAAACAAATGCGTCCGGGCCGCGATCGCGGCCGTGATCAGGATGATTGATCATCGATCGACCGTTTTGGAGCAAGTTTAGGACACTCAATTCAGGGTTTAGACTACTTCGAAATTATCCCACGCGCTTTTGCAGTTTCCAGCAAAAACACAGCGGTTGCACCTGAAGCGTTCACTGCGAGGTTTGCGTGCCGCGACGCAGGACGATAACTTCCTGTCCGAGTGCCATGAGAATCGCTAGCGGAGTTACGAAGGCTGCCTATACGCAGTGCGACTTGCGCGATGGATCCGATTAGCGCTTGCACGTTGGGGTCTTCATGATCTTTTGCCTTCAAACCGAGAAGCTGAGAGCATTCGTCAAACAGCTTTTGCAAACTCCGTCCCTTCGGTTTTGCGCCGCTAGCCTCAATAATGGCGATGCAAACATCTTCGAGCAACTTTGATGCTAATGTCACTGCACCTTCGGCATCATCAGCAACCCGAACCGAAATTTTCTCCCACGTCTCAGCCGCATGGAGAGCACCTTTGTCGGCGAAATCCGTAGAGCTCGCAATGACATTCAGCGCCCCACCACCGAACTCCAAGAATTCGAAGAGCGCCTGCATCTCCTCGTTAGCGGCATTTCGACGTTCACCCCAAGATCCGCTTCCCGTCGCGATACGGCGAAGATAGGCATCCACGGCTTCGCCCGACGGACACACTCGCAAAATCTTAGGCAACTGACTTTGCGGCACCCCGGATTTAAGAATATTTCTAGCCTGTAAATACTCACCTTTATCAAGCATTCCGTTTTCTGCGGACTGCACTAAACAGTTTGCGACGGCGTGAGCAGCTTCCAAAAGATCATTCATAACGCTCTTTTGAGCATGAAATCGGCAAATAGATCAATTGAGGAATGGATACTCGATTTTGTGCACATCAGACCGTACGCCCATACCTTGCGAGCGGCCGCTTTGGGGCGATTTTAGGACTCTCATCTTGCCCGAAATTTTCAAAATATGGTGGTTACTCAGGTGCCTGGACAACGCCAAATCTGGGCAGCATCAGCCTTAATCGCATCGACTGTAGCTTTAGCACGCTCCTTAGTTCGCGCTGATTCAGTCAGTCCCATATATTCTGTCTCTGCTTTCACCAAATAATCTATAACGGCTTCATCTGGTTCGTTTGCTCTTAGCCTTCCGGCAGCCTGAATAAGGTATCCATCATACTCATCGGCACATGATACGTTTTGCCATTTGCCATCAAAATCATTCAAACCGATGGTGTCCCAGACCGACCAGCCGATGTCCCGAAGCCTTGAAAGACGAAGTTTTGGGCGAGCGTTCATAGCTCTGATCTTCCATGCATGGTCTAAGAATTCCAGCTGAGCAGCATATCCGTTTTGGAGCGTATCAATTCGTTTGTAGAATGTCATCGGGTAGCACTAAAACGGCATATCATCGTCAGTTTTTGGGAGCGCGATCTCAACCTTGCCTTTTACGTGCTCATAGGATTTTGACGACGTTCGGTTGATGAAGTTAAGGAACCGATTGTGATCTGTTATCGCATAGCAACCAGAAATCTGGTCGTTTTGATTATAAGCGGAGATGATAGCGTCCATTTCAGCTTGTGTTAGATCAGGTAGCTTAGTCACTGCGTCGAAGGCTTGCCCAGCTCTGGCGAAGGAATTCGAGCTAGCAAATCGTTTCAGCACCGCCATGCGGTAAACGGCTTTGCCGGAGAATCTCTTGGTTATGGTCGCCCAAATTTTCGCAGCGTTCATAGCCATATTGCTAAAGCTGCCTTTGATCGCTTGTCGGTTGCGGATAAAACCGACTGGATCTGTTCTCTCTAACTTGATGCTGATAATCGGTACGTCTCGCGCTAGCGCATAACCGATTTCCTGATTAGTCCACGGACTATCGAACAAGTCGTCTGTTATAAACGCAAGCAGAACATCCATGGTCTGAAGCGCTTTCTCAATTTCATTTTGCCAGTCTTCGTCCGGTTCGATGCTATCGTGCGCAACAAAGCTACTGATACCGTAGTTTTCTAATTGCTCAGCCAAATCATGCGCCTTAACCTTTGAGGTATCCCTGTGGCTAATAAACATTTTGATTGTATCGGGTTTCCACAAACGCGATTGAGCTTCCACTGTCGGCTTGGAAGCGCTATCGAGCGTGGGGGCCTGAGCAATTTGACGGTCGCTCTCATCCATATATTCAAAATGGACCTCATGAACGAACTCCCCTTGCGCCGCAGATGCCGCTTTGTTCAGGTCCTCTCTAAGTTTGTTTTGAATGTCCCATTGGTTATCGAGGGGGATAAGTCCCATCAGTTCATCAGGGACGTAAAAAATCACATCATGCCCGTCTTGACCGCCATTCCAATTATCAAAGTGAGTTTCAATCACTACTTTGAATTTTGAGTTCTCGATTACCTGAGCAAGGTTATTCTGCTCAGCATTTTTATAATGGACAGAAAGGCGCTTCAAATAGCGCGGCATGTTCCTCGGAATGATGTAGTTGCTGCTCATGGTTTCAGACTAATTGTGTAGTTCACTCTCAGATACAAGTGACTCCGCAAATGCGTACGCTTTCGGCTCGGGCCTCAGTGGCATCAAGAGCTTCACTTAGGTAATTCAGCCGGCGGAAACCGGATTTTTCAGGGTTTCGTCGAAGCTTGTTGAATGGGGTCTCAGCAACGTTTTGCATCAACGCTCAGCGACCGTTTTGGGGCGTTTTAAGACGCCCATGCCATGATAGCTCGGTGCTCCGTATTCATGTTTTGCTAGCAAACGACCTCAACAGATTTTCGCGATCGCGCTTCCGGAAATATCGCTCTTTGTCGTGAATGCTTTCATGACACGCGGCGTGAACCGGGAAGATTCGGTTCTGGCACGCTGCAAACTGTTCGGGGTTATTCAAATGACACGACCGGCAATCCGGAACGTCTGGGTGTTCCTGCGGACGCGCCTTACGATGCACATCCGGGGAATCTTCTGATAAAATCGAGCCCGAGCACATCCAGAGATAGTCATTGTGATGTTGTTCTATCCGCGAGCTGTCATCAAATGCGCGATCGCAGGCTTTGCATTTTGGGGACCGTCTAAGGGCTTCTTCACGAAAGTAGCGGTTGCGCAGGCATCCTTCTGAAAACAGGCGCCACCGATCGTCTATGGACGCACACATCAACGCGACGTGACGCTTTAGCATTCCAGGCGCACCGCTTTTGCCGCGACCAGGTATCAGGTAGCGGGGTATCTTGCGCATCTTTTTCATTTTGGCGGGCGACATATCTCAGGCCTCTATTCCGGCAGTCCGCTAAAGCTGCAATTGCGATGCTTTTTCTGGAGCTCTTCGAGTTTCTTTTCGACGAGCCATTTCGGGACTTCGCCGTTTTCAACCTGGCTGCGCGGGAACCAGACCATTTCTTCGGTGATCTCGCCTGACTTGTTTGAGCAAACGTCCACACTGATTGCTACCGCTTTCAAGTGCGGCCGATCAATCGCCAGGGTCGGCAACGACACCATGCTTCCAGGTTTCGGCTGACGCTCAGCCTTGGGCGCGCTGAAGACCGGTTTTGGCTTATCGATATTTTCAACGAATTGGATTTGCTCACGACGGAAAACGACTTCGAGATCCGCCAGGCGATCCTTCATCCAATGGCGTTCATCGGGATAGCGTTCCAGGATCTCATGCGACAGCAAGCCATCGTGGAAAAACTCCCTGGCTTCATTGACCAGCTCGGCGCGGCGAGCGGTTTCAATTCCCTCGAGATCTGGACGCAGCAAATCACCATGTGGCGCTTCCGCCAACTTGGCTTTGACCGCCATAGAGCTGCTAGGCGATATCGACTTGTCTCGCTTGATCTTACCGTACCGCATCAGGTGCGGATCCAGTTGATCGCGAGGCCGCTGCCGATCGCGCCCCAGAAGGCTGGGTTGGTCGTAACTTGAATGACGAATTCGATCATCGCGCCAACTCCCCGTATTCAGGCAGAGCCCAAATTTCCGGGTGGTCTGCAAGATCGCGCTCGACCTCGTCCCAATAACCAGACTCGGCGCTGAGCTCGAAATGCGCGCTCAGCAACTCGCCAGGGGGGAAATCAATATCACTTTGTCTTTGTGCTCCATTTAACATAGCGCACTGTAATACCATACTGCGTTGTATTTATGCAAATTTTACTTTGATCGGTGCTCTGTTGCATGAACATTCAGCGATCTCGATCGTTCGACTTGGCATTCGTTGGCGTTGAATATGGCGACTCAATCGTCACATATTTCATCCATTGGACCAGGCTCAGCCCGTACTGACGTTGCGCCTCGGTTTCCTGAGACGCTTCAGTGCGCTTTTGCGCTTCGGCTTTGGTCTTGGCGATATCACCTTCGAGACGCGAATAATCGGGCCCGCGAGTGGCCTTGGCGATATCCGCTTCACGCTCAAGCCGTTTACGATCATCTTCGTTCATCGATCACGTCCTTGATCAATTGAACGCTGCATCGCTTGGTTGGCCATTTGACTGTAGCTGGGTTCCTGGACCGTTGCCGGTGACGCCATCGGTAGATTGACGTCATACCCTTCAAGATTCGGATCCAAATTGGCGATTGCTGAAGCCGCGTCATTGATCACCAATGCCGACCCTTTGGCATCGGGCCCGCCTTGCCAGGCATCGGGCGATCGATCTGACCATTGCACTGTGAAGCTATCAACGCCCCGCTGCTGGATGCCCATCGCTTCAAGGCGCTTTTCTTGCTCATTGACGCTATACCAGAAACGAACGTTGGGCTGTGCCAGGTAAAATCCAGACCGGTCCCAAGAACCGTTTTCCAAGTTCACGCCGCCATGCTCATTCAGGATTGGGCTGCGGATCCGCCCCACCTGACGTTCTGCGACGTATTCAGCATGTTCGATGTTGCCATAGATCTGCATCGAATTTGCCATTCCGCCTTGGAAGAGCCGCGCCTTGTATTGGTCGCGGCCGACTTCCAATAAGCCTGCCATCAGCTGCCCATCGCAGATCAGTTGACGACCGATCGCGTTCTTCGGGCCGCCCGTGATTGAGCCGCGCCATTCCCATGTGTTTTCTTCATATGCCATTGCGCTATCGCTCCCGGCTTTGATCGATTGCGGCTTGATGGCCGAAATGTTCACGGAGCACCTGTGTGGGACCAGCATCATTGGCCTGTTCAGGCAAGTGACGGACGTGGCATTCTATTGACCCAAGCGCCGCCCAATCGCGATAGGTGGAAGGTTCCACCCAGGCGTTAGCCCTGGCTTGTCCTGGTTGCGTTTCTGCCACCAGTTGGCCTTCGCGATACAGCGAGATCCGTGCGAAGGCGTCACGGCCAGAGGCGACGCCGTCACTGGTATCAACACCGTGTCCGCGATCGATGACGAAAGAATAATCTTGCAGGGCCGGTGCCACGAAATGGCCACCGATCGCGCCGGTTTCCGATGCAGGGTCGCCATAGGTGAACTTGATGGCGGATGGATCAGCGATCGTTGGCATTGCGACCTCCAATGATAAAGGGGCAATCGCCGTTTACAGGCGGTTGCCAATGCACCTTGTCGACCGGGTTCCAGTAATAGCAGGCGGTCTTGTAGCGCTCGGCCCCGATCGGTTGGAATTCGTATTCCCACAGGACCGAGGGCCAGCCCTTGATCCAGATGTAAATCGCGATCGCTGCCACGAAGACCAACCAAATTGGCGGCCGGAAGAATTTCAGGAACGATAGGGTCCGGCTTGGCGTTTCATACTGCTCAGCACCGAACACTGGTTTCTTGCGTCTAAACATTATCTGATCCTCACACGTGTTTTCATTTTCAAGGGGCTGTCATGCCAAGGCGAATGGCGCACTTGGTCCTTCCAGTCTGCGACTTCAGAGATCGAAAGATGGTCGACGATGAGCGGTTTTTTGTTCCCGATCATCACCAAGATTTTTCCCTTTGGGAGGCGACGAATTTCGTCACCTGTTGCAATTCTCCGCGTCTCATGCGCGTATGACTGCACGAAATCCCCGCCTTGGCGGCTGAAGGATTCCTTAAGCACGCCGGTTTCGCCTACGGCCTCCGAAGCTGCCTCTGCACCAGCTTGATCGTGCAGGCCGCCGTAGACCTTGCGCTCGCAATTTCCCATCATCGCATTGTAGCCGTCTTCACCCAGAATCCGCTTGGCGTCTCCGACCGTTTGGAAAAAAATTTCTACGCTGCAGCCAAGGCCACGGGCAATAACCAGAAGGTCATTTAGGCCCCCGCCCTGCATCGGGCTGAAGGCCGCTTCATCGTAAAGAATTTTCACGCGTAGAGGCTTTTCTTGTCGGACGCTCCAACGCATCAGGGAGACCATGACCAAGCTTGCAAACTGAGACTGCGAGCCGATCAGTGTCATGTCGGAACTCAACGTGATCAGGCACGGTTTATCAAAGGTGATGCTGGTCTTATTGGACACATTTCCAATGGATCCGGATGCAGCAAACATTTGCGCGACCGTGACCGCCTCATCCATCATGTTACCGTTGTTCTTCGGATCCGCAGTCGCCATGGCGATGATCGATTTGGCGCGGCGCGATAGATCCCCTTGGAGGAGATCTTCGCTCGCGGCGATCTTATCCATGAGTTTGATGTATTCGAGAGGATCCTCGAGCACTTTCAGCGTCTCGGTGTGGTTGCAACGGTCCGGATCCGTCAGCGCCCAATATGCTTGCGGCGTCGTCATCCGGCGAATGCCGCCCCGTTTCCACCAGATATTCTTATCAGAACCCGTTCGATCGATTTGGATCAGGAGCTCATTCGTGGAATCGCAATGCTCCAGAAGAGAAGGCTGCCCTCGCTCGGCGACGTCGATCCCTACTTGCATCGGATTCCAAGCTGCAGATGGCCCGATCAGATCCTCGAAGCGGCCACTGGCGTTGATTGGAAAATACCCGATATTGTTCTTCTCGCAGAAGGTGCGCATCATTGGCGCGGCTTCTGGCTTTGGGTCATTCATGATGACCACATCCCAACGACCGTTTGTCAGACAATCGCAAGCGTTGACGAGGAGTGGGCCCGTGGTTTTCCCGGATCCCGTTGGCATTATCCACACACCGTGAACACTATCAGAATCGCGCACGACCTCATTTTCCAGGGTGCCTACAATGACGCCATCACCTTTGAGAAGACCTTCAGCGCGGGCCTCTTTCTTGGTCATCAGGCTGGCCGTGCCACCATGCGCGGATGTTTTGCGCAAGGCCCGGGCGCGCTTATGAATGTCTTCGCCGCGCTGTGCCAAAGACCCGAGGAATTTCATCGCCAGAAAGAGGGCTAAAATTCCAAGGACCAGGCTGATACCTTCGGTTTCAGGGCCCTTGAAATGATGCCATCCGTAGGCGCAGAGCGCCGCTAAGCCACCGCTTAGCAACGCCCCCATTGGTGTTTGATCCGGTCGGCGCTCAGCCATCGGCTTGGCCGATCAGAACAGGCTCACAGCTCGATTTTGCGTGAACCCAGGCGCTTTCTGAGATCTTGTGATTCTGGCGGATACGCCGATCGTCTTTGATCGGCTCCCCATGATTTTTGAACCACCAGTGCCGAGCCTCGCCCGATGATCCAGCCGCCAAGTTGAAATAGCATCCATATTGGGGATTTTTATCAGGCGGAACCAGTGACTTGTATTGCGTGGCAACGGTGACCCGCCAATCATCAGGAACGTCTTTAGCGAACCCGAACAGCGTGAACGTGGAATCCTCGCCCTGGATGGCGCGGATGTCATCCAGCTTGTCCTGTGCCAGCCGTCCTTTGGCTTCAGCGTCGGCAAGGATCTGCGCAGCTTTCCGGCGATCTTCTGCTGCAGCGAGCTTTTCTCGAGTGGCATCATCGCGGGCCCGCGCCTCTGCATCACGTGCGGCCGTCAGAGCTGCCGTATAAGCTGGACAGTCTGCGCGGGTGGTGCCGAAGAACGTGCATTGGACCTGTTTCAGGATCGGCGTGTCCTCATAGGCCGCAGCGACCGAATTGGCGATGATAAACACACCCGCCACGGCCAGGATCGAAATAACGATCCGAAGGCCAAACATATCTACGAAATGGCCGCCTGCGCGGCTAATCTTACTCATCATGATTTTCTTCCTTGGTTGGTTTGCCGCGCCCGAAATTTGGCGTGGCGATATTGGGCAGATCGAACCATGCGGAACTGGTTCCGATGCTCTCTCTGGTTAGCTTGACGATAGATCCACTGAGCGCGATCGCGAGGGCGAAAAAGATGCACATCGTATCAATGGCCACGGCCAGGATTAGACCGGGAGCCAGGCGGTCACGGTACTTGTAGACGGCTTCATGCATGGGCATGAGCTCGCCAGGCCGATCGACGCCACTGGTCAGGACAGCATCAGCGTCCATAAGATCAGACACCGTCGTTTCGATCGTCTCGAAATAGCCCTGGAGCGCATCCATGGCCGCCCGTTGGACGTCTGCATGCGGACCAGGACGAATAGGCACTGTCGCGACCAGGCCGTTCAGATTGGCCATCTGCGCTTTCAGCGTATCAGCCACATTGGCCGCATCGCTTTCACGCAAGATCGCGTCAATCTCTGTGGTGAGCACACGATACCGATCGCGGCGCTCAAACACCGATAGCTCACTGTCGCGCGGAACAAGTGCAAGTTGCTCCACAAGTCCAGAAAGCTGGCGTCGACGCTCTGCTTGTGCCGTCGCCATGTCAGACAAAGTTTCAGCGACTTTTCCGGTATAGGCACAACCCTTGGCATATCCGGCGCTCACAGCCCCAGCACCACCAACGCCGGTAATGCGTCCCTTGAGTGCTCCATCGGCATCATCACAGACCGTTGCGCGGATCGGTTCGACGACTGCAAATGCTTGACTGGCCTTATTCCCGTCAGCCGTTTGAACGTCGATGAATCGCTCATACTGTGGCACACGATCTTGGAGATCGAACGACAATGCCGGGATCCCGGACGTTCCGAACATCGCCATGATTGTGCTCACGCCAAAGATGAACGGAACGATGATGGCCATCAGAATCGCAAATCGGATCCAAAGCCACGCGCTCGAAGCACCGTCACCGAGATCCCCGGCGATGCGCATCAGAGTTGTGACACTTCCGGCCAAAAGGACGGCTGAAACCACCGCACACATGGTCGTGTAGATGATCGACATATAGTCGACGGATCCGGCGCTTTCCGCGAGCAAGTAAAAACCGCGCGCCGAGCTCACACCAGACAAGATGAAGGCCGCCAACAGATAGAGGCCCACCTTGTCTTTGAGGCGCGATAGACCGGCTTCCTTGGCCTTGACCTGGTCGACTTCCTTCTTGCGGGTCTCTCTCGAGATGCCCTCTTCGATTTTCTCTTGAAGTCCCATTACGATGCGCTCCGGTTGACCATGCGCATGAAGGCTTCATCACTGATTGGTGCTGGCACCTCTTCAGTGCGAAGGACGAACTGGCCGACATAGGCAAACAAAGCCAAGCGGGCTGCTTCGCGTTTAACGATGTCAGAACCAGGCCCTTCGCGCGGGATAAGACCCAAAGCGTCCATGTCACCTGCATAGATCGGGGCAAGACCGGCCTCGCGGCGAGCATGCAGATCAATGACGCCATGCATCACAAGGGCGTAGATCCGCTGCGCTTGCGCGCTCGCGGCTGCATGGTGGTCTGGTTGGTAATATTGGCCGGGGCCAACATTCACGACATTGGAAATGCCGAAATGACCTTCACCAGGCGGAGGATCCGCCTTGGAAGGGGTCAATGACAGGGGAGCCGGAAAGATTGCCCGTGCCCCCTGGACCATTGAAGCGAGTGTATGTGCGAAATTCATAAAGCATCAGCCTCCGTTGTCGGCGCGCTTTGGACGGCCGACCTCGGACGCCATGGCAACACCAATGGACGAACAGGCCTGTTCAAATCTGGATGTACCGAAATCGGTCCATTACGTCAAGTACCGATTTAGGTCCGGATCTGCAGTTGATGGATTACATCCGTCGATTGGGAGCATTCGTGGCTGATAATTTTGGAGCGCTTATCGAGAGACGTTTATCAAATTACCTGGGGAACACGAATGGTGATTTCTGGGATATCTACGCCGAACCCTTTTACGATCTTGATGCACGTATCTAACGATGCATCACAGTTCTCAGCTCGTACGATATCAGTTTTGCTGACGCCCACCTCGTCTGCCATCTTGCGAAGACTCCATCCCTGGTCTTCTCGATATTTCGAAATGATTTCCTGAAAGAACTCTCGATCTATTGTTCCGGTGAATGCCTCTTTGAGTTCTCCAGACCCAGGCACCGCAGGCTTAGGCTCTGACGGTATTTGGTATCGCTCTTTAAGCGCAATGGGAGCATTTTCCGCCATCGCAAATTCACAAAAGTAAGAGTGTAAAAACAAAAGCAGGAACCACAAATCGATGTTCAACGGCTTTTGTATTACCTGAATATAGCCCACATACTCTGAAAAAGTCAAATTTAAACAAGGCGTTTCGGAGTTCTCTCTGTGTGTGAACTCATTAAAGATGACGTCAGCAAGGATGGCTTCGCTTTTGTATAAATTCAGTTCAGCCTGTGTTGGGCTGTCGAAAATCGAGCGATCGTTATCAGCGGTACGCTCTGCTACCAGCCAAGATTGCAAGGCCTGGCTAACACCAATCCAATCGAACTTATCTGCCGTGGCCCGTTGAACATTATGCAGCACATATTGCACATGCTTCCGTAAGAAGGTGACATCTTCAGAAACTGCCTTTTCTAGTTTGCGCTGCAGCTCGTCCCCATAAACGGGTTCTTCGCTATCATAGGCGCTTGCGAACTCTAGCTGAGACCGAAACACCCAATTGGGAACTTCATCTTTTTCAGCGGCTATAGTTGCTTTCAATGAGGCGCTATACGACTCTGAGCTTGCTTCGAATTCGGTATCTGTAACAGCGAACGGATCTAACGCCTCGGCTTTTTTCGCAAGATGCTGTTCAAAGGTTTCAAAGTGTGCCGTTGTTTCCTGATTTAGCGCCTCTTCTTTTTCGCGCCAATCGGGATCACCCAGACGATAAATTGCTCTACGATCTATGATCTCGAGCAATATGAACTCCCCTCGTTTTATCAGGTAGCAAAACGTTTCTTGTCGCATCGTTTGGCCGATACCCGAGAACGGTCCGAGCACTGTTCCGGGTAAGTCTTTTTCCGATGCCGCGTTTATCCACCGACGGATCTTGGCGGGAACATTTTTGTGCCTCCATTGCACCGCATCAAACGCTTCTAAGACCGACTGACAAAACTCCGAATTATTCCCCTGAATAATATCGAGCGCATAAATATCCGGATTAACGGCGATCACTCTCTTGATGCGATCAATAACCGTTGAGATTACGGGGTGCTTGTTATCTAGCGAGTTAGTCCAAACTTTATTGCGGACCAACAGTTTGAACAAAGCTGTATCGACATTTGGAGATTGCAAATCAATTTCATCCCACAGGCCAGCTGTCGTGGCTATAGGCTTGCTTACTCGAATGCTTGCTTCGTTTTTTGCCATTACAATCTCGATATGGTCGAATGAGAGACGTCATAATCTTTGGCGATCTCACGCGTGCTTTCACCGGCCGCCCTGCGTTCCCGCGCCCTGTCGCGTTGATATTCGGTTAGCTTAGGTTTCCTGCCGAACTTTACCCCCTTTTCTTTGGCGAGGATACGACCTTGCTGGGCGCGAGCAACGATCCGCTCGCGTTCGTCCTGCGCTAAGGATGACATGAGGCCGAGGATTCCCTGACCTACGGCTGTCCGCAGATCAAGCCATGGT
>JBDVMC010000025.1:0-1145313 GCA_039970335.1 Henriciella sp. | reverse complement strand
GCACGGCCAACGGCGTTTCGGTCGGCAGCGACATGAGCTTGGCGAGTTGGTCTTCGCTTGGTTCGAGCTTCTGTTCCATGTTCAGTTAGTCCCACGATAATTGCTGCACTCCAACCTGTACCGCATTCGCAGGCGTATGTCTGCTCCTGACCAAAAGCGGACATCTGTTTCCGGTATCAAAGCGCTTCAAGCCACGCGTCTCTGACGTCTGAGTATTGCTGAAGCGTCGGCCTCCAGCCTACACCCGTTCGGCGACGAGATCGCCTGCACCATTGGATCGTCCATTCGAGCTTTAGAGACCGATTGCCTTTGGGGATTTCATCGATCATCTGGAAAAACTCATCCGGGTCAGTGTCGAACCGGTGTTGCGGCAGATTGGTCTCGAACCAGTGTTCGATCTTGCGCAGTTGAGACTGAGTTGGACCTTTGCCGCTCTCTAAGCGCTTCAGCACGCGCTCCAGTGTTGTTCCGTGTGTCTTTGGCGGATCGAGCGCCAACAGATCGTAGATCATCGCTGTCAGCTCACTGGAGACGAAGCTCTTGGCGGGCGGTTTGCGGCGGCGTCTCGTCATATCATCAGCTTACCAATCGAAGCAGGCACCGCAACCACACTGACGAACCGGGGAACGTGCCGATTGGACGACACGCTCGTGAAGAAAGGGGCAAACGGTTCGAGGTTCACAAATGTCCGCTCCTAATGACCATCAACAGACACAGGAAACACAATCTTTCAGCCCAAGTCCCGCTGACACTCTCTGTCACCACGGCCACTTGCCCCATAAATAAAAGGCGCATACCACCGGCGCATGCCTGAATTACCCGAAGTTGAAACCGTCCGACGCGGCCTGTCCCCTGCCATGCAAGGCAAACGGATCGAGCGGCTGGAAGTTAATCGACCCAATCTCCGCTTTCCATTTCCAGAGCGGTTCAGCGCGCGGGTCGAAGGCGCAACGATCACCCATATGGGCCGACGCGCAAAGTTCCTCGTGACTGAACTTTCAACGGATGAGGCTCTGATCATGCATCTTGGCATGTCCGGTCGGTTCACGGTGAACAGCGCCGCAACGGCCGATTTTCATCACGATCCGGGCACCAATCCGGCGCATGATCATGTCGTCTTTCACATGGAGGACGGGGCCACGATCACCTATAATGATCCTCGCCGTTTCGGGTTCATGGAGCTGTGGCCGACGGCGGACTTACCCTCCTATCCCCGGATCAAGGATCTCGGGCCGGAGCCGCTCTCAAATCACTTCAACACCGCGTATCTCGATCAGATCCTGCACGGCAAAGCCGCGCCGATCAAAGCCGCTTTGTTGGATCAATCGGTGATTGCAGGCCTTGGTAATATCTATGTCTGCGAGGCGCTTTATCGCTCGCGGATCAGCCCGCGGCGCAAAGCCCATTCAGTGGCGGGAAAGCGCGCCGAGCGGCTCACCCCCGCGATCAATGATGTGATCGCGGAAGCCATCGCCGCTGGCGGCTCATCGATTTCCGATTTTGCCAATGCCAGCGGAGAGCTAGGGTATTTCCAGAAACAGTTTGACGTCTATGACCGCGAAGGCGAAGCTTGCAATCGCTGCGGCCAGGCCATCAAACGGATCGTCCAATCCGGTCGTTCGAGTTTCTTTTGCAGCCAGTGCCAACGCTAATCAGCCATTGCCCCACAGGCGGTTCCACCATTTACGCTTTGGCTTGGGTTCAGAGATCCCAACCGAGCTCGCAGAAAAACCACCATCGGCCATTTTCTGTTTGATCTCTTCGAGGTCCCAACCGGTGAGCTTGGCGAGGCTGGTCGCTTCTTCATCCCAGCGCGAGACCAACGTCTCGGCATATTCGCCGGCGGCTTCACACTGACCGTAATCGCCGCGCCAAGGGTGGCGCAAGACATAGCGGCCTTGATAATTCTCGCGGTCGCCGGTGACCTGAAAATTCAAATCTTCTGGAAAAGTCTGGCCATCATAGCGCACGTGCAGACGGGTGACGAAGGCGTCCACGGGCTGAGGTCCAGGGCGAATACCCGGGCGCGGCATGGGGCGTGGCATGGGTTGAATGTCGCCTTGCGACCCTTCGTCGAGCCACATCACACCCAACTCTCTAAGCTCTGACCGGCTCAAAGGGTTTGCCGCGCATGGGTCGCACCAAGACATGTCCCAAGCGTATTCCATGAAGACGGCCTTGCCATTTTCTTTCTCGGTCTGGTGCTCGAACATGGCCTTATAAAATTCGCCAAACTCATCTTTTACAAAGATCGGAACATCCATGTCGGAGGGCAATTTCACGGTCTTGTAATTGGTTGTTTCAACCCGGCCATCCCGGGTGATCGCGAAGACGAAGAGTTCCTGTTGACCTTCAGCATTCACCGTACCGAGGCGGATTGGGAGCATGAAGTTCTCATCCTCATAAGCGACCTGGATCGGGCGCAGAACCGAAGACCCGCTATGGCGTTCCAGGTTCACTTTCGCGACAAAGAATTTCATTCCGCGCTTGAGGTAAGCGCCAACCACATCCTCGGCGCCATCCGGAATGCGATAGCCTTCCTGGTTGAGCCAGGTGATCAGACCGTCGCTTTCTTCAGCGGAGAGAATGAGGATGTCATATTCGCCAACCTCGTATTCCGCTTCGATCGTTACGCCGAGATCTTCAGCTTCCATCATAGCCGATTCCATAACCGGCAGCGGCGGAGCCGACATCGCCAAGGTCTGTCGGCGATATTTTTGAAGATCGCATGGATTTTCGTCATAGTACTCAACCAGACGCGGGGCTGTATATTCGTCCAAATGGTCGACCAAAGCCGGGTTCGCGACATTGATCTGCTCACGCTCTGGAATATCGACCACCGGAACGACCATAGCGAACTCGCTGGCATCGCCGCGATAATCAGACGCCATCGTCACCACGGTACGCTCATCATCGCGCACCAGCACAACCTTCGACGCATCGTTAAACAAGTCCGTATCCGCTTTCGCGACGTAGAAGCCGCAAAACGCCGAAGCGACCGGCGCGCTAAGGACGAATGAGCTGAGGCCGAGAGCGCACGCGCCCGCGAGGTGTTTGAGGTTCATCTTGAGATCCCTTTTTGAATGTCCATTCGAACCGCTTTGCAGGCAGCAAATGGTCGAGAAGTGGGGTAAGGAGCGCCAGCCCAGCGAGGGCGTAAAGCATGGCGCCGCGAATGTGATATTCCCAGCCAAGCCACGCCGCGAAAGCGGCCACGGCGAAAGCGAAAATCAACCGCGCGATCCGGGAGTCCGGCGTGGAGCGCGGGTCGGTAATCATGAAAAAGGCAAACACGAGAAGCGCGCCTGATTGCAATTGGTGCATCGGGATCGCCATCGGATCACCCAGGTAATGGGCGCGCGCGAACAGCATGGCCGCAAAGCCTGCCAGGAAGCCAAGCGCGATGTCCAAACGCTTGGCGCTCGACAGCACCAAAGCGGCAAAGCCGATCGCAAAGGCGGCGAAGATTGGCGCTTGCCCCCACTGGCCCGGTGAAACCCAGGCCGCACTGCCGCTGAGCAAGCTGACGGTCACAATGCCAATACAGGCGGGGTTGAAAATGTGTTTGCCGCGATAGCGGATCAGAAACTTCGCCGCCACGCCAATCAGACCCGCAGCGAGCCAGAACCAAAGCGAGTTGGCCCGCAATAGGATAGACAAGGAGAGCGAAGTGATCAGCGCCGACTTCCATTGAAAATCTGCGAACCACCCTACCAATCCGGCTTGCAGGTTCGATCTGCGCCAATGGCTCCCGGTTTGGGCGTTACGGTTTGCTTTGCGCGCATTCACCCAGACCGTACCTGCGGCCTGCGCAAACATCGCGCCCATAATTGCGGCGACCAAAGCCATAGGCCGGGCGCCAAAATCGCTGGTGGTGAGCGACAGGCCGAACAAGGTTGAGAGCGCCAGGATTTGCCAATGCCGGGCATCCTGATTGATGGCTTTAAACAGCCTGATACTCTGCGTCCTCGATCCCATGCAGCAAATAGAACACACTAAATGCGGGCGAAATAGGGCGCGCCTTTTACAGATCCGCGACACACAAGCCCATAGCTCTTTAAGACATCTCGGCTTACATGGGCGATATGAGCGAGCAAGACACAGTTTCTTTTGGATTTGAAGAGGTTAGCCCGGACGAGAAAGTCGACCGGGTGAAAGGCGTCTTCCGCTCTGTTGCGTCGAAATATGACGTGATGAATGATTTCATGTCGGTCGGCATTCACCGGCTCTGGAAGCATGACACGATGAACCGCCTCAACCCGCAGCCTGGCGAAGCCCATCTCGATGTCGCTGGCGGAACCGGGGAATTGGCGCGCGCGTTCCTGATCCTGGCCGACACCGCCGGAAAACGGCGCGGCGATGCGAGGCAAGCGACAGCGATCGTTTGCGATATCAATGACGCCATGTTGGAAGCCGGTAAGGCGCGCGATGACAATGCCGTTTGGGGCGACCGGTTAAATTGGGTCTGCGCCGATGGCACCGCCCTCCCCTATCCCGATCGCAGCTTTGATGCGCTGACCATCAGCTTTGGGATTCGTAATTTCGCCGACCGCGTCGCCGGCCTTAGAGAGTTTCGCAGAGTTTTGAAGCCGGGCGGGCGACTGGCGGTTCTTGAGTTCAGTCAGTTGACGGCGCCAATGCTTCAAAAGGCCTATGACACCTATAGCTTCAACGTCATTCCTGAGGTCGGCAAACTCGTCACGGGCGACCGCGATTCTTATCAATATCTGGTCGAGAGCATCCGTCAGTTCCCAGATCAAGACGCCTTTAAAGCCGAAGTTGAATTGGCTGGCTTTTCGAACGTATCCGTGACGAATTTCTCAGGTGGGATTGCCGCGCTACACTTTGGCTGGGCTGTTTAAAGCATGTTCAAAGCGCTCGCAGATTACGCACGGCTCTTGCGCGCAGGCACAGCGCTTGCGCGTCATGATGTGATCCTGCCGGGTGAGTATCATAGCCGTTTGCCCGTTCCCGCGAAAATCGCAGGCAAAGTGCTCCGTGTGTTTGGCGGCGGCGCCAAAGGTCGCCCCGGCGAACGCTTAGCGACCGCGCTCGAGAAACTCGGGCCCGCCTATATCAAGCTCGGCCAATTTCTGGCGACACGGCCTGATGTCTTTGGCGTAGAGACGACGAGCGATCTGTCGCGTCTAAAAGACAAATTACCCCCCTTCCCGATGAAGGCCGCACAAGCAGCCTTGGCCGAGGAGTTCGGCGCGGAAGAGGCCGCGCGTCTGTTTCCCGATCTGTCAGACTCGATCGCCGCTGCGTCTTTGGCGCAGGTCCATCGCTTGCAAACCAGTGACGGTGCAAAAGCGGTCAAAATTCTCCGCCCGGGTGTTGAGGATATGATCGGCAAAGAGCTCCGCGCGATGCAGCGGGCGGCGCGAACCGTCGAACGCGTGAATGTCGAAAGCCGTCGTTTAGCGCCCGTCGCATTTACCGAAACCGTCGCAGCTTCGATGCAGAAAGAGCTCGACCTGCGGCTCGAAGCGGGCGGCGCGGATGAGATGCGCGAGCTCTCATTCAAAGCTGGATACTATCATATCCCCACCGTCGATTGGGAACGCTCGGGTAAGCGCGTTCTGACGACCGAGTGGATTGATGGCAAGCCGCTCACAGATCCAAGCGCTGCGGACGGCGCGAATGTCGACCGCCCCGCTCTAGCGAACATGGTTACCCGCGGGTTTCTGGATCATGCCATCCATCACGGCGTCTTTCATGCCGACATGCACGAAGGCAATATGATTGTAACGCCTGACGGGCGTCTGACCCTGGTCGACTTTGGCATCATCGGACGGATCGGTCTGAACGAGCGCCGATTCCTGGCCGAAATTCTTTGGGGCTTTTTGCGCCGCGACTATCACCGCGTGGCTGAAGTTCACTTTGAGGCGGGTTATGTCCCGGCTGATAAATCCGTCGGGGACTTTGCGCAGGCGCTGCGCAGCGTGGGCGAACCGATCCACGGCAAATCCGCCAGCGACGTGTCGATGGGCCGTCTCTTGCTGCAACTTCTGGATTTCACGCACACGTTTGGCATGCAGTTGCGGCCTGAATTGGTCTTGTTGCAAAAGACCATGGTGCAAGTGGAAGGGGTCGCCCGCGCGATTGATCCAGGACACGATATCTGGGCGGCAGCAGAGCCCGTGGTGAAAGACTGGATCACGCAAAATCTCGGCCCCGCAGGCGCTGCGAAACTGGTCGCTCAAAATGTCAAAGACGTCGCAGACCGGCTGAAGCGCCTACCGGATGTGATGGATCAATTTGAAGCCAAGCTAAATGCGCCGGAGCCCGAACCTCTGCCAAGAGAACGGTTTGCCCCATGGTGGGGTTGGCTTGGGTTTTTCCTGGCAATCGCCGCATCTATCGTGGCGGTGGTCTACGCGCCCTGAGTCTCTTTCGGTAGAGAGATCACAAATCTCGTCCCAGCATCGCTGGTCGATCCGAGCTCCAAGTCTCCGCCCATAGCGCGCGCTAAATCCCGTGACAGAGCGAGCCCAAGCCCCGTGCCATCGCGGCGAGTAGAGCCCGCAAACGGCTTGAACAGATTTGCTTTCGCCTGATCCGGCAAGCCGGGGCCTGTATCAGCGACGCTGAGCGTCGATCCGTCATAGCCGACTGAAATTGAACCTTGCCCATCCATCGCCTCAGCCGCGTTGCGGATGAGATTCGCGCAAATCCGGTGCAAGTGATCCGGATCGACCCGGGCTTCGGCCGCAAGGTCTACTTCATTTTCAAATATGACGCCGTGATGCGAGGCAAGTGCTTCTTCTGATGCCTCAACCACAATGTCGAACAAGCGCGTTTTTTGGGCCTTGGTCTCTGGCGCTGAGGATCGCCCGAATTTGAGCGTATCGCTGGCGAGATTAATCGCCCGTTCGAGCGCACGTTCTAAACGCGGCAAACTCTTTGCGACGCGAGGGTCCTCGGATCGAGACAGAGAATCTGAAACCAGCTGCGCGGTCGCCAGCGAATTGCGCAGATCATGGTTGATCTTAGCCACCGCTTCGCCGAGTTGCGCCAGTCGTTCTTGTTGGCGGAACGCGCCCGACACAGCCTCTTCCATATCGGAGAGCGCGTTCTGGGCGCGGCCAATTTCATCGCGGCGGGCGGTCGGCGCCAGGCGGCGGTTCCAGCTGCCGGGATCTTCGCCGATTTGCTCAACAGATTGCGTCACGCGGCGGATCGGACGAACCACGGTCATGACGAGCATCAAATAGATCAAGCCGCCGGTGACGGCTGAAATGAGCAAGGACAAGCCGAGAATATTGAACGCATAAGTCTCGAGCACACTGCGCAATTCGGTTTCATCGACGACCACTTCAATAACACGCCCCGGCCGAGACCCCGGCGCGCGAACGATCAGGAACCGATCTCGCGGCGCGAAGAATGTCGCCAGCGTATCGCCGACTTCAGAAAAATCAGTCGTCGGATCGAACAGGATCACTTTGCGCGTGCAACAGATCTCTTTTCCCGGATTGAGGATCATGTCGCGGCGCTCATCATAGAGCTCTGCCACGGCCAAGACCATCGCGCTGTCGAGCAGTTCTTGTTCCAGCTCAGACGAGACCATTCTGGATGGTGCCGCCTCCAAAGCGAGTGCAGCGAGCCGACCGGCATCGATTTGGTTCTTCAACCAATCGTTGCGCTCATCCGTCGCGCTGGGAACGAAAATCATCGCCTCGACCAGCAGTACGCTGGCCATTGCGATGAGGAACAGTCTGGAAGACAGGCTGTTACGCCACCGGAGCGCGCGTTTTGGGGCAGATGTCTCCGAAGTCTCAGTCACCCTAGGGCACGTAGCCTAAGGGATGCGTTGCAGCAACCCGACCAGGGTCCGTGACGCCTTGCCGAACACAGTTGGCGTGAAGTGCGCACTTGCTGCCCGCTTCACCACTTCGGCGCGGGTTGGATAAGGCGAGATGAAGTTGGTGAGAGACTGCAAACCCAGTTTGTTCGACATGCCATAGCCGACGATCTGAATAATATCTCCGGCCCCATCACCGACAACAGAAGCGCCAAGGATCTTGCCTTTGCGAAACACCAATTTGGCTTCGCCCAGAGTCTTGCCTTCGGCAATCGCACGGTCGTTCTCGTGGAATGGAAAGGATGACGTTGTGACGCTGTCGCCGTATTGCTCGCGCGCTTCGGCTTCGGTCAGTCCGACCTGGGCCACTTCGGGCGCGACATAGGTCACAGCTGGAAGCGGCAGGTCATTGGCTTTGCTGCCTTGCTTGAACAAAGCGCGGCGCGTGAACACGCTGGCATGCCATCCGGCAAGGTGGGTAAACTGTCCTTGTCCAGCCACATCGCCGAGCGCCCAAACCTTTGAGTTCGAAACCGAACGGAGTTTGTCGCTTACCTGAATACCTCGGCGATCATAATCGACATTCCCGGCTTCCAAATCCAGCCCATCCAGGACAGCTTTGCGGCCAACCGCCACGAGCAAATGCGTGCCGGTGACGGTCTTGGTGCCATCATCGCTTTCGGTCTCGACGGAGACGTTGCCCGTCGTGCCGGAGATTTTCACCGCCTTATGACCTTCAAGAATGGTAACGCCTTCTTCGCGGATCGCGTCGACCGCGATCTTGGCGTGATCGGCTTCAGCGCGCGCCATGGCGCGGCCCATTTCGATCACAGTGACTTCAGACCCAAGACGTTGGAAGGCTTGCGCCATTTCCATACCGATCGGACCGCCGCCAAGGATCAGCAGATGTTTCGGCTGCTCCGGCATCGAGAAGACGGTTTCGTTAGTGATATAAGGCGTATCGCTGAGGCCCGGGATGGGCGGGATGAACGCCGTCGAACCGGTTGAGACAATGATCCGTCTAGCGGTGGCTTCGGTTGTCGCAGAGACGATCGTCTTGGCGTCGGCGAATTTCGCATGCTCGCGAATAACCGTAACGCCGAGACCTTCGAACCGCTCCTGGCTATCAACCGGCGCGATCGTATCAATTGCGCTTCGCACGTGCGCTTTGACTTTCTCCCAATCGACCACAGGCTCAGAAACCGTGACGCCGAACTTGGCGCTTTCGCGTGCGGTCTGGGCGTATTTTGCGGTGGTCAGAAGTGCCTTGGACGGCACGCAGCCATGGTTGAGACAATCACCGCCCATTTCGGCTTTCTCATAGAGCACAACGTTCAGCCCGAGCATGGCTGCCCCAGCCGCTGCGGACAGTCCGCCAGAGCCGCCGCCAATCACGATCAGGTCAGCTTTCAGTTTCCGCTTGGCGCCCGTTTCCACTGGAGCTGTTGTCATTGTGTTCGTCTCCGAAGGGTCAGTTTCAGCCACGCGGGCGGTTGGACTTACAATCGCGTCGGACATTTAGGCCTCCACCGGCTCAGCCTTGCGGCCTGTAATTTTCTTGTAGAGCACTGGGATCAGCGCAACGAGGCCTAACGCAGCGAGCGCTGGCAGCATATTCTTCGCGATCACGGCGAGGTTTGGATCTTCGCCGGCGGCAAACGTCGCGCCCAGACCTGAGCCAACCCAAGTATAAGCGACGACGCCGGGAATGATGCCAACCGCAGTTGCGATCACGTATTCGCGGTATTTCGCACCGAGCAGAGCGGGCGCGATATTGGCCACTGGGAATGGTACGACCGGCAAGAGCCGAAGCGCAAACATGTAAGAGAACGGGTTTTCATTGAAGCCCTTTTCCATCTTCGCCATGAATGGCCCGGCGCGATCTCTAAGCGCACTGCCGATGGATGTCTTGGCGGCGAAGAAGAGCAGGCTCGCCCCGAGCGTTGCGCCCGCAATTGTCGCGAGCGATCCGCCGACCAGGCCAAACAGAAACCCTCCAGCAATCGTAATCCAGAGCGCGCCCGGAATCATAAACAAGGTCGCGGCGGCATAAATGGCGATGAAGATCGCGACCGCCAGGATCAAATTGTTTGCGACAAAGGTCTGCAGCACGTCTTGCTGCTCGCGCAGCGTATCCAAAGACAGGTACTGGAACAGACCAAGCTGCCAAGCGCCAACCATGACCGCGACGATCAAATAGATCGGCCAGAGTTTTACCCAGATCGGGCTTTGTTTGTTTTCGACCGCTTCAGTCATGGGTCTCGTCCTTCTTTTTTGGGCAGCGCGTCTTATTCGACGTCGTTTAGCGCCCAATCATAATCGTGCTTGGTAATTTTGCGTTTGGCTTTGATTTGCTCGGCCAGTTCCGGCTCAGCATGTTCGAGTAGGTGATCAATGACGCCGTCATTGGAATCGCCAAAGTCTTCTTTGAACCACTTGTAAATGGTCGAAACCATTAGCGTTCCATTCCGGCGGATTGTGACGCCGCGTGGATCGTTGACATAGGCGCGCGCGGCGCGGTCGAGATCCTCGTCCAGCGTTTCAGCGAACCAGGCATCGGTTTGCAAATTGGGGCAGCTATAGGCGGCGCAATTCACCGCATAATGCACGCGCGGATCGTCCCACTCAGCGCGCAAAATCTGGTGCTCGATATGATCGAGACTAACTTCTTCGCCATCAATCGTCGTGAAGACCTGCTTCCAAGGGCCAACAATGTACCCAGATCGGATCGATTTGGTCGGATAGCGCCCGACAATATATTTAACCGTGAGCGCGTTATAGACGTTCGAATAGGCCGCGAATTGCTCATTCTCATCCAGGGTTTCGAAGTCCAGCGTCTCGAACCCGGCCAAGTAGGCGTCGAGCTTGGCACTATCCGCCGTATTCGCTTGCAACCCGCCATAGTCGAAACGGTTCACACCATCCTCGCCCTCAACGACATATTGCCCCAGGATTTCGTCCCAAGGCGCATGTCGTTCGGTATCATCCGCCGCGGCAGATCCGGCAGTCAGCGTCATCGCAACAACTCCAGCGCTTAGCAAAGTGCGTAGCATAGATTAGCATCCCTTTTACAATCTTTGTTCAACGCCCATATATGTGACCGGGTAAAAAGATGCATTTCACAGTGTGGTCCCGATCCATCACCGATCCGTGAACCGGGATTTGACCGACAAATCCATCTGCAGATACACCTGCAAATCTTGCGGGATTTCTCTTGACCTCGCGGGTCTGCGCACGTAATAGCCGCGCTTTCAAGATTTACACACCTATTTGAGGCGAGACGCCGATGAAACGTACATTCCAGCCAAGCCGCATCAAGCGCGCCCGTACACACGGTTTCCGTTTGCGTATGTCGACCAAGAATGGCCGTAAGGTTTTGGCCCGTCGCCGTGCGAAAGGCCGCAAGGTCCTGTCTGCTTAAAGACAGGCCTGCCCGGGACCGTTCCCATGGCAAAACAGAACACTACCGACACTGGGGTCGTTCGTCTTAAGACGCGGCCCCAGTTTCTTTTTGTACGACACGGCAAGTCCGAGCGGCGCAAGAGTCTGCTCATACAGGCCCGTTCACGAAAATCTTCCACCATTATCGGCGCCGGGTTCACTGCGACCAAGAAGATCGGCAACGCAGTCATTCGCAACCGCGCCAAACGCCGATTGCGCGAAGCATCGCGCCTCCTTCTACCCCTTCACGGACTGTGCGGGACTGACTATGTATTTATCGCCCGTCTCGACACTGCGACCATTGGCTGGCAGCGCCTGCTTGACGATATGGAAAGCGCACTGATAAGCCTCGCGCAGCAAATCTCAGCGGGGACAGGCCCAGCCTGACCCCTCTTTTTATTTTAGGATGCTCATCGCCTATGTTGCCTAATCAACGAAACGGTATGGACCCCCAGGATCAACGCAATTTCATGATCGCTATGGCGCTCATGATTGTGTTTGTTTTCGGGTATCAGTTTTTCGTACTGGAACCCCAAGCCAAGCGCGCCAATGAAGCCCGCGAAGCGGCCAAGCTCGAGGCCGGTATTGAAACACCGGTTGCCGACGTCACACCGCAGCCTCTGGAAGAAGTGGTCGTCTCTGTAGATGAAGCGCTGACCGAAACCTCTCGCGTGACCTTTGATGCAGCCCGCGTAGATGGCTCGATCAATCTGAGCGGCGCGGTGATAGATGATCTCAATCTGAAAGATCACTTCCGAACGGTTGAGAAAACCGAAGAGCTACGCCTGTTGAGACCCGCTAACGCGCCGAGCGGCTATACGGTTGGCTGGAACTGGTTCGATGGACGCGATGCCATTGCTGGTTATCGCGATGTTTGGAGCGCCACCGAAGAAGACTTTGGTGATGACGGCCTGACCACGCTGAGCCTGGAGAAAAACGGCATTCGGTTTGAGCGTACGATCAGCGTCGACGAGAACTACATGTTCACATTCACCGACTCGCTGACCAATATTGGCTCTGAGGCACGCACGCTGATGCCGATCGGAACCGTTCGTCGCTATGGTCCGTGGAAAGAATTTCTGGATGCCACCGATCCAGGTTCATCTCGCAAAACCGGATTTGCGCACCAAGGCCTGATGGGCAGTTTCGATTCAGCCCTAACCTGGCGCAATTATAATAACGTGATGAAGGGCAAAGGCATCAAGAAAGCCGAAGACGGTATTCGGGTTGCCGAAACCGGGGGCTGGCTTGGCCTTACAGACATGTACTGGATGGCCGCTCTAGTGCCAGAACAAGGCGGCGGATTTCGAGCCCGGGTTCGAAATCTTGAAAATCAGTTGGAAGTTCTGGTCCAAGGCGCCTCGATGGAACTCGCCCCAGGCGAGACCAAGACCATGGCGAACCAGATCTTTGCCGGCGCGAAAGAGTATGAAGTCGTAAACGGCTATCAAGAAGCCGGTGTCCCGCGCTTTGGCGATGCGATCGATTGGGGCAATATTCTCTATTACCTCACCAAGGGCCTGTTCTTCGTGCTCGATTGGCTCAAGGGCATTGTGGGCTCGTTTGGCTATGCGATCCTGGCGCTTGTGGTGCTGGTTAAGCTGCCGCTCGTGCCACTCTACAATCAGAGCTACAAATCAATGGCCAAGATGAAAAAGCTCTCGGAGCCGATGAAAGAGATTTCAGAGCGCTTCAAGGCTGACCCACAACGCCGCCAGCAAGAAGTCATGAAGCTCTATCAGCGCGAGAAAGCCAATCCATTGGCCGGCTGTGTGCCAATCCTGCTGACCATCCCAATCTTTATCGCGCTCTATAAGACGCTCTACGTGACGATTGAGATGCGCCACACGCCATTCTGGTTCATCTCTGACCTGTCAGCGCCAGACCCAACGGCCATCGGTAACTTGTTCGGTCTGTTGCCATGGGCTGCCGCTGACGTGAAAGCCATCCCGATTATCGGGATTGTGATCGGCATCGGTATCTTGCCGATTCTATACGGTGTTACGATGGCCGGTATTCAGGCGCTATCGCCGCCGCCGCCAGATCCAACGCAGCGGACGATTATGATGGCGCTGCCATTTGTCTTTATGTTCGTGTTCGGCGGATTTGCCGCTGGCCTGGTCCTGTACTGGGTCTGGTCAAACCTGCTGTCGCTTGGACAGCAATACTTCATCATGAGGCGAAACGGGGTCGAGACCCAACTCGACAAGCTGATCAAACGATTACTTGGGGGCGGCTCCTCCAACCCGGCTGAGTAGATGAGCGAACTGCCCGTCTTCTCTGAAGAAGCCCTCGAAACGGGTCGAAAACTCTGCGTCGGCCCGGTCGAGTTTGTGCTTGGAGCTGCGAGCCTCAGCCAGCTGCCCGATGGCGGGCGGCCAGAGATCGCGTTTGCGGGCCGGTCGAACGTTGGCAAATCTTCGCTGATCAATGCAGTGCTGAATCGCAAGAACCTGGCCCGGTCTTCAGCTGAGCCCGGTAAAACCCGCGAGCTCAACTATTTCGATGTTGGCGAAGGCAAGCTCTGGCTGGTCGACTTGCCAGGATTTGGATACGCCAAAGTCTCTCGCGAGCAGCAAGCCAAATGGGTGCAAGTGACCAAACGCTATCTGCGCGGCCGGGCAAATTTGCGCCGCGTGTTTTTGCTTGTCGATAGCCGCCGCGGGTTCATGGATACCGACCTTGAGACGATGACCATGCTGGACACAGCTGCCGTGAACTATCAGATCGTGCTGACCAAGGGCGATAAGATAAAAAAGAGCGAGCTCGATGCAATTGCGGCCAAAGTTGAAGCAGCCCTGAAGAAACACCCCGCAGCGCACCCGCTACCCCGGGTGACATCGTCAGAAAAAGGCTATGGTATTCCAGAGCTACGCGCAGAAATAGGACAATTGGTGGAGGGTTAGATGTCAATCAGAGTTCAAAGTGCAAATCTCGAAACACCCGAATTTGCAGCCCTGATCGATACGCATGCCACTCTTATGCTGAGCCTGTCCCCGCCAGGATCCTGCCACTTCTTGCCGATGGAGGGCCTACGCGACGCGGATGTGACGGTCTGGGAAATGCGCGATGGCGAGACCCTCATCGGATGCGGCGCGCTTAAGCAATTGTCGAACACGCATGGCGAAATAAAATCGATGCACACCCTGCAATCTTATCGCGGCGCAGGGCTTGGACAGAAAATGCTGGAACATGTTCTGTCTCAGGCGCGTCAGAGAAACTATCACAGACTCAGCCTGGAGACCGGCAGCACGGATGGCTTTCGTCCGTCGCGCACCCTCTACGCCAAGTTTGGGTTCGAGGTCTGTCCGCCGTTTGGCGACTATGTCGAAGACCCCCACAGCGTGTTTATGACGGTCAGCCTTCAATAGGCCATTCCTTCACCGCGCAAAACAAGCTAGAGCCCTGCGCCATGACTGATACGCCGCTTCCCCCCGCGCAGCTGACCGCAGAAACCCTGTCCGAGGCTTTGCCTTATATTCAGCGCTATGCAGGGCGCACGATCGTGATTAAGTATGGCGGCCACGCAATGGTCGATGAGGCCCTATCAGAAGCCTTTGCGCGCGATGTTGTCCTGCTGAAACATCTCGGCGCCAACCCGGTTGTTGTGCATGGCGGTGGGCCGCAGATTGCCAATCTGCTGGAACGCCTCGGCATCCAATCAGAGTTTCGCGACGGCCTGCGCGTCACAGATGACGCGACGATGGAAGCAGTCGAGATGGTTCTGTCTGGCCCGATCAACAAATCGATCGTCCGCGCAATCAATGCCGCTGGCGGAAAAGCTGTGGGACTTTCCGGTTCTGACGGGGATTTGATGCGCGTCACCAAAGCCACGCGAACCCAGCGCGATGCCAGTAGCGAGATCGAAAAAGTCGTTGATCTTGGCTATGTCGGCGAACCTGACAAAATAGACATCTCCGTGCTTAACGCTTTGATGGAGAGCGATACCGGCATCATCCCCGTGATCGCACCGGTTGGGGTTGGCGACGATGACCGGCGATACAATGTGAATGCGGACACGGCTGCAGGCGCGATCGCCTCTGCCCTTCGGGCCAAACGCTTGCTCCTCTTAACCGATGTTGCAGGTGTTCTAGACCAGCAAGGATCGCTGATGCGCGAGATCCGCCGCGACAAGGTTGAAGGCCTTATGCAGGACGGCACGATTACAGGCGGGATGATTCCAAAGCTTGAAACCGCCGCGAAAGCCGTCAACATGGGCGTTGGCGGGGCAGTTATCTTAGATGGGCGTGAACGACACGCCCTGCTTATGGAGCTCTTCACTGAACATGGCGCAGGTACCTTTGTTTATTAAGACCGTTCTTGGAATTTTTGCGATTGCGTTAACCTTCGCTTTACCCGCCACCGCGACGGCGCAGGCCAATTCAAACGGCTGGGAAGTGTGTAACGAGACCAGCTACATTATTGAGACCGCGACCGGCCGATATGAAGGCCAAGGCGTGGTTGTCGAAGGCTGGACACGTCTGCGTCCCGGTGCCTGCGACCGCGTCGTCAAAGGCGCGTTACGCCCTGGCGTGCATTATCTCTTTGGTCGCTCTTCAACCGCGCATCGCGGCGGCCGGAAAATCTGGGGCGGTACGAATAAACTTTGCATCGATCCAACCGGAAGCTTTGCGGTTGAGAACATTCCAAACTGCTCCGTGATGGGTCTGGAAGAGCGCGAATTTCGGCCCGTCCTCATTGAGAACGCAAAACGCTGGCGCACGAGTTTCACGGAAACTGAGAAACGCAATCTGGAACAGGCAAGCGCGGCGGGTGTGCAAAGACTGCTCGACAATGCCGGGGTCTATTCGGGCCGCATCGATGGCTATCTTGGCCGCAAAACCCGTGCCGCGATTGGCGATTTCCTGGAATCAAAAGGCCTCGACGCGGAAACCTCCGATGCCGATCTGATGGACATTCTCGAACAAACCGCGATTGAACGGGCTCGCAATGTCGGCCTGACCTTCTGCAATCGTACGAATAATCGGATCTGGAGCGCCATGGCGCGGCGACGCGGCGAAGGCTGGGAAAGCCGTGGCTGGTGGTTGCTCGAAGCCGGCGGCTGCGCGCGCGTGATCGATGAGCCGCTTTTGCAAGCCGGCTTGTTTGCTTATGCGGAGATGGAAACCGGAAATGGCGACGTCAGAATGCTAACACGCGGCAGCGATTCCTTCTGCGTCTCGAAAGCCAAGTTCGCGATAACAGGCCGGGAAGCCTGCGAGGAGGCCGCCTATCGAACCGGTCAGTTTGTCGCCACCCCTGCCCCGGTTAATCGCCGGCTCGTGTTTGAGTTCTTCGAGCGCGACTTCGGAGATGCCGTAGATGCCAGCTGATACAGAGCGGCCAGGAATGGCGCTTAAAGACCGCAGCATCTGGGTCTTTGACTTAGACAATACGCTATACCCGGCCGAGTGCGATCTGTTTGCCGAGATAGATCAGCGTATGACGGACTTCGTGTCTCGTTTCCTGCGTTTGCCGCGAGACGAAGCGCGGGCCACCCAAAAGCGCTATTATGCTGAGCATGGCACGACGCTGAACGGTCTGATGTCGATGCATGGCATGGAACCGGATGAATTTCTCGCGCACGTGCATGAGATCGATCTTTCGCCATTACCGAGAACCCCTGATCTGGCCGATGCGATCTCAGCATTGCCCGGGCAAAAATTCGTCTACACAAATGGCTCACGCGGTCATGCCCAGCGGGTGACAGATTATATGGGGCTGGGGCAGGTCTTCGATGGGCAATTCGCAATCGAAGATAGCCAATTCCTGCCGAAGCCGAACCAAGCCTCCTATGATGCGTTTCTGAGCAAGTTTGAGCTCGATGCAACCCGCGCGGTTTTCTTTGAAGATCTCGCCCGAAACCTCGCGCCTGCCAAGGATATGGGCTTTGCCACTGTCCTCGTTCAGTCAGACAAAGACTGGAGCCATGAGCCTGCGTCAGCACGCCCGGCTGGAATTGGGGATGACCTCCCCCCACATATCGACTATGTGACGCGCGACCTAACGCAATTTGTGCGTTCTATAACTCAATAAACGTTCAGAAGGACGACCCGAAAGATGCCTGACCGCTTAGCCGCTTTGATTAATGCTGCCTGGGAAGATCGCGCCGATCTCAACACCGATACAAGCGGTGAAATCCGCGAAGCGGTGGATGCTTCCCTCTCTCTCCTCGATGGCGGCGAAGTCCGCGTGGCTGAGCCTGATGGGCAAGGCGGATGGACAGTGAATGAGTGGCTGAAGAAAGCCGTGCTGCTATCATTCCGGCTCAATGAAAACGTGATCATGGACGGTGGCCCCGGCCATCGCGGCACGTGGTGGGACAAAGTTCCAAGCAAGTTTGAAGGCTGGGGCGCAGCTGAGTTCCAGGCCGCAGGGTTTCGTGCCGTGCCACCAGCAACCGTCCGCCGCGGATCTTACATCGCGCCCGGCGCGGTCTTGATGCCGTCTTTCGTAAATATCGGCGCCTATGTCGATAGCGGCACCATGGTCGACACCTGGGCGACCGTCGGATCCTGCGCGCAAATCGGGAAAAATGTGCACATTTCCGGCGGCGCCGGCATTGGCGGCGTTTTGGAGCCCTTACAGGCCAGCCCTGTGATTATCGAAGACAATTGCTTTGTCGGCGCACGCGCTGAAGTTGCTGAAGGCGTTATCGTGCGCGAAGGCTCCGTCCTCGCAATGGGTGTTTTCCTATCGCAATCGACGAAAATCGTAGATCGGCAAACCGGTGAGATCCGCTATGGCGAAGTTCCACCTTACTCAGTTGTCGTGCCTGGCAGCCTGCCTGGTCAGAATGGCGGACCGGCTTTGGCGGCGGCGATTATCATCAAAACTGTCGATGAGCGCACACGCTCAAAGACCGGGATCAATGAGCTTTTGCGCGACTAGGCACAGACGGGTGACAAACTCGTCATCGCGCCAAGCCTTGCAAGTTCCCGCCGTTTGATCGATTTATAGGCATGGGGGCTCGCCTTGGTGAAAAAGCTCGTTATAATGGACACTTAACAAACGGAGTTTTCCGTGACGATACAAATCGCAGGACGACATTTAGATATTGGTGATGCCCTTCGGGAACGCATCTCAGATGGCCTAGAGGCCGCCGTTACAAAGTATTTTGATCAAAGTTTCGATGGCAGTGTGACCGTCGAAAAACGGGGTCATGAGATTCTGACCGATTGCAATGTGCACTTGCCGTCAGGAATTGTCCTTCAGTCTTCAGGCTCCGCCAGCGATCCCTATGCATCGCTCGAGGACTCCCTGGAAAAGATGGAAAAGCGCGTTCGCCGTTACCATCGTCGGCTGAAAGACCATCACAAGCGCGCTCCTATGCCGAGCGAGCCTGCAAATGCGTTTATTCTTAAAGGAGCCGATGACGAAGCTCCTGAAGATAAGGGGGATGCACCTCTGATTGTCGCGGAGTCGGCGTCAGATGTGAAAACAATGTCTGTTTCAGAGGCCGTTATGCAACTGGAACTGTCAGATACCCCTGCCGTTTTGTTTCGAAATGTGAAACACAGCGGCCTAAACATGGTGTACCGTCGGGCGGACGGAAATATTGGCTGGGTTGATCCGGCTGGGCATTCTTCCGCCGGCTGATCCAATAGGTCAGAATAAAATGGCAAATGATCTTTCAAGCCTCCTTTCGGAGGGTGTCATCCTAGGTCCGCAATCCAGCGAGAGCCGCAAGAAGATTCTTGGCACAATGGCGAATGCGATTGGCGAGAAACACGGCATTGATGGTCGCGATATATTTGACGCCGTCATCGAGCGTGAAAACCTTGGTTCGACCAGTGTTGGCGAAGGTGTTGCGATCCCACATGCGAGAATACCGGACCTGAAAGCCCCAGTGGGTGCGTTTGTGCGTCTACATGAAGGCGTCGACTTTGATGCAATCGACGGACGCGCATGTGATCTGATTTTCATGCTGCTCGCCCCGAACGCGGCCGGCGCAGACCATTTGCGAGCCCTTGCTCAAGTCAGCCGCGCGTTTCGCAACGCCGATTTCCGTGACGCGATTCGCAAAGCCAGCGACACAGATGCGCTCTCAGCATTGATTTGTCCGGAATCTGTAGAAGTGAGTGCAGCTTAACACGGACGTGATTGGTCACGGCGACCAATGCACTTATATCTCCCGTCGTAACTTGGGAGTCACATCATCATGAAATTCACATCCAGCCTGCTGGCCATTGGCTTGATCGCCAGCCCCGCTGCCTTCGCGCATGGTCCACACATTCCATTGAGCCAACAAACTCAACCCGTGACCATCACCACCACCGATCTTGGCGATGGCCTCTACATGCTGCAGGGCCGCGGCGGGAATATTGGCGTCCTCGCTGGCGAAGACGGCGTGTTCGTAATCGACAGCCAATATGCCGACATGGCGCCCGGAATTCTCAACGCGATTGATGCCATTGCAGAGGATAAGCCGCGTTATCTGGTCAACACGCACTGGCATGGTGATCACACGGGCGGCAACGCGATTATCGGTGATACGGGTGCGACGATCATTGCCCATGAAGGCGTTCGCGATCGGGTTACGGTCGATGTCACTCGCGACTTCTTCGGACAGGAAAACACCACGCCGGCTTCGCCGCCTTCAGCCTGGCCGGTCATCACCTTCAACGATGAGATGACGCTCTACTTGAACGGGCAAACCGTCCGCCTTATTCACGCCCCAGCCGCGCATACAGATGGCGACACGTTTGTCTATTTCGAAGAAGCCGATCTTCTGCACACCGGTGATTTGATGTTCAGCGGGATGTTCCCATTTGTCGACATCACGTCCGGCGGTAGCTTTTCCGGCTATACCGAGGCGTCGCAGGCTATGGCGGACTTGATCACCGAAGACACGCGGATCATTCCTGGTCACGGCCCGCTTTCAGCCAAGGCTGACATTGCGGCATCGGTTGAAATGCTAACCGGCACCCTGGCGGCTGTTCAAACAGAAATTGACGCAGGCAAGGATATCGAAGCCGTTCTCGATGCAGCGCCGCTGACACCATGGGTCGAAGATTGGGCTTGGGGCTTTATCAATGAAGCACGCTTCACGCGTTTGATCTTCGCAGACTTGAGCCAAGCCTCAGAATAAGCGCATATCCGGCGGATAGTTTCCGCCTCGGTCTCTACTAGCGGTTCTCGTTCATTCGAGGATCGCCGGCTGGGACGATTTCTTCTTCTTCAAGTGTGCTCCACTCTACGTCCATCATGAAGGCGCGAAAATCAGCAACAGATTGCTCTGCGTGCTCTTCCTGCGGCAGGTGGCCGACGCCTTCATAGATCGTCAATTGCGACCCTTGGATCGCATCCGCGAACTTCTGAGCGCCCGATACGGGGACCAAATTATCGCCGCGCCCCCACATGACCAGGGTTGGAACATTGATCGCTGACACGCTTTCAGCCGTCGCTTCAACGCGGTCACCTGCGATAATCGAGAGCAGTGTTTCGCGGTGGCCTGGTGCGCGTGACAAAGCGACATAACGCTCAACCAAAGCCTCGGTCACGAAGGATTGGTCTGTATAAGATCCTTCCAAACCCGACTTCGTAAGCGATGTCATATCCAGGTCTTTTAGGACCGACCGCGCAATTGGGTTCGACAATAATGAGAAAATAAACGGCGAGTCGTCGCCCTCACCTTCTTCTTCCGGCCAGCCCGAGGCCGCGATCAGGACCAGCCCGTCAAGGGTCTCTGGGTGAGCCAACGCATAAGACCAGGCTGTGTTCCCGCCCATGGAGTTGCCAGCGAGCGTGAAGCGATCAACGCCCAAGTCTTGCGTGACCTCATGAACGACTTCAACGAAACGTTCGATGCCAGCTTCACTGGCCTCTTCCGCGCGCGAGAGCCCATGCCCCGGCAGATCTAGCGTGATGACCCGGTAGTCAACTTCCAGATTGGTTTTCCAAGCGTCCCAGGTGTGCAGAGAGGCTGAAAAGCCATGAACCAAGACGATCACGGCGCGGTCTTGCGGCCCGGTATCGGTGAAGTGGATCTTCAAACCATCATCGAGGGTCATGAATTGAGTGTCAGGGACCGAGTAGACGGTCTCCAAAGTATCATAGGGAATGTCCGCACGTCGAAGCGCGAGCCATCCAGCAGCAAGTACGGCTACGATGGTGAGACTAACGGCGAGCGTTCTGCGAAACATCCGATAACTCCACTAATACCCCTGTCGTAAAACCGTCAAAAACCTACACTGTCAAAGGAAAGTATCAGCCGCCGCACACGGAACAGTCCGGGTTCGGACGAAGTTTCAACTTACGGGTTTCGCCGCTTAACCCGTCAATGATTAGCAATTGACCGATCAATGGCGTACCAGCGCCGGTGATAAGTTTTATTGTCTCGAGCGCCATACGCGTCCCTACCATTCCGGTAAGCGCGCCGACCACGCCGACCTCATCACAGGCTTCGGCCTCCGGCGGCGCTTCCGGCACGAAGCACTGATAACACGGCGCACCCGGTTGAACGCCGGACGCATAGACTGAAATCTGTCCGCTCCAGCGGCTCGCTGCGCCAGACACCAGAACGCGCCCTGCGCCATGCGCGATTCTGTTCAGCGCAAATCGTGTCTCGAAATTATCGGTCGCGTCGATCAGAATGTTACCGGTGACTGTATCCGCCCCGACAAGCCGTTTGCGGCGGACCTGAACTGAAATGTCAGGATTGAGGGCTTTAAGACGATCCGCCAGCAATTCGGCTTTGCACGATCCGATATCCGCGTCCGCGAATTGCACTTGGCGCTGGAGGTTGGATCGATCGACCACATCATCGTCCCAGATCTCGATCTGTCCGACGCCTGCAGCAGCAAGGTATAAGGCGCATGGCCCGCCAAGTGCACCCGCGCCGATCATCGAAACCGAGGCCTGGGAGAGCTTCTGTACACCGGGGCCACCAATCTCTTTTAGTAAGAGGTGGCGCTTATGGCGCTCGATATGCTCAGCCGATTTACTCATCGGCTCTCCTTAAGCCTTGCCTACGGATCTGGCGAGCCCGGTGAAGGCAATCTGAAGCTTCCCGCCTTCACAACGTCATATTTCATCAAAGGCCTGCCACAAATCCTTACTAAAAGGTTAATGACGGACTAGGGTCCCATTTGGGAGGATGGCTGATGAGTGATTACACGCAAAGCGCGGCTAACGCGCTGGATGAAAAAGATATTGTCGATCTCACAGAGCGCCCAAGCGATGCCTTCAATGAAGTCATCCTGCAAGCAGACTATACAACCCGCGCCGCCTTGAGCTTTTACCGCTTCCGCCAGCTCGGCGGCGACTATCATCTTCCCGCAAAACGTAAGAAACGCATCGCTGAGGACGCAGCGCGCGAGGATGGAAACACCAAAGATTCGAACCCGCGTCATGCGAAGCTAAAACTTGGACAAACCACCGGGCGCGGCGTCCATTACATTTCGAGCCACCCGAAAGTGCCGATGCTGCAAATGTCGATCATCGCTCTGATGATTATTTTTGAAAGCGCTGCCAACGCCTATTTCTTTGCTAAAGAGAGCGAGTTTGGCCTCGCAGGCGGCATCTTCCAGGCAGCCGCCGTATCGCTGGCCAACGTCGCAACAGCTTTCTTCATTGTCGGCTATTGGGGCATGCGGCATATCTCGATGCCGTTTGACTTCGACAACATATTTAGCCGCAGAAACCTCTATGTCGTCATGGGGTTTTTCGCGATCATTGTCGGCCTGTCTCTGGTTTTCCTCGTCAACTTATCGGCGGCGCACTATCGAAATATCTTGGATATGCAGGCGCTTAGCCAAGAATTGCCAGCCGATTTGCCGACCAAAGTATTTCCTCACTTCCTTGTAAACCCTGCCGTCTGCGAAGCGATCTTAACCTCAGACCTCGGTGAGACGATTGGCAGTGCGGCGACAAATGCCATGTGCCGACCGTTCGCGCTGCACTCCCTCGATGCGATGGTCCTGTTTGCGCTGGGGCTCGCCATCGCGGCGTTCGCAGCCTTTGAAGGTCGACGTCTCGACTCGCCTTTCCCAGGCTTCAGCGACTCTGCACGCGGCCTGGAACGCGCGCGAAGCGAACTTCGCGACGCCCTGTATGATTTCGAAGACAGCTATGAAGACATCAAGGATCTGGTTTTGGAAGTGAAACACGGCCCGGAGGCGATGGAGGACAAAGATCTTTCTCCAAAGGAAAAGATGATCATTCACCGCACGATGCAAAAGATGGCTGAACCCTATCAAAAACTGCTTCGTACAACCGATGATGGCTTGTCAGATGAGTTCGGACTTGATCATGATATCGTCGACCAGTTCCGGGTGAAGGCTGAAAAATAATGGCACGGCGTCGGCGATCGCGGCAGAAGAAACAACGTAACCAGGCGATCCTGAATTTCGTTCTGGCGGGGCTCGCCGTGGCGATTATCGGGTTCTCTTTCTATGCCCTGCAACCAGAACCCTATGATGAGCTAACCTTGTGCGAAATCTCGGATGAGCTGCCACCGCACACCGCCATCATCATCGACAAAACCGACGAATATAGTGAGCAGCAAGCAGACTTGATTGCCGCTATCATTCGGCGCACCCGCGACCGGCTCGACATTGGCGAACGCTTGACCCTGTTTGAACTCGACCAATACGGCCAGTTCGATCCGCGCGGTGAGTTTTCGCTCTGCAATCCAGGTCGCGGCGATCAGGTGAATGCCCTATTCCGCAATCCGGATCAGATCGAAGAGCGCTTTAATGAGAAGTTCGATCAACCGCTTGAGCGCATCGTCGCCGATCTTGTCGTTCCGAAAGAAGCGCCGAATAGCCCGGTTCTCGAAGCGCTCGCACGCCTTGGTCAGACCGAAGCATTTTCGGATCGCGCGCCAGAGCGCCAGATCGTGATCATCTCAGACATGTTACAGAACTCGGATGTGTTTACCGCCTATGGCGGCGGCGGAGCGATCCCAGAAAACATGCCCCCAGCGCTCGAGGTTGCCGATGCCACAATGCGGCGGTTCGGCGATAGTCTCGATGGCGTGGCGCTCGAAATCAGGCTGATCCCGCGCCAACGCTATGTCGACATGCAGCGCGGCGCTCTGAAAGACTATTGGAACCAAGTGTTTCGTGAGCTTGGCGTTACGGTCACCTGGCGGGATCTATAAGTCTTCTCAAATGACTCAGTCGGTCACTCGGAAAATCGCCATCCCATCATAACCTTTCTCGCCGACCGTCTGCATCGCGGTCATCTCCACATGCTCCAATGTTCTGGCAAAGGCGAGCATTGCCCGAACGCCTAGAACGCTATTCTCTTCGCTTTTGGCATCCATCACGGCGCCGCCGCGGATGATATTGTCGGCGACGATTACGGTACCCGGCTTGGCGAGACGTAGGGCTTTCTCGAGATAGATCTTATGATTGACCTTGTCAGCGTCGATGAAAACGAAATCGAAAATCTGTCCGGCCGCGATCGCTTCATCTAGCGCTTGCTCCGCCGGACCCACCCGCAATTCAATCCGATCACCAAACCCTGAAGCGTCAATATTGGCTTGCGCAACCTCAGCGGTACGGGTGTCGATCTCCGTGGTTAGAAGCCGCCCGTCCGTAGGCAAAGCGCGCGCCATGGCGACGGCCGAATATCCGCCCAAACACCCTATCTCGAGAACCGATCGTGCACCGCTCATTTTGATCAAAAGCGCCAGAAACTGAGCTTGCAGGTCGGTTACAGCGTGCGGCACGAGGCCAGCAGCCTCACTCACTTGGGAAATTTTACCAAGAACTGGATCTAACTTGAGCAAATTCTGCCCCAAATAGGCATCTATTTCAGCATAATTTTCAGTCTGCAAAAGAGTTAATCTCCGTTAACGAGGCTAAACCCTTGAGCCAAGTTTCGATCCCGCGTACGAAATTACTGGGTGTGTAGAGTTTAATATAAAGGTCGCCATGTTTGGAGTCCCTCTGCGTCTTATCGCGCTCACGTGTTTTATGACACCACTCTCCGCGTTCGCCCAAGACCGGCATGCGGCGCAAGCCGTGCTATTTGACGACGCGGCGGCGGTCTATCGGCAAAACCAAGAAGACGTAACGCTTCCTGTTGCGACCGGGGCGGCCGTCGTCGATGCGAGCACAGATGCCGTCACCGTACCAACCGAGAACCTCGCCACACCAATGCGCTGCATGACGGCATGGTCCTATCTTGCCGGTCGGATCATCGAACGGCCTGAACTGTTGCGAGCGCAGCATCCCGATTTTACCGAAGCCAGCGCCAGCGCGCATTGGCAGCATTGGCTCAAACAAGATCTTGACGCCCACCAGGGGGTGATGAGTCCCGACTTTCACGCCAGGCGATTAGCAGCGGAGCGCAGTTTCAGTCTGTCGCTTGCAAATGAAGAAGAGACCTACGCCTTTCGCACTCTTGGTTCCTGCCATGTTGCGCCCGAAGACCGGGAAATCGGCGATCCGACTTTGTTGTTGCGAAACTTTATGATCGCGCATCAAGGCTTGCCCGAAACCTACACGGTTCCAGTCTTGCAGAGACAGCTTCGGGCTTTCCCATTGACCACCACCGTGGATGAGGACGCCGGTACGCTCTGCGACGCTGAAATGGCGCCTCTGAGCGATGCGGCCCGCGTAAAATCAAACCTTGCCTGTTTTGACCGCGGCGGCATTCTGGCCTCGCAAACCAAGGTCACGGTTGAGGATATTAATGATACCTGCCAGGCGACAGCTGTGGTTCAGTGCGAAAACATTCCCTAGCTCGACAAAGCTCGCTATGCGTGATCGCCCATGACTGATTTGCCTGCTCCGATCGGCGAGACGACGCCGGATACGATCTATTCCCAACCCGCTGAATGGGTCGCGAGCGGGGCTGGCGCACAGGGCAATTTGTTTCTGACCGGACGCGCGGGAACCGGGAAAACCACCCTCTTGCGCAAGTTCATGGCCGAGGCTGGCGAAAGCGCAATTGTTCTTGCCCCGACCGGGGTTGCGGCGATGAATGCCGGTGGGCAGACGCTGCACTCCTTCTTCAAATTTCCGCCGCGCCTGATCGAGCCAACCGACGTCAAACGTCTGCGCACTGCCCGGCTAATGAAAGCTGCCGAGACGATCATCATCGATGAGATCTCGATGGTCCGCGCGGATATGCTGGATGCGATTGATCGCAGTTTGAAACTGAACCGAGGCTCGAAGCGCCCGTTTGGCGGCGTGCGCATGATCCTGTCCGGTGACTTGCATCAGCTGCCGCCCGTCGTGCGCGGCGATGAAGACCCGATCTTGAGAGAACGTTATGGCGGTCACTATTTTTTCAACGCCCCCGCCTTCAAAGAAGCCGAGTTTGCGCTGCTCGCGTTGAAACATGTTTTCCGACAAGCTGACCCGAGATTCTTGGCAATGCTCGGCGCGATGCGGCAGGGACGGTTGTCGCCCGCCGACGAAACGACATTGCGCAGCCTGGTCTCTGATCGAGATGCGGTTGAGGCGAGCGAGACCCATGTCGTACTGACGCCCAACAACGCCAATGCGTACCGGATCAATCAGGCGCGTCTGGAAGACCTGCCCGGCCCGGAAAAAGTGTTCGAAGCGAAAGTTCAGGGCGCGTTCGAAGAGAAAGCCTATCCCACCGAAGCTGACCTGGAGTTGAAGGAAGGCGCGCGGGTCATGCTGATCAAGAACGATTCCGAAGGGCGTTGGGTCAACGGATCGCTCGCCACCGTCTCCGGCTGGTCAGGTCGCAACGTGATTGTTGAGCTTGATGGGCATACGTATGAGATCGAACCGACGGCCTGGGAGAAACACAAATACTCACTCGATCCGGAGACCAAGAAGGTTTCACGCGAAGTTGTCGGCACGTTCAAGCAAGTGCCACTGCGCCTGGCTTATGCCGTGACCATTCATAAAGCTCAGGGCCTGACGCTGGATAAAGTCTATATCGATCTGGATCGCGGCATGTTTGCCCATGGCCAGTCCTATGTCGCGTTCTCGCGCGCACGCAGCCTCGAGGGCTTGGAAATTTCACGCGCGCTGCGGCCCCGTGACTTGGTGATCGATCGCAACGCCTTTGCGTTCGGAAAGCTCGACCATATCGAAGACAATGACGCCTATTTGCTGGCGAAATTTGCCAAAGACGATGATGCGTTAGTTTAAAGCGCGGCGCGGCGTTCGCCGAGCAGAAGCGCTTTCAGATCGCCGTTCACCCGGAAGCTCATGATCAGAATGTAGATGGTCAGGAACATCATACCGCCAAAAAACGCGAGCGGCGTCAGCAGCCAACCCGTCAGGCTATACTCATGCCGCCAGCCGATCCAAAGGGCGGATAGAATCAGAAAGCCCAAGAAATCGAGATTGAACTGCCCCGGCCAAGTCATCGCGCCGATATCTCCGACGAAAACGGGAAGCAGATTAGCACCGTAATTGGCCATGACGATCACGGTGTAAACCGACAGAACAATCAAAAATACGAGCGCAAACAGTCTGAGCAAAGCCATCAATTCTTCTCCATTGCTTTGCTCAGACAATATTGTAGCGTTCGCTACATATCAAGTGATTTTTGGTTTTTGTCCGACGATGAATAGCACCGGTCCATTTCCGGGTTGCCAATAGTGGACGGTTTTGAAGCCGATCGATTCAATATCTGCTTGAAGTCTCTTCGCCGTAAAACGGCGCACGTGCGGCCAGCGACCGATAGAATGCATCACCGGAAAAAGCGGCTCCATCAGGCGGAACATGATCTTTTCGCGCAAACACATCGTGCTGGAGATAAAATATCCGCCGGGCTTCAAAGCCTCATAGACCCGCCCCATCGCCGCCATGCGGTCGTCCAGGAGGTGAAGAATGTTCATCCCCAGCGCCGCGTCATAGCTACTCGGTTGCGTTTGATAGCTGTCCATATCGGCGACTTGAAACTTGACGTTGTCGATCCCGTCCGGGCCTAGCTTGGCGCGCGCGATCCGGATCATCTCCGGCGAGACATCAATCGCATCTATTTGAGCGACGAATGGCGCGTGCAAGACCGCCGTTGACCCCGTTCCACAACCAAACTCAAGCACTTTGGACTCCGGCGTAAAATACTCGCGCGTCAGATCGAGTTTGATCTCATAGGCTTTCGGGTTGGAAATCGCTTGCTGGGAATACTTCTCCGCAGTGTTGTCCCAGAATTTTGCTTTATCAGGCATCAATGCCTCCTCTTTTAGCCCCGACCGGCGGGGCACACATGTATGATCGTATTGCATGCCCCATATCTATCTATTCAAAGATCAGATAGAAATTGCAGAAATTCCAAAGGGACGTATACGAAAAACGATGAACTGGCAGGCTATCTCATTCGACTGGAATCAAGTCCGCGCCTTTCTCGCGACGGCTGAAGAGGGCTCTCTTTCTGCCGCTGCGAGAGCCCTCGGTCAAACCCAACCCACCTTGAGCCGGCAGGTCGCCGCCCTGGAAGAAGAACTCGGCGTAACGCTGTTCGAACGCGCCGGCCGCGCCATGGCATTGACCACAGCCGGGACAGAGTTGCTCGAGCATGTCCGCGTCATGGCGGACGCAGCCAACGCGATCTCTCTCTCTGCGTCTGGCCAATCGCAAACCGTCGAAGGTCGTGTCGCAATCACTGCGACCGAGAATGTCGCCTCGCGTCAATTACCGCCAATCATCCGAAAAATTCAGGCCGTCGCACCGAATGTTCAAATCGACATTCTGCCATCAAACGAGGTCCAGGATTTAACCCGCCGGGAGGCAGACATCTCTATCCGGCATGCCCGTCCGGAACAGCCGGACCTGATTGCCAAACTCCTCTACGAAACGCGCGCCCATCTTTATGCGTCGCAAGACTATCTCGAACGCATAGGCCCGATCGAACGACTGAGCCAATTGCAGAACGCGACCTTTATCGGCCTGAACCGAACGGCGGAAATGATTGCAGCGATGAGTGAGTTCGGCTTGCATCTAACGCCGGACCATTTTCGCTATAACTCGCCAAGCGGATCGGTTTTGTATGAACTAGTCCGAATGGGTGTGGGCGTCAGCATCCTTGGCAAAGATGTCGAGTCCTACGCGCCCAACGTTCGCGCGATCTTGCCAGAGGATTTTGTCATTCCGATCCCGGTTTGGCTGGTCACGCACAGAGAGCTGCACACCAGCAAACGCATCAGAGTGGTCTACGATATCCTGGCGGAGGAATTGCCAAAGTCGCCTTTCAATTGACCTCCCTGCCAGCAGGTGTCAGCCTGACAAAGAATGGGAGATACAATTGTGATTAGCCTCGCTCTAAAATGGATGGCCCGGGCCATGTTCCTCTTAGCCATCTTTTCGGCTCTTACGGCGATCTATATGTATTACACGCTCAATTTTGGCGCCTGCACTCAAGGTGGGCCAACCTGCAATTCAAACGTTGCGACGCTTTACGCATCAGGCCTGGGCATTGTTGGGTTTGCAGTCTCTGGCTATGCCGCGCACATCATCAGCAAAGGCTTTGCTGACGAGGATCCAGACTAAGCCAAGCTCGACTAAGCGAGACGAGAAATTTCTTCGCGCAGATGGCTATCGCCATCCGTGGTGATTTTCTCAAGAACCTTAACACGATCTCGCAAACGCAAAACCTCGCGTTCGAGATCTTCCATGCGGAGTTGGGTCTCTCCATCTGCTGTCGAATTCGCGCGCGTCTCGATCCAGGTTTTGACCACCCCGGCGCCAACCGCGATCAGTACGATCAGCACAACCATTGTGAATGGGCTATCAATATCCATGGCTCTTCTTCCTGACTTTTATCGTTATTCGATATATAGCGCGTCTCAGGTAAAACGCAAGTCTTTATCGTCCGGTTGAGCCAAACCCGCCGCTGCCGCGATCTGTATCATCCAACGTTTCAACTTCTTGCCAGACAAGCCGCGTCACTGGGGCCAGCACCATCTGGCCGATACGTTCGCCGCGGGCAATCGTGAACGCTTCTTGTCCATGATTGATCAGAATGACTTTCAATTCGCCGCGATAATCGCTGTCGATCGTTCCCGGTGAGTTGAGGCAGGTGATCCCATGCTTTGCCGCCAGTCCGGATCGAGGTCTCATCTGGATCTCATAGCCTTGCGGGATCGCCACGCTGAGCCCCGTCTCGACCATGGCTTTGGTCCCAGGCATCAAGACCAGAGGCTCGGCCTCCGGCACCGCCGCGCGGATATCCATACCCGCAGCGCCAAGGGTTTCATATGCGGGCAAGTCCAGCCCATCGAAATGCGGCAATGGCCGCACGGAAACAGTCACATCAGTCATGGTTTTGCTAAGCCACGGAGTCGCGCCGATGAGTCAAGCGTTACGGGTGCTAAGACCGCCTATTCAGCGGCGATTTGGTCCGCTTCGTCATTGAAATTGTCAGCAATGCGCGCGACCAGACGGACCGCAACTTGCTCTTTCGTCATGCGCGGCCAGCGGTCTTCAATGCCGTCACGCGTCACCAAGGCAACTTCATTCATTGCGCCGCCCATCACATCACCGCTGACATCATTGGCGACGATCCAGTCACAACGTTTCCGCTTCAGCTTGGCGACAGCAAGCGCATCGACATCATGCGTTTCTGCCGCAAATCCGATAACCAGTTCTGGACGGTTTTTCTTTTTGCGGGACAAGGTCGCGAGAATGTCAGGGTTCTCAGAAAGTTCGAGGCTTGGATGCGGATCACCATCGCCTTCTTTCAGTTTCATTTTCTTCGCAGCGGCACGGCTTGGACGCCAATCCGCAACGGCTGCGACCGAGACAAAAATATCAGCCGGCAAAGCAGCCTGACACGCTTCAAGCATTTCTCTAGCCGTCTCAACCGGCATGACATCAACGCCGTCTGGAACTTCGATCGAAACTGGGCCTGACACCAAGGTGACCTGCGCCCCCGCTTTGGCCAGGGCGCCGGCAATCGCGTAGCCCTGCTTGCCGCTGGAATGATTGGACAAGAACCGCACCGGATCGAGCGGTTCGCGGGTCGGGCCTGCTGTCACCAGAGCATGACGCCCGGCTAGTGGTTTTGATTCTACGCCATAGAGCACCGGGCCATCGCTGAGCAGCGCTTCAATCCGGGTCGCGATTTCAAGCGGCTCCGGCAAACGCCCGGGCCCAAACTCGCCGCACGCCATCGCGCCTTCGTCTGGATCCATAACGATGACGCCGTCGCTGCGCAGCGTTTCAACATTTCGCTGTGTCGCTGGGTGATCCCACATGCGGACATTCATCGCCGGCACCATCAGAACGGGCTTGTCGGTTGCCAGCAGCGTGGTGGAGGCCAAATCATTGGCAAGACCACCCGCCGCTTTCGCCATCAAGTCTGCGGTTGCCGGACAGACCACAACCAGATCCGCAGAGCGAGACAATTGGATATGCCCCATGTCAGCTTCATCATCGAGATCGAACAATTCGGTAAAAACTTTTTCGCCGGAAAGCGCAGAGACTGAAAGCGGTGTGACGAATTCCTGACCGCCTTTAGTCACGATGCAGCGGCTCTTAATGCCGCGCCGCGCCAGCTCGCGGATCAGCTCCAGCGACTTGTAGGCTGCGATACCGCCGCCAATGATGAGAAGAATACGCTTTTCTAACATGCCACTTACTTATGCGACTTCTGCGCCATTTGGCACACAACTAATGAAAAAACGACCACACAGATGCGTGAGATTCGCGGATTTGGTTAATTGTTGGGTCGGAATGCATGGTTTCATGCTTCCAGGATTAAGACGATAGCGCCGCGATCACACGATCAATTTGCGCACGAGATCCGATTGAAAACCTCAATCGCGGCTCCGTTTCACCCTGCAATCTGACCGGACGGATAAGGATGTTTTGTGCCGTGAGTGCCGCCAATGCGTCGTCTGGGTGCCTCCACGCGGAAAGCAGAAAATTGGCATGCGAGGGCAAAACACCCGTGCAGTCTGGTTGCGCATCCAGCGCGTCAAAAAGCCGATGTCTTTCTGCAAGCACTGAGTTGATATTGGTTTCCAGGTGCTCGAGCCCTGTTTGAGACAAGGCGTTTAGGGCGATCTGCGCGCAAGGCTCAGGGATAGGATAAGGATTGGCAATCCGGTTCACCGCGTCTGTGACCTCAGAATGAGCCAGCAGAAACCCGGTATGCAATCCCGCCAAACCAAAGCCTTTTGACAGCGTCCGAAGAATGACGAGGTTTGGATACGCGCTGAGGAGAGACACAAGAGACTCCGCAGCACAGAACTCTATATAGGCTTCGTCGACGGCAACAATGGAGCGGCCGGCCGCTAGATCCAAAACGGTTTCAACCGCCCCACGCGACATCAAAGTCCCCGTCGGATTGTTCGGGCGACACAAAAAAATTAGTTTCGGCAGAGTTTCTAACGCGCTCAATCCATCAATGTCTGGATCACTCAAATCCAAGAGCGGCAGGTCCACCGTCTCTACCCGGTGAGCCGAAGCACAAACTTCATACATCCCATAAGTCGGGCTCATTGTCAGAACGGTATCCTGACCAGGCTCCAAATAGGTGCGAATGAGCAAATCAATGCCTTCATCAATACCGCGCGTCGCTATGATACTTTCAGAAGGCACGTCCGCATATGTTGCATAAGACCTGATCATCTGCCGCGGCCCAGAATGCGCATAGTGCTGCAGCTCAGAAAAATCGAGCTGGGTGGCATCCGGCGAAAATGGCAATTCGTTCGCGTCGAGATAGATCTTTGAGGGGTCAAATGCGTTCAACATTCGCGCCGACTGATAAGGCGCAAGCGCGAGCACTGCGGGCGCGGCGGGTGGAATTTTCGGATGACCCATAGAGACACCTAATCCTTATGATTTCAAAACAGCAAATGCGACGCTGCGGCCGCGATGGGGATCGTAATCAAAGTCCGCAAAACGAATACCAGCGTCAAATGTCCAAATCCGATTGGGATACGAGACTGCAGCAACAGTGCCCCAAGTTCTGAAAAGTACAAGACTTGCGTAATCGCCGCCACCGCGATGACGAATCGTGTTTGCTCAGACTCGACATTTGAACCGACGATCACCGTCAAAAACTGATCAGCAAACCCAACAATGAATGCAGGGGCAGCTTGAGCTGCTTCCGGCAGTCCCAACCCGCTCAATACCGGCACCAAGGGCGCAGAAAGCCATTCAAAAATCGGCGTGGTTTCCGCCAGCAAAAGACCAAGGCCGCCAATCGCAAAAACACTCGGCAACAGGCCGATATAAATACTGGCCACCGAATAGAGACCTTGGGAGAAGAACGCTTTTACCCCAGGCCCCGTTTCAGCGCGCTGCGTCGCTTCTGACATGGCTGCCCTAAACCCCCGGCTTGTATGCTCATCCGCGGGACGTTCGGATCCATCAATCAAGGTGTCCGGGATCATCGTCAGCGGTGGCACGCGGCACAGGATAATTGCGCTGATCACGACGCACACAAACACCGTCCCATAGAGCGGCAAGAACCATTGCTCGACCCCGGCCGTCGCTGCGAGCACGTAACAAAAGCCAATCGACGCGATCGAGAAGTTACAGGCGACGGTCGCCGCTTCTCTGCCGGTATATTTTCCGGCCTGATATTGTTCGATTGTAATCAACGTGCCCACCGTTGCGCTTCCCATCCAAGACGCTGTCGCATCGATGGCGCCTCGTCCTGGAACTTTAAACAGAGAGCGAAACAGCGGCGCTGCCAGCACGCCGATAAACTCCATCAAGCCATAATCGGTGAGCAAGACGATTAAAAAGCCAGCGATCAGGAAGAGGACCAGCAAGATGGGTGCAAGATCGTTCAGCAAAACACCGCCCACGGCAGCGCTGGAAAGGATCTCCGGCCCGAGACCGGTGAACGCGGCGAGCGCGATCACTGCTCCGACTAAGCGCACCAGGATCCAAAACAGACCCGGCCGCAATAACCTGTTCCAACGATCCGGGATCGAACCCGTCCAAAGCTTCGGAAATAGAGCTGCGATGGCCGTCACCACGAACCCGGTTAAGATGACAATGACCGCGACGGTCGGCAGCCATTCGCTGAGGGCAGACCGAAGATAATCGACCACAATCGCAAGCGGGATGGTCACCGTGTTCTCGCCGGCAACCGGCAACAGGAAAAAGGCTGCGCCCAACAAGGATGGGATCAAAAATTTCAGAACAGATTTGTATTGCTGCTGCGGCATCGCGTAATCCTGACGGCTTCTAGCGATCCACATGTCGATCATATTTTCGCGGAAGGAAAGTGATTTCAGTGTAAATCCAAGCGTTTATGGATCCTGCCTGAAGTCTCGCCTCGGTTCACACCACAGCTGGCTATCTACGCCAGAAGTCCCGCAGCTTGGTGCGAGACTTCCCCCCGTTCAGGGCGGGGTTTTCTGATCCGGTTCTCTCAACATGTGCGTTCAGGGAGAGAGAGTATTCGAACCCGACCAGAATTCTGTTGGCTTTGCCGCCTATTGCGGCGCGATGAAGCTGATCATCAAGCCTTTCTCAAGTGACGCTTGAACCGTCATTTCAACTCCGCCTGTGGCGAGCTTGACGCCATCATCCTTTATACTGGCAAAGGCAGCGACGGAGAGGGCAGCAGCGACGAGCAGTCCGGTTTGGATCCCGCTTCTGATGGCCTTACGTGTCATGGGTATTCCCCCTTTATCCTTAACTTGCTTGATCCCTGGTTACATTTGTAACCTATCTTTTAGTTTTGTTCTAGGTCCTTGAAGGCCTTTTTCAGGCGCCATTCTTCGCTGGTCACGCTGCGCTCTATGTTCCGCAGGCGCTCTTCAAGATCCATAAAGGTGTATTTCAGGCCAGAAGCGGTGACGCGCGGGCGGTCTGAAACGTTGCGCCAAAACTGCTCTTCTTCTGGCGCTAGGCTCGCGCGGCCTCTTGGTGATTTTGGCGTGATCATCGCAGCGATAATGTAAGCGAAGATCGAGATGGGTCCGGCCAGGAAAGGAACGCTGAGCGCGAACAAAATTCTAACCAGCGTCGGCTCCCAACCAAACCGTTCCGCGATCCCGCCGCAAACACCGAGCCAAACACGATCTGTGCGTGAGCGATAAAAGCGTTTTGGATTAGGCGAACGGAACATTGGATCCTCTTCTCTGCTTGTGTACGCATCGTCTCTTAAAGGGCGGCGATGTCTTCTTCTATAGGTCATGATTTAGTCCTCAAACGTGCGGGGCGAGAGTGGACGACGGGGGCTCTTAGCGGCTTCATCGTCTTGCGCATCCATCAATTCCTCAATCGTTTCGAGGCGGCGTTCGATGGAGCGCGCGGAGCGCCAAAGGTCTTCGAGCATTCGCTCATCATCTGGCAGGAGTGTCTTCTGCTTCCGCCACAGTGTGATGTAGTGAAACACCATGGCGGGAAAGACGATGAAGATCGAACCTATGGCCACAATGGCGATAACGAACTCGTCTTCCATTATTCAGCGACCTCTGCTTTCGCCTTGCGGCGGTCTTCAAGATGCAGGGCGATCAGGCCCGGCGCGGTAATTGCGGTCATAAAACCGGCGAGAATTGCGAACGGAAGTAACATTGTTTAGGCGTCCTTCTTTTCAGCGGCTTTCGCAGCTTTTGCAGTTGATTTCGCGCGCGACTTTTTCAGAGCACTCAGCTCTTCTTCGATCGCATCATGACGCTCTAGGTCAGCAAACTCTTGCTCGAGCGATGGCTCATGGCCGCGAATGGTGTCGGCATAGGCTTCCAGCTCATCGACTTTACGCTCGACCGTAGAATAGCGCGACAGCGCATCATCAACACGGGTATCATAAGTCTGCTCACGAACCCGAATGCGTTGCTCGGCGGCGTCGCGGCGCATCATCAGCGCGCGGTGCTTGGCTTTCGCTTCATCCAGTTTGGCCTGCAAACGGCTCAGATCATCCTGGCGTTTGTGAAAAGCCTCTTCGGCAAGGTCCATGGCTTCTTGGCGGCGAACGATTTCCTGATCGGCTTTTTTCTTAGCGATCAGAGCGCCGCGAGCGAGATCTTCCCGGCCCTTGTCGATGGCGAGACCCGCTTTGGTCTCCCAGTCGTCACGGATTTCGGTGTAATGAGCGATTTCACGCTCCATCTCTTTTTTGTCGGCCATGGCGCGGGCGGCAGCGGTGCGAACTTCAACCAGCGTGTCTTCCATTTCCTGGATCATAAGACGCGCAATTTTTTCTGGGTTTTCAGCACCGTCCAGCATCGCGTTGATGTTGGAGTTAATAATGTCGCCGAGGCGAGAGAACATTCCCATGATATTTTTTCCTTGTATCTTTTGGGGGTCGTTGGGGGAGGGGGAGGAAACGCGGTTTTTTCTTGGCTGTATTCAGCTCTTAGAAGAAGAAGCCGCCGAGGAAGACGCCAGCAACAAAGAACATCCATGTTTCTGTCGAACGGGTAGAGAGGTAGCGGCCAAAACGGCCACTCTCACGGCGGGCTTGGTCATATCTGTCGTCGCCATAGCCTTTATCGTAAGAGCGCTCAGTCATTTTCTTATCCTTCTTGCGAGCGACCCCAATGGCCGCCATGCCACTTTCATTTCAAGGACCGTGCCAGTTTTGAATTATCTTCTTAAGTGTTTGTTTTTAAGTATTATTATTGAAGTTTGCATTATCTGACTTAACCTAATTTGGCCTTTTACGCTAATTTATTTAGTTGTTTTGACTAACATTTTTTGTTATATAGACCTCATGATCAACAACCAAACCCCGCAACTTATTGGTGAAGACCCGAGCTGGCTGGAAGCCCAGGAACATGTCTCTCGGCTCGCCCCCTTAGATCGCCCCTGCCTGATCATTGGCGAACGCGGCACAGGTAAAGAGCTGATCGGCGAGCGCATGCACTTCCTATCGCGGCGGTGGGACGGGCCATTTGTGAAAGTGAATTGCGCGGCCTTGTCGGAACAACTCCTCGACAGCGAATTGTTCGGGCATGAGCGCGGCGCGTTTACCGGCGCAACAGAGCGCCGGCTTGGCCGCTTCGAGCTCGCCGATGGCGGCACGCTCTTCCTGGACGAGATCGCGACAGCCTCCATGCAAGTCCAGGAAAAGCTCCTGCGTCTGGTCGAGTATGGCGAATATCAACGCCTCGGCGGCGAGAAAGTTCTGACCACCAATGTCCGCGTCGTCGCCGCGACGAATGTCGACCTACCCAGCAAAGCCGCGAGAGGCGATTTCCGCGCTGACTTGCTCGATCGCTTAGCGTTTGACGTTGTCACCCTGCCGCCGCTGCGCGCCCGGCCCGCCGACATCTCTCTGTTAGCGGATTTCTTTGCTCGCCGGATGGCGCGCGAAATGGCTGAGGATTTTCCTGGCTTTGCGCCCTCCGCCATCGCCGCGATGGAGGCCCATGCCTGGCCCGGCAATGTGCGCGAGCTTCGAAACTTCGCTCAACGCATCACTTACCGCGCCATCACGGAGCACTCGACGGACCCCGTTCAGTTTGACCCAGACGCTCTTGACCCATTTGACTCGCCCTGGCGCCCCGCTGCGAGCCTTTCGGAGACGCAGCCGGATCAACCGAGCTCAAGCCATGCACCGCAGGCCCCGCCGCCGCCCGTCCTCGATATTCCGTTCGAAGATCAGATCCGGTTGTTTGAGACCGGCATCATTGATTTGGCGCTGTCTGCGCATGAAGGCCATCAAGGCAAAGCCGCGAAAACGCTGGGCCTTAGCTATCATCAGTTTCGCGGGCTTCTGAAAAAGTATGGCTACGGCAAAGGCGCCGGAAAACCCGAGCCAGAACTCGAAACCCCTATTCGCGGCATGTAAACCGAGGCATGCAACCGCCCTGTTTAGGCGTGCGGGATATCCTCTTTTAATCAACGATGTACCGTGCCACTCATACGACCGTCACGTCGCAAAACACCGCATAAGCGGGACTGCGGACGCAAAACACGGCGATCAAGTCGATAGGGAGAGTAACCATGAGATATGTGATGGCGACAATTGCCGCATCCGTTTTGTTTTCAGCGAGCGCGGCGGCGGAGAAACTACGAATTGTCATTTCAAATGATGATGGCCTGACAGCCAATGTCGTTGCTCTCTACTCAGCACTTGAAGCAGACGGGCATGATGTGGTCGTGTCCGTTCCTTGTCAGAATCAAAGCGGGATGAGCGGCGCTTTGAAACTGCCAAGCAGATCTGAACCACTGAGCGAAGCCTGCCTCAATAACGCAGCAGAGCCTGGCGCACCTCCCGCGGGAAAGGCCACGCTCGAAGGCCTACCCGGCGATGATTTTTATTATGTAGAGGGCACACCCGTCATGGCCCTTATGTACGGTCTCGATGTGGTCAGCCACGAACGTTGGGGAAGCGATCCGGATCTGGTCTTATCGGGACCTAATGCCGGCCAAAACGTTGGCTCAGTGATATTGAACTCCGGCACCGTCGGTAATGCCCAACACGCCGCGGCAAGAGGCATCTCAACAATAGCCTTAAGCGCCGGGTCCCGGACGAAAGCGCCACCGCTTTCACCGGGCGAAGGTTCGCTGACGGTTGCCACTTTATCGGTCACCCTCGTGAATGCGCTAAACGATCTTGCTGCGGATAAAGCCCTCTTGCCGGATGGCTTGGCATTGAACGTCAATTTCCCGGATGCACCGGATAATGCCGAATGGCGCGAGACTAAGATTGGCACTTACGCCGCGTACAAACTGCGGTACGTGCAAAACGTCGCCGAGAACGCGACACCCATCATGCTCGCAATGGCAGAAGCCGAAGATACTCCCCTGCCTGATCAGCCCGGCATTACGTTCGACTTTAATCGATCACCGCCAACAGAGGAGCAGCTGAACGATGAAGCGGTTGTGTATCGCAAGCATATCGCCGTGAGCCCGATGTATGCCGGATATGGCCAACGCGATCATGAAGCGTGGGACATTAACGCCTTACTGGCCGAACTAGCAGGTGAGGCAGAAGAAGAAGCCGAATGAAATTAGGCGAAGCATAGCGGTTTCAATATCAGAGGCCGCCATCACCCACCAATTCTCTGTCGGCAACGATTGTTCTTTCCGGCGCTGCCGCGCGTTTTATAATGCACCGTCTTTCCTCTATATCCGCGGATCAGACGGATCGACTTGCGACAAGAGTGCCGTGTGCCTGCGATCCAAACCAACCCCCACACTTCCGCGCGGGCCACGATCTTGCCTTTTCGCAAGCAACGTTCTGGACCTCGGCGAATCTTGAACTTGTCGCCCATTAAATTGATCACGCGCTTTGGATCATACTGTTGGGCAAAATCCCGACCCGGCACGAAAACCTCGCAATTTCTACCATCGTCCAAATTGTAGCGAACCCGAAACGTTGCGTCATATGGGCCGTCATTATTGTACGTGAATTTTGAAAACTTGTACGAATCCGCGTGTCCTGAGAGTTGAACAGCGCCAAACATCAGAAGGCTGACGAGCACGAATTTCAGCATAGCGCCGATCCTATTCCTGACCTCACTTCACCCATCAGCGAAGCGGACGTCACAGCACCTTTCGGAATTGGACATCGATTTGGAACGTCACCTAGTCGCGCATTAATGGCCCGTTCGGACTTACCACGCGTTTAATTTGAACGCGCAATCTTGCTGCTTTTGATGGCAATGCCGCGCGCCACAGAATGCACACACCATTTTAGCGCCGTCTTTACGCTTGAAGGTCTAGTCCGGTGGGGCGGCCTAGGTTGCGGGGATTAGACGACACCAATTCGCTCGTGCTGCGTCGAGCCCAAACAGGGCTACCGCCATGTCTCGTATCGTGCCTGAAGCACCCACGCTCGCCATACCGACCGCAAAGCTTGAGCGATTTGAGATTATGGACGTGTTGCGGGGGTTCGCCCTATTTGGCGTTCTCATCGCCAACCTCGCAGAACTTGGCGGCGCCGATATCCTAGCCACCAGCACGCAACTGGAAGCCCTTTCATCGGCGCCCACAGATCGGGTTGTAACCTGGTTGCTCGACCTTTTCGTTTTCGACAAAGCCAACACGCTGTTTGCGGTCTTGTTCGGCATGGGCTTCTGGATCCAAATGGAGCGCTTGTCTGCGCGCGGCATCGCCTTTGGCTCGCTTTATCTTCGCCGGATCAGCCTGCTCTTAGGGCTTGGTCTTTTGCACCTTTTTGGCTGGTTCGCCTGGGATATCTTGCACCTCTATGGTGCGGCGGCCTTCATCCTTTATTTCAGCCGCAACCTGTCGGACCGAACACTGTTCTGGGTCGGGATGGCCTTGCTGCTTTTCGGGCGACCTTTGGTAACCTGGCTGGGCGCTGTCACCGGCGTTTCGACGCCAGCGCTCGACATAGCTTTTTCAGAAGAAGCAATTTTGGCCCGGCAAGCCGCAGCGGTAGCAGGAGACGCGTTCGCCTGGGTCAGCACCATGAATCACCAAGTCTGGTTTGATTGGGTTTTAGGCGGAACGCTGCTTGCCTGGTTCCCTTATGTGATCGGCAGGTTCTATATCGGCGCATGGCTCGCGCGGCAGGGCTGGATACAATCCTCCGAACGCCATCTCAGCACGGTGAAGAGCTTGCTGCTGCTACCGCTGATTAGCGGACTGGCTTTACAGATTATCTCGCAAATTTTGGGCGGCGCGCCGGAAGCTGCACTTGGCGGCGCTGCGCATTTGATCGCGACGCTCTTACAAGCAGCCGCAACGCCCTTGATCGCCGCAGGCTATGTGTGCGGCCTGATCTTATTGGTGAATTCTGAGGCCACGCGTTGGTTGGTCCGAGCATTCGCACCGGTCGGGCAAATGGCGCTCACCAATTACCTCATTCAAAGTCCGATCATCATTCTGATCCTAACCGGAATTGGACCAGGCTTCGCTTTGGCTGGTCATGCGGGCAGTACGACCTATACCCTCCTATCGGTTATCGTCTTTGCCGCACAAATGGTGTTCAGTGCGATTTGGATGAGCGTATTTGCTTACGGGCCAGCGGAATGGGTGTGGCGCACTTTGACATACGGTTCTCGTCCAAAATTGCGCCGCGCCGCTTAAACCAGCCTTCAGAACACTGCGCTTCTCGCCACGACACCCTTGGAAAATGGGCTCTCACGGGTTACCTTTGACGTGAACGTCAGGAGTGCCCCATGTTCCTCAACTTCTTCAATGAACTTCGCGCCGCTAAAGTGCCGGTGACCCTGAAAGAGTATCTCGCGCTGATGGAAGCGATGGATAAGGGCGTGATCGACCGAGATGTCGAGGAATTCTACTATCTATCGCGCACCGCGCTGGTGAAGGACGAACGCAATATTGATAAGTTCGACAAGGTCTTTGGACATGTCTTCAAAGGCTTGGACAGCTTCAGCGATGCTGTGGAAACTCAAGACCTCCCAGAAGAATGGCTCCGCAAGATGACGGAGAAATTCATGTCGGAAGAGGAGATGGCGGAAATCGAAGCGATGGGCGGCTTCGAGAAATTGATGGAGACCCTGAAACAGCGCCTCGAAGAACAAAAGAAACGCCATGAGGGCGGCAATAAGTGGATCGGCACAGGCGGCACCTCACCGTTTGGCGCAAACGGCTACAATCCTGAAGGTGTCCGTATTGGCCAGGAAAAATCACGTCATCGGCGCGCAACCAAGGTTTGGGACAAGCGCGAGTTCAAAAACTATGATGACAGCGTCGAGCTTGGCACCCGCAATATCAAGGTCGCTCTAAAGCGCCTGCGCAAATGGGCCCGCAATGGCGCGCCGGACGAGCTGGATCTCGATGCAACGATCCGCAACACGGCCCGCCAGGGCTATCTCGATATCGAGATGCGGCCTGAGCGGCGCAATACCGTTTCGGTCCTGCTCTTGATGGATGTTGGCGGCTCAATGGATCCGCATGTTAAAGTCATGGAAGAGCTGTTCTCCGCAGCCCGCGCAGAGGTAAAGAACCTAGAATATTATTACTTCCACAACTGCCCTTATGAAGGCCTTTGGAAAGACAATCGCCGGCGCCGCAATGACGTGATCCCGACCTGGGACGTGCTGCACAAATACCCAAGCGATTACAAAGTGATCGTCGTCGGTGACGCGACTATGAGCCCGTATGAGATCACCTATTCCGGCGGCTCGGTTGAGCATTGGAATGAAGAGCCCGGCGGGCTTTGGATCCAGCGCTTCGTCGAGCAATTTCCAAACTTTGCCTGGCTCAACCCGGTAAAATCCGGCGCGTGGGAATATACAGGGTCGATTCAATTGATCCGCGAGCTGATCGGTGAAGACCGGATGTTCGAAATGACCCTGGAAGGCTTAGACGGCGCCATGAAAGAGCTTGGCCGTTGAGTCAGTCGCTCAGCGCGCTGGACTAGAAGCGGCTCATGACCGGTTACGGTGTGCCCGCCGATACAAAAGGGGAATGAATCGACGGGCGACGGCTCCTGCGGCGCTGTGGGGGACACCGATAGGAGAACCGTATGCCGTAAAGGTCAGCTTCCTGAATACCTCCGACCTTTGCAGACTGAAATAATCAAATTTTGGTACAAAATCCTGAGATGCACCCCACCACTTGAGAATTCACAAAACTTATAGTTGAATGCAGCAGAAACAAATACGTTATAATTCAAGGGACTGAACGTGGGGCAAACAGTAAGCGACAGTGAAGAGAGGCGCGCGGATGCGGCGCTGCAATTGCTGCGTTCGCTGTCAAAAGCTGGCGAAGACCCGGATCTGTTCGCACAAGCTTGTCTGGACTGGTCAAGACTTTCAGACGATGCCGTCGCTGCGCCAGACTTCGTCTCAGTCCTGACAATGCTCTCAAGCGGCGGCAGAACGGGTGCGCCATCTGACTTGCCGAACCTTCCGTCCGACTACGAGGCGCAAGATATTTTCAGCATCGGTGCGGAAGCCAAGATCACCAGTATCTCAAGCGAGCTTTCAGCCCAGCTTGGACTTACCGCTGGTGATACAATAACCGCTCCGCTCGAGGCGCGCGCGGACATTGGCGAAGAGCAAATTGTTCTGATTGAAATTCCAGACAGATTTAAAATCAAACGCCAAGTCAGAGTTTACCCGCTTGTCGGCGGTGATGGCGTAACCGGCTATATCGCGCGCGCCGTTTTCACGCGCCTCAAGAAGGACGTTCGCCAGCATCTAAAGAGCAAATTTTCGCTCACACCCAGCGAAATCGACATATTGGAACTTGTGCTCCAAAGGCACAGCCTGGAGCAGGTTACCGACCTACGTGGCATCAAGCTGAACACGGTCCGGACTCACGTTTCGCGATTGATCCAAAAGCTCGGCTGCCACAGCCTCGTCGAAGCCGTATCGACCACTATGGAAATCTCCAATGCGGTGACCCTCGATGCGCCTAACGTTCCACAAACCGGAAATTCTGGAGAGCGGACGGCGCGCCAAATCGCTCTTGAGACGGCAGGACTAAACATGGAATACCGCCGGTACGGTCCCTCAACAGGGCGACCGGTCATGGTCCTGCACTCATTAGAATATGGCTACGTTCCATCCGAAAGCATGATCGAAGCGGCGCGCGATCTCGGATTAAACTTGATCTTCCCAATTCGGCCGGGGTTCGGCGCGACAACGGCGAGGAGCTCAATCGAGGAGGCGTCTGCATCCCTCAAAGAGTTCATTCGCGTTCTTGATCTGCAGGAGGTCGCGCTGATCGGGCTGTCCACCGCCGCACCCTTGGCCCTAGCCGTGCAAGACGAAAATTCGCGCATAGGCCGGACTGTTCTGGTAAATTACGGATTGAATGTCGGTGACAAATTAAGCGCGATACAACCGAATTGGATTCGCGGCTTGTTGCGTATGTCACTTAGCTCGCCTGCGAGTTTCACCTTTGGCGCGCGTACGGTCAGTTCAATGATCCGAACCTTTGGCGGCCTTCGTTTCTACCGCATGCTCTATCGCAACCAAGACTCGGATCAGACTTATCTCGAAGAAAACACGGAGATGTTCCGACTGAACGCAGACTATATTGCGCAGGCCGACCGGCTAAATATTCACCTCGACATTAAAACGGCTTTTCTACCCAATCCTGACATCGAAGTCCGACTTTCACGCGCCCGCTCTGTCTGTGTATTGAACAGCACAGATCAACATGGAGTCGGACCAGAAAAGTCCAAAGCCGATGCTGACCGCCTTGGCGTCACATTCAAATACGCACCGCATCCCGGCCGAAACTGGATGTTCCAGCACCCACAGGCGCTTTTCCGCGAGCTGATGGCTTAAACGATGGACCCTGCGGACATAACCAGAGCTTTAATGATCGAGTGGACGACCTAGAATAAGGCTCATTCCCCCGTGGTCACCCTTCCGGATGGCGACGCGACGCTGTACACTCAAGCGTATGGACCTTTCAACTAATCCCGCCCTCGAGCCGTTCCGCGCCAAAGTGCGCACTTTCTTTGAAAACGAGTACCCGCAAGACATCCGCGCGAAAGTCGCGACAGGTGCAAGCCTGACAACGGCGGAAGTGCGCAAGTCTGAAATGGCACTCGGGGCTAAGGGTTGGCTCGCCAGTGCATGGCCAGAAGAATTTGGCGGCCCGGGCTGGAACCTCGAAGAGCAATATGTCTTCGATGAAGAGCTCGAACGCGCCGGCGTGCCCACCGTGACCCCGATGGGCGTCATCTATGTCGGGCCGATCCTTTACACGTTCGCATCGAAAGCTCAGCAAGATAAATGGCTGCCCGGCACCCGCGACGGCTCAATTGGCTGGGCGCAAGGCTATAGCGAACCAGATAGCGGGTCTGACCTCGCCTCATTGCAGTTCTCCGCCAAACGAGACGGCGACGAGTATGTCCTCAACGGCACCAAGATTTGGACCAGCGCGGCGCAACACGCCGATTGGATCTTCCTCCTCGCGCGCACCTCGAAAGAGGAGAAAAAGCAACTCGGCATCAGCTTTGTTTGCTGCGAAATGGACCGCGCTGGGGTAGAGCTGAAACCGATTATCACGATCGACGGCAAGCACGTCCTGAACATGGTGATCTTTGACGATGTTCGCGTCCCGGCTGATTACCTGATCGGCGAAGAAGGCAAGGGTTGGACGTACAGCCAGTATTTGCTGGGCTTTGAGCGCACCTCCTATGCGCGCATTGGCGGTAAGCGCAAACAGCTCAGCCACATCCGCGCCCTCGCCACTGCAGAACCAACGGGCGGCAATACAAAGCTGATTGATGATGAGGCGTTTTCCCGCAAGCTGACCGCAGCCGATATGGCAGTCGATGGCTTGGAAATGACCGTGCTTCGCGTCCTGTCCGCGGTTAAAGATGGCGGCAGCCCAGGAAAAGAAGCGTCGATCATCAAAATCCTCGCCACAGAAACGGCTCAGCAGATCACCACGCTTTACCTCGATGTCGCCGGAGCACATGGCCAACGCAAGTTCGAAGATTGCGTCAGTCCAGACTGGGCTGGACACACGTCTTTTGCCGCTCCCGGGGTCTCAACCTATTTTGGTGCCCGAGCACAGAGCATCTATGGCGGCACGAACGAGATCCAAAAGAACATCATCGCGAAACGTGTGCTCGGACTCTAACGCTCTCGCAATCTAGGGTTTTGTGCTTCAAATTTCGCATTTTGACCCCACAAGCAGAATATTATTTCATTTTCGTCATGTCTCACGACGAAATATTCTGTTCTATTTTTGCAACTGTCCGGAAAAGAAGACATCAAAATACGTCCGATTCCGGACAAGTTGATCGCAACACAATTGACATGACACCGATTTGCTCAAACTTCGGTCAGGCCTGATCAGTCAACAGTCAGCGCAAAAAGCTATTATAAAAGTAGAAAAAGTCGAAGGAAACAGCATGGGCAAATTCGGAACGCGCAACCGGTTTATGTGTAGCGCGGCACTCAGTTGGGCATTGGTTGCGTTGGCACCCACGGCCCTGGCGCAGGACGCCGATACAGCGGCAGACACGGCGAACGAAGACTTACAGCTTGAGACGATCGTATCGATTGGCTCACGTGTTCCATCGCGCTCAGCGCTGGATACACCCGCACCGGTCGACATTTTGCCGGGTGATGAGTTTAGAAACCAAGGCACGAACGATATCTCAGATATCCTGCGCACCGCGGTTCCATCCTATAACGTCAACACACAGCCAATCTCGGACGCAGCGACGATCATTCGCCCAGCGAACGTGCGCGGCCTGTCACCTGACAACACTCTGGTGCTTCTAAACGGCAAACGCCGTCATCGTGGCTCAGTTATCTCTTTCCTCGGCGGCGGTATCGCTGATGGGGCGCAGGGTGCAGACGTTAGCGTCATTCCTTCACTCGCGCTTAGTCGGGTTGAAATTCTCCGCGATGGTGCATCATCTCAGTACGGATCTGATGCGATCGCTGGGGTGATCAACTTCCAACTTCGCGAAGATAGCAGCGGCGGCACCGTCGAAGCGGTTTATGGCTCAACCTATGAAGGTGACGGCGACAATTACCGCATCGCCGGTAATATTGGTCTTCCACTCACAGATCGTGGATTTATCAACCTTACAGCCGAAGTATCTGACACAGACGGCACGGTGCGTTCGATCGTTCGCGGCGATGTGGCAAATCTGATCGCAGCCGGGAACACCGCTGTCGCGGACTTCCGAACGATTAACAGTTATACCGATCAAGTGCCTCAGTATTGGGGACAGCCAGACGTCAAAGACAATTTCAAATTGTTCGTGAACTCTGGCCTCGAAATCGGTGAGAACACTGAACTCTACGCATTTGGTAATTACGCCCAGCGGACAGCTGAAGGCGGGTTCTTCTATCGTAACCCAACCAATCGCGGCGGCGTCTATGCCGGACCAGACGTCGATCCCCTTACCGGATTGGAGGATGCAAACGGCGTCTCATCTATCCTGGTTGGTGACCTTGATGGCGTCGGTACTGGCGGCGATTGCCCAGCTGGTATTCCGCTGACAGCAGGAGGCGGCCTGCTCGCAGATCCAACCATTCTCGCGCAGGTCACGGCAGACCCGAACTGTTTCTCATTCGTTGAGACTATCCCAAGCGGCTTTGTTCCGCGCTTTGGTGGCGACAACACAGATTACTCCATCGCCGGCGGCGTCCGGGGTGTCTTCGATCTGGGCAGCGGTTTGAACTATGATTTCAGCATCGTGAATGGCACGAGCGAAACCGAGTTTTTCATCAACAACACCGTGAACGCATCGCTTGGTCCAAACACACCGCGTAACTTCATTCCAGGTGCTTATAAGCAAACTGAAACCATCTATGATGCGGACTTCAGCTATGGCGTGCCGGTTTCGGCTTTTGCGTCTGATCTGAACGTCGCATTCGGTGCCCAGTTCCGGGAAGAAGAGTTTGAAATTACTGCAGGCGATGCGGCATCTTTCGCCCTCGGCCCCCTCGCTGATCAAGGCTTCTCCTCAAGCTCGAACGGCTTCGGCGGCTTCACTGCGTCGAATACAAGCAGCCAGGACAGCTATGGTCTGTATGTCGACCTTGAAGCAGACATCACTGACCGCTTCACGCTTCAAACGGCCATCCGTTACGAAGACTATGATGCGTTTGGCGATACGACCGACTTCAAAGTCGGCGCATTGTTCCGTGTGACGGATAGTTTCCGCCTTCGCGGTACCGTCTCAACAGGCTTCCACGCACCAACTGCTGGTCAGGCGAATGTCACCAACGTGACGACCCAGAATGTAGGTGGCGTGCTCGTCGATCAGGGGACTCTGCCACTGGCCTCTGCCGCTGGACAACTCGCTGCGGACTTTATCCAAGCCCGTGACGGTGGTCGCCCAGAACTCGGCACGGAAACAGCCGACAACTTCACAATTGGCGCCGCGTTTGACGTTGGCCCGATGACGTGGACGGTCGACTATTTCAACATCGCTGTTGAAGACCGCATCGCGCTGTCAGCAAATGTCGACTTCTTGGCAGCTCTAGATTTCCTCGGTGGCCAGAACGGGCTCGGACCATTTATGTCCGTTAGCGACGGTATCACCCAGCTTGGGAATGCGGGCGCCATCAACCGGGCCGACTTTACAGGGTTCGAGGATCTCAACGAGTTCCGGTATTTCTCCAATAGCTTTGACACCACCACAGATGGTATCGAAGTCGTCGGTACGATGCCGCTTGAGATCACCGAAACAGGTGACTCCGACCTCGCGCTGTCCTTTGCTTATATTGATACCAAGGTCGATGATCGTGGATCGATCAATCCGATCAGTGCCGGACGGGTTGCAGCCCTTGAAGAGCTGCTGCCAGAGCTGAAAGGCTCACTGACCTTCACACATATTGAGAATAAGTGGCGCGTCCTGACCCGGGCCAACTATTACGGTGAGTGGGAAGACACAGGCAACGGCACAGGTGAGCAAGACTCGCAGATCAATATCGATGCCGAGTTTGCGTACTACCTGAATGATCAGATTGAACTAATTGTCGGCGCGAACAACCTGCTGGACGAGTATCCAGGTGAGAACCCAAATGCATTGTCTTTGGGGCAGCTCTACCCAGAGTCCGCGCCAGCTGGCTTTAATGGCGGCTCATACTACGTGAAAGCGCGTTACACCTGGTAAGCAATTTCGCTCAAATGCGGTGACTCTATCACCGCGAATATCCAATCTAAACAAGCCGCTCCAAAAGCGGCTTGTTTTCGTTTCTGGCGCCGGATTAAGTTCTAAACGCGCGCTCATTTCAAAGGTTGGGCTTGCAACCGACATTTATTGCAACTGGCAGTGCTTTTCCTCTTGCCCGGCATGCCGACTCCCAGCTATACGCCACCCGTTTGCGTGGTCCCTGAGCCCACAGCGCAGCAAGAAGGAATTAAGAGATGCCCAAACGCACCGATATCCAATCCATTCTTGTTATCGGTGCCGGTCCCATCATTATTGGGCAAGCTTGTGAGTTTGACTATTCGGGCGTGCAGGCGATCAAGGCGCTGAAGGATGAAGGCTACCGGGTCATCCTGGTCAACTCTAATCCAGCGACGATCATGACCGATCCAGGGCTCGCCGACGCGACTTATATCGAGCCGATTACGCCGGACTTTGTCGAAAAGATTATTGAGATCGAAAAGCCCGACGCCCTGCTCCCGACGATGGGAGGACAGACCGCTTTGAATTGTGCCCTCGCCCTTGAACAGGCGGGGGTTCTTTCTAAGCACGGTGTGGAAATGATCGGCGCGCGCGCTGACGCGATTGAAATGGCCGAAGACCGCAAGCTGTTCCGCGAAGCCATGGACCGGATCGGGCTAGAGAATCCGCGAGCTGAAATCGTTTCATCGCCCAAGAATGAAGACGGCTCTTATGACCGTATTATCGGCCTGAAAAGCGCCATGGACGTGCTGGACCATGTTGGGCTGCCTGCAATTATTCGTCCGGCCTTCACCCTTGGCGGCACAGGCGGCGGCGTGGCGTATAATCGCGCTGAATATGAAGAGATCTGCCGGTCTGGCATCGCGGCCTCTCCGGTGGCTCAAATCCTGGTGGATGAGAGCCTGCTCGGGTGGAAAGAATATGAAATGGAGGTCGTGCGTGATACCGCCGACAATGCGATCATCATCTGCGCGATCGAGAATATCGACCCCATGGGCGTTCACACGGGCGATTCTATTACGGTCGCGCCGGCGCTGACGCTATCGGACCGAGAATATCAAGTGATGCGGAACGCTTCGCTTGCCGTGTTGCGCGAGATTGGCGTTGAGACAGGTGGGTCGAACGTCCAGTTCGCTGTGAACCCAGCCGACGGGCGCTTGATTGTGATCGAGATGAACCCGCGCGTTTCTCGCTCATCGGCGCTCGCCTCGAAAGCGACAGGTTTCCCGATCGCCAAGATCGCTGCGAAGCTTGCCGTGGGGTACACGCTGGACGAGCTCGACAATGACATTACGGGCGCCACACCAGCCTCGTTCGAACCCACCATCGACTATGTCGTCACCAAGATCCCGCGCTTCGCGTTTGAGAAGTTTGAGGGCGCGGAACCTCTGCTAACCACGGCAATGAAATCGGTTGGCGAAGCCATGGCCATCGGCCGCAACTTCCAGGAAAGCCTCCAAAAGGCGCTCTGTTCGCTGGAAACCGGCCTCAATGGCTTCAACGAGATAGAGTTCAGTAGCGAAGGCGCGCTGCGCGAAGCGCTGTCCAAACAAACGCCAGATCGGTTGCAGATCGTTGCCCAAAGCTTCCGCCAAGGGCTATCCGTTGAAGAGGTTCACAAACTCACTAGCATCGACCTTTGGTTCCTGCGCCAGATTGCTCAGATCATCGGCAAGGAAGACGCCGTGCGCCGCGACGGCCTCCCGACCACGACGCGAGGATTTACCGACCTGAAGGCGATGGGGTTCTCTGACGCCCGGCTCGGCGACATTCTTGGAAAAAGCGAAGCCGAAATCCGCAGCGCGCGGCATGCCCTCAATGTACGCCCCGTCTATAAGCGCATCGATACCTGCGCGGCAGAGTTCGCGGCGAAAACGCCATATCTCTATTCAACCTATGAACATCCTGCTTTCGGCGCGGATGCAGCCGAGTGTGAAGCCGAGCCGTCTGATCGCCGCAAGGCCATCATTCTTGGCGGCGGGCCCAACCGGATCGGCCAAGGCATCGAGTTCGATTATTGTTGCTGCCATGCCGCCTTCGCGATGGAAGAGATCGGTATTGAGAGCATCATGGTCAATTGTAATCCGGAGACCGTCTCCACCGATTACGACACTTCTGACCGTCTCTATTTCGAGCCGCTGACCGAAGAGCATGTCTCTGAGATCATCTTCAAAGAGCAAGGCAATGGCGACCTCGCCGGGGTGATCGTGCAGTTTGGCGGACAAACACCGCTAAAACTCGCGCAGCCGCTTAATCAGGCAGGCGTGCCAATTCTCGGCACGAGCCCTGACAGCATCGACTTGGCTGAAGACCGCAAGCTTTGGTCTGAACTGCTCTCCAATCTCGGGATCAAGCAGCCGCCATCAGCGTCAGCCCGATCAATTGAAGAGACGCTGGAGCAAGCTAAAAAGCTGGGCTATCCGGTCATGCTACGCCCCTCTTTCGTGCTCTCTGGAACGGCAATGCGGATTTGCCATTCAGACGAAGACGTTCGCGAGTATGCAGGCTACGCCCTGGCTGTTGCGGGCGATGGATCGCTGTTCCTGGATCGCTATTTGTCGGATGCAATCGAGGTTGATGTCGACGCCCTTTGCGACGGGACAAACGTCCACGTGGCCGGGATTATGGAACATATTGAAGAGGCCGGGGTACACTCCGGCGACAGCGCCTGTGCCCTGCCGCCCTACACGTTATCGCCAAGTATTATTGGCCGTTTGAGCGAGCAGACGATCGCCCTCGCCAAAGCGCTGAATGTTTGCGGCCTGATCAACATTCAATACGCCGTGAAAGACGACGATATCTTCGTCTTGGAAGCTAACCCACGCGCCAGTCGAACCGTGCCGTTTGTGGCGAAAGCGGTTGGGGCGCCGATTGCCCGAATCGCGGCGAAAATCATGGGCGGAAAACCGCTGACCGATTTCGACCTGCGCCATGCTGAAGCCAATCGCGTTGCCGTCAAAGAAGCCGTCTTCCCCTTTGCCCGGTTTGCCAATGTAGACCCAATTCTAGGGCCGGAAATGCGCTCGACCGGCGAGGTTATGGGCTGGGATGATGATTTCGGAACCGCCTTCCTGAAAGCGCAAATCGGCGCTGGTGTAACGCTTCCGACAGGCGGCACCGCATTCATTTCGCTTAGAGAAGATGACAAGGCAGGGATCGTCCCGGCCGCAAAGGGCCTGATCGAGATGGGCTTTGAAATCGTCGCAACCGACGGCACCAGCCGCTTCCTCGCTGAACAGGGGGTCGAAACGCGGCTTGTGAAGAAAGTCCTAGAGGGCAAACCGAATATCGAGGATGCGATCCTGAACGGTGAGATCGCCCTCGTCCTCAACACGACGGAGGGCGCGCAATCGCGCAAGGATTCCAAATCCATCCGCCGGACAGCTTTAATCCAGAATATTCCGTATTTCACCACGCTGTCGGCCTGCCTCGCGGCGGAGAAAGCAATTCGCGCGATGCGCGAAAAATCCTTGACGGTCCGCGCCTTACAGAAAGCATAACTTGCGAAAGCGGATAATCTAGATTACTTGACCGACCTGCTTTTTAATTGGACGCTATCGTCTAAACTAATGATGGCGTAAGACCAAAAGAACGGTACTCACTCATGCAACGTACACCAATGACCCCCGGGGGCTATGACGCCCTTGAGGTAGAACTCAAAAATCTCAAGTCTGTTGAGCGCCCTGCGATCATTCAGGCGATCTCGGTCGCGCGCGAACATGGCGACCTTTCTGAGAACGCCGAATATCACGCTGCAAAAGAAAAACAGTCGTTTATTGAAGGCCGTATCATCGAGCTGGAAGACAAGCTTTCTCGCGCTGACATCATCGATCTGGAGAAAGTGAAAGGCGACAAAATCGTCTTTGGCGCCACGGTGACGATCATTGATGTCGATACAGAGGCTGAGTCTATCTACCAAATCGTTGGGGAAGATGAAGCTGATATTGCTCAAGGCAAAGTCTCAAACACGTCTCCTGTCGCACGTGCTCTCATCGGCAAAAGTGAAGGCGATGAAGCAGAAGTTGCAGCGCCTGGCGGGGCTCGGCTTTATGAAATCGCTGAAGTGAAGTTCATCTGACTTCGTTTTCTCTTCAACTGTAAGGCGAATTCTGTCAGGGCATATCTATGAATGCGCCTCAATTATCCCTTGGTCCCTCCATTTGGGCGGTCAGCGATGGCCGCGCTGGCAATGCCGCACAAGTCCGTTCTGTCGTCGCCGCACTGTCTGAAACGCAGCGTTGGCTGCAGATCGGGCACATCGCTGGGCAAGGGCATCGCGCTGATCCGCTGACCCTCACACCGCGCGCGCCGTGGACTTGGTTGCCGGGGATAGACTGGCCGGCGCCGCGCCTCGCATTGCCGAAAACTCAGCGCAGTTCGCTCGAAAGCCCGTGGCCGACGCTGTGGGTCGCAGCAGGGCGTCGAAGCGCGCCCTATTCGGCCAATGTGCGGGGTTGGAGCGGCAATCAGACCCTGACCGTGCAAATCCTCGATCCAAAGGCGGACCCAAGCAAATTTGATCTCGTCGTCGTGCCTGAACATGACACGTTGCAGGGCCCAAATGTGATCCGCACAACCGGTTCAACAACCCACTTTTCAGAAGATGATATCGAAGAAGCAGGCCAGACCTTCGCTGATCTCGCGGACGAGAACAGCAAAACCGCCATGGTCATCCTCGGCGGAGACTCGAAAGCCCACACGTTTTCACGCGCCGCGTCCTCAGACCTCATTAGCAAGCTTGAAAAGCTCGCTGGGGAAGGCTGGCGGCTGCGCATCAGCTGCTCGCGTCGCACGCCCCTCAGCGTTGCAACCGATATGCGGCAATTTGCTGATCGAGTTGGCGCGCAGTTCTGGGCAAGTGAGCAAGATGGTCCAAACCCCTATTTGGCCTGGATGCTCTATTCAGACGTCGCGATCGTCACCGAAGACAGTGCTAACATGCTCTCTGACGCCGCCTGGCATGGTCTGCCCGTTCATATCGCTAAACTCAGCGGAAACGCGCCAAAATTCGACCGCTTGCACCAAAGCCTCATCGATCGCGGTTGCGCCCGCTGGTTCGAAGGATCGCTGGCAACGTGGGATTATGAGCCCTTGCGGGAAGCCGGCCGCGTCGCAGATGCAATTATCGAAAAACTGCTGGAGCGTCATCCGCAACCAGAACTCACCGCGATAGATCAGACGCGAACGGCCGCGCCGACCTGGCTTTAAACTGAAACGCTCTGTCGCGACTCTACACCGCTCAAAGCGTCAGCATCAGTTTCCCAACACCACGCTTCAGGATGGTCAAACAAGGCCCGTACGAGCTTGTTATTCATAGCGTGCCCCGGTTGACGCGCTTCGTAGCATCCCGCAATCGGCGCACCGGCCAGCATGAGATCGCCAACCGCATCCAAGAGTTTGTGACGGATAAACTCGTCATCGCTGCGCAAGCCTTCCGGATTGACCACGTCGTCGCCATCAATCACCACGGCATTGTCCAGAGACCCACCGCGCGCCAGGCCCATCGCTTTGAGGGTCTCAACATCACGGGCAAATCCAAAGGTTCGGGCAAACGCGATATCGCGCGCAAACAGACCCGGCATAAGGCGCATCGACATTTGCTGCGTGCCAATCGCCTTGGTTTCAAATTCTATTTTGGCTTTCAGCGTCAGGACATGATCCTTTGACGGGCTAAGCCGCGCCCATTTCACACCGTCCTGCACTTCGATCGTCTCGAGGATACGAATACGGCGACGCAAGGCCGATTGTTGCTTCAAACCCGCATTGTGAAAGAGCTCGCAGAAGACAGCAGACGAACCATCCATAATAGGCACTTCAGGGCCATCGATTTCGACCAGCAAATTGTCCAATCCCATGCCAGCGCACGCGGCGAGGAAATGTTCGACGGTTGCGATGCTATCGCCATCGGCATTGGTCAGCGTGGTTCCGAGCTGCACTTCAGTGACATTGTCACCGCGCGCCAGAATGTCTGATTCTGCCTCAAGATCGCTGCGCAAGAACCGAATACCGGTATTTACGTCCGCTGGCCGAATGATCATACGCGCACGCGCACCCGAATGCACCCCAATGCCGGCGCAAATCACAGTCGTATTGAGCGTGGTTTGATACTCTACTTGTCGCAAGCCTACTCTCCCTAGTAGTCCTGCATAAACACCTGTGGGGAGCAGAATCTCAACACAAGCATTATTGCGTATTGTTGCAGGTACAAAAAAAGCGAAAGCCGCCCGGGGTCGGACGGCTCAGCATGACATTTTTTTAAGCTCTAATTGTTGGCAGAGCGGCGCAGGAAGGCTGGAATTTCCAGGTCTTCATCATCAAACGGCGCGGCTTTTGGATGATCATCCGGGCTCGATACAATCGCCGCTTCTTCTTGCTCAGCATCGTTATCGCCAACAGCATCTTCGCGGCGCCAGCCAAACAGGTTTGAGAAACCGGCTGGGCTGTCAGAAACAGGCTTGGCGAACGCAGCATCGGCAGAAACGGTATCAGTGCCGTCTTTCGCCTCAACGTGAGCTGCCGGAAGCGCACGTCCGTTAAAGTCTGGACGCTGATCGACTTCTTGCGTTTCCACTTTCGGCGGCTCGACCTGCGGTTGGCTGACCACGACCGGGGCCTGTACCGGGGCTTGAATCGGAGCCGTCATGGTCGGCGCAATCGCAAGAGCAGCTTCATGCGCAGAGACGCCTGCGGCGACCACAGAGACGCGCACACGGCCTTCTAGTTCAGGATCAAAGGTCGATCCGAGGATAATATTCGCATTATCATCAACTTCGCGGCGGATCTCATTGGCAGCTTCGTCCAATTCGAACAGCGTCATGTCATAGCCGCCAGTGATATTGATCAACACGCCCTTGGCGCCGCGCATGGACACATCATCCAGCAGCGGATTGTCGATTGCAGAGCGTGCAGCTTCCAGCGCACGGCCTTCGCCCTCGCCTTCGCCCATGCCCATCATCGCGGTGCCCATCCCCTTCATAATCGTACGGACATCGGCAAAATCGAGATTGATAAGACCTGGCATGATCATCAGATCGGTGATTCCACGAACACCAGAGTAGAGAACATCATCCGCCATGCGGAAGGCTTCCGCGAAGGTTGTACGCTCATTCGCGATCCGGAATAGGTTCTGGTTTGGGACAACAATCAGCGTATCGACGACGTCTTGCATTCTCGAAAGGCCGCCCTCGGCGGTTTTCATCCGATGTGTGCCTTCAAACCCAAATGGCTTGGTCACAACACCAATCGTCAGGATACCCTTATCATGCGCGGCTTTGGCAATGACGGGCGCTGCGCCTGTTCCAGTGCCACCGCCCATCCCGGCAGCCACAAACACCATGTGAGCGCCTTCGAGCGCTTCCAAAATATCTTCCATCGACTCTTCAGCCGACGCTTCACCAACTTCCGGTCGCGCGCCCGCGCCCAGGCCTGAGGTGGTTTCCAATCCGAGTTGAATTCGTTTTTCAGTCTTCGAACGGCGCATCGCCTGCGCGTCCGTATTGGCGACGTAAAACTCGACACCCTGAAGGTTCGCTTCGATCATATTGTCGACGGCGTTACCACCAGCACCACCAACGCCAATAACGACTATTCGTGGTTTGAGTTCATTCGTCATACCTGATCCCGATCTTTTTTTAATATACGCGCCAAACTTGTCTCCGGGTGCAGAATGAACGGCTTGGCCTAAAAGACTCTTAAATGACTGTCATCTCGCTCAAAAATTTTCGCGGATCCAGATTAAGACCTTGGCAAACACTCCACGCCCAGACTCTCGTCCGGCCAGCGCCGCCGCATTCCCAGCCTTTGATGCGTCGGCAAATCCCTTGAGTTCATAGCTTATCAGACCTGCGGCTGTGGAAAAGGCTGGATTCCCATAATTCTCACCTAAAACGTCAGCATCGATGGGGCGACCCATTCTAACAGGTTGTTTTAACACGGATGCAGCGAGGTCGCGGACACCAGATAATTGGCTCGCTCCGCCGGTGAGAACGGTTCGTCTCGGCAAGATTGGGCGCAATGGGCTGGCCGTCAGGTGCGCTTGCACCATTTCGAACAATTCTTCGATTCGCGGCGCGATAATGTTGGCGAGTTCCCCGCGAGTCATTCGACTGGCTTTCAAACGGCCATCATCGCCAAGACATGGAGCTTCGATCCGCTCCGCCATGCCTGGCCCTTCGCGATCTGCAGTCCCGTTCAAGGTTTTGAGGCGTTCCGCCGCAGCAAATGTTGTCCCGATCCCTTGCGCGATATCAGACGTGACGCGCGAACCACCGACTTTGACAAGGTCGAGCCAGGCGGGTGCGCCATTCATGAACACCGAGACTGAGGTCACGCCGCCGCCGAAATCGATACAGATCGCGCCGTTTTCGATTTCATCTTCGATCAGGGTTCCAGATCCGCTTGCGAGCGCAGACGGAACGATCCGTTCGATACCAAGATGCGCGCGTTGCACGCACTCTTTCAAATTCTTGACCAAGGATTTCGGTGCGGTGACGACATTCAGCAGGACGCGGATGCGATCTCCGATCATTCCAACCGGGTCGCGGATATCATCTTGATCGTCTACACCGTACATGACCGGGTATGCACCCAAAAGCTCGCGATCCTTTGGAACCACTTTGCTGAGCGCCTGGGCCCAGACTTTTTGAACGTCACGGCTGCTAATTTCGCGCTGACCAAGCTCAATTTCCGCTTCCGCGAGTTGGCTGTCGACCTTCGGGCCGGTGATCCCGAGAATAACCTTTTCGATGCGTTCGCCGGCTTCGCGTTCAGCATCCTCGACAGCAAGACGGATAGAGCGCTCCAAGGCTTCGATATCGGTGATCGCGCCGCCATTGAAGCCGCGGCTTTGCTGGCGACCGCCCCCCATAAAGGCAAATCCAGCCCGGCTGCCCGGATCGACGCGGCCAATCAGACAAGCAATTTTCGAACACCCAATATCGAGGGCAGCCAAGACGGTTCCAGCCTTACCAACTTGTCTTGGTTTCAATCGATGTTCGCTCGTCGCCATTAAGCTGCGCCTCCAGCGGTTGGTTGAGGTCCAGGGGTCAAGAAAACGCGGCCTTTAACGCGCAGATCTATCACGCTGAGCGGACGTCGGGCGAGTTCAGCGCCGGCCGTCATATTGGAAAAACGCGCCAATGTGGTCGACAGGCTCTCATCGGTTGGCAGCTTTACAACCGCGCCTGATTTCAAAACCAAATCCCAACGGCGACTGGCAACCCGGCGCGCATGGTCGGTATGGTCTTTAAGAGCAGGCGCAAGAAGAAATGCTTTCTCCAGAGCTGGCACGGCTTCCGGGCCACCAACGCCAATGGATTTTACCAGACCATGGTGGTCGCTCGCCCGTGCCTTGGGCATTAGGCGGCCCATACTGTCAACGACAGCCCAGGTCTCACCATTATTCCAAAGCGCGGTTGGCTCAGCGGCGTCCGCATAGATCATGACGGTATCAGGCCACAGACGATAGACGCGCACTTTGGCCACCAAGCGAGTGTCCTCGACCCGGCGGCGGATCATATGAGGATCAGCACGAAACATGTTTTCGCCGGGTTCAATCATTGCCGCTGTTTTGATCTGACGCGCAACCGCAGGCACGTGCTCTAGTCCGATCACTTCGACCGTATCGACCGAAAGACCAATTGTCCGAGAGGCGCCGTCCATGGCGCTGCCCCAACGTTTTCCGATTTGAGAGAGCGATCCACCGAGCATCGCTGCACCGGCAACAATCAAGGCCACAACCATTACCAAGCCGAAGATCACCGAAGAGATCTGCGTGCGCTCAATAACGATATCCGCTTCAGGCGCTGGTTTTCTGCCTTTAGCTCGTGGCATAGTCGACCTCTTGCTTTCACCGGTTACAGACCCACAGATCCTGCCGAATTTGAAACGAGAAATGCTGAAGGCACACGGAAAGCCGATCATAAGACCAGTATTTTTTGCACCACCAAACAGATCCGTTACGCACGCACAGCACGATCCAATCTGTTTCTATTTTGCATTAAAGTCGTAAAACTCTCTTAAGGCCGCACTCGCTTCGCGCGGCTTTCTCGCAGTGGTTTGAATCGATCGCGAAATTTTCTCACCAGAATTTCCAGAGCGGTCGAAATTTTGTCCACCCGCCCCATTTCCGACACACACGCAGTATCCATTGCGAAGATCGAGGGCTGAAACACCCTTTCGACTTTCTATCTCAAAAAAATTCTTCGAATTGGGGTTGTGCGCGTTAGGTTACATATGTAACACGTGTGCCGTCGGGATCGGTTTCCTTTGGAGCCTCAATAATGAAGTACACTTTCCTCGCTGGGCTTGTCGCAGGCCTTTCGCTTCCATCGAACGCGCAGGTAACCCCTGAGACGAACGAGGATGCTCGAGTCTATACAATCGCGGATTTTGAGCAGTTTGCGCCGCGCACAGCTGAAGACATGGTGTCTCAAATACCCGGCTTCAGCATTTCAGGCAGCGACGGCCAACGCGGTTTCGGACAAGCGCAAGAGAATGTACTGATCAATGGTCAACGCATTTCGTCCAAGTCGTCCAGCGCCGAACAAGTTCTTGCGCGTATACCGGCCACAAATGTTGAGCGGATTGAGATTGTTGATGGCGCAGATCTGGATATACCAGGTCTAAGCGGTCAGGTCGCGAATGTGATTGCGACGGCCAATGGCATCAGCGGCACCTGGACGTATCGCCAACGCTATCGCGAAAACCTTCCGCCTGCTTATGATTGGATCGAGGTTTCTGTGAACGGTCAGGCTGGAACGCTTGGTTGGACAGCGGCCCTTGAAACTCAACCCAATCGAGGCACCGCCTCCGGGCGCGAGAATATTTTCGATGGCGACAGAAATCTGATAGAATATCGCGAAGAGCAAGGCACGTTTATCGCCGACTTTGTCGGCCTGAATGGGAGCCTGAATTGGAAGCCAACCAATGGTCATCTCGCCAATTTGAATGCCGAGTATAATCTTTGGGAACCAGACGAACGCGCAACCAGCAGCGAGTTTACTGCGGATGGAACACTCTTCCGACAAACCGTTTTCCAGTTCAAAGAAAACGAGTGGAACAGTGAGATCAGCGGCGACTATGAACTTGGCTTTGGCCCAGGACGCCTCAAGTTTATCGGGTTGCAGCGTAATGAGCATAGCCCAACTCGGGCCCAGTTTTTTGGATCTGATCTCGATGGCCAGAATGTTACCAATCAGATCTTCGATCGCGTCGTCGACGAAAGCGAAAGCATCCTACGGGGTGAATATAATCTGACAGGATCAAACAATTCCGACTGGCAATTCTCACTCGAGGGTGCCTTCAATACACTGGAGAGCGAAGCCGAACGATTTAGCGGCGATACACTGGATTCCGTGTCACTGGTCGGCATGGGCGGCGATGGCGTCAAAGTTGAGGAGAAACGCGCCGAAGCGTTCATTACGCACGGGCGGCAACTCACCAACGACCTTAGACTGCAAGTATCGCTCGGCGCTGAACAGTCTGAGATCATGTCCGATGGCGCAAATGGTCAAACCCGCAGCTTCAATCGCCCGAAAGGCTCGGCGTCGCTGGCCTGGACAATGGATGAGCACACCAAGATCAACGCGTCCATTTCGCGCGAAGTTGGGCAACTCAACTTCTTTGATTTCGTCTCAAACGTTGACCTCAACCAAGGCGATGACCAGACCGGAAACATCGACATCGTCCCAGACCAGAGATGGCGCCTCGCCATCGAGGTCGAGAAAGACTTCGGCAATTGGGGCGCATTGACCGCAGAAGTTTTTGGCGACGAAATCGAAGACCTTGTCGATCAGTTGCCGATCTTTGACCCGAATGACCCAACCCTAATTATCGGCGAGGGCCCAGGCAATATTGAGAGCGCTTCTCGCATTGCTTTGGAGGTCGAAGGCACTCTGAAGTTCGACAATTTTGGCTGGAAAGGGGCGCAACTTGAGTATCAAACTTTCCTGCAGGATACGTTCCTGGATGACCCTCTAACCGGTATTACGCGCGATTTTAATGACACGACGATCCATTACTATGAAATCAATTTTCGCCATGACATTCCCAACACAGACTGGGCCTGGGGCGTCAATTACGAGAAGTTCCTACGATCGCCAAACTTTAGAAGCGACGCGCGCGTTGACTTCATCCAACCGCACGGGTTCGCCTGGGCGTTCCTGGAACACAAAGATATTTTCGGCATGACTGGCACAGTCTTTTTGGCCAATCTCTTAGATAGCGATGAGAAACTCACGCGCCTGGTCTACTCGCCTAACCGGACCGGTGAAATCACGCGAATAGAAGACCGAAATCGCAATTTCGGGAACATTCTAACCTTGCGCCTTCAAGGCTCATTCTAGGTCGCTTGTAGACGTCCAATGCGTCGGATCTCCCAGCGGAGGTCGACGCCTGAATGGTCCAGCACGCGTGCGCGAACAAGCTCTCCAAGCGCTTCAATGTCCGCCGCGCGTGCGTCATCTGCATTGATCAAGAAGTTGCAATGCTTCTCGCTCACCATGGCGCCGCCGACCCGCAATCCGCGGCACCCTGCGGCATCGATCAGCTTCCAACTCGAACGCGCATCAGGTGTTCCCGGAGGGTCCGGATTGGCGAAGGTCGATCCACCTGTTTTATCTTTTATGGGCTGCGTTTCGGCACGCCGAGCTTGATGCTCCGCAATCTCGCCGCGTAAGATCTCAGGCTCCGCGACATCGTCTCCTGAAAACACAACACGCGTCACGATTAGATCTGTCGGCAAGTCAGTATGGCGATAGGCGAACCCGATTTCAGGATGTCCATGATCGATCAAGCTGCCCTGATAAGTTACCGGCTCTCCGAGCCGTGTGACGCCATGCAATGTGTTCAAAACATCTTTTAGCTCACGGCCATAGCAGCCTGCATTGGTCCGCAACGCGCCGCCGACCGTCCCCGGAATGCCGGAAAGAAAAGACAGGCCAGACGTCCCGTTCTCGGCCGCTGCTTTCGCAACTGAAAGATCCAACGCGCCAGCGCGTGCCGCAAGGCTGGTCGCGTTGATCGGCGTGACCTCGCCCCAGTATTTGCCCATTAGCCGGATGACGATCCCAGCAATCCCGCCATCTCTGACAATCGTGTTGGACCCGACCCCCAAAACCGTGACCGGAATATCCGCTGGCAACTGTTTGAGAAACGCCGCCAGGTCTTCCTCATCAGCGGGCAGGAAGAGCGCATCTGCAGCTCCGCCAACGCGGAACCAGGTATACGGCGCGACTGGCGCATTCTTTAGCAGTTTGCCACGAACCTTAGGCAAGCTCTTGAAATCGAAGGTCATAACATCGCCTACCCCTTGTCGAGACCTGCGAAAAGGGGCGAAAACAGAGTCATGGAACTCTCATTACCTCAGGCGATGCTCCTCTTATCGCTGAATGACAAAACCGGAAAAACTGAAGACGGCTATTACCAGCCTGCTTTTGGCGGCGCTGCGCTCGCCGATTTATTGCTTCACGGCACGATCGAGCTTGAAGCGGACAGCTCAGCGGTTGTGCCGCTGCGCCATACCGGATCGCTCGGCGCTTTTCTTGATATGTGCGATAAAGAACTTGGCACGGCGCCAGGGCCGAAAGAGATTTCGTATTGGATTTCATCGCTGGGCAACCAGAAAGATCTAATCGCGACGATCGCCGACGAACTTTGTCACCTCGGAGCTTTGACCCGCGAGAAGACCAGCGTCTTCGGTCTGTTCACACGGACCGTTTGGCCGGAAGCCTCGCCTGCATTGGAGGCCGGGCTGAAAGCAGAAATGGCAAATGCGATGTTTCAGGAAATTGGCGCCGTGGAAGAACGCTTATGTCTGACCATCGCCCTCGCGAATGCAGTCGACCTGTTACAATACAATTTCGATCCAGATTTGCTGACGACTCATGCCGACCGCATCGCGGCCATCTCAAAAGGGGAATGCGTAGAGGCGAAACCATCCGAAGCCGTGTTGAAAGCGGTCAAGGATGCGATCCGTGCCGCAAATGCGATCTCGGACGTGCCCATCGCGACGATCATCTCTTAAAAGCTGTACCTAAGTCGCAAGTTGGCGCGGGCTTCGGCGTCGAAGTCAGCTTGCTGTCTTGTCTCAAAAGCCGCCGCGACACGCGCATTATCGGCGCGCAGAAGCAAGCCCGCACCGATTGAAGCATCCATGGACCACCCTCGTTGTGCGGCACCTGTTCGCAATCCCATTCCGATAAATGGTGACGTATCCTGAGCTTTATCAAATAACGGGCTTGGCCTCGCCATACCTGTTACCGCGCGATCGATCTGGCGCCCAATGGCTGATCGATCTTCGGTTGCCCCGAGCGCAATCACAACGTTCGGATGCGCTGTTGAAATGTAAGCGAATTTGCCGACCGGGCCATCATCTTGCAGGGTCACACGCGGCATGGGCATGGCGGCAGATTGGGTCGCGACACCCGCATCAAATCGAGGTCGCAGTTCCGGAATCAGCGTTGCAACGGGCAACGGGTCTTGAAACCGAAGGCGTAGAACGGGTTCACCATCCGCCGCGCCATCAGCCACAACCGTGCCCGCCGCAGATCCCAAAACCATCACTGCAATAAACAGTGTTCTCTTAAACACGCGCCGTCCCTCACGGTTCTCTTAGGGAGATTGTCGCGGGAACCCTTTTAGATAGTTTCTCAGAAATTCGCTAAATTCATTGGAGCCGGTTTACCAAGGTCACCCGCGCTCAAGTGCTTCGATCAAGCTATTTGCATGGGTCGAAATATTGCCAGCGCCCATGCAGACGACCATATCGCCCGGCTCGGCGATCTCGCGGATCAAGTCTGGTAAGGTTTCCAGATCCGCCATCGTCCGCGCCTGTTTGTGGCCGTGGCCCCGCATACTTTCGACGAGCGTATTGTGATCGACGCCGTCGATCGGCGCTTCTCCGGCAGCGAAAACCGGTGTGATGATCGCGATATCGGCCTCGCGATAGCATTGCGCAAAGTCCTCAAACAGATCTTTCAATCGCGAATATCGATGGGGCTGAGAGACGGCGATGACGCGGCCTTGCTGTTGGATCGCCCGCGCTGCTTTCAGGCAGGCCATGATCTCAACGGGATGGTGGGCATAATCATCGATAATTTTGATGCCGTTCCATTCCCCAACAGGCGTGAAGCGACGCTTCACACCGCCAAAGGCTTTCAGGCTGTCGCGCAATTGCGCATTGGTCGCGCCAAGCTCAACTGCGACCGCGAGTGCCGCAAGCGCATTGGAGACATTGTGCTCACCCGCCATTGGCAAGAACACTTCTTCGATTACGCGCTCTGGCACGTTCAACTGAGCGCGGATCATGACGTCAAAGGTGACCCCTTCCGCAGACGGCTGAAGATTGACCGCTCGGACATCGGCCTGACGATTATAGCCATAGGTGATGATCCGGCGATCCGAGACGCGCGCCACCATAGCCGCAACCTCTGGGTGATCGGTGCAGAGCACGCCGAAGCCATAGAAAGGTATGTTCCCGACATAAGTGTCAAAGGCATCGCGGAGCGCGTCCATGGTGCCGTAATGCTCCATGTGCTCAGGATCCATGTTCGTTACAATCGCGATGGTCGGACGGATTTTCATGAACGTGCCGTCTGACTCGTCGGCTTCTAGAACAATCCAATCGCCATCCCCGGCTTTCGCGTTCGAGCCATAGGCATTGATGATGCCGCCATTGATCACGGTGGGATCAATCCCAGCCCCGTCGAGCAGCGCCGCGACCATTGTCGTTGTCGTGGTCTTGCCATGCGTTCCAGCGACCGCGACGGTCCATTTCAAGCGGATAATCTCAGCCAGCATATCGGCCCGGCGAACGACGGGAATACCGGCCCCGCGCGCCGCCTGGACTTCCACATTGTCGTCCTTGATCGCGCTGGAAATAATCACCGCGCTGGTCCCGGTCACGTTTTCGGCCGTGTGCCCGATATGGACCACAGCGCCCTTTTCCCGAAGGCGCTTCACATTGGCGCTTTCGCGCATGTCAGAGCCTTGAACCTGATAGCCAAGATTCATCATGATCTCTGCGATACCAGACATGCCGATACCGCCTATTCCAACAAGATGAGCCGGGCCGAGGGGGAATGGGGTTGGGGAAGGTTTCATCAGAGATCTCTGTCCGAATTGGGTCTTTAAGGCGATTAGCCTGTTCCGCGCGCGCGATGCAAGTTTAAGGCTGTCCTGACCGTTTGTCGCTGGCGCATCTTCCGCAAGTGTGCATCCCTTATTGTCGAAAAGATGGAGACGATTGTGAAGATGCACTTAGCTGAATTGAATATTGGCCGGCTCTTGGCGCCGTCGGACGATCCGCGCGTCAAAGAGTTCATGGACAATCTCGATTTCATCAATGGCTTGGGCAAATCAATGCCTGGCTTTGTCTGGATGATGGAAGGCTCTGGAGAGCCCGGCACCGGCAATACTGAAACGCATATTGATGGCGATCCGCAATTTGTGTCCAACCTCACCGTCTGGGAAAACGTTGAGAGCCTGGAGAAATTCGTCTGGGGCACCGTGCATAAGAAATTCTACGAACGCCGCGAGGAATGGTTCGAAATGATGGGAAAAATGCACTTTGTGATGTGGTGGGTGCCGGAAGGCCATGAACCCACCCTCGATGAAGCGCTTGAGAAATTGGCGTATCGCGAAGCCCATGGCGATTCCGCTGAGGCGTTCGGCTGGGAATGGCTTGAAGAAGCGAAGATGCACGAAACGCATCGCTGCAACGCGGCTTAGTGTTTCGCGTTCTGCTCTGCCAAATCTGCCAAGTCTTGAGCAGCGCGCACATTGCCTAGCGATTTCGCCGTTGCCGCGCGGACCGCAAGATCATTTTGATCTCCTAGACGCAGCGCGATCAGCTCGCCGACCAGGTTCGGATAGAGATTGTCTTCAAGCAGCATATCCGCCGCACCAGACTCAACCAGGCCTTCAGCGTTCGCTTCCTGGTGATTGTCCATCGCGATCTTGAGCGGGATCAAAATTGACGGGCGTCCAACCGCTGCAATCTCACTCACGGTTCCAGCTCCTGAGCGCGCGATCACCAGATGCGCCGCCGCGAGCCGGTCGGGCATGTCGGAGAAGAAAGGCTGCAGCGTCGCTTTGACCTGCATCTTATCGTAAATCGCGCGGACCTGATCGATCTGTTCCTCGCGGACTTGTTGGACCACGTTCAAACGAACACGCAGGGGCGCCGGAATGTGATTGGCGATCGCCAGCGGGATCGCCTCGCCGAGAATTCGAGCGCCTTGTGACCCGCCGGTGATGAAGATTGTCAGCTCACCATCCATGCTCGGGAAGGCCACATCACGAACCGCCGCAATCGGCGGGCGGACGGGGTTTCCAACCGGGTGATGATTGGCGCCATTCGGCAAGCGATCGAGCCGCTCAAACCCAGACGCGACCACCTCGGCTTGCGTCGCAAACGTCCGATTCACCCGGCCGAGCACCGCATTCTGTTCGTGGATCAGCAGCGGCACGCCGAGACGTCGCCCAGCCGAAAGCGCTGGATAGGCCGGATACCCGCCAAATCCCGCAATCAATGCAGGTCGCTGGCTCTGCTTGAACCGGCGCGTGGCTGCATTTACCCCGGCGCGAAGCTTCAGGGCCGTTCCTGGCAGCGTCCAGGGTTTGCGCAAGTTTGGGCTCGCCGCTTTGACTTCCATTTTCCAATCAGCTGGAAACGTGTCGGCATAGCGCAAGCCGCGCGTGTCGCTGATCAAGCCAACTTGCCATCCGCGACGCGCCATTTCTTCGGCAAAGGCGGCGGCTGGAAACATATGGCCACCGGTTCCGCCTGCCCCGATGACGACGAGGGGTTTATCACTCATGTTTCGCCTTCAAACTCTCTGTCCGCGCCGGATCAGCGCGAGCGCCAAACCGAGAGTGAGCGCCGTGCCGATCATTGATGACCCACCATAAGAAATGAACGGAAGCGTCATTCCTTTGGGCGGTATCAGACTGACATTTACAGCGATATTTGTGGCGGCCTGAAGGCCGAAAAGCGCAAACAATCCGGATGCTGCAGCCCGCGGATAGGGATCGTGCAGACGAGCCGCCGCGCGCAGGCCCTTCCAGACGATAAATCCAAACACCAGGATCAAGCCGATCGCAGCGATATAGCCAAACTCTTCGCCCATCACCGCGTAAATGAAATCTGTATGGGCATCTGGCAGCGCAGTTTTGATTTTTCCCTCACCCGGACCAACCCCGAGCAAGCCGCCTCGCCCAATCGCTTCCGACGCTTTGTCGATTTGGTAAGTGTCATAGTCCGTCGGATTGATGAACGAGTTCACCCGAAACCGAACGTGCGGCAGGGTCGCGTAAAGCAAACCGGAAAGCGCGGCGCCACCGCCCGCAAATACTGCAGCCCAACGCCAAGGCAGGCCGGAAACAAAGAAGGTGACGATAAACGCTGCCGTGAGCAAAGCCGACTGACCCACATCCGGTTGCAACAATAAAAAGCCAAGCGTGACGCAAAAGAAAACCAGCGTGATCCCGGCCCACGGACCTTTCGGATACATTTGCCGCTGCGCCAAAAGCCAGCCGGTCAGAACGATAAGAGCAGGCTTCACAAACTCTGATGGCTGCAGGCTGAAGCTGCCGACCCGGATCCAACGCTGCGCGCCTTTAGCCTCATAGCCAGAGACCAGAATGAAGGCCAGCAAGGCCAATGACCCAACAAAGACCAAGGCTGCCAGCCGGCGCGCCCAGACGCGCTCAAGCACGCTGACACCAACCATCACGCTGACCGCTGCGCCGACAAACATGGCGTGGCGTTTCACAAAGAAAAAACTGTCAGAATATCCGAGGCGTTCAGCTGCGGGTGGCCCGGCCGCGAGCGACATGAGCAATCCGGTAAACAGCAGGATCACGGCCGACATCAAAATCGTCCAGTCCAAGCCGCGTTGCCATTCAAGCAGGCGTCCAGTGGCTGATCGAGGGCGGAGCGCGACTTCGACCATGCCCGCTCCTAAACCGCTTCTTTTTGCGGTTCGACCTGCGCGGCCAACCGGCGCACAATTTCTCGGAAGGCATCGCCGCGCACTTCAAAATCTTTAAACTGATCAAAGCTGGCGCAAGCCGGGGACAAAAGCACGATCGGGTTGTGCTCGCCTGAAGCTTTCGCCGCATCGAACGCGGCTTGCGTCGCCGCCTCCAGCGTTCCGCAACTGACCGTCTTGGCTTTGCCATTCAGGGTTTTCGCAAAATCGGCTTCACTCTCGCCAATCAAATAGGCTTGTGAGACGCGGTCAAACCAAGGCGCTAGAGGCTTGATACCATCTGACTTAGGAACGCCGCCCGCGATCCAATGGACTTTTGGATACGTCTTCAAAGCTTGCTCGGCGGCCTGTGCATTGGTCGCCTTACTATCATTTACAAAGCGGACGCCATCGACTTCGCCGACCAGTTCCATCCGGTGCGGCAGACCTGGGAAAGATCGGATCGCCGACATAATCCGCCCCGACGCAACCCCGAGGGCGTGACAGGTCGCATAGGCGGCCGCGGCGTTTTGATAATTGTGCCGGCCCGGCAAAGCTTCCGCTTCGGCCAGATTACCGACCCGGATCGCTTGCCCGCCAATGCTGTCATAGAGGTGGCCATCCACCGCGCTAACGCCGCGCGCGAGACCAAATTCAGAACTGATCTGGACAACCCGCGCTTGCCCCGGGCGCTGACGCCCCATCGCGATTGCTTGCGTGTCTGGATCATCGATACCGATGACCGCGACATCGCGAATGCGCTGGTTTTCGAAAATACGTTTCTTGGCGCCGACATAACCGTCCATGCCGCCATGCCGATCGAGATGGTCTGGCGAAAGATTCAAAAGCACTGAAACATCACAGCGCAGGCTCTCAACCAGATCGAGTTGATAGGAGGATAGCTCCAGGACATAAACGGCATTCGCATTCAACGCCGCCATGTCGAGTACGCCTTTGCCGATATTCCCGCCAATGCGGACATCTCTGCCCGCTTCTTTAAGGATATGGCCGATCAGCGCCGTCGTGGTCGATTTGCCATTCGTGCCTGTGATCCCAACAATCTTCGGACGCCCTTTTTCGGGCAGGGCCTGAACCGCGCGGGCGAACAATTCCATGTCGCCAACGACCGGCACATTCATCATTTCCGCCATCCGCACCACACGATGTGGCTGCGGGAACCGATATGGAATACCAGGCGACAAAACCAGCGCGGCGAACTTTTGCCAGTCGCGCTTATTGATGTCGCTGACATTGATGCCTTCAGCCTCAGCCTTCAGGCGTGCACCCTCTCCCTCGTCCCAAGCATGCACCCGCGCACCGCCCGCAGCCAAGGCTTTCGCAGCGGACAATCCGGTGCGGCCCAGGCCATAGACGGCGACATCGCGCCCTGCATATTCGGTGATCGGGATCATAGGTCCTGCATTACCTCAGCTTCAGTGTGGCGAGGCCCGCGAGGGCGAAGAGAAGCGATAAGATCCAGAAGCGAACGACGACCCGAGTTTCAGGCCAGTTCTTCTTCTGAAAATGGTGGTGAAGCGGCGCCATCAAGAAAATGCGCTTACCTTCTCCGGTAAGCTTTCGAGTGATCTTGAACCAGCTGACCTGCAGGACCACAGACATCACTTCTAGAACAAACAGGCCGCCAATCACGGCGAGCGCAAACTCGTGCTTAATCGCAACGGCGACAACGCCGATCAATCCGCCAAGGCCGAGTGAACCCGTGTCGCCCATGAAGACTTTTGCGGGATACGCATTGTACCAAAGAAAACCCATTCCGGCGCCCATCATCGCGCCCATGAGAACGGCTATTTCACCGGCGCCAGGCGTGAACTGGATTCCGAGATAGCCCGCGAAAACGAAGTTACCGGTCAAATAGGCAATCAGCGCGAAGGCCGCGCCGGTGAACATGATCGGCACAATCGCCAACCCATCCAGGCCGTCGGTAAAGTTCACAGCATTGGCAAAGCCGACAATCACGATGCAGGAGAACAGGATGAAGAACCCGCCCAGCGGCAGGAAGTAATCGTTCACAAACGGAATAGCGACGCCGCCTGAAAAGCTCGCTTCATTGCGCTCGACCGAAGTTTCTGGCGCGAAGGCCGCGATCCATTCGGCGAGCGGGTTGAGGCTGCCCCAATCCGCATGTCCCATTGGCGTATGCGCGCCGTGAAGGCCCATGATGAACGCGCCTGCGAGCGCCGCAACGAGGAACTCGGTCCCAAGTCGCAATCGCGCGGATACGCCGTCACTGCTCTGTTTCGTGACCTTGGCATAGTCATCGAGGAAGCCGAGAAACGCATAGGCGAGCGACACGGCCAACACGACCCAAATATAGGGATTGCTAAGATCGGCAAACAGCAATGTGCCGAGCAGAACACCGAACCAGATCAGGAAGCCGCCCATTGTTGGGGTGCCCTGCTTGGCCATTTGCGCTTCGAGCGACAGATCTCGAATCGGCTGACCCTTGCCCTGGCGCGCGCGCAACATATTGATCATCCAGCCGCCGAAAATCACGGTGACCAGGAATGACGTCACAAGCGCGAGGCCCGTGCGAAACGTCAGATAATTGAAAAGTCGAAACGGCCCTTCTTCGGCCGCTAGTAATTCAAACAGCATCACCACCCCTTGCAGCACATTCTGCGCTGCGATCCATCACCTGCTCGACTGCCCCAACGCTGCTTTGTCGTCGCGGGTCTACGAACAGTCTTATTCCGGATGTATTCGCGCCTTTTAACAAGGCCCGGAATGTCTCAATTTGGGTTTCTTTTCGGTTAGATTTTGAACCCTCGGCAAAACGCTGACGCTTGGACTCTTTACGTTCTATTTCGCCATTCACAGACTGAGCAGAGCGCGACCCCCGCCAAGCCCTTGGCGCAAAACCAAGTTCTCTGCGGCCGGCCGCTAAAACCAGCGCCTGCACTCTGGCCACACGCGCAGCCGGAAGGGGCGTAACCGCGAAATCTGTGGAAGAAAACGCATTCGCCCGATCAACCGGATCGATCTCAGATCCAATGCAATTAGGAAGCGACATGAGCAGCCTCCTTCAGCGCGGCAAGGGCTGTCTCTTGATCGCTGAACGGCACGACACGGTCGCCAATAATCTGGCCTGTTTCATGCCCTTTGCCAGCAATCAGCAGCGTGTCGCCTTTTCGAAGCTCTAATATGGCCTGACGGATCGCTTCGCCGCGATCACCGATCTCGCGTCCACCTGGAACACCAGCCATGATTTCAGCGCGAATGGCCGCTGGGTCTTCACTACGCGGATTATCGTCGGTGACGATGACCAGATCGGCATGTTTCGCGGCGATCTCGCCCATTTGCGGACGTTTGCCCTTATCGCGGTCGCCGCCGCAACCAAACACCACGACCAAACGGCCTGCTGTATGCGGGCGCGCGGCCCGAATAAGCACATCAAGTCCGGCTGGCGTGTGCGCATAATCGACAAAAACGCCAGCGCCGCTGGAGGTTTCACCAACATATTCAAGCCGACCTTTGACCGGCTGTAATTTCGCCATGCCGCTGGCGACAGATTGCAAATCAAGCCCGCCCGCCAGCGCTAAGCCCGCCGCAGTCAAAGCGTTCAGCGCCTGGAACTCACCGATCAAAGGCAAGTCCACGGCGGCCTTGTCACCGCGCCAATCGAGGAAAAGCCGCTGGCCGGTCGCCTTCGGCATCAGCTCTTCGATCTTCAGATCCGCGCCGCGCCAGCCGACCGAGATTGTGCTCAACCCCGCATCTTGCGCGGCGGTCTCGAAGAACAGGCGTTGATCGCTATCCGCATTTACAACAGCCGGGCATCCGGCCGGGGCCAGTTCGCTAAACAAGCGCAACTTGGCCGAGCGATACTCATCCATCGTGCTGTGATAATCGAGATGATCCTGGGTCAAATTGGTGAACGCCACCGCGGACAGACGCACAGCATCGAGCCGGTATTGCGCGAGCCCGTGCGAAGAAGCCTCCATGGCAGCATGTGTGACGCCGTCCTGTGCCAACGTCTGCAGAGTGGCGTGGATGGCCACTGGGTCTGGGGTCGTATGCCCGAGATCGATATGGCCTTTGGGACCAATCGCGCCGAGCGTGCCCATGCTGGCCGCTTGTAATCCCGCCTCGGTCCAAATCTGGCGCAGGAAATCAACTGTGGAGCTTTTTCCGTTGGTGCCGGTGATCGCAACGACTGAGTTGGGCTGCTGCGGATAGAGCTTCGCCGAAGCCTCTGCCAGCGCCAAGCGCGCATTTGCAACCTCGATGCGCGCGGCTGACCCTGTGTCGGGCAAATCTTCGCCCAGAACAGCAACCGCTCCCGCCGCGATCGCTTTATCGATAAACTTACGCCCATCGGTGACGACGCCTTGCATGGCCGCGAAAACAAATCCTGCTTGTACCTTGCGGCTATCAGCGGTGATGCCGATCACTTCGACATCGCCGCCAGATCCGGCCTTGTCAGGAAACATGTCCTTTAATCTCATAGCTCTGTGCCTCTCCTGTCTGCGACGGAGCGGACCCGCGGGCCGTTTCGGACAGGATCATCGAAGCGTGGCTCAACCCCCAAGATCGGGGCGATACGTTCAATCACACGCCCCGCCGTCGGGGCTGCGTTCCAAGCCGCTGTCCGGCCGCGGCCGTCTCCGGCCTCCGGAGAGTCGAGCACGATCAATACGACATATTCTGGGCTATCTGCGGGGAATATGGCGGCAAAGCTGCAAATGTTCTCGGTTTCGGAGTATCCGCCAGCAATCGGCTTCTCGGCGGTCCCGGTTTTTCCGGCAACACGATATCCGCCCACTTCGGCGCGCGATCCCGTGCCATCGACAACCGCGCGGCGTAACATCCGCACCACCAGCTCGGCCGTCGGCGCAGCCATGGCGCGCTTAGGTGAGCGCGTCCGGTCCGGTGCCATTAGGAGGGTTGGCGTGACGGTTTCGCCGGCATTGGCGAGCGTCGCGAAGGCGCCCGTAAAGGCGATTGGCGACACTGCGATCCCATGCCCGTAACTGGCGGTGGCGCTGTACAGCTCATCGAAAGTCTCTGGCAAAAGCGGTCTTGCGCTGCCCGCGAGCTCAATCGGTGACCGCGAGAACAGACCCAGCGAAGAGAAAAACTCTTGTTGGCGACGAGACCCCATTTGCCAGGCGATCTTCACCGTTCCGATATTCGAACTGTCGGCAATAATCTCAAACGCCGTTGCGCGTCCGGTGATCGGATGATCATCTTCGATCTGGCGGCCACGGATACGGATCGGCTCGCGTACGTCAAAGCGATCATTCGGGCGGATCGCACCGGCATCCAAGGCCCCAGCAACGGTGAGCGGCTTAAACACTGAGCCAAGCTCATACACAGCATTACTCGCGCGATCTAACCGTGCCGGGTCTTCTGCGGCCAGCTCTGTGGCCTTATGGGGATCCAGGGGTGGCCAGCTCGCCATCCCCAAAACTTCGCCAGATTGCGCGGCCATAACCACGCCCGCACCGGCATCAGCACCATACTCGCCAATCGCGGCAGCAAGCTCAGCCTCGAGGCTAAACTGCACATTGGCATCAATCGTTAAGTAGAGTGGCTCTGGATCGCTGGTAAGGCGGTCATCCATGGCGTATTCAATGCCGCCAAGCCCCTGCCCGTCAGCGCCCGCATAGCCCAGAATGTGACCAGCCAGCGTGGTCCGCGGATAGGCCCGGCGTGTTTCTTCTCGAAAGCTAACCCCTTCAAGGCCAAGCTCAAACACCGCTTGGCGCTGGCGCGGAGTTATGCCGCGCTCGATCCAGGCAAAGGCCCGTTCTTTGTTGGAAAGACGCGCCTCAATCCGCTCGACATTCAAGTCTGGTAGAACGCCGGCTAAAGTGTTGGCGATCAAGGCCGGATCGCCAATCGCGCGCGGGTCCGCAAAGACTGAATAAGCGGTCACAGACGTCGCTAGAAGATCGCCATTTCGATCGACAATATCGGCGCGGCGCGCCGGCGCCCCAAGGCTGGCAATGCGCGCAACTGCATCACCCGGGCCGTTTAGCGCCACGGTGAACCCCTTAATCGCGATCGTTGCGAAAATAGCGAGCAAGGACATCGACACGATCCGCGTTCGCATCCCGCCGCCGCCCAGCGTTATTTCAGAGCCTGATTTAGTTTGCATGATCGGCCTCCCGATCAATAGGCTCGCTTTGATCGCGCAGCTCTATCGGCGGACCAACACGTCCATCCAGGTCCACGGTGCGGACAAATTGTTCGGCGCGCGCCGGCACCATACCAAGCTCTCGGCGCGCAAATTCTTCGATCCATTCCTGGCGCGAACGGTGCGCAAACTCGGCAAGCAAGTCCGCTTGTGCGGCTTCGGCTTGAGCGATTTGAATTTCGACGGTTTCGATTTCTGCGACGGTTTCGCGAGCGCCGTACTTGGCGCGGTACAGACTAAAAATCAGAAGGGCGACAACTGCTAAACCGAAGAAGAAGGCATTTTTGCTCATAGGGCCTCCTCCAGCGTTTTCAGCGATGGCAGGCGCATGCCGGTCTCTACTTCAGTCGTCCAGATTGGCGCATCGGTTCGCGTAACAACTCGCAGCCGCGCTGACCGCGCTCGCGGATTAGTGCGCGTCTCTTCCTCGCTCGGCTCTATTGCTTTGCGGTGCTTCAGCGCGAAGGTCGGATCTGGGCCTTTCGCAAGCTCTGGCATGTAGCGAGAGCCACCGCCAACCGCGCCAGAGCGCGTACGCATAAACTGTTTCACCAAACGATCTTCAAGCGAGTGGAACGTCACAACCACCAAGCGACCGCCTGCTCGGAGCAAACGCTCTGCTGCCGCGAGGCCGCGTGCAAGTTCGCCGAGCTCATCGTTCACGAACATCCGGATCGCCTGGAAGGTCAGGGTTGCGGGATGGGTTTTCTTACCGCGCCGACCGCCGACCGCTCGCTCAACACATTCGGCCAATTGCAGGGTCGCCTCAAACGGTGCGTCTTTGCGCTGCTCGACAATTACGCTCGCGATGCGCTTGGCTTGGCGTTCTTCGCCAAGCTGGCGAATGATCGAGGTGAGGTCTGCCGCGCTCATATGATTGACCACGTCCCGAGCGTTGGGGCCGGTTTGCCCCATCCGCATATCGAGGGGCCCATCGCGCATGAAGGAAAAGCCGCGCTCGCCTTCATCAATCTGGAAGGATGACACGCCGATATCCAACATGACGCCATCAACTTCACCGACGCCAGCATTCAAGAGCAAAGCGTCCATGTCACCAAAGCGGCCCAGTAGTGGAAACAGACGCGGCTCTGCTTCACTCATTGCCTCGGCGCGGGTGATCGCTTCGAAATCGCGATCAATGCCGTAGAGCTGACAATCCGCCGCCTGCAGAAGGCGCATGGCGTATCCACCGCCGCCAAATGTGCCGTCGACATAAATCTCACCATTGGCTGGGGCCAAAGCCGTAATCACCTCGGGAAGCAGAACAGGAACGTGGCCCATTATTCCTCCTCCCCGATGACGCCGCGAATGCCGCCAGTCGCAAGGGCGGCATTGAAGGATCCTTCAAAATCGGTCTGGACGTCATCCAGCTGCGCTTCCATTTCCGCGTCATAAGAAGCGTAACGTTTCGGCTGCCAGACATAGAAGCGATCCATCGCACCGACGAAGACCAGATTCTTATCAATCCCGGCCAAGGCCAAATGCTTTTCGGGGATTTTGATCCGACCAGTATCATCGAGCTTAATCTCAACCGCTTTCGAGACCGTGCGGTTCAGGAAAACTTTCCGCGCTGTCGAGGTTGGGCTCATTCGAAGAAGGGTCGCTTGGTTCTGCTGCATCAGGGCTTCACCGCCGCCCTCAAGGCAAGGCGAGCCATCAAGTGCAGGGTAGAGGAAAATTCGGACACCGCCCTCTAAGGCATGACGAAACGGGGCGGGCACAGACACCCGTCCTTTGCTGTCCAGCGATGTCTCAAATGTCGAGACAAACACGCGCCACTCCCATCACTACCCCAGCCGGATTCTCATGGATCCAGCATGCTCCCAAATGGGATAACATGGGACGCCTTGGATTCATATGGGCCGCGTAATGAATCTTCCGTGTCCACAACGTCGCATTGACGAAACTTTTCAAGAACAAAACAACAATATAGCGGAACACGCCAACATGGCCACCTGTTAACCTTTACAAAACACTTTATTTACAATCGGTTAACTATGGAGTCGCGCGCGCAAAAAATTTCACATAATCCATGTAAAAATCCCACAATGGCCCGGTTTTTGTACATGTCGTGAGGCGCACAGACGACAAAAGTATACGCCTTCTCAGGTTTTAGCCCCTACCCCTTCTTATCATGCAGCTCCGAGTCGTAATCCTAGCCTTAGGCATCATGACCGCCCTCTTGGGGGCGGCGATGATCCCATGCTGGTTGCTGGATGTCGCAGATGGCCGCGCGGAATGGCCGGTCTTTGCCGCCAGCGCGACGATGCTTCTCCTATTTGGCGGCGGATTAATCGTCCTGGCTGGTGGCCACCCGGGCAGGACCGGCGCGCGCGAGGCGTTTTTGCTAACTGTTTTGGTTTGGGTCGTATTGCCAGCGATGGCAGCGATCCCCTTCATGGGTATTGGCATGAGCCTGACTGACGCCATGTTCGAAAGCATCTCGGGTCTGACCACGACCGGGTCGACCGTGATGCAGGATTTAGATTATCAGCCGCGCGGCATCCTGCTCTGGCGTGCCATTCTGCAATGGTTTGGTGGCATCGGCATTATCGTCACCGCGATTGCGATCCTGCCGATGCTGCGGGTTGGCGGGATGCAACTCTTCCAACTTGAGAGTTCTGATGTGGGCGGGAAGTTCGTCCCGCGCATCGGTGAGGTCTCGGCGCAGATTGGCATGATCTATTTGGCCATCTCAGTCGCTTGCGCCGGGACTTACATGTTGTGTGGAATGACGGCGTTTGACGGCATCGCTCACGCAATGACCACCGTCGCAGCAGGCGGGTACTCAACCCATGACGCTTCATTCGGTGCGTTTTATGAGACCCCTGCGGTCCCCGCTGCGATCTTTTTCATGATCATTGCGGGTCTGCCGTTTAGCTTGCTCGCGCTGGCGCTCATCCATGGCCGGGCCAAACCCCTGCTCACCGACCCACAGCCTCGACTCTTCATCGGCCTGATCGCAGCGATCACAATCGCCGTTTTCGCCCTGCGCATCTTTGCGGATCAGGATTACGTCATCATCAGCCCTTTGAATGGCTTCATCGAGACCCTCTTCAACGTGGTGTCGGTTATGACAGGAACCGGCTATGCGACCGTGCCTTATGACAGTTGGGGCGAGCCGATTGTGATGATCTTTCTGATCTCGATCTTCTTGGGCGGCTGCGCAGGATCAGCGGCATGCGGGATCAAAATGTTCCGTTTGGAAATTAGCTTTCGCGCCGTCCTCGCGCACGCTCAGCAAATGATCAGCCCGAACCGCGTCGTGCGCATTCGCTATGGCGGCAAGGTCATCGACAATGACACGCTGCAATCGGTCATGGTGTTCGTCTTCTTGTATCTCGCGACTTTTATCGTCGCCGCGATCCTGCTTAGCCTGACCGGCGAAACCCCGCTTACAGCAATCTCCGGGGCTGCAACCAGCGTCTCCAATGTTGGCCCCGGCCTCGGTCCAGAAATTGGGCCAGCGAGCACATTTGACGGACTGACCGATCGCGGAAAGTGGATTTGTGCGATCGCCATGTTGCTCGGGCGCTTGGAGTTCACGGCCGTTTTCGTTCTGATGACACGGCGTTTCTGGCGCGGCTAAGAAAGAATGGGTTAGATTCCCTCATTGCTACCGCACCGGAAATCCGGCAAAAGCGCGCCATGGCAGATACACTTCACACTCCGACCGACACCCTGCGAGATACGATGCTGGATATGGGCCGCCGCGCGCGCCTGGCTTCAGCTGCGCTGTCAAAAGCCGGTATTCAGGGTAGAACTGACGCAATCAACGCAATGGCGGATGCCCTGATTGCGGCGGAGCCGGCATTGATGGCTGCCAATATTATTGATCTGGACGGCGGCAAAGCCAAAGGCCTCAGCGATGCGATGATGGATCGCCTGGCTTTAACGTCAGAGCGTATTCAAGGCATTGCGGACGCTCTGCGCGCTGTTGCTGACCTGCCAGATCCTGTTGGCAGCGAGATTGCGCGCTGGACGGTCCCGTCCGGGCTCGACATTGCTCGCGTACGGACACCTTTGGGTGTGATCGGGATCATATATGAGGCGCGCCCGAACGTTACGGCCGATGCCGCCGCGCTTTGCGTGCGCTCTGGCAATGCAGCGATCCTTAGAGCCGGCAGCGAAAGCTTAAATTCCTCGATCGCCATTGCCGACGCCTTGCGCGCCGGTTTGGCGTCTGTCGGCCTGCCGGAAGATGCAGTGCAATTGGTTCAAACTAAAGACCGCGCTGCGGTTGGCCATATGCTGACCGGGCTTGAAGGCATGATTGATGTCATCGTCCCACGCGGCGGCAAAGGCCTCGTGGCGCGCGTTCAAGACGAAGCCCGCGTCCCTGTCATCGGACACCTCGAGGGGCTTTGCCACACCTATGTCGACGGCGCAGCCGACCCGCAAATGGCGATTGATATCGTCGTCAACGCAAAGATGCGCCGGACTGGCATTTGCGGATCGACCGAAACCCTGTTGATCGACCGGTCCATTGCTCAGAGCTTGCTGCCCGTGATAGCCAGCGCGCTGACTGATGCGGGGTGCGCGATGAAGGGCGATGAGGCTGCCCGCGCGCTCGTTTCGAACATGGACGTCGCAACTGAAGATGATTGGCGCACCGAATATCTCGCGCCGATGATCTCTGTCCGCGTGGTCGATGGCGTGGATGGTGCGATCGAGCACATCACAAATTATGGCACCAGCCACACCGAATGTATCGTCACGGATGATGCCGCGACCGCAGAGAAATTCCTGTCCGACGTCGATGCCGGGATCGTCATCCACAATGCTTCGACGCAATATGCCGATGGCGGCCAGTTTGGGATGGGCGCGGAGATTGGTATCGCGACGGGGCGTATTCATGCGCGTGGACCGGTTGGCGCTGAACAGCTTACGATTTTCAAATATATCGTGCGCGGCGCAGGCCAAACGCGCCCTTAACCGTCGCTGACATAACTGCTCGAGTATGACCCATTTCCGATCAGCTGCGCATTTACCGCCGTCCAGCACGCGCGCGCGGATCGGTCTGTTCGGCGGGAGCTTCGATCCACCTCATAGCGGGCATCTGCATGTTGCGGGAACCGCCATGCGTCGGCTCAGTCTAGACGCAGTTTGGTGGTTTCCGACCCCTGGCAATCCTCTGAAAGAGGCGCCGAGTGACTATGAGGACCGGTTTCAAGCCGTCTCCGACCTCGCCCGCCACAACCGTGCTTTCCATGTCAGCGACGTCGAAAAGAAAGCGCGCCTGCGATACACATATGACTTGGTAAAGCTGTTGAAAAAACACTGTCCGCACGCTCAGTTTGTTTGGATCATGGGCGGCGATAGTTTGATGACTTTTCACTACTGGAAGGATTGGAAAGCCCTCGCAGCGGCAGTTCCAATCGCGGTTATCGCGCGCCCTGGGTTCGAGGTCGCTGCGCGCGCCAGTCCGTTCGCAAAACGCCTGGGCCGGCACCGCCTTCCAAGCCAGGCGGGGCGCATTCTCGCGTCACAAACAGCGCCAGCATGGACCTATTTGCCAGCGCCGCTAAACCCCATCTCGTCCACGGTATTACGAGCGAGATAGCGCATGAGCGAGTTACACATTTTCACGACGGGCGGCACGATCGACAAAGTCTATTTTGATGCCCTGTCCGAGTTCCAAGTCGGGGAATCCCCTTTGGATGCGATCTTGCGCGAGGCCAATGTCACGCTCGACTACCGGCTAACCTCGCTGATGAAGAAAGACAGTTTGGAGATTACAAATCTCGATCGCGATGAGATTTTTGAAGCGATTTCAAAGACACCCGCAGCGCACGTCCTCGTTACGCACGGCACCGACACAATGGCCAAGACGGCTGAACGCCTGATCGGCATCGAGGACAAAACCATTGTTCTGACCGGTGCAATGCAGCCTGCACGTTTGCGCTCCACGGACGCGATTTTCAATGTCGGTTTCGCGATCGCAGCCGCACGTAATCAAGCGCATGGCGTCTACATCGCCATGAATGGCCGGGTGTTTGAGGCCGGTCATGTGCGAAAAGATCGTGCGGAAGGTCGTTTTGTAAGCGAGTAAGCTCTGTTAGGGTCTTTTAAAAGAGAGCTTTCATGCGGGCATTTTTCCTTACTATCCTGGCAGTGATCCTCGGATTTACCGGAGGTCTCTATGCCGACCGCATCGAGCCAACGAAGAGCTTGATTGCACAACACGTGTCGCCGCTTCTCTCGCGCATCCTGCCGTCGCCGCCCGAGCCCGAGCCGGTTTCGCCGCTCCCTTTATCCGAAGAAGCCGAAGCGCTGACAACAGCTGAGCTTGCCGCATTTGGGATAGAGTCGTGTTTTCCCCGCGCTGTGTTGGCGGAAACGGAAGACCGTCCCTGGCTGATGAGAGACGTAGGGTCACAAGGTCTATTTGATGAAGCTGCTTTGCCGACCCCGCCCGACCTGATCGACTATCCAGGTCTGGTCAAAATCGAGGGCATCCGCTCGCCCATCGGCACCGAGCGAGAGCATTGCGCTGCCGCCAGGGTTTCCGAGCATTGGTTTCTGACCGCCGCGCATTGCATCATCGACCTGGATATCGAGACCGCGAGCCCGACCTATGACATTATCGCGGTGACCCCTTCTGGCGACGTACGCGGCGAAGACACGCAGGTCGTCCCGATCACAGGCGCTGTTTGCCACTCGGCCTATGAAATGAACCGGCAGCAATATCCGAACGATATCGCACTCTTCTATCTGGAGGATGTCAGCGCGTTTGAAAACGTTGTGATCGCTGAGTTAGAAACCCCGTCGCACAATCTTATCCCATTTGATTTTCGTCAGATATATGTGGCCGGCTGGGGCAAGAATGGCGGCACGCGTTACCTTCAGGGCGGCCCGGTCGCCTTGGTTGAGCCCGGCGAAGCGGTTTTGATCGGCGAACGCATTGGGCCGCGCGGCCCGAATGTCGGTGATAGCGGCGCACCGCTTTATCTGGCCCGAGAAGAAGGCCCTCTGGTGGTCGGGACGCTCAGCCAAGTCACTCAAGACGCTGAACAAAATGGCGATCGAAGCATCTATATTCGCACCAAATCCATCCACGAATGGGCGATGCGGACCATGGCGATCTGTGAGCAGAATGACGGATATGTCTGCACGCCAACGCCGCCGCCCACGGCCCCTGATGTAATCAGTGAAGAAAGTGTTGCTGATTCGCTCTAGGCCCTGATCGCAACGCGTGGTAAGTTGCGCGCTCAATCAAATTTATGGAGCTGCCCCCTGCCCGCCGCTAACACTGAGACGAATTCGGCCCGCGCGGTCACAATTGACGACATTCGCGCGTTCTCAGACACGATCATCGCCTCCTTGGAAGATGATAAAGCCGAAGACCTCACCACTATCGATCTGACGGATAAGTCTTCCCTCGCAGATATCATGATCATCGCTTCGGGTCGTTCGGCCCGTCATGTGAGCTCGATTGCCACGCATTTGGCTCAGAAGGTGAAGGAAAAAACGGGGCAAGCGCCGAAGCTGGAAGGTCTGCCAAACGCAGACTGGGTTCTAATCGACCTTGGCGATGTGATTGTTCACCTGTTCCGGCCAGAGGTTCGCGCCTTCTACAATCTGGAAAAGATCTGGGCTGGCGAGAGCGGCCACCGTCCGTCCGACGTCTAACGCTCAGACCAACTCAACCACATGCACATTACGCTGATCAGCGTCGGAAAGCTCAAAAGCGGTCCTGAAAAGGAGCTGGTGGATGACTATGTCTCGCGTTTCAACAAAGCCGGACCCGGCATTGGCCTGAGATCGCTAAAGCTGATCGATCTTGCGAGTGGCGGCGGACTTGAGAGCGAAGGCGCGCGCATCCTCGCGGCGCTGCCCAAAGGGGCTCCTGTGCTGCGTCTGGATGAACACGGCCCCCAACTGAGTTCGGTAAAGTTTGCTAAGCAGATCGAAACCCTACGGGATGCTGGGACGAGCGAGCTTTGCCTTTTGATTGGCGGTGCCGAAGGCTATAGCGACGCGGTTCGAACCGCCTGCCCCAAGACCCTCGCGCTTGGCCCCCAAACCTGGCCGCACCGTCTGGTCAAGGCGATGATCACCGAACAGCTCTATCGCGCCGTGAGCCTGCTCGCAGGGCTGCCTTATCACAAGGCCTAGGCCTTTTTGCGCACGAGACCAAAACGCTTCTGGAAGAAGCCATCCACAGTCCGCTTCGGAAGCAGCATTGGCAGGGTGAAATTGGTTAGTTTGTTTGGCACAGGCGCATAACGGGCTTTCGGTTTGGCTTCGGTGAGCGCGGCCTCAATGGTTCGCGCAATCACTTCTGGATCGAGACCTGTACGGCCGCCTTCGAGCATCGTCTCGCTAAACTTCTCAATCGGCTCTGACCATGGTGAATTGGAATAGGGGTTGGCGCTATTGCTCTCTTCTGCCTTATCCCAGATCGGCGTTTTCACAGCACCCGGTCCAACCGCGATGGAATCGATCCCGAAGATGACGAGTTCTCTGCGCAGGCTATCGGTCATGCTTTCGACGGCATGCTTGGTCGCCGTGTACGCCCCGAGGAAGGGCGAGGCTAAGCGCCCGCCAACACTGGTAATATTGACGATGCGGCCTGATTCTCCGCTGAGGCTTTCATCCATGCCCAGCAAAGGCGCAAAGGCCTGTGTGGCGCGCAGGAGCCCGAATACGTTGACCTCAAAGTGGGCTTGAAACTGGTCGAGCGGCTGAATGGCCAGCGGCCCCATATTCGCGATACCAGCATTATTAACGAGGCCGCCGAGCTTTTGACCCGCCAAGGCTGCACGTACCGTTTCCACAGCAGCGTCGACATGTTCCGCCTTGGCCACATCCAGCAATATCGGTTTGATCCGATCATCCACTGCGATCAAAGCTGCGCCGTCTTTTTCCTTACGGATACCGGCGAAGACTTGCCAACCCGCCTTGGCAAGATGCTCAGCCGTGCTGCGGCCGATGCCGGTCGAGGCACCCGTGATAACAACCGTTTTCATGACGCAATTTCCTAATTCTTTTATTTTTTATACGGAGTAACATACAAAATGGTTTAGTCTTTGTCAGCCCCACCCTCAATCACACGAAAGGCTGGGCGCTTTCGTGGCTTTTTTGGTGGACTTGTAGGCGTTTCTTCTGCGGGTTTGAGCTTGCTTGCGGGCACAAGCTCGGGTCCCGAAAAGGCAGGAGGCGCAGGAGTCTCTTGGGCATCGTCATTCACGTCTTCATCTAATTGGCGTTCGCGCGGCGTGTATTTGCGTTTGAACCCGCCCTTGGCGCCGAACCCCGACTTGCCTTTGCCGCGCGCCTTCTTGTCGATCTCGCGCAGCTTCACGTATTGCAGCGACGACAAGACCTCATCAGAGGCGCCTTTCTCCAAATCATGAAAGGCCGACCCATAAGTCTCGATGCGTTCTTCAACTTCTTCGAGGAATTGCTTTTCCCAATCGGAAAGGGGCGGTCCCAAGCCCTGCTCAGCCAGCATCGCGGCCTTGCGGATTTTCCGCAAAGCCTTGCGTTTCTTTCGCTCATCGACATCGCGGGCCATGCCGCTCAATAACGGTATCTGCCCCGTTCAGGCAAGATTTTTGGATTAAAGCTCGCCGAGCGCGTCCAGATAGACTTCCAAAATCGCTTCCTGTTCCTGGCGCTCATCACGGTCCTGCTTGCGCAAACGGACCACTGAACGCAGCGCCTTGGTATCATAACCAAGCGACTTCGCCTCGCCGTAAACCTCTTTGATCTGTTCGGCGACTTCCTTCTTTTCTTCTTCGAGCCGTTCGATCCGCTCAACCGTCAGGCGTAGTTTGTCGCGCGCGGTTTCTGAAAGATTGTCATTCATCGTTTCGGTCATCAGCAAGTCTCGTCAGTAGAATTGTAAAAAAGGACTTCGCTCCCTAATCGCAAATGCACCGAAATGCGAGGGCCAATCGTCGCGATTTGCAGCCCACGCGCCTCTAACGAGACTGTGACGGGTTTGTGAGTGGACGCCCGGAAGTTCAGGCCTATTTTAGCGTAATGGAAAAGAACATACAGACAGGCTTCATGCCTTTGCCTCGACGCGCCTTTTTACTCGCGGCACCGGCGGCCTTGATTGCGGCCTGCTCCGGCGCCGGTCAAAGCGGACGCGCATTTGCAGATACGGCGAGCTCCGCCTTCGCAGACAGCGAATGGCGAGACCTCACCGATGCAGAATGGAAAGAACGGCTCGAGCCGCTCGCCTATAAAGTGCTCCGCCAGGAAGCCACGGAACGGGCTTTTACGTCTGCGCTGAACAATGAAAAACGCGACGGTGTATTCCACTGCGCAGGGTGTGATCTGCCGATTTTTGAAAGCGGAACCAAGTATGAAAGCGGCACCGGTTGGCCGAGCTTTTACGATTATATCGACGGTTCACTAGGCTTCAAAGAAGACAACAAGCTGTGGATGGCTCGGACCGAATATCACTGCGCACGCTGCGGCGGCCATCATGGACACGTCTTCAAAGACGGCCCAGCGCCAACCGGCCTTCGCTATTGCAATAATGGCGTGGCTTTGACGTTCAAGCCTGCCTAATCGTCTTTCGAGGCGCCGAACAAGTCCATTTGATTTGGATCAACCGCAAGCTTGCGGCCGCTTTTCTTGGTGCGTCCCGATTTAAAATAGAGATCGTCCGTATGGTCTTCGTCGGCTTTTTTGGGCTCAGCTTTTGGTTTTGGCGCAGGCTTCGGTTTTGCCTTGGCCTTTGCAAGCTTCCAATAGGTGACGGCCAGGACGGTATTGCCTGACCCGTCCTCGTAATTCTGGACAAAACCCTGCCCCGGATTGGCCTCGGCTTGCTCCAGGAGCTTAGGCAAATCTTTCGCGGCGGGCGTTAGCCATTCGGTTTCCAAAGCCGCAATCGCGGCGCCATCTGCCAGATCTTCGGCCTCGTAACGCGTACGGGCGGCCGCGCCTGCATTCTTCAATGCGTCACGGGCGGTTTTGCCGAGGGGATAAGCATGGCTCATAACGGTCGAGCTAGGTGCAGGCGGGGCGAGAGTCTAGAGGGCATCACACTCTTATCTTAAACCAGTACAGGTTGGCAGAGCCGCACGGCCGCGAGGCGTGCAAATCGGAGCGTCATGGCTTTGCGCCGCGCCGCCGCCAATTTTTCAATATCAGGCTCGCGAATGATCGCGCCGCCATAGGCATCCGCGATGATCAAGCCTGTCTCCTCCGGGATCAGGTCTTGCGGGAAACTCTCCCCAACCGCGAAATAGAACTTGTCGCAGAAGGGACGATATTCCGGCCATTTCTGATCACTGCGATAGTCGGCGACTGAGGATTTAATCTCAATGATGGAAATCTCGCCCGCCGGGCCGATCGCGGCAACATCCGCGCGGCGGCCATTGGCCAACGTCATTTCAGTGACGCCCGCAAAGCCATAACTATGCATAAGGCGCAGAACCCCGCGAGAGATCTCCGCCGCGCCAGGGTCGATATCTGCGCTCAGACCCGGATCTAGAGCCGTGTCTTGTTCAGGTTCTTGCATATCCCCCACCCAATTTTGTTCTCATCATGTTCCATGAAAACGCAGACCGGATCAGACGTCAAACAAAAAAAGCCCCGGCGCTTGGCCAGGGCTTTTAAGATTGAATGTCTTCAAATCCTTAGTCGCTGGACAACAATGACAGGAAGAATTGGAAGATGTTCACAAAATAGATGAAGAAGTTCAGCGCACCCATATTGGTTGCGACAGCCATTCCGCGCTGGTCACCGCCCAGTGCGAAGTAGGTTTCCTTCAAAGACTGTGTGTTCCAAGCGATCAGGATCGCAGAGAACAGAGCAAACGCGCCAGAGATGACGAGCTGCATCGCGCTTCCAACCTGGAAGAACGCCACGTTCGGGAAGATCATTGGCAGGATGAAGAATAACATCCCGATGATGAAAGCGCCCCAGAGGCCCATGATCGCAAACGTTCCGATCGGCCCGAGGTCACGTTTGGTCGTATAACCGAACAGAGACAGGCCCGCAAAGGTCGCGGAGGTCGCCAGGAAGGCTTTGGTAATTACGAAGTGGGTCATGCCCCCGACGCCAATATTGGCCATCAGGAAGTAGACGCCCATGGAAAGGCCAAGCGCGACGACGATGCCCCAGTAAAGGATCGCACTGCCGGTTGGGCTCGGATTGCGCATCATGAACATCGAGCCCATGATCAGAGCGACCGGTGCGAGCATTACGATCCAGATAATCGGTTGCGAGTACACAACCGCGCTAATCGGCGCGACAGAGCCCGCGATAAACGCAATGATCCCGGAAACCGCGATACCCAGTGCAAGCTTGTTGTAAACGCCCAACATAAAGGACCGGAGACCAGCATTGACGCTCATATCCATCGTTCTGCCTTGGGCGGCAGACGGGTTAAAGTTGTTCATTGTGTCCTCGTTTAAAAGGCCCGCGCACAAGCGCGCGGATTACCTATAGTATGAGGTCTTTTTTATCGCTTTTCAAGAAAAACCGGGCTGGTCAGGGCAGTGATGGGCTTCTATCGGTGTTTTCGAGAGAATTATGAGGAAACACTGATGGCAATTGAGCGACGCAAGCTTGGACGAACAGATTTGATGGTTAGCTCCTGCTGCCTGGGCACAATGACCTGGGGTCAGCAAAATACCGAAGCTGAAGGTCACGCCCAAATGGACTACGCGTTAGAGCGCGGCGTCGATTTTTGGGATACGGCGGAAATGTATTCGGTTCCGCCCAAAGCAGAGACACAAGGGTCCACCGAGCGGATCATTGGAACCTGGTTTAAAAAGACTGGCCGACGCCAAGATGTGATCCTCGCGACCAAAGTCGCAGGCCTATCGAAAATGCTCTGGACGCGCGATAGCGATGTCAACTGGACCCGCCACACTAAAGCGCAGATTGATGAGGCGGTCGAGAAAAGCCTGAAACGGCTGCAAACCGACTATATCGACCTTTACCAGTTACATTGGCCGGATCGCCCAGTCGGACTGTTTGGGGGCAAAATGGATCAACAAGCCTATTCGCATTCTTACGAACCATTTGAAGACATTCTCGCGCACCTTGAGGCCCATGTAAAAGCGGGCCGGATCCGTCACATTGGGGTTTCGAATGAGACGCCATTCGGTGTGATGCGCTTCGTCGCCGAAAGTGATTCACGCGGTACGCCGCGCATGTCGACGATCCAGAACGCCTATAATCTCGTCAATCGGACGTTCGAAGATGGAGGTTTGGAAGAAGCTTGTGTGCGCGAAGAGGTTAGCTTGCTGGCCTATTCTCCGCTTGGCCAAGGCTATTTGAGCGGAAAATACCGTGGCGGCGCATTGCCGCAAGGATCTCGCAAACAGCTGTTTGAACGCTTGCAAAGGTATGAAAGCCCAGCGGCTGAAAGAGCGATTGAATCTTACCTGGTTTTGGCAGACGAACATGGTCTAGATCCGTCCAAGCTCGCGATCAAATTCTGTGACACGCGTCCCTTCATGGGCTCGACCATTATTGGCGCAACGAGCCTAGAGCAGTTGAAAATATGTATTGATGCGTTCGACCTTAATTGGACCGATGAACTCGAGACTGCGGTGAATGAGCTGCATGCAGAACAACCCTCTCCTTGTCCCTAATTTACAGTACAGTGTTGCGAGTTTGACTTTGAGAGGAACAGCAGGCAAATTCTCCGCCGCTGCACAGATCGTAACAGATCGCGGCTCAATAAAGGGGAACTACAATGGCTGACGCCTCAAAATACGAAGACAATGTTAAGAAATATGCGAGCGGCTATAACCAAGCCGCCGCGGAAAAAATCGTGGGTCATCTAGGGATCGCGCTGCGCAATCGCGACAGCTCTCTGGTCTCTTGCTCCGACGATACAGAGCTACAACGCGTGCGCGAAAAGTGGTGCCGCGGGAAACTCTCCTTGGCGCAAACCAATGACCAACTCGACGCGGCAATTGCGTCCGTGTGTGAAACGCTGAAGCCAGAAGGTGGGAATAAGTCCCGCGTCACATTCTATTACTTGCTTGCTGAACATTTCGGCAAACTGGGCGACCTCGCAAGCTAAGCGAGCCCGCATCAGAAAAATCGAGAAACCCGGCCAAATGGTCGGGTTTCTTTGTTTCGGCCCATCACACTTTCGGATAGAGGCTTTGTCCATGCACCGACTATTCGCCGCCTTGCCCGTGCCTGACACGCTTGCAGATCGCCTTGAGCCGCTTTCCGTTGATCTGTTCGGCGCGCGCTGGCGCAAGCGGGAGCACTATCATGTCACTTTATGCTTCTATGGCGACGTCGACGGCGAAGTCGCCCACGAACTTGCAGACGCCCTAGAAGACTTACGGGCGCCGGCAATTGCGCTCGAACTCTCAGGCGTCGGTTGGTTTGGGCGCCGCGAACCAAGAGCGCTTTATGCCCGGGTCGCGGCCGATGAGGCGCTCAGCGATCTCGCCAACCAATGCCGGAAACTGGCGCGAAAATTTGACCTAAAGCTCGGACAGGATCCATTCCTGCCGCACATCACGTTGGCTTACTGCAATCAATCGCCGCTCGACGCGGTGCGGACCTGGAGCGAAGACTTTCAGATCCTCAGAAGTGCACCCGTTCTCGTCGACGAGTTCCACCTTTTTGAAAGTTTCACGGGACATCGTCGTCAAAGCCAATATGTCTCGCAGGCAGATTACCGGCTTGGCGAGACCTCCTGACCAAAAGTGACAGGAGGTTTGGTTGACGCCTCGCGTCAAAAGCGAAACAACACGGCATGGCACACCCTAAGAAAAAACACGTTTCCTCCCCTGCTTTGCTGGCGCAGTTTCGTACCGTCCGGCAACAATCTGAAGCGCTTGCATCGACCTTGGGCGACGCAGACGCGACGGCTCAATCCATGCCGGATGCAAGTCCCGCAAAATGGCATTTGGCCCATACGAGCTGGTTCTTTGAAGAATTCATGCTGTCGCCGGTTTTTGGCGACCAAGTGCGCTTCCACCCGAAGTTCAGTTTTCTCTTCAACTCTTATTATGACGCTGTCGGCGAGCGTCATGCACGGCCGATGCGCGGCCTGCTCACGCGGCCCTCATTGGATGAGGTTTTAGCCTATCGCCGACATGTTGATGGCAAAATGGCGGAGCTTATTACAAGCCACCCCGAAGCCTGCGATCTGCTGCCCCTAGGATTAGCGCATGAGCAACAACACCAAGAGCTGCTGCTGACCGACATTCTACACCTTTTTGCGCAGAACCCTTTGCAGCCCGCGCTGAAGCCGGATGTGAACCTGCACACCGCCAATCTCGAAGCGGCGACGGTCAGCTGGAAGCGGATCGAGGGCGGCATTCAGCGCATTGGACACGACACGACCGATTTTGCGTTTGATTGTGAAACCCCATCCCATGAAGTGATCATTGCACCATTTGAAATGGCCAGCCGCGCCGTCACAAATCGCGACTGGCTGGGCTTCATGCAGGATGGCGGGTATGACACACCGAAATACTGGCTGTCCGACGGATTTAGCGCGGCGCAGTCGCAAGGCTGGCAAGCGCCGCTCTATTGGCACAGGAACAATGACACTTGGCATACAATGACTTTGTCAGGCCCGCAGCGGGTGAATCTTGAAAGCCCGGTGACCCATATCAGTTTCTATGAGGCGGACGCTTACGCAACCTGGGCCGGCGCGCGCTTACCGACCGAACAAGAATGGGAAACCGCCGCAATTGGCGCCGAGACAGAGGGCACTTTTGCCGGCAACGGCTATTACCAACCGCAAGTCCAGACCCGCGCTGATCAGGCTTATCTGTTCGGCGATGTTTGGGAATGGACCAGCAGCCCGTTTACGCCTTATCCGGGATATCACCCAGCAAAAGGCGCGGTCGGAGAGTATAATGGCAAGTTCATGAGCGGACAGATGGTGTTACGCGGCGGGTCATGCGCGACGCCTGAAGATCATATCCGTGCGACCTATCGAAACTTCTTCCATCCGGACAAACGTTGGCAATTCTCAGGACTGCGCCTGGCAAGGGATATCTAAGCATGGATGATGTGTTTGAACCGGTTGGCGGCGACGCCAATGACGATTTTCTTAGCGATGTCCTGAGCGGACTATCCGGCGTCCAAAAGACGCTGCCCTGCCAATATTTGTATGATGAGGCCGGCTCGGTTTTGTTTGAGCAGATTACGGAGTTGGAGGAATACTACCCGACCCGCACAGAAATCGGTATTTTAAACGACAATGCGGCGCAAATTGCTGAGACGCTCGGATCAGATGTTCTATTGGTTGAATACGGCGCTGGGGCCTCGACCAAAACGCGGATCTTGCTGGATACGTTGGAAGCCCCGGCCGCCTATGTCCCGATTGATGTTTCAGAAGACTTTCTTCTGCAAACGGCCGAAACTCTGCGGCAAGAATACCCGGATCTCAATGTGCATCCAATTGTCGGAAGCTTTATGGCGGACCTGGTATTGCCCGCTGGCCTGAACGGAAAGCCGGTTGGATTTTTCCCAGGCTCAACGCTCGGCAATTTGAGTGATCTAGAGATCATGCAATTCATGCGCTCTGCACGCAGCCTCCTGGGTGAGCATGGACAATTCCTGATCGGAGTCGATTTGCGCAAATCGCCCTCCGTTTTGGTTCCGGCTTATGATGATGCCGCTGGCGTTACGGCTGCGTTTAACCTCAACCTGCTGACACGCATCAATCGCGACCTTGGCGCAGATTTCGATCCGCAAGCATTTAGGCACCGCGCCGTCTGGAATGATGAAGCGTCGCGCATCGAAATGCACTTGGTCAGTCAGCGCGCACAATCCGTATTAATTGGCGGGCGATCAATCCAGTTTGATGATGGCGAGACGATACATACGGAAAACTCGCGCAAGTTCGATTTGGATCGGCTGCTCGATCAGTTCGAGGCGACGGGCTGGCGTTTACAAACGCGATGGCTAGATCAGCGGAGCTATTTCGCTGTTTTGCTACTCTCGCCGCACAATTAGCGCATTCTCAACGACAAGCATCGACCACCCGCCAGGGTGGTAAAACGGTAACGGTGTTGGCGCATCCCACACAAAAACCAGCCTTTATCATCGAAAGACGGCATTGCAGGCGGGATTTAAGGCATCTGCTCAAAAATCGTGCGCGAGCCGCAAAACTTCAGCGTATGGACGCATGTTAAGTGGCTAAATCAGGGGCAGTCGGGTTTTAAGGGGTCACCAATCGCAATATCTGGAAGGAACAGATGATGGGAAAAATGATTTCTCGCGGTCTCGCGCTCGCAATGGTTGCAGGCGCATTCACAGCACCAGTCGCAATCGCCGAAGGTGAGTTCTCAGGCAACGTTGCTCTGACAACTGACTATGTCTGGCGCGGCTTCTCGCAAAACAGCGAAAACCCAGCCATCCAAGGCGGTTTTGACTACGCCAATGGCGCATTCTACGCAGGCACATGGGCGTCTATCGTCGATTTCGGCGGCGCCAACATGGAACTCGACCTTTATGGCGGTTTCGCTGGCGAAACTGAAGGCGGCCTGGCTTGGGATGTCGGTGTCATCGGGTATGTTTACCCAGACGCAGACGACCTTGACTTCATCGAAGTCTATGGCGGCCTCGGCTACACATTCGATGCTGTTTCTTTGGGCGGATATCTCTATGTGGATCCGGACAATGAGACCGTTTACTTTGATGCGTCTGCTGGCTTTGCTGCAACTGACGTCCTCGGCTTTGACGTAACAGCTGGCACATATCTTGACGGCTTTGATGAGTACACAAACTACTCTCTCGGCGCGACGTTCAGCACTGAGTTCGTTGACTTTGATCTGCGCGTCCACGGCACAGACGTTGACGCAGACGATCTCGCTGAAGAGCGTGTTGTTCTGACTGTGAGCCGCTCACTTTAAGCTCTAACGAGCTGCACTGCCCGCCCTTCGCCCTCCTGTCTGGGGCGGGTTTGACTGGCCGCTGCTTTCCCGCAACTCGCGGAAAGCAGCGGCTTTTTCTTTGGGTTGAACTAGGCCCGGGAACGGCCATTGGGGTTTCCAGCAAAGTTATTGCTTAAACCTGAGACTTGGCACGCAAAGGCGTTAGGCCTCATCATCGCTTTGCAGCGCTTTCGAAATTTGCCCTTTTACTTTGCGAAAGACGGCAATGGACAAGGCGACCCTTCTCGTTCAGCTCCCCGCATGACGCAAAAGAAAAAGCGGCTGAGAGATGATCCTCTCAGCCGCCTATTATTTTGTACTCGCTGATGCCCCGATTGGCTTAACCAGCGATTTTCCGAACATAATCATACTCGGCTTTTTTCTTCTCGCGCTTCTTGGCCGGCTGGAACGCCACTTTGCCATGCTCAGAACAATATGGCCCGTTATCCGATTTACGACCGCAGAATGCAAACTGTGGATCGGCAGGGTCACCGATCGGCCATTTACACATACTGTCTCTCAAGGTCAGGATCGTTGCAGCTTCGCCGTCCGACAAAGGCTGCGGCGGTAGTGCTGACAGCATTGCAACTTTCTCATTCGGCTTCAGCACCGTTTCAGACACAACCCGTTGCGGTTTCGGCGCTAAGACGGCGCCATCTGGCCTGACCCGAGGTTTCGGATGCGCCAGGCGCGGCGGACGTTTCACCGGACGAGATGGCGTCGCGCGGCCTGAAAGGCCTAGGCGATGCACTTTCCCAATCACGGCATTGCGTGTCACGCCGCCAAGTTCTTTTGCTATTTGGCTAGCCGAATGGCCCTCTGCCCACAGCTTCTTCAACACTTCTACTCGATCTTCAGTCCAAGCCATGCGATTTACCCCGCTCCTTGGCAGCCCCTAGATATTGATAAGAGCGATGCCACCAGCCCCGCTCCAACGCTATATATCGTATCACCGGCGAAACGAAACACAAGATGCTGATCACTGCTGTCCACAGGCAATCAACATATAGTGGTGCTTGTGGATAGGTTTTAGGCTATCGCCAAACAACGAGTCAGCTCTTAAGTGTGCGGTCATGCCTGATACATCCTCTTCAACTCTCGCACCGCCAAAACCGCGCACATATGGCGCCGTCAATTGGCTCGGTCTTTGGACACTTTATAAGCGTGAAGTGGGCCGTTTTATGAAGGTTTGGATGCAAACCCTGCTTGCGCCTGTGATTTCAACACTCTTGTTTATGACAGTGTTCAAGCTGGCTTTCGGCAATCGCGGCGAATTGAGTGGCGATTTCGCCGGGCTCGACTATAATAGCTTCTTGGCCCCCGGCTTAATCGTGATGGCGATGCTGCAGAACGCGTTCCAAAACTCTTCGAGTTCCCTGACCATAGCGAAAGTACAAGGCAGTCAGGTCGACTTTCTGATGCCGCCGCTCTCGCCCGTAGAGCTCGCGGTTGGGTTTATCTTTGGCGCAGTCACGCGCGGCGTTTTGGTCGGCGCGATCGCTGCGATTGGAATTCACTTTAGCGGGCTCGCCGACCTTTCAATTGCCCACATTTGGCCGGTGATCTGGTTTGGCTTGATGGCAACAATATTCCTCGCAGCAATTGGCGCGATGGGCGGGATCTGGGCTGACAAGTTTGATCACCTGGCCGCGGTGTCTAACTTTGTCATCGTTCCGCTGACATTTTTGTCAGGCACGTTTTATGACATCAATGTCCTGGTTGATCCGTTTAGATCACTGGCGCATTTCGACCCGATTTTCTTCCTGATCGATGGCTTCCGTTATGGCTTCTTGGATGCAGCGAACTCCAACATCATGACCGGCATGGTGGTCAGCGGCGCAGCGGCATTTCTGGCATCCGCAGGGGTCTGGTGGATGCTGCGGTCTGGCTACAAGCTGAAAGCTTAAGGGCATGGCCCTCCCCATTCTAACAATGACTGACGTTCGCCTGGCTTTTGGCGGAAGTCCCTTATTCACCAGCGTGACCTTCACGCTGGCTAAGGGAGAACGGGCGGCTTTGGTCGGCCGAAATGGCGCGGGCAAATCGACTCTGATGCGCCTCATCACGGGCCGCTTCGAGCCCGATGATGGCGAGCTTTGGATTCATCCGGGCATCGTCATCACGACCGTCGAACAGGAACCTGACCTCAGCGCCTACGAAACAGTGCTCGATTACGCTGCGTCCGGCGGCGCGGAGCGCTGGAAGGCTGAGGCAGAGCTTGGTCATTTCGGCGTCGATCCAGCCGCAGACCCTGCCATTCTATCGGGCGGACAAGCTCGCCGCGCTGCTCTGGCAAGATCATTTGCTTTAGAGCCCGATATTTTGCTGCTCGACGAACCGACCAACCATCTCGATGTGCCAATGATTGAAACGCTGGAAAGCCGGTTGAAAGGCTTTTCCGGCGCCGTCCTTCTGGTCAGTCACGATCGCCGGTTTATGGAAAACGTCACGACCAACACGCTCTGGCTGCGGGATGGCAGCGTTCTGAAAAGCCCTAAAGGGTATGGCGATTTCGAGCGCTGGGCCGAAGAGGTCGAAGAGTCAGAAATTCGACATCTGCAAAAACTGAAAACGCAACTGAAAGCCGAAGAACACTGGCTGCAGCGCGGCGTGACGGGCCGACGGGCACGCAATATGGGTCGTTTGCACCGGCTGAAAGGCATGCGAGCAGAAGCCAGCAAACGCAAATCCGCACTCATCGCCCAAAAAGCGACGGCCGGAATCAGCGCTGAAGATGCCGGCAGTCAATCGCGCAAGGTGATCGAAGCTTTCGGGCTTAGCAAAGCCTTTGGCGACCTGAAAATTGTTGAAGGACTAGATTACAAGATCCTGCGCGGTGATCGTGTGGGCTTTATCGGTCCTAATGGCGTCGGCAAGACGACCTTGTTGAAATTGCTCTTGGGCGGACTTGAGCGCGACAGCGGCAATGTCAAACTGAACCCGTCTCTGCGCATCACCTATCTCGACCAAACCCGCGAGACGCTTCGCCCCAAGGATACGCTCTGGGAAGCTTTAGCACCGGCTGGCGGCGACAGCGTTATGGTACAGGGCAAACAGCGCCACGTTGCGGCCTACGCCAAGGACTTCTTGTTCAAACCGGAACAATTGCGCCAACCTGTAACGGCGCTCTCCGGCGGTGAACGAAACCGATTGACGCTGGCCATCGCGCTCGCGCAATCGACGGATGTTTTGGTGCTGGATGAACCGACAAATGACCTTGATATGCAGACCTTGGATCTGCTGGAGGACATGCTCCTAAACTTTGAAGGCACATTGATCCTGGTCAGCCATGATCGCTCTTTCCTGGATGCGACCGTGACCTCGTGCCTGGTCCCAATGGGAGATGGCAAATGGGTGGAGACAGCGGGCGGTTGGTCAGACGCGCAGGAGCAGATCAAAGGCCCTTCGGAAAAGAGCGCGCAATCGAGCAAAAAGCAAAAGGGCGCCAAATCGAAATCGGGCGACGCGTCGAAACCAACCAAGCTCAGCTTTAAAGATCAGCATCGCTTGAAAGAAGTAGAGACGGCCATGCCGCGCTTGGAAGCCGAGATTTCGAAACTCGAAACCGACCTCTCAGATCCGGCGCTGTTTACACGCGATCCAGATGGGTTTCACCGCATCAATGACAGACTCGAAACGGCCCGCTCCGAATTGGAGCAGGCCGAAATCGATTGGATGGAAATCGAAGAGAAAAAGGAAGCCCTTGCGGGCTAGTCCTTAAACCTCAAACCAGCCGCGTTCGCGCATCCAGGCGACGATTTTGTCCGCCGCTTCTTCTGCGGTTTGATCAACCGTATTGATCACCAGCTCTGGATTTTCTGGCGCTTCATATGGGCTGTCGAGACCGGTGAAATTCTTGATCTCACCCGCGCGGGCACGCTTATACAGACCTTTAACATCGCGCTGTTCAGCGACATCAAGCGGCGTGTCCACGAAGATCTCAACAAACTCACCATCGGCCATCATATTACGCGCCATCTGACGCTCAGACCGGAACGGGGAGATGAAGCTGACCAGTGTGATCAGTCCCGCATCGCTCATCAGTTTAGAGACGTTTGACACGCGGCGGATATTTTCCACACGGTCAGCGTCGGTGAAGCCAAGATCACGGTTCAAGCCATGACGAACATTGTCGCCATCGAGCACAAAAGTGTGCTTGCCCATTGAGAACAGCTTTTGCTGAAGCACATTGGCGATGGTCGATTTACCCGAGCCAGAGAGCCCGGTGAACCAAAGCACCGCTGGCTTTTGCTCTTTCTGTTTCGAAAGGGCGGCGCGGTCGACGTCGAGCGCTTGCCAGTGAATGTTACCAGAGCGGCGCAGGGCAAAATCGAGGAGACCAAGACCGACCGTATTATTGGTCATCCGATCAATGAAGATGAAACCGCCGGTTTCACGGTTGATATCATAAGGATCGAACGCGATCGGTTGATCGAGCGCCATCGTGATCACACCAAAATCGTTCAGGCCGAGCGTGCTCGCCGGCTTATCCTGAAGCGTATTCACATCGATCCCGAACTTGAGATCCAACACAGTTGCGGTGACGGTCTTGGCGCCGATTTTTACCAGATACCGACGGCCAGGAAGCATTTCATCGTCGGCCATCCAGAGCACACGGGCCTGGAATTGGTCTGCAACTTCGGCCGGCTCACCCGCCGCGCAAATAATATCGCCGCGCGAGGTATCAACTTCGTCCGCAAAGGTCAGCGTTACTGATTGTCCGGCAATGCCCTCGGCGAGATCGCCGCCATGTACGACGACACGTTCGATCGTTGTCTCTTTCGCACTTGGCAGCGTCTTGACCCGGTCACCCGGCTTGATGCTGCCCGAGGCGATTTGGCCGGAGAAGCCGCGGAAATCCAGGTTCGGGCGGTTGACCCACTGAACCGGCATGCGGAACGGTGCTTTGATCAGATCATCATCAACCGGAACGGTTTCCAGATATTCCATCAATGGCGGGCCGTCATACCAAGGCATCATGTCAGAATTGTCAGTGATATTGTCGCCAACCAAAGCTGACATCGGGATTGCTTGAATCTCGATACCTGCAGAAAGCTCTTCAGCAAATTCCAGGAAGTCTTGTTCGATACGGTTATAGACCGCCTCATCATAATCGACGAGGTCCATCTTATTGATCGCCAGCACCAGCTTACGAATGCCAAGTGAGCTCGCAATAAAGCTGTGTCGACGGGTCTGGGTCAGGATGCCTTTACGCGCATCAATCATCAGGATCGCGAGATCAGCGGTTGAAGCGCCGGTCGCCATATTGCGCGTATATTGTTCGTGTCCCGGCGTATCAGCGACAATGAACTTGCGGCGATCGGTGGAGAAGAAGCGATAGGCGACATCAATCGTGATGCCTTGCTCGCGTTCCGCCGACAGACCATCGACCAGCAGCGCAAAGTCGATATTCTCGCCTTGTGTACCGTGCTTTTTGGAGTCGCTTTCTAACGCGTCCAACTGATCTTCAAAGATCATTTTGGAATCGTAGAGCAAACGGCCAATCAGGGTCGATTTGCCATCATCCACGCTGCCACATGTAATGAAGCGTAGCAGAGACTTGTTCTCATGGCCTTCGAGATAGGCGGTGATGTCTTCAGAGATTAGGGAGTCGATATGGGACATTAGAAATAGCCCTCTTGTTTCTTTTTCTCCATCGAAGCGGCTTGGTCACGGTCAATTGTCCGGCCTTGGCGTTCTGAGGAGGTGGTTAGGAGCATTTCCTGGATGATGTCTTCCAGCGTATCGGCGGTACTTTCGACAGCGCCGGTCAGCGGGTAACAGCCCAAGGTGCGGAAGCGGACGAATTTTTCGACAGCCGTCTTGGCGATCTCTGGTGGGACGCGATCATCATCAAGCATGATCTGAGCGCCTTCCCATTCGACGACAGGACGCTTGGCCGCGTAATAAAGCGGGACAATCTCAATCTGCTCGCGTCGGATATACTGCCAGATATCAAGCTCAGTCCAATTTGAGATCGGGAAGCAGCGAATGCTCTCACCCTGATTGATCCGCGCATTGTAAAGGTTCCACAGCTCAGGACGCTGGTTTTTCGGGTCCCAACGATGCTCGGCTGTCCGGAAAGAGAAGACCCGCTCTTTGGCGCGAGACTTTTCTTCGTCGCGGCGCGCGCCGCCAAAAGCGACATCGAACTTATACTTATCCAGAGCCTGTTTCAGGGCCTGCGTTTTCATAATGTCAGTATGCTTGGACGAACCGTGCGTGAACGGACCGATGCCCGCATCAATGCCTTCCTGATTGGCATGCACGATCAGCTCCATACCAAGCTCAGCCGCTTTGCGGTCCCGGAAGGCGATCATTTCGCTAAACTTCCAGGTTGTATCGACATGCATCAACGGGAATGGCGGTACGCTTGGATAGAACGCCTTCATCGCCAAGTGCAGCATCACCGCGCTGTCCTTGCCGACAGAGTAAAGCATAACGGGGTTTTCAGCGACCGAGGCCACTTCACGCATGATATGAATCGCTTCGGCTTCGAGCCGATCGAGATGGGTTAGGGAGGTCACTGAATTAGCCCAATTCTGATGGATATTTGTTTTGCCCCACATAAGGAAATACGCTCCTGAGAACAACTGGAGTTTGAAGTTAGCTTCCCTGAAGCAAAAGACATGCCGCAACGTTGTGGCTAGTCTTCGGCGCCTGAAAATGCTCCAAGATCCCAATAGTTATTGGAGGACCTTCCGTGAGCGACCAAATGCAACAAATCGTTTTGACACAATATTGCCAGGGCGCGCCGAAGCTCGAAGATTTTGAAGTCGTCACGAAGGATCTACCTGTGCCAAACGAGGGCCAATTTCGGGTCAAGCACATTTGGAATTCGGTCGATCCCGGCACACGGTCTCGCCTTTCAGGGGGCGATAGTTACGCTGCCGCGCTGCCCCTCGGCAAACCAATAGATGGATTCAGCGTCGGGATCGTTGATGCGTCCCAGAATGAGCGCTTTCCAATTGGCACCAAAGTATTTTGTGCGGGCGGCTGGCGCACACACACAATCCAATCCGGCAAGGGCTTTATCGGCATTGTTCCGGACGGCGTACCGCTGCCGCTATCCCTCTGGATCGGCGTTTTAGGCGTTCCAGGCCTGACCGCATGGTTTGGCCTGAAAACTGTTGCAAAATTCGCAGAAGGCGACCGGGTCCTGGTCACCTCGGCGGCTGGCCCTGTCGGTGCGACAGCCGGGCAGCTCGCGAAAGCAGGCGGCGCAGCACAAGTCGTTGGGATCGCTGGCAGCGACACCAAATGCCAATGGCTGGTTGAGGAAGCCGGCTTCGATCATGCGATCAATTACAAGACCTCACCCGATCTCGATACCGCAATCGCAGAAGCAATGCCTGATGGCGTAGATGTCCTGTTCGACAATGTCGGGAATGAAATGATCAATCGCGTGCTTCCCAAGATGCGCCTAAATGGCCGGATCTGCATTTCAGGCCAGGTCGCGGATTATAATCTAACCCCAGAAGAAACGCCTGGAATTCACAATACGAAACCCTTCATCACGCATCGCGTCATGATGCATGGCCTGGTTGTGTTTGATTTTGCGCGCGAGTTTCCGACCGCGCTGAATGAAATGGCCGGCTTGATTGGGACAGGCGGCTTGAAGCTCAAAGAAGAGCGCTTTGATGGGATTGAGAAGATGCCTGAGGCGTTCTGCGGACTGTTCCGCGGTGAGAATTTTGGCCGCCGTGTTGTACAAGTCGGCAGCGAGGCATAATTGAACCGCAACGCCCCCAGGCGGCGCGAATGAAAATACGCCGCATGGGTTGAGGCCCCGTTTTATACGTCAGGCCGGTTTCGCACCGCTCTAACGCTTACCTATCTCTTAAACTCAGCGCCTCAATTCTCGAGTTTAGCTGGGCCGTATTTCAACCAGTAGCGTCTAAACTCCTTTGTAAAAGAAGGGGATTAAACCAATGGCATCAGACTTTGATGATATTCGCGAGGAACTGCTTTCTCAGCAAGGTGATCCCTCGTCGGGGCAAGGGTTGTTTGTTTTTCTGCTGATCTCAGTCCTGATGATTGGTGGGGTCATCGGGTATGTGGCGATGCCGCGCGAGGGTGCCTCTCAAAGCCCGCAAATCGTGTCGGCTTCTGTGGACGCGTCCGTCAAACCAACCCAGGCCAAGACTTATAAAAAGTCCGAGCTCAAAACATTGCGGCTCTCAGAGATGAGAAAATTCCGCAACACTCAGGCCGAGCTCCGAAATTGCGTATCAGAAAAGGGTAAGGTCAATATCGCCCTGCAAACCTACACCAATAGAAATCAAGCCGCCTACACGGCGTGGAGCGCTCTGTTCGACAACACAGAGAAGCTCGCAAAGATGAACGGCTTAGAGTCCTCTGCCTATGTCCTGACCGGCAGCATGCAGAATGACGTCAAAGACGTTTTTGCCGACATGGCGGTCGAGTTGAACGCCCATGGCAGTCAGGTTGATCCAATCAAATGCGGACAGCTGAACGGCGAAGTGCAACGCCGCCAGCGTGATCTGGACTTTCCGCCGTCGAGCTAGTCCCGCGCGGTCAGGGCTGTTCAAAGCCCGCTTTTTCTCACAAAGGTGGCGCCAAAGGAGGCCCCACCATGTCCAGCTCATTCGATATTACTGCCGAGACCTATACCCGCTTCACGTTTGAGCGCGATGATAGGGTCCTGACCGCTGCCATCACATCGGATCATCCGGTTAATGGCGTCGACGCCGCGATGCACGAAGAGCTCGGGCGGATCTTCTCTGACCTACAACGCGACAGCGATAGCGACATCATCATCCTCACCGGCAAAGGCCGTGCCTTTTGCGCTGGCGGCGACTTTGATTGGTTCGACGAGCAGATCTCCCAACCCGGAAAATTCCGTGACATTGCCTGGGAAGCCAAGCGTATCGTCACATCGATCCTGGATATGGAAAAACCGATGATCTGCCGCATGAACGGCGCTGCAGCGGGGCTCGGTGCGACGATCGCTTTGCTGTGCGATATGATCGTCGCTGATGAGCGCGCTCTGATTGGCGATCCACATGTGAAGGTTGGGCTCGTTGCGGGCGATGGCGGCGCGGTGATCTGGCCGCAATTGATCGGGTTTGCGAAAGCCAAAGAGCTTTTGATGACAGGCGATCTGCTGACGGCGAAAGAGGCGCAAGACCTCGGCCTGATCAATTATGCGCTGCCAACCGACCAGATCGACGCGAAAATCTCTGAGCTCGTGGCGAAGTTACAAGGCAATCCGAAATGGGCCGTGCGCTGGACCAAGACCGTCACCAATATCCCACTGCGCGCGCTTGCGGCGCAAATGATGGATGCCAGTGTCGGCTGGGAAAGCGTGTCTAACTATATGGATGACCGCAAAGAAGCGGTTGATGCTTTCCGCGAAAAGCGTGCGCCCAATTTGACCGGAGAGTAAGGCGCTTGCACTGCGCCGGGTCTGCTTAGTCTATGGTTGCATCCGGCTCTTTCCTGGAGCTTGGTGTCCAGGTTTTGAGCTTCAGTGCGGGGCGCTCAACGATGTACCAGGACGCTGCGGCCAAGGCGATAAAGATCGGTGTGCTGAAGGCTAAGAGCTCAATCGGACCGATTTCAGGGTTCAGGAAAATGAAGACCTGCATGACTGGGCAATGCCAGATGTAAATCCCGTACGAATAGTCTGGGATGTTTTGGACCTTCGTGTTGACGGTCTTTGGCAGGCCAGCCGCGAGAAGCAGTCCCGCCAAGGCAATGTTCACCGTCAAAGGCGCGAGGAATGTTGGCGAGGACACAAGGAACAACACCGTCCCGATCGCCGCGCCGCGCCACCCCAATCGCCGACTAGCCGGCCAGTAGAAGATCAACATGCCGAGCAGGAAACAGCTAGAAAGGCGAAGGATTTCCGGCAAGGCTTCCGGTCCAGGCAGTTCAACCCCAAGGGTGGATGCGAGGTAGAGACCGCTCAAGAGCACGTTCAAAGCAAGAATACGAACGAAATCCCGCGCAAGTCCGGTAAAGAAAATGAATGCCGCCCCAGCATAGGCCAACAGCTCGATTCGGATCGTCCAGAGCGGGGTGTTGAAATCAGGATATGAATTGCCCGCAAAGATACCGCCTGGGGCATTCTCAGGATCACCTAATGTCAGCACGCGCAAAACATATTGCCAATTTTCCAGCGCGAAGACTTTGTCCAACCCGCCATTGGCCGAGAATAGCGGCGAGAAGAAGAGCGGGAAACTCAGCGTAACAACGATTAAGGCGGGCAAAACGCGCAATAGCCGAGACTGAGTGAATGACTTGAGGTCACGCCTTGCATGCAAGCTTTTCGCGATCAGCATGCCCGAGACGATAAAAAACCCGTTCACCCCAATGTCGCCAAGCAGAATGCCAAACACGCTGGGCATATCTGTATGTCGTGAGAAATGGCCAACATGCGATATCGCGACCAAACTGGCCAAGATCCACCGGATCAAGGTGAGATGGTTCGCGCCGAACAAAGGGTCAGCGTCGCCATTTTGATACGAAATTCGCCTATCGGCACTCATATGTCCCGTATCCCCAGTCATAACGCACGCAATAAGGGAAGACCGTTCAAGGTCCATGCCGGGTGTGAGGAATTTGGTGCTTGGCCGATTGCCTGAGGGCCTAGCTTGGCTCCAGCGCCTTCACCTGACGCTTGATCGGACGTGAGTTGCCGTTGCCATAGAGATTGACCTTCAGCTTCGATATCGCGTGCACCAAAGCGTTCGGCCCATATTTGATTTGCCCGGTAAACTGAATGTCCGGGAAGCGCGCGAAAATCTGCTCGTAAGACACACGAAGCTGCATCTGCGCGACGCGAGAGCCGAGGCATTTGTGAACGCCGTGCCCGAACGCGATATGCTTGTCGACATTATCACGGGTCAGGTCGAACACATCTGGATTTGCGAAAACGTCTGGGTCGCGGTTGCCGGCGCCGTACCACATCACGACTTTCTCATCCTTGGCGATGCGTTGACCGTTAAGCTCGGTATCGGACATGGCCGTGCGGCGCATGTGTTTCACCGGCGACACCATTCTTAGCGCCTCTTCCGACATGCGCGGGATGAGGGACGTATCGTCGAGCACCATGGCGCGTTGATCGGTCCACTCGGTCATCAGCTTGATCGTACCAGAGAGTGAGTTCCGGGTTGTATCGTTGCCAGCAAAAATGATCAGAAGCCATGAGCCGTCCAGATATTCTTGCGGCAGCGTTTCGTCTTCAAGCTTTGAGTGCGCGATCACGGTTAGCAAGTCTTGGCGCGGATTGGCCCGGCGGTCGGCCATGACGCGGGCCCCGTACGCGAACATTTCTTCAACCACTTTTTTGAAGCGGAATGGGAAGAGCGGCTCGCCCAGGAAGGTCCGCATCGGGTTTGCCATAAACTGCGATGCCATTTCCAGATAATGCATCCAGTGGACGATTTTCTGCCGGTCTTCTTCGTCAACGCCGAGCATCTCGCAGAGTGTGAAAAGGGGCAGCTGATTGGAGAAGACTTTGACGAAATCGACGACGGGACCGTTCGCTTCTAGATCATCGAGCAAGTCCTCGACCTTGGCGCTGACTTTCTCGCGAAGTTCTTTGACATAGGCTGGAATGAAGAAGTCTTTTTGCTGGATCCGCATCTGCATGTGCTGCGGCTCATCCATGCTGATCAAATTATCCATGGCCGCGCGGACGAGGATTTCTGGCCGCCAATGCTCACGGGGCGGAACAGCGAGATTGATCCCGCCGCGCTGCGACGAGAAGATATCGGGCTGCAGCTCGACCGACTTGATGTCTTCATATCGCGAGACGGACCAATAATTGGAGACGCCTTTCGCCATATTCGACCACATGACGGGCGCGTCTTCGCGCATGCTTTTGTACAAGTCGTAAGGATGACCTTGGATCCAGGAATTTGGGTTCCACAGTTCGAAATCAGTTTCCAGCATCGGATAGATCGCTGGGTTCACAGGGTCTTTAACGCCAGAATCAACTAAAACTTCGTCGCTCACCAAACTCATTTCAAACTCCTCACGCAGCTCCCGGTCTCTCAGCGGACCTGGCTTGCCTTTGCGTGCCCAAGCTAGGCGCGCTTTTGAATCGTGTCGATCCATTACGCCACGTCCGCTCGCCAAACAGATCTAGGTCGAATTTGACCTGTTCCAAGAAAGGCATGGGGTCTGGGTAAACGCAAACAGCGCGCGACCGTTCAGTCACGCGCTGTTCTGGGAGGAACGCTTTTATCGTTTAGCTATTGGCGCGAATACCATCGCGTTCTGCAAGCTGGATCACCTCTGCCTCCGCGAGCGACGAAACGACATCCGAGATGAGCGCTTTTTGGCAGGCTCGGCGGGCTGTATTTCGCGCTGCCATAAAGCTGCTCGTGCTATCCGCTTTGCAAGCCGTCCAGGCTTGTTCGCGAATGCTGCGATAGATGTCCTGCGCAGACGCATCAAGATCGACGACAACTTCTACAGTTTCAGCTGACGCAGCCTCGTCCGCCAATGCAGGACTGAAGGTCAGCGCCGTAAGACCGGCGAAAAGAGCGATGAAGGTTCTGGGAGCACGCATAGTTTTATTTCCTTTTTTTGTTTCACAACCCGTTGGCTGTGATCCCAAACAACCAGATCGGCCCGACAATCTCTCCTCAATCGCGAAATTGATGCGCCTTTTTTGAAATTGAGCAGTCTTTTTCGGATCTGAGTCGGGTTTGACCTTTTGGCGCTTCTCCCCTATCTCCCTGCTTCTCGTGGTGATTTGGCCGGTCGGCTTGCAGCCACGTAAAAGAAGTCGCTAAAAGGCCGTGCGGATCCGAACAGACGAAAAGTCTGCGACCGCCTTCCGATTAGCGACGAGTTTGAACTGGAGAGGCCGATGCCGATCAAGATCCCAGATACGCTTCCTGCGCGTGAAACGCTGGCCCAGGAAGGCGTTGCCGTTCTGTCCGATTCCGATGCGGTCCGGCAGGATATTCGCCCGCTGCAGATTGGTTTGCTCAATCTGATGCCAAACAAGGTCCGCACCGAGACCCAGATTGCGCGCCTGATCGGGGCCAGCCCACTCCAGATTGAGATGACGCTGATTATGGTCGGCGGCCATACCCCCAAGAATACCAGTCAGGAGCATTTGATCAGCTTCTATCAAGATTGGGAGGCTGTGAAGCATCGCAAATTTGATGGCTTTATCATCACTGGCGCGCCGATCGAGACGCTGCCTTTTGAAGACGTCACCTATTGGGAAGAACTCAAACAGATTTTCGAATGGACCCGCACCAATGTGCATTCCAGCTTCTTCATCTGTTGGGGCGCGATGGCGGCCGCTTATTATTTCCACGGCGTGCCAAAACACCAGCTCGCAGAGAAAGCGTTTGGCGTTTATCGCCACCGCAATCTAGCGACAACCTCGCCCTATCTGTCCGGCTTTAGCGATGATTTCCAGATCCCGGTTAGCCGCTGGACGGAAGCCCGCGCCGCGGACATCAAAAAGGCTCCAGGCTTGGAAATTCTCATGGACAGCGACTTTACTGGCCCGTGCCTGCTCTCAGATGCCAGCGCGCGCAGTCTCTATTGCTTCAATCATATCGAGTATGACTCGACCTCTTTGAAAGAAGAGTATGAGCGCGATGTCGCTTCGGGCAAGACCATCCGCCCGCCGCATGGCTATTTCCCGAATGATGATGTCACGGCAGCGCCGCAAAACCGCTGGCGCTCACATGCCCATTTATTGTTCGGGAACTGGATTAATCAGGTCTATCAGACGGTTCCCTATAAGGCTGACAATATTGGGCGTTAAGGTGCTTCATGATCAGAATCCGCCGAGCCACCCCTGAAGACGCCGCTTTTATCGCAGAAACCTATCGACCCTTTGTCGAAGACCATTGGGCGTCGTTTGAATTAGAGGCGCCCAGCGCTGATCAAATTGCCAAACGTATAATGGATGCAGGGGACCGGTATCCTTGGTTGGTGGCTGAGGATGAAGTCCCGCTCGCCTATGCTTATGCGTCTCGCCATCGCACCCGATCTGCCTATCAAACGTCTGTCGATACCGCGATTTACTGCGCTGAGACTGCGCGTGGCAAAGGGGTCGGGAAGCAGCTCTACCTTAGCCTGCTCGATCTGCTTTCGCGTCAAAACTTCACGATGGCCTTTGCCGGCATCGCTATGCCGAACGACGCCTCAATCGGGCTGCATCGGGCTGTTGGGTTTGATCTGGTCGGCACCTATCCAAACGTCGGATACAAAGACGGGGCGTGGCGCGATACAACCTGGTGGCATAAAAGCTTGGCTGAGCCTTGCCTGCCGCCGGCAGAGATTTTACCGGTCTCAACCGTCTTCCAAACCGCAGCATGATCTAATCTGTCGCGGGGAGACCGGTTTCCCGATTTGGACATCCCCTCTAAGGACGTTTGCATGAGCTATTTCGCAGATGAACCCGACCACGTCACCGAGATCCGCCGCCAGCTGCAGCGCTTCGTCACCGAACATGCGCCGCGCGAGAAACGGCGCGAGTGGGACAAGAATTCCACTTGGCCGCGCGACACGTTCAAGCAGCTCGCCGAAATGGGCCTGATCGGGCTGACCATTCCGGAAGAATATGGCGGCATGGGCCAGGATATTATTGGCGCCACCGCCGTCATTGACGAACTTTGCCAAGCGGGCGCCTTTTTGGCGGGCCCTTATATTCACGCCGCGTTTTATGGCGGCATGAACCTCTCCGAGAACGGATCTGAAGAACAAAAGGCTGAATTCCTGCCCAAGCTCGCGCGCGGTGAAATGTTCCTCTGTTACGGACTGTCTGAGCCAAATGTCGGCGGCGACCTGGCCAGCGTTGAGACGCGCAGCGCCATAGAAGGCGACGAGATCGTGATCAATGGCGCCAAGCGCTGGTGTACTGGCGCAGACTGGTCTGACTATATTTATTGCCTGACCCGATCTGGCCCACCGGAAGAGCGCTATAAGAACCTCACATTCGTGCTGATCCCAACCGATGCCCCCGGCATCTCGATGCAAGGCATCGAGCATTCAAATCTGCGCTACACGAAATCAATGGACGTCTATTTCGACAATGTCCGCTTGCCTAAATCGGCAATTGTCGGCGGCGAGAAGAATTGGAACAAGGGCTGGAAAATGCTCGCGGGCCGCGCCCTCGATGTTGAGAAAATTGAGATCAGCGCCGTTGCTTATGGCATTGCCCGCGCCGCGGTCGAGGAAGCTTGGCAATATGCGCAAGAACGCGAGCAGTTCGGCAAGCCGATCTCGCAGCACCAGGCGATCCGGCATAAGCTGGTCACGGCACGCACCAAGCTGCAGGCGGCAAAGCATATGCTCTATCACGGCGCTTATCTTGCGCAGAGCGGTCAGCCCTGCAGTGTCGAAACCTCGATGGCGAAACTGTTCGTCGCCGATACCGCCGTTGAGATCGCCACCACGTGCCAGCAAGTGATGGGGGCATATGCGCTCTCGGACGCGTATGACATGGAACGCCATGTTCGCGATCTGCTCGGCATGCCAATCGTCGGCGGATCCTCTGATATGCAGAAGAACAATCTTGCGAGCATGATGCGGCTCTGAGAGCGATCAATTTTTGGCTGAACCCTTGCGAAGACAAAACCTGCGTGCTGTCATGCTCAAGACTGCAAAGAGCTAATCATGGACCTTTCAGCACCTGGCCTCGAAAATGAGATTGTTCGTCTTGAACCGATCACGGCGGAGCATTGGGAAATTATCTCAGATTCAGACATAGAAAAATCTGTCTGGAAGTGGATGCCCGCTTTGCCGGGCGGCACCAATCTGCGCAATTATTTTGACGCGATCATGAAGGCGCAAGCCGCGGGTTTAGCCTCGACATTTCTGGTCTTCCGACAGGTCGACAATGCGTTCGCGGGCATTACTGGGTTTAATGATATCAACAAAATCCATCGCCGCGTGCGAAATGCTTTGACCTGGCATCCAGCAGAAATGGCGACGCCTGAACTTTACCAGTCCGGGCAGCTGGCGATGATGAAGCGCGCATATGACTGGCGCGCGAAACGGCTGGAATGGCAGATCAACACCAAAAACAGCTATATGATGGAACAGATCCTAGCCTTGGGCCCGACACAAGAAGCTTGCTTTCGCAATTTTGAGCGAACCGCGGATGGCGTCTGGATCGACAAGCTTGTCTATTCCATGACCCGAGCAGAGCTCGGTTACGCCATCCAAACCATTGAATCCAGATTGTTCGCCTAGACCTCGACCATCAGTGTCTCGACGCCCCTAAAGAAGGGAAGCGCGCGCCAAACAAGGTCTTGGTCCGGCAAGGTCATGTTGGGATAGCGCGCGAACAGTTTCTGATAAACGCGCCGCGCTTCGATCCGAGCCAAAGGTGCGCCAATGCAAATATGCGCGCCGCCTCCAAACGAAACATGCGAGGCGCGCTTCACCGTGATGTCGAACGCTTCGGGGCTCTCAAATTTTGATGGATCACGATTGGCCGCCGCCAACGACATGAAGACCGGTTGGCTCTTTTGCATCGGACATCCGGCTACCTCCCTGTTTTCTGAGACGATCCGCGATGTCGCCTGTACGGGCGCCTCATAGCGCAGCACTTCTTCAACGGCAGCGCTGGCGAGACCAGGGTCGGCTTTCAAGGCTTCCATTTGTTCGGGATGGTTTAAGAACAACCAAACACCGTTTCCGATCAGGTCGGTCGTCGTCAAATTGCCCCCGACCAAAAGCGCCTGGAGGTTTGTGCGCAGCTCATCATCATCAAACGAGCCGCCATTTGCTTGAGCTTGCACCATGTCGCTGATCAGATCATCGCGTGGGGAAACGCGGCGGTCTTCCATCAGCTCAGTGAAATAGGCATCGAGCTTCTCACCGCTCGCCATCATGTACTCAGCTTCTTCGGCCGTACGCAGCGGATTGAGGCTTAAAATGACGCCTTCGGACCAATCCCGAAACTCGTCGAGCCGGCTTTCATCAACGCCTAAAATATGCGCGATGATCATGATCGGCAGCGGCACCGCGATATGCTCCATTAGATCGAACGGACCGGACGACGGCGCCGCGTCGATCACCTGGTCGATCATTTTCTCGATCTCAGGCTCCATCTTTTTGATGCGCGCATAGAAAGCTTTCACCAGCGGCTTGCGGTTTCGAGCATGATCGGGGTCGTCTAGAAAGAGAATGCTCGAGCGCCGGCCCTCAGGATCATCGGGATCAATCATCATCCGGGTCATCGAGCCCTCTTCAGCATTGATCGGATGACGCACGAATGTGTTGTCATTCACGGTCGAGCGGACATCGTCATAGCGCGTCAGGAGCCAGGTTTTCACGCCCTCATCGCGCATCACAGGACACGCCTCGCGGACCGCCTTCAATCGCGGGTGTGGATTGTCGCGGGCTTCCGGATCAAATGCAGAAATTTCCATGATGCTCGTCGGCACCTTTGCCTCAGTCGCGTCTTCGCTCATTTCTCATGCCTCCCTTAGGCCTGAACCGAGACGCATTTATGGGCTCTATGTATGACGGCGCGCGACCCGATTTGCACCAGTGTAGCGAAAATCCGTGATCGGCGACAGCATGTCTCAAGGTCAGCCATTGAGGGGAGTCTTCGCGGCAAGCCTTGGCTTCCCTCCGGGAAGGCTTGGGAGACATGACATATCCGGGAGATAGAGATGACAACACAAACGCTCGATAAAGAAGCTCTGAAATCAAAGTACGCAGAAGAACGCGACAAGCGCCTGCGCGCCGATGGCAACGCTCAATATGTTCGCTTGGAAGGCAAGTTTGATGATCTCGCGACCGACCCTTATACGCCGCAAGTCGAACGCGCGCCGGTCACAGACCATGTCACGTTTGCCTTCATTGGTGGCGGCTTTGCCGGGCTGGTCGTTGGCGCCCGTCTGAAAGAAGCCGGGATTGAGAGCGTCCGCATAATTGAAAAAGGCGGTGACTTTGGCGGCACCTGGTACTGGAACCGCTATCCCGGCGCGCAGTGTGATACGGCGGCAATGATCTATATGCCCCTGCTCGAAGAAACCGGGCATATGCCAAGCGAGAAATATGTTCACGCCCCCGAAATCCGCAATCATTGCAGCCGCATTGGCAAACAGTTTGACCTCTATGATCAGGCGCTCTTCCACACAGAAGTCACAGCGCTTGAATGGCAGGAGGATAAATCTCACTGGCTGATCAAGACCTCCCGAGGCGATGCGTTCACAGCCAAATATATCGGCATGGGAACTGGCCCGCTGCATGTCGCCAAGCTGCCTGGGATCGACGGGATTGAGCGCTTTAAAGGGAAAGCCTTCCACACCAGTCGGTGGGATTATGGCTATACTGGCGGCTCTCCAGATGGCGGCCCTATGGACAACCTAAACGATAAGCGCGTTGCGATTATCGGAACCGGCGCGACCGCGGTGCAATGCGTTCCGCATCTCGCCAAATCCGCGAAGGAATTGCTGGTCTTTCAGCGCACGCCATCCTCAATTGATGTGCGCAACAATGCCCCGATCGATCCGGAATGGTTTGAATCTATCGCCACCCCAGGTTGGCAAAAGCGTTGGTATGACAATTTTGTCGACAACCAATCCCAAGGCTTTCCGGCAGAAGATTATGTCATGGATGGTTGGACCGAGCTGTCACGCCGGATCCGCGAAAAGGTCCAAGCTCTGCCGCCTACAAAATGGACACCCGAAACGGTGCTCGCCGCCTTCGAAGATGCGGACTTTGAGAAGATGGAAGAAATCCGCCAGCGCTGCGAAACCGTTGTCGGTGACGACGCAACGGCTGAAAATCTGAAAGCCTGGTATCGCCAGCTGTGCAAACGCCCCTGCTTCCACGACCAATATTTGCAAGCCTTCAATGAGCCGAGCACGAAACTTATCCATACCGACGGGCAAGGCGTTGAGCGGATCACCGAACGCGGCCTGATCGCAAACGGAAAAGAGTATGAAGTCGATTGCATCGTCTATGCTTCGGGGTTCGAGGTTGGGTCTGAATACACCGAACGGGCCGGTTTCGATCCAGTCGGCAAAAATGGATTAGCGTTGTCGGAAGCGTGGGCGAATGGCATGCGCACCCTGCACGGTCTGAACGTCAACGGGTTTCCCAACGCTTTCATCGTTCAACCAAGCCAAGCTGCGAACCTGATTTCGAACGTGCCTCACAATATTGTCGATCACGCCAACACGATCAGCACAGTTGTTGCGCATACCGAGCAGAGCGGTTTTGCCAGCGTCGAACCGACCCAAGCCGCGCAAGACGCCTGGGTCGAATTGGTGCTGAGCGGACAAGGCATGATGATCGGCAACACTGAATGCACACCCGGTTATTACAATAATGAAGGGGCAGGCGTGACGGAAAAGAACCGCCATGGCCTCGGCCACCCTGCAGGCGCCAAGGCGTATTTCGCTCATATTGCGGCATGGCGCGAAAGCGGCGTGTTTGACGGTTTGGCGTTCTCTTAAGATTAAGGCAGACCGATGGATCTGAAAGCGACAACTTACGATGTCTCAGATGAGATCGCGACGATCTGCCTAAACCGGCCGCATCGCGGGAACGCCTGGACCGGGCGAATGCATACGGAGTATCGCTACCTCCTGGACCAGGCTGAAACCGATACCGGCGTTCGCGCGATTATTGTCTCGGGGTCGGGCGACAGGTTTTGTGTCGGCGGCGACTCTAAAGCGCTCGATGGTCATTCGAAATCGGGCAGCTATGATGCGGGCACACCCGTGGATCTCGTGACGCCTGGCGATCCCAGCTTTGCGGCGTTTCGCGAAGACTTTGCGTATCACTTCGCGCTGTCAAAGCCTGTCATAGCCGCCATCAATGGCGCAGCAGCCGGCGTGGGGTTAGTGTTGGCTTGCTATGCAGACATTCGATTTGCCGTGCCCGGCGCAAAACTGACGACCGCGCACGGGCCGCTCAATCTACCTGCGGAATATGGTTTGTCTTGGCTCTTGCCACGCTTGATTGGCGGCGCACGCGCGACTGAGATTTTGATTTCTAGCCGAAAATTCCTGACGGATGAGGCGCAGACGCTCGGCCTGATCCATCAACTGGTTGAGCCTGATAAGTTGATGAGCGTAACCCGGGCCTATGTTCTGGACATGATCAAGCGCAACTCGCCGGGCGCACTGCATCAATCCAAGCGGCAAACCTATTTGGATTATCATCGCGATATCGGGTCTTCGGTTATCGAGGCGAACACATTACTTTCAGAGATGGTGAAACAGCCCAATTACAAAGAAGCGATCGCGGCTTTCCTTGAGAAACGTGACGCCAATTGGGACGCGCCGGCCTAAGCGGGGAAGTAACTCGCGCATTGGGGGATTTTTTGAGAACTCACCCAACTTGATTAGGAACGATCTGAAACACCGAAATTCTCGGAACTAATAAATTTGAAATCCAGTGTGTTTAGAGCACTAATACTATAGACACTCTACCCTATTACTCCCTACCCCGGAAGCATGAGCACGGAAACACATGCAAATATTTCACAGCTGGAACTTCTGACACATGCGTCAGATATTGTTGCAGCCTATGTCAGCAACAATGCCATCAGCGCCGCGGATCTGCCCGATCTTCTAAAGACCGTGCACCAGAAGCTTGGCGAACTGGCTCTTGATGATGTGGATGCTCCTAAACCGGAGCCAGCCGTCTCGATCAAGAAATCTGTGACCGACCATCACATTATTTGTCTTGAAGACGGCGCGAAGCTCAAAATGTTGAAGCGTTATTTGCGGACACGTTATAATTTGACCCCGGATCAATATCGCAAACGTTGGGGTCTGCCTGCGGACTATCCAATGGTTGCGCCAGAATATGCACGCCGCCGGTCTGACTTCGCCAAGAAAATTGGACTCGGAAAGTCTGCTGAATAAGCCATCCAGCTTAGCTTAAAACATCTCCGCTCGCATCTGCGACCTGCGGCGCATTCATGCTGGCCCCAGCCGCAAGAGCGAGATCAAGGAAGATTTCAACTTCCTCAAACTCAGTAATATCAAAATTCGCCTCCTCGAGATGGCTTTGCAGCAATCTCATGAGCGCTAGAATTCGGTCTAATTTCTCAGACTCGCCAACCCGTTTCAGCATCTCTCACATCTCTTCGTTATTTTCCGCCCACAAAGCAGATAGGCGTGTCTAAAGGTTTAAGAGAATTGTGAACTGTAAAAGTATTAAGCTCAAATGCAGTTTTAGACTGGATTATGAAGCATCTCTGCTTAACACTTGTCTTTAACAAATAAGAAATGGGATGGAACGGCGGTGTTGTCAGAACGCTTCAACTGGGATCGGTTGCGCGTCTTTCGCTTAGTGGCGGAAGCTCACAGCATGACGGCCGCCGCCAAAACCCTAGGCGAGTCGACCCCAACGATTAGCCGCCGCATCAATGATCTTGAGCGTGAGCTCGCGACGAAACTGTTCCAGCGATCAAAGCGCGGTGTTGAGCTTACAGCCTCCGGCAAACGGCTCATGGACCTTGTTCAGAAGATGCAAGGGCTCGTTGAAAATGTCGGCGAGCAAGTTGCCGAGTCGGATAAGACCGTCGCAGGCGCCATCAAGATTAAGGCCAGTGACGGTTTGGGTCCGCATTGGATCGCCAGACATCTGCCTAAATTTCATCGCTCACTTCCGAACATACAGGTCGATCTGGAAATCGGTCTTGCCACCAACGAGGTTGTCGACCGTCAAGCTGATCTCGCTATCGTTTTCGAAAAACCGACACACCCTGAAATTATTTCGCAGCGCCTCGGCACGCTGCATTATATCGGCTACGCATCAAAAGATTATCTCGAGAAAAACGGCCATCCCGCCAACCTCTTCGATATGCAGAATCATAAACTGCTCATGCACACCGATTACGTGCACCAGGTCGAAAAATGGTCGAAAAATATCAAAGAGCTGAAAGACTTCATCGATTACTCGACGATTACCAATTCAAGCACAGCTCTGCTGACTTTATGTGAATATGGCGGCGGCATCGCCCTATTACCGAGCTATGTTTCGGCTCTGGGCACCAACCTTGTCCCGCTCATGTTGCCGTCCGTTGCGCCGATTGATTTTTGGATCACCTATACCGAACGCGTGCGGCGCAACTCAGCTGGGATTGCCTCGCTGGAATGGCTCCTGTCCGTCTTCAATGAGATCGAGTCTCCCTGGTTTGGGCGCGAGTTTGTCCACCCAGAAGATAATCCAGCTCGCGGAGTCACAGGCGATGCACCCATCGATGACCTTGAAGTGTTGGACACGCTCCCGTCGACCACGTGAACAAACCGCGAAAACAGCAAGACGTTTTTAACCATACGCGCTAATACAGGGCCTATGAAAGAAGCGATTCGAATTCTCGGGATTGATCCGGGCCTGCGCCACACCGGATGGGGTGTGATAGATCTCATGGGCTCTCGTCTCTCGCATGTTGGACACGGCGTCATCAATGTTGATCCAGACCTGCCCCTGGCCGACCGGCTGGCTGGCATCTTTCACGAGATTGGCAGATTGGTGAATACCCACCGCCCCGATTATGCCGGGTGCGAGGAAACCATTGTGAATTCCAACCCGCGCTCAGCACTCAAACTGGGTCAGGCTCGAGGCGCGGCGATGACGTCGCTCTCGTTCCACGGTTTGGAAGTGTCGGAGTTCGCCCCCACAGCGATCAAGCGGGCAATTGTAGGGACCGGTAAAGCCGACAAGGACCAGGTTCAATTCATGGTCTCTCGCTTGCTCCCACGCGCCGGTGAAATGAAATCTGACGCGTCAGACGCCCTCGCCTGCGCGATCTGCACCGCGCACAATCTGCCACACAAACAAATCAGGGGGGCCGCATGATTATTGGACGCCTAAGAGGCACCGTCGCGGCGCTTGGCACGGACTCGATCATGATTGACGTCAATGGCGTCGGCTATGTCGCGCTGGCGGGCGCAGGCCTGTTGTCTAAAATGACGGTCGGTGCAGAAGCGGAAGTTTTCATCGAAACCCGCGTCACCGAAAGCTCGATCACTCTGTTTGCTTTCCACAGCGATGAAGAACGCGCTTGGTTTGTCCGCTTGCAGGACGTCCCGGGCGTTGCTGGAAAATCTGCGATGGCGATTATGGACGCGATCAGCGCCAGCGAGCTGATGGACGCGCTCGCGCTTGGCGACACAGGAACCATCACCCGCGCCAAAGGCGTCGGCAAGAAACTGGCAGAACGTATCGTCGGAGAGCTTTCCGGCAAACCGCCGCCAATGGGCCGCTTCGGCAAGTTCGTCGCCGACCCAACTGGCAGCGTCGCCTCGGCCGCTGAGCTTAAAACCGGCGCACGCGGCGAAGCGATTTCAGCTTTGATTAACCTTGGCTATTCCCAGTCTGAAGCGGCGCGAGCCGTTGCAACTGCCTCTCGCCAGGTCCCAGATGCTGAAACCGGCGCGCTGATCAAAGCCGCCTTGAAAGAGCTTAGCCCAGCATGAGAGACGGCACCCTAACCGACCCAGAAACGCAAGTTGGCGAGGCCCTCGACCGGGCGCTTCGTCCGCAAAGCTTTGACGATTATGTCGGACAGGATGAGCTGAAGGCAAACCTGCGCGTCTATGTCGAAGCGGCGGTTCGGCGGAAGGAAGCGCTCGACCATACATTGCTGTTCGGTCCTCCTGGTTTGGGTAAAACCACCCTCGCGCAAATCCTCTCAAAAGAACTCGGCGTTGGCTTTCGCGCGACCTCCGGCCCGGTTATCGCCAAAGCCGGTGACCTGGTCGCGATCCTGACCAACCTAGAGCCGAACGATGTGCTCTTCATTGATGAGATCCACCGCCTGCCTCCTGCGGTTGAAGAAGTGCTCTACCCCGCCATGGAAGACTATGCCGTCGATATCGTGATCGGCGAAGGCCCTGCCGCGCGCTCGGTCCGGCTTGACCTTAGTCCGTTCACCCTGGTTGGCGCGACCACACGCGCGGGCCTGCTCGCGACGCCGCTAAGAGACCGGTTCGGCATTCCGCTGCGCCTCGATTTCTATACGCCTGAAACCCTCGCAACGATCGTTATGGCTGCAGCGCGCAAGCTTACAGCCCCGATCACCGAGGACGGCGCGGTTGAGATCGCCAAACGCGCCCGCGGCACACCCAGAATTGCGCTTCGGCTTCTCCGCCGCGTCCGCGACTTTGCCGAGGCGGACGGCACCAATATTGACCTTGCCGCCGCCGCCAGTGCGCTCGCGCGCCTGCAAATCGATGATGATGGCCTAGACGCATTGGACCGACGCTATCTCGATGCGCTGGTCAAAACTTATGCTGGTGGCCCCGTCGGCGCTGACACGCTCGCCGCAGCTTTGTCCGAAGCCCGCGACGCGGTTGAAGATGTGATCGAGCCTTATCTCATGCAAAAAGGCTATGTCGCCCGCACGCCGCGTGGGCGCGTCGCTGCACCGCTCGCGTATAAGCGCCTTGGATTGCCTGCGCCTCAAGACGGGTTACAAGGCGGCCTATTCGTAGAGGATTAGCGATGACTGGAGTGTTGAAAGGCAGCTGTTTCTGCAAAGCGGTGACCTATGAAGCCGCAGGCCTGTCCACCCCCATCGGCTATTGCCATTGCGAAACCTGCCGCAAGACGCATTCAGCCCCCTTTGTGCCGACGGCAATAACACCCTTTGACGGATTCAAATGGACGCAAGGCGCAGATATTGTTGCTTCGATCGAGTCTTCAGCCGGCAAATTTCGCTATTTTTGCCCAAAATGCGGAACGCACCTGATGGCAGAAGTGACCGCGGAAAAGCGCAGAATTTTGCGCGTGGCAAGCTTGGACTCTACGCTGCCGGTCGATCCGGCCATTCACATTTGGACGTCCGAAAAAGCCGACTATTTCGAGTTTGAAGACGGCCTCCCCCGATTACCAGAAAGCGTCCCGAGCTAATCCTTCAATGAACCCACTTTGGGTCGCACTTCGCTAGGGCGCGAGCAGCCGAGTTGAACCTTGATGAATCGTAAGCCTCTACTCGAATTCGGTTAGCTGACGGCGCAATCTATGGTAGTGTCCGTTCTGGGAGGACGTAATATGTTTACAAAGAATTTGAAACCGATCGCACTTAGTTTGGGCGCGTTTGGACTGGTCTCTTGTGTCTCGCCTGACACGGGTGAGACGGTCGAGACAGAGATGACAGAGGCGGAACAAAAGCCCTTCATCGCCCCGATTACGCTCGCGCAAAATATGTGTAGCGGTCGGACCTCTCAGACCTCTGCCGCCGCCCTGGAAGCCGCAGCTGCTCTAAATCCTGGGTTTGACTATGGCGCGCCCTTCCGCTTACCCGCAGCCGTCACCGATCATTTCCATGTTCCGATCTCTACCGCCAGTCGCGAGGCCCAGCTCTGGTTTGACCATGGGCTCGCGCATATGGCCAATTTCAATCATGACGAAGCGATTGCGTCTTTCCGCAAGGCTCAAGCCAGCGATCCCGCGTGCGCCATGTGTTATTGGGGTGAAGGGCTGTCCTTTGGGGGCAATATTAACATCCCTTATGATCCAGCCCGCGGCGCTGCCGGATTGATCGCAACCGGGAAAGCCGTTGCAAATATCGACAGCGCCAGTGCGCGCGAGAAGCAATTGATCGAAGCGCTGCAGACCCGTTATGGGATCGCGGATAACGCTGAAGTCGCTGAATATGCGGAAGCTTTCGCCGACGCTATGGACGAGGTTGCCATTGCCTTTCCAGACGACAAGCTTGTCCTCGCGCTCGCTGCTGAAGCGAATATGGACACCCAGCCCTGGGATTATTGGGAATCTGGCGCGCGGGAACCAAAAGGTCGAACGGCGCGTACTTTGGAGCTGATCGAAAAAGCACTCGAAATCGATCCCGAATATGCCCCAGCAATTCATCTATACATTCACGTCACCGAGTCATCGGTCGATCCGTTCCGCGCAGAGGCTTTTGCTGACACGCTGATGAAGCAGGACCTCGGCGTTGGGCATTTGGTCCATATGCCGTCTCATATCTATTTGCGACTCGGCAAATGGCAAAAATCGCACGAATCAAACATCGCCGCGATTGCCGCGGACGAAGCATATATGGCGCAAACTGAAAATTCTGCGGTCTATGGCGGCGTCTATTACCCTCACAATGTCCACTTCGTGGTGGCGAGTTCTCAGTTTGCGGGCGATGCTGCCACAGCGGTTGCAATGGCGGATAAGCTGGAAGCCTTGGCTCAGTTGGATCCGTCTGCACCGAACCCGCTGGCGGAGCATATCGCCGCCGCGCCGCTTTTCGCGGATCTCATCTTTTCGACGGACGAGACGGTGCTGGCCACATCAGAGCCGGCAGCCCCGCATTTATATATACGCACGGCTTACCATTATGCCCGCGGTACAGTGTTCGCTCAGCAGGGCGATGCGGCTGCGGCAAAGGCGGAACTGGAGCTTTTGAATGCCCTCCAGAACGAGGCCGGGTTTGGCGATTATGACGCGCTCTACTTGACGCCGCTCGCCGGTGTGCATGATGTGGCGCGCCTGACGTTGGAAGGCCGAATTTTGGCCGCGGAGCAGGACCTGACCGGCGCTATCGATCGGCTAGAAGCGGCCTCTGCCGCGGAAGGCCAGTTGCCGTATTTCGAGCCAACTTGGTGGTATTATCCAACGCGGCAAACGCTTGGCCTCTACCTCTTGCAAGACGGTCAATATGATCGGGCCGAGCGAGAATTTTTCAAGACTCTGATTAAAGCTCCGAACAATGCCTATGCGTTGTTCGGTCTCGCCGAAACGTATCGGGCCAAAGGAGATGCGCGATCAGAAGCATATGCCCGCGAATTGTTCCGCGACGCGTGGATGGGGACCGAGGGAACAGTCCCGCTTCTATCGGATCTATAGGATCGGACAGGTAAGGCGAGCGGCCTTCTTAAGCCGTTCGCCTATTTGGCCATTTAGCGCGACGTCTGATTAGCGCTTCAACACATCCTTGATCCAAGGCCCGAGCGGAGACTCGCCGAGCATCGCAACTTGTGCCTCCGCTGCTGCCGCATTTACCGGTTCTTGCGGACGCGCGTCTGGGTGGACGGCTTTGCGCAATGGCCTTGTGCCCTTGGGCATAGCGATAATCTCGGCAATCGCGCGCGGCACATCCATCGGGTCGGTTGAGCCGCCGCCTGTGCGCTCGCCCATACCAGCGGTTAGCGCTGGATAGGCCGCGAGCAGGTCTTCACTCGAACGTTCTTTGAGCGGTGCAGAATTGGTATTATTGTTGGCCCAGATATTGGTCGGATATCCGCCCGGCTGGATGATCGTCACGTCGACACCGTGTGGCACCAGTTCATACGCCATTTGCTCGCTCATCGCTTCGACGGCGAATTTTGTCGCGGAATACATGCCGAAGCCAGGAATGATCAGCCGACCGAGCTGCGACGAGATGTTGAAAATCTGACCGCCGCCATTGGCGCGCATGCTTGGCAGCGCTGCCCGCACCATGCGGTGACAGCCATAAACATTGGTTTCGAAGATCAACTCAGTCGCCGCCATGTCTTGGACTTCAATCGGTCCGCCGACCGAAAGCCCAGCATTGTTGATCAGCACATCTAGTTTACCGTCATTTTCAGCCAGAGCCTGCGCCACACCGGCCTCGACTTGCGCGTCAGAGGTCACATCGATTTCAATCACGCTGATATCGAGATTGTCGCTGCTGGCGAGGTCGCGCAGCTCATCTGCTTCAGCGCGTGGCACATTGCGCATTGTCGCGAACACTTTCGCCCCGAGACGCGCATAATGCTCTACGCCGAGCCGCCCAAAACCAGACGACGACCCGGTGACAAGAATCGACTTCCCAGAAAGATCGAGTGTACCTTCACCTCCGGTCGCAGCGGTCTGCGCGCTCGCCGCCTGGCTTGCGACGGCAGCGGCGCCAACCCCCAAAGCCAGCATCTGGCGGCGATCAATCTTTGTATGGTCTGACATGGGGGATCCTTCAAATATCCGTTCTCATGGCACAGAGTAGAAGTTGGGCAGGATTTAGCAAACACCAATTCAATTCACCTTTTTGGATTGCACGCGCGGGCGCAGATGGTTCTAGTCGCCTCATGCTGATCAATCGCAGACACCTCCTCGCCTCAGCCACCGCTCTGACGGCGAGTGGATGCACGCTAACTCCCGCGCAACGCCCGAGCCTGTCTAAGCCGCTCCTGCCGGGGGCGCCGCTCAAAGTCTCCGAGGATCGCCTGATCCGGATCACAGTCTGCACCCGTCCGTTTCGACCTGCGGGGCCGCGCATTGAAGCGCAGCAATTCGGCGACAAGACCGTCATCCACAATTACGGGCATGGCGGATCTGGCTGGTCTTTATCCTGGGGCTGCGCAGAAGAAGCGATTGGCCTGGTCGCGGGCCACGGCACACGTGATTTCGCGGTCATCGGCGCGGGCGTCATCGGGCTGACGACGGCTTTGCGTCTCGCCGAGACCGGCGCCAAGGTCACCATTTACGCCAATGAGTTTCCCAGCGAAACGCGCTCAGCCCGCGCAACGGGCGTCTGGTCACCGAGCAGCCGCATAGGCTTGAAATCAGACGTGCCAGACGGCTTTGCAGACAAATGGGAAGGCTGGGCCCGTAAATCGTTCCGCACGCACCAATCCTATATGGGCACCACCGGACAACCGGTTGAGTTTCAACCCTTCTATCCTTTGCGCCCGCATGATCCATCACCGTCGCCACGCGCGACAAGAGACTTCCTACATTTGGATCGCGGCCTGGACGGTCTCATGCCGCCGCAATCGAGGCTCCCTGATGAGGCGCACACCTTCCCGGTTGCCAGCGCGCGCAAGGGAATGAGCATGGCCTTCAACATCGCCGCCTATACCGAGCGTTTGGTGCGTGATTTTCTGAGCCTCGGTGGACGCATGGAACGGCGTACATTTCCAGATCGCGCCGCCGCCCTCGGCCTAACGCAACCGGTGATCTTCAATTGTACGGGCTATGGCGCAAAAACGCTCTGGGGCGCAGATGAACTGGCCCCGGTGCGCGGGCAAATCAATTGGATGCCAGCGCAACCTGAAGCGCGATATGGCCTGTTCTATAAAAGCGTCTACGTGCTGTCGCGCGGTGACGGATTGGTGGTTCAATATGTCGGACCAAACGATGAGTTCGGATACGGTCTAGAAGACGAAACGCCCGACCTAGATGAAATGAGACGCACGATTGAAACAGTCGCGCCGCTATTTTCCGGACTGGGCGTTTAGGGCGGCGCCATACTCCACCCGCTCTAAGAACAAGCCATCCGCTGGTGCCACGGGGCCGCAAGCTGGGCGATGCCGCGCCTCTAGGATTTCCGCAATCCAGTCTTCGCCTTTCGCACCGCGACCAACTTCAACCAGCGACCCGACAATTGAGCGGACTTGGCGGTGCAGGAAACTGCGCGCCTCAACTGTGACTTCCAGACCCTCACCATAGCGCGCGACGTCGATCTTATCGAGCGTTCGGACCGGCGATTTGGCTTGGCATTCGGCGTCTCTGAAGGTCGAAAAATCATGCTGACCGATCAGAGCTTTGGCGGCGCGATCCATGGCGCTCGCATCAAGCTGAAACGGGATCCGCCAGGCGAGCCCGCGATCGACCGTCAGGTCGGCGCGTCGGTTGATGATCACATAGCGATAAGCCCGAAGCGTTGCGTTGAAGCGTGCGCTCCAATCGGGCGCGACTTCTTCAGCATCCAAAACGGCGACTTTTTCAGGTCGCAAATGAAAGTTGAGTGCATCCGCGATTTTTCGGATTGGGCGCGGCTTCTGCAAATCAAAATGCGCCACTTGGCCGGTGGCGTGAACGCCGCGATCGGTTCGCCCGGCGCCTTGCACCCGCACCGGGGCATCATCCAGGATGGCAGCGGCTTCTTCTAAGGCTTGCTGGACCGAGGGCTGACCATCCTGGCGCTGCCACCCGAAATAGGGCCGGCCATCATATTCCACCGTGATCTTATAGCGCTGCATCGCTTTAAGCTCCGAAGGCCTTCGGATATTTGAGCTCGCCTTTGACGGGGCCGCTATCTGTGAGCTGCTTCGCCATGAAGTTGGGACCAGACCATGGGCCCGTGAATTGCGCCGCCAAGTCAGACGAGAACCCGAAGCGTGGATAGTATTCTTTATGGCCGAGCAGGAAGCAATGACTACGCCCGGCGCCTTCCATCAATGTTAGTCCGAAGCGAATGAGACCCGCGCCGATTCCGCGGCGCTGGACGTCTGGGCGCGCGGATACTGGGCCAAGGCCACAAACCGTGTCGGCGCCGTCGACCCAGACTTTGAAGAATTGGATATGGCCCAAAATCTCGCGATCATTGTGCGCCACCAAAGAGGCGAGGCTGTCGCCATCTTCGGCCAGCTTGGTGATAATCTGAGCCTCTTCCGGCGTGCCAAAAGCTGCGTCAGTGAGCTCGGTGATCAGATCGGCATCATCGCTCGTCGCAGGTCGGATCCAAAGATTGTTCATGCGAATTTTGCTCCCTTGGGAATCGAAAGCCCGCGAAGCAAATCTTCTGCTTCCATGGCTTTTGAGCCGGGTTTCTGGGCTTTTAGCAGGCGAACCGCGCCGCCATCGCCGCATTGAACGAGGAGTTGATCATCGATCAGATCGCCAGGTTGCGCGCTCGCTACGCCCTCCTCAAGGCGGCTCATCAAAGCTTTCATGCGCAGCGGCTCAGCCTCCCCAGCGGGCGTGTAATGGAACCAGGCCCCGGGAAATGGGGACAGACCGCGAATTTGGCAATCCACCTCTGCCGCCGGGCGCGACCAATCTACACGCTGATCTTCTGCGGTGACTTTATGCGCATAGATCACGCCGTCTTCCACTTGAGGCTGAGGGATCAGCGAGCCATCAGCGAGACCTGCGAGCGAGGTCACCGCGAGGTCTGCCGCTAGACCCGCAAGCCTGTCATGCACACTGCCCGTGGTGTCCGATGGAAGGATGCGGGTTTGCGCTGTCGCCAAGACGGGCCCTGTATCGAGGCCGGCCTCCATCATCATCGCCTGAACGCCAGTCATCTCGTCACCCGCGATAACCGCACGGTGGATGGGCGCAGCCCCGCGCCAGCGCGGCAGCAGCGAGGCATGCATGTTCATACAGCCCAGACGCGGCGCATCGAGGATTTCCTGAGGTAGGATCAGCCCATAAGCTACGACGATAGCGGCATCGAGCTTTAGCGCGGTAAAATCATCTTGCTCCGGCGCTTTCTTGAGAGAACGCGGGGTCCGCACATCCAGTCCGTGGGCCTCTGCCCATTGATGCACCGGCGTCGGCCTTAGCTTCTTTCCGCGACCGGCTGGGCGCGGCGGCTGGGAATACACACAAGCGATCTCATGCCCCGCTTCAACCAGAGCGGCGAGAACAGGGACAGCAAAATCGGGGCTGCCCATAAAGGCGATGCGAAGGGTGTTCGTCATAAGCGGGCTGTAGCGTGAGACGCGCGTGCCATAAAGTGCGTTAGCGGATTAAGCTGCACTCTGTTCTTTAAGTCGCTTGGCTTTCTTCACTTTATCGACCGCGCGCTGGCGTTTGAGGCGCGAGAGATAGTCAATGAAGAGCGTGCCTTCGAGGTGATCCATTTCATGCTGAATGCAGACCGCATACATGCCTGTTGCGATCTCCTCGACCTCATTGCCATCATAGTCGAGATAGCGGATCCGGCATTCGATTGGGCGTTCGACTTCTTCGAAAATATCGGGAACCGACAAGCAGCCCTCTTCATAAGGCGCCAGTTCTTCTGTCAGAGGTAGAATTTCCGGGTTCACAAAGTAACGCGGGTTCTTTTCCTCATCTTCCTGGAGGTCCATCACGATCACGCGGACCGGTTCGCCGACTTGGATCGCAGCAAGGCCAATGCCCGGCGCGTCATACATCGTCTCCAACATGTCATCCATGAGGGCGCGCGTTTCGTCCGCGACGCCGCCTTCGACAGGTTTTGATACCTGTTTAAGCCGCGCATCTGGGACGGTGAGGATCTCTCGAATAGCCATGGCCCTCAAGTATGTAGACAATGGCGTTAGGTCAATGTCTGGACCGGTATCGAATACGGCGATGCCTATAGTTTAGTCGGCAAGGTCGAGCTCAAGTGTCTTTTGGCTGGCATCAGCGCTGACTTCGATCCGCTTCGTTTCTGGTATGGTTTTATCCGGCGGAGCAATCGAAAGCTCTTCGAATTTTCGCATGGTCGGCAGGACACGTTTGTCGAGCGAGGCGTTCATCTTGTTATAATTATCAACCGCGCCGTTCAGCGACTTTCCAAGCTTTTCGATATGACCGGCCATGGTCGAGATCCGCTCATAAAGCTGCTGTCCAAGCTGGGCGGCTTCGCGCGCATTCTCCGTCATTTTTTCCTGACGCCAGACATAGGACACGGTCTTGGCAAGCCCGATCAAAGTCGACGGCGTGGTGACGATGACGTTCTTGGAATAGGCGCGCTCCAACAGTTCAGGATTATATTCCAGCGCGGCGGCGAAATAGTTCTCTCCAGGAATGAACATGGCGACAAAGTCCACACGCTCATCCAGATTGTCCTGATAACGCTTCGAGGCAAGCGTATCGACATGGCGCTTAACGCTCTCGGCATGCGATTTTAGAAACGCGGTCTTCTGGGTCGGGTCACTCGCCGAACTGGCTTGCAAATAGGCCTCCAGAGACACTTTGGAGTCGACGACAATCTGGCGCTCGCCCGGCAGATGGATCACCACATCAGGTCGCTGGCGCGCGCCATCAGCTGTTTGGTCCTGCGTTTGCTCATTAAAATCGCAATAGGCGGACATGCCCGCGACTTCCATGACGCGGCGAAGCTGCATCTCGCCCCAGCTGCCGCCGCCTTTCGGCGCGGTCAGCGCATTGACCAGTTTGCCCGTTTCGGCCGTGTTGCGGTGCAGGCTTTCGCCAATTGCTTTGACCTGTTCCTGGATCGCAGATTTGTCCTCGGTGCGGACTTTCTCAATCGCTTCGACGCGTTTCTTGAACGCATCGAAATTCTCGCCGATCGGCTTCATCAGCTGGTTGAGCTCGCCCTTGGCGCCTTCGCGGTGTTTCTTGAACGTCTCATCGGCCATTTCGACGAACTGCGCCTGCGCCTGTTTCATCACTTGCTGGGCCAGTGTGCTGAACTCTTCGCGTTGTTTCGCGGTTTGCCCGCGCAGCTCAGCCAGTTCGAGTTTGGCATCTTCGGCTCTCGCCCGCTGGGTCTTCAACTCTTGTGAGGCATGCGCGAGGTCGGCTTCAGCTTCGGCGCGCACGATCTTCTCTCGGCCAAATTGTTCGTTCAGTCGATACGCCGCTGCTGCCAAACCAAGGGCAATGACAATCGCAATAAGGTGAATGAGGTCGAGCCCCGTTTCGCCGATTTGAATGATGGGTTCCATGAAACATCCTATACCCGATTCGGACTAGAACATATACGGAACTTTGTCGAGACTGAGGCTTTAAACGTTAAACCGGAACAACAAGACGTCGCCGTCCTGGACGATATAGTCTTTGCCTTCTGCGCGCATTTTGCCGACGTCTTTCGCACCCGCTTCGCCGCCATTGGCGACATAGTCTTCAAAGGCGATGGTTTCAGCGCGGATAAAGCCCTTTTCGAAATCGCCGTGAATGACGCCGGCCGCTTGCGGAGCGGTCCAACCTTCGCGGATCGTCCAGGCGCGAGATTCCTTCGGGCCAGCCGTGAAATAGGTCTGCAAGCCGAGCAACGTATAGCCGGAATGGATCAAGCGATTGAGACCCGGCTCCTCCAAACCCAATGTTTCCAGGAATTCGGCCTGCTCTTCATCTTCAAGCTGGGAAATCTCAGCCTCGATCTGTGCGGAGATGACAACCGCTTGCGCGCCTTCATCGGCGGCATAATCGAGCACCCGTTTGGAATAATCGTTTCCAGCATCCGCGCTCTCTTCGTCGACATTCGCAACATAGAGGACCGGCTTAGAGGTCAGAAGCTGCAACATGTTCCAGGCTTTGACATCGTCCTCGTCTATCTCAGCGCGGCGCGCTGGGCGGCCTTCATTGAGTTCGGCCAGCGCTTTATCGAGCAGTGACACTTGGGTCTTGGCTTCTTTGTCGCCGGAATTGGCTTTCTTGACCAAGTTCGTCTTGCGCTTTTCGAGGCTCTCCAGATCGGCCAGCATCAATTCTGTTTCGACCACGGCCAAGTCTGCAATCGGATCAACCTTGCCAGAAACGTGGGTGATGTCGTCGTCTTCGAAACAGCGCAGCACATAGATGATCGCATCGGTTTCGCGAATATTGGCAAGGAACTGATTGCCCAGCCCTTCGCCCTTAGACGCGCCTTCAACAAGGCCTGCAATATCGACGAAATTCATTCGCGCTGGAATGACTTCTTTCGATCCGGCGATCTCAGCCAATTTGCCGAGACGCGGCTCCGGAACAGCGACCTCGCCGACATTCGGCTCGATCGTACAGAACGGATAGTTCGCGGCCTGCGCGGCAGCGGTTTGCGTCAGCGCATTAAACAAAGTCGACTTACCAACATTGGGTAGTCCAACAATTCCACACTTGAAGCCCATGGATGCCTCCAAAACATTGCTGCGCGCGGCTTACCGTATTCTGCCGCGAACACCAGAGGGTTTTCTCTCCTTAAACTGGAATCTACTGGTCAAGCCGTGCCGCGCCTGTCAAAAGCAAGGGAACAAAGGGAATAGAATATGGCTCGTTACGACGTCTTTTTGGTGAATGCGCTTGCGGATGGAGAGAAAGCTAATCTCCTGGTCCGGCGGCTGCGCGCGCTGAAATTCAAAGTCCGTTACGATAAGAAACGCGAACACACGACGCCCACGCCGAAAGATTATCGCGACGCCGATAATGCCCAAACGGTTTTGGTGCTGTGGTCGAAGGAGTCTTGCGATACCAGCAAAAGCGATAGCGATTGGGTTCACGCGATTGCCCACCACGCGCGCTCTAAAGACGGCGTGCTATTGCAGACCGGGCTAGACAAGACCGTGCCCGACGAACCGTTTAGCGACGATAAAAGATTTGTCCTCACCGGTATGGGGCCGCGCAAATTAGTCGCTGGCTTTTATGATCTGGTTGACGAGTTGGGTCGCCGCGATGGCCGCAAGGATTTGCGTGACTGGGTCGACTTAAAGACCAGCGACAAAGACGGCAAAGAGATGTGGAAAGAAGCGCATCCTACCGATCCGCTGTCACAAACAGCCAAGCCGAAAGCAAAAGCTTCAACGCCGGCTGCCAAAACCTCGACGCCAAAGACCACCATCCCGGCTGCGAAACCTGTTGCTGCGGGGCCTGCTGCGCCAATCGCCGCGGCGGTTCGCGATCCAGATGAGCCGCTGACACCGATCTCCCCGCCATCGGTTCCGGAACAGACGGAAGACGTTTTGGGCCCGTTAATGCTCGGCGCCGTCGGGATTGTGATTGTTGCAATGCTGATCCTCAGCGCCGCGCTGCGCACGCAGCAAGGCTTACCCGCTGTTGCATTTGGATCAGGCGGCGTACTGGTCGAGCAGTGCCCGGTCGGTCAGATACCGGAATACCTTCTCGACGAGCAACCGCCAACGGTGCTCGAGCCGGGTCCAATTATCGACGATACTGAAGACGAGTAACCGCTGATCAGTTTTGCTTGGGATCGTGCTTCGGTGCAGGCGCGAGGCGCATAACTTCGGTTTGAAACCGCTCATCGCCATGCTCGAAAAGCATTGGCAAGGCGCGCGAGCACGCATCGATCATCGCATCGCGCCAGGTTTCATCGGCCTTTGCGAAATCGGCCAGCACGTAGGGCATAACGCGTGATTTATCGCCTGGATGCCCAACCCCCATTCGTACACGTCGAACCTCAGCGCCAACATGCGCGATCATCGACCGAATGCCATTGTTTCCAGAATGCCCGCCGCCGCGTTTCACGCGAAGCCGACCCGGTGCCAGATCAATCTCATCATGAAAGATCGTGACATCTTCGGCGGTCAATTTGTAAAACTTGATCGCGGCCTGTGCGGCCCGGCCGGTTTCATTGTAATAGGTCTCGGGCTTGATCAGCAGGACCTTCTCGCCGCCAACGCGGCCTTCACAGACCTGGCTTTGGAACTTCCCCCGCCACGGCCCGAACGCATAATCTGAGGCAATCGCATCCAAGACCATGAACCCGAAATTGTGCCGATTGCGCAGATATTTTGTCTCCGGATTTCCCTGTCCGACAAGAATGTGCATTACCGGGTCCTCCGCTTCATCAGGCTCTGAATCAATAATGGCGGAACGGCCGCGAAGCCATCCCGCCATCAATTTCAAGAGCGATTTGATCACGCTTCTTCTTCGTCACCAGCTTGTTTCGTCGCTTCGACTTCAACTTCTTCCGGTGCTTCCGTATCCTCTTCAGCGTCCGCAGCGATACCGCGGCCAACGATTGAGGCAATGGTGAAGTCACGATCAGTGATCGTTGGTTCAGCGCCATCTGGCAGGTTGATGTCGGAGATTTTGACATTGTCACCAATGTCCAGACCGGTGAGGTCGGCATCGAGCCCATCTGGAATGCTGTCGGCACGAACGTTCAGCTCGACCGCGAAGCGAACGACGTTCAACGCGCCGCCTTTCTTCAGGCCAGGGGCTTCCTCTTCGTTCAGGAAGTTCACAGCGACTTCCACTGTAATGATCTGATCGCGCTTAACGCGGAACAGGTCGACATGCTGTGGCTGATCGGTCACCGGGTGCATTTGGATCGCTTGCGGGATAACCATTTGCTTATCGCTGCCGTGGACCAGAGTTGCTGTCGAAGACAGGAACTGACCGGTATTGATCGCTTTCACGACTTCGTTTTGCTTCAGGTTGATCGCAACCGGAGCTTCGTCGCCGCCATAAAGGACGCCTGGGACCATACCCAAACGACGAGCTTCACGGGCGCCGCCCTTACCAATGCGCTCGCGCACGGTGACGTTAAACGTAATATCTGTAGACATATTCTTTCCTTTCGTCCTGAAGTCCGCCCCAAATCCGTTTTGGAGTGACAGCCTGACAGGTACGGCCTCGCGCCGTCCTTTCTGTAAGGCGGTGGCTATACGGGAAAGGCGCCGCCCCATCAACACCTAAGTCACACGTCACTTGACTCAGCCGCGTTTACACGCGTAGTTTTACACGTGTAGCACCATTGAGGACGTCTTATGGCCAACCCAAATCCGTCGGAACTTGTGATCCTTAAATTCCTTTGGACCAGCGGCGCCAAGACCGCGCGGCAATTGCATGAGGCGGTTGGCCCATCGCAGGACTGGCAACTTTCGACCACGCGCACCGTTCTCGGACGGATGGAAGCGAAGGGTTGGGTCAAGCGCAATGGTGATGTCGACCCGGTTACGTTCGAACCGATGCTGGACCGCGTCGAAACGCTCGGCAGCCTGGTTCGCCACCTCGCCCGTAAAGTTTTGGATATGGATGGCCCGATCCCGGCCACCATGTTCGCCGAAAGCCCACACCTTTCAGACACTGAGCTTGATGAGCTCGACGCTATAATAAATGCGGCGGAAGCCCGCAAAAACGGGGAGTAAAGTATGTCAGCCCTCTGGTTCATTGCGTTTTCGCTAGTTTGGACCGGGCTGTTAGCGGGGGGAGCTCAATTCTTGAGCCGAGAACCCGTGCCAGCTCGATTTGCCCACACCATTTGGCGTGGGGCGGCCATCTTGGCATTCCTGCCTTGGGTCATCGCGGGGGTCTATGCGATCCTGCCAACGCCGATGGCGACGCCAATTCCGGATCTGCCTTATATTGGCGGCGCCGCAGAAGCCTTATCCACCAATGCTGCCATGCAAGCCGCAAACGATTCCTCGGCGATGCCATTGATTGGCATGCTTCTGCTCGGCGGTCTCATCGCTGGCTGGGCTGTACGCCTTGGCGTGAATGCGCTCTGCCAAATCCGGCTTCAGAATATTAAGCGCTTGGCCTCTCCCAATACCGACCTTCGCGCAGATCAGTGGGCAGGAAAACTCGGCCTTAAGCAAACCCCTGCCACGGCAAGCATCCCGCACGGATCTCCATTCCTTGCTGGCATTCGCCGCCGGACAATCTATTTGCCCGAAGCGATCACAGATCAGGCCGATGCCGACATTATCCTCGCTCATGAATGCACGCATGTGGCGCGAGGCGACTTGCTGACCCGCCCGTTTGAGCGCCTGGTTGCAGATGTTTTTTGGTTCTCCCCTTTTGCTTGGATGATGCGCCGCGAGCTCGATTATTGGCGCGAAGCGGCCTGTGACGAGCAGACCGCGTCTTTGACCGGCGACAATGTTGCCTATGCCCGCACGCTCGCCAAAACGGCGCGCGTGACGCGGCCCATTCCCAACCACGCTTTACCGGTGGCAGCGTTTATTCTGCCGCGTCATGAAACGCTGAAGAAGCGGCTGACCCAATTGCTAGAGCGCGATGCACGGCAACCGCGTCAACGCATGGCGATTATGGCCCTGGCGGCTGGATTGGTACTCGCCCCGCTTTCATTGGCCCAAGCGGCCTCAGTCGTGAGCGGCGGGGTTTTCTCGCACGCCATTTTCGTGGATGCCCACACAAAGGTCTCAGCCCCGTTCGGCAAGAACTATACTGACGAGTGGCAGAAAGAGAATCCGTGGTGGCATAATGGCGTGGATATCAAAGCCAAAGAGTACACCCTGGTTCACAGTCCAGCCGACGCTAAGGTTCTGCTCGCGAAGAAGAAAGATGGCTACGGCTACACGGTCGACATTTTACTCGAAGACGGACGCAAAATGCGCTTCGCCTCGCTCTCCAAAATGCTGGTGAAAGAAGGGCAAAAGGTCAAAGCTGGAACTGAATTGGGCAAAGTCGGCAAAACAGCTAATGGCGCGTCTGGGCCTCATCTCCACTTGGAGGTCTACAAAGATGGCGAAGCGATGGACCCATTAGCTGTCAAAGGTCTGGTCATTCACAAAGGCTGATACGACCCCTAGTCGAACAGTTTCGAGACACTCTCATTATTCGCAATCCGGCGGATCGCTTCCCCTAGAAGCGGCGCGACAGACAAGACGCGCAGTTTCTTGGATTTCAGATCCGCGTCATCCGGCTGGATTGTGTTGCAGATGACGAGCTCGTCCATCACGGATTTTTCAATCCGCTGCACAGCGTTATTCGAGAGCACCCCGTGGGTGATGTAAGCGCTGACGGAAACCGCGCCCTGCTCTTTCAGGGCCGCCGCAGCGTTGCACAGCGTGCCGCCTGAATCGCAAATATCATCGACCAGAATACATTTGCGGCCATCGACATCGCCAATAATGTTCATGACTTCGGATTTGCCAGCTTCAGGACGGCGCTTATCAACAATAGCAAGGTCGGCACCGATTCGTTTCGCGAAAGAACGCGCGCGCACAACGCCGCCCGTATCCGGTGAAACAACCATTAGCGGGTCTTTGCCCATGCGGCGCTGAATATCGTCGACCATGACGGGCAGAGCGATCATATTGTCGGTTGGAATATCGAAGAAACCTTGGATCTGACCGGCATGCAGGTCCATGGTCAAAACGCGGTCTGTTCCAGACGCGGTGATCAGGTTCGCCACGAGTTTCGCGGAAATCGGCGTCCGACCATCAGTTTTGCGGTCTTGGCGAGCATAGCCAAAATACGGAATCACGGCTGTAATCCGCGCGGCCGAGGCGCGGCGCAGCGCATCGATGCAGATCAGCAATTCCATCAGATTGTCATTGGCAGGGCGTGATGTGGACTGGATGACAAAGACATCCTCACCGCGCACATTCTCATTGATCCGAACGAAAATCTCATTGTCGGCGAAATTCTTCACCTCGGCAGCGGTCAGCGGACAGTCGAGATGGTCTGCAATCGCTTCAGCGAGCGGTCTATTCGCATTACAGGAAATGAGTTTCATTGAAAGTGCCACCTTTGCCCAGATCACTTGCTTTGGGCTTAAAGACGAACCCTCACTGAGTCGCAAGATGACTCTTCTGTGACGCGCAGGGTTTTGTCAGTCAGTGTGGCCGAAATCCCCTAAACTTGACGCAACACCCGGCCAGCAATCGCGTCGAGCTTGGCCAACATCTCTGGATCTCGCGCCTCAGGCGACGTGATCAATGCATAATCGAGACAGGTTTCGATCCCTTGCGGAGACGTGGTCCTAGGGACGCCTTGCAAAGTTGCGGCGAGATGGCCGATCGCGGTCTTCGCCTTGGCCGTGTTGCCGCCCATGATCTCGAGCACGTTCGTCACCTCAACATGCGCCTCATCGGCGCGCCAGCAATCATAATCAGTGACCATGGCAATGGTCGCATAAGGCAACTCAGCCTCACGGGCGAGCTTGGCTTCCGGCATATTGGTCATGCCGATCACGTCGCAGCCCCATTGGCGATACAAATGGCTCTCAGCGCGAGACGAGAATTGCGGCCCCTCCATCGCCAAATACGTGCCGCCGCGATGGACCTTAGCCCCCGCCTGTACTGCCGCGTCCCCAGCAAGCTGAGAGAGCCGCCCGCAGACCGGATCAGCGACGGAGACGTGCGCGACCATGCCGGGGCCAAAGAAGGTCTTCTCACGGGCAAATGTGCGATCAATGAACTGATCGACCATAACGAACTCGCCAGGCGCATATTGCTCCTGCAGCGACCCGCATGCCGAGATCGAGAGCACATCGGTACAGCCCAAGCGTTTCAGCGCATCGATATTGGCGCGGTATGGAACGGTGCTCGGCGTCAGGCGATGGCCTTTGCCATGGCGCGGCAAGAAGACAAACGCGACATCGCCGATATGGCCTTTGACCAAACGATCTGAAGGCGCGCCCCATGGCGTATCGACTTGAACCTCTTCGGCCGCCTCCAGACCATCAATGTCATACAAGCCAGAGCCACCAATGACGCCAATTACCCATTTCGACATGTGCTTCTCTCTCTAAACGTAAAACCCCGCCCTTGGAGCAATCCAGGGCGGGGTCGTCAATTCACGTGACTGTGTCGTGCTGCTTAGTGGCTCACATTGCGCCAGATGCGCTTGTAAGAGAACCAAAGCAGGATCGCGAGGAATACGAGGTACAGCATCACAGGCAAAGCGAGCGACTTACGCTGGCTCTGCTTTGGATCGCCGGCCCAGTGCAGGAACTGCGCGACATCGTAAGCCATTTGAGCGGTCGTTGCTTCAGTGCCGTCAATGTACTCAACACGGCCATCTGGCAGCTGAGGCGCCATCGCGATAAAGCCGCCATAAGGAACGTGACGTGGATCGCCATCCCATTGCGGGGTCGAATCCCCTGCGAAATACTCGTTATAGTAGAGCCCAGTTGGCTGGGTCAGCGTACCGACCGTTTCGCCCTTATCAAACTCGATATAATTGACGTTCAGGCCATCATCGCCAGTTTTGGTCTTGATCTTCCCGTCTGCAGGATAACCCGCAAGCAGTGAGTAGACATAAGACGCGCCTTCACCTTCAGCGCCGTGTCCACGGGCTTTAGTGATGACTGACAGATCCGGTGGCAACGCGCCGCCATTGGCCGCTTTCGCAGCTTGCTCGTTTGGATAAGGGTCGCGGAACTTGTCTGCTGGAATCGCCGGACGATAAACTGGATCACCGGCATCATCCGGGTTCGGATCGAGAATTTCAATCTCAGCCGCAATCGCTTTGACCAGCGGATTGTCGTTCGCGTTCGCGTATTCGTCATTGTAGAAAGGCGCGCCTTTCTCACCGAGATTCCGGTAAGAGAGAAGCTTCATACCGTGGCACGACGAGCAAACCTCGTTGTACACTTGATATCCGCGCTGAGCGCTTTCTTTATCGATTTGGCCAGCTGGCACTTTCGCAAAGGGCCAACCCTCATCCGGAGCGTGCGCGTGTTTCGCGCCGCCAGCAGCATGAGCGGTGAGGCCGATCGCAATCGCACCAAGACCTACGAGGAGAGGACGGAAGAGTTTCATATCCGTGATATCCTTATTCGGCTGGCGCCGCCGCGGGCGCATCATTGCCGAGAACGGCGTGGTGAATGGAATCGGGCTCGCCTTTTGGACGTTCTCTGAGACCCAGAATTGGCAGGATCAACAAGAAGTAAGCGAAATAGTAAGCCGTCATCAGCTGTGACAGGTGCAGGAACTGGAACGCTGGGGCCACTTGAATGGCCAGCGAAGCTGTTCCACCCGCAGAAGCCTGTTCGTCTCTGAACTGCGCCGCTGGAGCGTAGTCTTCGAACGTCCGAGTACCTTCAAGGCCAGCAGTGTCTGTATAGGAGACGACCAGTTTGTCTTCGCCCATTGAGATGATCGGATCATCCGGGTTCGACGCGCCGCACCAGCTGAGCAGCAGACAAGCCACAACAAAGCCGAAGAAGAACTGCTTGGCGACCGGACGGTAGCGCATGGACTTCACTTTGGAGGTGTCGAGCCATGGCAGCAGGAACAGGACAGCGATAGAGCCGAACATGAAGATCACGCCGAGCAGCTTCGCATCCACCGGACCAAGATTGAACGTAATCGCTCTCAGGATCGCGTAGAACGGCAACAGATACCATTCCGGCACAATGTGCGTTGGCGTCACCAATGGGTTCGCTTCGATATAGTTGTCAGCGTGTCCAAGGACGTTCGGGGCGTAGAACACAAACACTGCGAAGATGATCATGAAGACCACGATCGCGAAGCCGTCTTTCACCGTGTAGTACGGGTGGAACGGGATGGTGTCTTTCTCAACGTCCTGAACTTCAACGCCTGTTGGGTTATTATTGCCTGGGACGTGCAGCGCCCAGATGTGCAGGATCACAACACCGGCAATCATGAAGGGCAGCAAATAGTGCAGCGAGAAGAAGCGTTGCAGCGTCTGATTGCCAACCGAAGGTCCGCCCATCAGCCAGCTTTGAATGCCTTCGCCAACCAGCGGGATCGCACCGAACAGGTTGATGATCACGTTCGCACCGTGCAGCGACATTTGTCCCCATGGCAGCATATAGCCAAGGAATGCCGTCGCCATCATCAGAAGGAAGATGATACAGCCCAGCAGCCACAGCACTTCGCGCGGCGCCTTGTATGAACCGTAATAAAGTCCGCGGAACATGTGGACATAGACGGCGAGGAAGAACATCGACGCGCCGACCATGTGAATGTTTCGGATCAACCAGCCAAACGGCACATCGCGCATAATCCGCTCAACCGACCCGAAGGCTTCGTTGACGGTCGCGGTGTAGTGCATCGCAAGAACGACACCGGTGACAATCTGGACCACCAGGCAGATCGCCAGGATGCCGCCAAATGTGTACCAGTAGTTGAGATTTTTAGGGGTTGGAAAGTCGACAAAGCTGTCATGCGCAAGGCGCACAATCGGAAGTCGGCTATCCAGCCATTTTTCGATGCCTGTCTTAGGCTCGTAGGTGGACTCGTGTCCGCTCATCGGTCTCTTGTCCTTCCTTAGAGTGAAATCTTGACGAGTGAGGCAGTGACCCACTCATAGTCTGGTACGGGCAGGTTCTTCGGGGCTGGGCCCTTCCGAATTCGGCCAGACGTATCATAGTGCGAACCGTGGCATGGGCAGTACCAGCCGCCAAAGTCGCCAACGCTGCCCTGCGCAGGGCCAACCGGCACACACCCAAGGTGTGTACAAGCGCCAGACGTAATCAGGATCGCCGCATTGAATGTGCCGTCCGGAAGCGCCACGAGGCGCTCTTCGTCGGTTTCTGGATCGGGGCAGTCAGACACGTCAGTGTTGACCGCTGCCGCAATCTCTTCTGGCGTACGGTGGCGCAGGAAGAACGGCTTACCGCCGATCAACACGCGAATTTCGCCGCCCATTGGAATTTTTGAAATATCGACTTCCAAGCTTGAAGCCGCTTTGGTGTCACCCGCCGCATTCATCTGATCGATAAAAGGGTAGGCAACCAAACCAACGCCGCCAGCTACGGTTGCGATCGTCGCGATGTGAATGAAATCCCGGCGTTCTTCGTCAACCTGATCCGGGGCCGTCGTGTTAGATGCGCTCACGTCTTCTTTTCCTTCGGCATGACCTTGCAGCCTAAATACACAGATTGGAGAAAAGCATCATTGCGGCGCAGCGCCGCAAGTCTCCTCCCCATTATTTCTGCCCGCCTACCCTGCCTCGCGACTGATTTCAAGCTGTTGAAAGCGCGCAGGATGCGACACAATTTCCGACCCTGATAAGGGTATCTCCCGATACACTAATGTGAAACAGAGTTTTAGCGCTGCCGCGTAACCCACCTAAGAGAGCCGACATGACTGATCTTGAGACCAAAAAGCAACGCGCTTCAACCTGGTTCAGGTCCTTGCAGGACGATATCATTGGGCGGTTTGAAGCGCTCGAGGACGAGGCTGATCGCCCTCTTTATTCTGGCACGCCGGGCCGGTTTGAAAAGACAGAGTGGACACGCGGTGATGGCAGCGAGGACCTTGGCGGCGGCCGCATGGCGATCATGCGCGGCAAATTTTTTGAGAAGGTCGGCGTCCACGTTTCTGAAGTTTACGGGTCTTTTTCCGAAGCCTTTCGCGCACAAATCCCAGGCGCAGACGAATCAGATGGCCGGTTTTGGGCCGCGGGCGTGTCGCTGATCGCCCATCTCCACAATCCGCGCGTTCCGGCGGTGCACATGAACACGCGCATGTTAGTGACCAGCGAAAGCTGGTTTGGTGGCGGCGGTGACCTGACGCCGCTCCTAGACCATCAACGCGACCCCGAATTTGCTGATACAGTCGACTTTCATGCGGCGCTAAAAGACGCCTGCGATCCGTATGACACATCCTGGTATCCAGATTTCAAGCAGCGCTGCGACGCGTATTTCCATTTACAGCACCGCGATGAACCGCGTGGAACTGGCGGCATTTTCTATGATCGTTTGAATACGGGCGATTGGGAAAAAGACTTCGCTTTCACCCAGGACGTCGGACGGAAATTCGCCGAAATCTATCCAAAGCTCGCTCGCCGGCGCATGAATGAAGGCTGGACCGAAGCCGAGCGCGACGAGCAATTGATCCGCCGCGGCCGCTATGTTGAGTTTAATTTGCTCTATGATCGCGGCACGACGTTCGGGCTCAAAACGGGCGGAAATGTCACGAGTATTTTGTCGTCCATGCCGCCAATTGTAAAATGGCCGTAAGCGCCGGTGACGAATCTATAGTGAGCTGATACGGCTGGTGCATGTCCCCCTCTCGTCCAGCAACGCTGGTTACTTTTGGCATCGCAATCCTAACCGCCGCAACCGCCGGATTGGGCGCGGCTGTGTCTGGGGGGAGCGAGGATGTCTGGTATTTCGCCCTTGAGAAGCCCGGCCTGACGCCGCCCGACATGATCTTTGCGATCATCTGGCCGATCCTGTTTGTTCTCATGGCGATGGGCGCGGTTCTGGTTCGGATTAAGGCTGGTAGTTTCGCAGCCTGCTCTGCAGCGCTCGGCCTCTACTTTACCCAACTCGCGCTAAATCTCGCCTGGAGCTGGCTATTCTTTGGCTTCCATCAAGTGCTGATCTCTATGATCGTTCTAGGCGCGCTTTGGGTGATGATTGCCGCGATGATGCGGGCTTTCTCGAAATTCTCGACCGCCGCCGCAATCATGCAGCTGCCCTATCTTTTATGGGTCAGTTTCGCCGGCTATTTGAACGCTTCAATTCTATTCCTGAACCAATAAAGCCAGCAAAGCGTCGCGCTCGAGCCCGAAATCGCTGGCAACCCATGCCTGATCAACCCGCCGCAGCGCATCGCCAATATCTGGCCCGGTTAAGCCCGCCGCGAGTGCATCATCGCCGGTGATCGGAAAATCCGGACTTTTCCAGATCCGCACCGCCGCGAGCAAGTCTCTTACATCAGCGCCCGCAAGCATCGCTCGATCGACCACGGCTTGTTTCCCGTGCCAATAAAGCGTGGCGCGAAGCTCTTGAGATCTCATCCCAACTGGCTCTGGTAGGTTTTCTGCTGCCCAGACATTCAAACGCTCTGCCTCATCATTTGAAAGTCGTAGCGTCTTTCCTGTTTGCTGAACGGCAGGCGCAGAGCGCGGCAATAGCGCCATTAAGCGCAGCATCGGATCCGGTTGAGCACCGACCAATTCTTCAGTGATCTCCAGGTCATGCAAGCCATCCGTACTGTTATGCTCTGGCAGGACTTGATCGAGCACGCCGGTTTCACCCATCGCCTCAACCGCCAGACGCGGCCGCGCAGCCAGGAGCAACTTTTTCAACTCTTTCCAAATCCGCTCGCGCGCAATTTTGGACAACCCATCACGCTGGCGCTGGCATGCGGCCAGACCTTCCGCATCAATGCCGGCGCCGTACCAGGCATTGAACCGGAAGAACCGCAAGATCCGCAAATAGTCTTCTCGCAAACGCTGATCGGCATCTCCGATAAAGATCACCCGGCCGGCTAAGGCATCTTCATAACCGCCTTCAACCGGGTCGAACAGCGTCCCATCCGGTGCCGCATAGAGCGCATTCAAGCGAAAATCGCGGCGCTGAGCGTCCTCGGTCCAATCCTCGGTGAACGCCACCACAGCCCGCCGGCCATCGGTTTCAACGTCACGGCGCAGGCTCGTGATCTCAAAAGGTTGGTGATCAACGATCGCGGTAATCGTACCATGCTCAATCCCGGTCGGGATGGCGCGGATGCTGGCTTTCTCTAAAGCGGCGAGGGTTTGCTCTGGTTCCAACTGGGTTGCGATATCAATATCGTCAACCGGACGCCCCATAATCGTGTTGCGGACACAGCCGCCAACAAACCGCGCGCAGCCTGGCCGCGCTGCTTCGAGCGCGGAAATGACCTTCTGCGTGTTGCTTGTGGTCAGCCAGTCAGCGTTCAGGATCGTCAAGGGTCTCTGCCGTGTCATCATCAATCTCGATTCTCGTGCCGTCGAAATTGCGTCGTTCGCCAACCCCTTCTGCGCGGCCGCCGGGATCTTCATTGCGCGGCAGGCCGATCGACCCAAGATCCTTATTGCACGGATAGGTTTCACCCGGCACAACGACACCATCGACGATCTCTGCGGGACGATAGCATTCTTCACGCCCGCCGCGATCGAGCAGGATCAGGATCAACCAAGACCCCACAGCAAGCACCAGACCGACGCCGAACAATAATCTGATCGGCCAAGGCTTACGTCCCTCTTGTTCAGCCTCAACGAGTGCCAATCGGTAAACGCCAAAGAGAATGAATGGCAATAAAAACAAGACCAATTGTAGTAAGATACGGGGGGCCAAGCGGCGTTCTCCTCAGGATTCGTACAAGTTTGCGTATAGATCACGAATGATCCCTGCCGTCACACCCCAGATCCGAAAGCCTTGCCAGGGCATCTCAGTATAAGTGCGGTTCTTGCCCTTATAGAAGGTCGTCCCGGTTTGGTGATTGGCAGAATTGAACAAGAAATCGAGCGGCGCTTCAAAGACATCTGCCACTTCGGTCGGATCGGGCTTCGCAGTAAAGTCTGCAGGCAGAACCCCCAAAACGGGAATGATTCGAAACGCGGTGCCGCTGACATAGGGGGCGGAGCGCGCCACCAATTTGACCGTCTCTGGGACAACACCGACTTCTTCTTCGGCCTCGCGCAAAGCTGCAGCGACCGCATTCGCATCCACCGGGTCGACCTTGCCGCCCGGAAAAGCGACTTGGCCGGGGTGCGCGGCCATTGTGTCGGGCCGCCGCGTCAACAGCGCCGTTGGGCCTTCGACCCGCGGAATGACTGGAATCAGCACGGCCGCTGCACGAATGGCTTGGATCTGATCGCGATCAACAAGGTCGAGATCGCCGCCCTCTTCAAGACGGGCTTCCCCCTCAATCGGATCGAGCCGGTCGCTGGCGCGGCTCAGAAAATCATCTAGCGTTGTGAAACTCATTATGTGGCTGGCCCCAGCTCAAAGAAATGCCCTTGCGACCAAACCCCTAATTGTCCGGCGCAGCCTTCATAGGCTTCCGCCATTTCGGCGAGCTCATAGAAGACAGGACGCGAGAGCTTTGCCTCCAAACCGCCGCGCACCAACACATAGGGGCTTGGCTCTCCGGTTTCGGGATCTGTCTCAACTCGGATCGGAAGATCTAATCCGGCCAATGCCACATCACCAAGATTGGTCGTAAAGGCGAGCGTTTGATCGCGCCCAGGTGTCCCAACCCGGTCGACACGAACTGCGACAAATGGCGCATCTTCTACATGCACAATGACTTTTTCGTACGGTGTGACGAGATAAATCTCGCCGTCGGAGTCCTTGCGCAAGATACGTGAGAACAGTTTCACAAGGCGCTCTCGTTTGATCCGTCCGCCCTCGTGCCACCAAGCGCCATCAGCGCGAATCTCCATTTGGATATCGCCGCAATTCTGCGGATTCCACAGGTGAACTGGCGGCAAGGGTCCATCCAACCCGTCCGGGGCGATGGCCTGCAAAACCTCTTCCAAGGAAATGACAGAATTTCCATCTGTTTTCATGTGGTACTCCGCCATGTTCTCGCCTAGACCTAGTGCGACTGATGTAGATAGTGAAGACGGAGTGCTCATGGCAGACGATAATCCAGCTATTGTTGCGAAGGCGGAAGCCGCCGGTGAAACGCTTGCAAAAGTGAAAACTGAAATCGGCAAAGCTGTATTTGGCCAAGAGCGGGTCATCGAATTAGCGCTCGCTGCGATCCTTGCCGGCGGGCATGCCTTGTTGATCGGCGCGCCTGGTCTTGCCAAGACCCGACTGGTTGAAGCGATCGGCACCGCCCTCGGCCTCGATAACGCCCGTATTCAATTTACCCCTGATCTAATGCCCGGGGATATTCTCGGCTCGGAAGTGCTCGATGAAGGCGCCGATGGCAGCCGGGCCTTCCGCTTCATCAAAGGTCCGATCTTTACCTCGCTCTTGATGGCCGACGAGATCAACCGCGCCTCACCGCGCACGCAATCCGCCTTGCTTCAAGCGATGCAGGAAAAGCACGTCACGGTCGCTGGCGTACGTTATGATTTGCCAGCGCCGTTCCACGTCCTCGCGACCCAGAACCCGATCGAACAAGAAGGCACTTACCCGCTTCCAGAAGCGCAGCTCGATCGGTTCTTGCTGAAAGTTGATGTCACCTACCCAGATCTCGACACCGAACGTCGAATTCTGATCGAAACCACAGGCGGCGACGAGCAGACCGTTGAGACCGCGCTTACAGCTGAGCGCTTGATCGAACTGCAAAACTTGGTCCGCAAGATGCCTGTCGGTGAAAGCGTTCTGAACGCGATCCTCGCTTTGGTCCGCGATGCCCGCCCAGAGCAAACTGAAGATGAGCGCGTGCGCCGCTTCGTTGATTGGGGCCCAAGCCCACGCGCCGGACAAGCCTTAATGCTGGCCTGCCGCGCCCGCGCACTGTTGCGAGGCCGTCTCGCGCCGAGCATCGAAGATGTCGAAGCCCTTGCTGAGCCTTGCCTCGCACACCGAATGGGCATGCGCTACGACCCCACGGGCGAAGCCCCAGGCCTGACGAGGCTTATCGACGATCTGGTCCAGAAGGCAGCTTAGAAAATGCGACCTCTATTGTTTCCCGCCGCTTTGCTTTTGCTCGCGGCCTGTAATCAAGTCGACCCCATTTCAGATGCTGAAAAAGTCGAGATTGATTGCCTTGCATCGATCGCCGTCGTTGAAATCACCGATGCGATTCGCGAGGGCGGAGCCAACGGCGCCGACCCTGAGACACTCGCGGCGATTCCAGACGATAAGATCGATGAAGCTCTGGTCAAACTTGAAGCCAAGTTTTCCGGACGCATGGATGAAGCTTACCTGGAATATGATATCAATTACCGGCTCGATAAAATTCAGGACGCTCTGAACAATCGCGATCCAAACTCGGTTGCGACGCAGATTATGGATGACACGCTCGCCCTTGGCCGCACGTGTACATTCGGAGGTTAACGCCAGAGTGATCTCCCTCGCTACGCTCCGCGCAGATGCAGAAGCGCTTGCCCGGCAATTGCCCGGCCTGTCTTTGCAGGCGGCGGCTGCGGATGTGATCCATCCCGGCGCGGCAGGACGCAAACGTGCAGGGTCCGGCGAGCAATTCTGGCAATATCGCCGCTACACCCAGACCGATGCCGCAGATCGCATTGATTGGCGCCGTAGCGCACGCGGCGACGAGTATTTCGTTCGCGAGACCGAGCTGGAAACCGCGCGCACCATTCTCTCCTGGCTCGATCCAGATGCGGGCTTCGATTGGTCAAGCGATCCCGGCCGCGAAACCAAAGCGGATAGAGCGCGCACGATTCTACTCGCGCTCGGCATTGTGTTTGCCAAAGAAGGCGAGCGGATCGGCCTGATCTCTGGCGCTCGCCCTGCAAGCCTCGGTAAATCCGCACCGGACAGATTGGCTGAAGACCTGATCAATCATCAGACCCCAACCCTGGCGCCGCCGCGCGGACAAGCCATGGCGATGATTGCCAGCGATTTCTATGATGGGGTAGATGCCTGGCGCGCCCGGCTTGCGCCGCTCGCTCAAACCTGCCGCCACGGGGTATTGCTCGCCGTCAGCGACCCAGTCGAACACGAATTTCCCTTTTCCGGTCGTACCCTGTTTAGTCGCCCTGGCAGTCCGCTCGATAAATTGTTCGGCCGCGCTGAAACCGTGCGCGATGAATATCTGGAAAAGCTCGCCGCACATGAAGCTGCGCTGGCCGACCTGGCCGCCGGCATGGGATGGGCTCTGGTCTGCCATCGCACAGATCATCAAGCGCTGGGAGGCGCCGCCGCTGCACAAGCCGCCTTGGAGCAGTTCGGAGGCAAAGCATGACGCTGGGCCCATTTCTGTTCATGGCACCGCTGACCTTGCTGGGCCTGATCGCTTTGCCGATCATCTGGTTCATTCTGCGTGCGACACCGCCGAGCCCGAAACAAGCGCAGCTGCCAAGCTTGCGGCTTCTGGATGGGATCGCAGCCAAGGAAGAAACACCAGCGCGCACGCCTTGGTGGATCCTCCTCTTGCGACTAGGCGCTGCAGCGCTCGCCATACTTGGTCTGGCCCAGCCGATTTACGCACCAAACATTGATCGAGGCTCTGCCGATGTGGAATCGGTTCTCGTGGTCATTGATGATGGTTGGACCAGCGCGCAACGCTGGGGTGAGATCCGCTCAGCGGCGCTCTCGGCTTTGGACGGTGAAGACCGCGACACGCCGGGCTATGTCCTATTGACCGCGCCGCGTGCGCTCCCGGGTGAGCCCGCCGAGCGGCTAGACCGTACCGCGTTTGAAGCGCGTATTCGCTCTCTGCAACCGCAACCCTGGGCCGTTGACCGCGCTGACGCGTTGGAACGTTTGCAAGCAAGCCAAGTCCAACCTGGCCGCATCCTATGGCTGTCCGATGGTCTCGATCCAGAATCCGCGCAGACGTTTGGCCGCGCATTGGCAGAACTGGCGCCGTTGAGCATTTACGCCGCAACGCCGCGAGGCCCAGCGGCTCTGACCCGGCTACGCGCCGATGCACAAGGCGTCATTGTCACCGCCGAGCGGGCCGCGAGCGCCGATGAGGCATCGCATTTCGTCTCTGCGCTCACACTGGACGGGGCGGCCCTTGCAACCGCAGATCTCAACTTCGTGGGCAATGAGACATCGGCAAACGCAACGTTCGAACTTCCCCCCGCCGCGCTCGCTCGGGTCGCACGGTTTCAAGTGACCGGCGCCGCCTCTGCCGGAACCGTCTGGCTTTGGGACAGTGCAGACCGCTCGCGCCGGGTGGGCCTGGTCAGCGGCGACAGCACAGCGCAACCCTTGCTCTCCGACATTCACTACATCCGAAAAGCCCTGGAACCGTTCGCGACAATTTCAGAGGGCGAGCTAACAGACCTCATCGAAGAAAACCCAGACGCGATCATTCTCACTGATATTGGTCAAATCGACGGGGAAGCCAAAGCCGCGGTGACCCAATGGATCGAAGAGGGCGGCGCCCTCATCCGGTTCGCTGGTCCGCGCATGGCAGGTCCGCAAGTCGCCGCCGCCGATGATCTTGTCCCCGCTCCGCTGCGCCGCTCATCGCGTGCGATTGGCGGCACCCTGACTTGGGAAGATCCGCAGCCGCTTGGCAGCTTCCCGGAGACTTCACCTTTCGCGGGCCTGACCCCGCCCGAAGATATTCGTGTACGCCAACAGGTGCTCGCGCGCCCAGGGCCTGAGCTTGCGCGCCGCACCTGGGCGCGCCTCGCTGATGGCAGCCCCTTGGTAACAGCTGATCAACGCGGCGAAGGTTCACTGATCCTGTTCCATGTCACCGCCGGACCAGATTGGTCCGATCTGCCTTATGCGGGCGTGTTCGTGGACATGTTGCGCCGATCAATCGCCGCCGGGCGTGGGGAGGCCATCGCTGACGAAGAAGGTTTGTATACGCCAGCTTTGACGCTGAACGGAAACGGCCGCCTCACACAGCCAAGCGCAGGCGCTACGCCGCTACGCGCTGGTGACTTTGGCGCGGTTGCACCGTCTGAAGAACACCCGCCTGGACTATATCAGGGGCCTGCCGGGACACGCGCGCTAAATGTTGCGTCTGATTATTCCGCCCTCGCGGTTTCCAATTGGCCAGCCTCTGCAACGCTCCTGGGCGACACCGAAGCTCGCACCATTCGTCTTGGCGGGATCATGCTCGCGATTGCCCTCTTGCTGCTCTGCTTGGACCTAATCGTCGCGCTGGCGCTCGCCGGACGCTTGCCCGCCTTGCGCAAAACAGCTGCGGCAATCGCCGTGATCGGCATCGCAGGCGCTGCGACCCTATCGCCGCAACCCGCGTTCGCTCAGAACGCCCTCGGTCTGTCCGAAACCGGTGATATGGACAAAGAAACCGCTGCCGCGCTGGAAATGCGCCTTGCCTATATCGAAACCGGCGACGCACGGGTCGATCGTGCGACAAGATCCGGATTGGAAGGCCTGAGCCTTATCCTTTTCCGGCGCTCGAGCGTAGAGCCCGCGGCGCCCCATGCGATCAATTTGGAAACCGATGCGCTCGACGTCTATCCGGTCTTATTCTTGTCCTTGCCGGAAAATCCGGAACCTTACAGCGCGACTGCTGTAGCGCGATTGAATGCCTATATGCGCAATGGCGGCGCCCTCTTCGTCGATACCAGACGCGGCGGCACGGTTGGCGGCGGCAACAGTTTTGATGGCTTAGACGAGATCCTCTCCGGCCTCGACACGCCGGCCCTTGCGCCTGTCCCGGTCGATCATGTCCTGACCCGGTCTTACTACCTGATTGAAGCGTTTCCAGGGCGCTATGAGAACCGAAATCTTTGGATTGAAGCAACCGGCGCAGCCAGCAAAGAAGAGCGTCGCGGCGACGGCGTCAGCCGACTATTTGTCGGTGATGCCGACTATCTTGCGGCCTGGGCTGTCGATGAACGCGGGCGGCCAATCTATTCAGTCGATGGCGGCGACTTGCAGCGCGAAATGTCGATCCGCTTCGGGGTCAATTTGGTGATCTACATCCTGACCGGGAACTATAAAGAAGACCAGGTGCATATCCCGGCCTTGTTGGAGCGATTGGGTGAAGATGACGGCGTCGGGGACTTTGATGCTGAAGGCGAGGTCATCCCATGATCGAAGTGTCCCGCCTGTCTTTTGATCCGCTGATCGGATGGCCGCTCTTCTGGGCCCTCGTCGCTGTGTGTGCGGTTAGCTTGATCGTGTACATCTTCGCATTCCGCAAAGCTTGGCTCACGCGGAGCTTAGCTGTGGCCTTCGGACTGCTCGCGCTGTCTAACCCGGCGATTGTCGAAGAGGAGCGCGATCCGCTTCCCTCTGTGGCCGCGATTGTCGTTGATCGCTCTGACAGTATGGAGTTTGGCGATCGCAACACGATTGCCAGCGAAACTTTCACAGCGCTGCAAACAGAACTCGAAGCCAATCCCGCGATTGATCTTCGCGTGATCGAAGCGGAGACGGTCGGTGATGGCACACGGCTGATCGGCGCGCTCGAAGGCTTGATGGCCGACGTCCCGCGCGACCGGATCGCAGGCGCTATCCTGATCACAGACGGGCAGGTCCACGATTTGCCAGAGAACCTTGCGCGTCTCCGTGACCTTGGCCCGGTCCACGCCCTCATAACGGGTGACCCGGATGCCAGCGACCGACGCATCACGCTCGTTCAAGCACCGAATTTTGACATTGTTGGTGACGAAGCCGAATTCGTCATCCGCATTGATGATCCTGAAGGCGGCACGGTTCCCCTGACTTATGCGATCAATGGCGGTCGGACCCAGGCGCAATATGTCGAAGCCGGGGAAGAGACGAGCATTTTCATCGAGGTCGAACGGCGCGGCGACAATATCGTCGTGTTTGAAACGCCGGAAGGCACGCAGGAACTCACGCTCGCCAACAATCGCACGGCGGCAACGATTTCAGGCGTGCGGGATGGTTTGCGGGTTCTGCTCGTCACTGGTCGCCCGAATGCATCCGGCCGGGTTTGGCGCGATCTTTTGAAGTCTGATCCATCTGTTGATCTGGTTCACTTCACCATTCTGCGTCCGCCTTATAAGCGCGACATGACCCCGCTTGAGGAAATGGCGCTGATCGCTTTCCCGACCGAGGAATTGTTTGAAGACAAGCTGGATGGCTTTGATCTGATCATCTTCGATCAGTATGAGCGCCGCGGCGTGATTACGATGGGCTATCTGGCCGATGTCGCGCGCTATGTAGATGAAGGCGGCGCGCTGCTGGTGATCGCTGGGGAAAGCTTTGCCGGACCGGCCAGCCTCGCCCGCACACCTTTGGCTGGCATCCTACCGGCGCTGCCCACCGGCGAAGTGATCACGCAAGATGTCCTGCCAACCCTCTCCGAAGAAGGCATGCGCCATACGATCACCGAGGATTTTACCGGTCGCAGATGGGGGAAATGGCTGCGCTACATTGAGGCGCGCGCGGATACAGGCGATGTTTTGATGCGCGCCGAAAATGGGGCGCCCCTGTTCGCTGTGGACCGCGTTGGTGAAGGCCGCGTGGCGCAATTGCTGTCAGATCAGATCTGGCTTTGGGCCCGCGGATATGATGGCGGTGGCCCGTTCTCAGACTTGATCCGCAGGTCCGTGCATTGGTTGATGAAAGAGCCGGAGCTCGATGAGCGCCAGCTGCAACTGATTGCACAAGGCGACACGGTCCGCGCCAATCTGCGGACCCTGGCAGACCGGGCTGCACCTTTGATTATCGAGACGCCGGATGGCAGTTTTCTCGAACCCGAATGGCGCACCGATGGCCCGGGCAGCTATAATGCGGAAGTTCCGGTTGATCAGCTTGGGCTTTACCGTGCGCTTTCAGGGGGACTGGAAGCGGTCGCGCTGAACGGCCCGGCCAATCCGAGAGAATTTGCAGCGCTCGAGGCCACTGGAGATGTGCTGCGTCCGCTCGCCGAAACCTCTGGCGGCGGTGTGTACACGCTGGAGCGCGCCGAGCAAACGCCGGACATTCGCATGGTCGGCCGCCGCGCAGATGCCAGCGGCGGCAACTGGCTCGGCCTAAGAGAACGCGGCGCCTATGCGGTGCGAAGCTCAACCAGCCTGCCTTTGTTACCGGGCCTGCTGGCGATTGGATTGATCTTACTCGCGTTGATCGCCGCCTGGCGCCGCGAAGGACGCTAGAACGCGCGTAAGGCACCAGACAGCTCTGCTGCGTCCCCCGCGAGCGCGCGAACCATGACGCGAGACATGTCTTGCGGTCCAGGGAATGAGAAGCGTTCTGGCTTCACCAATTCAAATCCAAGCTCGCTGAAATAGCGCGGCGATCCGATAATGATCGCAGCGCTCCAGCCGGCTTTGGTCGCCGCTTCCAGAGCTTCTCCAGTGATCGTCAGACCGAGGCGCTGTCCTTGAAAGTCAGGGGTCACGGCGACCGGACCAACAAAGACGGCAGGCGTGCGCTCTTCGCCGACGACAATTGGCCAAATTCGACAGACGCCAATCACAGCATTGTCTTGGACCGCCACGCGCGTGATTTCAGGCAGGGATGCGTTGCCTTCTCGCAGCCGCTCAGCCGTCTTGGCGAAGTGGCCCGGCCCGAACGTACGATCATAAATGCGCTCGATCGCGTTGGCATGGAGGGCTGGAGTTTCAGGTACGATTTCAATCATGGCGGGCGGTGTTTACGCCTTAGGGCTCGAAACGCAATGCCTCAGCGCTAATATTCCCAGCGATTAAGCTGGTCCTTGACCGCCTCGATAAACAAAAGCGGCTGATCGAGCATGACATGATGCTGCGCATCCGGGATCGAGACCATGTCCATGTCGTCTTTGAGCGAGCGCATATAGTCCCAGATCCGATCCGAGACGAGCACCGAATCGCGCCCGCGCATCATCGCGACAGGACAAGAAATATCCACCAGCATGTTTGTCGACATTTTGCTGAACTCGAAATTGATGAAGATCTGCGGATCGAACTTCCAGATCCAACCTGTTTGACCGGCCTCATTCTCGGTCTGCTTTAAGCTGTGACGAGCGATATAGTCGGCGATATAGTGGTTCTCGCAGGGCTGCGGCGGGGCGAGGCGAAACCGTGCGAGCGCGGCTTCCAAACTGGCATAGGCTCGATTGCCACGGGCGCGCTTTGGTGGACCATCCCACTGATCTTCCGGCGGGCGCAGGCCACTATCGACAATCACGATACCTGCGAAGCGCTCTGAGTGCTTCTGAGCCGTGTGCAAGGTGATGAACCCGCCAAACGAATGCGCGACAATGATCGGCTTGTGACCGCCTTCAAACAGGCCCGCATGCTCACAGACCGCCAATTGTTCTTCAGCAAAACTGGCAAAACCGTACATGTCTCGCCACGCGCTATCGCCCATGCCCGAAAAGGTCATGGCCACAACATAGTACTTGTCGGTGAGGGCCGGTGCGATGAAATCATACCAGTGCGCATGCGCACCATTGCCATGCGAAAGCAGCAGGCCAGGCTTGGCTGGATCCCCCCAACTCTGATAGCGGATCTTCGCGCCTGCGGCCTCAATGAAGTGCTCATTGTACGGCGTGTTCACGGCCTCAGTGAACCAATCGGGCGCTTCCGGTTTTTCACCGCGATAGCGCGCCAGCAAGTTTGCCTGTTCGGGGCTCATTTCTTGGACATCATCCGCCATGTGTCAGGTTCGTTTCTCAATGATTTTAAAAATACCGGTTCCGGTCATCAGGGTCTTGTCCCCGCTCCAGATCCGGCCTTCGACGGTGTGGATACCGTCAACGACGGATAAGACCTCACCGCGCCCTTCGATCCATGAGCCATGCTTGGCACCGGATAGAAAGTCGCACACCAGCCTAATCGTCACCCACCAGGTGTCTTCGTCTTGTTCAACCGCGGAGCCCCATGCCATATCAGCAAAGGTCATCAGCATGCCGCCATGCGCATTCATCATGCCATTGGTGTGATGCTCACCGACCCGAAAGGCTCTGGTGAGTCCGTCGCCGCTGCGTTTTTCGAATAAAGGGCCAACCTGCCGCCCGAACCCGCGATGCCACGGGAGCGGCTGGTAATCATCCGGGATGTCATAGATTTGTTCTTGGGTAAGATCGTCGCTCATGGCGGAGACATGATCCCTTATCTTCGGTCCGACAACCCCTCACGTGGGGGGATTTGCAGCCATCCAGTTCAGAAACAACACGTTTCCGTTCGCCGTTATGTGCGCAATGATCGGCACCAAAACCGTCCCACTCATAAGGCGCAAAATCGCAAACCCAACGCCGCTCAAGAACACCACAAACATCGCTGCAGGTGAATATTGAAGGTGGCTAAACGCAAAGGCCAGGCTGGAAATCGTCACCGCCGCAATTGGGCTTAGGCCGCGAGAGATAATCGCTCCAAACGCAACGCCCCGAAACGCGACTTCTTCGACAACGGGCGCCATGAAGACTGCGATGAAGATATAGGCCAGCGACCAATTCTGCGGCGCGAACACGGCCTCATTGACCTCTTCCCGGTATTGCCAGCCCTGCTCGGACATAAAACTGCCAACCAGGACGCTTGGAATGATCAGCAAGAAAGGGCCAACCATCGCCCCGATAAGAACCCAATACGCTGTCGCATCCATGCGTCCGGCAAACGGGCCCGCGCCAATATGGTCCGACCATAGGCTCATCAGCCCAAACCAGGCCGCCATAGCCACAGCCGAAATCAGCCATAGCGTATGATAGGCCTGTAATTCCTCTGGCGAGCCAGGCACGATTTCTGGAATAAACTCCAATGCAATCAGGCCGGCGCCGGTCAAAAACAGGACCGGGGCGAGGATAACCCAGAAAAAAGACATGAGCGGGTCGCGCACCAATGCCATCGGCGTTTGATAGGGACCCATCATCAATTTACCTCGACCTCCAAGCGTTTCTGCCGTGCAGCCTATTCAGGCATCAAGCAGACATGTAAAGCCCAACCCATCATCTCATTTAGGCTTATTGAATTAGGGACACAGCATGCGCCAGACCGCCATCGGAACTACGGGACTAAATGTCGGCGCCATCGCTTATGGCTGCTGGCGGTTTACGCAAAGCAGCACACAAGAAGCCGATGCCAAAATCCGGGCCGCGCTCGATGCGGGTATGACCTTGATCGATACAGCGGACATTTACGGCTTCGGTGAGCCAAAAGGATTTGGCGGCGCGGAGGCGGTTTTGGGCGATGTGCTGGCGGCTGATCCAGGGCTTCGGTCCAGAATGGTGCTCGCCACCAAAGGCGGGATTATTCCGCCGCGCCCTTATGATAGCTCATACGCGTATCTTATGGAGGCGCTGGACAAATCGCTTAGCCGTCTACACGTCGATTCAGTCGACCTGTATCAAATCCACCGCCCTGACTTGACCGCGCCTGTGGAGGAAACGGCGCGGGCATTGAACGAGATGGTGAGATCCGGCCGGGTAAGATTTGTCGGCGTTTCAAACTACACCACCGCCCAAACACGCGCCTTACAGGCGCATCTCGACGCGCCGTTGGCGACGATCCAGCCAGAATTCTCTGCACTGGAGCAATCACCGATCACGGATGGCAGTTTCGATTGGTGCGGCGAGACCGGCGCAACCGCGCTCGTTTGGTCGCCATTGGCGGGCGGCGCGCTCGCGACGGGTCAAACCGATCATCCGCAAGGACCGGCAGTTTTGAGCGTGTTGGATCGATTGGCCGAAACGTACGACGCGAGCCGCACCAATATCGCGCTCGCCTTCACCTTGATGCCACAAGCCAAGATCATTCCGATCATCGGCACGCAAAATCTCGAGCGAATTGCAAGCTCGGCAGAGGCCGCGGACATTCCACTCACCGCGAGAGACTTTTACGACATTGTCGAAGCCTATCGCGGCGAGGCAATGCCTTAACCGCATTGTTGAGCGGCCATTTCAGCGACGTCTAAGCCTTCAAAACACCGTCCCACGAGAAGTCGACGAGCGCCTCACTTTGTTGCCAAAGATCTAGTGCATCAGCTTCGTTTAGGGCTTTCTCCGATACCAAAGCATCGCCAACGGCGCCGCGGCTCTCGCCCATGCCAGTCGGACCGTAATACGCGCCCGGAACGGCTTCGGTTCCAGCTGCACATAGGACAGTTGGTATCGCCCCTTTGGCGGCTGGCTGCGCCATCAAGGCGTTGCTGACTTTATAAAGCCCCTTCCAGAAACCGGTCGGGCCAGTGCTCTGCAGAGACGTATCTGAATATCCAGGATGGCAGGCATAACTGGTCACCTTACTGCCTGATGATTTCAGCTTTCGATCGAGTTCTACGGCATACAACATGTTCGCGAGCTTGCTCTGACCATAAGCGTAAGTCGGAGAGTAGTTTTCGGTCATCATCAAATCATCGAGATACATACGACCATATTTGTGCGCGATACTGCTCACCGTAACGATCCGCCCAGAGGCGTTTTCAACCAGATCGAACAAAAGCCCATTCAGCAAGAAATGCCCAAGGTGATTTGTACCGAGCTGCATTTCAAACCCATCTGCAGTTTTCTGCGGCGGCGTTTGCATGATCCCGGCATTGTTGATCAGCGCGTCAATTTTTTCGACTTTAGATCTGGTCTCTTCTGCAGCGGCCCGCACTGAAGATAGATCAGCGAGATTAAGCGTCACCTGATCCACATTTCCTTGGACCTGGGGCTTCAGTTCCTCGACAGCTCGCGCCGCTTTCTCTGGGTTCCGCGAGGCGATAACAATGTCTCCGCCAGCGCCGCCAAGGTGTTTTGCAGCCTGGAAGCCTATTCCCGAATTACCACCTGTGATGAGGAATGTCTTACCGGAGAGATCGGGAAGTCGATCGACTTTCCAATTTCGAAACCCACTATTTGCGATTTTTTCTGGCATTGTATCATCCTTTGCACGCGCGATTTGTCAACAAGTGTTGACCCATAAGTATGGCGCGCAATCAAATTGTCAACACCTGTTGACTGATTGCTACAAACGAGGTGTAAAAACCTATGTCTCAAGCGATGAATACAAAAGACAAATTATGGCTTCACGCCCGTCGGCAGTTTTGGGCGAACGGGTACTCGAACGTGTCTTTGCGCCAGATCGCCAGCGCCGCCGGCGTCGATGTCGCGCTCATTTCCAGACATTTCGGTGGAAAACTCGGTTTGTTTAAAGCAACGCTCGAGGGCGCATTTGATATCTTCGAAACGCCGCCATCAGACGAAGCGGAGCTGCTCGATGCTTTTGTTCGCATTTTCGTAGAAACACCCCGCACAAACACCGAACCGTCAGCGATCAGAATGCTGTTGACCAACGCACACGATGAAGGCGTGGGGGATCTTGTGCGCGAACTTTATGATGAGCGCATTCAACAGGGCTTACGCGCGCTGCTCGGGGAAGAGCGCGCCGCCCTTTTGGCAGCCGTGGTGTTTGGCTTCAGCGTCGCCGAAAAGTCTTTGCGCATAGAAGGCATCGCGCCGCCTTCGAGCGATCAATACAAATCGCAACTCACTCACTTATTGCAAGCCGCGCTCGTCAAACCGCGATAGCTCGGCGTCGCTAAGAAGTTAGGCTCGATGCGAGCCTAGCTGTCTTCAGACGGACGTTGCGCCACGAGCTCATCGGTCATGCTGTTAATCTTGGCCAGAAGCGCGTCAGCGGACCCGTTATTCTTATCCAGGATCGACAAGAATTGCGCCTGTTGCTCAATCGCAAGCCAGATCAAATTGCCCTCAGCGCTCAAGGCGACATCAACAACTTGATATTTTCCGCCGCGGTTTAGCACGCGCCAGCGAACTTCCAGCTCTTGGCCGTCAGCACGAACGATTTCTGTGTCGACAATCGAATCCCGGGAATTGCGATCGGTCGATCCGACAACTTTCACATCGCGGCCGCGATATTCATTGAAGTAAAACTCATACACAACCAGCGCATATTCGCGGAACGTGGCAAGATAGGCGTCCATCTCTTCTGGCGTGAAGCGTTTGGAATATTTGCCGATCACAAATTTCGCAACCGCGTCGAGATTAGTGAACTCATCCATATAGGTCTGAAACCGTTCCCGGCGTTCCGCCGAGTTCAGATCTGGCGCGTTCAATGACGCCAAAACGTCGTTCGCATTGGTGCGAACATATTCTTCAGTTTGGCCGTCCGCAAAGGCGGGCAAAGCGGTCGCTGCAAGCATGGCAGCTGATAAAATTAATTTCCGAGAGATCATGGCTCTGTTCCTGTTACTCGAAGTCTTCGTCATCGCCGAAATCATAATCATCGAATTCGGGCAAATCTTTGAACGGGTCTTCTTGCTCACGGCCGTCGCGTATCGCGGCCGCTCTTTGTTGTGTATAGTTCCGGCGCAGCGCGACATAAGGCTCGGGTTGATCGCGAAGGATCTCAACCGCCTCAATCAGATTTTCGCGGATGGCAATCACACCAATCCCCCCTGTCGTTGCACGAAATTCAGTATCGCCTTCAAATTCGGCATAATTAAGGGGATTGATCGCAGCATCGACGCCCATGCCCGTAACATCCCGCAAATTCGAGCCGCCCATGAAAGGCAAGACCAAGTATGGGCCGTTCGGAACGCCCCAAACGCCTAGGGTTTGACCAAAGTCTTCCCGGTGCTTGGGTACATTCAAAGGCGACGCCACATCGAAGATTCCGCCAATACCAATCGTGGAATTCAAGACAAACCGCGTGGCCGTATCAAACGAGGCAATTGGCTTGCCTTGCAATAGCGTATTCGCGAACACGACGGGTTGGCCCAAATTCGACAGGAAATTCGACACGCCGTCCCGCACAGGCTCAACCGTGACGGCACGATACCCCTTCGCCACAGGCTCCAGCACAGCGCGGTCAACGCCGTCATTGAAGGCGTAAACGCCGCGATTCCAATCTTCGAATGGGTCATAAACCGCAGTCGATGACGCATCCTCGCCTGTCGTCGCGCAAGCAGACAGGGCTATAGCAGAGCCGGTCAGCACAAAGGCTAGTCGCATTATATCCGATCCTCATTATCGGCGAACGATATGAGGCCGTATACGCACGAAATCAAATAAAGCTAATGTGAAAAATTAGACATAGAGAAAAACTGTGACGTTGGAGGCACAGAAGAAAACCTCGGCCAGGTGCTTGCAAATCATATAAATGATCGTTTATATGATTTATGAGCGCAGATCCTGATCACCTTGTAGACGCCCTGAAGGCGGCTGGCGAGCCGACGCGGCTCCGCATTCTTGCGCTGTTGCGCCGGGGTGATCTGGCGGTTGGGGAACTTGTGCAAATTCTCGATCAGAGCCAGCCACGTTTATCGCATCACCTCAAAACCTTGACCACCGCAGGTTTGGTTGAGCGCTTGCCGGAAGGATCCTGGGTTTTTTATCGGGCGCAATCGAAAGACTGGGCCGGACGCTTGCTGCAGTCCTTGTTTGCAGAGCTAGACCTCGAACGCGAACCTTTTGCGGCCGACGTCGAAGCCCTACAGCGGGTCCGGCAATCGCGGGCCCACTCGGCCGAGGCCTATTTCTCCAGCATTGCTGAAAACTGGGACCAATTACGCGCGCTCTACTATCCAGAAGCCGCAATCGAACAAGCGATCTTGGAATATGTTCGCGGCCAACATTTTGAGCGAATAGTCGATCTCGGCACCGGCACCGGCCGGATGCTGACATTGCTCGCACCGCATTGCACCGAAGCAGAGGGCCTCGATCTCTCCCATGACATGTTGTCCGTCGCGCGCGCCAATCTGAACCGCGCAGAGGTTCGAAATGCCCGCGTGCGCCAGGGCGATGTGACCGAGACCCCGTTTGAGCCGAGCAGCGCGGATCTCGTTATCGTTCATCAGGTCCTGCACTATCTGGAACAACCTGAAGACCTGCTCACCGAAGCCGCGCGCGTTTTGAAACCAGGCGGACAACTTCTCGTCGTCGACTTCGCCCCGCACGATCTGGAATTCCTGCGCGAAACCCAAGGCCACCGACGCCTGGGCATTCGCCAGAATGATATCTCAGCCTGGTCTAAAAGCGCCGGGCTTGCGCTTCAGAAGCCGCAGAAATTTGATCCGCCCGCATCTCTGGACCAAGGCCTTAGCGTTTTGATCTGGACCGCGACGCGGCCCGCTAATCAACAGGAGGCCGCCGCATGAGCAAGCTCGCCATCGCCGCCCAACAAACCACCCCTGCTCCAGACGTTTCGTTTGAATTCTTCCCGCCCAAGAGCGACAAGATGGAAGCAAAACTCTGGGAATCGGTTGCGCGTCTTTCGCCTATGGCACCGAAATTTGTATCGGTGACCTATGGCGCGGGCGGCTCTACTCGCGACCGCACGCAGAAAACCGTCGCCAAGATTGCCCAAGACACGGCGCTGGCCCCGGCCGCGCACCTGACATGTGTTGGAGCGACCAAGGATGAAGTCCTGCAAGTTGCTGAAGATTTCTGGAGCGCGGGCGTCCGTCATTTGGTGGCCCTTCGCGGCGACCCGCCATCCGGCATGGGCGAGAAATTCGAGCAGCACCCAGGCGGCTATAAAGACAGCGTCGATCTAATCGCCGGTATTCGCGACCATGACATGGGCTCAGGCGTGCGCTTCGAGATCAGTGTTTCCTGCTATCCCGAGCAACACCCTGACAGCTTGGGGTGGGACAAGGACATTGCCTTCCTGAAAGCCAAACAAGATGCGGGCGCGGACCGTGCGATCACGCAATTCTTTTTTGAACCGGACGTATATCTGTCATTCCTGGAGCGTGCTCGCGCGGGCGGCGTCACCATGCCGATTGTTCCTGGCATTATGCTGCAGCCAAACTTTAACGGCCTCGCGCGGATGTCGAAAGTCGTTCAAGCCTCGGTCCCGGATTGGCTTCACAAGCTTTATGAAGGCACTGATGACGATCCCGAAACGCGCGAACTGATCACTGCGAACGTTGCGGTCGAGCTTTGTCACAAGCTCTCCGAGCAAGGCGTGAATGATTTTCACTTCTACACCCTGAACCGAGCAAACCTGGCGCTCTCGACATGTCGTTTGCTGGGTTTGAAACCGAAAGCCCAAGCCGCATGACCGACCGCCAAGACCGCATTGCCCAGCTCCACGCCGCCGCGAAAGAGCGCGTGCTGATGCTTGATGGCTCCTGGGGTGTGATGTTCCAGCGCATGGGCCTCGAGGAAGATGACTATCGCGGAGACCGGTTCACCACCGACAAGTATCCCGGCCAGATGCAGGGCAATAATGACATTCTCTGCCTGACCCGTCCGGAGCGCGTGACCGAACTGCATGACGCCTATTTCGGGGCCGGCGCAGACATCTCTGAGACCAATACGTTCTCGGCGACGACGATCGCGCAAGACGATTACAGCCTCGACTTGCAGTCGGTCATCGACATCAATTTGGAAGGCGCCAAGCTTGCTCGCGCCGCCGCGGATGCTTGGACGGCAAAAGAACCGCACAAACCGCGCTTTGCCGCGGGCTCTATTGGACCGCTCAACAAGATGCTGTCCATGAGCTCTGATGTGAACGATCCTGGCGCCCGCGAAGTGGATTTCGACCAAGTCTATCAAGCCTATCGCGAGCAGATCGAAGCGCTCAATAAAGGCGGTGTGCACCTCTATTTGATTGAGACCATCACCGACACGCTGAACTGCAAAGCCGCGATCAAAGCGATTATGGATCTGGAATCGGAAGGTCTGGAAAAACTTCCGATTTGGATCTCCGGCACGATCACCGACCGCTCTGGCCGCACGCTGTCAGGCCAAACCGTGGAAGCGTTCTGGAACTCGGTCCGTCACGCCAAGCCGTTTGCGATTGGCTTCAATTGCGCGCTTGGCGCGGATCTGATGCGCCCGCACATTGCCTCGATTTCGCGTGTCGCTGATACGCTCGTCGCGGCTTACCCGAATGCCGGATTGCCGAATGAAATGGGCCAATATGATGAAGAACCGCACCAGACAGCGGGCTTTGTAAGTCCCTGGGCGGAAGACGGCATCGTCAACATTCTCGGCGGCTGCTGCGGCACCACGCCGGATCATATCAAAGCGATTGCTGATGCGATCAAAGATGTGAAACCGCGCGATCCGGTGGCCAGTGAAGAATCAATGCGCTTGTCTGGCCTAGAGCCGTTCGAACTGGCATCATAAGGGCGTCCACAGCGCAAGGAGACAGGCATCATGAAAGTCTATGACCAACTCGATGAGCGGATCATCAAATTCATTGAAAAGCAGAAGATGTTCTTCGTCGCGAGTGCCCCGCTCTCTGGCGATGGCCATGTCAACATTTCGCCCAAAGGCTATGACGCGTTCAAAGTAATTGATGACACGACCGTGGCATGGCTCGACCTTGGCGGCTCCGGCATTGAGACGCAGGCTCATGTTCAAGAGAATGGCCGCATCACCATCATGTTCTGCGCCTTTGAAGGCCCGGCCAATATTCTGCGCCTGTTCGGCACCGGCGAGGTGGTCAATCCGCACCATCAGGATTGGGACGAAATGCTCGGCATGTTCCCAGGCTTTGAACGCGCCCGCGGTGTGTTCCGCGTGAAGCTGAACCGCATCCAGGATAGCTGCGGCTGGGGCGTTCCGTTCATGGAGTTCAAGGGCGAGCGCGATCAGCTCACCCGGTATGTCGATAATAAGACGCCGGATGAATGGGTTGAAAGCCGATACGCCAAAAACGCCGAGAGCATTGATGGCCTCAAAGGCCTCGTTCGGGAGAAGAGCTGATGACCTATATTGATGGCTTTGTCGCCGCTGTCCCAACCGCCAATAAGGAAGCTTATTTGAAACACGCCAAGGACAGCGTTCCGGTGTTCAAAAAGTATGGCGCTTTGCGCTGCATGGAGAATTGGGGCGTCGATGTTCCGGACGGCGAGCTCACGTCTTTTCCGCTCGCGGTGAAAGCCAAGCCGGATGAGACGATTGTGCTCGCTTGGATCGTCTGGCCCTCAAAACAGGTTCGCGACGCCGGCATGGAAAAAGCCGTGCAGGATCCGTTTTTCACTGAAGAGACCGAAATGCCGTTCGATGGCAGCCGCATGCTCATGGGCGGTTTTGAGACGATTTTGGACGAATAATAAACACCCCATCCTGTAATTCCGGGCGTACGACGTGAGACCCGGGACCCAGGAACCATAAAGAGACTGGATCCCGGACAAGTGCTTCGTACTTTCCGGGATGACATTGAAAGAAGACTAAAAGAGCAATGACCACTGCCTCCTCCAATTTCGTCAATATTGGCGAACGTACAAATGTCACTGGCTCCGCTCGGTTCCGGAAGCTGATCGTCAATGGCGATTATGCCGCCGCCGTAGAGGTCGCGCGCCAGCAAGTTGAAAACGGCGCTCAGATCATCGATGTGAACATGGATGAGGGCATGCTCGACGGCGCTGAAGCAATGCGCACCTTCCTCAACCTCATCGCCGCCGAGCCGGACATTGCCCGCGTGCCAGTGATGATTGATAGCTCCAAATGGGAGGTTATCGAGGCCGGCTTGAAATGCGTACAGGGCAAGGCTGTCGTCAACTCGATCTCGATGAAAGAGGGCGAGGATCAGTTCCGCGAGCATGCCCGTAAATGCTTGTCCTATGGCGCTGCCGTCGTCGTCATGGCGTTTGACGAAGTCGGCCAAGCCGACACCGCGCCGCGCAAAGTTGAAATCTGTCAGCGCGCCTTCAAGATCCTCACCGAAGAGGTTGGCTTCCCGGCTGAAGACATCATCTTTGACCCGAACGTCTTTGCGGTCGCAACCGGGATTGAAGAGCACAACAATTACGCCGTCGACTTCATCGAAGCGACAAAGCTGATCCGCGAGACTTGCCCGGGCTGTCATATCTCTGGCGGGCTCTCGAACGTCTCGTTCAGTTTCCGCGGCAATGAGCCCGTGCGCCGGGCGATGCACTCGGTCTTTTTATATTACGCAATCCCAGCGGGCATGGACATGGGTATCGTTAATGCCGGACAGCTTGACATCTATGATGAGATCGAACCGAAGCTGCGCGATTTGGTCGAAGACGTTATCCTGAATCGCAATGATGAGGGCACCGAAGCGCTGGTCGATTATGCCGAGCAGTTCCGCGGCCAAAAAGGCAAGTCTGCCGAAAAAGACATGTCCTGGCGCGAAGCCGGCGTGAACAAGCGGCTTGAGCACGCGCTGGTCAACGGCATTACCGAGTTTATCGTCGAGGATACCGAAGAAGCCCGCGCCGCTGCTGCGCGCCCGCTGCACGTTATCGAAGGCCCTCTAATGGATGGCATGAACGTCGTCGGCGACTTGTTTGGGTCGGGCAAAATGTTCCTGCCGCAAGTTGTAAAATCGGCCCGCGTCATGAAAGCCGCCGTGGCTTATCTCGATCCCTATATGGAAGCCGAGAAAATCGAACTCGGCACTGTCGATGCCTCAAATGGAAAAGTGCTGATGGCGACGGTCAAAGGCGATGTGCACGATATCGGTAAGAATATTGTTGGCGTCGTGCTCGCCTGTAATGGCTATGACATAGTCGACATGGGCGTGATGGTGCCGTGCGAGGATATCCTCGCCAAAGCCATCGAAGAGAAAGTCGACATCATTGGCCTCTCCGGCCTTATCACGCCGAGCCTGGACGAAATGGTCTATGTCGCGCGCGAAATGCAGCGCCTCGACATGAAACAGCCGCTGCTCATCGGCGGCGCGACAACGTCTCCGGCGCATACAGCGGTAAAGATCGATCCGGCGCGCGACAATGGTCCAACCATCCACGTCACAGATGCTAGCCGCGCCGTCGGCGTGGTCTCGGCTTTGCTCTCTGACGAGGACCGACCGCTCTTCGTGGAAACCGCCCAGGCCAAGTATCAGCGCATGCGCGATAGCCGCGCGGGCGGCCCTCCAAAACCGCGTCATCCAATTCAGGTGGCCCGCGCCCATGCGCACAAATTGGAAGCTCCTGCGGCCCCTGCCCCGAGCTTTACCGGCACGAAAACCTATGAGGAATTCGATCTCTCAGTGCTTGCGCGCTACATTGATTGGACACCTTATTTCTCAAGCTGGAATCTCGCCGGACGGTTCCCGCAAGTCTTAGAAGACAAGATTGTCGGCGAAGCGGCCAGCGACCTCTGGCGCGATACCGAGAATATGATGCAGCAAATCCTCGGGCAGGATTGGTTCAAGCCAAAGGCCGTCATCGGCTTCTGGGGCGCTGCGCGCGATGGCGACGACATCGAACTCGACACTGGCGACACGCTGCACACGCTGCGCCAGCAAATGGTCAAAGATAATACCCGCGCCAATTTCGCGCTCTCAGACTTCATCGCCGAGGCCGACGACCATATTGGCGCTTTTGCTGTGACGTCTGGCCCACAAGCCGACGAGATCGCCAAGAGGTTCGAAGCCGAGGGCGACGACTATTCCGCGATCATGGTCAAAGCGCTCGCCGACCGGTTCGCTGAAGCAATGGCGGAATATATGCACGAGCGGGTGCGCAAAGAGATCTGGGGCTATGCCGCTGATGAAGATCTCTCAAGCGCGGAGCTGATCAAGGAAACCTATGCCGGGATCCGCCCCGCACCAGGTTATCCGTGTCAGCCTGACCATACCGAAAAGCAGACTCTGTTCCGCCTTCTCGAAGCCGACCGGATCGGCATGGAACTGACCTCAAGCTGCGCCATGACGCCCGCGTCGTCGGTGTCTGGGCTCTACATGGCACATCCGGAAAGCGTCTATTTCGCTGTCGGCCGGATCGAGCGCGATCAAGTCGAAGACTATGCCCGCCGCAAAGGCATGGAGCTGCGCGTCGCTGAACGCTGGCTCGGGCCGATCTTGAATTATGATCCTGCAGAGGCGGTGGTTGAGGCGGCAGCTTAATCAATTCACCGCTCATCCCCGCGCATGCGGGGATCTCGACCAACCAGTCCGGAAGCTCGGATGAAGATCCCCGCGTGCGCGGGGATGAACGGATTTAGGTATTAGAACTTCCAATGCAGGACTTCCGAATGACCCAAACGATCGCCTCCATCGCCCTTCTCGTTCCAGACTATGACGCCGGCATTGCATTCTATGTTGATGCGCTCGGGTTCACCTTGCTCGAGGACACAAGGCTCAGCGAAACCAAACGGTGGGTCCGCGTATCACCCCGCGGAGCAGCAACGGCCCTGCTCCTCGCCAAAGCCGATGGCTCTGACCAAGAGGCTGCGATTGGCAATCAAACCGGCGGGCGGGTCGGCTTCTTCCTGCACACGGATGACTTTGAACGCGACTACGCAGCAATGCAGGCCAAAGGCGTGACGTTTAGAGAAGACCCCCGGCACGAACCGTATGGCAGCGTCGTGGTGTTCGAAGATCCGTTCGGCAATCTTTGGGATCTGATCCAGCCTGCAACTTAGCTGAAATTTGAAAGCTGAGCTTCATCCAACATTCAGCTGAGTTCTGGAAAATGGCCCATGCGTTTAGGGGCCCTCATAACCATTGTAATGGCAGCTTTTGCCCTGCCAACTGCTGCGCCAGCAGCAGGACAAGCCTTGTCGCTCGACCTGGAAGCGGTGTTGATCGAAGACGTTGGCGCAAGCTTCCAAACCGTGCCGCTGGTCAATACTTACAGCAATGCGGTGGTCGTCTGCACTTACAATCTGCGAACCAATGCGAACAATGAAGCGACGGTTCGCGTGACCAATGTCCAGGCCAAGAGCTTCGATGTGCGCGTCCAGAGGTTTGAAGACTCCTCGGCCTTCAGCGCTTCAGATGTGCATTGCCTGATTGCGGATGAAGGCGTTCACACCCTCACCGATGGCCGGGTGATCGAGGCCCGGACGGTCTTGTCGACCGTGACGGCGGGAAATTCTGCAGGCTGGGCGACGGCGAACTATACCAATGTCACAGCGCAAGTGACGGGTGGGCATTCCAGCCTCGTCATTCTTGGCCAAGTGATGAGCTTCAACGACAATCAGGCGAGCGTCTTTACATCCAACAATTGCAGCAATCGCGGCACCCCGGCGACGCTGACCAATATCTGTGTGACCAAGCATATCGGGATGATCAACGACACGCGGCTTTCAGAGACGCTCGGCTTTATCATCACCGAACCAGGCACCGGCACAGTGCATGACGTCGACTATGCCTTTGCCCGCGGCGCCAACTCAATCGCCGGCACCGGAAATAGCCCGCCATACCAATATTCGGTTTCGGGCGATTTTGAGATCGGCGTCGCGACCATGGCGGCTGAGAATGGCGGCAATGGCGGTTGGGCCGTCCTCTATGGCAATGATCCGTTGCCGAACAATGCGATCAATCTGGCGGTCGAGGAAGAAACCGTCGCCGGCGACACCACACGGCGCCACATTAATGAAGAGCTCTATTATGGCGTTTTCCGAAACGACCAGACCGCCAATTTGAACGTCACGAAATCGACCTCGGTATCACCCGTATCAGCCTCACCCTATGCGATCCCAGGCAGCGATGTGCTCTATACGCTGACCGTCGAAAGCACCGGCACAGCGCCGGTTGATGGCGACTCGCTGTTTCTCGTCGATACGCTGCCGGATGAGGTGGCGTTCTACAATTCCGATATAGATGATGGCGGACCCGAAACAGGAGCTGTGCAATTCACCCCGCTCTCGTCGGGCGTGACCTTTAACGAGGGCACGGACCTGCGCTTCTCTGATGCGGTGACCAAGCCCACTGCCTTCAATCAGTGTAACCTGTCCGTCGGCTCCGGATACAATTCCAGCATCCGCCATGTCTGCTTCGCCCCGAAAGGCCAATTGCTCGGCGGCGCGATCCAGCCGAACGCGCAATTCTCGCTGACCTTCCGTGCACAGATAGAATAGAAAAAGGCGGCCCACACGGAGCCGCCTTCTTAATTTCAATTGATCTCTAAAGCCTAGAACCGGTCGAGGTTCATGACTTTCGTCCAGGCTTTGATGAAGTCTCTGGTAAAGCGCTCTTTCGAGTCGCTCTGCGCATAGATTTCAGCAATGCTGCGAAGGATCGAGTTTGACCCAAAGACCAAGTCAGCACGGGTACCGGTGTACTTAACGGCGCCGGAGGCACGGTCTTTTGCTTCGAAGCTTTCTTCGTCTGCAGACGAGGCGCTCCAAGCATTGCTCATGTCGAGCAGGTTGACGAAGAAGTCGTTCGTCAGCGTGCCAACAGAGCCGGTCAGAACGCCGTGATCAGAGCCACCTGCATTCGCGCCGAGGACCCGAAGGCCGCCAACTAGGACCGTCATCTCTGGCGCAGACAGTTTCAGAAGCGCGGCTTTGTCGACCAACATCGCTTCAGTCGAACGCGGATCATCCGACTTGTTATAGTTGCGGAAGCCATCAACTTTCGGCTCCAGCACTTCGAACGATGCGACGTCTGTCAGCTCTTGGCTTGTGTCGCCGCGGCCCGGTGTGAACGGAACGCTCGCGCCCGAAGCTTTTTCAATCGCGGCTGCACCGCCAAGGACGATAAGGTCAGCCAGAGATACTTGCGTACCGCTTGCATTGAACTCAGCTTGGATGGCTTCGAGCGCAGAGATGACAGCCGGAACGCCAGATGAGACATTCACGTCCCAGTCTTTTTGCGGGGCGAGACGGATACGAGCCCCGTTGGCACCGCCGCGTTTGTCTGAGTCGCGGAACGTCGAAGCAGATGCCCAAGCGGTGCTGACCAGCTGTGAAACGCTGAGGCCAGAGCCAAGGATTTTCGCTTTCAGGTCAGCGATTTCAGACGCGTTGATAACCGCGCCCTCATGCGCTGGAACTGGGTCCTGCCAGATGAGATCTTCGGCTGGAACTTCAGGTCCGATATAACGAGCTTTCGGGCCCATATCGCGGTGAGTCAGCTTGAACCAAGCGCGGGCATAGGCGTCCGCGAACTTGTCTGGGTCGGCCAGGAAGTCAGCTGAGATCGCCGCATAATCCGGGAACATCTTCAATGACATGTCCGCTGTGGTCATCATCAAAGGCTGGGTCTTGGACGGATCGTGCGCCATTGGTGCTTCTGGTGCACCTTGTCCGGCCACCGGCTGCCACTGGATGTGTCCAGCAGGGCTCGTGACTTTTTCCCACTCATATTTCAAGAGGTTCTCGAAATAGGTCATGTCCCAAGTGTCTGGGGTTGGCGTCCACGGGCCTTCAAAGCCAGCGGTCGTCGTGTCGTCGCCCTTGCCTGAGCCATGGCTGTTAATCCAGCCAAAGCCCATATTCGCCATTTCAGCACCTTCTGGCTCAGTGCCAACATGCTCTTCTGGACCAGCGCCGTGGCCTTTACCGAAGGTGTGGCCACCGGCGACCAGCGCCACAGTCTCTTCGTCATTCATCGCCATACGGGCGAAGGTGATGCGAATGTCGTGGGCTTCAGCGATTGGATCTGGAACCGCATCAGGACCTTCTGGGTTCACGTAAATCAAACCCATCATCACCGCGCCAAGCGGTGTGTCGAGTTTCGCGGCGTCAGCGTCTGATGCTTTGTAATCCCGTTGGCCAGCATAGCGGCTGTTTGGATTGCCAGATGCGGCGAGCCAGTCGCCTTCTGGGCCCCAGTAAATGTCTTCTTCTGGCTCAAACCAGTCGGCGCGGCCGCCAGCGAAGCCAAAGGTCTTCAGACCACATGTTTCCATGCCGACATTCGCCGCCAGGATCATCAGATCGGCCCAAGAGATCTTGTTGCCATATTTTTGTTTGATCGGCCAAAGCAGACGACGCGCTTTGTCCAAATTGCCATTGTCCGGCCAGCTGTTCAAAGGCGCGAAGCGTTGCGAGCCAGAATTGGCGCCGCCGCGGCCATCATAGGTGCGGTAAGTCCCGGCACTGTGCCAAGCCATACGAACGAAGAAACCGGTATAGTTGCCATAATCAGCCGGCCACCAGTCTTGGCTGTCCGTCACCAGGTCAGCCAGATCTTTCTTCAGCGCTTGATAATCAAGTGATTTGAACGCTTCGGCATAATCGAAATCATCTTCCAGCGGGCTCACCTGAGGCGCGTTCTGGTTGAGCGCTTTGAGGTTGAGCTGCTCAGGCCACCAGCCCTTATTGGCAATTTCGCCGGTCATCTTGCCGTGAATTACCGGGCATTTCATGTCATCAGCCATACTATCTCCTGTCGTGATCTGGGAATTGAGAAGGGTCTATACGTATCTTTGATTCGGTCCTACCGCGTGCAGGGATATCGATCCAATTAATAATAGCGCTACCCTCCAAAGGTTTTAACTATACCGTGTACGCTTTCAGGCGAGCGCAACTCGCGCGAGAGGTTAACCTGATTGCATAAATTTGTGTCAGGCGATTTACTTATGGTCCTAGGCTTGCGTGACTAGGATCTGGACCATCGCGAAGTTCGCTTAGGAGGCGAAAACCATGCCATTTTATAACAAGTTACTGGCGGGACTAGCTATAGCGACCGTATTCAGCGCGCCCGCATTCGCGGATGGCACGCCTGGACAACGCGTCAATCGCGGCCCAGCCCCGCTGGAAGTGCATCAACCGACGCCGCCCGAGCCAGGCTGCTACTTGGTTGAAGATGGCAAAGCCTGGTCATGCCCAGCGCGCGCCGTTCAGAAAGCGCCCGTGATCCAAAAGCAAACCACCGCGAAACCCTGCTGCGGCACGGTCACACGGACGGTTGTTAAAGAGCACCCAACAGTCGTGACCAAGCGAAGCGTCACCCGCAGAACCGCGCAACCAAGAGGCACCGTCACGCGCCGCGCCGTTTCAACACGCCGCGCTGTACAGGCGCCTTCTGGGGTCCAACTCGATATGGCCAGCTTCTCTGGCGGTGTTGGCGCAGGTGTTGATGGCGGGTTTTATGGCGGCGGCGGCGGCATTGTGATTGCCGGCTCTAGCAGCTCTTCCCGCGTGCTCTCGCATTCAGCCTCGCGCTTCACATTCCGATCAGGTCTTCGCGGCGGCAAACGCCACAATGGCGGCGGTGGTTGCGGCTGTTAAGACTTTCCGGACAGCAAAACGTCCGGGGGTGAAGTGGCTAACAGCCTCTAACTCAAGCGCCCACAGCGCTGTTCGTACATCTCAATCGCTGAAGGCATCCACTGCCTGAAATTCTCTGCGCGGGTCTCTGAGGCCGGGTGGGTGCTCATCCATTCCGGAGGCCGTTGCCCGCCGCCAATCTCGCCCATGCGCAGCCATAACTCCGGCGCTTCACGCGGATCGTAACAAGCCCGAACGAGGAGTTCCAAACCGATCTTGTCAGCTTCGGTTTCATGATCGCGCGAGAAAGACATCAGACCGCCCTGCGCCGCCATGCCCATGGCTTGTTGGACCATACGTGCCTGACCAGGATCCATATCCCCAAGCCCGAGGCCAACCGCCATCGTGCCCATTTGTACGAGGCGACCATTGCTCATCCGCTTGGCGCCGTGATGGGCCAGCGCATGACCAATCTCATGCCCCATGACGACCGCCAATTTGTCGACATCGGAGATGTCTTCCAGCGTCACGCGCTTATCGTAATTGCCGGTAATATCGAGAATGCCGGTATAGACCGCAACATAACCTCCGGGCAGGCAAAATGCGTTTGGCTGCTCAGATGAGATGACATTGAAGGTCCAGTCGAATTCCTGCGCGACCGGTTCAAACTCATAGCCAGCCGCCAGATAGTCGCGTTCCATTTCGATCGCGGCGATCCGGAGACGCTCGCCAATTTCATTCACCGTGTCATAGACTTGGCGTCCGGCGATATCACAGCTCGATGAACCGCCGCCGCAGACGACATTGGCGCCTTCCTGTTGCAGCATCTGCACATAGCTCTGTGCGCCAAGCTTACTCGCCTGGTCGATCGAGATCGTATTGAACTCGCTTTTGCCCGAATACGGATTCACCTGCTGGTTCGAGAAATAGTACACAGCCAGCCCGATCAGCCCGATAATGATAATTCCAAAGCGTCCACCTGGCATCGGTGCATCTCCCCAAGTCAATTCCGATTAACCTTGGTGTACCCCACAGATAGGGCGCAGGAAAGGCGTTGACCCCAGCTATGTGGCTCGGCCACACTGCCAGCATGACGGATACAGTCTCCTCCGCGCCTGCCAGCGCCCCCAAGCCGATCGCGATCTGGGATGTGCTCAGCGAGATGGCGCTCTATGCGTCCACAGCGCTGATCATTACCGGCCTGATCCTGCCCTCAATCTGGAAGCCGAATACGTTCGGCTTTGGCGGGCAAGAGTATAATCTCTACGGCATCGTCCAGACCTTGTTCGAAAGCGGCTTGCCGTTTTTGGGCTTGGTGGTGATCTTCTTCTCAGGCGTGTTCCCGCTCGCCAAGACGCTGACCGCGGCCATCATCTTTCGCCAAGGCGCGAGCCCCAGCCCCAAGCTGGCCAGCCTGCTCAACATTCTCGGAAAATGGTCGATGCTGGACGTTTTCCTCGCTGCGCTACTGATCGGAATTAGTCAGATCAGCATCTATATCGGGTTTGAGACCCGCGCTGGCCTTTACTATTTCGCCGCGGGCGTGTTGCTCAACAATGCCGCCACAATGCGCCTCACTTTCACTCAGCTAAAATAGACCTATCTAAGACACCATGACCGACCAAACACCGGCCCAAGCGCCAGAGCCCAAGCTCGACATCCGTATTATTCCAGTGACGCCGTTGCAGCAGAACACTTCGCTGATCTGGCACCGGGAAACCATGGAAGGCGTGTTCGTCGACCCAGGCGGCGAGATCGATCGCTTAATGGGCGCAGCCGAACAGTTTGGCGTCAAAATCGTCGCGGTTTGGCTCACCCATGGCCATCTCGACCATGCTGGCGCCGCCACCGCAGTAAAAGAACGAACCGGCTGCCCAATCATCGGCCCGCACAAAGACGACCAATGGTTGCTGGATGATATCGAAGCGCAAGGCGCAAAGTATGGCATGGAGGACGGCAAAAACGTCCAGCCGGACCGCTATCTTGATGAAGGCGATACGCTGACCCTCGGCACAGAGACGTTTGGCGTTACGCACTGCCCAGGCCACACGCCGGGCCACGTCGTGATCTATCACCAAACCGGCAATCTCGCTTTCGTAGGGGATGTGTTATTCCGCGGCTCAATCGGCCGCACCGACTTCCCAAAAGGCAATCATCAGCAGCTGATCGATAGCATCGTCACGAACCTTTGGCCGCTCGGCCCGGACATGCGTTTCGTCCCCGGCCACGGCCCGATGAGTACGTTTGGTCAAGAACGCAAAGACAATCCATTCGTCGCAGATGAAGTGCTCGGCTAAGCCAGCTGACGACAATACAGTTCACCGGAGATAAAGTGATGCAAACACGCAAAGTGGGGCCGTTTGAGGTCAACCCTGTCGGCCTTGGCTGCATGAACATGATGCACGCCTATAATGAGCCGATCCCTGAAGAAGCCTCCGACACGCTCCTCAATCGCGCGCTGGATCTTGGTTATAATTTCCTCGACACCGCGACGATCTATGGCTTTGGCGAGAGCGAGCGCCGCATCGGCAAATTTCTCAAACATCGCCGGGATGAGTATACGCTCGCCAGCAAATGCGTCCTCGGCTTTAAAGATGGCGGGCGCACCCTCGACGCCCGACCAGAAGCGATCATCGCCGCCTGCGAGGCCAGTCTCAAGCGCCTACAAACGGAGACGATCGACCTGTATTACATGCATCGGCCCGATCCGAACGTCCCGATCGAAGACTCTGTCGGTGCACTTGCTGATCTCGTCGCACAGGGCAAAATCCGTTCGATTGGCTTGTCTGAAATGTCCGCTGACACACTCCGCGCAGCTGCCAAGGTCCATCCCATTGCGGCGATGCAAACCGAGTATTCGCTGATCGTGCGCAATCCCGAAATTGCCGTCATCGACGCCTGCAAAGAGGTTGGCACGACGCTGGTCTCCTTTTCGCCGGTTGGCCGCGGAATTTTTGGTGAAATACCGCTCGACCCAGAAAACTATTGGGAAGGCGATATGCGCCGCAGCTTTTTCCCGCGCGTTGCTGAGCCACACTTTTCAGCGAATATGAAACTGATGCCGCTGGCACGCGAGATCGCTGCGCGCACCGGCTGCACCCTGCCCCAACTCGCGATTGCCTGGGTCCTCTCCAAGGGCGAAGAAATTGTCACGATCCCCGGCACCAAGAGCATCCCTCACCTGGAAGACAATTGGGGCACCAACACGGTTGAACTCAGCGCCGAGACAATTGCCGAACTGGACGCTCATTTCGCGCCAGAAGCGATCTCAGGCCCACGCTATAGCAAGATGGGCCAAGCTATGGTGACAACCGAACAATATGCGTTCGAAGAAATCGCCAGCTAGACGGAGAATACCGGACCAGCGACGGTCTGGCGCCAAAGGGCTTGCCTCTACGTGATGGCTTCCGCTGCTGCGCCCACGTCGTAGCCTTCATTCTGAAAAGAGTGAGGGCGAGACATGCATTATAAGGAACTTCAGGCAGCACAAAAAGCGCTGACCGGCCCTGGCGGTGAATTCGAGATTATTGAAACCGAGATTCTCGGCAATCGAATTCGCGACTTTAAAAATCGCCCGAACAGCGTGCGAGAGGTTTGGCTATCGACCGAACAATTCGCCGACCGAGACTATATCGTCTACGAGCAAGAGCGGATTACCTACGCCGAAGCGCACCGAATTGTGAACAGTGTGGCGGCCTGGCTGTACGAACAAAACGTTCGCCCCGGAGATCGCGTCGCGATCGCGATGCGCAATTATCCGGAATGGATGCTGATCTATTGGGCCTGTACGTCCATCGGTGTTGCGGTTGTCGGTCTGAATGCGTGGTGGACTGATACCGAGATGGCGTATGGCATCAATGACGCTCAGCCCAAATTGGCCTTTGTCGACACCGAACGCCTGGCGCGGATCAAGGGCAATCCTGAGATCAATACACCGCCGGGCTTGGTCACTGTCCGCGTTGATGAACAAATTGACGGCGCCGTTCAATGGACCGCAATCATCGCAGTCGACCGCGACCTTCCGGCCGTTGACGTCGACCCAGACAGCGACGCGTGCATCTTTTACACATCCGGCACGACGGGCTTCCCCAAAGGCGCCCAGCTAACCCATCGCGGCTGCGTCGCAAATCTCCTGAATATGCAATACGCTGCCATGTCGTCCGTGATGGCGATGATGGAAGCGACGGATTTCGAACTTCCAGCAGATCCACCCGTGCCAGTCGCGCTTGTAACGACCCCTCTGTTTCATGTCACAGCCAATAATTGCGGCGCTTACCGAGTCACCGCGCTCGGCGGGAAATTTGTATTGATGTACCGCTGGGATGCTGGCGAAGCCCTTCGCCTGATCGAACGCGAAAAAGTCACATCCGCAGGCGGCGTCCCGGTCATGGGGCGCGAACTGATCAATCATCCTGATTTCGACAAAACAGATACGTCCAGCTTGATGGCGATTTCTTGTGGCGGCGCCCAAGTGCCACCCGATCAGGTGCAACAGATCGACGATCAAATCGAGACCGCGCGCCCAGGCACCGGGTATGGCATGACCGAAACTTGCGGCATCATCACATCCGTCGCAGGCGATTTCTTCGTCGACAAACCGGATTCCGCAGGTCCCGCCATGCCGAATTTTGAGACCAAGTTCGTCAACGATGCCGGAGACGAAGTGGCCCCTGGTGAGCTCGGTGAATTGTGGGTTCGTGGGTCCTCGGTCATCCGAGGCTATATCAACCGTCCTGAAGCCACGGCGGAATCGATTACAGATGGCTGGCTGCATACTGGCGACATTGGTCGCGAGGATGAAGATGGCTTTATCTTCCTCGTTGATCGCAAGAAAGACATGGTGCTCAGGGGCGGCGAAAATATCTATTGCGCCGAAGTGGAGGCCGCGATCTATCACCATCCCGCCATCGCAGAATGCTGCGTGTTCGGCGTGCCAGATGAGCGGTTAGGCGAAGAAGTTGGCGCCGCAATCTATCTGAAGCCCAACGGCTCACTGACGATTGATGACCTGAAAGCGCATTGCGCGACCCGCATGGCGAAATTTAAAATCCCGAGATATGTCTGGTTCTATGAAGAACCATTTCCGCGCAATGCGAGTGGCAAGTTTCTCAAGCGCGCGGTTCGCGAGGAATTGATCAGCACCCTATAAACCTGACCGCTTGGGATGCTGCTCAGCCCGGCCCCTGTAACGCTTCGGACTCTCTAGTTCGTTGCCAGTTGAGGCGATGCGCTGGGATCAGCGCCTTCATTGCTCGGCTCAGTTGCATCATCCCGATCGGGACCAAAAACTTTCTGGCTGGGCAGGAATGGCGCGATGTAAAGGCCAGCAACGGTCATCGGATAGTCTGGCGCTGTACCGATCCCGATCCGGTCATGCGGACGTTCATCGCGCGGATTGTGAAACGTCCCGAACAGGATATCCCAGACAATAAACTCGCCGCCATAGTTGGAATCGCCAACGCCTTTGTCGGGATAATGGTGATAGCGGTGATTGTCGCCAATTGAGAAAATATACTCCCACCAGCCCAAATTCAGATCGATATTGGAGTGCTGGAAAATCCCGATGCTGAGCTGCAAGATCACCGCAACCAAAGCGATTTCCGCAGTTGGTTGAACCAGTGCAAGCGGGATTGCGTAGAAAATCGCCTGAGCAATAATTTCCAGCGGATGCGCGCGGATCCCGTTCAACCAATAGAGGCGCTCCACCGAATGATGGGCGGCATGGATACGCCACAGAATCGGTATCTCGTGCATCGCGCGGTGGAACCAATAGCGGAAAAAATCTTTGATCAGAATGAACAGAACGACCTGAACGACTGGGTTCCACTGGGTCGGCCATAGATCGTGCCCATAAGGCTCGAGCGCCTCGACCATGCCAATGATAAACAGGGCGCTGACAATCAGCTTGGAAATACCGCTCCAGAACGCACCTGAGAAGTACATGATAATATCGACGGCGGAATCATTGCCGCCTTCGAGCCAGTTGCGACTGTACGGCATCAGGCGCTCGAACGGCGCGCAATAAAGCCCAAACAAAACTGGCAGTAGAACAAAGCCGGCCAGCGTGAAGCTTGTGATGCCATTTTCAACCAGCTTGAAGCCAATAAAGACCGACAGGATCAGCGTGAATGGAAACAAGGTATGGGAGAGGATTTTGCGCAGTAATGTGCCCTCTAGCTTGTAAGACAGAACATCCAAATGCTGCCACGCCCACCGCGTTGGCTTAACCAGAACCCAGTTCAGCGTCGCTTCCAATGCGTTGATAGGGGCCCCAATCCAGGTTTCGAAAAACCGGCCAATGCGAGCGCGGGCGGGTAGTTTTCGATTACCCGAATGAGTGGCGCTAACATTTTCCATGAGGCGTTTCCTTCAACAAAGCGGCGCTCGATTTAATAATATGAACATGTTCATTTAACAAATATGGCCTTCTGTCAAGCGTTTCTAGAGAGCACCCTGAGCAGAATTGCCTTCCGTCAATCCGACCCACTTCCCGTTTCTATAAGCTCCTCCTTATCTCACCCTGATGAGAGGTTTGTCCGGAACGGCTTGGCAGGGGGGTGAGAGCGGCGGTCTGGTGACTGAGCTTAGTGGGTCCGATCCCTGAGCCCGGTGCCAGTCGGAGCAGGCAGCCCTTCCTCCGATGAGAGAAGGCGAGCCGTCATGGCTGTAAGAGCAAGCGCTCCGGAGTTGCCCCTAGCATCGTGATTAGGGAAACCAACGGTGAAAACATGCCGCCGCAGGCGCGCTTTGACCAAGCGCTATACGCCGTCTCGAGAGAGCGGCAGCTCACTTCGCGTTTGTTCAAAGCGCGCCTAATCTCTTCTCATCGCCTCAGGGTCGCGGCTCGTGAGGGTGTTGGTGTGCGCATCACTGCGCCAAATAGCGCGCTTTAAACCCGTTGCACGTCTCTTTCGGTTCGCCTGTATCCATTCCAAACACCACGCGCCAATCCTCGTCGCGGCGCGCCAGGGTCAGCGTGTTGACGCCGCAGCCGACCAGCTCGCCATTGAACCGGATCACAAAGGGCGCCCAGACCGTGGCGAGATTGCCGAGCTGGTCTGAGGTGACGCCAAACAGCTCTTCATGCGCGGCGCCGACCTCAAGCGTGCCGACCCAGTCGCGCCAGCTCGTCAGAGCATCCGGGCGTAGCTCTCCCTCACCGGTCACCCGGCGCAGCGCGGCATCTTCAACAAACACCTGATCGACCATCTCCGCATCGCCCTGATACATGGCTCGCATCATCGAATAGACCGCCGCTTCCGGCGTCGAGAGATCGACCGGGGCGAGCATATCCTCGGCGGGCTGAGCCTGACTGGCGCAGGCAGAGAGGGCGAGAGCGGCAATGAAAGCGAGGGCGCGCATGGGAACTCCTTTGAGATTGGGACAAGTTCACGCCAATGCGCCCGGCCTGGCAAGTCTTGTTCGGGCGGCGTTGATGACAAACCGGGGCGCGGCCGCTACAGACGCCGTCATGCCGCCATTTCATCTCGCTTTTCCGGTCCATGACCTCGCCGCTGCCCGCCGCTTTTACGGCACGCTGCTCGGCTGCCCGGAAGGGCGCAGCAGTGAAGACTGGGTCGATTTCGACTTTTTCGGCCACCAGATCGTCGCGCATCTCTCGCCAGATGATTGCGCCGCGGCTGGAACCTCCGGGGTCGACGGGCAAGCGGTGCCGGTCCGGCATTTCGGTCTGGTGCTGGATCTGAAAACCTGGAAATCGCTCGCCGCGCGTTTGGACGGTGAGGTCGATTTCATCATCGCGCCTTATACGCGCTTTGAGGGCGAGCCTGGAGAGCAAGCGACGATGTTCTTCGCCGACCCATCGGGCAATGCGATTGAGCTAAAAGCGTTTGCTGATATGGGGCAATTGTTCGCGAGATAGGCCGGACGGGCCAGAGCCTAGTCGCCTTCGCCAGGCGCTGCGCTGAAAAACTCGGCCAGCTTATTTGTCTTTTGCGCGAACTCTTCGCGGTCAGCCGGAGGCTCTTTCATCCGCGTGATGTTCGGCCAAATCTTGGCATATTCAGTGTTGAGCTTCAGCCATTTCGCATCTGGATCGTCTTCGGTGTCTGGCTTGATCGCTTCGACCGGGCATTCTGGCTCGCAGACGCCGCAATCGATGCACTCATCGGGATCGATGACCAGCATGTTCTCGCCTTCATAGAAGCAGTCCACAGGACACACTTCGACACAGTCCATGTACTTACAGCGGATGCAGGCATCCAAGACGATATAGGTCATATTCGGAGAACTCTGTTATTCTAGATCGAGCCGAGCACATGGCTTTGCTGCCCGGACAAGTCAATGGATAGGACTGTCACGGAGCGTTTAGTTCTGCTCTCTTCCGCGCATGTGCCCGCGAAACGTCATCGACGTGCAAAAGACTGGCAACATGGCGGATGAAGGATTCTTCGTACTTGCAGGCATCGCCATCGGCGAGCGAGACGCGGTACAGGCCTTCAATGACGCTGTTGCGTTCAGCGCTAGAGAGCTGTTTCACGTGGCGGGTTAGAGCGTGCGTGTCGGTGGCTTCTTCGGCAATGGCCTCGCCGCGTTGCAGGACTTCGTCGGCGCGGTCAGCATTCATATCGAAGCTGGTCACGAGCAGCTCGGCGACCATGTCGCTTTCGAGGTTGGCATATACGCCGTCCACCAGCGCCGCTTCTACAAAGAGCGCCGCGGCGGCTTCATACGGGTCAAGATCGCGAACGGGTGCTGAGGACTTATCGCCGCCGAAGAGTTTAGAGAAAAAACCTGCCATAAGAGCCTTATGCGTCGGACACGATACGTCTGTAAAGAGACTGCGCTTCCGCCGCTGGGCCGCGACGTTCGCCGATCGCCACGACTTCAATGGTTTCCAGGGCTTTGGCCTTGTAGAATGTCAGGACATCTCCGGGCGAAACCTTCTGCCCAGCTTTGTCAGATTTACGAGTCTGGCCGTGGCGCGTGATGCGAATGCCTTTGCGGCTCACATAGGTCGTGGCCAAAGCCCGCGTTTTGAAAAAGCGCGCCCGCCACAGCCAAATATCAACCCGGATCGAGTCGGTCTCGGTCTCACTCATTCTTCGGCGCTGGCTCGGGCGTCGAGGGTTGCTCTGCAGCTGCTGGCGCGGCGGAGGTTTCCGCATTTGCGGGGGCCTCGGTGTTCGCCGCCGGTGTCTCAGATGGCTTGGCCTTTTTAGGCCGCCGCTTTTTGGGTTTCGGCTTCGGTTTAGCTTTTTCCGGCAGCAAGGCTGCTAGCGCTGCAAACGGGCTATCGGGATCAGGCTCGCGCCGCGCCGGACGTCGATTGTTCGAATGGTTATGCCGGGACTTATTCGCGCCGCGGTCCGGCTTCTTGCGCCCGCCGCCTTTGTTTTGGTCGCCCTTGTTTTGGCCATCCTTATTCTGGTTTGGCCGAGTTTGTTTACGTGCTGCACGGCGTTGTTCTTGAGCGTCCAAGTGGGCCTTCGACTGGAACCGCCAAAGTTTAACCGCGCCGGTCTCTGGGTCTTTTTCAGCAGGCGCAATCCGGAAGCCTTTCAACACGTTGTGAAAGTCATCCAGGGGGCAAGACACCATCGAGGCGAGCTCAGGCGGGATTTCAAACTTGGCTTGGTCAGCCTCTTTGCGGCGCTTCGATAGCTCCCAGCCGAGCCGTTCGGCAAGATCGGCGCGAACCGCACGTTTGCCGAACCGCAAATAACCTTGCGCAGCGAGATCTTCATCAGGCCAAGATCCGTCGAGCTCAAAACTGCCAGCACCTTCTGGTGCGGTTTTTCGTTCGCGGCCATCGGCCAGCGTTTGAAGCAGCGCGATGAGACGTTGAGCGGCAGGTTTTTGCGCGTCGGGAACATGCGCTGCGATACGGCCCGAGCGGATGCCGGCTTCTTTAAGCTTGGTTCGATCTTCCGGTCCGGGAAGCAGGGCGCGGTCTTCACCGCGCAAATCGCATGCGGCGCCGCCCTCGAGTAATCGGAAGGCGAGGCCTCGACCTAGACCCTCTAAAGCTGTCTCGTCAGGAGAAAATTTCAATTTGAAATGGGTGGGCAGTCTTTTTTGAATTTCGGCCCCGAGCCATTCATTCAGCCGGGTTTGAGCCGCGTCTTGCTGGTGAGCTTCCGCATCCTGGCCGCCAAGCAGTTTCGCTGACGGCGCCAACCAATGCGGACCCGCATGCAATTGAGCAACCGGCGCCTCGCTCCAGACGATTTGAGCTGCGGCGTTGATCGATAGCGCCGCTTCGGGCGCTCCCGAGATTGCTTTCAGTCTTTCGGCGATGACCGGTTCGAGGGCTTTGATCGCGGCGCTGCGGAGCGTTTTGCCTTCTAGGGTCGAGGCGTCTGAATCGGGCTCGAACGTCAAGCCGACAAGCTTCCCGACGCTATGGCCTTCGATCGTCACTTCTCCGGTATCGGAAACGTCTGTGCTCAAGAGGTCTTCCCTTTTTAGGCCTGCGATCAGCGCGGTTGTACGCCGATCTACGAAGCGCTGCGTTAAAGCCTCATGCAAGGCATCGGACAGACGATCTTCGATGTCTCGGGTTCTTTCGCGCCAATAGACAGGATTTTCAAGCCAGTCGGAGCGAAAACTTGCATAGGTCCAGGTTCGGATCATGGCCAGGCGTTGCTGTAAAAGGCTGATATCACCGATCGTTTGATCGAGCGCATTCAGGCGCTCATTCATAGCCGTGTCACCAAGACGTGCGTCTGGATCGGCCAAAGTCTCGGCAAGTCCCAGCACCAATCGGCCATGCCCTTCATGTCCAGCTTTGCGAAAATCCGGGAGGCGTGCGAGGTCCCATAGACGGTGAACCAGGCGGCTCCCGCGAATGTCTGGGCCAACGGCGTCGTCCTCCGCCATTCGGCGCAAAACCCATTCGTCGAGCCCGTGAGGGTTCTGACGAAGGCTTGGATCCGGGCTGGGGCGCGCCAAACTGGCGATCAGGGTCTTGATCGAGCGATAGTCGAGATCGCTATTGCGCCAGTTGAGGTCAACAACCGGATCATATCGATGGTCTTCTACGGCGCGAACCAAATCGTCTTCAAAGGGCGGGCAATCATTGGTTTCGCCAAACTCACCATCATCGCGGAACCGTCCGGCGCGGCCTGCAATCTGTCCAATCTCGGCATTGCTGAGCCAGCGATGCCTGCGGCCATCAAACTTGGCTCGACCCGCAAACGCAATTCGGTCGACATCCAAGTTTAGGCCCATACCAATCGCATCAGTTGCGACCAGGTAATCGACCTCACCGCCCTGATACAATTCCACCTGAGCATTTCGCGTCCGCGGGCTTAGTCCGCCCATGACGACGGCGCAGCCGCCTTTCTGGCGTCTCAGGACTTCAGCAATTGCGTAGACCTTTTCTGCGCTGAACCCGACAATCGCGGTCCGCTTGGGCAGTTTGGTGATCTTCTTTGGGCCAGCATAGTTGAGCGTTGAAAATCGCTCACGCACATCCGTGGTCACCTGGAAGTTTAAATCGCGAAGCACATCCCGCATGGTCTCGGCGCCCAGCAGAAGCGTTTCCTGCGTGCCGCGCGCGTGCAATATCCGGTCGGTGAAAACGTGTCCGCGATCATCATGTTCGGCGATTTGAATCTCATCAATGGCGAGACACTCGACCTGAATATCCATCGGCATCGATTCAACCGTGCAGACCCAATAGCGTGGATTATCCGGGACGATACGCTCTTCGCCGGTCACCAAAGCGACAGCGCGCTCGCCTTTGGCTTTGACGACCCGGTCATAAACTTCGCGCGCGAGCAGGCGAAGAGGCAACCCGATCATACCGGTCGTATGTCCCATCATGCGTTCGAGCGCATAATGGGTTTTACCTGTATTGGTGGGGCCAAGAATGGCTTTAAGAATGGCCATGAACGATCAAATTGTGGGTAAGCAAGATGTGGGTGGGAGAAACGCGAAAGCTAGTTTTTTGGACAGCGCTCGGGGCGATCTATGTGCGTGTTGACCAATTGTCCACTTTCATCTTCGGTCTTGAATTGGCGAACCCAAGCTGCGTCTCTGGTCAACGGATCGTATTCGCTGGTCAAATAGAGGCGAAGCTCTCGGCTGAGAGGGCAGCCATTTGACCGATGCCCAAGATCAACATTGACGGCACCTTCTGGTTGCCATGTCTCAAAGTCCGCTTGAATGCGCGGGCGCAGATGCGAACGATAACTCGCCACCAGTACGCGTGAACTGTCGAGATCGGCGAGATCAACCGCTTCGGCGAAACTCTTAGGACCCGCATTGTAGCGCCATAGGATAAGCGGCACAGCCAACTGATCGCGTAGATAATAGTCGATCCCATGCCAGATCTCGCGCTCATCAACCAGGATGACGGTGGGCTGTAAACGATCAACTTCCAAAGCGAGTTGCTGAGTGAGGTCATCCCAACCCCGAACCCGTTTGAAATCATTGTCGCGCCCGAGCGCTGCGCTCCAGCTTGGCGGCGCCATAGCGAGCACGATCGCCACCACACCAATAATGACCTGTAATGCAATGCCGCCCCAATAGGCGATGCGCCAACCGCGTGTGCGCATCAAGAAGCCGCCAATGAAGACGCTGGCGGCGGGGTAGGCTGTCGCGGCCCAATTGGCATGCGCTCTCGAAAGAACGGCCTGTACAGCTATGATAACCAAGACTGGGATGATGAAGCAGGCGAGCCAGTTTTCTTTCGCGCGCTGGGCATGCGCGGCGTCGCCCAGGTCTGCGAGTTCGCCTTTAGGGCGCACGAAAAGGATCCCTGCGAGCAGCGCAATGAAACAAACCGGACCAAACACGCCCATCTGGTCTCCAAGGAAGCGCGGGAAGTGATCGAGATTGAACAGGTCGCCGCCGAGGTTCGCATTGTCGACCGTATGGCTCACCGTTTTGAAATCATTCGCCGCGTTCCAAAGCATGTGAGGCGCAAACACTGCTGCGGCCGTGAGCAAGAATACGATGCCCTTCCGGCTAAGCACGGCTTTGCGCGTCGGGGCGTCGATTAAGCTGGTCAGCACAATGCCGATGCCGAAATAGAGCATGGCATATTTTGACAAAAAGCCGAGACCGATCGCAACGCCGAGCGCCGCCACTCCTGACCATCCAAGTTCATCTTCGCGCAGGCGCCAAAACAAATAGAGCGAGAGGCAGAAGAAAGGGAATAATACGCCGTCAGTTGAGATGACGCCTGAGGAGAGAATGATCCCCGGCATCAAAAGATACGTCACGACGCAAAAAAGCCCGGCTAGACTGCCAAACATGCGGCGCGCGAGTAAGAACAAAACCGTCGCGGAAATCGAGTGAAAGATTGGCGCGAATAAGCGAACGCCCCACTCCGAATCGCCAAACACAGACGTGGAAAGATGGATCATCCACGCGATCATTGGCGGCTTAGAGTAATACCCCCATTCCAATGACTGTCCCCAACGCCAATATTGAGCTTCGTCGGCGTAGAGCTCGAGTGGTGACACAGCGACAAGGATCAAGCGAACGCCCAAAAGCCCCGCAATCATTGCGAATGCCAGTTGGGTATGCCGGTTTGAACGCGCGGACATGTCGGTCATGGATGTCCTTTAATCCTCTTGCGGCAAGACATAAACCCTTCGCGGCATGTGTGGCTTATTTGCAATGCCAACTAACAGAGTCAGTCCTGTCATATATGTCTAACCGGACTGTCACATTTCTGTTGTGTGGGACACCTAAGGGCTCGCGATAGTAGTCCGAGCGTCTCATGCTCGGGCGAAAATTAGTGGCAAATTGAGGGGAAACTCATGTCCAACTGGAAACTCTTATCCGGTGTCGCCGCAGCCTCCATTATGACCGCAGCGATTGTCGCTCCGGCCGAGGCTCAGGTCACCACTTCTAGTATTCGTGGTGAAGTCACGAGCGAAACTGGTACCGCTGTGCCTAACGCAGCCATTACGATCACACACACGCCTTCCGGCACGGTGTCGACCGCGACAACGAACGCCAGCGGTGCGTTCTCGGCTCGTGGCTTGCGCGTTGGCGGACCCTACACAGTTTCTGTCGGCGGCGGAGAGTTTGCATCTGTACAGGTCGACGACCTTTACTTGACGTTGGACCAAACGCTCTCCTTGCCAGTCACCGTATCCGGCGCTCGTACCATGGACACTGTGGTCGTGACAGGAACACGCGCGCTTGCTGGTTTCTCCAATGAAGGTCTAAGCACGAGCCTCGGCCTAGAAGCTTTGAACGAGATCGCTTCCATCGATCGTGACATCACGGACGCTGCTGAGCTCGATCCATTCGCAAGCGTTAATGTCCAGTCTGGTGGCGCGAAAGAGCTTTCAATCGCTGGCGCCAACAACCGCTTCAACTCTCTCACGGTTGACGGCGTTGCCCTCAATGACCGTTTTGGTTTGAACGCAAACGGTTTCCCAACCCAGCGGTCGCCAATTTCTTACGATGCGATCGAATCTCTTTCAATTCAGACCGCGCCTTACGATGTCGAATTTAACGGCTTCACCGGCGGTACTGTTAATGCAGTAACTAAATCCGGTACAAACGAATTCCACGGCTCTCTGGGGTACTATTTCACTGACGACTCTTTTATCGGTGACCAGAATCAGGACGACGAGTTCAATTTTACTTTCGAAGAAAAAACCTTCGTCGCCACGCTCGGTGGCCCAATCATCGAAGATAAACTGTTCTTCTTTGTTTCCTACGACAAATACGAAGAGACCGCTCCATTGCTCAACGGTCCCGCAGGATCGGGAGCGCTGAACACAGAAGACAACATTCTCCAATCAGACGTTGATGAAATCGGCCAGATTGTTTCTGACGTTTGGGGATTTGATGTTGGCGGTTTCGCCAAAGGCCCAGCGGAAGATGAAAAGTTCCTCGCGAACATTGATTGGAATATCAATGCTGACCATCGTGCGAAGTTCACTTACCTCCGGACTGAAGGTAACACGATCCGTGAGCAGAACGGAAACAACTTCCTCGCTTCAGATAACACCCTAGGTGCTTCTTCGGCTTGGTATGATCGCTCAGAGAAAACTGAGAGCTTCATTGGTCACCTGTTCTCAGACTGGACTCCAAACTTCTCAACACAGTTCAAAATTGCGCACACGACCCAAGCGACGGGTCAAGATTCTTTGAACGGTGCAGAATTCCCATCCTTTGCTGTTTTCCTTCGCGAAGTTGATGGTGATGAAAACTACTTGGTCATTGGCCCAGACCGCTTCCGTCATGGTAACTCGCTGGATCAGGACTTCTTCAACCTCAAAGCGGTTGCAGAATACGTAACTGGCGACCACGTTCTTAAAGTTGGTTATGAGCGCGAAGATGTCGACGTTGACAATCTGTTCGCGCAAAACTCTGAAGGTTCATACGTTTTTGATAGCGTTGCAGATCTTGCAAACGCTACAGCGTCTGGATTGCTCTACAACAACGCGGTCACGAATGACGAAAATGACCTCCGCGCAATTTGGGGTTTCAGCTCGAACTCTCTTTATGCTCAAGATACTTGGAGTGTCCGCCCAGACCTGACCATCGATGCGGGTATTCGTTATGACTGGTACACTTCTGACGGAGAAATTCGAGAGAACCAGAACTTCTTCAATCGTTATGGATTCTCGAACGCTGGTGACATTGACGGCCTAGACGTCATCTTGCCGCGTGTCTCTTTTGATTGGACACCGACTGACGACCTCACCGTTCGAGGTGGCTTCGGTCGCTTCTCTGGTGGCTCTCCTGGCGTATGGATTTCGAACAGCTACTCGAATGATGGCGTTATCTCAGATAGCTCGAATGCTTTTGGTACCATTCTCGTTCCAACGACCCCAGATGCCGCGACAGGTCAGTACATTCCAGCTGATGTTCTCGCAGCACTCGCGGGCGAAGCTCCGGACGGTTCTGTAAACGCACTCGACCCGTCTTTCGAAATTCCTACAACTTGGAAATTGAGTTTGGGCGCCGCGTACAATATGGACGTGCCTTACTTGGGTGAAGATTGGTTGTTCTCCGCGGACGTACTCTTCAACTCGCTAGACAATGCGTCGTACTGGTTTGATCAGCGATGCGAAGATCCAGTGGCTGTCGCTCCCGACGGTCGAGGCGTCTATGATTGTGGTGATACTTCTGGTGATCCGGAAGCCATCGTTATCGGTTCTGTCGATAAAGGCGAAAGCCTACTCTTCGCAGTTTCTGCCTCGAAAGACTGGGAAACTTCGTTCGGTGATTTCGATCTCTTCACCAGCTACACATACGCTGACGTAGACGATATCGGTTACGGTACATCGTCTACTGCGACGTCTAACTATTCTGACTTCGCAGCTTACGATCGCCAGCAACCACGTGCCGGTACATCGAACTTCCAGGTTGAGCACTTGTTCAAACTCCGTGCGAACTGGGAAAAAGAGTTCTTTGACGGATACGCGACTAAAGCTTCTTTGTTCGCAACACGTCGTCCAGGTCAGCCTTACAGCTACACATTCAGCGAAAACAACGCTTGTGTGCTTGATGTAAACAATGGTCGCTGTTCACGTGAAAGCCGGAACGATGATGCAGGTCACCTGCTTTACGTCCCGAGTGGCCCAACTGATCCGCTCTTCTCACCAGACTCGTTCGGCGGCGACGCAACCGCTCAGCAAGCCTTCTTCGATTACATCAACAGCTCTGAGCTGTCTCAGTATAGCGGCGGTATTGCTGATCGAAACGGTGACAATTCTCGTTGGTCGACGATTGTTGATCTACGTCTTCAGCAAGAGCTTCCAGGAGCGCTTTCCGGTCACCGAACATTCGTGTTCCTCGACATTGAGAACCTCGGCAACCTGCTCAACTCTGATTGGGGCCGCGTAGAGCGTACCCGGTATGAGTATGAGCGTGATGTGGTTTCTGCGAGCATCGAGAACGGACAATACGTCTACGACGATCTCAACAGCGTCGGCAGCATTGAGAATCTCGAAGTTCTGTCTCAGTCTGTTTGGCAGGTTCAATTCGGTATCAAATACGAATTCTAGCTTTCCGAGCGAAAGAAAAACGAAGAGGGCGGTGCAGTATGCACCGCCCTTTTTCTTTGTGTGTGCTTGCAAGCTATGGCAAAGGCGCTGGCATGTCGGACCCCACACTTTTCATCCCACCTGAATGGGCGCCTCAGGCAACAGTTTGGGTTGGCTGGCCGCATGCACGCGGCGAATGGGGCAGCGCGTTTGATGGCGCACGCGAAGAAATTTCCGCCTTCGTACGAGCGCTTTGCCAAATTACGCCGGTACAAATAGCGTGTGGATCTCGCGAAGCCCTTGGCAGCGCCCGGTTCGCGTTAGAGCCGGAAATTCGCGCCGGCCGCGTCAAGCCCCATTCATTGCCGTCGGGCGATATTTGGTTGCGCGATACGGGGCCGATCTTCGCTTGGACGCCGGGTCAAATGACGGCGTTACAATTTCGCTTCAATGGCTGGGGCGGCAAATATGTCATGCCGGGGGATGAGATGACGGCGCGCGGGATTGCAAGCGCACAGCGCGTCGTCTGCCGCGCTCATGATTTTGTTTTGGAAGGCGGGGCGATCGATCTTGATGGCGCTGGGCGATTGCTAACGACCCGCCAATGCCTGCTCAATCCTAATCGCAATCCGGGTTGGACCCTGGAGCGCGCTGAAGAGGTCTTGCGATCGGCGCTCTCTGTTGATGAAATCGTCTGGCTTGGGGACGGCTTAATGAATGATCATACGGATGGTCATGTCGACAATTTGGCCCGCTTCATTGGCGCCGGGCGTGTGCTTTGCCAAACGCCTTCAGGCGCGAACGATCCGAATAGAGACCGATTGCAAGCGACCGAGTCAGATTTGCGCGCTGCGGGATTAGACGTCGTCACAATCCCTTCGCCGGGTTTAATCACGGATGCCACCGGCGCACCTGTGCCCGCCAGCCATATGAACTTTCTGATCAGCAACGGTCATGTCTTTTTGCCGGTCTATGAAGATCGCTATGCGCCTGAAGCCATGGCTGGACTCACGCTGGCGCTACCCGAGCATGAAATCATTGCTCTGCCGGCCCTAAATATCCTATCGGGAGGCGGAGCATTTCATTGCATGACACAGCAAGTGCCAGAGCATTTAGGGGATTTAGAGTGACCAGACAGATTAAGCTTGCCGCGCTTCAACTCGCCTTTGCGCAAGGCGATATGGATGGCAATATCGCGCTGACGATTGCCGCGATTCGGGAAGCCGCTGCTGGCGGAGCTGAGATCATTCTCCCGCCTGAACTCTTTTGCGATCACTATTTTTGCAAGACCCAAGACGAGGCTGTCTTTCAGACCGCCTATCCATGGCAGGAGCATCCAGCGGTTTTGGCAATGAAAAGCTTGGCTGCTGAGCTCGATGTGGTAATTCCCATCTCGATTTTTGAGAAAGACGGGCCCGAGTATTTTAACTCCGTCGTCATCGCAGATGCTGATGGCGATTTGCTTGGGGTCTACCGCAAGAGCCACATTCCAGATGGTCCTGGGTATCAGGAAAAATTCTATTTCAGGCCTGGCAATACCGGCTTTCGCGTTTGGGCGACCCAAAAAGGCAATATTGGCGTTGGGATCTGCTGGGATCAGTGGTTTCCAGAGGCCGCGCGCGCGATGGCTCTGATGGGCGCTGATGTCTTGCTCTACCCGACCGCGATTGGCGCCGAGCCGCAAGATGCCTCGCTAGACACAGCGGCGCGGTGGCGCAGAGCCATGCAAGGCCATGCCGTCAGCAATGTCATTCCTGTGGTCGCCGCCAACCGGGTCGGCGATGAAGTTGGTCAGGCCTTTTATGGAACCAGCTTCATTTGCGATCATACGGGCGAGATTGTCAGCGATCTCAATCGTACTGAGCAAGGCGCGGTTCATGCCGAGTTCGATCTTGATGTGATTGACCGAGATCGGGCGGCTTGGGGCTTTTTCAGGGATCGCCGCACTGATCTCTATGATGTGCTGCTCTAAGCGTCACAAAGGGGTGCATCAAGAATTACAATGCGCTAGGGCGATGTTATGGATCAGTTATTGAACACACCGGTGACGTCGCTCTTGATTGCGGCGAATGTGATTGCCAGCCTGCTGGCGCTTTCGAACGCCACGTTCATGGAGAAGAACCTCTTTCATGTGGGACCGATCTTAGAAGGGCGCGAATGGCACCGGATGGTCACCAGCGGGTTCTTGCATGGCGGATTTATACATCTCTTCGTCAACATGTACGTGCTCTACAATTTTGGCGGCTATGTAGAGCTTGAGGTCGGTACGGTCGGGTTTCTGGTGATCTATTTCCTCGCACTCTTGGGCGGGAATGCTTGGGCACTGTTGGAAAATAAGAACAAGCCCTACTATCGCGCATTGGGGGCATCCGGCGCGACATCAGGGATTGTGATGAGCTTTATTCTGTTCCGACCGTTTGAGCCCTTGATGATCTTCCCAATTCCATTTTTCATGCCGGCTGTCGTGCTCGGTCTTGCCTTTCTGGTTGTTTCTGCCGTGTTGGCGCAGCGCGAGAACAAGACCATCGGTCATGAGGCGCACCTTGGTGGCGCGTTGGCCGGCTTTCTGGCGGCGATACTGATGGCGCCTAGTGCGTTCGCCAACTTCTCGTCTCAAATAGCTGCGGCGCTTGGGGGCGGCTGAGTTGGGGCCGGTTCGACAAACGCTCGATGAGCGCATCGCTTCAGGTGCGCTGAGCCATGATCCGGCGCAGATTGAAGCTGCGACCAAGCTTGACGAGTTATTGGTCCGGCTCGAAACCGGCGGCAAAGGCGGTTGGTTCTCCAAACCAAAACCTGTTCCAGGCCTGTATATGTGGGGCGGTGTCGGCCGCGGCAAATCTATGCTGATGGACGTCTTCTATGCAGAAGCACCTGTCAAAGCGATGCGGGTGCACTTTCACGAATTCATGGGGCGTGTCCAAGATCGCCTGAATGCAGCACGCAAGCGCAAAGACGTCTCGAACCCGATCTTCCCGGTTGCGAAACAGTTTGCCGAAGAAGCGCGCCTGATTTGTTTTGATGAGTTCCAGGTGACCCAGATCGCGGATGCGATGATCCTGGCGGGTCTCTTCGAAGAACTCTTCAAGCGCGGGGTAACAGTCGTCGCGACCTCTAATCGCCATCCTGACGCCTTGTACAAGGATGGCTTGAACCGCCACCTGTTCTTGCCGTTCATCGAGCTTCTGAAGTCACAGCATGAGGTGTTCGAGCTGAGCTCTGAGCGCGACTACCGTTTGGAACGCCTGACCGAAGCGCCCGTCTGGTATGCCTCTAGCGAGGGCTCAAAACCCTTGGATGATGCATTTGAGCGGCTCACCTTGGGGGCAACGCCGCAGAGCTGTATGTTGACCGTTAAAGGGCGAAAAGTTCCGGTGACGCGTGAAGCGGCTGGGGTCGCGCGATTCACATTCTCAGAGCTTTGCGCGCAGCCCCTTTGGGCCGAAGATTACCGCGCCGTCGCATCCATGTTTCACACAGTCTTGCTTGAGGATATTCCCGTTCTCAGTCCGGCAAAACGCAATGAAGCTGCGCGGTTCGTCACTCTGATCGATACCCTCTATGAGGCGAAGGTCAAACTTGTCGCGAGCGCGGATGCAGAACCCGAACAGCTTTACCCAAGCGGCGATGGCAGCTTTGAGTTTCAACGTACGGCAAGCCGTCTACATGAAATGAGGTCCATCGAATATATGGCCGAAGCGCATATTGTTCCGATGGACCAAAGTTGAGTCGCAAAAGCCTGCGGAAACTGGGAGGGAGGAAACGCTCCGCCCAACCTTGGCGACGAGAGAATGCTCTCTCTGATAAGGCTTACGCAGCTGATATCGGATCGGATCAGATTTTTCTCTGGCGAAATCGAATGGCTGCCCCAATAAGAAAATCCAAAGCGTTTTAGGAGTTCAAAATGAGCACGACAGTTTCATACATGCTGAAATCAGCGACCGGCCAAATTCTACCAGCCATGGCCAGCACTTTGAAGAAAGGCCAGGCCTACGCCGCAAGCAAAGACGTAGAGGAAAGCGTCTTGCTATCGGCCCGGCTTTACCCCGACATGTCGCCTTTGCTGCGCCAGTATCAAATGGCGGCCGACACAGTAGCGCGGGGCGCCGCCCGCCTCGCTGGTCGCGACATGCCAAGTTTTCCAGACACCGAAACCAGCATTGACCAACTCTTGAAGCGCTTGAGTGACAGCAATGATTTCGTGCAAGCGATCGCTGATGCAGAGATGGATGCCAACGAAACGAATGAGTTGGAAATTCCACTTGGGCCGATGACGGTTAATTGGGAAGGACGCCAATATCTGTCCACCTTCGTCCTTCCAAACCTTCATTTCCACGCGTCCATTGCCTTTGCGCTGCTGCGCCATCAAGGTGTAGAGATTGGCAAACGCGACTTCCTGATGGCGTAACGCGCCAAGATATTCCGAGGGACCACGATGATCGACCTAAAAACGACTTTCAGCGCCGCTCTTGCGCTCGGCTTAGCAGCTTGCGCAACAGAAACGGGCTATGAACCCGAACATTTCGAAGCCGATGCGGCGATTGAAATGCTCCAAGCGTTGAGCGCAGATGAGATGAAGGGCCGCAAGGTTGGCACTCCTGAAAATGCCAAGGCGCGGGAGATGATCATTGACCGGTTTGAAGAGCTTGGCATCCTGCCCGATGGGCCAGGCTTTGAGCGACCTTTCACTTATGGAGGATTCGCCGATCCCGAAACGGGAGAAACGACCGCACCGACCAAGCGCGGCGTCAATGTTCTCGGTTACCTGCCAGGATCTGAAAGTCAGGATATCTCGATGATCATCACCGCCCACTATGACCATGTCGGTGTGATCGACGGGGAGATCCATAATGGTGCAGACGACAATGCATCTGGAGTTGTTGGCTTGCTCGCTGCAGCTGAGTATTTCTCAAAGAACCCGCCAAAGCACGATGTTGCGTTCGTCGCGTTCGATGCAGAAGAAGACCGTCTCGGTGGATCGATTGCATTCGTGGCGGACCCACCAGCACCGCTCGACACGATCGCCATGAATATCAATTTTGATATGTTGGCGCGCGGCGACAATGGCTTGCTTTGGGCCTCAGGAACGCATCACTGGCCCGGATTGGTTGCTTATGTCGACGAGGTCGCCGCAACTGCGCCGGTTGAGATCAAAAGAGGTTTTGATCAAGGCGATGGGCGCGAAGACTGGACCATGCTTTCTGATCACGCCGCGTTCTTTCGCGTTGGAATCCCGCATTTGTATTTCGGTGTCGAAGATCATCCTGATTATCACAAACCAAGCGATGATTTCGAAAAGGTCGATCAGGAGTGGTTCTTGAAATCAATCGACAGTGTCGTCGCCATTGCGATCACCATGGATGAGAAATTGGGTGACATTCAAGCGATGCGCGAAGCGTCCGCTGCTGAATAATCGCTTCCGCCTAGCGCCGTGAATTGTTTGGATTTTTTGCGGCGCGGGTTTGAGACTGATTTTCAGTTGCCTTGCAAATGCTTCGCACTATCATATGCATCTGTTTTTATTGTATTTTTTCTTGATTTTTGACGATTCCTCTCTATCTGGTGCTCATCAGTAATTATACGGAGTTGACCTTATGAAAGGCGACGCAAAAGTCATTGAGTTTCTCAATCTCGCGCTCAAGAACGAACTGACCGCGATCAATCAATACTTCCTCCACGCGCGGATGTTGAAGGATTGGGGCGTCAGCAAGCTTGGCGATTACGAGCACAAAGAGTCGATCGAAGAGATGAACCACGCAGATTGGTTGATCGAGCGCATCTTGTTCCTCGGCGGCCTGCCGAACCTGCAAGACCTCGGCAAGCTCCGCATTGGTGAAAGCGTCAAAGAAATTCTCGAATGCGATCTTGCGCTTGAAGAAGATGCAATTCCGCTTTTGCGCGATGCGATGGAGCACAGTGAAAAGGTACGCGACTATGTCAGCCGCGACCTATTCGGTAAAATCTTGACCAATGAAGAAGAGCATGTCGACTATATCGAAACGCAGTTCGATCTGATCGAACGCATCGGCATCGAGAACTACACATTGATGCAGTCGGAGCCGAACGCGCACTAGTCACCTGCACACCAATCTCGGGGAATAAGCAAATGTCCAAGACCACGATTTTTGAGTATAAAGGCACCTCAGAAACAGTAACCTGGGACAGGCGCTTATGCATCCATGTCGGCGAGTGCGGACGCGCCAAAGGTGACTTGTTCGTCAATGGCCGCAAACCTTGGTGCAATCCCAATCTCGCTGATCGCGCCGATACGGCAGCCGTGGTAACAAGGTGCCCAACCGGAGCGCTCGGTTTGCGAGATACGGGCGGTGCCACGATCACTGAATCAGCCCCAGCCGAAAACGAGCTGATCGTATCAAATGACGGACCGCTCTACGCTTCTGGCGATCTCAAAATAGACGGTGCGGCGGACGATATGCAAAGCGTCTCGCGCCGAGCGGCTCTTTGTCGATGCGGCGCTTCAAAGAACAAGCCGTTCTGCGATAACTCTCACCGCGAGATCGGCTTTCAGGATGCCGGCGCGGTTGGAGATGTCGGTCTCGCCGAGATTGAAAGCGGCGGTCCGCTTGAGGTTAAACGTATCCCCGACGGCCCGATCGAGGTCTCGGGCAATTTTAGTATGCGAGCCGGTTCGGGCCGCAAAGCCTGGTCTGGGCGCAAGGCCTATCTATGCCGGTGCGGACAATCCGCAAACAAGCCGTTCTGCGATGGCGCTCACAAGGATGCGGGCTTCAAAGCAGATTAAGTGAAATCTATATGCTGGCGCGCTCGAGCAGCCGGTCAAACCCAGCCCAGAACTCAGCCCGCTTATCGGGCTTTTCCATCATAATCTCGTGCATCGCGTCTTTAACGGTGATGTACTCACAATCGGGCAATTGCTCGGCGACATTGGCGTGAGCTCGGTTGTCGATGAGTTTCTCATCTCCGGCGCTGGCGACAAAAACCGGTATATCAACGGCCTCCAAAACCTCCGGATCTGCAAAGCTCTCGAAAATGTCCAAAGAGGCCCCGAGCCACCCCCAGGTAACCGGACCGAGAGACAGTTCTGGCGCGGCATCTGTTAGGTCGCGATTGATCTGCCAGTGCGCTTCATCATGGGTCACGATATTATCCTCGAAACGCTCTGGTGGCCCTGGCTTTTGCGCGAAATCGTCTGATCGACCCATCACCCGCATGGCCCAAATAAAGTAGCGTTGCACACGCCCCAGAGGGAGGCCCCACATCGGCGCGCAGAACGCGGCGGCTTCGACTTTCACGAGGCCTTGTCCAATCGCGGCCAGGGCAATGGCGCCGCCCATGGAGTGCGCCAGAGAGACGTATGGCCGTGGAAGTTCCGCCATCGCATCTAAACCGTTGCGCAGGGCTCCCATAAAGGTCTCGAACCGATCAATGTGCCCCTTCTGCGGATCATCGAGCAGTCGCTGAGAGAGACCCTGACCAGGCCAATCTATGATCAAGACGGCGAACCCACGAGATTGTAAATCGCGGGCAACTTCGAAGTACTTCTCAATAAACTCCGTGCGCCCCGGGCAAACAATGCAGGTGCCGCGCGGCGTTTCTGCGATCGCGGGTGCTAAACAGGCGCGCAGCTTCCGGCCGCCTACGCCTTCGAACCAAATGATGCGCGCGCCGTCCGGGCGCGGATTGCCTGGCACATCAACGATGCGGTCTTCGGTTTGATCAACCATAGTGTATTCCAAACAGTGAAAAGCCTCACCCAGCGTGTAGGCCGGATGAGGCTCTCAATCAAATCAATGAGTGTTCTCGATTAAGAGAGCTTGCTCATGATGGTCTGAAGCTGCATCGCAACAGACATGTCGCCTGCGACTTTCAGCTTGCCTTGCATAAAGGCCATGGTTGGGTCCATTTCGCCAGCTGCGAGCTTGGTGAAGTCCGCCCAGTCAACTTTAACGGTCGCATCTGCTTCCGCATCGTCATTGCTTGCAACGCCTGCAGCGCCATCGATGAAGAGTTTGCCGATATCACCGAAGTCGAACTTAACTTTTTTAGCGAAACCGCTGTCGCCGCCTGCAACTGCTGCTGCCGCTTTCGATGTGAGTTCTGCGAGATCCATTTGGAAGCCCTCCTGTATAATGCTCCTGCAAGGGATAAAGCAGGCCAGACGGGCCTCGGCAAGGGTGACGTTGACGTAAACTGCCCGTTCTTGAAACGCTTTCCTAATTTTGCGCGCGGGTTTGTGCTTGACCGGTCGCTACGTAAGGTTTCGAAACAGTCACATGTCTTGGGAAAAATCGATCGAAGAATTGCGCAAGCGGGAACGTTTGGCAGAATATATGGGCGGCGACGAGCCAGTTTCGCGTCAAAAGGGGCGGGGCAAGCTCACGGTTCGCGAACGGGTGGCGTTTCTCGCCGACCCTGGAAGCTTCCATGAGATCGGCAAGATCGCTGGACGAGCCACCTATGGCTCAGATGAGGAGCTTGAAAGCTTCATGGCGTCCAACTCTGTCATCGGCCGGGCAACGCTGAACGGACGGCCTGCCTTCATCCTCGGCGACGATTTCACTGTGCGAGGCGGCGCAGCAGATGCGTCAATCCGCGGCAAGCTTCTGCAATCGCTGAAGCAGAGCCAGGAATACCGCATGCCACTGGTCCAGTTGATCGATGGCACAGGCGGCGGCGGTTCGATCAAGATGTTCGAGCAAGACCCGCGCACCTACATCCCCGAAACCCCGGGCTGGGAGCTGATTGTCACAGGCATGGCCGAAGTGCCTTATGTCTCTCTCGGTCTTGGTCCTTGCGCGGGGATGGGCGCAGGTCGACTGGCGGCAAGCCATTTCTCGGTCCTCGTCAAAGAGCTCTCCCAGGTTTTTGTCGCTGGCCCTCCAGTGACCCGCGCGCTTGGCGAAGATGTCACCAAGGAAGAGCTCGGCGGCTGGCAGATCCAAGCCCGAAATGGCACCGTCGACGCAGTTGTCGAAAGCGAAGCCGAGGCGTTTGAAGCGGCGCGGCAATTCTTGTCTTATCTACCCTCTTCCGTGCACGAACTGCCACCGGTCACCGCGCCGACAGACGACCCGAAGCGCAAAGATGAAGAGCTCATCTCGATCGTCCCAACCGACGGCAAAACCCCGTACAAACCCCGCAAGATTATCGCTGCTAGCGTAGATCAAGGCAGCTTCTTCGAGATTGGCGAGCAATGGGGCCGCGGCATCGTCACCGGCTTCGCGCGCATTGATGGCCACCCGGTTGGCATCCTGGCGGGTGACCCGTTCTTTCTAGACGGTGCTTGGACCGCTGATGTTTGCGATAAGGTCACGCGCCATATGGACCTTTGCTCAACGTTCCACCTGCCCGTTATTCACTTCGTCGACTGCCCCGGCTTTGCCTGCGGCGTGAAGCATGAAACCGCCGGCGTGACGCGTAAGGGCGTGCGCGCCATGGCGGCCGTCTATCAAGCGACGGTTCCGGTCTGCGCCGTGGTCATCCGCAAAGCCTATGGCTTGGCCGGCAGCGCGATGTTCAACCCGTCCAAGGCAAAGTGGCGCTATTGCTGGCCGAGCGGCGATTGGGGCAGCTTGCCCATGGCGGGCGGCATCGAGGCGGCATACCGCAAAGAGATCCTCGAGGCCGAAGATAAAGAGGCTTACCTCAAAAGCCTGTATAAACGCTTCGACGCCATCGCTTCGCCCTTCCGCACGGCTGAGGCGTTCTATGCCGAAGAGATCATCGACCCGCGCGACACGCGGCCGCTTTTAGTCGACTTCGTGCATCATGCCTGGCGCACGTTGGAGACCGGACATACCAGCTTCGGTCCAAGACCATGAGGCGCCAGACCAAGCCTTTCCGCACCGCGCTTTCCCTGCTCGCAGTCAGTCTTTTGGCGGCCTGCAGCACGCTGTCAGAGCCAACAATAACGGCTCCAATCGAACGCCCATCGGGCAGCGTCAGTTGGCCGGGCCTCATCCCGCCTGCGAAGGAACATGTTAATCGCCGCCTCGATCAGATTGAGGGGCAACCCTCTCTGCAAGGCGGCGTTCTGTTTGTTGGCGACAGCATCACCGAAGGCGCGCCGCTTTATGCGATGTTCCCCAACCTGCAGACCGCCCATCACGGCATCGGGTGGGATACCAGCGAGGGCGTCCTTTTGCGGATGGCGCAGATCACGCGGAATACACCGCAGCGCCTGTTCCTGTTGATTGGCACCAATGACACCAATTACACCGACGATCCCAAGCGGATAAGCGGCAATATACTGGAGATTGCCGACCAACTTGAAGCCGCCCTGCCAGAGACCGAGCTTTATGTTCTCTCTGTTCTGCCGCGCGGCGGTGCGGGCAATGCCGTGATTTCAGCGGTCAATCAGATCGTCGAAGACGCCGCTGACACACGCGGCTTTGTCTATCTTGATCTGGCGAGCGCGATGCGCGCCGAGAATGGCGAGATGAAGCCGGCGCTGAGCTATGACAATCTGCATTTGAATGTGCATGGCTATGGTGTCTGGGAAGCGGTCTTGCGCGACTGTGTCTGGAACGGTTGCCCAAAAGGTTTGTTGGCGGACTGAGGGGGGTCTAGCGGGCCTGAGATCCCGTCGTCCCGGATAAGCTCTGGCGAGCTTTCCGGGATGACAGGCACGATGAAAATCCTCACGAGCCGAAACTCTGAGGTGATGAGAAGAGATTAGGCGCGCTTTGAACAAACGCGAAGTGAGCTGCCGCTCTCTCGAGACGGCGTATAGCGCTTGATCAAAGCGCGCCTGCGACGGCATGTTTTCACCGTTGGTCTCCCTAATCACGATGTTAGGGACAACTCCGGAGCGCTTGCTCTTACAGCCATGACGGCTCGCCTTCTCTCATCGGAGGAAGGGCTGCCTGCTCCGACTGGCGCCGGGCTCAGGGATCGGACCCACTAAGCTCAGTCACCAGACCGCCGCTCCCACCCCCTGCCAAGCCGTTCCGGACAAACCTCTCATCAGGGTGAGATGGAGAGGAGCTTATAGATGCGGGAAGTGGGTCGGATCTAGGAGAGCGATAATTAGAAGCCACTTTTCAGGATCATACTGGGAGAATATACTGACGAGGAGGGGGCTCCAGTCCTATAACCCTGATAATCTCATACTTTGGTTTTCCGGCTTCAAGTCCATCATCATCGAGCTGAACAATTTCTCTTAATTGAACCACGAGTTTCGACCCGGGGAGCAATGGAATTGCTCCTGCTTGGTACTCTTCTAGCCAATCTCTATCCAACATCCGGGCGTCGACAGCAGAGCGATAGTTTATCCCCCACGCCGCATCACCCTCCATGATGGCCTTACGAACTTTCACGGACGCAGTGAATACAGAAACCACCTCGCCTTCGCGATCGAAAGAAACGTCAGCATCTGAAAGTTCAACAATTCTTCGAGCTTCCTCTTTCGAGAATATGGAAGTGCGTTTTCCGTTCCTCTCGAATTCTAAAGTATCGTATCCATCTTCTGCGAGAGGCTGCACGATCGTTTTTACATCGCGCAGTGTACTTGGATGGCCGACCAGCCGTTCAACAATCTGGGGGACAATGATGGAATTTCCATCTCCCTCGATCGAAATCGTGACATTGCCTTCGGAGTCAACTGAAGACACAGAGACAACATCGTTTGGCTTCTTCCTAGATAGAAATCGAAGAACACCGAATACTCCACCGGATGCTAGAGCTGCAGCACCGGTGTAAATTCCTATCCACTCCAGGATAGTTTTTGCGTCTTTGATTTCTTCCTGATCCACCAACATAGACAGACGATCGAAGAAAGTTTGCACAAGGTCGATCTGAACTTGAAAACACTTTTGCTCAATGTCCGCGCGTACTAAAACTTTAACCGAAGCCATTTCGCCATTGACTGTACCGTTGGCAATTTTGCAGAGATTTCCAAACGCCAAAAGTGCAGGAGCGAGATGCTGAACATCCATTTCGTGTTTGGAAAGCGCCGGACCGTCGTAACGAATAATGGTTGAAGCACGCTGGGTCATTATTTCTCGGTAACTTTGTGTTCTTGATATAGCGTTACCAGAAATAGAACATATCCGGAACGTTCGTTTTGCTAATCTTCGTCTCGGTTAGTTTCTCTGAACTCGATGCTGCGCGCTGCCAGCAGCATTGACGACCCAAATAAAAATAGCAGCGCAAATCCATGACTAGAGTACTTTTTTATGGCCTCATGAAAACTTGAGTATTGGTTTGCAGAGTCCACGCTGTCATAGATCTTTGCCAAGATCCTAGTTTCTTCATCGTAACCCAAATCATCATTGACTAATAAACGCGCTAATTCCGATTGATTTTCCACCGCGTTGAACCAGAATACGCTTAAATCAAAGTTTGTTAGCGGGGTGACAAAAAAGATCTGCACGAACGCGGCAACGAGTATCAACGATCTCCCAACGATATCGATCCATTGCCAATTCTTCACTGTTCTATCTCCTTGTGATTAAGAGTTCCGGATCATCCCTCACTCAAATAAATCTGCGACCCCTTCGTCTTAAACTCAGCGCTCTTCTCTTCCATTCCCTTACGCGCTTCATCGGCTTGGCGTTGCAGGTCGGCCTTTTCATTGTCGCTGAGGCCATCGGCATAGTCGCGCACTTCGGCGGTGATCTTCATCGAGCAGAATTTCGGCCCGCACATGGAGCAGAAATGCGCCACTTTATGCGCGTCTTTCGGCAAGGTCTGGTCGTGGAACTCGCGCGCGGTTTCCGGGTCGAGGGAGAGGTTGAACTGGTCTTCCCAGCGGAACTCAAATCGCGCGCGCGACAGCGCATCGTCTCGGATCTGTGAGGCCGGGTGGCCCTTGGCGAGATCCGCCGCATGCGCGGCCAACTTATAGGTGATGACGCCGACTTTGACATCGTCGCGGTCGGGCAGGCCAAGATGCTCTTTCGGGGTGACATAGCAGAGCATCGCCGTGCCGAACCAGCCAATCATCGCGGCGCCAATTCCGGACGTGATATGGTCATAGCCGGGCGCGATATCGGTGGTCAGCGGCCCGAGCGTGTAGAACGGCGCCTCGCCGCACTCTTTCAGCTGCTTGTCCATGTTCACTTTGATCTTGTGCATCGGCACGTGGCCGGGGCCCTCAACCATCACCTGACAGCCGCGCGTATGGGCGATCTTGGTCAGCTCGCCGAGAGTTTCCAGCTCAGCGAACTGCGCCGCATCATTGGCGTCGGCGATTGAGCCAGGACGCAGGCCATCGCCGAGGCTGAAGGTCACGTCATAGGCGCGCATGATGTCGCAAATGTCGGCGAAATGCGTGTAGAGGAAGCTCTCTTCATGATGCGCCAGGCACCATTTCGCCATGATCGATCCACCGCGCGAGACGATGCCGGTGACGCGCTCTGCGGTGAGGTGGATATAGGCGAGGCGGACGCCGGCATGGATGGTGAAATAGTCGACGCCCTGCTCGCACTGCTCGATCAGCGTGTCGCGGTAGACCTCCCAGGTCAGGTCCTCGGCGACGCCATCGACTTTCTCTAGTGCCTGATAGATCGGCACAGTCCCGATCGGCACCGGCGCATTGCGGATGATCCATTCGCGCGTGTTGTGAATGTTGCGACCGGTTGAGAGGTCCATGACATTGTCAGCGCCCCAGCGGGTCGCCCAGACCATTTTCTCGACTTCTTCCTCAACCGATGAAGCGACGGCGGAGTTGCCTATGTTGGCGTTGATCTTGACCAGGAAGTTGCGGCCAATGATTTGCGGCTCAAGCTCAGCATGGTTGATATTGGACGGGATCACGGCGCGGCCTCTGGCGATCTCGTCGCGGACAAATTCGGGCGTGATGAAAGCCGGGATCTCAGCGCCAAAGCTCTCGCCCTGGTCGATCTGGGCCTGCGCGTTTTCGAGCTGTTCCTGACGGCCAAGATTCTCGCGCTCGGCGACATAGATCATCTCTTTGGTGATGATCCCGGCCTTGGCATATTCGAACTGCGTGACCGGGCCAGTGCCGGTGCCGCGCAGAGGCTGGTGTTTGACCGGGAACTCGCGCGCGAGATATTTGCCTTTGGCGCCGCCATTGTCTTCCGGCTTCACATCGCGGCCCTCATAGACTTCGACATGGCCGCGCTCTGTGACCCATTCCGTCCGCAGACGGTCGAGGCCTTTCTCGACATCAATGGTGACGCTTGGGTCTGAGTAAGGGCCAGACGTGTCATAGACGGGGACAGGCGGCTCATTCGCGGTCGGGTGTAGATCGATCAAGCGGCGCGGCACGCTAAGGCTTGGGTCGGCTTGCGGGTGGGTAAAGACCTTGCGGCTCGACGGCAGCGGGCCGGTGGTGACTTCTGGGGTCTCAAACTCAGCTTGATCGACGGGCTTGTTCATTACGAGGTCTTTCTCTGGTGATAGGTCAGCGCCATCGCGATGCAGTGCTGCAGCGGCGCTTTGGGGAGAGGTTGGTCGGTTGGGAGTGAGACTTCACGCGTGCCGACAAAAGTCAGCGTGTCGCCATAGCGCTCGCTCCACGAATTGATCAGGGAGGTCTGGCAATGCACGAGGAGGCGAACCATCGCGCCCGTCTCGTCCCAGCTGAGACGCACCGGCGTGCCGCTTCTCGGCTTTTCAGTCTGATAAGAGGGTTGGCCCCATTTCAGCGTCTCGACGATCTCGCCGACGCCGGCCGTCTTAGCCGCCGTCTTATAGATCATCGTCCGCAGCGCCGACACATGTGGGGCAGCCGCGCTCGGGCACGCTTTCAAAGCGGCAGCCACTTGAGGTGGCAAAGCGGGTATGGTGGCGGCGTTCGCCAAGGGCATGCTCCGTTCCTACGCCGGTTCGCTGAATTGCTAGCCGGATCAGGTTCTAAGGGTGCTCACTCGGGGTAACGGAGTGATCTCAGCGCTTCCAAACGCGCCCCTCGGATAGCCAGCCTTCTATCGTTAAAACGTGAGTTTGGAAAGATCAGAAAGAGATTGACCTGCCCACGAGAAACTGACTTTGAGTTTAACAAAGCGGAAAGCCCTTCATATGGCGACAGATATCGGTAAAGTTCCAACACGAGAATTGGACGAGGAAGGCGCTTTCCGCCGGTCTAGAAATGGAGCGATCGTGCTTACGATTCTGTTCGTGAGCTATGTATTGCAATTTGCTGTGTTCGCCTTTCCGTTGCTTTCAACCTTTCCCGCCCTTTTGAGCAACGCTCAATCAGACGAGACTGCGGCGATCACCCTCTCCACGAGCATCATGTTTGGCGGACTAATTTTAGTATCAGTGATCTTGGCGCTTCTAGGATGGCTAATGCGATCCCGGATAGCGATGCGGGCTGGCTTCGGTTTGTTCGCACTCAACTGGCTTTTTTACATTCTGGTCTGGATGACTGGAGAAGCCGAGGTTTCCGGAATTCTACTGAACATCCTGGGTCCATATTATCTTTGGAAAGGGGTCATGGGCGCTAACCGCTATCATACCCTACGCCAAGGAAAAGTTGGGGCGGCCGATGCTTCTGTGTTTGAATAGGTCCATCGTTAGGCCTCAGGGCGGTTCATGGTAGCCTCGCCGTATCGCAACCTAAAACAAGTCCGGGGCACCGAGAAAAACCTTCCACCCCAACACGACGCCCCAATGGAACAGGACTGCCAACCAAAGCGACCGGGTTTGCAGCGCGATCACCGTCGCGACGGCACCGAGTATTGTGGCAACGGTGAGGAACCGCCAATCAGTGAATAACTCGCGGGCGTCGTGCATGATGAACATCCCGTTGAACGGATGCCAAAGGACAAACAGCGCGAGCGACAGAACGATTGCCCGAGCCGGAACGCTGCGCCCTCGCGCTTGCAGGGCCAAAAGTGGCCCGCGAAAAAACAGCTCTTCAAAAAAAGCCGGAAGCACAAGCGCGATGACCGCAGATCTCGCGACCGTCGCGGGATCAAGTACTGGCCTCCAGTCAAACAGTCCTGTCGCGAGTCCAAACGGGACCACGAACGTCAAGAATCCCAATCCCCAATAGAGGGCGATGCGCATCTGAGAAAAACTGGGGATATGAAAAAGGCTCATGATCTTTCTAGCGTTGCACATCAATTGAATTTGGCGAATCCCAATCAATTACACGCATCGATCCAAATCTAAATCCCTAACGCAAAGCGCAGTTCCATTAACCAATTCCTGACCTCTGGGCGCGAAAACGGGTGCAAATCGATTCTCTCGAATTTGGAGACCAGACATGGCGGATGCAATGGCAATTGCGAGCCCAGCCCCTACGCGGGCCAAGGCGCAGGCAAAAAGCAAAGTGAAACGGCGCAAAGTCAAAGTGGACTTCTGGGCGACGGATCTCAACACGGCTGAAATCGGCATCATGAAGCGCACGCAAAATGAAGCGGCGTCCGACCAGTTCACCAAGGATATGGAGCTCTACGGTCAGACAGTGATCGATGGCAAACGCGAAGCCTTGATCGGTTATCGCCAAGAGCTCTGGGATGGCAGCGAAGCGTTTGAGCGGCGTCTGATCATTCGGCTGTTCTCAGAAACGCTAAGCTGGCGCGGCACAGCGGAAATGATGCTGGGTCGGTCTTTGCAGCTTTCAATGGCGGCAGGCGGCCAACCTGTGCCGGTCTTCTCAATCAATCTCGCGCGCCATGACCAGCTCATTCAGCTTGAGCGTTGCGCTGTGAAATGGCCCTTCATGCCGGAGAAATACAGTTTCTTCATTCAAGAGAAAAAGACCGTGAAGTTTTACACGTTGCGTCGGCATCTGATCAGCTTCGGCGCCGATTACAGCCTATATGATCATAAGGGGCGCAAGATCGGTATCCTGGATCACCAATTGCTAAATCTAGGCGGTGCCTGGATGATGCGGATCGATCCTGAGCATCGGACCAAGAAACTGGAAGCAACGCTGGAACTGTTCTGCGCGGTCCTGAAGTTTAACCGCGCCAGCAAAGGCCATGTTCGCAAGCTGGCGGAACAAGTGCTGCGCGGCAAAATTCAGCCTGACCTGGATCATGACGAAGAAAATCTGTACCGCAATCCACGGCGCAATCGCTAAAGCAAGGCGCCTTGTGTGTCTTTCGCCCAGCCGACATAGACGGCTTCATCAGCTTCGATAACCGGGCGTTTGATCAGGGTTGGATTGGCCGTTAACAGGGCCTCTGGATCTGTCTCGCGCTCAGCTTCGGAGAGCGTACGCCAGGTCGTTGAACGGCGATTGATCAATGTATCAGGGCCAGCCGCGCCCAACCATACCGGCACCAAAGCAGCGAGGTCTGCATCGGCGCGGATATCAACGAACGTAACAGACTTCCCGGCGGCTTCGAGGCTCTTGAGCGCCTTCTTACAGGTGTCGCAATTTTTCAGTCCGTACAGCGTCAAAGGCATTTGTTGTCTATCCTGATGATCAAGTTCGGTCGTCGACATAGACCTCGCCGTCGAGATCGTCGAGCTTGGATTGCAAATGCGCGCGCACATCTTGCACGGCTTGATTGTAAATGCCGGGACCGAGCGTGGCGATCATCAGATCAAGGATTTGCTCGCTGCGAAATGGGGATAGCGTCTCGTCAAACTCGGCCTGAAACAAGGTCTGTAACTGACCGACAAGGCGCGCTCTGCGGTCTTCGGTGAGGGTGATGGTCTTCATTCTTCAGATGCCTCACTTGCGCGCCGTTTCTCACCTGGCTTGTGAAAGAAATCAGCGCCAGAGACGAACAGATCAGTAGGGACTTTGATAGGCACATGAACGCCGGTGGCCGTGCGCGCGTTGAGGCGTTCGGACAGGATTTGCGGGCCATCGCCGGACGTGAAGAACCAATAAGGCGGGTACGCCGCGTCGGTCTGCGTCTTTTCCCAATGATCTGCATGCGGCGCGAAATGCGCGTCATTTGGATCCGCATCGCCCATATGCATGACCGTGACCCCGTCATCCAAAGTCACGCGCCAGACCAGGTTTGATATGTCTGCCCGGCCCGGCCAACCGGCATGAGGAATGCGAACGACATCGATCTTGAGCGCTCCGTGGGCATAACTCAGCGGCGCTTCCAGACGCTCTAGCGGTACGGCCGTCACGCGCTCGAATAGAGCTTCATTCTCTGTCTCTTCGCGCATCCACTCGACCGCTTGGCGCGGCGCATAAAGCTGCACGTTCGGATGGGCCTCAAGATACAAGATCACCTCGTCGACAGAGAAATGATCCGGGTGCATGTGGCTGACAAAAATCGCGTCCACTTGGTCATAAGGTGCCGCTCCAGCCATCAAGGCAGAGCGCGTGTCTTCCGGGACCATTTGATAGGTCCCAAATCCGTTCGGATAGAGCGGGTCGAACAGGATGGTCGTATCGCCATCGCTCACCATCAGGCCCTCATTGCCAAGATAAGTGGTTTCGCTGGTTCCATCTGGGTGTGCACTGGCAGAAAGTGCGGTTGCCAAAGCAATGCCCAGACCTAGCAATATGCGCATATCATCGGCTCCCTCGTCACTCTGATCATTAAGCCAGTGTAAACATGGGCGCGCTATTGCCAACACATGCAAAGGGGAATTCGCCAGATATTGGCCATGGCGGCCGCGTGCGCTATGAGCGGCCTTCCCGCTTTGGCAGCACCCGGTGATATTCTGCTGCAAGACAATTTTGACGACGGCGCTGGCTGCAGCGCCCTCGCCCCGCTTTGGACGACCTCAGACACCAATCTCGGCGGCGTGAGCACGCAGACTTCAAACTCCGGCAGCTGCTCAGCCTTTACACGCGGCGATGTGGTGACCTTGACCGGACCGGTGATCGATCTGTCCTCTGCGGTCGGGGCGACCCTCACCGCCTGGCTCCGGCAAGGCTTGGATACGTTCAGTGAAGACGTCGATGCAGGCGAGGATTTCGTCTTCGAATATCTCGACAACACGTCGAGCTGGGTCGGCATCGACACACTTTTGGGATCAGGCACGAATGGTGAGGTCACATCAGTGAGTCTGGATCTACCGATTGGCGCCTTTCATTCCGGGTTTCAGTTGCGGTTTCGCCAAACCGGCGGCAGCGGCGGCCCGCCCAGCAATGGCGGCATTGGTTATGACTATTGGCATATTGACGATGTCCTCTTGATCGAGACGGGAACCGCACCGCCGCCTGAGCTCCCTTCCGGGATTGGCGTCGGCTTATGTGAGCGGTTCGAAAGCGGGTTTGGCAATTGGACGGCGTCCAATGGCACGCGCGCTGGGATTAATGGTGATACGTTCCAATCCTCGAGCAACGCAATGTTCCTGCGCCATGATACCGTCACGGCCACGTCATTGCCTTTCGACTCTGCCGAGCTTGCAGACATTGAGGTCTGGATCCGGCGCGGTTCGGATACTTTCAGCGAGAACCCGGATAATGGCGAGAACCTGTCCTTCCAGTATTTGAACACGTCCAGCAGCTGGGTCACACTCGAGACCTTTGTCGGAAATGGCACGCCTGGCGAGATATTCGATCGCACTTACACAATGCCAACGGCGGCATTCCACACCAATTTCCAAGTTCGGTTCAGCTATAATGGCGCCAGCGGTTCAGACTTTGACTATTGGCATGTCGACGATTTGTGCTTCACCCGCGCCAATCCGGATTTTGTCGTCAACAAGTCGGTGAGCATTGAGCAAGACCCGATCAATGGCACCGCCAACCCGCTCGGGATCCCGGGCGCTTGGGCAATCTATGCGATCCAGGTGACCAATACAGGCCGCGGGTCCGCAGACACAGGCACGATCGCGATCGGTGATGATATCGATACGAAGACCAGCCTCTTTACTGGCGATTTCGATGGACTTGGCTCTCCGTTTGAATTCGTTGATGGCACGGGCGGAACCGCCAGCGGCCTCAGCCTCAATTTTGGCAGCGTTTCAGATGCGAGTGACGGCGTGACGTTTCTGAACGGGGTTGGCGGCAGCCTCACTCCGAATGGCAGTTTTGACCCCGGGGTGGGAGGCTTTCAGCTCCAATTCGACGGCTCAATGAATGGCGCAACCGGCGGGTCAGACCCGACCTTTACGATCCGCTACCGCGTTCAAGTTGAGTAGGTTACTCGACCACCCCAACAATCGGTCCAAGGTCTGAACCGATTTCATTGCGGTTGATCTCGGGGGCAAAAATGCGGCTGACCTGACCATCCAGAAACAAAGCATTTGGTGCCCCGATCGTATCGCGAAACAGCGTCGCAAACTCGTGAAATGTTACAGCTGTGTCGGAAATCGCAAAATGCACGGACTGCCCATCTGCGCTGACGCCAACCCCGTTTCGGCGCCTTCTGGAAGTGCCGTCTGGGTTGAGTCCTGGGTGCAATTCGCCATCGAGAACCAGCATCGGCCCAGATTGTGTCGCATAAGCCGGGTCAATCTCCTCATCGAGATAGGCCTGGCTTTCGGTGACGCCTGCCGTTTCCGCGGTGAGCCAAAACACGCCGTTCGGCTTCAAATGGAAATTGCCCGGCCCGTCATTTGTGTTGACCGTGGCACGGTCGCCATATTGATCTCGGTAGAAGCCAACCGGCGCGCGGTCCTCGTGATACATGCCGCCATTCATCGCGAAGATGAGCGTTCGACTTTGCTCGTCCAGCTCGCGCTCTAGCGTGCTGAATTGCAAGTATGGCACCTCATCGGCATCACTATGGAAAAGCCTTATATCGTGCTCAGTCATCGAGAATGTACAGACCGTGTAGGCATCGCCTTTATGGTCCAGGCTTTGGCAATGCGTTGCGGGCACGGGCGCTTCTGCTTCCGGTGCACAAGACACAAGAAGCGAAAGCGCAAACAGACTTGTAATTGCAAGGCGCAAAAAAGGTCTCCAACCGCTAAACAGCTAAGGCTTCGTCACAACCAACATGGGCGGTTTCGGCGCCCCAATCAACGGAGCCTGTTTGGCAATGTGCAGTAAGCGCTAACCGCGCGCCGACTTTGCCAGATCAATCCAGTTGCGAACCTCATCCTTGTCCACACTATTGTCGCCGCCCCACAGAACTCGGGCGCCTTTCGGGGTGTCCAAGAATGTTGTCGCTGCGTTGAGGACCGTCGTGGCAGAGGCTTTGGCCAAGTCATCGACAGATCGAATGCCAGCCCCAACCAGGATTTGACTGTCCAGCACGCGCAGTCCTGGCGCCTCGACCATCAGACGGGTCTGGTCCTGCCAATCCAGCAAAGTGTCCGTTTTGATATAGCGAACATTCAGAGCTTGCGCGGTTGCTGCGGGATCAGCGTTCAGCAAATCGCCAATCGTGACGATTTCGACTTTCTCCAGGCGAGACGCGGTTTTTGGACCAATCGAAGGCGCATCGACGACGGGCGACTCAAGCGAAAGAACATTGGAACGTCCCTCAGAATCGTCAGAGTCCAGATCAGCTTCCGCCGCTTCTTTTGGCTGTGAAACGGTCTCTTTGGCGTTGAGCTCTGCCAGCATGGCTTCAGCAGCAGACGGCTCTACCACGTCTTCGGGTTCGATTTCGGCTTCAGCTTCAACAACTTCTTCGATCGCTTCTTCGACCGTTTCAACGATTTCCGTTTCGACTGGCTCGGCTGCAATCTCGATCTCGGGTTCCGGCGCGATCTCTGACTCGACCTCTACCGCTTCGACAACCTCTTGTTCAGGTTCCGCCTCGGCGGTCTCAACGTCATTTGCCGCGACAATCTCTTCCGGCTCGGCAATCGGTTCTTCTATGGCCTCGACCTTTTCGGCCGGCGCATCGAAGACTTCAGGGTCGGGCGCGACGGTCGGGGTTCGCTCCATCAGCGCCGGAGCTTCGGCGCCATTCACCGGAACAGGTACGACTTTCAGCTGATACTCAACCGGCTGCGGGTGCTTCGGCAGAGCAACATGCTTGGTACCAAGCGGGCGGATCGGCATCGCATCGAGCCATTCCAGCGGCTTGCGCAAGATATGCTTACAATGCAGCGCGCGGATCTTCTTATCGTCAGCGGGCAGCGTTTTCACAACTTTACCTGTCTCGACGAACTCTTCGTACATCGCTTCGACCGTCTTACGGTCGCTCGCATCGGCCATGCGTTTGGTGATTTTACGGATCGGGATGTCGAGCGCTGCGAAATAGCCCGGCAGATCCAGATCGACCTTTTGTGGTTTCACGCCAGCTTCCGCGAAAGCTCGTTCGAACAAGACCGCCACACCAGACGTGGCATACCCGACCAGATCGGCGAGAATGTCGAGCATGGTCTGATCAAGACCTTCAGGCGGATTAGCGACGCCTTTGTGCAGGTCATAATGGTCAATGAATGTCTGATAATGCGGGTTCGAATACTTGGCGCCGGCCAGCACCATATCAGCGACAAAACCGGTTTCGCTTCCCGCATGGACTTTCGGATATCCGCGCAGATCGATCAGGGCTTTGATCGTGTCGCGAGACTTAGCGATCGACCATTCAACGGCGCGGTGGATGGCGCCTTCTTCTTCAGTTTGGGCCGTGTGGAAGGGTTGAATCGGATCAGCATAATAATGCGTCAGAACGCCGAGCGCATAAGCTGCTTTAGACCATTTCTTCTCACGCAGCGCTTCGACTGCTTTGCCATACCATTCCATCGCCGCATCACGCGCGCCGCCCCACTCGCCATCTTCGACGTGCAGGACGTGGTTTTGGAAATCACGAAACTCGGCATCTGGCGCTTTGGCGCCTTTGAGTAAGGCGGTGTGGTGCTTCAGCAGCAGATTCTTCCAGTCACCAGCATCCTTGCCCTGCAGCAATTGCAGAGCATCAAAAGCGATGAAATGGTGCGTCGAGCGACACCGATGCGCAATGATCACAAGCTCGAGCAAGTTCATAGTCAGCCCCCTGACGGCCTTAATTGGATGGCCTGCCCTAGGGTGATTTGCGGGTTACACAAATGTCGCTTCTTCGGCGACGGGAGGCGTCCAAATGGTTAATCTTTCACTGACATTTGGGCCGAAACAGTTAACAGCTGTTTAAGGTTTAGCGCGTCGTCTGTTGCGTCTATTCCACAATCGCTCGGAATGAGACGGCAAAGCTTGGATCCGTCGTGCCGTCGACATGCTGACGCATCGCCCCTTGCAAGGCGAAACGAACATGCGTGATCGCCTCATCTGCACCGTCTCCGTCGACGATTGGGTCGTAGAAAAAATCAACTCCATCGGTGGAAAACGAGACATCGTCGCCCGTATTGCCGGGGTCGACCCAGTTCAGCGACAGGTCCGACGAGGTTGCGCCATCACTGAACTCGAAGGCGGTCGCGCCGGAGACAATCAGTTTGACGTCTGAAGGCAGTTCATCCGTAATGGTTACGGTGCCATCGTCCAGCTTCTGTCCGGCATTGGTGATCGAAATTGCATACTCCACCACAGATCCTGGCAGCGCGCGCGGCGAGGGCGTGCCCATTGGGTCGGAAATGATCGCGACGGATTTGGCTGCATTTGGCTCGAGCGAACACGACGTTGCTGGCGCCACTGAAACGCTTACAGAGGTGACAACGCAGCGGGTCGCGCGCATCGAGAAATTCGCCGTCGAGAGGTCTTGCCAAGGCCCACCCGGCGCTTGGGCTTGCCAACCAACCGGACCATCGCAGCAGCCCTCGAACCCCAAGGCTTCATAGCGGTGCCAGCCGGGCGCTAGATTGATCGAGCCTTCGAGGGTCTCGGCCGTATTGTTGAAATTATTCGCCCACCAGAGATCATCATTCCATTGTTCTTCGAGTTCTGTTCCTCGAACATAGAGGTGCCCGCCATGTCCGAAATCGGCGCCATACCGAAAGCCCCACACGCCAGCATTTGCAGCGGTCACCTCGACCATCGCGCTAATGCACCAGCCATAATTACCGCTCGTTCCACCGAGTGCACGATTGTTCAGGCCCGATACCGATGTTCTCACCTGGTCATAGACATCGACCGTCGCATTGGCGAATGCGGCAAGCGCGCTCGCAGCATCTGTTGGGTCTGCCGATGAAACGCGAGAGCGAAGGCGGAGGCCTGAAACCGGGAACACCGCATCCACGTCGCCTAGAGAAGACAGGCTATCATCGCCATAATAGACATAGACGCTGGTAGAGCTCGACGGCGCGAGGGATGGCAGCTTGATGAAAATCGTCCCCGTGCGGGTGATCCCGTCCCAGCCGGTGACAATGTGATCGACCGGCGTTGTGTCATCGCTCGCCAAAACGACACGAACGTCAGCGCCATCGCTGGTAAAGGCATAATAGGCCGGGAAATCGCCAGCCGCGAGATCAATCCGGATCTCATCGCTATGCCCGGAAGCGCCAGCCGTAACCGTGATCAGATTCCGATGCGCATTGAGGCAATCCCACGCGGCCGCGGTGCCGCTCCCCAATATCGATGCCGCAAAGAGGATCGATAGGAGCCGAATGATCGTCTGAAGTCCCACGCGCGCACCCTATCGGCCGCTTCATGATTCGCAATCTGATCTATCAGTCTCGCTTTTTCGGCTTGATCGGTCGCATCAGGCCTTCTTGCGCAACGCTGGCAACCAATTGACCATCACGGGTGAAGATGGATCCACGGTTGAAGCTCCGCGCGCCGCCCGCATATGGGCTGTCCATCGTGTACAAATGCCAGTCGCTGAAATCGATCGGCGCATGGAACCACATGGCGTGGTCCAGGCTGGCGGACATCAGTTCGCCGGTCATCCAAGACACCCCATGCGGACGATTGCCCGTGCCAAGCAGCGCCATGTCGGAGGCATAGGCCATCAAGCAATGATGCAACCAGGGCTGCTCGTCGATTTCGCGGCGGACCCGGAACCAAAGATGCTGAACGTCGCTGGCCTTTTCCGGCTTTAGCGGATCGAGCGGTTCGATCTCACGGATCTCGATGGGCCGTGGTCGCAGGAAGTGTTCGCGATGGCGTTCCGGCAAGCGTTCGGCGAACTTTTTGCGCCATTCGATCCGGTCATCTAGCGCTTCCGGCATCGGGAGATCGGGCATCTCATGCTGGTGATGCCACCCGTCCTCAATCTTGTGAAAGGATGCCGCCAAGTTGAAAATCTGCTTGCCGTGCTGGATCGCAACGACACGCCGAGTTGTGAAACTTCCGCCATCGCGAGAGCGATCGACCTCATAAATGATCGGGATAGATGGATCACCGGGACGCAGGAAATAGGCGTGCAAAGAATGGCAGGTGCGGGTTTCGGTATCGACCGTGCGATAAGCCGCGACCAAAGCTTGCGCGATGACTTGGCCGCCAAACACACGTTGATTGGTCTCGTTCTCCGGGCTCTGACCTCGAAAGAGATCGATCTCGAGCCGCTCGAGGTCCATCAGATGTAGCAAATCTCCAACAGGATCAGACATTTCGAGGCGCCTTTCAGTATAAATATTGCTGCGCTGCGTATAACCAGTATGCCAGATACTGGAAACCACAGCGCGCGCAACCTAGGTGACGTGTAGAATCTGTGGGATGGAAACGAAAAGGCGGCACGTTATGGGTTTGATTCAAACCATTAAGCGCGAAGTGGGAACAATCCGCACTTTGCAGCAATTCAAGAAATGGACGGGCGATATTGAGCCTGACTCAAAGAACCTGGTCGCTGATGATTTTGAACGTGTGGTCGACAAATACCCAAACAATGTCGCTTGGAGATTTGAAGGCAATCTCACCACTTATGCCGAAATGGACGCGCTCGCGAACAAGGTCGCAAACTGGGCGCTCGGCCTCGGCTTACAATCCGGTGATGCGGTTGCGCTGTTTATGGAGAACCGTCCGGAATATGTTTCGATCTGGTATGGCCTCGCAAAAATTGGCGTCGTCGTTGGCCTGATCAATCACAACCTAACCGACAAAGCCCTCGCCCATTGCGTAAACATTGCCGATGCCAAACTGATCATTACCGGCGTCGATCAAGACGAAGCCATCCGCAGCGCCGATGGCTTGTTCGAAGGAGAGCCAAAGATCTGGTCCCTGGGCGGCACGTCGGGCGAAGACTTAGGCAGCGCAATCGCGGCAACCTCTGAACAACGTCCTGACCGGTCTCATCGCGAGAACCTACGCGGCAAAGATCTTTGTCTTTACGTTTACACCTCCGGCACAACAGGCTTGCCGAAAGCGGCGCGTCTGACCCAGGCCCGAACGCAAGGCATGATGAGATCCTTCATCGCGCCGTGTAAGATCACATCGCGCGACCGGATCTATATCACGCTGCCGCTCTACCATGGCACGGGCGGCCTCTGCGGCGTTGGGCAAGCCTTGATGACCGGCGCTAGCATCATCTTGCGCAAGAAATTCTCGGCCAGCCAATTCTGGGACGATGCCGCCGACCAAGGCGCCACATCAATCGTCTATATTGGTGAGCTTTGCCGGTATCTGGTCAACTCGCCGCCCCATCCCAAAGAGCAGGCCCACAAGATCCGCACAGGATTTGGCAATGGATTGCGACCGGACATTTGGGAAGAGTTCCTGACCCGGTTCAACATTTCCTACGTCTCAGAGTTTTACGGCTCAACCGAAGGCAATGTCAGCTTCATCGCATTCGATGGCAAAGTCGGCGCGGTTGGCCGGATCCCGAGTTATCTCGAGAAAAGCTCATTCGGCCATGTCGCCTTCGTCAAATTCGATGTCGTTGAAGAAGAACCTGTTCGCGGTGATGATGGTTTTTGCATAAAGGCCCTGCCAAACGAGCCTGGCGAAGCGATCGGCCAGGTTGGCGACGATGCCCGTACGCGGTTTGAGGGCTATAATGACGCCGAAGCGACGGCGAAGAAAATCCTGCGCGACGTCTTTGAAAAAGGCGACATGTGGTTTCGCACCGGCGACCTGCTGTCCAAGGACGAGCTGGGTTATGTCTACTTCATCGACCGGATTGGCGATACGTTCCGTTGGAAAGGCGAAAACGTCTCAACCAATGAAGTGGCTGAATTCGTGGCGCAAGCGCCGGGCATCGCAACCGCGAACATTTATGGTGTCAGCGTTCCAGGTACTGACGGCCGCGCTGGCATGGCTGCGATCACCACCGATGGAACCGTTGATTTCGACACCCTGTATGGCTGGCTGAGCGAGAACCTCCCAAAATACGCCATCCCTCTTTTCTTCCGTGTCCAGGAGCAGGCAGAGACGACCGGAACATTCAAGTATCGCAAGGTTGAGCTGGTCAAAGAAGGCTTCGATCCCGCCACCGTAAGCGAATTGCTTTGGTATTTTGATCCCGAAACCAACAAGTATGAGCCACTCACGCCAGATGCGCATGAGACCATTCTCTCCGGCGCGGTGAAATTCTAGATGAGACATTTTTCGATTGCCGCTCTGCTTGTCATTTCCGCTTGCGCTGACGGCGCGCAAAACGAACCGTCTAGCGAAACCGCCTTCTTCGATCGATTGAGCACGCTCTGCGGCGGCGAGGCGTTCGCTGGCGCACTGGTCAGCACAGATGCGGTCGATGCCGACTTTCAGACCGCAACCATGACAATGGGCCCCGCGCAGTGCGACGGAGATATGATCCGCATCCCATTTGCGGTGGAAGAAGATCGCTCGCGGACTTGGGAAGTCTCTCGCACAGACGCCGGTGTTCGGCTGAAGCACGATCATCGCCACAAGGATGGCACCGAGGACGTACTGACCCAATATGGCGGCGACAGCGATGGGACCGGCCGCGCCGGCGCGCAAAACTTCCCGGCCGATGATGAGACCAAAAAGCTCTTCACAGCCGAAGGCATTGAAGTCTCCAACCAGAACACATGGACGGTCGAGATCGAGCCAGGCGCTCAGTTTGTCTATCAGATGGCGCGCCCTGAACGCTTGTTCCGGGTTGAGTTTGATTTGACTGCTCCGGTTGAAACACCGCCCCCAACTTGGGGTGAGGCGCCGATTGAATGAGCGAGACTGAGACCGAACGCGGACGCGTTCTGATCATTGCAGGCTCAGACAGCGGCGGCGGCGCCGGCATTCAGGCTGACATAAAGACCGTCACCATGCTTGGCGGCTATGCGATGACGGCGATCACCGCGATCACCGCGCAAGACACAACGGGTGTGCACGGCGTCTGGCCCGTGGCGATTGAGGCTGTGACCGCGCAAATGCAGGCTTGCCTGACCGATATTGGCACCGACACAATTAAGACAGGAATGCTCGGGTCAGCGCACTTGGTCGAACACGTCGCTGAAACGCTCGACCAGCTGGCGCGCGAGACCCCAAGGATCGTCGATCCTGTTATGGTCGCCACGTCAGGCGACCGACTGGTGGATGAAAAGGCGGTGAGCGCGATTGCCTCTCTCATGCTGCCCGGGGCCGTTTTGATCACTCCAAACGCCCCCGAGGCCGAAGTGCTGACAGGCAAAGCGGTGGATGGCTTGAACGGACAACGCCGCGCCGCGGAAGCGCTTTTGGAGCGCGGCGCCAAAGGTGCTCTGATCAAAGGCGGGCACATCCCCGGCGCGGTCATACACGACGTTTTGCAAACCGAGCGAGGCGAGTGGATCTTTGAAGGCGAACGCATCGAAACGGACGCCACCCATGGCACGGGTTGCACATTGGCCAGCGGTATCGCGGCGCTGATCGCGCAAGGCCAATCTGTTTCTGACGCCGTTGAAGGCGCACGTGCCTATCTGCACGAAGCCATTAAACAGGCTCCTGGTCTGGGCCGCGGGCATGGCCCGGTTGCGCACAATTGGTCGATCACTGAGGCCTGAATTTTTGACGCATCAGCAAGACTGATCGATCGCTTAGAAATCATGGTTTGTGCTGTTTCATCGCGTGTGACAGCTATCAACCTCCAACCTGGAGGTCAGACATGACGAAATATCCGTTCGTTCAAATCGATGCATTTGCAAGTCAAACCTTTGAAGGCAATCAGGCCTGCGTGATGCCGCTGGACGCCTATCTGCCAGATGAGACGCTGCAGAAGATTGCCGCCGAAAACAATGTCGCCGAAACAGCCTTTCTCGTGCCTGCGGGTGACGGCGTTTGGGAGTTGCGCTGGTTCACGCCCGCGGTCGAAGTCCCGCTTTGTGGACATGCGACACTGGCCTCTGGGCATTATCTCTATGAGGAAGCCGGATTTGATGGCGCGCAGATCACCTTCCGCACGCGCAAGTCTGGTGACCTGTTCGTCTCCCGGCTCGATGATGGCCGCCTGGAAATGGACTTTCCAGCGCAAGACTTTCGCGAAGTTACTCCGGATGCGGAGGTCGCCGCAGCGTTTGGAAAGAGACCGATCCGTTGTTTTGAGGGACCTTGCTACGTGCTCCTCTTCGATAGCGCGGCAGACATTATCGGCCTCGACCCCGATCTTGAGCGCCTGAAAACGCTTGGCACGAGCGACGGCAATTGGGGCATCGGCAATTTCGGCGCTTTTGCTTTGGGCGGCGACGGCGTTGAGGTGACCAGCCGGTTCTTCGCGCCCGGCAGCGGCATTCCAGAAGACCCGGCGACCGGCAGTTGGCACTGTTTGGTCGCGCCGCTCTTTGCGCATCTAACCGGGAAAACTGAAGCGAAATGCTTCCAGGCCTATCCGGGACGCGGCGCTTTTGTCGAAACCAAGCTCGAGGGCGCGCGGGTGAAGCTGCGCGGCAGAAGCGTCACGGTTATCGACGGCACGTTTACGCTTTAAGTCACGCCCTGATTAAGACGGGTTTGGACGGTTGCCGCGCTGCGCCGTCCAAACGCCGCCCAGAATCAGAGCGAACGCAACGAAAGCGTTCCATTTCTGCACTTCAGCGAATGCCAAATATCCGACCACGGCTGAAAAAATCGGGATCATATATCCGGTCAATGAGACGAAGGACGCGCTGGTTCGCCGGATCAGGATCATATACAGGATCGAGGCCGCGGCCGTCGGTGCGATCGCGAGGCCAATCACCCCCATCACGGCGCTATTCAACGGCTGCAATGCCCCATAATCGACAAAGAAGAGCAGCGGCCAGGTCGCGACTGACGCCACTGAGAGAAAGCCTGCCGAGAAAATAAAAGGTGGGATATCTTTGGCGAAGCGCGCCGTAATCGCCGACAGCGCATAGCAGAGCGTGCCAAGCAGACAGAGCGCTTGCGCGGCAACGCTCGCAGATCCGAAAGACGAAATCGCTTCCGGCCCAAACAGTACCGCGACGCCGAAGAACCCGATAACAATCCCGAGTGATTTTCTGGGTGTGATCTTGTCATCGCTAAACACAAAGTGCGCCAACAGCGAAACGAAAAGCGGGGCCGCCGCGACATACAACGCCGCTAAGCTAGAAACGACGGTTTGTTGCGCTGTGGTGATCAATAGAAACGGCGCAGCAGTTCCGAGCAACCCCATGACCCCCATCGCAGCCCAGCTCTTCCACTCCGTAAGAGGCGGCCACTTTTGATCGCTCAGCAAAGCAAAGACGAGCAGGATGCCGGCCGCTCCAGTTATGCGCATCGGAATGATGAATTCCGGCGGAAATCCCAAGCTTAGATCGGGCTGATTGACGGCAAGACGCGTGAACGCATAGGCCGATCCCCAAAGCGCGGTCAGGATCGCAAAGAGACCCCAATCAATCGAGGTTCGACTGTCTTTCATGATCGCGCCCGCATCCCTGCGCCCACAATTTGGGCGACCTGCTCAAGCACAAGCGCATAAGTCTTTGAGGAATAAGCGCAATCGATTCGGTGCCGCACGGCTCAAACACCAGCCCCAAACGGCGTTTTAGTGCACGGTCGCGGAGCCATTCGCGGACAAAACCCGCGCTTGGGGGATCCAGTTTTCACGGGCCACGCGGCCTTTAAAAGACAGGAATTCGTCGACCCAGAGCGCTTCTGTATCAGACCAAGCTGCGATCTGTTTGAAGTGAAAGATGCCCAGCTCATTCAATCGCGCCCGCAATTTCGGACCGATGCCTTTGATCCGGGTCAGATCATCTGCTTTGCCCTTTGGCGACGATAGAGTTTCAGGCGGCACGATGCCCGGCTCAACACGGTCTTCAACCTGCGCGACGCCCGTGCTTTGCTGCTTGCGCTGATAATTGTCGAACCAATCCACGAGGGCGGAGCCCGTCATAATGTTCGGGCCCTGCATCCAGGCTGGAAGTCCTTCGAGAAAGCGCGCGGTGTTCTGCCAATGACGTAAATTCATATCAGAGAAGGTGCGCAGAATTTCACTCGCCAGCGTATCATCGTCGGGTTTCAATTCCTTGCCGCGCTTGGCTTTCACGCCGCCGGCCTGGCTGATCATGATTTGCGAGGCTCGCCGCGAGAAATCAGTCCACGCATGGATGCTTTCCTGCCAGTATCCAATCGGCGAAAGTGGCTCTGAGTCTTTTGGCAAATTCTGATCTGACATCGCGAACCCTTGTCTATGCTGCGCCGCACAATAACAAGCCCTAGACCCAAGAGCAAGCATCGACGATTTCATCTCCGCACAAAGCGGGCTAGCAAGATCGAATGGAGGCACAAATGAACGGCAAAGTCTTGGTTTTTGACTCTGGCATGGGCGGCCTAACCGTCGCCCGCGAAATTCAGGCGCTCGCCCCTGGGCTGGCCGTCGACTATGCTGCAGATAGCGGGTTCTTCCCCTATGGCGACAAGTCTGACGCAGCTTTACGCGAGCGTTTGCCTATGGTTGCGAAAGCCCTTTGCGAGGCGGCGAAACCCGATGCATTTGTCATCGCCTGCAATACGGCCAGCACTTTGGCCCTCGAACAGATTCGCGAAGTCTTGGACATCCCCGTGGTCGGCACCGTCCCGGCGATCAAACCTGCCGCAGCGCTGACCCGTACAGGAACGATTGGTTTGCTGGCAACGCCAGGCACCGTGCGACGGGCCTATACTGCCAAACTCATCGAGGACTTTGCGCAAACCGTTCGCGTGATCATGCATGGCTCGGTTGAGCTGGTCCGAATGGCCGAACAAATCGCGGCAGGCGAAGCGGTTTCACTTGAAGCGTTCCGCGCCGCACAGGCGCCTTTGTTTGAAGCCGATGGCGGCGACAAGATCGATACGATCGTCTTAGCCTGCACCCACTTCCCGCTTATCCGCGGCGAGTTGGCAGCAACCGTGCCGCATGCGGTCAATTTCGTCGATAGCGGTGAAGCCATTGCACGCCAAACCTTGCGCGTTTTGCCTGAAACCGACCGCCCTCAGCTAGCTGGCGGTCATGTCTGGCTGACGAGAGACCCCTCTGCGACCAATCGATTGGTCGAGGTCAGCCGCCGCTTTGGCTTTGAACAGATCATGCATGTTCCTGTCTAAAAACGTCTCGGTTGTACGAGACTGTCACACTCTTGCGATAAGCGGCCCTGAAACCCGTTTTTGGAGACCATCATGCGCTGGTTGATCGCGCTCACAGCAATCGTCACAGCTGCCGCTTGCGAGCCGCATGTCGACCTGTCGGCTATTCCTGAACAAGCAGATGCAACGCCGGTCTCCGCGATTGGCGAAGCGCAGAAAATCAAGATTGTGGGTTCATCGACTGTAGCCCCTTTTTCGACCACTGTGGCGGAGCAGTTTGGCGCGATTTCTTCCCACCCTGCGCCGATCGTTGAAACCACCGGGACGGGCGGCGGCTTTAAAGCGTTTTGCAATGCCATCGGTCCAGATGAACCGTCGATCGTAAACGCCTCGCGCAAGATCAAAGATGGCGAACGCGCGCTTTGTGTCGAGGCGGGCATTCTCGATCCCTTCGAAGTTAAAATTGGCTATGACGGCATTGTCATTGCCAACGCGAAATCAGCACCGGATCTGAACCTCAGCAAGAAAGAGGTCTTCCTGGCCGTCGCAGCCAACCTACCGGACGGCTCTGGAGGGTGGATCAAGAACCCCAATGCGCGTTGGGTCGACGTTAATCCCAATCTGCCGGACATGCGCATTTTGGTGTCGGGGCCGCCGCCCACATCTGGAACGCGTGACGCCTTTGCGGAAATCGCACTGGAGACAGGCGCGATGGAACTGCCCGAACTCGCCGAATTGCGAGAAACCGACCTTGCCGCGTTTACCGCCCGCGCCCACGAAATTCGGAATGATGGCAGCTGGATCGATAGCGGTGAGAATGACAGCTCGATCATCAACACATTGCTCCGCAACGAAGACGCAGTGGGCGTGCTTGGATATTCATTCCTTGAGCAGAATCTCGACCGCGTAAAAGCTGCACAGATTAGCGGGGTCGCGCCAACGTTTGAGAATATTATCAGCGGCGAGTATGGCGTGTCGCGCAGCATGTATTTCTACATCAAGCTAGAGAATGAGGCGCTGGTTCCTGGGCTTGTCGACTTCGTCTCTGAGTTCACCCAAGAGGATGCTTGGGGACCAGACGGCTATTTGGCTGAAAAGGGATTGATCCCTTTGTTGCAAGAAGAGCGGCAACGGGTGCGCGACATGGCGCTCGCCGCGCTTACAGGGTCGAAAAATCCACTTCCATCAGAGCATGACCCGTCGCGTCCACAAATCGGCGCAGATCTTCCCGGCTGATCGCCGTCGTCGCGGTATTGACCAGCGGGTGGAAATTAACCGTGTCAAAGCCCATCAGTGCTGCGTCTGCGATGAAACGGACGCGGTTTTGTTTATCATTTAACAGCGCGAAAGCCGTGACCGATCCCGGCACCACGCCGAGACAGTCTTGCATAAGATCCGCACTGGCAAATGACAGTCGCCGTGTGCCGATCAGCTTGTGCAATTGGTTCAGTTTCAGCTGGCTGTCCGCCCAGGCTGAGATCAAAACGATCACGCCATCCTTGTCTTTCATGAAAAGGTTCTTGCTGTGCCCGCCCGGCATCGAGGCCTTCAGGTCGCGCCCTTCTTCGACCGTAAAGGTGGCTTCGTGTTCGACCGTGGTGTGGGCGATCGAATGGGCGTCGAGAAATGCGAAAAGGTCTTCCGGGGTTGCAGCCATCTCGGCCTTGGGGCAGGAAATCTGCAACGGGTCAAGCCTGAGAGCGAGAGAAGCACATGCAACTGGACTGCTACAAAATCTATGACGTCGCCCCCGAAATCGTTCCCGGGCGCAGCACAAGAGATTGGATGGATGCGTTTCCAGATCGCCAACCATATCGCTGTCTTCCACTGTCCATGGCGAACTCGACCGGGTGGGAAATTCTATGCCCGATGGATATCAAAATCGTGTGGAATGGCGGCCCGGCGAAAACCGACATTTTCTTCTTCACCAAAGGCGACCCAAACGCCATCCCGTCTTTTGTCGACAGCCACTTTCAGCGCGGCATCGTAACCTTCCATACTGGGCATTTGTTCCGCACGCCGCCCGGTTGGGGTGTGATGACGATGGGCGCGCCAAACTATTTCAAGGACGGCATCGCGCCGCTCACCGGCCTGGTTGAGACCGATTGGTTGCCCTTCCCGTTCACGATGAATTGGCAAATGACCCGGCCGGGCGAGGTAACTTTCGAAAAGGGCGAGCCGTTCTGCTTCATCGTCCCGTTTGAGCATGGCAAGCTCGAAGAGATCCAACCGATCCGCAAACGCCTGAGCACCAACCCGAAACTGGAAAAGGAATTTCACGGCTGGTCGCAAAGCCGAGGCGAGTTCAATGACCGTCTTGGGCAAGGGGACAAAGACGCCGTAAAGGCCGGTTGGCAACGCCACTATATGCGCGGCGAGAAACAGACCGGTGACAAGATTGATAGCCACGTTACCAAGCGCCGCTTGAAGCCGCCGAAGAACGTTTAAGGCCCCAAAAGATAGCATTTGGGCCAGAGCGCCTTGATTTCGGTCGCGATTTAGCCCTGATTGGTGAACAGTCTATGGGGATGGAGGTGCCAATGTCTGCACGTGCGATTGTATTGGGAATTGGAATGGTCGGTCTTGCCGCTTGTGGCGGCGGGAGCGGCAGTACAGATTATGAGCGGTCCTCGGCCCCGCCACCGCCGCCGCCCTCCCCGTCAGCGATGATGGCTGATGAGGTGATGGAGCTCGACGTTGCCAGCAAACAAGTATCCGCTGGCCAATCCGCGCCCGAACCCGCCACCGAGCCGGGTGAACCCTCAACCGAACAATATATCGCCTATAGCCACAGTCTTGGCCTGACCCTGCCCAAGGGCGGCGTTGATCCGATGATGGCAGCGCATACCGAGGCTTGCCGCACTGCGGGCACGTCGACCTGTATCGTCATCAACTCCAATGTTTACAGCCAGGAAGAAGAGTACGCCTCAGGCAATCTCTCTATCCGCGCCACACCCGCCTGGATCGAGACCTTCATGACCGGCGTCGAGCAAGATGCTGACAAAGCCGGCGGTGAAGTCACCCAACGTTCTACCCGCGCCGAAGACCTGACCCGTCAGATCATCGATACGGGCTCACGCCTGGATGCGCAGAGAACCTTACGCGGCCGCTTGCTCGGCCTGCTCGAGCGCCGGGACGGCGAGCTTGGGGAACTCTTGCAGATCGAGCGCGAACTCGCACGGGTCACCGGTGATATTGAGAGCATTGAAGCGCAGCTCAAAACGCTGCGTCTGCGCGTGTCTATGTCGTCGCTCGACATTGGCTACCAAACCAAAGTGCCAGCGTTTAGCGGTTCTCGTGAGAACCCGCTGGGCGAAGCGTTTGGCGACTTTTTCTATAATCTCTCGGCAGCCATCGCGGCTGTGATCACCGCCTTTGCGGTCGGTCTTCCGTGGATCTTGCTGCTCGCAGCCTTCCTATGGATTTGGTTGAAGCTGATCTGGCCACGTTTGCGCCGTAAGAAGCCGAAGCCGACCGCCTAAGAATCCAAAGCGCTTAGATTTCATTCAGCGCGTAAATCGACACTGGCACAGGACCTGTGTCGGTTTGCGCCTCAGTGACCTTGCGCGTGTACTGATCGCCTTCAAACGCATCTAAACGGGCCCAATGATCTGGCAGATCGGCGGACTCAAAGATGAACACTTCAACCGCCTCACCCGCTTCGTCCAGAATGATCGCGGGATAACCGAGATCGGCGCCCCAGCCCATTTTCACGAGCAGGCCATGGACAATGCCCGTGCGCCATTGCCCGGTCATGCCGTTCATTTCATGGTGATTAATCCGGCCAGGTGCGAGCGATCCGTAAGTCGCCAGGCGATGCTCTGGTCCAAGGGTCATTTGAAACGCTTTAAGCGGGCGCTTTGGTTTTCAGCGCGAGGGCGTGTAACTCGCCGCCCATTTTGCCCTTCAGGGCCGCATACACCATTTGGTGCTGGGCAACCCGGGTCTTGCCGCGAAATTGCTCGGAGACGATCTCAGCTTGCCAATGATCATTGTCACCAGCGAGATCGGTTAGAACAATCTCAGCTTCCGGGAAGGCTTCGGTGAGGAAGCCTTCCAAAATTTCTCTTGCCATCGCCATGGATTAAGCAGGCTCCGGCTCGCCGCCAAAGTCCTTGCCTTTGTCCTTACGACGCTTGCCGATCACGGGCACAGCCGCATTTGGTCGTGGTGGCTCATCCGGCTCGTCCGGACGCTCTGGTAATTTGCCGTCATTGATCAGCGCGCGGATCTCATCGCCGGTCAGCGTTTCATATTCGAGAAGCGCTTCGGCCAATGCCGACCACTGATCGCGGAACTTGGTCATCACATCGCGCGCATCATCCATGCCGCGTTGGATCAACTTGCGAACTTCTTCTTCGATCTTCTTGGACGTATCCTCAGAAACCGAAGAGGATTGAACCAGTTGCTGGCCAAGGAAAACCTGGCCTTGGTCTTCGCCATAATCGACCGGACCGATCTCATCAGAAAGCCCCCAGCGGGTGACCATAGCGCGTGCAAGACGGGTCGCTTGTTGAATGTCCGAAGCGGCGCCAGCGGTGACAGCGTCATCGCCAAACTTCTCTTCTTCCGCGACACGGCCGCCCATAATGATCGCCAGGCGTGAGGTCATCTCAATGCGGCTCATAGACAGTTTGTCGTCTTCTGGAAGCTGCATCACCATACCCAGGGCGCGGCCACGCGGGATGATCGTTGCCTTGTGCACGGGATCCGCTTTCGGGACTTTCATCGCCACGATCGCGTGTCCGGCTTCGTGCCAAGCGGTGAGCTCTTTCTCTTCAACGCTCATCACCATAGAGCGACGCTCAGGGCCCATCAGGACCTTGTCTTTCGCGTCTTCGAACTCAGACATTGAAACCACACGTTTGCCGCGGCGTGCCGCTAGCAGAGCTGCTTCATTGACCAGGTTCGCCAGGTCTGCACCAGAGAAACCAGGGGTCCCGCGGGCGATAATTTTTGGCTCAACATCTTTGGCAAGCGGCACATTGCGCATGTGCACTTTCAGGATTTTTTCGCGGCCAATCACGTCTGGATTGCCGACCGTAACCTGACGGTCAAAACGACCTGGGCGTAGCAGCGCAGGGTCGAGAACGTCTGGGCGGTTGGTCGCCGCAACGATGATAATACCATCATTGGACTCAAAGCCGTCCATCTCGACCAAGAGCTGGTTGAGGGTCTGTTCGCGCTCATCATTACCGCCGCCAAGACCGGCGCCGCGAGAGCGACCGACCGCATCAATCTCGTCAATAAAGATGATACATGGCGCGTTGCGCTTGGCTTGCTCAAACATGTCGCGGACACGGCTGGCACCAACGCCAACAAACATCTCGACAAAGTCGGAGCCTGAAATCGTAAAGAACGGAACGCCAGCTTCGCCCGCGATTGCGCGCGCGAGCAGCGTTTTACCGGTTCCGGGAGGGCCTACGAGAAGAGCCCCTTTGGGGATCTTACCGCCGAGGCGCTGGAACTTCGCGGGGTCTTTCAGGAAGTCGACAACTTCTTCGAGTTCTTCCTTGGCTTCATCAACACCGGCAACATCGTCAAAGGTGACGCGGCCTTGCTTTTCGGTGAGCAGTCGCGCGCGGGATTTACCGAAGCTCATCGCGCCTCGGCCACCGCCGCCGCCTTGCATCTGACGCATGAAGAAGAACAGGATCGCGACGATAAAGATAATCGGCAGTAAGCCCATAATCAGATCACCAAGATTGAAGCCGGTGTCCGGATCATCAACAACCGATGGAACATCCAGTTCGATCATGGTTTCGCGCAGAGCGCCAAGGTCTTGGCTTTTCTGGGCGAAAATTCGCTCATTGCCCGTAGTGACCGCTGTCACTTTGGTCGGCGTAATAACCACCTCTTGCAGCTGCTTACCTTCAGCGAGGTTGTAGATCTCAGAAATATCAACTTTCTGAGCCCCAGCTTGAGAAGGGTTGCTTTGCATCACGGCCAAAAGGCCTAGGAGGAGTACTGCAATCAGTCCCCAAACCGCGAGATTTCGCATATTCATCGATCAGTCCAGACGTTAGAAGGTCACTTGCCCACAATATAGGTGAAGGATTTCATGAAAACGACTCAAATCGTGTCAATCTATGCCATAAGCTTCATCTATGAGCGGAATTCGGGCGCGAGAATGCGCTTCTGTAAGGGATAATCGATGAAAGACGCCTTAAAAGTGTACGGTCCTCTGGCGGCCGTCATCCTCATTTTATTGATCGTAACCATGCGCTTCATTGCGCCGCCCCCCCCAATGGAACTGCGCTTCGCAGCCGGCGGCGTGGACGGGCAGTATTATGCGCTGGCGCAGCGATACGCTGACGATTTGGCCCAACACGGCATCGAGGTCGAGGTTTTGCAAACCGCCGGCACGATGGAGAATTATGCACTGCTAAAAGATGGCAGCGCCGACGTCGCGCTGCTGCAAGGCGGGCTCGCAGATGATGGCGCAAAGGAAAGCGTCGAATCGCTTGGCGGCATGTTCGCTGAACCGTTCTGGATTTTCATGCGGGCAGATCAGCTCATCAGTCCGTCAAACGACTTTGGCGACCTCGACACAGTTCGTATCGCGGCAGGCCGGGCCGGATCTGGGACGCGCGCCATGACCGAGCGCTTGCAAGCCGAGTGGGGCGGCACCTGGCAGGCGATTGAGCCGCTATCTGGCGGACAAGCGGTCAACGCCCTTCTAGCAGGCGAGGTCGACGTCGCTGTGTTCACAGCTGGGGTTGATGCAAGCTATGTTCAGAGATTGTTGAAAACGCCAGATGTCCGTTTAATTGCCATGCGCCGCGCCAATGGCCTGTCCATGCGCGATGCTGCGCTCGCCCCGATGGTTTTGTTTGAGGGCGTCGTTGATATGGATCGAAACATCCCCGAGGCGGATAAACAGCTTATCTCGGCGATCGCTCAGCTCGGGGTCGACAAAGACCTGCACCCAGCCCTGCAAGCCGTTCTGCTCGAGGCCGCTGTGAACATTCATAGCGATGGCTCGATCATCAGCCGCGCAAATACGTTCCCAGATCAATCGCGAACGGACTTGCCGCTATCCGGGGAAGCCCGCCGATTTTATCGGGATGGACCGTCTTTCTTGCGTAGATATTTTTCCTTTGGCTGGGCCAATTTCCTCGAACGCGCCTGGGTGTTTCTGATCCCGCTCGTCGCCTTGATGATCCCGCTGGTCCAGCTGGCACCGCCCGTCTATCGCTGGCGCATCCGGCGTAAGATCTACATTTGGTATAATGATCTACACGAGTTCGAGCGCCGCGCCTTCGACGCCAAGGATGATGCGACGCGCCAAGCGGTGCTGAGCGAGATCCAGGCGCTGCAGCATGAGGTGGGACAGGTTGAGGTCCCGGTCTCGTACAATGACGAACTGTATCACTTGCGGGGGCATATCAATTTCGTTGAGGCTCTGATCGCGCGGCAAGCCGCTAAAGCTTAGCTCTGATCCAGCCAGTTCAGTTTTAGTCCACCCTCTCTTAAGCGAGAAGCGTTGACGGAGCGCCCTTGAGTCGATCATAGTTCCAAAAAAGAACTTAAGGAGGTCTTTGCCATGAAACCTGTTTGTTTGGTCATCGGAGCTGGCGCCGGAATTGGCGGCACCGTCGGAACGAAGTTTGCGAGCGAAGGCTATCACTCTGTCTTGTGCAGGCGCTCCGATCAGGAAGGGCTCGATAGACTCGTGAATGGCATCAAGGATGCAGGCGGCGAGGCCACAGGCATGCTCCTCAATGCGGTTGATGAGAATGTCCTCGAAGACTGCATCACACATGTCGAAGCGAATATTGGCCCGATCGAAACGGTTATCTTCAATCTCGGCGCCCAGATCGGCGACCGCTCTTTAGAGGATACCAGTTATAAGGCGTTTGAAATGGGCTGGCGTCTGGCAACGTTCAGCCTGTTCCGCGTCGCCAAAACGATCTGCCCGATCATGGAAGACCGCGGCGGCGGCAATATTCTCGTGACGTCGGCGACCTCCGCGATGCGGGGCAATAAGGGCCAGCATTCCCACGCGGCCGCAATTGGAGGACGGCGCTTGCTTTGCCAAAGTTTGAACGCCCAATATGCCGCTAGGGGCATTCACATCGCACACATCATCGTCGACGGCGCCGTTGATGCCCCGGATACGCTGGGCAAGCTGCTCGGGCCAGAATTGTTCCAGAAACTGCGAGAAACACGAGGCGCTGAAGACGGCCTGATGATCCCTGCAAAAATGGCGGAGACCTATTACCATCTCGCCACGCAGCATCGGTCTGCCTGGACCTTTGAAATGGATCTGCGCGCGTTCTCTGATGTCGCTTGGTGGAACCACGCCTAGCTAAAGCGCGACTGGAAGATCCGACAGTAGAAGCGCACCCCGTAATTCGATCTTTTCGTACGCAAGTCACGAGAAGATCGAAACATGAGCGTCCACAAATTCTATCTGGCGGGTGCGCTGTTGGCCGCCACTTTAGGCGCTGCGCCTTATGCCGACGCATCGCCGCGGTTCACCGTTCAGAACAAGACTGACTTCAAAATCAATGTCTACATTTATAAGGGCAACGATTCATTCTGTTCGTTAGAGGAGAAATTGAAGTCGGTGTCGTCTTACGAGACCGATGACTATGGCTGCACCGGCGGCGGCAAAGGCCAGTGCAAGGTTTCGCTCTACGCAAATGGCGAAGAGATCTGCAAAAACGCTCGCAACACATGTAGCAAAAATGCGATCAAAATCCCTGGCGGAGCGACGCTCCAAATCGCCAGGGATGATGATGATGAGTTTGAGTGCGACCTAAGCAAGTAGGCTTTGTCGAGAAGGGCCTATTTGTTCGGCTGCGGCGTTGTTCGCAGATAAGGCCGAACTTCAGTATAGCCTTTCGGGAAAAGCTTGTCCGCGTCGTCATTGCTAACGCTCGGAACGATAATAACGTCGTCGCCATCCTGCCAGTTGACCGGAGTTGCCACTTTGTGGCTGTCGGTCAGCTGCATGCTATCAATCACGCGCAGGATCTCATCGAAATTACGTCCTGCAGACGGTGGATAGATAATAGAGGCGCGGATCTTTTTGTTACTGTCGATCACATAAACCGCCCGCACTGTAACCTTCGCGTCGGCGTTCGGGTGGATCATATTATACAGGGTCGCGACCTTCTTTTCCGGATCTCCGATGATCGGAAAATTCACCACTGTGTCCTGCGTATCTTCAATGTCGGCAATCCACTTATTGTGCTGCTCAACTGTGTCGACTGAGATGACGAGCGCTTTCGCGCCGCGCTCTGCCAGCTTGTCTTTCAGCTTCGCGGTATAGCCTAACTCTGTCGTACAAACCGGCGTAAAGTCGGCAGGGTGAGAGAAGAAGACCACCCAATCATCGCCGATCCAGTCATGGAACCGTATGCGGCCTTGGGTGGTTTCGGCTTCGAAATCCGGGGCGGTGTCACCGATCAAGAGGCTCATCTGATGTTTCCTTGTGAATGGGCTTGCTTTCTAGCGTAAAAGTGAGGCCTATGCGGGGGCGTTCCAACCGCAAAACTCTGACTCGCAGGTTTAGTTTTCCTGCACGGTATTTTAGGGAGCCTAGATGCAGCGATTGATTCTGATGCGACACGCGAAAACCGAGCCTTGGTCCGAAGGCATCGATGATCATGCGCGCGCCCTGACATCAGTTGGCCACGACGCCGCAATCGCTATGGCGAAAGCGCTCAAGGCTGAAGGGTGGTCTCCGGAAAAGGCGTTCGTCTCGACAGCGCGGCGGACAAGGGAAACCTGGGCGCATCTGTCCGAAGTATTCGGAACCGCCGATATGACTTTGGAAGAAGATCTCTATCTCGCGGGTGAACGCGGCATCGCTGACATCATCGCCGACAATGAGAATGCCAAAACGCTGATCATTATCGGTCACAATCCTGGCTTGCATGATCTCGCGCTCAGCCTGCTCCGGGCCGCTGGTAGCGCTGATCATCAAGCTGCGATCCGGATTGCGGCGAAGCTACCAACTGGCGCGGCGGTTCTTTTTGAAGCCGAAGAGAATGGCGCATTCGTTCCGGCTCAATTCCGCCTGCGCAACTTCATCAAGCCAAAAGACCTGATGAGCTTTTAGCGCGCCCTCTAAACCCCCCATACAAAATCGCCCCGCACAAAGGCGAGGCGACTTGATGGAACCGGACGGGGGAGAACCGGCTTGGAGGCAGACTCGGAGAGATGTCTGATTAGCGGGCCAGTTGCCGGCGATCGCGGCGGCGACGGCGCACCAATAGGTGATCTCTGCCAGAGACTTTCGCGTCGTGTTTCAGAACGGGCAGAATGTGAGCGCCTGGTTCTTCTTCGATCATATTGATCGAAAATACTGATGGGTGACTGATGTCAGTCGTGACTTGGGAGGAAGTCGCTTGCATGGGTTTATCCTTCTTTATCTATGGCCCGGGTCTGCCGGGATCAGACGACCCTTTTGAGTTCTGTCCGATGAATATTATTTAGCACACCACATATCGTTTTTCAATATGTTGATACCGTTTTTCGGTAATTTTTTGCAATTTGTGCCCGAAAACACCTTAGAACACTGGGATTCCGGTATCGCAGACGACCGTGCATCCCACTGTTTAACTGAAATTGCAGGCATGTGCGGGCTTAGGATTACCCCTGATCCAAAAACCCAAGCGACAATTGTTGTCCAACCGCGCGGCGTTGCCGTGTCTCGCTTCGGTAATCCTCACGCGGACGAGACTTAGATCGGTACTTCTCCAAATAGAGCGAGGGCAGACACTCTATAAAGGTCGCGATCGTGGCCGCGCGAATTTCATGTCCTGAACCTAAATATTGCTGCCGCGCGCTCATCGCGGCTTGCCAAGCCTCACGCAAAGAAACTGTGCCAAGCGCCAAATGAGGTTTCAATTGTTGATACCCTGCCGCCCCTGATGGCATCGGCTGACCGACCTGATCGAGAAATGTTGCAGGAGATCCTAGAAAAGCACGCAGCACGTCCACCGCTTGTTTTCGTCCTCCGCACGAGGCCTCGCTATTTAAAGACGGATCAGACGGAATAGGTCCGAGATCCGGCCACTGCCCTACCCCGATCTCGGCGGCGCTGGAAATATCGGCAGCCTCCCGGCGCGGGGACGCCATGAAATGCTCCCAACTGGAATCTGCTTCGAAAAAATCGGTTGAAGCCGGGAGCGGACCAAACTGTTGATAGACCCGATAGGCCACTCCAGCCCGGATCGCCCAGGCTTCCATATCTCGGTCTTCGGAACTGGCCTCAGGGGTTTCGTGGCAATGAAGGCTAAGCAAACCATGCCGGCGATGCAGCTCCGAGAAAACCTCAGCGGGCGCGCCGTAGCGTAAATGCAATTGAGCGCCGCGCCGATCCAGCGCGACTTGCAGATCTCGCAATGCCTCAATCAGGAACTGGTTCGGTGCTGACCCCTCAAGATCCGGAGAAGGCATCGTATAAAGCGCAAGAACCGAACCGCCATCACGCTCAGCGCTGTGACACGCCGCGCGCAATGCCGCGTGATCGTGAACCCGCAAATCGTGCCGAAACCATACTATATGCAAACCAGTCATAGAACATATATAGAACAAACGAGAACAATTGTCTAGCCGCGAACAAGATTGTTGAGTTGAAATAGACGATTCAACCTCCAGACGATTGTGAGGCGTTAATACTTTGTTAATATTTAAATGTGGCTGATAAGTTCAAATATACATTCGATACTAATTACGATTCGCGCCAGATTGGCGCTTTGAGTTCTGCATCGCTTCAATCGCAGATTGACGAAAATGGTGAGGCGCTCTCGCCATCACACACGCCTGTAGAGCGCGCGCCACTTGAGCCAGGGTTATCCTTTCAAAGCGGCATCACCCCACCGCAAAACCGAAGGCTCAACCAATGCAGCGCCGTGATCGGCGTCAGCCTCCTCATATTCCCACTCCACGCCGCGCTCGCTTTGTCATCGCTGCTCTATGCCGTATTTTTCGTACTGGTCGTTTGGCGAGGATTTCTCGTCATGGTCGGAATTTGCGCGCAGGTCTCGCACCGAAATACCGGTCATGAACGCGGAAGAAGACGGCAGCACCCGACCTATTCCATCATGATCCCCGTCTATCGCGAGGCCGGCATCATGGCGCAAATCGCGCGCGCCATGTCCGATCTAAACTGGCCTGCCGACAAATTGGATCTGCAAATCCTGCTAGAGACAGATGACGCGGAAACCATAGCGGCGGCCCAAGCCGCCAGTTTTCCTCCCAATACAAGACTAACCCTGGTCCCAGAAGGTGGCCCGCGGACGAAACCGAACGCCTTAAACTACGGTCTAACCCGAGCGCGCGGTGAATATGTCACCGTCTATGACGCCGAAGACTTGCCCCATCCGGATCAGTTGCAAGCGGCGTTCAATGCGTTTGAACACATCTCGCGAACGACGGTTTGTTTGCAATGTCCCCTGGTCGCAGACAATGGCGGATCAAGTTGGCTCTCCGCGCAATGGGCGCTCGAATATGACGTTCAGTTTGGGCTTCTATTACCGGGTTTGGCGACGTATCGAATGCCCCTCCTGATCGGGGGGACGAGCAATCATTTCCGCAAATCGGCTTTGTTGGCGCTCGGCGGATGGGATGCCTGGAACGTCACTGAAGACGCAGACCTAGGCATTCGAATTGCCCGCGCCGGACTGTCTACGGGGACGATCAATATCCCGACTTATGAAGACGCCCCAACGCGATTTGGCATTTGGTATTCGCAGCGCAGCCGCTGGATCAAAGGGCATATGCAAACCTGGTTCGTGTTGATGCGAGACCCCCACAAAGCGCTTCGCCAACTTGGCTTTGCGGGGTTCGTGACAAGTCAGATGACGCTTGGCGGCGCGATCCTTGCTCCGCTGTTTTTTCTGCCCTGCGCCATGCTCGTCCTCGTCCTATCCGTCTTGGGCGAGCTGGGAAGTTTGTACGGCCTTAGCCTCATTCCGATTGCGCTTGGGGTTGGCCTGATCGGTGACCTGGCGGCGCCTGGTCCCTGGTCGCACCACAGGTTGATCGCAGCTTCTACGCGTTGGCTTTATTGGCCCTTGCACTCACTCGCGGCGTTTCGCGCCATTTGGGAGCTTGCGAACAAGCCGTTTTTCTGGGCAAAGACGCCGCACCAACCACGCCGTGCGGAGGCCACACAATCGTGCTCGACTGGATCATCAGCCTTTCCCTTGCAGCATGCTTTATCGGACTAGGCGTTTTTGCCCATTCCAAGCAGGGAACGATCCGCGAAAAGGATCAACGACCACATCAAGTGCCTTGGGGTATGGTGATGATCGGATGCGTGTTCGTTTTATTTTTGATTGTCGTTCACCTGCTCAATCTGATCGGCGTCGATACCGGTCCGGAAAACAGCATGTTCGGCAACTTCTAATCAGATGCTCATTGCCTAAGGCATGCGTCTAAAAGCCCGGGCGTATTTGCCCCGGCGTTAGTCATGGCCTTTCCCACGCCTGCGCTCTATGTTGACGTTTACGCAAACGCAGCCTGGCGCAAACCGGGCTAGAACGGGAGAAGACGAATGGCCTTTGATGCCCCGGAAGAGCTCGACTCTTTCCGCACCGAAGTACGCGACTGGCTGGAAGAGAACTGCCCCGCCAGCATGCGCACCCCTTTAAAAGACGATGAAATTGTCTGGGGCGGCACGCGCGAACAGTTCAAAAACCCGGACTCTAAAGTCTGGCTCGAACGGATGGGCGAAAAGGGCTGGACCGCACCAGAATGGCCGGCTGAATTTGGCGGTGGCGGCCTGACCAAAGCGCAATCGCGTGTCCTTGGCCAAGAGATGCGCCGGATCAAAGCGCGCGCACCGCTCTTCTCATTTGGACTCTGGATGTTCGGACCAGCTTTACTTGAGTTTGGAAATGATGAGCAAAAGAAGCGCTACATTCCCGACATCGTCAAAGGCAAGACGCGCTGGTGCCAGGGCTATTCAGAACCGGGCGCAGGCTCCGACCTCGCCGATCTGCAGACCAAGTGCGAAGACAAAGGCGATCATTGGCTAATCAATGGTCAGAAAGTCTGGACCTCTTATGCGGATCAGGCCGATTGGATTTTCTGCCTGGTTCGCACCGACCGTTCGGTAAAGCATGAAGGCATCAGCTTCCTGGTCTTTGACATGCAAACCGAAGGCGTCGAAGCGCGGCCGATTAAACTGATCTCCGGCTCTTCGCCGTTCTGCGAAACCTTCTTCAGCGACGTGAAAGTCCCCAAGGACCAACTCGTCGGAAAATTGAATGGCGGCTGGACCATCGCGAAACGCCTCCTGCAATTTGAGCGCTCGTCAATCTCGGCTGGCGGCTTTGGCGGCACCGGTGGCTCCGGCATTCTGCCGCCGCAGGAATATGCGAAACAGCATGTGGGCGTTGATGAAACCGGACGTGTCTCGGATGGCGATCTACGTGCTCGCCTCACCGATCACTTGATGTATGCCAAGGCGTTTGGCCTGACCGTGCAACGCTCGACCGAGCAGTCAAAAGCCGGTCAGGAAGTTGGGCACACGGCCTCGATCATGAAATACGCGGCGGCGAAGATGAACCAGGACAAGTGTGAGTTGCTGGTCGAATCGCTCGGCACCGATGGTCTGGGCTGGTCCGGCGAAGGCTTTGCAGAAGATGCCAAGAAGGCGACGCGCGGTTGGCTCCGCTCGAAGGGGAATTCGATCGAAGGCGGCACCAGCGAGATCAATCTCAACGTGATCGCCAAACGGGTTCTAGGTCTGAGGGAGCATCAGTAATGGGCTTTATTCTATCAGAAGACCAACAAATGCTGCGCGATACCGCGATGGCGTTTGCGCGCGACGAACTGCCGGTCACTCATTTGCGCGAGCTGCGTGATAGCGGCGCAAATGGCGTTGATGCGGCGACCCGCACCAAGCTCGCTGAGCTCGGCTTTTTCGGCGTTCTGGTTCCGGAAGAGTTTGACGGCGTGGGCCTCGGCATGGTCGCCATGGGCCAAATTATGGAAGCTCAAGGACGCACAATCGCGGCAACTTCTTTGCTGCAAACGGCCGTTCTCGGCACCAGCATCCTGACACTTGGTGGTTCAGAAGCGCAAAAAACAACCTGGCTGCCTAAGATTGCCAGCGGCGAAGTCACCGTCGCTTTAGCCGTCGATGAAGGCACGCATCATGCGCCGCTCAACATCGCCACCGAAGCCGAGCGAAACGGCCAAGGCTACACGCTGAACGGCGCTAAGCGCTATGTCACAGACGGGCACCATGCCGATCTCTTCGTGATCGTTGCCCGGACGTTTGGCGAAGCGGGACAAGCACACGGCATCAGCCTGTTCCTGGTCCCGAAAGATACTGACGGTTTGACGGTTCAAGCCTTGAACACGGTCGACTCGCACGGCGCAGCACACTTGCATTTGGAAGATGTTGCTTTGGCGGAAGACAGCGTTGTTGGCGCGGTCGATGCGGGCTGGGAAATCCTGGAACCAGCCTTGGACAGAGGCCGGATTGCGGTTGCCGCAGAAGCCTTGGGCAGCGCCCAAGCGGCGTTCGATATGACGCTGGAATATCTGCAAACCCGCAAACAGTTCGGTCAACTGATTGGGTCTTTTCAGAGCCTTCAACACCGCGCTGCGAAAATGTTCACCGAACTGGAACTGACCCGGTCTTGCATTGGCGCAGCTCTGACTGGGGTCGATGAAAACCGCAATGATGTGGCCGAACTTGCGAGCCTCGCAAAGGCTCGCGCGTCTGAGCTGATCCATCTGGTATCGAACGAAACCGTGCAGTTTCATGGCGGCATCGGGATGACCGATGACCATGATAGCGGCCTCTATATGAAGCGCGCCCGTGTGCAGGAAGCCCTGCTTGGCGGGGCCAGCTTTCACCGAGATCGCTATGCCAAACTGAACGGCTTCTGATCCACGGCGATTGACCGGTAAACCCGCACAAGATTAGGCTCTCCTCATACTCTTGAGGGGAGCCTTTTTTGATCCGTTTCATTCCATTTCTAATCGTGATCGCTGTTTTGTCCCTTAGCTTATGGGGCGCGCAGACAGCCATTTGGCTGTATGGGGTTGCGGCGATCTTCGGACTTCTCGCCTTGGTTGGCCTATTCGATCTGGCACAATCCAAGCACACTTTGTGGCGCAACTTTCCAATCCTCGGGCGGATGCGATGGATTGCGGAAACCCTGCGCCCGTTCTTTAGATCCTACATCGTCGAGAGTGAAACCGAAGGCCGTCCCTTCAACCATGAAGAGCGCACAATGGTGTATCGGCGCGCTAAGAACGTCTCGTCGGTCGAGCCGTTTGGCAGCCATCTGGATATTAAAAGCCCACCTTATGAGTGGCTGGCGCACTCCATCGCGGCAGCGCATCCCGATGAAACAGATCCGCGCATCCGGATCGGCGCGCCCGGCACTGCAAAGCCCTATTCCGCAAGCGTCTTGAACATCTCAGCAATGAGTTTCGGGTCGCTCGGCGCGCACGCGATTGAAGCGCTCAATCGCGGCGCCGCGAAAGGCGGGTTCTTCCATGATAGCGGCGAAGGCGGTGTGTCGCGTTATCACAAAGCGGGCGGCGGCGACCTGGTTTGGGAGCTCGGCTCGGGATATTTCGGCTGCCGCCAAGAAGATGGCAGCTTTGATCCGGTTCAGTTCGAAGCGACGGCGAAGCTCGACCAAGTCAAGATGATCGAGGTTAAGCTCAGCCAAGGTGCCAAGCCCGGCCATGGCGGCGTTCTGCCCGGCGCAAAAGTCACAACGGAAATTGCCGAGGCGCGCGGCATCCCGGTCGGCCAGACCTGCTACTCACCCGCGCATCATACCGCATTTGATAGCCCGAAAGGCCTGCTCGATTTCATGGACCAGTTGCGCGCTCTATCGGGCGGCAAGCCTGTCGGGTTCAAGCTTTGCATCGGTAATAAGTGGGAGTTTCTCGCCATCTGTAAGGCTATGGTCGAAACCGGCCAACGCGCGGACTTTATCGTCATTGATGGCGCCGAAGGCGGCACAGGGGCTGCCCCAGCTGAGTTCCTGGATCATGTTGGCGCACCGCTGCGGCACGGCCTTATCTTCGCGCGCAACGCTCTGGTGGGGTGCGGATTGAAAGACGACATCAAGCTTGGCGTCAGCGGCAAACAGATCTCAGCCTTCACGATGGCCGCCTCTCTGGCGCTGGGTGCAGATTGGATCAACACAGCCCGCGGCTTCATGTTCTCACTGGGCTGTATCCAATCGCTGCATTGCCACAACAATACGTGTCCAACTGGCATTGCGACGTCCGACCCGGGTCGCCAACGCGGACTTGTGGTCAGCGACAAGGCCGAGCGGGTCTATCACTTTCACAAGAATACCGTCGCCGCTTTGATGGAAGTTGTTGGCGCAGCGGGATGCCAGCATCCCTCAGAGCTTGCGCCGCATCACATCATTCACCGGATAACGGAAGATCAAGCGCTGCCCGCGCAATTCGCTTATGATCTCCTGGCGCCGGGCGCCTTGTTGAAAACCCCGGATGAGACAGGCCTCGCTGAGTCCTGGGCAATGGCCCAAAGCGAGAGCTTTCAACCCGCTTAGACCATTGAAGACTGCGCCGGAAGGTCCTCATAAGGATCAGTCTTCCCGGCATCTTCTCGGCGCCGGATCATATCCGACACCACGAATGCGCCGATCATTTTTCCGATCACGAACACGATCCAATTAGCGAGCGTCAGCGTGTTGCCGGGCTCCGCCCCCAGCTGGATCGTTTTGGCGAGGTCAGCGCCATAGAGAAAAATCGTCGTATCGATCGGCGTCGCCACCACACTCGAATAGAGAATGCGCTTGGAGAGCTTCATCTTGGTGAAGGTGAAGAGCAACCAGTCAAAGAATTCGGAGACAAAGAAAGCGAGCCCAGAGGCGATCACAATCACGATCCACGCATAATACATTGACCAACCCAGCGCCATGATCATGGCGAGCAGAACCCATTGGCGCATCTCTCTTTGCACAAAGTCCCGGATGACGAAGACAAGGCCTGTGACCAAAGTCAGAGGGTGCAGCATCAGGCCGGACTTGTTCGGTTCGTCCGCAGGAAAGATGAAGGAGAACATCGCATCTGTTGTCTCGACCCAAGGCCCGACAAATTGCAGATTTGGCACCACACCGAACGACCAGTTCAGGAATGGAATCATCATCACGTAGATGATCGCCCAGAGCCGCCCCCCCAGCCGCCAGAGGACCGCAACAGAGATTGCCAAGCCGACAATCACCGGCAGTAAGTATCCAGGTCGATTATTGGTTAGGATCGCTACAAACGTGTCCCAGAACTCTGCTAGCATGTCTAAGGTCTACCTGTGTCAGTGTGGCCGTTGCTCATCGCCTGCGAACCACCTTAAGCCCAAGATCTAGGTCATTGTCGAGACAGGAGGAGACTTTGGACGCATCTATAAAACTCTGCCTGATCGTTGCGCGCTCCAGCAACGGCGTGATCGGCAAGGATAATGATCTGCCCTGGCGTTTGTCTGAAGATCTCAAACACTTCAAAGCAACGACCAAAGGGTGCCCTGTTCTGATGGGGCGCAAGACCTGGGAAAGCCTGCCCCTGCGCCCTTTGCCAGGCCGAGATAATATCGTCCTGAGCCGCGACGGACAGTATGCGGCGCCAAATGCCCGCGTCTTCACGGCATTAGATACAGCGATCCAGGCTGGGCGCGCCTTGGCGGCCGCAAAAGGCAAGACCGAGATTTTCGTGACAGGCGGCAGCGGGCTCTACGCCGCCTCCCTGCCAATTGCGGATCGTCTCTACATCACAGAGGTCGCAACGTCGCTCGACGGCGATGCCACGTTTCCAGATTTCGATGAGGCCGAATTCACTGAAATCAGCCGCACCGACTTTTCAAAAGACGAGAAGAACGAACACGACTTTTCGATCAGAGTTCTCGATCGTCGCGCTTAACACTTGTCGCAATCCAAATGCCCGGCCAAACTGATGTGCAAACATCAGGAGAAACGCTATGGACTTTGAAATTGTCGCCGACGGACTTGCCTTCCCGGAAGGCCCGGTTTGGATGCAAGACGGCTCCATCATCCTGGTTGAGATTGCCAAGGGCGCGATTACGCGGATCTGGGGAGATGGTAAGAAAGAGATCATTGCTGAACCTGGCGGCGGACCAAACGGCGCAGCCATCGGGCCGGATGGTGCTTTGTGGATCTGCAATAATGGCGGCTTCAAATATCATGAGCGCGGCGGCCTCTTGATCCCCGGCAACAGCCCGGACGATTATTCCGGCGGGCGTATTGAGCGTGTGGATTTGGCAACCGGCAAGGTCGAGCGGGTGCTGGATATGGTCGAGGGGCATCCGCTTAAAGGGCCAAATGACCTGGTCTTCGACAAGCAGGGCAATCTGTATTTCACCGATCATGGCAAAACCTACCCGCGACACCGGGATTTTGGCGGTCTGTTCTTTCTCGCCAATGGTGCGAGCGAAGCGGTCGAGCTGGATCACCATCACACATCGCCCAATGGCGTCGGTCTGTCTCCAGATGAGAAGACCGTTTATATGGCGGATACGATGACGGCGCGGATGTGGGCGTTCGACCTCACCGAACCGGGGGTGATCGACCGATCCAGCCCGTTCAATCTAGGCCGCGTTGTCGCCACGATGCCCGACCTTCAATACTTTGACAGTCTCGCCATCGCGGCCTCTGGCAATATCTGCGTCGCGACTATTTTGAATGGCGGGATCACGACGATCACCCCCGAGGGCGAGCATAGCCATATTGCCTTCCCGGACCCGTTCGTGACCAATATCTGTTTCGGGGAGGATGGCCTAGAAGAGGCTTGGGTGACCCTGTCCGGCACAGGCAAGCTCGCCAAATGCCGCTGGCCGGAGCCCGGTTTGAAACTCAACTATTATGCTTAGAGCTGGATAAACAAACCCCGGCACCGTAATGGCCCGGGGCTTTCGATAAAGGAGGTGTGCAGGTCTATTTCAGAACAGCATTGTAACTGATCGTGCCCGTCGCAGACGGCGAGATCGGCTCGGCAAAAACCCACTTAATGTGCGTGATCTCTTCCGCAGAGGCGATCCGTGTTTCCTCGCCCGCGCCAATTGTGAGCGCGTCTCGCGATGCGAAGTTTTCACCGGCATCAGCAGAGTAAAGAACGGCGTCGGCAGATCCCGCTGCAGAAGCTTCGATATAAGTCACCTCACCCGGGACAGGCATCACCAAGGTGACATTCTCGGCTGGGGCAGCCCCCTCATTCGCATAAGTCAGCGAGTAACGAACCTGTTCGCCCGGCTCGACGTCCGTTGCCGGACTAAACGTTGTGCTCTCCGAGCCATCAGCTTCGACCACAACCGTCGCAACATCGACAGATTGGGTCGCCTTAAGGCCGGTGGCATGGGCAGAGGCGGAAAAAGCACCGACCAGAGTCAGTGCCAACACAGTTGAACGCAGCATTTCAAATCTCCAGAATAAGCTCATTATATTTTTTGGGGAATTTGCAGCATTTCAATTAAACAGTGCTTAACGGGGGCATTATCGGCTGGCTCCAAACGCAGTGCTATACGCAGTATCAAGCAATCTTCTCTATCCCAGCGCAGATCCAAGCCGTAAGGTGAGCCAGGACATCATTTTGGGGACAGATTGAAGAGGACGCATGACCCGCGGGGGGATTTGCGCAGTCTTGTTGATACTGTCGGGGTGCGGATCGCCGCCCCTTTTGCCAGACATGCAGCCTGGCGAAACCGGACGCGTCACGCGGATTGTCGATGGCGACGCGCTTGTTTTGGACACCGGACAAAGTGTTCGTTTGGTCTCCATTCAAGCCCCGGCCATGTATCCGCAAGACGGCCCGCCTGAAGTTCACGCAGGCGAAAGTACGCGTGTCTTGGAAGATTTGGCTCTGGGGCGACGGGTGCAGCTCTTCTATCCTGGGATCACGCGCGACCGATATGACCGCGCGCTCGCGCATGTTGTCACGACGGATGGTAAAGGCCCGAAACTCTGGCTCAATAGAGCTATGGTGGTGCGCGGCGCGGCGCGGGTTCGTCTCTATCCAAGCACCGCCGCGCGCGGGCAAGAATTACTGTTGCTGGAGGCTGCCGCCAGAGAGGCGCGCGAGGGCTTATGGGCAAGGCGGCCTTATGCCGTGCGCGACGCGGCAGACCTACCGCTTGAAACACGCGGCTATCTGCTGATTGCGGCAACACTCGGAGACGGCCTGCCGATCGACACAGAACGGCAATACGCTCCGAGCTGCCTTCACAGTTTGGAAGAGGCTGAACTGGTCTTGGCCGTGCGACGTGCAGCGGCTTCAGCCTGCGGATTTCAGGCAGGGACGCGTGTCATCCTCCGCGGGTGGGTGGCCGATGGCGAGATCGATCTCAGCCATCCCTGGCATCTGGAAATCCAAGCGCCGGACTAGCTGGCGATATATTGTGCGCCGTTCACCGTCATCGTCGCCCCGGTGATAAAGGCGGCATCATCGCTTGCCAGATAGGTACACATGGAAGCGATCTCTTCCGCCTTGCCAAGGCGGCCGACGGGGATACCAGAAATGATGCTGTCCAAGACTTTCTCTGGCACCGCGCGCACCATTTCTGTGTCGATATAGCCAGGGCAAACCACATTGACCGTTATGCCCTTACGCGCGCCCTCTTGGGCCAGCGCTTTTGTGAAGCCAATCAATCCGGACTTGGCGGCGGAGTAATTGACCTGACCAAATTGGCCCTTTTGGCCATTGATCGAAGAGATGTTGATGACCCGGCCAAAGCCGCGCGTACGCATGCCTTCCCAGACCTGGCGCGTGACATTGAAAGCTGAATCCAAATCGACCGAGATGACTTTCTGCCACTGCTCCAGGCTCATTTTGTGAAACGGAGCGTCCCAGGTGATGCCCGCATTGTTGACGACAATATCAATCGGTCCGAGGTCTTCTTCAATTTTTGCAAGGCCTGCGCCGACCGCTTCAAAGTCCGAAACATCGAACTTGTAGCAGCTTAGTCCAGTGGCCGCTTCGCACGCTTTGGCGGCTTCATCATTGCCCGCATAATTGGCCGCAACCGAATACCCAGCAGCTTTCAATCCCGTGCTGATCGCGAGTCCAATTCCACGAGTCCCGCCTGTTACCAGTGCTGTTCTGGACATGCTGCATCCTCTTGTTATGCTGCGCAGCATAAATTTGCTGCGTCTGCTAAATTCGACGTAAGCATATTGCTGTTATTCAGCGCAATCGAACCAAAATCGATAAAGCGAGCTTATCAGACCGGGGCGAGGAAACGAGCAAAACTTTTGCCCCTTGGGCAAAGAAAGGGCGTGACATGGCGAAATCAAATGGGGCCTCAGGGACCGTGATTATCAAAAAGTACGCCAATCGACGCCTCTATGATACGTCGACATCTTCTTATGTAACGCTTGAGCACCTGTCCGAATTGGTCCGCCGCGAAGTTGATTTCGAGGTTGTCGACGCCAAGTCTGGGGACGACCTTACGCGCCAGGTTTTGACTCAGATTATCTTCGAAAAAGAGAATAAGGGCGAAGGCGCTCTGCCTGTGAATTTCCTGCGCAAGCTCATCGGCTTTTATGGCGCCGGGTCACAAAGCCTTCTCCCCGCCTGGCTGGAAATGAGCATGAACAGCTTTTCTGAAAGCCAAGAGCGCTGGAAGTCCAGCGTTGGCGCAGGCGGGCCGTTCAGCATGTTTGAGAAACAAGCCCGTGCGAATATGGAAATGTTCGAAAACGCTGTGCGCATGTTCACGCCAGGGGTTTCCTCGCGCAAGTCTAAACGCAGCGATAGCGGCAGCGAGAAAACCACACCTCCGAAGAGCGAGGATTCAATGGATCTTTTGCAGGAGCGGATGGAAGCGATGCAAGAGCAACTCGATGCGCTCTCCGGTAAGCACTGACGGTTTAGTTCAACGCCTTCACGGCAATCACTTCGCCAGAATCCTGCTCTTGCAGCAAGACCGCGCAGCTGGTCGCGCAAGCGACCTCAAACACGTCATCTTCGCCCATCCAGAGCCCAAGCGAGTCGACGCGGGTCACCGGGTTGACCATGCCAGTCTTATTGCTCTCGCCCGACAGATACTCAACCACCGTCAGTTCGAGGGTTTCAGCGCTTTGTCCCGCAACGCGAATGGCGTCGCCATCTAGCACGAGTTCAGGCGCTGCCTCGGTCCGCAGTTTCATACGGTCCTTGATATTGCGCCGAATGTCGCGCTTGCGGGTGCCGGGGCACTCTTTGGCACCATCATAGAAAGACTGAGGGGTGTAAGGTGCACGCAGGCTCAAACGATCCGTATAGGCCATCTGCCGGTCTTTCGCGACGGCCAGCGCCATCGGATCCGGATCACCAAGATAGTCCCAATAATTCACCGACCAGGTCAGGATAAAAACATCATCTCGCTCAGCTTCGATCTGGGTCATCGTGCGGTGCGCTTTTGGGCAAGCCGGGCAATTCTGATTGGCAAATAGCTCAACCAAAACAGGCCGGTCGGTATCGGCCGCAGCCGATCCAAACATCAAAGCGGTGACCGCAAAGAGGGCGAAGAAACGTATCATGAGGTCCCCTTACCTGTTTCCCCGCGCACTTGGAACTCACTTGGCCGTGAGGACTGCGTTATGCCGCCTCACTTGCTAGATTTCGCAGCACGTAATGCAAGATTCCGCCATTGCGATAATAGTCGAGCTCATTGTCGGTATCGATCCGCACCGTGGTCGCAACGGTGGTTCGCGAGCCGTCAGCTTTGGTAATCTCAACATCAACCTGCTGGCGCGGTCTGATTTGATTGACGCCTTCAATCGTGACCTCTTCATCGCCTTTGAGGCCAAGCGATTCCCAGCTTACGCCGTCATTGAACTCAAGCGGCAGGACGCCCATGCCGATCAGGTTCGAGCGGTGGATGCGTTCAAACGAGCCCGCAATCACAGCTTTCACGCCGAGCAGAATAGTCCCTTTCGCGGCCCAATCGCGCGACGAGCCATTGCCGTAAAGGTTGCCCGCGAAGACCACCAGAGGAACGTTCTTTTCCATATATCGCATGGCCGCATCATAGATCGGCATCCGGTCACCGCTTGGATGGTGAACGGTTACACCGCCTTCGACGCCTGGCACCATCTGGTTCTTGATGCGGATATTGGCAAAGGTGCCACGCATCATCACTTCATGGTTCCCGCGCCGCGAACCGTACGAGTTAAAGTCGAGCACGCCGACCTGATTGCCCTGTAAGTACTCACCGGCCGGACTGGACGCTTTGATCGACCCGGCTGGAGAAATGTGGTCGGTCGTAATCGAGTCGCCGAACAGGGCGAGGACGCGCGCTTTGTGTACGTCAGCAGGCGCTTGGACTTCATCTGTCATGCCATCGAAGTAAGGCGGGTTTTGCACATAGGTGGAGCCCAACGGCCAGCCATAGGTTTGACCGCCCGAGACTTCGATCCCTTGCCACTGCTTGTCGCCTTTAAAGACATCGGCATAGCGCTCGGCGAACATGGCCGGTGTCACGCAGGCGGACATAATCTCCGCAATCTCGTGCGAGCTTGGCCAGAGGTCTTTTAGGTAGACATCATTGCCGTCTTTGTCCTGGCCGAGCGGGTCGGTGGTAATGTTGATCTTCAGTGAGCCTGCAATCGCATAAGCGACGACAAGCGGCGGAGAGGCCAGATAGTTAGCCTTGAGATCTGGCCCGATCCGACCTTCAAAGTTGCGGTTCCCCGACAGCACCGAACACGAGACCAGATTACCTTCGGCGATGGCTTTCGAGAGCTCTGGCTGCAGCGGGCCGGAATTGCCGATACAGGTGGTGCAGCCATAGCCGACCAAATTAAAGCCGAGCGCGTTCAGATCTTTAGTAAGGTCCGCCTTGTCGAGATAGTCGGTGACAACTTGCGAGCCTGGCGCCAGCGATGTTTTCACCCAAGGCTTACGATCAAGACCGAGCGCCGCCGCTTTGCGTGCGACCAATCCCGCCGCGATCAGAACGCTTGGATTAGACGTGTTGGTGCAAGACGTGATCGCGGCGATGAAGACATCGCCATGCGTGACGGTATAGTTTTCACCTTCAACTTGGATTGCGGTCGCATCATCTGCCGCGGTACCAAACTCTTTGACCATGGCGTCTGCAAACCGCGCATTGGCTTCTGAGAGCAGGACTTGGTCTTGCGGGCGTTTTGGTCCGGAAATACTCGGCACGACCGTTGAGAGATCAAGCTCAATCGTGTCTGTGAAAATTGGATCCGCCATATCCGGACGCCAATAGCCTTGGGCTTTCGAATAGGCTTCGACCAGCGCAATTCGGTCCGCTTCACGACCGGTATTGGTCAGATATTTGATCGTATCATCATCGACCGGGAAGAAGGCACAGGTTGAGCCAAATTCTGGCGACATGTTTGATAGGGTGGCCTGATCCTCAAGCGTCAGATTGGCAACGCCCGGTCCAAAGAATTCGGTAAACTTGGCGACCACACCAAAGTCGCGCATCATCTTGGTGACGGTTAAAACCAGATCGGTTGCGGTCGCGCCCTCTGGCAATTTGCCGGTGAGTTTAAACCCAACGACTTCCGGGATCAGCATCGAAACCGGTTGGCCAAGCATCGCTGCTTCAGCCTCGATCCCGCCAACGCCCCAGCCGAGCACGGAAAGACCATTGATCATGGTCGTGTGCGAGTCCGTTCCGACACACGTGTCAGGATAAGCGATGGTTTCGCCATTCTCTTCCTTGGTCCAAACCGTCTGACCAAGATATTCCAGATTTACCTGGTGGCAGATGCCGGTGCCAGGCGGCACAACACGGAAGTTCTCAAACGCGCTCGCGCCCCAACGTAGAAACTCATAGCGCTCCTGGTTGCGCTCATACTCGATCTCGACGTTGCGTTTGAAGCTCTCAGGGCCGGCAAAGCTGTCGACCATCACGGAGTGGTCAATCACCAGATCCACTGGCACTTGCGGGTTGATCGCATCCGCGCTGGCGCCGAGCTCTTTCGCGGCGTCGCGCATCGCGGCCAGATCCACGACCGCCGGGACGCCGGTAAAGTCCTGCATCAGGACCCGCGCTGGGCGATAGGCGATTTCCTGAGTAACCTTGCCGCCATTGTCGAGCCAGGTCTTGAAGGCGGTAATATCGTCTTTGGTGACCGAGCTGCCATCCTCATTGCGGAGCATATTCTCGAGCAGCACTTTCAAAGAGGCTGGGAGTTTCGAGATATCGCCCAGGCCATTTTCGGCTGCGGCATTGAGGGAGTAGTAAGTGTAGTCCTTACCGTTTACGGATAATGTCTTGCGAGCTTTGAAACTGTCGAGGGAAGGCATGGGCGATCGGACCTCTCTTTTGCATGTGAATTTACGCGCAAACGCTTCACGCCGCGCGCCTTGCCCGATATCTATACTGGCTGTGGATAAGAGGCAATTAACCGGCCCTGTGGCGATCTGCGCCCTGGCTGCCAGCCCGGCATACAGAAAGCGCCACTCCGATGTCTGAAGCACTGATCCAAGGCCAAGAGCTCGGTGCGGTTCGCGGCGAGCGTGTGCTCTATCAAGGCATCTCCGTCAGCGCGAAGCCGGGCGAGTTGATCCTCCTGCGCGGCGCGAACGGCTCAGGCAAGACCACGCTTTTGCGGCAACTCGCAGGTCTATCAGAGCCCCAAGCGGGGTCTGTCACCCGCGCCTGCCCGCATCACTGGATTGGCCATACCAATGGCTTGAAAGCGCACGAAACCCCGCGCACGCATCTTAAGCGATGGAGCAAAGTCTGGGGGAGCGACGCGAAGGTCGACGACATTCTAAACGCGACCGGCCTCACCCGTCCCGCCGATGTCCCCTGCCGAATGCTTTCAGCCGGACAGAAGCGACGCACGGCGCTCGGGCGTTTAAGGCTTGAGGCTCGCAAGGTCTGGCTTTTGGATGAACCATTCAACGCCCTCGACACAGACGGTCAATCTGTCCTCGCTGCGATGATCGAAACCCACCGCGCGAACGGCGGCGCGGTGATTGCCGCGTTGCATGGAACAGCGCCTATCTCTGCCGATATGGAAGTAACGCTGTGACCGGCGCCCCCATCCTCTCGGCGTTCAACCAAGCCGTTTCTGAAGCTTGGGCGTCCGGCGCTGGCCTGCTGCTTCCACTCGGTTTTTTCGCGGGCACAGCTGTGCTCGTCCCGTTTTCGGTGGGCAGTGAGAGCGAGCTTCTCGCCCGCATTGGCCCCGGCATCCTCTGGTTGGCTTTAGCGTTGGCGTCCTTCGTCACGCTCGAACGGATCTTTCAAGCCGACCTGCAAGACGGCGCGCTGGATCTCTGGGTGCAGGAAGACGCGTCTATCTCCTTGATCGCGGCGGCCAAGACGCTCGGCCATTGGCTGATCTCCGGGCTGCCGCTCGTCTTGCTGACACCGCTGCTCGCCTTGACCTTGCAAGTGCCGCCCGAAAAGACGCTACCGGCCATGCTCGCCTACGGGCTGGGCGGTCTCACCTTCTTTATGTGGGGCGGCGTCGCGGCAGCCCTCGCAGCAAGCGTGGCACGTGCCGGGCTGCTGATCGCGCTGATCGCCCTGCCCTTCTATTTGCCGACGGTGATCTTCGGCACGCTGGCCCTGGAAGAAGGGTTGGGCGGCGCCAGTATTCTCTTCCTCGGCGCTTCAACCTTGTTTGCACTTGGTGTCGCACCCGCTGCGATGGGCGCCGCTTTGCGGTTGGCGGCGGATTAGAGGCGAGCTAGGAAAAGAACATGTGGTCCATTCTCGCCAACCCGCACCGCTTTATGGCGTTTTCCAAAATTGCGATCCCGATTGCTTTTGCGCTCGGACTGATCCTGTTTGGATACTTTCTCTGGCAAGGCCTGTTTGTTGTCCCCACCGATGAGGTTCAGGGCGGCGATATTTTCCGTGGCATGTTCATTCACGTGCCGAGCGCCTGGATGTGTATGGGGCTCTATGTCGGCCTCGCGGGTTCAAGCTTTGTCTGGTTCATCTGGCGTCACGAGCTTGCGGATGTCGCCGCGCGGGCCATCGCCCCGATTGGGGCGGGTTATACCGCGCTTTGTCTGGCAACCGGCGCAGTCTGGGGTAAGCCGACCTGGGGAACCTGGTGGCTCTGGGACGATGCCAGGATCATGAGCGTTCTCGTGCTCTTCTTCCTATTCATCGGTTACATGGCGCTGCGCGCCGCTCTGGAGACCCGTCAGAAGGCCGCTCGGGCCGGGGCAATCCTCGCCATGGTCGGGGTGATCAATGTGCCTGTGATCCGGTTTTCAGTCGATATTTGGTCTAGCATTCACCAGGGCCCAAGCGTGATCCGCGCAGATGGACCGGCAATGTCGTGGGTCTATTTGCAGCCGCTCTTGCTGATTTTTCTCGGTCAGCTCTTAATCATCAGCGCCCTGATCCTGATCCTGATGCGCGCTGAAATCTATAATCAGCAAGCGGATGCCGCCTTGGCACGCCGCTTGAGCAAGGCTTAGACAATGTTTGAGTTTGATAAGAACGCACCATTTATTTGGACGATTGTCGCCCTCGGCTTGGCTGTGCCGCTGTTGCTGACGGTCTATGCGGTGCTGCGCGCACGGTTTGCGAAAGCAAGACTAGAGCGATTGAGACGTGCGGAAGACGAGGCTTAGGCCCCTACTTCTTCTTCTTTTTCTTCTTTTTCTTTTTCTTTTTCGACTTGCGAGGCTCTTCTTCCTCTTCCTCTTCATAGTCGCCGGAGATAATCGACAGAGATAGGAGCAAGCTCTCACGCCGCGATTTACGCAGCTCTTCGGTCAGAATTCGATCCGCTTCCATGACTTCAGGGGCGGCGCCTTCAAAAGCGACGCGGCCAGCATCTGTCAGAGAAACGGCTTTCGCTCGTGCATCTTCCGCGGACTTTACCCGTTGGACCAATCCGGTCTTTTCCATTCGCGACACCATGTCCGCAAGCGTCGAGCGATCTATGCCTGTGACATCGACCAGATTAGATTGGCTTTGGCCATCTTCATCATTCAACGCAGCGAGGACCGCGAACTGGCGAATGGTCAGGCCCTTATCGGCCAACCCGTTGACGGACTCATTGACCGCAGCTTGCTGGGCGCGATGCAGTAAATGCGTCACGGAACGCGAAAGCGTAAAATCCGTACTCGTCTCTTGCTTGCTCATCCCAGCCGCCTTAGTTCCTGATTCAGCCCATCATACACACTAAAAGCAAAAATACCGTGTGCAGATCAATTGAATTCTCCCATAAAGCGAGAGGCTGACAAAAAAATGACAGTCAAAGCGACCCCAGATTTCGCCAGTGAGATCCCTCCGGGCGACGATAAACCGCGAAGTGTCTGCCAACGCTGCGATTTCATCGATTATCAGAATCCGAAAATCGTCGCAGGATCTGTCGTCCTAAAGGACGACAAGATCCTCCTCTGCAAACGCGCCATTGAGCCGCGCAAAGGGTTCTGGACCCTGCCCGCAGGATTTATGGAGCTCGGCGAATCCGTCGAAGAAGCGGCGCAGCGCGAAGCCCATGAAGAGGCCCTCGCCAAGATCGACATCGATTGCCTGCTCGCAGTTTATTCCGTGCCGCGCATCGGTCAGGTCCAGGTGATGTTTCGCGCGACCTTGGAGGGCGACCATGGCGTCGGCCCTGAAAGCGAAGAAGTGAAGCTGGTCGAGTGGAAAGATATTCCGTGGTCAGAGCTTGCCTTCCCAACCGTGGTTTGGGCGCTGACGCATTATGCCGAAACCCGCCACCAGGACGTGTTTGCGCCGTTTGCGAATCCGCCTGGAACGGATGCAATTACCCGATAAGCGGGCGCACTAGGCGGTTGCTGGCTCGCGCAGGTGTTTCAATGTGTACGGAACGTTCACGGCGCCGAATATAAAGGTGATGACCATATTGCCGAGCTTCCAATTGGCCCAAACGTCTTCAGCATCGCGAGACCCAAAGGTCAGCCCGAGAAAGTCGTAACTCCCAGCCGGGGCGACCGTCGCGCCGAGCACCCGCAAAGGTTCTTCAAAGCCTGGGGCGTAAAAGCGCCATAGAAACTCGTTCCAAATCGCCATGGCGACAAAGAATGAAGCCCATCGGATCGCCAGGGTACGCCACGCAAATTCGGGCAGATCGAACACCTTATCGAACATCACCCGCCAGATATTATGCCCCATGGCGAGGCTGCCAAAGATCACACTGGCCAGGAAAAGCTGTTGGATCGTGGGCTTGATATAGAGGAAGGATTTCTCCTGAAGGATAATCCCCAACAGGCCAAACCCGCCCACAATGGTGGCGGTAAAGACCAGGAAAAGCGGTACAGCTTCGCCCCGGCGCAAATAGTTAGAGACCGCCCAAAGGGTTGCTACAATCAACACACCCGTCGCCCAATACAAAGCCGTGTCCGGGCTCGCCCACGTGTCGTTGATCGTCACGCGGCGCATGATGTTATAGACAAGGATGAAGCCAATCACCGGGACGAGGTCCGCCCAGATCTGGTTGGCTTTGTCAGCGGCCGTGCCGATATCGTTTTTTTGATCGCTCATGGAGAGGTTTACGCAGATGCCTGCCCTTTGGATGTGAGTCTTTCCTTCACAAACCCGCGTGCGCCGCCAGCGTCAAGCGCAAAGGCCACCACAGCATAGCTAATACTACCTGCGGCGACTTTCAGGAACAATTCAGGCCAGCTCCCCAAGTCGGGAAGCGCCCAAATGACCGGCCACATGGCGAGGGCCGCAACCCCGATCTTGAGCAAATCAATAAGCGGCAGCGGCAATGCAATCAAACGGCGCCCCATGCCCGCCAGAACCGCGAGCCCCAGCGCATAGCTGCCGACGGTCGCAATCACTGCGCCAAGCAATTCAAATTGCGGGATCAGGAACAGGTTGAGCAAGATGTTGGCAATCGCCGGGATCAGCATCAGCAAAGCCAGTTCGCCAGTTCGGTGTGCGAGGTGGAAGACTTGCGCATAATAGTGAATGAGCAAGCCATTCAACAGGCCGGCAAAGGCAATCCATGGGATGATCTCGCGCGCGCCGTCTCGCACGGCCTCACCAATCAACGCCTCTGAAAGCGGCGTCGCCACGAGGGCAAGGCCGGTCGCGGCTGGAACCCCAATCAGGAGGAGCGTGCGGATAAGCCCGCGCGATTCTTCTGCCGCGGCCTCTGCACCGCCGCTCTCATAGGCGGCCATGACGAGCGGGGTTGCCGCCATCGCAGCCCAGGCACAGATCAACAGGACCGACTTGTCTGCCACGCCGTATCCGGCAGCATATTCACCGACAGCCGCTTCGCCGAGGAAAAGCGCGATCAAGAACCGATCGGCCACAGACAGGATAAGATCGAGAACAAGCGCGGCTGCGATCGGCGCGCCATACATGAGATAAGCACGGCGCCGAGTGGAATCTGTTTTGCCAGACTTTGCATGTTTGAACAGCCAACGGGTTTCGGTGACCATCCAAATCGAGCCTGCCAAGATCGCGCCGATAAACGGCGAAGCTGCGCCAAATCCGGTCTGCCAGGCAATCAAGGCGCCAAAGATAAAGCCGCCGAGGATCTGACAGGTGGCGATCAGCGCATAGCGGCCCACATTTTCACTCGCTCGGTGCGCTTCAAGCGCCATTTGGATCATCGAATTCATCGGAATGAGGATCGCGATCCAAGGCAGGATCTTCAAGTATTCAGGTAAATGCCCCATCGCGAGGGCGAGCCCGCCGATCAATACCGCTGCCACGATCAAAGACCGGAATGTCAGTGAGAGCGTGGTCCGGAAGTGATCCGGCAGCGTCTGCTTCTCTTTCGCCTCGCCGGTAAATCGGAATGCCGCTGCCTCAGCTGAGGTCAGAGAAAGCATATGCACCAGCGTCATGACTGAGAACATCAGGGCATAGCGACCATAATCCTCAGGACCGAGGAGGCGCGTATAGACATAGACCCCGCCAAACGCTGCAATGCCGCTGGCAATATTCACGGGCAGATATCCAGCAAGGTGGCGAAGAAGCTTCATGACCGCTCCTTAGCATTGCTCATGCCAAGTTTGGGTTAAGGGGCGAACTCTAACAGCATTAGCCCAAAGGCCAGGCCACTCGCCGCGAAGATCCGGCGCGGCCCGAACGCTTCTTTCAAGAAGACCGCGCCAAATATGGCGCCGAAAACCACCGATGTTTCGCGGATCGCCGTAACGTTGGCGGCCTCGGTCAGGGTAAACGCCCAAAGGGCGGCACCATAGGAAATTGTGCCAAGCAGCCCGCCAATCGTCCCATTCCGAATTTGCGGCGCAACATTCTCCCAAACCTTGCCGCGGCGGATCCAGAACAATGCCGCTGTGATGCCAATCCAGTCCAACAGGAATAGCCATACCAAGAAGGTGAAAAGGGTATCGGTATTTGCCGCGAGGCGCGTTCCGTTTGCATCCGCGACGGAATAGAACGCAATGCCAAGTGCGGTCACCATTGCCCAGAACAAAGCTGCCTGTTTCAACGGCGGGTGTTTCCCACCCTTCTCTTCCGGCATAGCAAACACGATCAGCGCCCCGGTTGCGATGAGCAGGCCGCACCACCCGAGCAGGCTGGGCGATTCTTTCAGAGCCACGGTCGCGACCAAAGCCGTCAGCAAAGGCGCCAGGCCCCGCATGACCGGAAAGACGAGAGACAGATCACCGCGATGCAGCGCGCGGATCATCGCGAACTGATAGAACCAATGCACGACGACGGAGATCGCCAAAGCGCCCCAGATGGCGGGGGTTGGCAATGGCACGAAGGGCGCGAACGGCACGACGCTCAGCATCATCGCAATTGATACGATCATCCGCGTCGACAGAACATCGCCGCCGCGCTTTACGAAAAGGTTGGTCGCAGCGACGGTGATCGCTGAGAGCAAACACAATGCAATTGGAAAAATGCCAGAACTCATCCTGCCGCGTCGCGCATCGGCCGCGCGGAAGTCAAGCGTGACAAAAGGATTAGAGGGCGGCTTCGACCGCGGTTACTTCCGGCACATAGGCTTTCAGCATGTTCTCGATGCCTTGCTTCAGCGTCATCGTGGAGGATGGACACCCCGCACAGGCCCCGCGCATCGCCAGATGGACGATGCCGGACTCGACGTCGAAGCCGTGGAAAACAATATCGCCGCCATCTTGAGCGACAGCGGGTCGAACGCGCGTTTCAATCAGCTCGATAATTTCGCCGACAATCTCCGCTGCATCGCCTTCATAATCATCCGCCGACGCGCCGTCTTGAGCCGCTGCGCCAGGAACACCGCCGGTTGCCATGACCGGCAAGCCAGCAACAAAATGATCCATGATCGCCGCGAGGGCCATCGGCCGGACATGCTTCCAATCCGCGTCAGCCTCTTTGCTGAGAGAGATAAAATCTGCGCCGAGAAAGACCCGAACCACGCCCTGCACTTGGAAAAGCGCTTGCGCTAAGGGGCTCGTTCCGGCCTCGTCGACAGAGGCAAAATCATAAGGGCCGGATGCACCCGTCACCTCTTGGCCAGGCAAGAATTTCAGCGTGTCTGGATTTGGTGTCGGTTCAGTTTGAATGAACATTGGCCCACGACCTTTCTGCGGATGATGTCGTTGCGCCTTAAATGCGGGGAACTTGCAGCATATTCAAGGTGGCAAACTGTACGCGGGTCTGCGGCGTTACTCAGCTGCGCTAGCGTCTGCTACCGCGATCACCTCATCCGCTTGTCCTTGTAAGGCATCGATGAAGGTGGTCGTCGTCGCTTCGATCTCGCTGAGATAATACATCATAGCGGCAGGATGATCAGATAGAATACTCCCGGTTCCAGCCTGGCTCGAGACCATAATCGGGCTGAACGTTGCGGCACGACGCCAGGCGAAGATCGCTTGATCGCGGGCTTCTTGAGCTGTCCGGGTTTCGGCCAATTCAGGTTCTTGGATCAGCGATGACATCAGCAATTGCGAAGCAACCTGAGCATAAGCGCGTGTCGTATAAAGCGCTTCAACGTCTTCTCTCGAAGCCGGCCAGGCTTCAGCGCGATCTGCACTGGACCGTAGGCGCGCCTGAGAATCGATCGCCCAGCGCTTGTAGAGTGCCAGCTCGTCCAGCAATACGCCCATGCCATTGGGCTGTGCTGCAAGACCGCGAGACAGGCGACCCTCATAACTTTGCAGGGCTTCTGCCGCAGCATTCAGGCGCGGTGTCGCCTCAGCTTCTTGTGACGGCACCAGTAAACGTGCCGCAGCTAATAGATCTGTATCAGGAGCGCCCGGCTCGCGTGCCGCATGCTCGGAGGCCAAAAGTGTATAGTCGGACAAGGCCCCAGTGATCCCGTCCTGCCAAGCAGGTAAGGCGGTCAGTCTCGCCTGTGGGTGCCACCAAGCTCGGTCCGCGGCCCATCCGGCGACGCTCAGCTCACGGCCAAGCAGGGTCATCGACGTACCAATATCATTGGAATACCAAGGCGCGGCGGAGGACAGAACAATGGCGGTAGAATCGACTTTGTGATTGCTCACAATCAAAGCCGGATATCCACCAACCAGAACCAGGACCAATCCGAATTTGAAAATTCCGACGATGCGCCGCCAAAACCGCGAGAGGGCTTCCATCGTGGGGCTGGGTTCCGCGTCATCCAGATAGGCTTCTGAAATATCTGCTCCGATTAGCGTGACAACCGGCTTCCCCTCGTCTGTGTTTAAATCAACATATTCTACGGGAAGCTTTTCAGCTGCTGTCATCAGATTGGGTACTCGCGGACACAGGGTTGATTTTCATCACTTGGCGCAAGTTTCGCGCCGTTTACAAGTCATTAGGACTTTAAACTTTGGCAACACTAAGTCCGCACCCTGATTATACGCAGGAAACTGTGGAAAAAATTGTAGTTGCAGCTTATTCGATCAGCTTACTTGGATCGACAATCACCGGCACGCTAGCAATTGCGACATTGTCATCTTCGACGCGCTCGCCAATCCCGCCTTCGCGGCGCTCATAGGCAGCAACCAATGACATATATGGCGGCACGTGGACGATGCCTTCCCCCTCAAGCGGCGCCTTGATTTCAAAGTGCAGGTGGAAGGTGGTTGGGGTCGACCCAAAATCGTTCGATACGAAGCCAAGTGTGTCGCCCGCGGACACTGTATCCAGCGTAGAAACGCGAAGCCGTCTCATATTGAGATGCAAGTAAGAATATAGGTTGCCCGTTTCTGTGCCTTTGAGTTGCACCGAATAGGTCCCGATATGCTGAATGATGCCATCTTCGACCGCGATCACTTCGTGAAGACCACGCGCCGATTTGGCTTGGCGTCTCAAAGCGTTGCAATCTGCTGCAGATCCGACACGGATGTCCTGTCCCTGATGGACCTTATTGGTCGGGCACAGCGGCGTGTTGCGGGTCGAGCTGCGTTTCTCGCAGAAATTATCGCGCCACGGGATGTCATAATTGGCTGGATCACACTGATCTCCGCCAACTGCCCCGCCAAGGCGATAGACCATGGATTGCGGCCAGGTTGGCGCTGTCTTGATCGGGAACAGCATGTTTGGCGCGTAAATCGTCTCATCGATCAGGCCAGAGCCAGTTCCGGGGATAATATCGCCCGGGGCAAAATATTCGAATTTCACAGATTGAGGCGCAGGCGGCGTAACCACCGGATCATCAACTGGAGGTTGCTCAGGCTCTTCCACGGGCTCATCGACCGGATCGGCATCTGGCTCATCCACGACAGGGTCATCAGGTGTGTCTGTTGGCGGTGTCTCTGAATCCGGGGTCTCCGGATCAGCTGAATCTGTTGGTGGTGCGTCTGGATCGGGGATCTCTGGATCCGGGGTTTCCGCGTCCGGATCGTCGAGCTCTGCATCTGGATCTGGATCTGGCGCATCCACAGGCTCATCAACCGGGTCTTCCGCTGGCGTTTCATCAATCACCGGAATGACAGGATCGTCTCCACCATCGCCTTCATCCCACGGGTCATTGACTGGAATGACCGGCGGCGGCGGCCCTGGCGCGCCGTCTGGAATGACTGGACCTGGTTCAGGCGCTTCTCGGCCGTCTCCTGGCACCCGCACAATATCGCAGGCGGCAAGGGCCAGGGCTGATACAGCGATCAGTCCCCAATATTTCTTCATCATCGCGTCCCCGCAATTAGTAGTTTCTCTACTTCAGCGACAGCGTCCGCTTCGCTCACACAACTGCCTTTCGTGGCGGTTGCTGGATCGTTGCACATGAATTCGACCAAATACGACGCGCCGTATCGGCTAAACGAGACTTGCGCACCGGTCATGGTTTCTTCGAAAACCAGGTCTGAGTCGATTGTGATGCCAGCACTGCCAGGTTGCACAACCAGACGGTCTGTTCCGTTGATAATCATGTCATAGGTTTCGCCCTTTTTGACGGCAAAATAGCCATCAGCGAGGGGGCGAAACTGCAACGCATCTTCACCGCCAGCGGAGGCAATACCGATCGGCTCGTCCGGAAGTAAAACCGGAACCGCGGGCGCTCCGCTGCTCGCGACTTGCGCCATTCCGCCATCATCGGTATCGCGCGCCGCGAAGTCCGCGCGCGCTGCGCTCCAATCAATTGTCGCGGTCTTACGCTCCGCGACATTGCTTGGTGGAACAAGCTCGGGCTCCGTTGCCGGAGGCGTTTCGGCCTCAGCAATTTCAACCGGCGCGGGGTCCGCGCTTTCCTGTGTGATCTCAGTTAATTGGTCACAGCCTGCTAGAATAAGACCGCAAAGGGTAGGAATGATTAGCTCACGCATGGCTTATCTCCGTTTACTCGTTGTCGCCATTTCGTCAATTTCGGCATAGGCGAGATTATTGATTGTTTCGAGAGACGCGATCACGTCATCGGGGGAACGCCCCGCTGGATCGTCCATCGGCAAAGCAAGGATCAGCTCGCCAGAATAACTGGCACGCACAAGGTAGAGGCCGTCGAGCTGTTTATGAGACGCGGCCCAATCCTTAAAGGCCGCGCGAGTTCCAGCTTCATCACGGCGAAAGTTTCGGCCCATTTGATCAAGATCAGGTTCGTCATCAAAGCGAACGATGAAGGTTGCAGCGGGCTGGCTGATCAATACCGCGTCTGCGGGCAGGACGGGTACAGTCTGGGTGGTTTGCTGAGCCCATCCCGGCAAGAAGCTAACGTTTGCGCCCTGATCTGTGAATGTCACACACCCGGTTACGCTCAACATACAAAGCAATGCTGCAAACCCTAATTGGCCGCCATAATGCGGTGAAACCTGTCCTGTCTCCATACTCTGCTACCCTCTCCCTGTCTCCCAGACGCTTAGTCAGGAAGCGCCACGTCTGCCAGATTTAGCAGACCAGAACCGCAAGGGCGTACGCACATATCCGGATCTTCCACAGTTGGAATCGCCCCCGGAAACTGTGTACATGGGCCGCTGCATTGGTTCTCTGGAATAGAGCTTATCCCAGACATGAGGGTTGAGACAAGCTGCTCAGAGCTGAGGTCCGGTCGTTTGGACTTGATCAGAGCCAGTGCGGCAGCAACATGTGGGGTCGCCATGCTGGTACCCTGCTCATAAGCATAATAGCATGTAGAGACGGCAGATCCGGTCAGCGGGTCTTCACAATTTTCCGCCGTTTTGGTGGAAAGCACGCCGTCTGGATTGCCATCGCCATCATCGTCTCGGGTGAGATCACCACCAGGCGCAAGAATGTCGACAGCATCGCCATAATTGGAATAGGGCGCGAGATGTCCGCGGGCATCACCGCCTGCAACGGTCACCACGTTCTGGCAGCCAGCAGGGGCAAAAAACTCAGTTGGAACACTGCGATTACCGGCAGCGGCAACCACAACAACGCCGCGATCTGTCACCGCATTAATGGCATCCTGCATCGACCGCGGGCAGGTTTTGAACAGGCCGAGCGACAAGTTGATAATGTCGGCTGGGTTTTCGTTCCAAACCTCTTCACCAAGCTCATTGAACTCCGGAATGGTGCCAGCCGCCCAGCGGATCGCGTCATTGATGTCCGAGAGCTTGCCGCCGCACTTTCCAAGCGCACGAACCGGGACGATTTTGACGTTCCAAGCCCCGCCTGCAATGCCGTCTGCATTGTTTGTTGAGCCTGCACCGACAATGCCAGCAACATGCGTTCCGTGATAGGTATTCGCGAAGACATTGCGTTCTGGGCAAAGATCACCGGGATCATTGGCGTCGCTGTCGCGGCTATCACCGTCATTTGCGACATCTACGTCAGAGACCATGTCCCATCCGTCGACCACATTGGCAGAGCCAACGATGTCCGGGTGATCCATTTGCAAGCCTGTGTCGACGACCGCCACAACGACTTCGGAAGATCCCTGGCTGTCTTGATCCGTCCAGAAATCAACGAAGCCCGCACCACCAGCTGACTCGCCGGCGTCCGTGCCTTGGGATTTGTAGTGCCATTGCAGTCCAAACAGCGGATCATTTGGCGTGACCAGAACCGGTGTCGGCGTGAAGTCTGGGCGACGGATCATCTGGTGCTCATAGAACCAGTCTTTTTCAACATATTCGAACTCGCCAGAGGCTTTCAGGTCCTCGATTACGCATTCCATTGCGACCAATGGGTTCGCATCTTCTGCGGTCGCGGCGACCTCATCGCATTCGACGCCATTCTCAAGCGCGATCCGCCCTTGTTGCATCACGGCTTCGGTAAAGTTTGTTGGGCTCAGCGCGCCTGAGCCAATCTCGATCACCATTTGGCCTGACCGAGACCGCTGGATACTCGCCGCGACTTTGAACTTGGTCGCGGTTTCGATCATGCGTTCCTCAGCCACCAATTGGCGCTGGAGGGCTGCATTCGGCAGAATCATCGCGCGGCGCGCGACTTTCGGGTTCAGCTTTGGCAGCTGCGCCATGCGTTCTTCGGGCGTTGCGGGCAGGCGAAACGCCATCGAGCGCGACATCGCAACAGGCGGCTCTGTGTCCAGTCCGCGTTGATAACGTTTGCGGGTGACCGTTTCTTTCAGCGGGGCACGCGGCAGGACCGGCTCTCCCGAATTCATAATTTTGTTGCCGCCGCGTTGCTCTGAGTCGACGACAGTGATCGAGCGCTTTTGCGCCTGCGGGAACTCAATCCGGCTAATTACGTCAGGATCTGCAACAGCTTCATCGAGTGTTTTCTCATCGAGAACCACGATCTTTGCCTCAGACTGTTCATCGACAACAACGTCCAGCGCCATCTCCGGCGTCGCCATAATCGTCGCCATTTCTACCGAGGCCGGCAGTTCGGAAGGCTTGGCCACGATAGAGCCAATGACAAATCGCGGAGAGGCTTCATCTTCAGAGACCGCGACCGCCCGATCGAGTATTGTTCCGGCGAAAGCCCGTGCCTCAACCGGCACGGCTGCGTATTTCTGATTGTCAGTATTGGTGACATCTTCGCCGCCCAACTGGCCGAGAACCGCGTCGCCGAGCTCGCCAATTCGATCAATCCGTTCTTGTTGTTGGTCGCAAGCAACCAATCCGATCAGTGTCAAAGCACTTGCTGAAAGCGCTGCTCGTTTGACCCATTTCGCTGTTCTAGCCATGGACGCGTCCCCTAATCTACCTGGTTGCACGGTCGTATCTTAACCATATGTCAATCTCGTGGCGAGGGAATTATTCGCGCGCGCCAAGCGCTTTCCCAACGACGAGACCTGCTTCTTCGATTGCTGTTCGTGCTGGCACTGAAACCGCGGTCATATTCATGAACCCGTGAACCATGCCAGGATGTTCCTTTATCGTGACCGGGACGCCGTGTGCAGCGAGCTTTGACGCGTAAGCTTCCCCCTCATCTTTGAGAGGGTCCCAACCACAAAGCACCAAATGCGCCGGAGCAAGGCCAGCAAAATCTTCGTCGGGGGCAAAGAGCGGCGAAACCCGTTTGTCCATCCGATCCGTCTCTTTCTCGATATAGCTATCGCGGAAATAGTCGAACAGGTTTGGTGAGATGAAAAAACCACTTTCCTGAAACTTCATCGGCTTCGCGCGGATGTCGACGAATTGCACGAGCGGATAGAGCAAAAGTTGAAACGCCGGCATCAACGTCCCGGAGCGCCCTGCCTCTTGGGCGATAAAGGCGGAGAGGTTGCCACCGGCACTGTCACCTGCAACCGCGATCCGATCAGGATCAAAGCCCAGAATATTGTTGCGGTCAGACGCCCATTTCCACGCCGCCAAGGCATCATCATGGGCCGCAGGAAACTGACTTTCCGGCGCCAGCCTATAGTCGACTGACAAGACGCGGCAACGCGAGCTCGCCGCGAGACGACGGCACAGCACATCATGCGTATCAAGATCGCCGAGGACAAATCCGCCGCCATGAAAGAAGACAATTGCTGGCGCAGGCGCTATTCCGGCTGCAAGCGGCACATAGAGCCGAGCCTTCAGCGGCCCATCGGCGCCATCGATCATCAGATTGGAGATCTCGGCGAGGTCCGGCAAATCGCGTTCAACCGAGCGGCTCGCGCGATAGAAACTATTGCGCAACCCATCGATTGAGCCTTTCCAGTCCATATTGGGCCAATCCATGCCAGAAAATTCCGGCATTTTGAATTTTTCCATGAAGGATTTGAGAGTGTCGTCCATCGCCATGCCCGGACCATAATCGCGAACTCATGGTGATTTAAAGGCAGAACTAATTCTGCTGCGGCAAGAATGATATGAGTGACGCTTTTCGCGCCAAATTTAGCGTGATCGACAAATGCTAGCCAATGAAGAAATAGTCGGTCACACGCCACATCACATAGGGCGTATTCCCGACCATGATTTCTGGCATCAGATCCGACCAAATGCGTCCTCTGACATCCGCCGGCAAGCGCGCGGAGACGGTCTCGACCGCGATCCCGAGATCGCAAACATCCATGCCCGCGATCACTTCTTTCATCTTCGCGTATGACGTGCCCTCAGAATTGGCAAAGGCGGCGATCTGAAGCGCTAGCGCCCATTGTTCTGAGCCAAGTGCCAAGCCCTCTTGTTGCAAAAGCGTTTCATCCCGAAACCCGGGCTTTTGATAGCGCAGAGGGCGAACCTGGCCTTGCTTTGCTGCGTTCAGGACGACCGTCATCCATTCCATCGCCCATTCATATTGAGCGCTCTGATACGGAAATTCAGACAGGAGGCTCGGGACCAGTTCGTCTTCGTTTTGGGTGAGGTAGTCCGCGACCGTGCTGCCCTCACACCAAGCACTATTATTAGACTTCAATCGCTTTAGGCCGCCTGCAAAACCGGCAAGAATATCTTGATGGGCAGTGCTGTCAGCCGACTTGATGGCGCTGGCTTGCAATTGGAACTGACTGAACAGCGCCTCAAGCACTAGGCCAGACATTTCCGCCGCACTTGCTCCATCCGCCTGCGCATAGGCGGCCTCTGCATCAAGGGCTGCATAAGTCGCCGGCGCGGCAGCGCGTAACGCCTCGACGGCTGATCGTGTCGGGGCGTCTTCCAATATGTCTAAGACCGAGACGCGCTGCTCGGGCGCGATGGGTCCAGGTTCAACCTGGTCTCGCTCGGGCCCAAAAACGAAGACGCCGATAAACACAAACATGACCAATCCCAAACTGGCCAGACCGAGTTTCAACCCAGAGCGTTTGTGCGGATCGGTCGTCATATCGCTCTAAAGCTGCACGACGTTTGGCGGCGGTGTTTCAACAAACAGGCTCGCTACCAGGTCGGCGCGGCAATCCTGCGTCATGCGCTGGTTCACATAGCCTTTATCCGTGATCTCACCCTTATCAATGCTTGGCGGTTCGGTCATAACCAGGAAGCGCTTGATCCGGCGCGAAGAGCCGGGTTCTGCTGCATTGAAGGCGGCAACTTTTGCGGCGAGGTCTTTGTTCAAAGTCATGAACGCAGCCATCTGATCGCCGCCAGCGTTTTTGACATACTCTTCGAACGCTGCCGGAGATGGCCAGAACATGGCGCCAATGAAATTCTTATCCTGTCCGCAGATGACGGCGTCGAAGACGAGCGGCGAGCAGCCTGCAACGAGATCCGGCCGTAACACGCCAACACTCACCCAAGTTCCGGAGGACAGTTTGAAGTCTTCGCCGACACGGCCATCGAAGATGATGCCTTGGTTTGGGTCATCCTCATCGACAAATTTGGCGGCATCACCGAGGCAGTAATAGCCTTCTTCATCGAACACTTCGGCATTCTTCTCCGGCAGATTGTGATAACCCGGCATCACGGTTTCGCCTTTGACCCGCACTTCCAGCTTGCCCATGGTCGGCACCAGTTTCAGCGTCAATCCGGGCAGAGGCAGACCGATCAGACCCACCCGTTCCGCTTCCCAGTGCACGACGGTAATGCCTTGCGTTTCGGTTGCCCCATACATCGTAATGATCGGAATCCGGCGGCCAGTTGCTTTGATGGCCAGATTTTGCAGCCGATCATAGAGATCATCAGAAAGCGTCGCGCCGCCATATCCAATCGAGCGCATGTTCGCGAAGAAGGCCTTCAGCAGCGCCTCATCCTCTTCCATCGCCTCGGCCAACATCGCGAGCGCGATTGGCGCGGTGCCAAAGGTTGAAGGCTTACAGTCGAGTACATTGCGCATGGTTTCGCCGAATAGCGCAGGGGTCGGCTTACCGCCATCGATCCAGAAGGTTGCGCCATTCCAGAGCGCGCCATTGAAGTTCACATTGGAGCCGGAAATGTGATTCCAGGGCAGCCAGTCGAGCACATTGTCCGGCGTGTCCGGATCATATTCCGGGTCACGCGCATCATCGCGCAGGCCTTCAACACCGCCAATCATGGAGCACATCGCCCCTTGCGTGGTTGGCACCGGTTTCGGCATTCCGGTTGATCCGGAGGTAAAGAGATATTTGCCAATCGTATCATCGCTCAGCGTTTCAAGCGCCGTATCGACGGCTGGTGTCACCGCCGTATCCAACAGCCCGTGATAAGAGACAGCGCCATTCGCACTGTCCGCCGTGATCACTGTGCAGCCATGATCACCAAGCGCCGCGATCGCTGGCTCAAACGGTTTCAATTGAGCCGCGAAGATCACTTTGGGCTGCACCGCATGGAAGCAATGCTTCAGCTTCGCAAAATCAGTCGACATCAAAGAATAAGGTACGGAGATCGGCGCAGCTGGCGCTCCGATTGTCATCGCGGCGACCATCACCATCGCTGTTTCAATCGAGTTTCCAGACAGGATCATCACCGGCGCGTCTGGCCCGGCCCCTTGATCCAGAAAGGCTTGAGCCAAGGCGCGCGTCTGACGCAGCCCTTCGCCATAAGTTATCGCTTCCCATTGATCGGTCTCGGGATTGCGCTGTTTCAGCCACTCGCGGTCTGGATGCATTCCGGCGCGAACGGCTAAAGCATGCGGCACTGAACGCGGACGATCCCCGGGCGCGTGGCGCTGTTTTAGATAGACGGTGCCATCAGGTTTACGCACGCATTCAATGTCCGGCTGTTTCTGCGGCAATAGTCGAAAAGGCGGCTGGCTGGCAGCGTCTGGCATGGTCGTTTCCTCGGTGAATAGATTGTTTTTTTCTACTCTAGCGGCTTGGGCGGCAGCGCCAAGCAGAATCAGGCAGCTTGACATTTCGGGTCGATAGAGTACTTTGTGTTGCAAAGTAATTGGAGTTTCTAATGAACAATACCACGATGCAAGATGATTTAGCCTATGTGCGAGACCTCGCCGAAGCCGGGCAGCAGGCGCCGTTGCTCGGCGGCCGGTTTCTCGCATTATGGGGCACTCTGACGACAGTCGCCTATTTGTTGCACTATAGTATCGCCTCTGACCTCTTCGGATGGCCCGAAACCGCTTATGGCTGGGTCTGGGGCAGTTTTCTGGTCGTTGGCATCGCCGGACAAGCGTTGCTGGGCTACACGATCCGCAACAAACCGGGCGGCAATTCCGTTGGCAACCGATCTGAGGCCACGGTTTGGATGGCCGGCGGGTTTGCGCTTTTCGCGTACTTTGGAACGTTGATCTTGAAATCTCTGATCACCGGCGACGCAGCTCCGGGATTTGAATCCTCACTTCCGATCGTCTTTGCGATTTATGGCACCGCGCTGATCACGTCGGGCACGATGGGCAATGTTAAAACCCTGACCGTTGCCGGATACGGCGCACTCGCCATGGTCGCGCTTGCGCTTTGGTTTGATGGCACCGTCACAACTTGGGCCATTGCCTCATTGGGGGCCTTCCTAACCGTTTTCCTCCCCGGCGTTTCATTGATGCGCCAAGAACCCAAAAGCGTCGTTTAAGAACGCGGGAGCCTCTCATGTCAGAAGACAAAAACCCCTTCGATCACGCCCAGATAGATGATGTCATTCATGGCCGTCTCCGGCTCGGCATCATGGCTTATCTCTCCACGGTGAGCCCAGCGATCTTTGGCGAGCTGAAACAAAAAGTCGGCGCCACTGACGGCAACCTCTCCACGCATTTGCGCAAGCTCGAAGATGCCGGATATGTCAGCCAGGAAAAGCGCTTTGTTGGCAGACGGCCGCAGACCCGGGTCTTCCTAACCGAGACCGGACGCAAGGCTTGGCTCATCTGGATTGACCGGATGCAAGGCCTAATGCGCGCCGCGGAATAGGTGAACGCAACCTGAAAGCCGCCCTCCCGAGGCGTTCAGGTTGCGCCCCTTAAAGGTCTATTCAAGAACTGAATAAAGGACCGCAATTATGAACCGTGCGCTCAAAGCCCTCGCCCTCGCCTCAACCGTTTGCCTGGCCACTGCGCTTCCCGCCGCTGCCAATTACGGCAATCAAGGCGGCAGCGATGAAGCGGTCATATTCAAACATCCAGATTTTCGCGGCGATGCTTTAGCGATTAACGGCCCGGTCTATAATCTGCGCGAGCTTGGCTTTAACGACACGGTCTCTTCAATCGATGTGCGCGGCGCTTGGGAAGTCTGCGTCGATCCAGATTTTCGCGGACGCTGCGCGATCATCGATCAGCCAGATGACCGCCTCAGCCGCATCCGCATGAACGATAATATCACCTCCATGCGCCCGCTAAATGGCGCGGCTCGGCGGGTCAGCACTCAACGTTATGGCAATGATCAGCAAGGTCGTCGCGGCGGCGGTAATTACCAATCCCAAAATCAGGGCATTGAAGGCCGCAGCACCGTCTTCTTTCCTCGCCCAAGAGACGCTTATGGCGACCGCATTCCAACCGGGCGCGGCAATGCCAGCCAGTTCTGCCGGGAAATGGGCTATGGCCAAGCGGTTTATGCCGGAAAAGGCGGTCGCAACCTGACGGACATTCTCTGCGCGAAATAGGTCCGCATTTCAAAATTCAGTTTGGCAAGAGCTTAAGCCCGTAGTCCTCCCGACTCTTCGAACGGGTCATGCTCAGCCACTAAATGCCCCGGAGCGATCTCGATCAGCTTTGGGGCATATTGCGTTGCGTCGGGGTCATCAATAACCACCGATTTCAGGAACCGCAGCGGGGCGCGGCTATCCAGCGGGCTTGGCAGGTCGCCTTGCAGCTTGACCCGTTCGCGCGCGCGCTCGATTTTCGGGTCGGGGTTTGGCACCGCCGCGATCAGAGCCTGCGTATAAGGGTGTCGCGCATCTTCGTAAATTTCCTGGCGTCCGGCGAGTTCCACGACTTTGCCAAGATATAACACCATGACGCGATGCGAGATTTCGCGAACAACCGAAAGATCGTGCGAGATAAAGATCATCGCCAGATCAAACTCTTTTTGTAGCTCGATCAGCAGATCAACCACTTGCGCCTGAACCGACACGTCGAGCGCGGAAACAGCCTCATCACAAATCACCAGTTTCGGATCGAGGATCATCGCGCGGGCGATCCCGACGCGCTGGTTTTGCCCACCAGAGAGTTCGTGTGGATAGCGATTGATCAAAGCCGGGTCCAAGCCGACGCGCGGCATGATCTCACGCACCTTGGCTTCGCGGGCCGCTTTGTCGAGGGTTGGGGAATGAACGGTAAGCGGCTCGCCGATCGAGGTGCCAATCGTCATGCGCGGGTCCAGGCTCGCCATCGGATCCTGGAAGACGATCTGAAGATCATCACGCAGCGCATTCATTGTCTTGCGGTCGGCGTTGGAAATATCTCGGCCCATCCAGGCGATTGTGCCCGAGGTCTGCGGCACCAGTTTTAGAACGGCCCGGGCAAGGGTTGATTTCCCGCAGCCGCTTTCGCCAACCACGCCGAGCGTTTCGCCAGGCTTCAAGTCGAAACTGACCCCATCGACGGCCTTCAAGGGTTTGATCTTTCCGAACAGACCGCCGCCGACATTGATCGGGAAGTGAACTTTCAAATCTTCGGCGCTCAGGATCGGCTTTAGATCAGCCGCAGGTGGTGGCCCAAGGGTCGGGCGACCCGGCCGGTTTGGCTGATCAATTCGCGGCACCGCGTCGAGCAGCATTTTCGTATATTCATGCTGTGGATTGTAGAAGATGTCGTCGATGCCGCCTGTCTCAACAATCTCGCCGCGGCGCATCACGACGACCCGGTCACACATGCGTGCGACAACGCCCATATCGTGGGTGATCAAGGCAATTCCAGTATCCGTCTCGCGCTTGAGATCATCCATCAGGTCGAGCACCTGCGCTTGAACAGTCACATCAAGCGCGGTGGTTGGTTCATCCGCGAGCAGCAGCTGCGGACCGCACAGCATGGCGATCGCGACCATGACACGCTGGCGCATACCGCCCGATAGCTCGTGCGGGAATTGATCCATGCGGCGGCGGGCTTCCGGAATGCGGACATGCTCGAGCCAGTCGACACAGGTTTTGGTGGCCGCCTCACCCTTCAAGCCTTTGTGCAAGCGCAGGACTTCCCGCATCTGCGCGCCGACCGTCATATGCGGCGTCAGGCTGGTCAGCGGGTTCTGAAAGATCATCGACATGCGGTCGCCGCGAATGTCGCGCAACGTCTTAGCATTCGCGGTCAGCATCTCGGTGCCGTTAAACATGACCGAGCCGGTGGCTGTTCCGTTATCCGCGAGCAGACCCATCGCAGCCAGAACCGTTTGGCTCTTGCCGGATCCAGACTCCCCGACAATGCCGAGGCACTCACCCGCCGAGACTTCCAAGTTGATGCCCTTCACCGCATTCACCGCGCCATCCGGCGTATCGAACTCAACTTTCAGGTCTTGAACCGTCAGAATGGGAGATGTCACGTGGGGCCGCCTCTACTCTAATCTTGCCCGCAAAAGGGCGTTACGAGATGACAATTGTCAAGCCGGTTGATCAGAGGGGTTGAAATGCATTCTCCCTACTACTAGGTAGAGATCTATGAACACACGATCTGCCCTTCTCGATAGTGCTGAAAAAGCCGCCCGCCAACGTGGGTTTGATGCTTTTAGTTATGCCGATCTTTCACGTGATGTTGGCATCCGCAAAGCCAGCATCCACCATCATTTCCCGCTCAAAGCTGATCTCGCTTTTAGCATGATTGAACGCTATGCGGCGCGCTTCACCGAAACACTCATGCAGATCGAGATGGAACACGGAACGGCCGCAGCAAGATTACGGGCCTATCACAACGTCTATCAGGACGCGTTGGCCGATGGGTCACAGCTCTGTCTCTGCGTCTCCTTAAGCGCCGGGCGCGATAGTTTATCTGACCGCGTACTCGAGCAATTGAATCAGTTTCACGCAGATAGCGTGGTGTGGCTCATAGATACGTATCAATTGGCGATATCTGATGCCTCCGTGTCGAACGTATTCGACGCAGAGGCTGAAGCCTACGCAACGCTCGCCATGATGGAGGGCGCGCAGCTCGTCGCGCGCGCGGCCACAGACATGACCCTTTTTAATCGAGCGACGGCGGCGTTCCTTTCGCGCCTGTCGCCGGCAACCCCGAATTAGGAGGTCCACATGAGACTAAACGCAGATTTCAATGAGCGCGTTGTGCTCCGTCCGGAAGATCGCGATTGGGTCGCCTCCCCGATGGTCGGCGTCGACCGCCAAATGCTCGACCGAATTGGCGAGGAAGTTGCGCGCGCGACATCGATCGTTCGCTATGCGCCGGACTCCTATTTCAGCGAGCACACGCACGGCGGCGGCGAAGAATTTTTTGTGCTGGAAGGTGTGTTCTCAGATGAGCATGACGATTATCCAGCTGGCACCTATGTCCGCAATCCAATCGGGTCGAAGCATACGCCGCATTCTAAAGACGGCTGTACGATCTTCGTCAAACTGCATCAGTTCGACGAGGCAGATACCGAGCAGAAAGTCATCGAAACATCCGATGCCGACTTCTTGCCGGGACAGGTTCCCGGACTGACCGTCTTCCCGCTGCACAGCCACGGCACCGAAAGCGCCGCGCTCGTGCGTTGGGCACCGGGAACGAAATTCTTGCCACACCAACATTGGGGCGGCGAAGAAATCCTCGTGCTCGAAGGCATCTTCCAGGATGAGAATGGCGACTATCCGGCCGGCACATGGCTGCGCAGCCCGCATGGCTCCAAGCACAATCCATGGTCAGATGAGGGCTGTCTCATCTATGTCAAAACCGGCCACTTGGGCGCGCTTAGCGCTTAGCGATACATTCAATTTCCACGCGGGCGCCGAGCGCGAGCCCACTTGCCCCTAGGGCGCTGCGCGCTGGGAAGTTGCTATCGAAATAGGTTTTGTAGACCTCATTAAAAGCTGGCCATTCTGCGATGTCCGCGAGGAAGACCGAGCATTTCACAACCCGGTCCCAGCCGAGGCCTTCGGCTTCCAACGTAGCCTGTATATTGTCCATGGTCTGTCGCGTCTCAGGTTCGATCCCACCCTGGACTAGACCGGTCCCGGGCACCGTCCCCAGCGCGCCGGAGAGGAACACCCAGCCATCTGCCTCAACCGCAGTTGAGAACGGAAACCCGCCATCCCCGGCCGTCACATAACGAATGTCGCTTGAGGCCGGTGCAGCTGCGGGAAGCGTTTCGCACGCAGAGGCCAAGAGTAAGGCTGGGATGATCAAATGGCGCATATGCAAATCTCCTTTGACGCAGACGGTAGAGGCTATGCCAGATACCGCAAATGGCAAAGTCCGGCAGCGGCGTAAATTTCGTCCAATGCCTCTTGTTGGCGCAGGATCATCTCGCCCTCGGTTGGCAGAGGCGTCCCCAATTGGATCGCGCGTAAAACGGAGGCGAGCTGATAGGTGTAGGTCGAGATCGGGCTGATCTCAGCTTCACGCCCGGAACTCGACCGAAGCCGGGCACCAGCATGCGGCGCGAGCGGATTGATAAACTCAATCTCGCCCTTTGAACCGATCAGTTTCATCTCTGCCCGGAACGGGGTACCTTGACTCATATCCGTGGTGAGATGCGCGGCGATCCCAGATGCAAAGCCTAGATCCGCCTGCAACGTCTCGTCGACACCCGCCTTGGTCAGAGTGGCACTTGCTTTTATGTCGCTCGGCGCTGAACCGGCGATCGTCAATGCCCAGTGCAAGGGGTAGCAGCCGAGATCCATCATCGCGCCGCCGCCGGTTTCAACGCGGTGGCGTATTTCAGTGCCATTGTCTTTGATGGTCACATCGAAAGCCGCGTGGATTTCTTTTAACTCACCAATCTCATCAGATGCGAGCCAAGCGAGGCAGGTTTCAAACGCCGGGTGATAGCGATAATGAAACGCCTCAACCAAGCGCTTTCCAGCTTTTTCAGAGGCCGCCAACATGGCCCTCGCCTCATCGGCATTCATCGCAAATGGCTTTTCGCAGAGCACGTGTTTGCCGGCCTCCAGGGCTTTGATCGTCCATTCGGCGTGCAGATTAATCGGCAGCGGATTATAGACGAGATCAACCTGCTCAGATGCAAGGACGCCGGCATAACTGTCGAACACCTGGGCGAATTCGTGCTTCTTGGCGTAGGCTTCAGCTCGGCTCCGATCGCGCGCCGCAATTGCCACCAATTGGCATTGAGGGGTCACCTGAGCCGGATGCACCAGGGCCTTCGCCGTAATCCGCGCCGCGCCAAAAACACCAATTCCTAGTCCAGCCATCTTGCATCTCCCGTAACATGCTGCCGCAAGGGGAGCGATTGCTCTTACCCCGTCCCTAGGCTTTCTATGCGGCAGATAAAAAATAGCCAGCCCGGAGGCCGCGTCATGCCCGTCATGAACTTTCTAACCACTTGTATTTTTGACCATGGCGCCGTCGCCAAACTCGGAAAAACGCTGCAAGGCTTTGGCGTGTCTCGCCCGATGGTGATTACCGATCCTGGTATTAAAGCCGTTGGCTTGCTCGACACGATTCTGGAAAATCTCGGCATGGAGCCGGCCGCTGTTTTTGCCGACACGGTGGCAAACCCGACCGAAGATCAGGCAATTGCTGTGGCAGCGCAGTACAATGCAGCCAACGCCGATGGCCTTGTGGCGCTTGGCGGCGGCTCGGCCATGGACCTGACCAAGGCGGTTGGCCTACTCGCCAGCCAAGGCGGCCCGCTCGAAAAATATGCGGCGATCACCGGCGGCGCGAAGCATATCGGAAAGCTGCCGCCGCTGATTGCTATCCCGACCACGGCTGGCACCGGCTCAGAAGTTTCGGTTGGCATGATCACGACGATGAATAATGGGCGCAAGGAAACATTCGCGTCACCGCACCTCATTCCGTCCACTGCAATCTGCGATCCGGATCTGACCCTTGGCCTACCCGCCTTCATGACGGCGGCGACCGGCATGGACGCCGTCACGCATTGTATCGAAGCGGTGCTGACCCCTGTCGACAATCCACCGGCGGAAGGCGTTGGCTATGACGGCCTCAACCGCGCGATCAAATCGGGCGCGCTGCAACGCGCGGTCGCAGACGGGTCTGATAAGGACGCGCGCTGGAACATGATGATGGCAAGCTATGAAGGCGCGCTCGCCTTCACCAAAGGCCTCGGCTCGGTGCACGCGCTCAGTCATGCTGCTGGACGGTTGAAAGAGAAAAAGCTCCACCACGGCACTTTGAATGCGATCTTCTTGCCGCATCTCTTGCGCTTCAATGAAGGCGCAGCGCCAGAAAAGTATGCGCGTTTGAAATTCGCCATGGGGCTCGGCGCGAATGCCGACCTCGGCGATGCGATCGCTAAACTGAACGAAGACATTGGCATTCCCTCAACCCTCTCGGCGATCGGTCTCGAGGCGTCAGACGGCCCGGGCATCGTCGAGTTCGCGCTGAATGATCTTGCGCACCGCGGAAATGCAAAACCCGCCGATCAAGGCGACTATGAGCGGATTTACGAGCAAGCGCTCTAAGCCCGTATAAAGAACCAGGAGGAAACAGCATGGCTATCGATTTCGTAATCCCGGATGACGCCAAAGAAGTTCGCACCCGCGTGCGCCAATGGGTACAGGATGAGTGTATTCCAGCCGAGAAACGTCTCGAAGGCGGAGAAGGCTTAGACGTGGTTCTGGGTGACCTGCGCAAGAAAGCGCGCGCCCAGGGACTTTGGCTCCCCTTCATTCCAAAAGAACATGGCGGCATGGGGCTAGGCCCATTGGCCAACGCGCTGGTTCAAATGGAGCTTGGCCAAAGCCATCTAGGAGCGCTGTCGATGAACAGCCAGGGCCCAGATGATGCGACCATGCTAACCCTGCTCGCCCACGGGACAGACTTTCAGAAAGAGAAATATCTGAAGCCGCTCTTCAATGGCGAAAAGCGCATCTGCTACTCCATGACAGAGAAAGCTGCGGGCGCCGACGCCACCGGCATGCAAACACGCGCCGAAAAAGATGGCAAAGGCAATTACATTCTCAATGGCGAGAAATGGTACTCCTCGTCGGCCAATGTTGCGAACATTGCGGTCGTCATGGCCAAGACCAATCCAGACGCGCCGCGGCATCAGCAATTCTCGACCTTCATCGTTGAACTGCCCAATCCTGGTTATCGGATCATTCGCAATATTCCGACCATGGCTGTGCATAGCGACGTTCACGAGCAAATGGGCGCGGCGCATTGCGAGATCGCGATCGAGAATCTGGTCGTTCCAGAGGAAAACCTGCTGGGCGGTGAAGGCCAGGGGTTTGCCATGGGCCAGCACCGTCTTGGATATGGCCGCCTTCGCCACGGCATGCACAATGTCGCCATGGCGCAGCGCGCGCTCGATCTCGCGACGGCGCACGTCACACAGCGAACAACCTTCGGCAAAGGCTTGGAAGACCGTCAGGGCGTTCAGTTCATGCTCGCGGAGTGCGCCAGCCAGCTCTACATCGCGCGGCTGATGCTGATGCATATCGCTTACAAGGCTGAGAACGGGTTGGATATTCGCCAAGAGAATGGGATCGCGAAAGTGTTCCTGGCCAACATGGTCCACAAAGTCGTGGATACGGCGATCCAGCTTCACGGCGCGCTCGGTTATTCGACCGATACGCCGCTGGCGGCCTGGTACACACACATTCGCTCACAACGCCTGGTCGATGGACCGGACGAAGTGCACAAGTGGATTACCGGCAAGAACGTCATCCGCGCCTTCAAAAAAGACGGAACAACGGCGGCGGCGGCCGGCGGAGACTTGCTCTAATCGGATATAATCGTGCGGTTCCACTCTAGCCTAGAACTCGAGTAAAACCGCACGATTGTCCCATCGTCTCAAAAGCATGTTCCGGGCATCTCTATATTGCACGATACGCGTCAGCGTTAACCGCTCTTAACTCTGAAATCCGTACGCCAGCCCCATAGTTGTTATCGGGCGGCTCAAATGCACTCGTATGAAGAATCCAACGGCTCCTTAGAGCCGAACAAGCGCGCTATGCCGCGATCTCAGAGACGGAGCAGCTCCAGGTGGGTCTGGCTCAGCTTGATGTTCGTGGGGGTCGGCAATTGTACGTATTGGAGCTGGCAAACGCTCAACCTTCCGGATAGCGGGCCGCCGCGACACGGTATCTTGACGGAAATCGAAACCCCGCCCCTTCAGGCCGAAACAAGCGCGCTCGTCATGGCGAACGCCGCTAATTTGACGACCGGAAGCGAGACCAGCGTTACCGATGCTCCTCTGCTTCCGCCAACCCGTCCATCTTCACCAAACTCCAAGCCCGCGGCCTTGGGCAAGGATGTACCGCGTAAGAAAGGTCCAGTTCTCGACAAAATGACCGCCGAGACTGGGCTTCAATATGAACCAAATGCACGCGCCCCTCAAAGCGGCGGCATGACTCAGTCCGAAGGCGCCGATACGGGCGCTGCGCCGCTGGCCTCAACGGGCGGGTCTTCCGAAATCGTCGAAGAGCCGGAGCCCATCGCGATTGCGGAGCAGCCTGTGCCGGTTACTGAAGAAAAGGGCGCTCCTGAGCCGGACGCATTCCCCAAACCGCCAATCCCCACTGCGCCGGAGCGGTTCCCTGAACCGATCATTCTAGAGCCAAAGCCAATTGTCGTGGAATCGGAAACGCCGCCGCCCCCTGCTCCACCAGCTGAATCTGAGCAAGTCTATATAGATCTGCAATACACCCAGCCTGTATACGAGCTCCCTCCGCCGGTTCATCACCGTGTTATCAGCCCCCCTGAGCCGCAGGTCACCGTAACGATCGATCCCAATACTTATCCCGCCCCAAGGCCGATAGAGCGCCCACGGCCGCGTTATCACCGGCCCGCACCACCTCCTCCACCGCCACCGCCATACATGCCAGTGTTTGATTATGATGGCCGATACGTTGTTCAGATCGCTTCGTTCAGAAATGTCGAAGTGGCCTGTGCGGTCTGGGACGATCTTCGCGTTCACCACCCCCGCCTGTTTGGGGACGCGGAAACGATTGTCCGGCCGCACCGAACGCAAACGGGCACATTCGTGCACCGTTTGCGGGTCGGCGCATTTGCCAACCGCGGCGCCGCCAAAGACTGGTGTCAGGCCTATCTAGAGGCTGGCGGCGAGTGCTTTGTCACCCGTCGATAGGCGGGTGTATTGAAGGCTTAGCTTGCGTCCGGCTGCAACTTATCCATCGTGCGCAGTTCGAAATCACTGGCATCGTGACGCTCTGGCAGTTGCCGTTCCGGCTCACCCCAAACGCGATTGACCATCTGGCCGCGCTGTACGGCTGGGCGCTCCATCAACTGTTCAGTCCAGCGGATCACGTTCTTATACTCATGCACGGACAGAAACTCAGCCGCTTCATAGAGCACGCCTTTTGCCATTGAGCCGTACCAAGGCATAATCGCCATATCGGCGATCGAGTATTCGCTGCCGGCCATATATTCATTGTCGGCGAGGTGGCGATCCAGCACATCCATCTGACGCTTCACTTCCATCGCGAAGCGATTGATCGGGTATTCCATTTTGAACGGCGCATAGGCATAAAAATGTCCAAAGCCGCCGCCAAGATATGGCGCAGAGCCCATCTGCCAGAACAGCCAGTTCATCGCTTCAGTCCGACCCTTATGGTCTTCCGGAATAAACGCGCCGCCAAACTTCTCAGAGAGATAGACCAGGATTGAGCCGCTCTCGAAAATACGGGTGACCGGGTCGGTTGTATGATCAGCCATGACCGGGATCTTGGAGTTTGGATTGATGTCGACATAGCCAGAGCCAAATTGATTGCCTTCACCAATATTGATCAACCAAGCGTCATACTCGGCGCCGGCGTGACCCAGTGCGAGCAACTCTTCCAACATGATCGTGACTTTCACCCCGTTCGGGGTCGCCAGCGAGTATAGCTGGATCGGGTGTTTGCCGACCTGCAGCTCTTTATCATGGGTCGGACCAGCGATCGGCCGGTTGATATTGGCGAAGCGTCCGCCGCTTTCAGTGTCCCAAGTCCAAACCTTTGGGGGGGTATATTCATTATCAGCCACGGGGCGCTCTCCTTTTTTTGGTTCTGCGCAAGTTTCACAATCCTTACATAGGAGGCTCCCCTCGCGAAAGCCTAGAGCAAGAAATGGAATAGGGTCTATGCGGACCCTAGGGGAGCGGTGTTTATGAAGGACCAGATCAAACACGGGAGGTCGAAATGGGTGACTTAGTCAAACGGCAAGACGAGGATGGATTGTGCTGGCTCACGCTGAACCGGCCTGACAAATTGAACGCGCTTACCGTCGGCGTTTTCAAGGAATTGCGTCAGCATATTATCGACTTGAAAAAGGATGACAGCATAAGGTGCGTGATCTTGCGCGGCGCTGGACGGTGTTTTTCTGCGGGTCATGATCTCGGCGACATTGCTGAGGGCGAGAAAGTGCCATCCCCAGGCTGGCACTCAGAAACCCTGCGCATGTTGGAGAAACTGCCAAAGCCCGTGATCGCTGCTGTGCATGGACATTGCTATACCGGCGCTTTGGAAGTGGCGTTGGCGGCTGACTTTATTCTCGCCGCGGCCTCGGCCAAGTTCGCCGACACGCATGCGAAATGGGCCCTCACCCCGGTCTGGGGCATGAGCCAGCGCCTGCCGCGACGTGTGGGAATTGCGACGGCCAAGCGCCTGATGTTTACCGCAGAGACTGTTACAGCCGATGTCGCCCTGGATATGGGCCTGTGCGAAGCGGTGCTCGCGGATGAGACGTTTGAACACGAATTGCGGGCGTTCGCGCAGCAGATTCTTGCCAATTCTTCCTTCTCTCACGCCGCCAATAAACGCTTGCTTGAAGCCACCGATGCGGACCCTCTCGATGCAGGGCTGCAATGGGAGATCACAGAGAGCGAGGGCGTCGGCCCGGATATGCAGAAGCGGATCGGAGCGTTCATGAAGGGCTAACGCGCGAATTGGCACGGGGATTGCTCGCCTGAGAGGCGAAACTGAATGGAACCGTGCCGTCATGATACGCTTGTTAGCTTGCCTCTTCTTCGCCGCTCTACCTTTGTCTGCGCAGGCCAATACAGACCTTGCCCGCCAATGGGGCGTCGAGGCGAGCCGGCTCTCAGAAGAGACCGCTCAAGCCATCTACGCGCTTGATATGGGCGAAACACCCGAGATTTCGGAACATTTCGCCCTAGAAGTTTATCGGTTCGGTCGGACCTCATCGGATCTCGCAGCATGGATCGATAGCTCGAGCGGCCCGCAAGACCTTGGTTGCATTTTCCGCGGCATGGCCCTTGAATCAGAAACCCAATTGGGCGCCCTGGAAACTGAGCGTGATACGCTCGAACAGCGCGCCAGCCTGGTTCGGCTCTCAGCGATGTTCGCGGATGCAGAGATTATTGCAATTGCAGCTCAGCGCCGCGCACCAACAGTCGGCCGGGTCGCCACCACTCTGAAACAAACCTGTGCGGCAGACCCGAAAGCCGTGATGTTCCAGCTGAACTAGCAGTTACCAGACCATCGCGTCGCGTAGCTCCGCGCGCAGATTTGCCGGCATTTCGATCGTTCCTGATCCGGCTTTCAGATCTATTGGCGCGTCCTCGGGTTTGAGATAGCGCCATCCTTGAAAGGCTCGCTTCGGCGTCGGCTCAACGGGTATGAGCTCCGGCTCGAACACCAACTCACAAGCCTTGCGGCCGCCGCGATCCGTGATCTCTCTAACTTCCCGAATTTGCTGGCGCACCAGGATCATACCTTTGGTCACCCAATAGATTGATCCGCCATCGCTGAGCTCTGCACCGCGTTTCGGAACCATGCGCGTGTGGTGAAATGGAAACGGCGCCGTTTGCAGCAATCGCTTCTGCCAGCGTTCCACATCGGCAGCGTCATCGGCCCCGACACATAGTTTGACCATGTGAATCATACGCTCAAAGGTAAACGAGTATTAATGCCTGTGAAGGTAGAAAATCTGTCGCATCGCGCCATAGTGTTTTCAGGGAATGAAAAAATCTAGGGAGCTATCAATGCTAAAAGCCATCGGTCTGGCCACAAGCCTTCTCGTGTTTACTACAGCTGCGCAAGCACAAGAGGGGCATGACGTCTTCGGGACGTTTCTGACAGAGGCCAAAACCTCGACGGTGACGATCGAAGATTGCGGCAATGAAAGCCCTTGTGGGCGCATTTCCTGGATCGATCCTGAAGCTATGGAACCCGGCCAAACGCCAGAAACGGCGCTGACCCAAGCCGGAGAGCCAGTGCTCGGACTGCTGATGCTGCAAGGCTTTAAGAAGCGCAAAAAGGACTGGCGCGGCGGTACGATTTATGACCCCGAGAATGATAAGTCTTACGCTTCACGCTTGAAGCGCATGTCGGATGGGCGACTACAGGTTAAAGGCTGCATTGGCCCGATTTGCCAGACCCAAGTCTGGGAACCAGCCCCCGAAGCGTTGCAGGCTTCTGCTCCGGCTGAATAACTCCCTGTGCCCCCAAATTGATGGCAATTTGACTCCTGGGCGCTTGCGCATTCGGCGCGGCGTGCTACCTCGCGGCTTTCGAAAAGACATGCCAGCAAGGAGACGTCGCAATGGGTATATTCGGCAATAAAGACGCAAAGCCCCGGATCGAAACGGATACGATGGGTGAAGTCGAAGTTCCTGGCGACAAATACTGGGGCGCGCAGGCACAGCGCTCACTCGGAAATTTCAAGATTGGCTGGGAACAACAGCCCCTTCCTCTGGTCCGGGCCCTTGGTATCGTCAAACGCGCAGCAGCTGAAACCAATATGGCGCTCGGCAAGCTCGATGCGAAGCTCAGCGATGCGATCATCACGGCTGCCAATGAAGTGATCGAAGGCAAACTCGACGCTCATTTCCCGCTGGTCGTCTGGCAAACTGGATCAGGCACGCAGTCGAACATGAATGCCAATGAAGTGATCGCCAATCGCGCGATCGAAATCCTGGGCGGCGAGATCGGTTCGAAAAGCCCCGTCCACCCCAATGATCACTGCAATATGAGCCAAAGCTCAAACGATACGTTCCCGACGGCCATGCACATTGCTGCGGCTGAAGAAATCAGCCATCGCCTCGTGCCCGCCCTGCAGCAATTGCACAATGCGCTGAATGACAAAGCCCAAGCCTGGTCAGAGATTATCAAGATTGGCCGCACGCACACACAAGACGCGACCCCGGTGACGCTCGGCCAGGAATTTTCCGGCTACACCAAGATGGTCGAAATGGGCATCAAGCGGATCGAGCAAACGCTTCCCGCTTTGCTTGAGCTCGCCCAAGGCGGCACAGCGGTTGGCACGGGTCTGTCGACCCCAATCGGCTTTGCTGAAGGCGTTGCGGACAAAATCTCGCAGATCACGGGCCTCAATTTCATCACCGCCCCGAACAAGTTCGAAGCCTTGTCTGCGCATGATGCGATGGTGTTTGCGCATGGCGCGATCACAACCGCCGCCATGTCTTGCTTCAAGATTGCCAATGACATCCGCTTCCTCGGATCCGGCCCGCGCTCTGGCCTCGGCGAATTGGCCTTGCCAGAGAATGAGCCAGGCTCTTCGATCATGCCGGGCAAAGTGAACCCAACCCAGTGCGAGGCGATGACCCAGGTTTGCGCCCACATTCACGGCAACAATTCCGCCATCAGCTTTGCCGGCAGCCAGGGCCATTTCGAGCTCAACGTCTTCAATCCGATGATGAGCTACAATTTGCTCCAGTCGATCCGGCTTCTCGCAGATGCCGCGGTCTCTTTCACCGAGAATTGCGTTGTCGGGATTGAGCCACGTCTTGAGAATATCGAGCGAGGCCTACAGAACTCGCTCATGCTGGTAACGCCGCTAAAAGAGAAATACGGGTATGACCGCGCCGCTAAGATTGCCAAGACCGCCCACAAGAATGGCACCACGCTGCGCGAGGAAGCCATCGCCGATGGCATTCCAGCAGAAGATTTTGACGCGATTGTCCGGCCCGAAAAAATGATCGGACCAGGCTGATCCGTCCTATTTAGCTGACGACGTTCTTACAAATATCTTCGAGAGACTTGCCATCGCGATCGGCGATTTTCTGCAAGGTCGCAACAGCGCTCGGGCTTAGGCCCTCACAACCTTTCGCGTTTGACGGCGCGTCAGTTGCGGTTGGCTGATACGTCGTTCCGGATGTGCCGACCGCGTTCATGTTCGCAGACGTTTTTGGCAGCCGGGCATCTTTGCACATATCGGTTACACGGCCGAGCTCGGTCGCGGTCTGCAAGGCCTCGGGGTAAGACAGGCCCTGATTTTCGGTCATGTCCTGAAACAAGCCAACCACATCGGTTTGCTTGTCCGCATCAGTCTCTGAGTATTTTGCGATCGATCGAAATCCATCAGCCATTTTGAGATAATTGACGTCAGCATCCGGATCTTCGCTATCAGCCAGGTTCGACGCCATACAACCACACCCCATATAGCTTGCGGCGCCGCCTTTGAACTCTTTGTCATAGGAACTCAAACTACTCATGCAGCTGCGCGCGAACTCAACCTGCGGGGCGGACAATTGGTAATGCGCCGACATTTTCTCGAAGTTTTCTTCTGAGTGCAGCATGCCCCAGCCAACCAGCAGTGCGCCCACGGTTATGGTTCCAGCAGATTTGAAAATGACGTTCATGAACCCCTCCATAAGATCTGGCTCAAGTCTATCGCAGGTTTGTTCGCATCCCCTGAAAACGGAACCGGCAATTCAACCGGCTGCACTTAGGATTTGTGAAAGCTTATTGGGGCCTGACCTTTGGCGGAAATCCCGTTAACTGAGTAGAGAATCAATTCTATTCGCCAAGGACAGACCAATGAATACAGCGCCCGTCGGCTCGAAAGCCAATCCATCCGAATTCGATGTTATGCCGCGCCTGGCCGATGATGAGCCCTATTTCGTCATCCGCGCCAATGATCCGCTTTCCAGCGCCCTGGTTGAACTGCACGCCTATATCGGCGCGGGTCAGGCTGGCGCAGCGCACAACATGCTGGCTGACATCATGGCGCTGATTTCTGCCAAAGCGCCGCGCCCAGCCTCGAGCCCGAAATATCGCGAGACCTTTGCGATTTCGCTGGCCATGGAACAGTGGCGCAACGCCCATCGCGGGGACTAAAATTGGTCAAACCGGTCAATCTCGGCAAGGTTCGAAAAGCTAAAGCCCGCGCAGAGAAAACGCAGCGGGCGCAAGAAAATCGTATCAAATTCGGCCGTACAAAAGCTGAAAAGGATCGGGATGCATTGCAGGCGTCGAAACTCAAACATGCGGTTGATCAAACCAAACGAGAGTCAGACGCCTAATTTGAGCCGGATTTTTGGATGAAAGAAATGTCTTCGACAGAAACGAGACATAGTAGAATAGTGTGAGGGGAACTCGATCGTGATCAAAAAAATTCTGGTGATTGGCGGCGCTGGTTATATCGGCGCAAATGCCTGCAAAGCGATCAAAATGAGTGGTCGAGAACCTGTCGTCTTTGACAATTTTGCCAGCGGTCACCGCCATGCCGTCAAATGGGGCGAGTTGATCGAAGGCGACATTCGCAATGAAAGCGATATTCGCGCCGCCCTCGAAACTGTGCGCCCGGATGCCGTTATGCACTTCGCAGCAAATATTGAGGTCGGCGAAGGTGAGAAAGCGCCCGGCGCATTCTACGAAAACAATGTCGCGGGCACGCTCAATGTGGTTCGCGCCATGCTCGATCTTGGGCTGCAGAACTTTATCTTCTCATCGACATGCGCGATCTATGGCGATCCCGAAAGTCTCCCGCTGGTAGAAGACATGCCGAAGCGACCCGTCAGCGTATATGGCCGGTCAAAGCTGATGGTTGAGACAATATTGGAAGACCTCTCGCGCGCTGAAGGCCTACGCTATGCAGCGCTGCGTTATTTCAATGCAGCGGGCGCGGATTTGGACGGCGAAGTTGGCGAAGAGCACGATCCAGAGACCCATCTTATCCCGAACGCACTGAAAGCGGCTGCGGGCATTGGCAAAGGCATGAAACTGTTCGGCGACGACTATCCGACCCCGGATGGCACCTGCATTCGCGACTATATCCATATTGCTGATCTAGTGGCTGCGCATATTCTGGCGGCCGAACATATTGAAAAGACCGGAGAGAGCCTGCAGCTGAACCTTGGCACGGGCAATGGTTTTACCGTGAAACAGGTCCTGGATTCAGTCGAACGCGCGGTTGGAAGCTCCGTTCCGGTCGAGATTGGCCCTCGCCGCGCGGGTGACGCTGTTGCGCTCTATGCCGACAATTCCAAAGCGAAAGAGGTCTTGGGCTGGGAGCTGAAGCATTCTGACATGGACACGATCGTGTCGTCCGCCTGGCTGTTTCACAAGCGGGTTTGGAACCTTCAATAAGAGAAGGCGTTGGCTCTATACCGCCCAGACATGGACACGACGCCTAGATAGCTGAACCGGGTTCCAGGCCATTGAACGTAGCAAGTTTAGCGTCGAGCGTTGAGCCGGGTTCACTTTGTAATCGCTCTGACGTCGCATCGCCCAGCCTTCTTTTAGACCATGCCACATTCCCAGCCGCATCCCTTTAAGATTGGCGTGTCCCAAATTATTTAGATAGTTGTACAGCATCAGCATTAGATGCCCTGGCAGCGTTAATACCAAAAACGCCAGTGGCATGTTCTTGATGTATGCCCATGTTCGATTACGGAAGCCATGGTACATTGTGAAATACGAGTAACGACCGCTCGATGCACTGCCTTTGTGGTGGATAATGGCGTCTGGCAAGAACACACACTTTTCGCCGCTGAGCTGGAATCTAATTCCGAGATCGATATCTTCGCAATAACAGAAAAAGCGCTCATCATAGCCGCCAATTTCGAGGAACAATTCACGCTCGTAAATAGCGCTGGCTCCGCATGGGCTAAAGCAATGGCTGTCCTGATTCGGAAGCTCAGAGATCGGATGCTCAAATCCGCCGCGCCATGGGATACCGAAAGCAAAATAAGCATCGCCCGCGCCATCTAACAGTTCGGGCTCGTCCATGTTGATCTGCCCACATGCAAACACACGGCAGGCATCATGCTTGATCGTTGCAGCGTGAATTTCAGTAAGCCAGTTCTCATCGGCGGTCGCGTCAGGGTTCAATAGCGCAAGCCATTTACCATTTGCATGTTGGGCTGCGAGATTATTGCCTTTAGCGAACCCGTGATTGGTTTTTTCCCGCAGGACGCGAATTTCGGGAAGCCCATCTATGTCCAGATCCCCGATCGGATTGATTTGGCTATCATTGTCGACAACCAGAACTTCGAAGTCTTTAAATGTTTGTTTTTTAAGTGAATTTATCGCATCTTGGAGCAATTGCCCCGCATTGTAATTGACGATTACGACGGAAAAAAACGGCTGTACGCTACTCACAAACTGACTCCCTCAAGTCAAAATGACACTCCAGTCATTCAACTGAGAACGTATGCACATAGCCCGAGTGGCGACAACAGTAATATTGAAATTAACCATGTTTCCGAAACACTAAGAGTGTTTCGGATGACACAGTGTCTAATTTGCAGGCAGATAGAATTTTCTAGCCTGCGAGCGCTTTTAGCTCATCGACGAGATCCGTTTTTTCCCAAGTGAACGCGCCGTCTTTCGTCGGGGTTCGCCCGAAATGACCATAGGACGCGGACGTCGCATAGATCGGCGCCTCAAGCTTCAAATGATTCCGGATCCCGCGCGGCGACAAATCAACCAGCTCGCGTAATTTCCGTGCGATCGTGTCTTCACCCACTGAACCCGTGCCAAACGTATCAACATAGAGCGAAAGCGGCTGAGCCACACCAATCGCGTAACTCACTTGAATGTTGCATCGTTTTGCAAGCCCAGCTGCGACCACATTCTTTGCAAGATAGCGCGTGGCATAAGCCGCCGAACGATCGACCTTAGATGGATCTTTGCCCGAAAACGCGCCGCCGCCATGCGGCGCCGCGCCGCCATATGTGTCGACAATGATTTTTCGTCCTGTCAGACCGGCATCGCCGTCTGGTCCACCGATCACGAATCGGCCGGTTGGATTGACGTAGAACTTGTCCTCATCTGGGAACCAGCCATCTGGCAACACGTCAGTAAGCACCGGACGAATGATTTCGCGCAACTGCTCCAAGGTTGCTGACTCAGCGTGCTGATGAGACACCACGACAGCATTCACACCAACCGGGCGCGAGCCGTCATATTGCAATGTCACCTGGCTTTTTGCGTCGGGCTCAAGCTCTGGATGCGTGCCATTGTGGCGAAGCTCAGCCAGTTTGCGCAAGATTTGGTGGGAATAGACAAGCGTGGCCGGCATCAGTTCCGGCGTCTCGTCGGTCGCATAACCAAACATGATGCCCTGATCGCCAGCACCCTCTTCTTCGTGCAGGCCTTGGCCAGCTTCAACGCCCTGGGCAATCTCGGCAGACTGACCGTGAACGTGGTTTTCAACGGCCATATTCTGCCAATGGAAGCCATCCTGCTCATAGCCAATTTTCTTGACCACATCACGCGCCGCTTGGTTCATCTCGTCTTTGGTGATGACCGCGCCATTATTGGTTCGGACCTCGCCTGCCATCACCACGCGGTTTGTCGTCGTCAGCGTTTCAACTGCAACTTTGGCAGTTGGGTCTTTGCTGAGAAATAGGTCGACAACCGCATCTGAAATCTGATCCGAAACCTTGTCCGGATGGCCCTCAGAAACGCTTTCAGAGGTAAATTCGTGGTGCTGTAGAGGCATGGCTTTTCTCCTGAGGCTCTCTGAAAACTAGTAGCGGTAATGCTCTGGCTTGAACGGGCCGGTCTGCTCAACACCGATATAATCGGCTTGCTCATTAGACAGATCCGTCAGTTCTACACCAAGCTTGGCGAGGTGGAGCATCGCAACTTTCTCGTCCAAATGCTTGGGCAGCGTATAGACGTCATTCTCATACTCACCCTTATTCTCATACAAAGCGATCTGCGCCAGCACCTGGTTGGTGAAAGATGCTGACATCACAAAGCTTGGGTGACCTGTTGCGTTACCCAAGTTTACCAGACGGCCTTCGGACAGCAAGATAATCCGCTTGCCATCTGGGAAGGTGATCATGTCGACTTGTGGCTTAATGTTCGTCCATTTGAAATTGCGTAGGCTCTCGACTTGGATCTCGTTGTCGAAGTGACCGATATTACAAACGATCGCCATATCCTTCATCTCGCGCATATGGTCGACGGTCAGGATGTCCTTGTTGCCGGTTGCGGTGACGAAGATGTCGGCTTTTGAGGCCATCGTATCGAGCGTTTGAACGTCATATCCATCCATGGCTGCTTGCAGAGCGCAGATCGGGTCAACTTCAGAAACCGTGACGCGTGCGCCCGAGCCTGAAAGAGACGCAGCAGAACCTTTGCCAACATCGCCATAGCCTGCAACGAAAGCCGTCTTACCGGCCATCATTACGTCTGTGCCGCGGCGGATTGCATCGACGAGCGATTCTTTACAGCCATACTTGTTGTCGAATTTAGACTTGGTGACGGAATCGTTCACGTTGATCGCGGGGAAGGGAAGCTCGTTCTTCTTCGCCAGTTGATAGAGGCGGTTCACACCAGTTGTTGTCTCTTCTGATACGCCGCGAATTTCGTTCTTGATGCGGGTGAACCAGCCAGGGGTTTCCGTCATCCGTTTACGGATCTGGCGGAACAGAGCTTCTTCTTCTTCTGAGCCCGGGTGGTCCAGGATCGAAGGATCGGCTTCAGCTTTCTCGCCAATGATCAGGTACATTGTCGCGTCGCCGCCATCATCGAGGATCAGGTTGACGGTCTCGCCATTTGGCCATTCGAAAATACGATCAGCAAACTGCCAATACTCGTCCAGGGTTTCGCCCTTGTGCGCGAAGACAGGGGTGCCAGCATCAGCAATTGCCGCAGCAGCGTGATCTTGGGTTGAGTAAATATTACAGCTCGCCCAGCGCACTTCTGCGCCCAGAGCTTCCAACGTCTGGATCAAGACAGCGGTCTGGATTGTCATGTGCAAAGAGCCGGCAATGCGCGCGCCTTTCAAAGGCTTGCTCGCGCCAAATTCTTCGCGGGCAGCCATCAGACCTGGCATTTCTGTTTCCGCGATCTCGATTTCCATCCGGCCAAAGTCAGCTTGGCTGATGTCTGCGACGGCATAGTCCTGAGACATATCAACGATCCTTTATATGAAGTTTGAGAGGCCTATAGCATGCAGATTGGCTTTGTACAGTCAGGATTTGCAAAGCCCGGCAGCAACAGTGCCGCAGCGCTCTGGCCAAGGCGCCTTATCTTGACTAAGAGCGGGTCAAATTTCGCCCGAATTGGGAGGCCTCATATGAGCCTAGTGACACTGGAATCTCAAAATTGGAAAATCGGCACCGGCGCTCCGCTGGCGGTCATTGCGGGCCTAAATGTCCTGGAAGATGTTGAACTCGCGATCACCGTTGGCCGAGAGCTAAAAGCGATCTGTGAGCGCCTTGGCCTGCCCTACATCTTCAAAGCCAGCTTCGATAAAGCCAACAGATCCTCGATCACATCATATCGCGGACCGGGCTTTGAAACGGGTGTGCCGATGTTGGCCGAAATCAAGCAAGAGCTCGGCGTCGGCATCTGCACAGACCTGCACGAACCAAGTCAGGCCGACGCGGTTGCGAAAGTTGCCGAGCTGGTTCAGCTCCCGGCCTTCCTCGTTCGGCAGACGGATTTGGTTGTCGCAACCGCTAAGGCTGCTGATGAACATGGCTGCGTCGTGCATGCCAAAAAAACTCAGTTCATGGCGCCATGGGATACCAAGAACATCATTTCCAAAGTTCGCGAAGTCCTGCCAGGCGATCGGCTGATCCTGTGCGAGCGCGGCACCAGCCTTGGCTATAATAATCTGGTCGTCGACATGCTCGGTATTCAACAGATGCAGGCGCTGGGCTGCCCGGTCACGATCGATGCGACTCACGCAGTTCAATTGCCGGGCGCCGATCCGCGCACAGCAGGCGCCTCTACGGGCGGACGACGCGAAGGTGTTGGAACGATTGCCAAATCTGCCGTCGCAGCCGGCGCAGATGGCGTGTTTCTGGAATTCCACACCGATCCTGACAAAGCGCTTTGTGATGCGCCGAGCTGTCTACCGCTCTCGGCCGCTGAGCCGCTGTTAAAAGAACTCAAGGCGATCCATGAGATCGTAAACTAGGGTCGAACGTTCCAGTTGATCAACGTCACTGTCTCATCTGAGACGCGCATGGTTCCATAGGCTCCAGTCTTGAGTTTTATCGATGCTGGCTCGGTTTGATACGTCGTCACCGCATCCAACAAGAAACGCGCGATGCCGTTAGATGTCACGATCAATACCGGCTTGTTTGAGCTGGTTTTGCCGAGCGCAACGAACAGGTCTCGCCACGCAGCCTTTAGCTGCTCTGGATCAATCTCCCATCCCGGCGGTGGAACGGCATGTTCGTCCCAAGCGCGCAGGGCCTCTTCCCCGATCCGAGCGACGACTTCTTCTTCGGGGCGGTTTTCATCTGGCCCGTAATCGACCTCACGCAGGAATTCGAGCGTTTCGAGCGCTATACCGCCGGGCTGCACAGACAAGATGGCCTCCGCAGTCTGACGCGTTCGCAAAAGCGGGCTGCAATAGGCCACGTGAAACCCTTGTGGGGCCAAGCCTTCAAAATGCGTCGCCAAAGCTTCAGCCTGCGCAGTGCCGGACACAGATAGCGGCAAGTCCGTTTTGGCTCCAACGCGCGTGATCGTGTCGCCTTTATCAAACGTATTGCCGTGGCGAACCACGTAGATGGTGGTCATGTGCCCATCCCATCTAACGGCTCACCATGTTTTGCAATCAAAGCCTCAGCATGCGCGGCATCCTGGGGTGTATCAATGCCCCACATGGCGCTTGGCGCGGCAGCAACCTTCACCGCTTGCATGCGCAGTCCATTTTCCAGGAACCGCAGCTGCTCCAGCCCCTCAAGGCTCTCATAATGCCCCTCTGACAAGCCAACAAAGGTCTCTAGCGCGGATCGCTTATAACCGTAGAGCCCAATATGGCGCCACACCGGCGACAGGGGGCCAGCTTTTCGAAGCTTCCCCTCTTTGCGCATGGCGGGCAGGATATTCTTGGAGAACCAGAGCGCTTCGTCCTTGGCGTTGACGATACACGTGGTGCCAGAGAAAGGCGTCTCGAGCTTGCGTTCGCGAAGCTCGTCCAGATCGTCCCAGGACATCTGCACAATCGGCGTCACTGCATCGAGTGATGTGGACCGCCCAGCATCGATGATCGCGGAGATATAGCTCGGCGGGGTGAATGGGGCGTCGCCTTGTAGGTTCACAACAAATTCGGCGTCTGGCGCCGCCGCATTCGCCGCCGCAAGCGCGCGGTCCGTGCCAGACGGCAAATCTGGATCGGTCATCACGACCGGCGCGCCGATCTCCTTGGCGTGGGCTTCAATCGTCTCATGATCCGTTGCCACGACGTAAGAGACATCAGGCGAGGCCTCTGCGCAAAGCTTGGCAATCGCTGCCACTCGCGACAGCAAAGATTGCCCGGCGATCAAATGCAGCGGCTTTTGCGGAAACCGGGTGGACGCATAGCGCGATGGTATAACGATCAGCGTTTTCATCTTGAGGCCTTATATTGCGGTCTAACCCGAAAGACTAAGCTCCTAATCAAACACCCCCCGAAATCCAAGCCCGGGCCTCAGAAACATGGTTTGCTATGGCGCAGACCTAATCACTGATCGCTTGACCAAATAATCGATCTAACTCACCAGCTGAGCAGCTTTTACGAAATGACAGCGCCTGTGTGTTACTGACACCGGAACCACCCTATGTATCACAGCGCTGAGGCCGCGCTTAGAACGGCCCATGAAGGAATGCTATGACCATCCTGATCACCGGCGTAGCTGGCTTTATCGGCGCCCACGTGGCGCAAAAGCTGTTGGCACAAGGCGTCTCTGTGATCGGGTTTGACAGTCTGAACGATTACTATTCACCGCAGCTGAAACGAGATCGACTAGCGCATCTCTGCGGCGATGGGGATTTCTCGTTCCACGAAGTCGATGTTTCATCGCCAGAAGCGCTGCGAAAAGCTCTGGGCGATCGCAGGCCGACCAAAATTCTACACCTCGCCGCGCAAGCCGGCGTCCGCTATTCACTGCAGAATCCCGCAGCGTATACAAAGGCGAATTTGGAAGGGCATTTTGCGATGCTCGAGCTGGCGAAATCGCTTTCGGTCGAGAACATGGTCTATGCCTCGTCCTCTTCGGTTTATGGCGGGAACAGCAAAATTCCGTTCGCAGAGACAGACCAGACCGATGATCCCGTCTCGTTTTATGGCGCGACCAAAAAGTCGAATGAGGTGATGTCGCAATCCTATGCGCGGCTTTACAATCTCTCGCTGACCGGATTGCGGTTTTTCACCGTCTATGGACCTTGGGGCCGGCCTGATATGGCCTATTGGATCTTCGCAGAAAAAATTCTGCGAGGCGAGCCGATCCGGGTCTTTAATCATGGAAAAATGAGCCGCGACTTTACCTTTGTAGATGACATCGTCGCCGGCATCCTGGCCGCCCTGGACCGGCCAGCAAGCGGACTTGGCCTGAACGTGCCTCATAGGGTCTATAATCTCGGGAATGATCGTCCTGAGCCGCTTATGGATATGATCCGCCTGACGGAACAGGGCGTTGGCCGCGAAGCCGAGAAAACGTTTGAGCCGATGCAAAAGGGCGATCTTGAAAAAACCTGGGCGAATATCGACCGGGCACGTGCCGAGCTGGACTATGCGCCAGCTGTTGGCTTGCAAGAGGGACTGTCGAAATTCACCGGATGGTTCAATCAAAACTGGACGAAATATTGCTCCGTCGAGTAGATCTGCGAGCGACCTGAACCAAGGACAATGAATATGTCTTCGCCCCGACAAACAGCGCTGGAAGTCTTGCAAACCGAGCGGCTCGGCCTGGAAGCCCTGATCGACGCACTGCAAAGCGACGACGCCCCGCTCGCCATCGCGATCAATAACGCGGTTGAGACGATCCAAACGTCGCCTGGACGCACGATCGTGACCGGCATGGGCAAATCAGGCCATGTCGCGCGAAAGATCGCCGCGACTTTGGCCTCTACGGGCACACCTGCACTCTTTGTGCATCCTGGCGAAGCCAGCCATGGCGACCTGGGCATGATCGCTGATGATGATGTCGTCCTGGCACTGTCTAATTCGGGCGAGACCCCGGAATTAGGTGACATCATCGCATATTGCGGCCGTTTCGATATCCCGCTGATCGGGATGACGTCCGGGGCAAATTCGTCCCTCGCTGATGCAGCCAACACGCCGCTAATTGTCCCAAAATCAACTGAAGCCTGCGGCATCACAAATGCCCCGACGACTTCGACCACCCAAATGATGGCCCTCGGAGACGCGCTCGCCGTGGCACTGCTGCGCGCAAAAGGGTTCAGCCAACGTGATTTTCACAAATTTCATCCGGGCGGAAAACTAGGTGCCGCGCTGAAGCGCGTGACGGACATGATGCACCATAAGAAAATGCCGCTCTGCGACCCAAACGCCGCCTTCGATGAGGTCGTCGATGCGATCACGTCAGGCGGATTTGGCTGCTGCGGTGTGGTTGAAGACGGCAAATTGATCGGAATCATTACAGATGGCGACATTCGCCGCGCGCTCACGGGCGCCACAGATACGGTCAGCGCCGCCAAAATAATGACCCATAATCCGCGTACGATCCAAGAAGACGGCTTAGCCGCAGAGGCCCTGTCACTGCTGAGCGAATACAAAATCACAGCCTTGTTCATCGTCAACGCCCAGCACGAGCCAATTGGCTTGATTCACGTCCATGACTGCCTTGCGATTGGCGTTGTTTGAATTAGGAGCGCCTTGGGCAAGAAAATTGCAACCTGTCCCAGACTATTAATTCGGATTTTGCCGAGGAACGCATGACGCACATTATCCAACCCGTAATTCTGTGTGGTGGCTCCGGAACCAGGCTCTGGCCATTGTCGACGCCGGATCGCCCGAAACAGTTTCTCGCGCTAACCTCTAGCAAGAGCATGATTGAGGAAACAGCCGAACGTTTCAGCGCCAGCAAAATCGACACTCTATCCTTTGCAAAACCGCTTGTGGTGGGGTCCAAACGACATACGCGCCTCTTGGCAGAGAAACTTCCAACCGCTCGCAAAATTCTCGAGCCGTTTGGCCGCAACTCGGCGCCTGCGGTTGCCGCCGCCTGTCTTGCCTACGCCCCCGACGATATGATTCTGATCTTACCCGCCGATCATGACATTCGCGATATTCCTTCATTCCATACCGCCATAGAAACCGCTGCGGACGCAGCTGCATCTGGCGCGATTGTAACGTTCGGCATCCACCCAACGCATGCCGCAACCGGATATGGCTACATCCGTGCAGAAACTGGAGCTGAAGGGACAGCTTTAGCGGTTGAAGAATTCGTCGAGAAACCTGACAAAGAAACGGCTGAGGCGTATCTCGCAGCTGGCTCCTATTACTGGAATGCTGGGATCTTCTTGTTCAAAGCCAGCACCATGCTGGACGCCCTAAAAACACACGCCCCAGACGTGCTGACAGGCGTTGCAGCGGCGATGCCGCGCACATCAGGCGACGTCGCTCACCTAGATCCAGAAGCGTTCGCAGCCACGCCCAGCATCTCAATTGACTATGCGGTGATGGAACATGCGCCGAACGTCAAAACCGTGCCAGTCAGCATGGGGTGGAGCGACGTTGGCGGCTATCGCGCTTTACACGACCTCCTGACCGAATCAGAAACCGACAATCACACCAGTGGTCCAGTTTTCGTGACCAATTCCGAAGGCTTGTATGTCCGGTCCGAAGGCCCCGCGATTTCCATCAATGGCGTGTCTAATCTGGTCGTCGTTGCGACGCCGGACGAGGTTATGATCACCCCGATAAATGAGGACGGCGCCGTCAAAACACTGGGCGCAGCCGTGCAAACCGGGCGACACGCGCTCGGCTTGTCATCAGACATCAAGGCACGCGCGAAAGCCTGGCTCTGGGAAGCATTCGAAACCTGGTCAAACGTCGGTTGGGACGCGACGCGCGGCGGATTTGTTGAGCAATTGAACATGGACGGCACCCCAGACTCAGACGCCAATCGCCGTGTTCGCGTACAAGCACGTCAGGTCTACAGTTTTTCAAAAGCCATCGAGATGGGATGGCCGGACGTCGAGACCGCAAAAACCCTTATCCAAAACGGAATCGAATATATCGATACCCGCCTGCGCCACGCTGAGGGCGGGTTCGTCCATAAGATCACAGCTGAAGGTGAAGCGATTGATGACCGGCGCGATCTCTACGATCACGCGTTCATGGTCCTCGCTGGATCGGCAGCCTATAAGGCAACCGGGAGCGCGCGTGCGCTGAAGATCGCGGACGATGCGATCGCGTATATTGATAGTGCCCTCAAAGACCCGGTTCATGGCGGATGGTTTGAGTCCAGCGAAGGCGAGCTCCCTCGCCGCGCCAATCCGCACATGCATCTTCTGGAAGCGATGATGGAATATCATGCCGCGACAGGCGATGAGACGGCATTGGACCGCGCGGCCGAAGTCGTTCGCTTGTTTGAAACGCGCTTTTTCAATCCCGCTAACGACGTCATGGCCGAGTTCTTCACCGCGGATTGGCAGCTAGAAGGCCCCGCAGAAGAGACTATTTTCGAGCCGGGACACCACTATGAGTGGGCGACCCTGCTCTATATGTACGAGCAACTGACTGGACATGACACGGGCAGCTGGCGCCGGAGGCTAATACGGCGCGCGGATCAGACAGGGATTAATCCAAAAACGGGCTTTGCGATCAATGCTCTGCGCGCGAATGGAGAAATAATCCACGACAATAGTCGCTTATGGCATCAACTTGAACGCGGCCGAGCATATCTATTGCATCCGGAGATCATGTCGTCGGCTCAAGCCGAAAGTGCGCTAAATCAAATCGTAGACAAATACCTCATCGCCGGACCTTCTGGCGGGTGGCTGGATGAGGTTTGCAATCAAGGGAGGCCGACCGCAAATGCGGTTCCCGCGAGCATGCTTTACCATGCATTGGGCACCATTTCCGTTATGATCAAGTGAGCTACGACTTTCAGTAGCAATGACGAACAAATGTGTTAGACACCGCTCTCTGCAATTCTCGGAGTAAAAGCGGCGAATGAAGTATGCCATCAGCGTCCCAATCGGGGCTTGGAACGATTTTCTTCCATTCACGCTAGAGAGCCTAAAGCAGCAGAGCGAGTCGATGGAAATCGCGCTGCTTGATGCCTCCAATGACCCGCGTGTAAAAGAAATTGCGGATCAATATGACGATATCCTCACCTATCGGCGGCATGGGCCGGATGGCGGCCAATCCGACGCCATTATCGAAGGCTGGGATAATACGAGCAGCGAGTTCATCGGATGGCTCAACGCCGATGATTCGCTTTTTCCAACGGCCCTGAAACAAGTCTCAGAATGCCTTTCAAGATCGCCCGATCTGGACGCGGTCTATGGCCATAGTACGATCGTCGACAATGATGATCGCATGACCGGATACCACTTCAACGTCGACTCCCGCAGCGCGAAGTTGAGAGAGGGATGTATTATTTCACAACCCTCTTGCCTGTTCCGGCGATCAACGTTCGAACGTGTTGGTGGCCTGAATCGCGACCTGCACTATTGCATGGATTGGGATCTTTGGTTGCGTCTGGAAGATGCAGACGCAAAGTTCGAATTTTTAGACGCGCCGCTCTCCCGGGTGCTTTGGGATAAAGACACGAAGTCCGCCTCATTCAATCCGACCCGTCGCCAGGAACTCAGACGATTGATCGATACCTACACCCCAGAGGAGAAGCGCGACGGCATATATAAAGCCTTCGCGATTCATGCGTTCGCAGATATGGTTTGGCCGATAAGCCTCAGATCCAAAGTGACTCAATGGTTACGCCGCGCGGGCCCAAAAGTGTTTGGAATTCGCGCTGATGGCAATCTTGCAGTGACGGCGGACCTTCAACTCGTTCACTATCAGACCCGGGAAGCCTCTGGTTTAACGTTGGAGTTCGATAACAACCCAGAAGATGTTGGCCTTGCAGATGATGATAATATCGCGGACCTGGCGCGAACGAAAAATCAATTGAAAGTGAGATTCAAACACCCCGTTGGGTCTGCGCAAGCCGTCACGCTGAAGCTGGTTCGCAACTCAACGTCGGAGGAGGCAAAATTGCTCTTCCAACACGCGGAATGGCAATTCTAGCTTTCCCTAAATGGGCTCAGAAATCTCAATGATCGAGCATTCTCGCAATCTTTTCGATCGCCAAACGGCTCACCCGGCGAACTGCGTCTTGCGAATTGGAGCTGTTATGAGTTCCGAAAATGCACCGATCAAATGATCGCAACGGCGAGTCTTTCGGAAGCGGCTCAACCTCAAAGACATCCAGGGCTGCTGAGTGGACGACCCCGCTATTGAGGGCGTCCAGCAAAGCCGTTTCGACGATCACCGGCCCTCTGGCCACATTTACGACTCGAACGCCAGATTTCAGCGCACTCAGCGTACCGCCGTTAAACATGCCCTGGGTCTGCTCCGTAAGCGGACAGGCAAAAATCAGAAAATCTGCTTCTTCCAAACGCTGAGGCCATTGCGCATGTTCAACGGAATAACCTTTAGGCGCGGAAAAAAACGGATCATAGACGATTACGTTGCTGCCACAGGCGATGATCCGCTTGGCGATTTGCTGACCAATGTCACCAAACCCGACCAAAGCGACCGTTCTGCCCGTCAACGAGATACCACTTGGTTTCGGCCAAGTGCCGTTTAGGCGGACCTCTCTGTCGATCCAATAGGTCTCGCGCGCCAAACCGATGGCATAAGTCAGGGCGATATCGGCGACTTCGTTTCCAAAAACGCCTGGCGTGTTTTCGACAGGAATTCCATTGTCTTTGAACGCAGCGAAATCGACATTATCGATGCCGACGCCCCATTTTACCGCGGCGCGCAACCCGCCAATTTTTGCGGCCTCTACGACCCGGCGAGAGGCGGGGTCATCCCCGATGATCCAGGCATCATAGTTTGGCAATTGTTCGATCAGCTCATCTTCGGATAGAATTTGAGTGGTTTCCGCAGCAATCCCTTGCAGATTGAACTGGGCAAAATCAGTGGCAAAGTCTTCAAACAAGCCGAGCATAGGCGGGCAAGTCACCAAAACGCGTGGTTCGGTCATCATATTAGCTTTCTGGAAGTGGCTCGCCGGCGGCAACGCGGCGAAGCAGAGATTCGGCGACGAACCAATCTGCTGGCTCGTCGATATCGACAGATTCAAGGGCGGGCGTTGTAAACAGAATTGGATTTTCCCCAATTCGGGCATTGGTCGCGGCGAAACTCTGCGGGGTGAACAGATAGCCCACCGAATTTTCCTCGTAATAGGGTTCCAAATCCTGGGTCCGGATGAGGTTGTCTGGATCGTGATTAATCGGCGCCCCCTTCGGAGTGTAGAAACGGGTTTGATGACTGTTCACGGTAAACAGAGAATCCGCTGCGCCGGATTCTATCGCCGACTGATATACATCTAGCATTTTCTCGATCGTATGGGGCCGCAAAAGAGGGTTGGTGGTGTGGGTCATGAAATAATGATCCGAACGCACATTCTCTATATCGTCCGCAAGCACGAGGTTCATAGATACAAAATCCCCGCAAAGCTCGGGTTTTCGATCACGGATGATTACTCTGCCGCCCCAATCGCTCTCATCCAAACCCGCTTCGCTCAAAATCTCGCGAGCATCGGTATTTATGACAACTTCCGAGACTTGGTCGACGGCAAGCAATGCCTCCAAGATCCAAGCGTAAAGAGGCTTTCCCGCGATTTCTCGAAAGTTCTTTGCTTTCACGCGGGCGCTATGCGCTTTCATCGGAAGCAGCGCGGTGAGTTTGGTATCAGTCTTCATGAGGCGTCTTTGCTTAGCTTGGAGCGGTGCGTCAACGTAGGGATTCTGCTTTTTGTTGAATTTTCGAGCCAAGAGACCCGGGCGATTGGCCCTCGCTCGTCTCCGCACGTTTCTTTATCCGCGGATAATAATAGGTTTCTTTCTGCGCGCGGGACAATTGACGGTGCTCATTATGGCCGCGGTAAGTCCCCCAATACTGCATGAAACGATAGGCGAGGATGCCATTGAATTCAGTCGCTAGGCGGCGAGCTCTCCTTGCCTCGCCAAGATCATTCAAGACACCCGCGCTAAAGCAGCGCGTAAAATCTAGAAGGCTAAATTGCACTTCTGGCATTATATCCCGCATCGTCAAAGCTTCACGAAAATAGCGCCCGTAAGTTTGGTCTAAACTCTCTTCATGAATATGAGTCACACCCGCATCAGAAACGTATCCCACCTGGCCGCCATCAGAAACGATCGCTTTTGCAATAACCATGTCTTCCAAGCCTGTAACAGCCTCGTCAAATTTGTACTTCGCCCATGTCTGGCGAAGCGTCGCGGCATTTGCATTGTTACAGAAATATCCCTCTTGATTGAGGTTGTTCTCGGCCTTGTAATAATGAGCAAAAACTTGGCTTTCAGAGAAGCGAGTGACCCCATCGAGTCCAACCTGGCTGCCATATGTGTAAGCGCATGTTTTATCTAACAAGGGATCGATAAGTGTCTGGAGCCAATTCTCATCCACCGGGATACAATGCGCCGAAATAAAAACCAAAACATCGCCGGATGAATTCTCGCAGCCAATGTTAAGCGAGCGACCGAACGTGAACTCCGACTTATCGATATGAAATATTCTACACGCGTTTTCGTTTGCAATTTTTAGCGTGTCGTCGGTTGACCCTGAATCGACAAGCACGATTTCGGTTTCAATTCCAGGTCTCAGTTTTTGCCCTTGGCACGCGTCCAATGCCTGGCCGAACCATTTAGCCTCATTTAGCGCCCTAAAAACGATACTGACTTTACTCATGTAGTGAAGCTCGCATTTTGATCGGTGTGTTTGCTCTGCAAGTGTATGCTCCAAACACCAGTCTTTTTCAAATTTGACAAGCCCGCATACTCTTGAACTGGCCGCTAATTCGCTTCAGCATTGTCGGCGCGAAAGCATCACCAACATGGAGGCCCTCTTGTTTAGAGATTTGCGCGGCCCAATAGCCGACGAAAGCCAGATAGCCAGCTTTCGCGCGGTGGCCTAGGGACGGCTTCGCTTAGATCGTCTTTGCCCGCAAAAATGAGCCCTTCCAAAGACTTCATTTTCAAGGAATCGCGGAGCTGGCCGATACGGCTCCAGATACCTGGAATATTCAAAAACACGGCCTCAGGATCGCTCGTGCGAAGTTCAACGAAGGCTTCAATTGATGCTGGCCGTTCCGACAGCCCAAGAAGCATGGTGGGTTCCCCACCCATTATCAGAACACGCTGCAACCAATCACATGTCATCGGAATAGTGTTCTCGCTTAAGACGAGTAGGTTGTCATATTCGACGCCATATTGGTTCACTTCACGGATTGGCTCCGCTGATTGTTTGGGCATAAGTTCACTCAAGGCATGATCTTGAAATACACGGGAACTTGGACGAACGCGAACATCTCCGAAGCAGGACAGCACCCTCGGATAGCGTTTCGATAGGCGTGCTACGAGACGCGCAACGTTGGGAACACGCTCGCTCTCGACGCTAAATATGAGGTCCACCTGTCCAAGGCCACTTCCGTCAAGCATCGGAAAGAATGCTGGTTCACTCCAAAGCCAAAACAAATCATCCAAAACACCTTCCGCGTCTCGCTCCATTTCTAAAACCACTGCGCTGGTAGATGATGAAGCACGAGCCGTTGTCTGGGCGCCGACAGGTGCAAAGGGGAGCACAGCCTCTGAGAACAGTTTAGACCGCAAGCTTGCATTGACGAGGTTCACGGACAAGGCGTTTTCAACAAAATCATCTCGAAGCGTAATAAACGAATGCAAATGCAGTTCGCGGCCATGCGTTTCCGGATTGGCGACGTTAAAGCGATCGCCCACGGCCTGATAATCATCGAAAAAGTAATTTGGGTTTTCGGTCGGTGTGGAGTCCATAATCAACTGGGTGCCTTCCACTTCCCGCGCCTCAGTCAGTGTCTGATAAGACAAGTCCACACCAAGCAGCCGGATCTGGTGATACCCCATGTAAACACCAAATCGCACGGCGTAGGCGCCCGTTGTCAACATGTCCGGAGCATTCGTCTTAAATGCCTGATGGTTTATGTATCGAAGCCCAAATCGTTCACCCCGGGTGCGATGCCAATGGAGAACAAACTCATCCAAATAGTTGACCTTCGGATTTTGAACCAAGTCGGGGTAATCCTGCAAAATGCGAGCGGTCAAGAAAAAGCGTTGAATTCGATTTTCCTCGATCAGCTCAACAATTGCAGCCTTGTGAGTCTCAATCAGTTCGTCATCTAGGCAGCAATAATAAGTGGGTCTCCAGTCTATTCTACGCCAATATCTATAGGCTGCATTCATCCCCAAGGTGGCATTGTTCGAGAAAGTTGGAAGCGGATGCTCCTTTAAGCTTGGGCCGTTTCCCAGAACCCATAACTCTCCTCGATCTTGGTCCATTGACTGCCTCTCCCTGAGATGTTCTCGTTTTGAAGCATCAATTACTCGATGCGTGTATGGTTTTTAAGGTCTAGCGCACCGCTTCTAATTTGAGTATCGCGATCAGACCAAACTAATTCGGACACTTTCAAACGTGAAACCCTGCTTAATAATTTGTCCATTCGCCAACACACTATGGCAGGAACAATGAAAAAACCGATCCGTATTGGCGTAGTCGGCCTTGGAAAAATTGCGCGGGATCAGCACCTGCCTTCTATTTCGAAAAACACCGATTTCGAGCTCGCTTTCCTTGTCGATCGTGCCGTAACAATGGACCTTGGCGTTCCTTCTTTTAGTTCATTAACTGATGCCCTTAACTCAGGCGTTCCATTCGATGCAATATCGATTTGTACTTCGCCCCAAGTAAGATTCGAACTGTGCGAACAATTGTTCGAATTGAGGCCGGCTATACTTTTGGAGAAGCCCGCAGCATCCGATTATGAGCTTGCGCGATCCATAGTTGATCGCGCGGCGAAGTTCAATTTGTGTCTCTTCACAACGTGGCATTCGCGGTTTGCCCCTCAGATCGAGACAGCCAAATCGTGGGCCAAAAGGCACGATGTTGTCTCTGGGGAAATAGAGTGGTGCGAAAATGTACTGAAATGGCATCCGGGACAAGATTGGATATGGCGCGAAGGCGGCTTTGGGGTCTTCGACCCAGGCATGAATGCACTCTCAATCTTGACGGCAATTCTCCCTCTCGACTGGACGCTCGGCGCTGCCCAAATCGCAATTCCACAGAACGTGGAAACGCCAAATACTGCGACGTTTGAATTGCACCACAAGAATACGCTGGTGCGGTCAAACTTCGATTTTCATGCGAACGAAAGAGAAGTTTGGAAAATATCGTTGCAGGCATCCGATGGTAGTGAACTGGTACTATCTAATGGCGGCGCTCACCTGCAAATAGATGGCGAGCTGGCTGGCGTGAATGAAGAGACCTGCGAATATGGACGAATTTACGCCCGGTTCTCGCAATTATGCCAAACGCAACAATCGGATTGCGATTTAGCCCCGCTCAAAATAATCGCAGATATTTTCGCTTCAGCGACCCGCATATCGACCGCGCCTATCAAGATATAGCGAGGCTAAACCGCAAGAGGTTAAACGCTCTGGTCGCGCGTTGAGACGCTGCATTTTCCAGAGCGTTTAGGTGCAAAGACTACCAAAAGAGGTCCTTCTCGTAACCTAGCTCAATGAGAGCCTCACCATATTTGTCCTTGAACGCTTTGCGGATTTTTGAGGTAAAAACGTTTTGCCACGGCCGACTTTCTTTATAGGCGAATGTGCGCTCCAAATTCATGCCTTGCAAATCAGCCAGTCGGAGAAAATCGGCAATTTTTGCGAGGTGCTCTTTTGGTGCCTCGGAAAACTCTTCCAGTTTGATTGTCAGTACTCTCTCATCGCTAAAGTCCGCGAGGATATGCTCTTCGATCACCTGTTTGGATATACTTTCCAGCTCATGCAGAATGCCGTCTTCCTCTGACAGTGACTGCAAGATTGGTTTGTCTTCAACCAACTGATCCCAAACCCAATTTGGCGCCGCCGGGTGATCTCCTTTGTGATGAAAGTAACCCGAAACCAATACCTGCCTTGGGTCGCGTATCACGCGAATTCCTCGCCAGTCCTTTTTGTAGACATCCATTGCCGCAATTGATCTGGGTGATCCGTTCGCAAACAAGACGACTTTCTGCTCTCCATCATCAAGGACAGAAAGATCAATGTTTCCGAGATCTAGCTCGTCCAACTGAGAGTAATGGTATGGAGGGTTTTCTACCTTGTAGCGGATGATTTCGGCGTTTCGGGTTTCCGCGATCCGTTTGAAAACTTCTTCACGGAAGAAACGAGATCCGCATTTATGATGCCCAAAAAACGCCAGGCTCCCTGATGCATCTGGGTACTTTGCCTCACCGATTTGCCGATCAATCGCATTCGCTCTGGTCTCTGATTGTCGCGACTGACGTTCCAACTCCAATGCGCGCCCGGTCAGACCCTTGATACTCGATGACATTGAATCAAACCGCTGATCGAATGCATTGGCTTTTTCATCGAAACCAGTTTGGACTTGTTTTGCATCTTCAACCGCAGAACTCAGGTTCTTTGTGACCTCTGTAAGTGCCAACGTCTTAGTTTCGGATTCCGTAATCTTAGTTTCGGTTTCCGTAAATCGATCACCCAACCCTGCCAAAGACGTTACAAATTGCGCTTTCAGCGCGGCGGTTTCTGATTCATGACTTGTCGCCAAGTCTTGAACTTGTTGTTCCAGCTTACCATTCAAAATTGTGAGACTATCGACCCCATTTCGCGTGCGAGCCAGCTCCGCCTTGGTGCGAGTCAGTTCGCCCTCGATGTTTTTCACAGTGAGTTCCATCGAGAAGATCTCTTGTTGGACTTTGTGCGTTCTCTTTGCGATCGACTTTGCGTCTTCAAAATCGATCGTTAATCTGTGAAGTTGCGCCGTCACAGTTCGAAAATTGATATAAGAAATATACCCAAGATATCCGATACCAGAAACGGCAGCGAGGACGCCCGCTAACAAAACGATAGGGCTTTGCACGAATGACAGCGGTCCTGCGTTTGAAAGAATCAGCAATCCTGCCACGATCGCCGCCAAGGGTAGCATCAAGAACTTGCGACGCCATAATCCGGCCACTAACCTTCTGGCTATTTGGGCAACGCCAAACACCTTTGGTGACGCTTCGCGAAGACGATTACCAAAATCGGCGTACCACGGTTTCTCGACTCTGATCGACGCAGCGATGGGGACAGGTGCGGCGGCCTGCGGGGCGGTCACCTTCGTCTGTGCAGCAACTTTACCTGTCGTCGCTGCACCTTTTGCCGGTGGCTTTTTCACCAAATCCAAAGCCACGCTAAACTTCATTGTATCGCGGACCAAGTCTCGTAAAACGTCCATCCCAGGATCGGTCTTAAACCCGATCAAGTTTCCCCAAGTTTCTTTAAGGTTCAGGGACTGATCATATTTCAAGAATCTGCGCCAATCGTGCGCAATTCCATACCGAATGATGGGGTGCCATTCACTCACGTAAACCGTGTATCCGTTCGACTCCATTACCTTTGCGAGGTCATGTATCGTATATCCCAACGGTACGGTTTTATTGTCTTCGAACTCAGCCAAAACGACTTCTGGCCGGTCCGCCTCCCAGGGGAAACCATCCAGAACAAATTTGTCAAAACCCTCGACATCGATCTTCAAAAAATCCACATGAGAAAGTCCGGCCGACTTGTAATAATCTCTTAGCGTCGTCGTTTGTACTTTGCAGACTTCTTTGTGACCTTCGGTAAAGGCGGATAACCCGCTGATGCCGGTACTTTCGTCACTCGCGAAAAACGAAAGTTCTTGTCCGCCTTTATCGTCTACGGCCTCTTCGTTGACGATAAGCTTCTTGTCATTCGGCCAAACTTCCAAAAGCTTGCTGCGATTATAGGGATCCGGTTCGAACGCGTGAACTGTCCATCCCTTACCCAGGTAAACGTCACAGCTATTTCCAAAGTTTGCCCCAACATCGATCATGATATCGCATTGATCGTCGAAATAGCGGGCTAACATCTCCTCATCGTTCAATTGCGCTTTGTGGCGTCGTTGAAAATCTCCATAGACTTGGAACGGCGCCTCGCGCTCAAACGGAGCGTCCTTCTCCAAACGCTCATAGAAAATCTCATGCATTCTCAAAGGCGCATCTTCTGCGTGTTCCATCACATCGACGACAGCGTCTGCGAATTGTTGGGAAACAGTCTTCCCGCGCAACTTGAAATTTGTGTGTTCTGCTAGAAACTTCTTGGAACGTTTTCTGAAGTCAACGCCATCGGCAATATCCTTTTTGACGCGCCCGAGTGCTTGTTCCAATTCCTTCGCGTTGGTCGCAACTTCGAAGGCTCCAAGCGGCTTTGTAAACTTGTCGACGCGCTCAGAGTGCGGGTTAAAGTAGATCGCCGGTTTGCCGCTCGCTAGCGCTTCCAGAATACCTGTTGCAAAGCGGCTAACAAACACCGATGTCTCATCAATGAGTTGGTACTGAGTCGAACTCGTGACATTCAAATTGTCTAACGCGCCTTTATCCATTGGATGTTGGGTGATTTTGTAGTCAAAGCCCGCTCGCGCGATCCCAGCCAATGCCTCTTGCAAAAATTCATCTCGCTTGTCTTCAAGAACACCGTACGTGAAATTGAGATTCAGCGCCGCAACTGGCTTGTTCGGGAAAGCAGGCTTCTTTTTCCGTAACTCCTCGACAATCGGCATCCCGACGACTCGGGTATCTCGGTCTTCAAAAAAGCGTTGATCATTCTTCCCAGCCAGAAACACGGTATCGCATCGGCGATACGGTAGAAAGCGGTAAGGGTCGTCCTCACTTTGCCGGAAGTCTATCCGTTCAAAATCGTTTATTCCCTCAACAGCGCAAATCGTTGGCATTCCAAGTAATTGGCGATACTCAAGGGCATCCCGAATGTCATCATTAAAGTCATTATATGTTATGACAGCCTTCGCGGTCGCCAACCAGTCTCGCTGATAGGGTCCTTTCGGAATTTTGATATGCTCAGTTCGCCAAAAAACCGCCCTGTCCTTCGCTAGGAATTTCCTTTTTCCGCCGGCAACAAATTCGGAATTGTCCAGGACCACACAAGCATGTCCACGTTTGCGCAGCTCTCGTGCTGCCAAGGCCGCGTTCTTCACTTGATAGTCAACTTGTCCAATCAAAACGATCTTGTCTTTTAGACGAAGAGCCAAGTTTGAGATCGCTTTTTTCGGCTCACCCGACTTGGGTCGTTCTGCTTCGCGAACCCGGTCAAACTCGGAGAAAATATCCTGCCATCTTTCCGAATGTTCGGTCTCAGAGGTATGGTCTTTCAGCTCATTCAGCTTGAAGAGAGACTTTACGATTGTGAATGTTGCGGTATGCCTCGTCACTCCGAACGAATTCAGCTTGCTTTCGATGAAGTCCATCGTTCGGCTTTTCTCTTCTTCCGTCAGATTTTCAGCCGTTCTGCATCTTCTAATCATCGTCGAAGCGAGCTTTTCTATCCCTTCACGAATAGGCTCATCGAAATCTTGGTCGCCTCCAATAGTTGTGGCCAGCCTTTGCCATTCAGAAAACGCATAGAAGAAATCTTGCGCATGCTTCATTGAGAAAACAGACGTAATCGACGCTTGATTTTCGGTGTAGTAATAGACCGTTTTTTTGACGCTGCTTATCTTCTTCGCGTTTCTCATGGCACGCGGCAAAGTAATCAGATCTTCATGATACACGCGCTCTCGCATGTCGAATATCTCATCTGTCAGCAACTCTTTGCGAAACAGTCGGCCGCACATCGTGTAAGAGTGATTACATGCGAAAACAGCCGCCATTCGTTCGGATAGGTCGCTTGCGAATGGACGCCGCAATATCAAAAGGTCACTCAGAGTTCTCGTTGAAAGATGCCACCTTTGGAACCATGACGTAACAATATCAGCCTTCGACTTATGCGCCTCCATCCGGAACAGTTCCAGACCATCACGCGAAAGCATATCATCACCGTCGACAAATATGACATAGTCACCGTTGGCCGATTTTGTTCCCGTTCTTCTGGCCTCGTTTAGGCCAAGGTTTTCTTCATGTGTGACGACTCGAAAATTTGACGGCAGCCGATCTGGTTTGATCGCGTCTAAGGTATTCTCGTCACTGGAGGCATCATCGATAAGGATGACCTCATAATCCTCATTTGATAATGATTGCAGCTTCAGGCTTTTGAAGCATTCTGCCAGTAAAGAAGGCTCTACGTTGAAGACGGGAACTACTACGGAAATTTTCATTGTTACTTCGATTCACTCTTCTAGTGATGCATTGCGAAAATTCTCTTGGCCGAAATGATACCAATTGTCCAATGGGATTGTGATTTCGGGTCATTGGCGTCTAAGAATGTGGTACGTCATCGCAACCAGGCGAAACTTCTGGTTCAAAATGAAGCTAGTCTGCCGATATCAAGTCCGTTCTGCACTATATCCGGTTGGGTTATCCTTTTGCCACTCCCAATGGTCTCGGCACATTTCTTTTAATCCGCGTTCAGCTTTCCAGCCCAATAGCTTCTGGGCATAAGAAACATCGGCGTAGACTGTTGCCACATCTCCCGGGCGACGCTCAGCGATTTCATGCGGAATCGCAACGCCGGAAGCTTCGGAAAACGCGCTAATAACTTCGAGCACGGAATATCCATTTCCAGTGCCTAGATTAACAACGTAACTGCTTTCGGATTCTGATAGCTTCTGCAGGGCACAAACATGCGCTTCGGCTAAATCAGACACATGGATATAGTCTCGGACTCCGGTGCCATCGCGGGTGTCGTAATCGCCTCCAAAAACTGTGAGCAGATCCCGCCGACCAACAGCGACTTGGGCGATGAATGGCATCAAATTATTGGGCTTGCCTTTCGGGTCCTCTCCGATTTTGGCGCTACTGTGCGCGCCTACGGGATTAAAGTATCGGAGAATCCCATACTGAAGCCTCGTCGAAGAACCCGCGACATCCCGGATAAGGTTCTCAACTGCCAGTTTCGTTTGTCCATAGGGATTGGTTGGCCCAAGCGGGTGATCCTCAGTTATAGGAAGCGATTGGGGGGCTCCATAGACCGTGGCGCTAGATGAGAATACGATTTGTTCTATGCCGACCACACTCATGGCGTTGAGCAGTGAATGACTACCAACGACGTTCACATCATAATACTCCAGCGCCCGTTCTTGAGATTCACCGACAGCTTTCAATCCGGCAAAGTGAATTACAGACGTGCATTTATGCTCTCGCAAGACCCTTGTGCACAAATCGATATCGCGAATATCTCCCTCCACCAGCGTGACATTCTCGCCTGACAGCTCTCTGATACGATCAACAGACAAAGCGCTGCTATTAGAAAAATTGTCGAGAACAATTGGATTCCAGCCAGCCCTAATGAGTGCCAAACAAGTGTGGCTCCCAATATAACCGGCCCCTCCCGTCACGAGTACGTTACGTCGCATTTGGTTTCCCGATCTGATATTTTCCGCTCGCATAGACTAGCCGATACGTTTGATCAAACTTTCGACGCGGCATCGCTCGAACCCTTCAAAACTCCAAGAAAGCGATCATTTTGGCCAATCACGCGCTAACTTATCAGGCCAATTCGCCTGCAACAACAACGCAACAAACGAGTTTACGCAATAAAGTTGGGAGCGGTAAGCCTCCATAAGAGTAATCAAAATCGAGAAAACAATTGCGCTTGCGCGCTGGAGAAACAACATTTACGGCGGTTTCCAACTGCGCTTTAGACTCGTTATTCGAACCCGTTGAAGATGATTCTAAGAGCTAAAACAGCCAAGTCTGGATGCAACACCGAAAAGGAAATTGCGTGCCCAAACTAGAGACCTTTCCGCCAGCGCACCGATGGCCAGGACAGCGCTTTGTGAGCGACATCTCAGCTGGTTTTTTGGCGCATCAAATTTGGCGGAACTTTGCCTGGGAAGAAATTCTGAGCCGCTATCACCGGAGCGCGCTGGGACTGCTTTGGATCGTTTTCGGATACGCATTCTTCGTGGGCGGAATCGCATTCTTTTTTGGTGGATTCGCGAAAATGGGCTTGGGCTCATTCACCATTTACGTGGCGATTGGGTATGCTTGTTTTCAGTTTTTGGTTGCTAATGTGGTCGACGGGTGTGCGGTTTTTACCGGCTCGGCGTCCTGGATCAGAAGCACCACGCTGCCATATTCAATATATGTTTATAAGAGCATATTTCGATCGCTGTTGCCGATCGCCCTGCAATTGATTGTTGTTGCAATCGCCATGTTGTATTGGCAACCGCCACTGAAATGGAACATCATTTTTGTCATTCCAGCTTTCGCGATCTTCCTGATAAATGCGGTCGCCATTCAATATCTTTGCGGATTGATCGCAGCGCGATACCGAGACGTCACTCATCTTGTTGGTACAATTACGAGAATTTTGATTTTCACAACGCCCATCTTGTGGGTTCGTGAAGAACGCACCGGAGTGATTGGTTTGGTCGCGGACTTAAATCCGTTGACCCACTACATCGAGATTTTCCGGGCTCCATTGATGGGAGACGACATTCGAACGATAAGCTGGTTTGTCGTTGCTGGGTTCACAGTTTTCGTCTGGTTGGCTGCAGCACTCGCGGCTGATCGAATGCAACGGCGTTTGGCATTTTGGGTGTGACGGCACCACGCCAATCCAAATAGTTATTGAATCGGGCTTTAGATTATCAAACCTATGTACAAATTATCCGCCAAAAATGTATCGCTTGTGTTTCCGCTTTACGGAAACAAACCGGCACCAGACCAATTGCCCACCAACAAAAAAGACTCCAAGCAACAGCGGCTCATTAAAAACACATCCGGCGCAATTATTGGCGTTAAAGCCCTCACCGAAGTAAACTTGGACCTCAGTGGCGGAAACCGACTGGGCATAATGGGCGCGAACGGATCGGGTAAAACAACGCTTCTTCAAGTTCTAGCGGGCATCCTTACGCCCGATGCTGGAACCCTGACCGTCCGAGGACACCGCTCAAATCTAATTAGTATCGGACTAGGCTTGCGACCACAGGCAACGGGCCGCCGAAATATTTTCTTGAGTGCCTTAGCCGCAGGTCACTCTAAAGATGATATTCTTGAGAAAAAAGCGGACATAGAATCTTTTTCAGAGTTGGGGGAGTTTCTCGAAATGCCGGTGTCCACCTATTCGGCGGGTATGCGCATGAGATTGAGCTTCGCCATTGCGACCGCCTTCGATCCTCAAATTTTGATCTTGGACGAGTGGCTAAGCGCGGGAGATGCTCAATTCAAGCAGCTTGCGTCAAAGCGGATGAACAACTTCGTTGGTTCAGCAGGAATTCTTGTGTTTGCGTCCCATAATCCAGCGTTGCTGAAGTCTAATTGCAATCTCGGATTATGGATGAAAGACGGCCAACCTGAGGCATTGGGAGCCATAGACGATGTGATGGCCGAGTACCAAAAATTTAACGGCACCTAACAATCTATGGGCTAGATCAAGGGCACGCCAAGTTAAGCCTAGAGGTGACGTCGTACAGACCTATTTTCGGGCCAATGATTCACTCAGATCCCTCTTGGATTGGTTGAAATGTAACAACTTGCCAATGTTCACCGTCACAGAAGACAAGTTTCTCCGATTGGTCCGCATACCTCGCCATAGTCATCATTCCAGCGCCTGCTGAAGCTGGCGATGGGAGCTCATCCCAGGACATACCCCCAATCCGCAAAGCGCCGTTCACATGAAGTTTCGCAGTCGGCCAATAGGTTCCGATGCCGACATTTCCATTGTCCGCTCGCACCAAAAGCGCATTGGAAAAGCTCTGCCCATCAACTGAGACTTTCACATTGAAATTATTGTTACCCGCGAGCCCCATTTCAGCGTGGCCGGTATAGCCGGTTTGGAAGAGCATGCTCGCGGTTTCAGCTTCACTCGCTTTGTTGATTTTGAGTTGATGTCCGGCGCCTTCATTGTCGAATAGGCTGGCGGGTGCGCGCAATGCGAAGCGATTATAGGCATCCGCGGAGGTATTTACCCCCAACTTGTCTGCCGGTGTCTCGCCGCCGCTGGCTTGCCAGTCGCTGCCATCAAACACCCAAAAACTTTGCGCCAACTCAACCCAGGCCATCCATCCTGCTTGCGGCTGATAGAATCGCCAAACGCCGTCTTGAAAACAGGCAATCATACCCTCCTGAGCGAGCCATTCACCCTCGCTTTCAGCCGCAGGAATGTAACGGTCGCCATCATTCGGGTTCGTCGGCGGCACGGTTTCATTCATTGAAAGCACGCTCAGCTGCACGAGCGCATCCAATGCCCTCAAGCTCTCGTTCACGGTGACATGCTTTTGCGCCTGATTAGGCAATAGGTAGGGCAAAGAGAGTTTGGTTGAAAAATCCACGAGCTTCGATCCTGTCTCATCATCGGTGAGAGCAGCTTCACATTTATCGAACTGGGTCGGATTGTGCCGCGTCTATCCCCGCGGGTGGGCGTTTGCATGGACCTTGCGCAAATGCCCGGCTTCGACGCCTGTATAGACCTGCGTGGTCGACAAGCTGGCATGCCCCAAGAGGGTTTGGATCGCACGCAAGTCGGCGCCATGCGCCAGGAGATGGGTCGCAAAACTGTGCCGCAGCGCATGCGGGGTCGCCGTATCGGTTAAACCGAGCGCGCCGCGCAAGATCTGCACCTGCTTGCGTAGAATAGGCGCCTGTAACCGCTTCCCTCGTGCGCCATAGAAGAACGGCGTCGTGGCGTTCATGCTATACGGACAGAGATCAGCATAAACGCGAATAGCGTCGCGCACGGCCGGAATGATCGGGACGATCCGCACCTTACCGCCTTTACCTTTAATGCGCAGGCGCTCCGGTGCGGCTTTCACATCCCCGGCAAGGTCTAACGTCTCAGAGATCCGCAACCCTGCGCCATACATCAAGCTCAAGGCCGCAACGTCGCGGGCTGCGATCCACGGTTCTTCCTGGATCAGTTCCGCCTGCTCAAGCATATCCTTAGCGGCGGTCTCAGAGACGGGGCGCGGCAAACGCTGCCCGCGTTTCGGACCGCTTAGAAAGGCGATCTCGGGATTTTCAACACCGTGGGCGCGATCGAGCCAGCGGTAAAAGCTCTTAATGGCAGATAAGAGCCGCGCGATTGAGGCATCGGCTAAGCCATCACGGCGGCGCGCCGCGAGGAAGGCCCGAATATCTCTCGCTTGTAGCTCTGAGAGCGCCCGCATGCCGGGTTCAGCTTCAATATGACCTCGCAAGAAGCCAATAAATTCGGACAGGTCGCTGCGATACGCCTCGACCGTATTTTCCGCCAGCCGCTGCTCGCGCTGAATGAAATCCAGAAAGCCATCGATCAGTGTCATAGGCATGAGTGTCGCCGATCATGCTTAACGGTGGGTTTCCGGATGGGCACGCTCTGCTATGGAGGGCGAATGCCAACGGCCCGCATCCTGTTTCCGCTCCCGCTGCCGGAACCTTTCGACTACCTCATTCCTGAAGGAATGACGGTGGAACCAGGGTCTTATGTCCGCGCGCCGCTCGGCAAGTATGAGCGCACAGGCGTAGTTTGGGACGTTATCGAAACAGATCCTGAGCGGACCCTGAAATCTATAGAATCCGTGTACCCAACCCCGCCAATGCCAGCCTCAATGCGGCGCTTCATTGAGTTTTGCGCACGCTACAACGTCGCTGGCCCCGGACAGGTCCTGGGCATGGCGCTGCGCTCTAAAGGCGGGCTGTCTCACTCGCCCTCGCAGACCGTTTATGCGCCAACCGGCCACCGCACCAATCGGATGACCCCAGCGCGCCAGAAAGTCTTGGACGCCGCTATCGATACCGGTCCGGCAAGCGCCACGGATCTGGCCCGCGCTGCTGGGGTTTCGGCCTCTGTCGTCAAAGGTCTGGCCGAGGTCGGGAGTCTCGCCGCAGAAACGCGCGCGACGGACCTGCCCTACCCTGCCCCTGATCCGCATCGAAGCGGCCCGGACCTGACAGCGGAACAATCCGAGGCTGGAGAAACACTGCGCGCAGCGATCAGGAAAGGTGGGTATCAACCCTTCTTGCTGGATGGCATCACAGGCTCGGGTAAGACCGAGGTCTATTTTGAAGCAATTTCGGAAGCGCTGATCAAAGACCCCGACGCGCAAATTCTTGTGCTGCTGCCGGAGATCGCGCTGACGCAAGCCGTGTTTGATCGCTTTGAAAGCCGGTTTGGCGCGGGCCCCGCGCCGTGGCACTCCTCCTTGAGCGATCAGCATCGCCGCCGCACCTGGCGCGAGGTTGCTCATGGCCGTGCGCGGATTGTGACCGGCGCGCGATCGGCGCTCTTCCTACCCTTCTCAAATCTCAAGCTGATCATTGTCGACGAAGAACACGATACCAGTTTTAAGCAAGAAGACGGGGTTCGATATCACGCGCGCGACATGGCTGTGATGCGGGCAAAGCTTCAAGACGCCGCTGTCATTCTCGCTTCGGCCACCCCCGCGCTGGAAACCGTCGTCAACGCCGAAAGCGGGCGATATCAGCGTTTGAAGCTGTCGGCTCGCCCTGGCGCCGCGCGCCTGCCCGATATGGCACTGGTCGATTTACGCTCCAATACGCCGGAAAAAGGCACCTGGCTCTCACCTGTGCTCTCCAAGGCGATTGTTGAAACCCACGAGAAAGGCGAGCAAAGCCTGCTCTTCCTCAACCGGCGTGGCTACGCGCCTTTGGTGATTTGCAGGGCTTGCGGAGAGCGCTTGAAGAGCCCCGGCACGGAAAGCTGGCTCACCGAACATCGCTACACTAACCGGCTCGTCTGCCACCTGACCGGCTGGTCGATGCCGAAGCCGGACAATTGCCCACTCTGCGGCGCCAAGGACTCGCTGATGAGCGTCGGGCCCGGCGTCGAACGCGTCGCCGAAGAAGTTCGCGTCCTGCTGCCTGACGCCAAGGTCGAGATTTTCTCGTCCGACACCGCAATGGGCGGCGAGGCGACCCGCGGCATCGTCGAGCGGATGGCCGAAAGCGATATCGATGTTCTCGTCGGCACGCAGATCGTCGCGAAGGGGCACAACTTCCCGAATCTCACTTTGGTCGGCGTGGTCGATGCAGATAGCGGCCTTCAAGGCGGCGACTTGCGAGCGGGCGAGCGGACCTATCAATTGCTCAGCCAGGTTGCCGGGCGTGCAGGCCGCGCAGAGCGCCCCGGGCGCGCGATGATCCAAACCTACCAGCCCGACAATCCAGCGATGCAAGCCTTAGCGGCAGGCGACCGTGATGGGTTCCTGCAGATTGAACGTGACGTCCGCGAAGAGCTCACCCTGCCGCCGTTTGGGCGTATGGCCGCAATGGTGCTCTCAGCACCGGACGCGGGTATGGCAAAAGAGATCGGACTGTTGGCGGGCAAAGCCGCGCCGCACGGCGATGGGGTCACTGTCTATGGTCCAGCGCCGGCGCCAATCAGCATCCTGCGCGGACGGCATCGGTTGAGATTTTTGATTACGGCGCCGCGCGAGGTCGATCTGTCGGCGTATATGGCGGCTTGGTTGAAAGCCGTAAAACTGCCCAACGCGGCGCGCATGGCGGTCGATATCGACCCTTACTCTTTCTTGTGAGGAAGGTTGGCGCACCGAACTTTCTCCCGCCCGATTGGTGACAACGCGGCACACCGCATTTAGGGGCAGTGGGAGAGTTATTGCGCCATAGAGACCTCGATGTTTGAACGCCTTTCAATCCCCGATGTGATCCTGATCAGCCCGAAGCGTCATGGAGACGCGCGCGGGTTTTTTACGGAGACATTCCGCGCGGACACCTATGAAGTGGCCGGCGTGAAAGGTTCTTTCGTTCAAGACAATCAGGCCTATTCTGCAGAAGCCTTCGTTTTGCGCGGCCTGCATTTTCAGAAGCCACCCATGGCGCAAGCAAAACTCGTCAGCTGCACGCGCGGACGCATTTTTGACGTCGCTGTCGATCTTCGGCGAAACTCACCAAGCTTTGGCAAATATGTTGGCGCAGAACTCTCGGCTGAAACCGGACAACAACTCTACGTGCCAGAGGGTTTTGCCCATGGCTATCTAACGCTGACCACAGCGTGCGAGGTTCGTTACAAGGTCAGCAACTACTATAGTCCTGATGACGAGGGCGGGATCGCGTGGGACGACCCTGAGATTGAGGTCGACTGGCCACTTGGATCAGAGAGTCCCGTACTTTCCGGCAAAGACACCGACCTACCGAAGCTAAGTCAGCTCGGGCCCGTCTTTTCATATACCCCCTGAGTTGCAGCGGTCTGACCTTCTATTTGATACGCGAACTTGAAGGTAGATTTCTATGACCAGCATGCTAGCAAGTCCGCGCTGCGAAGGGTTCGCGCGCAGACAAAACGATGAAGACCACGGCGGCGGCTCGCTCCAGAATTTTAAAGTATGAAGCTTCTTTGTATCGGAAAATCTGGCCAAGTCGCACGGGCGCTTGATGAGCGCGGCGCGGTGCGAAACCTGGAAATTATCTGTCTTGGCCGTCCTGATATCGATTTGAGCAAACGCGAAACGCTACACGCGGCGATCGAGAAAACAAGGCCGGACGTCGTTATCAATGCTGGCGCATATACAAATGTGGACGGCGCGGAGACGAACCGCGAAACAGCTTTCGAGATCAATGCTGCAGGCGCCGGGCATCTTGCAAATGCATGCGCAACGCACAGCAAGCCGCTCATCCATATCTCTACAGATTATGTGTTCAGTGCGAGCACGGATCGCCCGCTAAGAGAAATCGATATTGCCGATGGTGCAAATGCTTATGGCGCCTCCAAACTCGCCGGTGAAGCGGCCGTGCGCGCCGCTCTAACAGAACATGTGATCCTTCGCACAAGCTGGATTTACAGCCCGTTCGGATCGAATTTCGTCAAAACCATGCTGCGCTTGGCCAACACGCTTGGCAGCGCCTCGGTTGTAGATGATCAAATTGGCAGTCCAACCAGCGCCCTCGATATTGCTGATGCGATTTTGGATATTTCGCAGCAAATTTCGCTAGCAACAGAACCAAATAAGTATGGGACGTATCATTTCGCAGCGGCGGGTTTTGTTTCCTGGGCGGACGTCGCCGCTTTTATCTTCGAGCTGTTCGAAGACAAGACAGGCTGTAAGATTGCCTTGAACCGGATCCCGAGTTCGGACTATCCGACGCCTGCAGCGCGTCCCTTGAATTCTCGGCTAGATACGCAAAAAATCTCCGAGGCATTTGGAATAGTGCCAGCAAACTGGAAATTTGGGGTTCGACAAGCCGTAGACCGGCTATTGGCGGAAGAGGGAAACGTTTCATGAAAGGGATCATCCTAGCGGGGGGACGCGGCACACGCCTTTATCCCATCACCCGCGGCATCTCGAAACAGCTCTTCCCCGTATACGACAAGCCGATGATCTATCATCCGGTCACGACACTAATGCTGGCTGGGGTCACCGAGTTTCTAATCATCTCAACGCCACAAGCTCTACCAATGTTCAAAGAGCTATTGGGTACGGGCGAAAATTGGGGGGTGCGATTTGAGTATGCTGATCAGGATCAACCGCGCGGGCTTGCAGATGCCTTTCTGATCGGGGAAGACTTTATCGGGTCGCAGCCCTGCGCCCTTGCTCTTGGCGACAATATTTTCCACGGCGCTGGCCTTGGGGAACAATTGCAAGCCATCAACACTGAAAATACCGGCGCAACCATCTTCGGATACTCTGTCGCCAATCCGTCCAGCTTCGGCATTGTCGAACAAGACGCATCCGGGAACATCATTTCTGTCGAGGAAAAACCAAAGAATCCCAAAAGCAACCTCGCCGTGACCGGGCTGTATTTCTACAGCAATGACGTCATTGAAATCGCGAAATCCGTGGAACCGTCGAAGCGCGGCGAAATCGAGATTACGAGCATCAATAACGTCTATCTGGAACGCGGTGAACTTGCCCTGAAAGTCCTCCCGCGCGGCACGGCCTGGCTCGATGCGGGAACCTTTGACGGCCTTTTACAGGCCGCGGAATATGTCCACGCAGTTGAAAAACGCACCGGCTTGAAAATCGCCTGCCCTGAAGAGGTGGCGTGGCACCTTGGCCTGATCGGTGACGAGCAGGTTCTAAAGCTCGCTGCAGATCATCAAAATGAGTATGGCTCTTATCTGCAGCGCCTCATTCGCTAAACTATTTCGCCTTCATTGCTGCTGCAATCTCAGGCCGGGCTTCGGCTGTCGGAAGATATTGAGGCTCAACCCGTAAGTTACTGGCTTGCTCATAGGCATAGCCCCAGGACAATACGGACGCATCGGCATCCTTCGCGCCCAGGATGGAAACGCCAATCGGAACACCATGAACTTCACCCATGGGAACCGTGATGTGCGGATAGCCAGCAATTGCTGCAAGATAACCTGCGCCCGCCCAGGCTGGCCAATTGTCTCCGTTCACAGGGTCCACGCGCGGACTGAGAGGGCCTGAAGGGGCGACCAACATTCTGACATCATAATCGGCCAACAATTTATCAATCCCGTTCAAGCCTGAGGCGGCCAGCACAGTGTCGCGGGCACGTGTGTAAGTTTCTTCGGTCAGTGGGCCTTTTTCTTCTGACGCCTCGAAAATACTCTGATCAAACAAGGCAAGTTCAATGTCAGCATTTACCTGGTTGAACGCGATCAGCTGCGCCAACGTTCTGGTTGGGACAGCATCTGGGGTTGAAGCGAGATATTCATTCAGCGTGTGCTTAAACTCATATTCAAGGACGGACAGGGCATCGCCCCAAAAGTTCTCGGCATCCGGCTCAAACGTATCGATATCGACCAGTGTTGCGCCTTGCGCTTCCATCACCTGCAAAGCCGCATCGAAGCGCTCGAGGATATCGGCATTGGAGCCTTGCGAAAACCGCAGCACCCCGATGCGCTGGCCAGAAAGGCTGCCCGCATTGAGCGCTGACGCATAGTCTGTTTTGGCCTCACCCGTGGCCATGGCCGTAAGCATCATCGCTGCGCCGGTGACCGATTTAGTCATTGGGCCGGCTGTATCCTGTGTCGAAGAGATCGGAATGATATAATCCTGCGCGACAAGACCTACGGTTGGTTTGAAACCAACAATGCCATTCACGTTGGAAGGACAGATAACCGAGCCATTGGTCTCGGTCCCGACCGTTCCGGCGGCAAGGGACGCCGCCGCAGCAGCGCCCGACCCTGAACTTGATCCGCATGGATTGCGATCGAGCATGTGCGGGTTGCGAACCTGCCCACCGAGGGCTGACCAGCCGCTCATCGAGTCATTTGATCTAAAGTTCGCCCATTGGCTGAGATTGGTTTTGCCAAGGATAATCGCGCCCTGCGCCCGTAACCCCGCCACCAGCGGACTATCGCGCTCTGTGATATTGTCTTTCAGAGCCAGAGCGCCTGCCGTGGTCGCGATCGGATCGAGCGTTTCAATATTATCCTTGAACAAAATTGGAATGCCATCCAGCGGACCGAGAGCTTGGCCATTTGCTCGGCGCTCATCACTGGCTTCTGCAGCGGTTAAAGCGTCTGGGTTAATTGCCAGCACAGCCTGTAAGGTTGGGCCATTACGATCGACCGCGTCAATTCGATCGAGATACGCGGTGACCAGATCGACCGCACTCATCTCACCTGCAGCAAGCGACGCTGACAATTCTGGAAGCGTTTTGGAGAGCATCTCATTTGGCGTAAACGTCATGATTTGCGGGGCCTCTGTTTCAGCGATCTGTGGACCACTTACCTCACCACATGCGGTGCAAAAAATCCCCAGTGCGACGCCCATCAATAAATGTTTCATCAGCCCATCTCCATCAACTTTGAATGCTCTATGTTGCTGACACAGTAACCCGCGGCGGCTCCGCAGCAATTTATATTACGGAGAAAGGCGAATTTGGCCTTCATTTGTTCGGGGTGACAGCATCGAGACACTCCAGAATGAGGTCTGTCTAAGCAGCTGGACCATGAATTCGGACCGATTGCATCATTCCCGCAGCCCCGTAAAATGGAGCTCACGAGCATGGAATTCACTGTAAATGCCTAATTATATTGCATTTTTTATATTGGCTTTGCGCGCATTCTTACCATTTTGCCCGCACCGGCAGGGTATCCTCCCGCCCAGCCGCGCCATGCTCGTTTTCACAGCATCTCTTTTGGCATTTCCCAGCGTCTCATTCTCCATCCGCTGGATCACACTAGACGGCCATACATGTGTGGGGCGTTGTCTCGATCGTTTCGGGTAACCGGGTCTCCTGCAAAAAAGTCAAAAAGGTTCACTACAAGAAGGACGCAGGCCAATTAAAATACAGAACTGGCGGTCAGGTTAACAACAATAATCGCTGCAAACCCAACGGTTAGAACGGGACATTTACCGCGCGAACTTTTTGAACTTCACCCGTTTGGGCTCGACAGCATCAGGGCCCAAACGTCGTTTCTTGTCTTCGAGATAGGAGCTGAAATCGCCCTCGAACCATTCGACATGGCTGTCGCCTTCAAAGGCCAGAATATGTGTGGCCATCCGATCCAGGAACCAGCGATCGTGCGAGATCACAACTGCGCAGCCTGGGAAGCTCTCTAAGCCTTCTTCAAGCGCTTGCAGCGTTTCCACATCGAGATCGTTTGTCGGTTCATCGAGGAGCAACAAGTTGCCGCCCTCGCGCAGCATTTTCGCCAAGTGGACGCGGTTGCGTTCCCCGCCTGACAGCTTGCCAACAGGTTTCTGTTGATCGGTTTTCTTGAAGTTGAAGGCGCTGACATAGGCGCGGGAATTCATCTCAACGCTGCCCAGCTTGATGACATCCAGGCCGTCAGAGATCTCTTCCCAGACATTCTTTTTGTCATCCAGCTTATCGCGACTTTGGTCGACATAGCCGAGCTTGACCGTATCGCCGAGGTCCAGGGTTCCAGAATCTGGCTGCTCTTGTTCGAGGATCATTTTGAACAAAGTCGATTTGCCCGCCCCGTTCGGGCCGATAACCCCAACTATTCCACCCGGCGGCAGAGTGAAGTCGAGATCTTCAATCAACAGATTATTGCCAAATCCTTTTCGGAGCTTTTCAGCTTCCAGAACTTTATTGCCCAAACGCGGGCCCGGAGGGATGCGGATGGTCGCGCTGGAAACGGTTTCGCGCTCGGCCTTATTGGCCATTTCCTCATAGGACTGAATCCGAGCTTTCGATTTTGCCTGACGCGCTTTCGGGCTTGAACGAACCCATTCGAGTTCTTTGGATAGCGCACGCTGGCGCCCTTTGTCTTCGCGCGACTCTTGCTCCATCCGCTTGGCTTTCTGCTCCAGCCAGGCCGAGTAATTGCCTTCGTATGGAATCCCCCGGCCGCGATCGAGCTCGAGGATCCAATCGGTGATGTCGTCCAGGAAGTAGCGATCGTGGGTCACCAGGATCACGCAGCCTTTGAAATTGATCAGATAGTTCTGCAGCCAAGCCACCGTCTCGGCATCCAGATGGTTGGTCGGCTCATCCATCAGAATCATATCCGGGCGAGACAGCAGCAATTGGCAGATCGCAACGCGGCGAATCTCACCGCCTGAAAGCGCTTTCACATCGGCGGTATCTGGCGGGCAGCGCAGAGCCTCCATCGCCATCTCGATTTTGTTGTCGATATCCCAAGCGTCTGCAGCGTCGACCTGCTCTTGCAGCGTCGTCATCTCTTCCATCAACTCGTCTGTATAGTCTTCGGCGAGCTTCATGGAGATTGCGTTGAACTGATCCAGGAGCTGTTTCTCTGGGCATTCAGCGGCGACGTTTTCAAATACAGAAAGCTCTTGGTTTAGCTGCGGCTCTTGCGGCAGGTAGCCAACTTTGATGCCGTCGGCGGCCCAGGCTTCACCATTGAACTCGGTCTCAACGCTGGCCATGATTTTGAGCAGCGTCGATTTACCCGCGCCGTTCACACCAACCACACCGATTTTGGCGTCAGGCAGGAAAGACAGGTGAATGTTCTCAAACACCTGTTTGCCACCCGGATAAGTCTTAGAGACGCCCTGCATGTGATATACGTATTGCGGTCCAGCCATGACGCACGGCTCCTTGCCCAAATGAGGTGGAATAGATTGGGCGGTTACTTGCGTGCCTTGCGCTGAAAATCAAGCGTTTGCCATCATTCAGCCGGCAGAAAAGCGATCCCATCCTTTTGCGCCGCTTGTATCAACCAATCGCGGTCATGTGCTGGGAGAACGGTCAGGTCCGCGTTGAGGTCCATCATATCGTGCAAAGCCCGCACCTGTTTTCGGATCGCATCGCGATCCTCATAGTTTGGACGAAAGACCAGATACTGCGTCAGAACCGGCCGGGTCTTAAGCGCTTCGATTGCCCCCATGCTCCAGACAATATCGCCGATCAGCAAGATCTCTTCGCCATTCTGGAGCGTGATGAAGATGTTCTGACTGCCCGGCGTGTGACCCGCGGCGGGCACAATCACCAGACCTGGCGCGGTGGATTCCACTTCACCTGAGAGACGCGGGGCCAAATTTGCGAGCGCTGGATCGAGCTCGCCATCCGCGAACAATGGCAACGCATTGATCTGAGGGCCGTTGAGCACAAGGTTCAAGGCAAGAGCTGCCGGCTCAGTATGCCGGGCGATGGCCATGATATGATCAAGGTGCTCATGCGTCATCAGAACCTGGTCGGCGGACAGCATCGCCGTCAGCAGGTCGCCATAGGCGCTATCGCTGAACCGCCAATCTGCTGCCGATTGGGTCATGCCTTCGGCGGTGCTGCGATCAACGGCGCCGCCAACAATGATGGTTCGATCTGGGTAGATAATTTCCACCGCGTTATAGCTCATCGCCAGAGGTGCACCGAACCGGCCGGCTTGCGCCGCAAAAGGTGGAGCCATATCGCGGCCAATTTCAATGACGCGAATACCGGTCGGCAAAGTTTCAGCTGGTGCAGCCGCTTGCGACCGCCAATCATCCAGATCAAAAATGCCAGGTGCGGTCTTTGCGGCATTGGAGCCGCTCAACAATAGCCACCAGAACAGAATGCCAAATACAATGATCAATCCGCCGCCAAGTCTCAGGATCCATTTCAGCATTTTCGTCTCCCAGTTTTCTTTGAGTCTACGCACGACATGAACAATTATCAAATCATTTAATTGTCAGGATCACGAAGAGATGATCGCGCGTGCCCTATACGCGTATTGCTCTCGCCCGAGCACGCCATAGGGTTTGGGCAGGCTAAAAGGCGGACAGAACATGCAAAGACAATACGGGTTCGTGATCGCATTATCTGTGGCCGGCGCTCTGATGTCACTCTGCCCTTACATGGCGCAGGCGCAGGATGCCGTACCAGAGAGTTCCGAAGAAGCAGCGCCAGATACGGATGTGGTTCCCGCACCGGTCCTCAGCGCAGCGCGGCTCTTGGAAATCGTCACCGCGATTGATGAAGAGGCCCGCCTCACCGGCAATGGCGCGACCTTCACGATTGATGAGACCGCCGTCACCCTGGTGTTTGATGTCAACGCAGATCGGATGCGCCTCTTCTCCCAGATCCGGCCAAGCGATGGGCTGTCCGGCGCGCAGCTTAAACGCTTGATGCAAGCCAATTTCGATACTGCCCTCGACGCGCGTTATGCGGTGGCACAGGGCCAGCTCTGGTCCACGTTCATCCATCGGATGACCACCTTGACCCAAGAAGACTTCGTTTCGGCCTTGGCGCAGACGGTCACTTTGGTGAAAACCTATGGCACGACCTTTTCATCCGGAGCGATGAGTTTTGGCGGAGGCGATTCCAATGCCGAGATCCAGAAACTTCTCGATCGGATCCTCAAAGACGTGGAAGAAGATATATAGATCGTTTGACCAGATGGGCTGACAAGACGCGCCGAGCGGGTTAGCCCTGCTCGCATGATACGAACGCTTTTCTTGCCGGCGACAGCGTTACTGCTCAGCGCCTGCACCGCCTCTCTCGCCCAAACACTCTCAGAAGATACGAGCGCCATGGTTGACCAAAAACCGCTTACGATCGAACGCCTGTTCGCCAGTCCCAGCCTGTCTGGCCCGACACCGAGCGGGGTCAAATATAGCCCGGACGGCACCCGCGTGACGTTTCTGAAAGCGCGCGAAGATGATGGCAGCCGCTATGATCTCTGGCAATTTGAGGTCGCCACTGGCGCGCAGAGCTTGCTGGTTGATTCGAAGATATTGGAACCTGAAGAGGTTGAGCTCTCCGAAGAAGAAAAAGCGCTTCGCGAACGCAAGCGGATTGCCGGCCGGAAAGGCATTGTCTCTTATGATTGGGGCACGGCTGATACGATCTTGGTCCCGATTGGCGGTGACTTGCATTTGGTGACGCTTACGGATGCCGGCCCCGATGCGCGCCAACTCACTGAGACCGACGCGTTCGAATATGACGCCAAGGTTTCTCCAGGCGGCAAATATGTCAGCTTTGTCCGCGATGGCGCGGTCTATGCGATTGATCTGGCCAGCGGCGAAGAAAGCCGCCTGACGCCGCTCGCAGAGCCCGACAAGGCGATTGCCTATGGCGTCGCTGAGTTCGTCGCTCAGGAAGAGATGGACCGCTATACCGGCTATTGGTGGAGCCCAGATGATCGCTATATCGCGTTCACCAAAGTCGATGAGAGCACGGTCGATATCATCCCGCGCTTTGATATTTCTGCCGACGATGTGACAGTAATCAATCAACGCTACCCGCGCGCCGGACGGCCGAATGCAATCGTTGAGCTCTATGTCCGGGACATGGCGACTGGCGACAGCGAACAGATAGATTGGCGCCGCGACGATTGGGGGCCAGCCACAGATCAATATCTCGCCCGGGTCAATTGGGGCCCAGAAACGCTCTTCGTGCAACGGATCGATCGGGTGCAACAGACTTTGGAAGAAGCACAGTTTAACATCGCGTCGCGGTTCCCAGACTCTGGACGGTCCGTGCTTTTCCTATCCGACGGGCGCGCTTGGCGATCAGAAACCCAACCAAACTTCGTGAACCTGACATCGGACCGCACCCAACGCGGTGATCAAGTTTTCTATTCCTCTGAAGAAAGCGGCTATCGTCATCTTTATCGATCTGAATTTGATGGCCGCACCGGGTCAGAGAAGAACAGAAAGCAATTGACCGACGGCGACTGGGCCGTGCACGCCTTGCAATATGTTTCGCCGGATGGCGGGCATTTCTACTTCACGGGGCACATGGATACGCCTCTGGAACGCCATCTTTATCGCTATGGCACGGGCGACGAGTCAGAGCCCTATGAGCCGGTTTTGATGACTGAGCCGGGGAAATCCTGGTCGATCAATATGGCGCCAGACGGGGAATCATTTGTCGGCATCTCGTCATCGCCGACACAGCCATCACAGACCGGTCTCTACAACGCTCAAGATGGCTCCCTGATCACATGGATCGAAGAAAACCGTCTCGATGAGGCCCATCCCTATGCGCCGTACCTGGAAGACCATACCGTCCCTGAATACGGCACACTCACCGCTGAAGATGGTCAGACGCTCTACTATTCCATTCAGCTGCCGCCGAATTTTGATGCCAGCAAAACCTATCCGGCTTTGGTCGAAACCTATGGCGGACCGCATGCGCAAACCGTCAATCGAAACTGGGAGCGACTGTCAGACCAGTTCTATTCGCGCGAAGGCTATGTCGTCTTCCGCCTCGACAATCGCGGCATGGCCAATCGCGGTAAGGTCTTCGAAGACGCGATCTATCGCCAGATGGGCATCCCGGAAGTGCAAGACTTGCTGGTCGGTGTCGATTGGCTGAAAGCGCAGCCCTTCGTCGATGGCGACCGGGTTGGCATTCAGGGTTGGTCCTATGGCGGCTATATGACCATGATGACCATCCTGCAGGCGCCCGAGGGCACATTCGCCGCCGCGGTTGCCGGTGCGCCCGTCGCAGACTGGGCGCTTTACGATACGTTTTATACTGAGCGATATATGAATACGCCGCAGAACAACGAGGACGGGTATGAAAAGTCCTCCGTTTTCTATCATCTGGATAGACTTGAGACGGAACTCCCGAACCTGATGCTGATCCATGGCATGGCCGATGACAATGTCACGTTTGATAATACCACACGCCTGATGGCTGAGCTTCAACAGCGCGGCACGGTCTTCGAGTTAATGACCTATCCAGGACAACGTCATGGTATTCGCGGACAGACGCTCGGCACGCATTTGATGAAAACGCGTATGGGCTTCTTGGATCGTCATTTGAAAGCCTCCGAGAATTGATCAAGCCCTGGAAAATTCTGGAAAGTAAGCAGACGTTTCGCGATCAATATCTCGGCGTTCGAACCGATCGTTGCGAACGCGAAGATGGCCATATCGTAGAGACCTATCATGTCATCGAGCAAACGCCTTGGGTCACGATCATTCCGGTCACGGATGCGGGCAATGTGGTTCTGATCCGTGAGTACCGGCATGCGGCGCAGAAGATCTTGACCGCCATTCCGGGCGGCGTTTCCGATCCTGGAGAAACTGATTGGGAAGCCGTCGCGCGGCGCGAACTGGGTGAGGAAACTGGATACGAAGCACGGGAGATGCGGCTCGTCGGCGCGTGCTATCCCAATCCGGCCACACAGGATAATCAGCTGTTCTACTATCTCGCCCTCGGATGTGCGCCGACGGGGCAGCAATCGCTCGATCCGAACGAAGAGATCGAGGTGCTCGAAATGCCCTATTCTGAGTTTCTGGCCTATGAAGAATTTGACGTTCAGCACGCTTTGCACGCCTCGGCCCTGTTCTATGCTGAGCGTTACTTTTTAAAGCACCCAGATTTGCGACCTACCGCTTAGACAGGCTTGTCAGAGCAATCCGGTCTAAGGCTAATGCGTGAAAACGATGAGGAGGATGTCTCATGCCCGCTTTCCAACCCACCGCAGATCAGTTCCGTGCCTTTCGCGATGATCCGCATGACGGCCCAATCAGCCAGGTCAATTTGCTCAAGTTTCGGGTCAAAGCCGCTTACGCAGAAGGCGACCCGGAATTTGGCGAAGACTGCTCTGGCGAAACCGCTTATGTCCGATACTCAGAAGCGTTTGCCATTGCTGCTGCGGAATTTGGCGGAACCATGAGCCTCCTCGCATCAACCGAAAGATACTTCATTGGTGGGGGGGACTGGGACGGTATTCTGGTCAATTCATTCCCCAATCGACAGGCCTTCATCTCCACGTTGAACCATCCTGAATACAAAGTGATGTCCCGGCACCGAGAAGCTGGCTTGTTGTGTCAGGAATTGATCGTCACGCGCCCGCTCTGGCTGCACGGGGAAGCGCAAACTTAAGACCTCGACCCGCGCCCCTCTGGTCCGATCCGAAATATGCCCTATTGTCCATGCCATCCGAGCTGGGAGCTAATCCATGAAACGCCTTCTCATCATCGTAGCCGCCATCGCGGCGCTCCTCGCACTGGCCTATGGCGGTCTGATCTGGATGATCACAAAGCCCCCGGCCCCACTGGCAGAGGGCCCTGTTTTGAGCCTCGCACAGGGCGAAATTCAAGCTGGCGTGGATCGCGATAGCTCTGACGTCTTGCAAATCAATGGTATCCCTTTCGCAGCCCCGCCAGAAGGCGACCTACGCTGGCGCGCGCCAATGCCGCCACTCGCCTGGGACGGGGTCAGAGATGGCCGCGAGTTTGGCGCCGAGTGCATGCAATCGCGCGAAGGCAGCGGCGAGTTTCTCAACGACCTGCTCAACGGCATGGGGCTCAGCGCTGTCCAGCGCCACCTGGCAACGGTCGCTCTGCAAAGCGGACCACCGCCTGTCGAGAGCGAAGACTGTTTGTTCCTCAATGTGCGGACGGCCAATGCCGGCGGCGAGGCGCTGCAACCGGTAATGGTCTGGATCCATGGCGGCAGCCACCAGACCGGTGCCGGATCGCAAGGCATCTATCAAGCGAACCAGCTGGTCGATAATGGCGTTGTATTGGTGACCGTAAATTATCGTCTCAACGTGTTCGGCTATATCGCGCACCCGGCGCTGAGCGCGGCTGACCCGCGCGGCGTATCAGGCAATTATGGCCTGCTCGACCAGGTCGCGGCTCTGGAATGGGTCAAAAACAATATTGAAGTCTTTGGCGGCGACCCAGGCAATGTCACCATCTTTGGCGAGAGCGCCGGCGCACAATCAGTTTCAGAGATCATGTCGACGCCGCTCAGCGCAGGCCTTTTCCACAAAGCCATCTTGCAGAGCGGATCGTCGTCTTACAATGCGAACGGGCTAGACACCGCGATTGAAGGACGTCTGACCATGCATGAAGCAGGGTTGGACTTTTTCTCTGAACTGGCGGGACCGGACGCGACTGCCGCTGATTTGAGAGCCCTTCCAGCGGCCGATATCATCTCGGAAATTCAGAACAAGATGCATCTCGGCGGGTACGGTCTCCCTACCGTTGATGGCGTAGTGATTCCAAAGCTCATGGGCCAAGCTATAGGTGATGGCAGCATTCATAACGTCCCGATCCTTGCCGGGTATAATGCGGACGAGGCGACCCTATTCTATCCAAGCATGCAGGTCCCGACCGTTCTGGAGCCAGAATTTCCCGAAGCACTGGAAGACCGGCTCTCGCTACTCACCGAAATCTATGGCGATGCGGACGCCGACGCGCTGATCAGTCTCTATGGCTTAGATGATGCGGAGACCTATCAGAAGGCCGAGATGGATATGCTGGGCGATGATCTGTTCGGCGTGCATATGCGCTATCTCGCAGCCGCGAATGATGCGGCGGGCGAGCCAACTTATCTCTATCACTTTACCCGTGTTCCGCCGTCCAAGACCCAAACCATTGGCGCGTTTCACGCTTCAGAGATCTTCTTCGTTTTCGGATCTCACAGCCCGCTTGCTGGATTAACTGAAGAAGATGAAGCCCTGACCGAGGCGATGGGTGTGTACTGGACCAATTTCGCAAAGTCCGGCGATCCAAATGGTGCGGGTGTACCGGCATGGCCGCGCTACACGCCTGCGCGTGATGAATGGATGACCTTCAACCCATCGATCGAGGTTCAACCCGGCGTTCGCGCCGAAAAGCTGGATGTCATGGAACGTGCTTTGGTCACTCGGATCGCTGCGGCGGTTCCGATGATCACACCGGCACCAGAACCGGAATTGATGGCGTCAGGCGGTCAGGAGGTCTCGACAGATAGCCTCGAGCCCTAATTGATCGACCTCATCAAAAGCATCGGCCTGCTCGCTATCGACGTCGAGGATCGCGGCGAGCGCGCCAGTGCGGTCAAAAACCGGAACAACGATCTCTGAATTGGTTCGACTGTCGCAAGCGATATGTCCCGGGAACGCGTGTACGTCGGGCACGATCAGCGTCCCCTGAGCGCTCGCACTGGCCCCGCAGACACCTTTGCCAAACGGAATTCGCAAACAGCCCAGCGTGCCTTGGTAGGGGCCGACCACGAGTTCATCCTGCTTGGCTGGATCAACCACGTAAAACCCCGTCCAGAAAAACCGTGGAGAGAAGGCCTGAGAGAGCAAACACGCGGCGCTCGCATAGCGCGCAGGTGTATAGGTTTCGCCGGCGACGACGGAATCGATTTCCGCCTTCAGATCTTGATATAGTCCTGCGCGATCCATGGTGCCGCCTTTCTTTCGCCAAGTCGCCCATATCGGATGCAGGACCGGTTTGTACAAGATAAGAATAGACGTGAGCCAATGGCTCTGGAATAGTTCGCAAGGCAAGGGAGGTCGCAGGTTGAACGCCAGCATGTTTTTGAAACAGGTATGCCTGGCGGTTTTAGCGCTTTTCGTGATGGGTTCAGCCTCCGCGCAAGTCGATTCTGATGACCCCGAGTTTGAGTTTGATACCAATATCGAGCGGGCTGACACCCATTCGGTGAGCGACGAACGGTTAGATCACGCCTTTGCCGTCCTGCAAGGTGATGAAGATCTCCAGAAAGTCCGTCCCGAATGGGAACCAGAAGCGCCCGAACTCAACAATCGACGCTCCGGCAGCAACCCTATTCTGCGCGCGATAGCCGCGTTCTTTGGTGCGATTGGGGAAATCCTCGGCTACCTCCTGGCGCTCCTCGTCATCGTTGCTATCCTCGCTGGGCTCTACATGGTCTTTGGCGAGAGCATATCTTTCAAGGGCAAGCAGAAAGAGAAGCATGCAGACCCGGATGTTTCGACCGTCCCGAATTTGCGCCCTGAGCAAAAACGCGCCCGCGCCTTGCTCGAAGATGCGGATGCACTCGCCGCGCAGGGCAAGTTCGCAGAGGCGGTTCACCTGCTTCTGTTTCGGTCAATCGACGAAATTCAAGAACAACGCAGCGGCCTGATCGGGCGCGCCCTGACTGCGCGGGAAATTGGGGCCTTAGGCATCTTGCCGAATGCGGTGCGCGAGGCCTTGATGCCGATTATTCGGATTGTCGAACGCAGCTTCTTTGGCGGGCAAGAGGTTGGGGAACCAGGCTGGCAAGAGGCCCGCGCGTCCTATGAAAGCTTCGCGTTCGGGGAGGCCTGGGCATGAGCGAGCGTCTACCTCAACAATCCAATCCGTTCTCTTCGATGACGGCTGCGATCCTGATCGGCGTCGGCACGATCATGTTCATCGCAATCTTCGCGCTTCTGGCTTGGTCGCCGGACCTCGCCAATAAGAACCGCGCCGGGCAGCACCCCTATTCAGAATCGGCCCTTGGCTACGCCGGCCTCGTCAGATTGCTGGAAGCAGATGGTCAAACCGTCAATGTGTCCCGGCTTCCGAGTTCGCTGGAATTTAGCGACGGGTTGCTGGTCCTCACTGTGCCGAGCTTTGGGTTTAATCGGGCAAGCGACTTTGACCTGGAATATGTCTCTGAGCCTGCGCTCTATGTGCTTCCTAAATGGTCGGGATATCGCGATCGCGAGAAACCACACTGGCAGAAAGACACAGATCTCTTGGACAGCGAAATCGTTGAATCGATTGCGCAAGAGTTCGATTCAGACATAGCGGTGTGGCGCCTGCGCAATCCAGGCCCGATCGCAACCCCGTTCGGCGCACACGCCCCAAAGTTCGAACATAAGATGCAAGTGCTGAAATCTGACAGCCTGCAGTCGATCGTCGAAACGCCAGGCGGCACCCTGCTCGCGATGGTTCCCGGCCGTTCGATTTACATCTTGAGCGACCCCGACCTACTAAACACGTTTGGATTAGCGCGCCGCGAGAATGCAGGATTCGCGTTGAGCTTGGTCGACTGGTTGCAGGATTATCCGGACCAACCCGTAACACTGGACGCCACCCTGCACGGGTTCGAAATCTCAGAAAGTTTGCTGCGCGTGATCTTCGACGCGCCATTCTTAGGCGCGACCCTGATTGCGTTTGCCACCATGCTTCTGGTTGGCTGGGGAGCCTTTATCCGGTTTGGCCCGCCAGTGACCGAAGACCGCGTCCTGGCGTTTGGGAAAAAGGCGCTCGCGGAAAGCTCGGCCGGCCTCATCTCGATGGCGCGGCGCGAAGGCCCAATGGCCCCAAATTATGCGCAAGTGGTACGCCGCGATCTTTCCAAGCGGCTCGGCCTTCCCCCGCAAACTAAGGACGAAGAATTTGCGCGAACCGCAGACCGCATCGCGAAACAAAAAAAACTGACCAGCACCTGGAGTGAGCAGAACCAGCAGATGACGATGCCAGCCTCCGGGCGAAACGATTTACGAGACAAAGCCCTCAACCTATGGCGATGGCGACAGGAGATGAAAGATGGAAATTGACGCGATCAAAGCGCTTGCGGAAAAAATCAGGGCTGAAGTCGGCAAAGCCGTCATCGGTCAGGCAGACACAGTTGATCTGATGCTCACGGCCTTATTCTCGGGTGGCCACATCCTGCTAGAAGGCCCGCCCGGAACCGCTAAAACCTTGCTGACGCAATGCTTCTCCTCGGCGATTAAGCTCGACTTCGGGCGCATTCAGTTCACGCCGGACCTCATGCCCGGCGATGTGCTCGGCACCAATCTGTTCAACTTCTCAACCAATGAGTTCACGCTGACAAAAGGCCCGATCTTTACCGACATTCTGCTCGCGGATGAGATCAACCGAACACCGCCAAAAACCCAAGCGGCATTGCTTGAGGCGATGCAGGAACGCAAAGTGACAATCGATGGCGAGACCTATCCCCTCAACGATCGGTTCACCGTCATCGCGACACAAAACCCAATCGAGCAGCAAGGCACCTATCCTCTGCCAGAAGCGCAGCTGGATCGCTTTCTGTTCAAGCATGTCTTGGCTTACCCAACGCGCGACGACGAGCTCGCCATCGTGGCTGCCCATGGTAATCGCTCTGGGATGAAATCAACCTCCGCCTTTGGCGTCGAGGCGGTGGTCTCCCCTGAGCAATTGTCAGAAGCGGTTAACGCCGTTCAGCAAGTGCGCGTGCAGGATGATGTTGTTGCCTATATCGTCGATATCGTTCGTTCGACCCGCGAAACCCCGGCGCTCTCGCATGGTGCCAGCCCACGGGCAGCCGCGGCCATCGCCGCCGCCGCACGCGCGAAAGCGGCGCTGGAGGGGCGCGATTACGTGGTCCCGGATGATATCAAAGCCCTGTCACTTCCAGCACTCCGACACCGCGTGATCCTATCGCCCGCTGCCGAGATTGAAGGCCGGACCACCGATGACACCCTGCTCGAGATTATCGAGCGCACCGCAGCACCGCGCTAAGGGAGCTCGAACCGAAGTGATCGCTCCAACGCTCCGTGCAATTTGGTTGATGCTGCTCGGCTTGCCCGTGCTGCTGGCAATTGCTGTGCTGGCACCCTCGTTGTGGATCGTCTCGGGGATTTGGATCGGCGTTCTGGTTGGAGCGATGCTGACAGACCTGGCTTTAGCGCCGCGCCGTGCGGCAATGAAAGTGTCGATCAGCCCGCCGCCGGTCTTGTACATGAACAGTACTGACCCCGTTGAGATCACGTTGAGTGCGCCCACCGGCCCATTGCCGCGCCGCGTTGAGGCCCTCCTGGAAACAAACAGCCATATCGAGCAACCGAATGCGACGATTGTGCAGGGATGGGCCGGCCGGGAACATGCCTTCACGCGCACCTTGCGCCCGGTCCGCCGCGGGAATGGTCGCTTAGAGCGTCTCTGGTTGCACTGGACCGGGCCCCTTGGGCTGGTGCGGATCAAACGGGTCGAACCGCTCGACGTGGAAATCCCGGTGACCCCAAACACACGCTGGGTCCAGGAAGAAGCCGTGCGCATTTACACCCGCGACGCCGATTTCGGGGTTAAAATGCAAATCGATCGCGGTGACGGCTCAGAGTTTGACGCGCTGCGAGAGTTCTCAACCGGGATGGATCGCCGCGCGATTGATTGGAAACAGTCCGCCCGCCACCGCCAATTGCTGGCCAAGGAGTTCCGCACCGAACGCAACCATAATATCGTCTTCGCGTTCGATACAGGCCGCTTGATGTGCGAGCCCTTAGGCGGGGTCCCCAAGATTGACCGCGCGATCAATGCAGCACTGCTGCTGGCTTACGTATCGCTCCGCTCCGGTGACAAGACGGCGCTATTTGGCTTTGATGCACAGCCTACGGTCACCAGCAATGTGCTAAGCGGCGTCGGTGCGTTCCCGCATATGCAGCGGCTGGCCTCGCAACTCGATTATTCAGCTGAAGAGGCGAATTACACGCTCGCGCTCACCTCGCTCGCATCGCGACTGGAACGACGCAGCCTGGTGGTTTTGTTCACTGACTTTGTTGATACGATTTCAGCCGAGATGATGCTCGAGAACGTCAAACGCTTGCTCGATCGACATCTGGTGATTTTCGCCTGTTTCGAGGATGAGCAGCTTGCCGAAATGATCGAAGCTGAACCTGTCACGGCTGATCTGGTCTCACGCGCGGTGATTGCTGACGGTCTGCTGAAAGAGCGCGAACTGGTGCTGCGCAAACTTGAGCGATTGGGCGTGCAAGTGATTGAAACGCGTCCCGAACGCTTCAGCGCCGACTTGGTTTCGCGCTATCTGGACATCAAGCGGAGGGAAATGCTGTGAGCGATCGCGTGATGAAATCCTACCGCTTCCGTGAAGAACGCGAGGCCGATTGGGCCGAACTCGACCGGATTGTTCAGCAAGCCGAAAAACGCGGCGTGGACGGGCTAACCGATAGCGACCTTGCGGAGCTGCCACATCTTTATCGCCAGGCTGTTTCATCCTTGTCTGTCGCGCGGACAATCTCGCTGGATCAAAACGTGGTCGCCTATTTGGAAACCCTCTGTGCGCGCGCCTATTTCTTCGTCTATGGCACCCGGTCCCGAATGAGCGAGCGGATCGCGCAATTCTTTGCCCGCGATTGGGCCGCGGCGGTGAGCGCTGCGAAAGGACCGACCCTGCTCGCATTTCTATGCCTGTTTGGCGGCGCTTTGCTCGCCTTCTTTTTAACGCTTAGCGACAATGAATGGTATTGGACCTTCCATGGCGGTTTCGATAGTCGCAACCCGAATGCGACCTATGACGAGCTACGCGCGACCCTGTATGAAGAGCGCCAGAACATCGCCGATATGCTTGGAGCGTTCGCGGCGCAGCTATTCTCTCACAATAGCGGGATTGCGATCTTCGCGTTTGCTTTGGGCTTTGCGTTTGGCGCGCCGACTGCGGTTCTGTTGATCTATAACGGCGTTTACATTGGCAGTTTCTACGCAGTGTTCTGGCAAAAAGGGCTCGGCTATGAGCTCACAGGTTGGTTGTTCATTCATGGCGTGACGGAACTGTTCGCGGTCATTCTGGCCGGTGCGGCGGGCTTCATGATTGGCGGAGCCGTAGCGTTTCCCGGGCGGAAAACTCGAATGCAATCGATGCGTGATGCGGGCGACAAAGCCGCGATGGTGATCATCGGTGCGGTGGTGATGCTGTTCCTGGCGGCATTGCTCGAAGGCTTTGGACGGCAGCTGATTACGAGTGACGTGGCGCGCTATACCATTGCCATCACGACCTTGGTTTTCTGGCTCGGCTATTTCTACCTGCCACGCCGGGAAGGATCAGATCGGCGTGACTGAAGCGGTTTCCCCTTCTGCCGTCGATGAGGGCAAGCGCCGACGCGCTCGAATGCGTGCTCGAGAAGCCGAGTCGAAACGCGCCCGCATTCTGGTCACACCGGAAGGGGCCGCGCTGAACCTCAAGATCTCGACATTTGGAGAACGGTTCGGTGCGTTCATTCTGGATATCGGTATTCAGTTTGCTGTGATGCTCGCGATCATTCTCGGGATCGGGGTCATTGCCACCGCATTCGACTTCAAGGGCTGGCAGATCGCATGGGCCGTGGCGCAGGTGCTGATCTTTTTTGTTCGTAATTTCTACTTCATCTATTTCGAAATCGGGCGCAAAGCCGCGACCCCCGGCAAGCGCGCGCTTGGGCTGCGGGTCGCAGATCGACAAGGCGGGCGATTGACCGCCAACGCTGTTATTGCGCGCAATTTTTTGAGGGAGTTGGAATTCTTTCTGCCGCTTTCAGTGCTGTTCAGTTTCGGGGGTGACGGCGTCTCGACCTGGATTACCTGGCTCCTTCTTTTCTGGTGCATGGTGTTTGTGCTGTTCCCGCTCTTCAACAAAGACAAATTGCGGGTCGGGGATTTGGTGGCCGGGACGATGGTGATCCATGCCCCAAAAGTTCGCCTCCTGAAGGACATTGCGTCTGTGACTTCACCATCCGCAGCCTCGGCCAGCATCAAATTCTCGCCAGAGCAGCTTGGTGTGTATGGCATTCACGAGCTTCATGTTCTCGAAGACGTGCTCAGACAATCAACGCCTGAGATTAAGAAGAACGTCGCCAATCGGATCGCCACGAAGATTGGTCACACGCCGCAAGCCGGTGAAACAGATGTCGATTTCCTCGAAGCGTTTTACGCCGGTCTGCGCGCGCATCTGGAGCAGCGCATGTTGTTTGGCCATCGCAAGACCGACAAGTTTGATCGCCGTTAGGCGCGCGGCCAGCGGTCTTCGGTCAGCGTGATCGCGTGCACGAGGTCTTTTTTGACCACAAGGTCCGCATGCGCTCGCATCGGAAGAATATGGTTTTCAAGATTGGGCAAGTTGATCCCCGCCCAAACCGATTTCGCAAATTCGATGAGTTGCGGCTCAGTCATATGTCGGAACTGGGCATAGAAACTGGTTGGGTCATGCTCCGCGGCACGCCAAAAGCGCAAGAAGCGCTCGATATACCAAGTCTCGATATCGTCGAGATCCGCATCCAAATAGATCAAAAGATCCGGATGGCCGGGTTTTGCCTCACGGATTTCAGGACGAAAGCCGAGACCTTCCAGAATAACGATATCGGACGGCTCAACCGAGCGTGTGAGCTCTGGGTCCGGATCGAAGGTAATATGACTGTAGCCCGGAAAATCCGTTGGCTCTTGCCGAACTGATGCAATGGCAGCCTGCATCGCGTCATGATCATAAGTCTCGGGAAACCCTTTGCGCTCGAACAAGCCCTGTTCTCGCAGATAATCGGTGCGGAAGAGAAACCCATCGGTCGAAACGGTCTCAACTTGGAGGGCCGGTTCCAGGCTTTGCTCCAAATGCCTTGCGAGTGTGCTCTTGCCGCAAGCCACCGAGCCGGTCAGCGCGACGACTAAGCCTGGGCTATGATCATGTATCTCACGAACGCGAGTGGTGAGCACGTCGATCCCGACGGTCATTGGAAAGCTTATCTCTTCGCTCATATTGGTTCCGCTCTTGTCGCTTAGCCCAACGTTTAGAGCGCTGCGGCTCAGCTGCCAAGAAACGTATCGAGCTGGCCGACAAAATCATCGAACTGATCGTGATGAAGCCAATGCCCAGCGTCTTCGATAATGCTTACACTCGCATTCTGGAACGGCGCGGCGCGGCCATCTTTTGCCGGGTTCGAGGCCCAACTATTTGCCCCATAAACCAACCAGGTTGGACAAGCAATTTGGGTCCAGAGGTGCACAAAATCCTCGTGCGCAATATCGGAAGGCGACCGTCCCATCCCAGCTGGATCATAAGCCCAGCTGACCGTGCCATCTGGATTGGATTTTATGCCCGTCTGGGTCAGGTGATGAATGAGCTCGTCCGGCAGGTGCGAAAACGCTGCTTTCATACGGCCTTCGGCTTCGGCAAGATTTTGCATGATCCGGGGCGTGCGGTCTGAAATTTTGCGGCGCTGTTCAATCCAATTAGTCAGGCGTGTCGTGACCGGCGTTGATTGTCGCTCGGCCAACATTTTAGGGGATGGCCCGAGTCCCTCAATCGCGACCAGTTTTTCGATCTTCTCAGGGAATAATCCAGCAAAGCGCAGCGTGATGTTGCCGCCAAGCGAATGTCCGATCAGCGTGAACCGATCCAGTTCCAAAGTCTCGACCAGGCTAGAGAGGTCATAGACATGCTCCATCACCCCATAATCGCCATCACTCACCCAATCACTTTGGCCATGTCCACGCAGGTCATGTGCAATCACGCGGTAGCGTTTCGACAAATGCCCGGCGACATTGTCCCAGCTGCGCTTCTGGTCACGGCCACCGTGCACCAAGAGGAGCGGCGGCGCATCGGGATCGCCCCATTCGGCATAAGACAGGGTCAGGCGTTGGGACGAAAACGTATTTTGGAGAACAGGTGCAGTCATTCCGCTTAGCTAGTGCGCGCCGCGCGTGCTGACGAGCCCTGCTGCCGCGTAAACCTTGTAACTCGCGTTAGGGCTTGCCACATGCCCGCCTTGCTTTTTATGGAGAGCGCTATGACGTCATCCAATATCGCCCTCGAAGATTTTGTCGCCGGCTTCAGCCCCAAAGGCTTACCCGTGCGCGGACGTGTGGTTCGTCTATCGGAAGATAGCATATCCCCCATCCTGAAGCGTCATGCCTATCCGGATCATCTCGCCGAAATTCTTGGCGAGGCCCTGATGCTGTCCGCATTGGTTGGCTCAGGCATGAAATTCCAGGGCAAGGTTCTGGCCCAGGCTGAAGGCGATGGCCCCGTCTCGATGATGGTTGGCGAATATACAAAGGCCGGCGGTTTGCGCGGTTATGCGAAGCATGAACCAGAGCGCTGGGCTTGGCTCGACAAGGTGAATAAGGGCGACAAGCCTCACATGCCGCAATTGTTTGGCGCCACAGGCCGTCTTGCTTTGATCATCGTTCACGACAATCCCGACCTTGAAACCTATCAAGGCATCGTCCCCCTGGTGAAGGGGTCGATGGCGCAGTGCGCGCAGGATTATTTTCGCCAGTCCGAGCAGGTTGAAACACACCTGCGCCTCTCTGTTCGTAAAGACGAAGCTGGCATCTGGCGCGCGGGCGGTATGATGATCCAAAAAATCGCCGGGGATGATGCCCGGGGCGATACCGAAGACGGCTGGCGTGAAGCCGAAGCTCTGTTTTCGACCTTGTCAGTGGAAGAGCTTACTGATCCGACGCTGCCGGCGGCTGATCTAGTCTATCGCTTGTTCCACGAAGGCGGCGTTTCGATGGATGTTGATGCGCAAGGCCTGAGCGATGTCTGTACGTGTAACCGAGAGCGCTTGGTCGGCACACTGCAAGGCATGGCCGATGAAAGCCTGCGCGACATGGTCGAGCCGGACGGGACCTTGCAGGTCGACTGCCAGTTTTGTTCGCGCGCTTACACGATTCCGATCGAAGAAGTGACGCGCGCGACGAATTAAGGCTTCTCTGCGGATGATAAATTACAATTAGGGGCGCGATGCTGTAACCTTAACGCGGAGGTGGCCCTATGAGTGAAAGCCCAGCCCTAAGTCTTGACGGTTTTTTGCCGTATCGGTTGTCCGTTCTGTCGAACGCAGTCTCGAGCAAGATTGCCAAAATCTATGAGCAAGAGTTCGAACTCTCGATCTGGCAATGGCGGATCATGGCCGTGCTTGGTGAGCATCAAGGTCTGACCAGCACGGAAGTGGCGCAGCGCACGCTCATGGACAAGCCAACCGTCAGTCGGGCCGCGGCGAGCTTGATTGAGCGCGGTATCTTGGAACGCAAAATTGACCGAGATGATCGCAGGCGCGCACCGATGCGCCTCACCGATGAAGGCAACGCTATCTATGCTGCAATTTTGCCGCGTGCGATTGAAAGCGAACGCGAATTGCTCGACGCGTTGAGCGAAGAGGAAGCTGCTACCCTGCACGGCTTACTGAGCCGATTGTCTGCTGTTGTTTCTCCAGATAAACCCTTATGGGGCGACGATTAAGGAGCGGCATTGTAATGGCAGGTGGAATTTCAGAAGCGATCTTTTCTGCGTTGGTTGCGCAGCGTCCCGAATTCAAAAATGCGATGAAAGTGTGGACCAGCGTTCTCGAGCCGGCGCTGGCTGGGCGCGAGGCTGAACGACGCAGCATCATCTCTAAAGCGCGCAAACGCACCGTCTGGACCGGACTTGTTGTTGGCGTAATCGCAATCGCGATTGCGATTATGACGGGCGGCGCAGGGGTCTTTTTCATCATTTTTGGTGCGGTTGCCGTAACCGCCATTGCGAGCGCCGCCGCTTGGGTCCCGCTTATGCGCGTCAAGTCCGAAACCAAACAGCTTGTGGTGGGTGCTGCTGCTGAATCTTTCGGATTTAAGTATGAAACCCTGCACCCTGATGTCAGCGGAATTTCCGACTGGAAATCAGCTGGCGAATGGATCAAGTCGCAGTCTTCCCAAACAAAAGCCGCGTCGCAAATGTTTGGTGGCAAGGGGATAGACGACGCGCCGCCCACGCCAGCCTTTGATGTTTTGAAAGAAGCGCGCTTGCTGCCAGGCTATGATAATCGAAAGTTCGAAGACCTGATCGAAGGCGACCGCGCCGAAACTCATTTCTCTCTGGTCGAGTGCAAACTTACCGAAGAGCAAGGCTCGGGAAAGAACCGGCGCACGGTGACAACTTTCCAAGGCTTACTGTTTCATATCCAGTATCCAGACCGCTTTCTGGGCCGGACCATGATCGCACGGCAAGGCTGGTGGAAAGGCTTGTTCGGCGACAAGTCGCTTCAGAAAGTGGACCTGGTTGCGAAAGAACTGGAAGACAATTTCACCATCTATTCCAATGATCAGGTCGAGGCGCGGGCCTTGTTGACGCCCGATCGTATGGAACGCCTGATCGCGCTGGAGCGTCATTTCAAAGGTGGCAAGCTGCGCGGGATTTTTGAAGGCGATCATCTGACCCTTGCTTTGGAGGCGGATGATCAGTTTGAAGCGGGCTCCGTCTGGAAGCCTTTAGTCGATCCGGACCGCTATATTAGCGCTCTGACGGAGATCGGTCTGGTCTGCGATGTTGTCGACGGATTCCTCACGCGCGAATGGGTGAAAGACAAACTGTAGTTAAAATTTTGCGGGACCTATTCGCAGTCCGCGCATTTACGGCCTTGGAATTGCATGAAATTTGTCCGGTGGGCGAAGGTTAATCTTGAACTTAATGTGCAAGATAGAACCAGGGTGTAAGAGGTAGGTCGATGTCTACGGATATCATTCAAGGTGTTGAACAAGGGGGCAGACCAAAGCGGTCTGAGCCTTCAGCGTCTGGAGAATCCGTTGAAACCCCAGCAAATGATACAGTCGACGTAACCTCAGCCCGGCTTCCTTCACGTCGTATCCCGATCCGCTTTGCGGGAATCCGACTGGGCTTGAGATGGCTCGATGTCATTGTCGCCTGCTTAATTGCGACCTACTTCCTGCTTCATTCCGGTGCCGGATTTTTGTTTGCGTCAGTGTACCAATTTACACCATTTGCTCTGATTCCAATTATTCTATCGTGGAGCCTGCGCTCTGCTTCAGCTTATAATCTGGGGTTCAAGCGCAGTGTTATCGATCATGTCCTGACCACAGCCTATGGGTCGGGCGTGCCTCTGGCATTCCTAGCTTTGGCCATCAACCTGATTTACCGAGAAGATGTCGCGCCGTTTGCTCTGGCCGCGATTTTCTCCACCTGGTTAGTCGTCAACTGCGTACATATCCATGTTCTGGTGATCGGACGACACTTCGCGCGCGCTGGATGGATCAGTGAAAATGTCGTCATTGTCGGTGCCACTCAAAACGCCCAAAGGCTGATCGAGCGAAACGCCCGCTCACGTGAACTCAACATCGTTGGTATATTTGACGACCGTCTCTCCCGCGCACCGAAATCTCTCGCAGGCGCGCCATTGCTTGGGCGCCTGGATGACTTGTTCGACTGGGATCGCTTGCCGGAAATTGATCGCATTGTTGTCACGGTCACCTCTGATGCGCGCGACCGGGTTCGCGCGATGGTTGACCGCCTGCGCATCCTGCCTCAGCGTGTCGTTCTATTGCTCGACCTTGAAGGCTTCGATCCGGAAACCGAGAGCCTCGCTCAAATCGCGCACTCGCCCGCCGCCTATGTTTCAGGAAGCCCGCATGATGCCCGCCGCGCAGCCTCGAAACGGGTATTCGATGTGGTCTGCGCGAGCATTATGCTGGTTGTGTTTAGTCCTCTTCTGGCGCTACTCGCTTTAGCCATCCGGCTGGAAAGCAAAGGCCCGATAATCTTCCGCCAAAAACGTCACGGGTTTAACAATCAGATCATCAAAGTCTGGAAGTTCCGCTCTATGCGCGATGATCCGGAAGCGGCCGAACGTATATCACAACAGACGATTGCCGATGATCCTCGGATTACGCGCATTGGCCGCCTCATTCGTCGCACATCGATTGATGAACTGCCGCAGCTCTGGAATGTGTTGCGGGGCGAAATGTCAATTGTCGGTCCTCGCCCGCATGCCGTCGGCATGACCAGCGAAGAACAATCGGTTCAGAACATTGTCGGCGACTATGCGCACCGTCACCGCGCCAAACCAGGCATCACTGGCTGGGCGCAAATCAACGGCTCCCGCGGCCCTGTGCATACGAAGGAATTGGTTCGCGAGCGCGTCCGTTTGGATATGGAATATGTGAACCGGTCCTCCTTTTGGTTCGATAGCTACATTATTTTGATGACCCTACCCCGCTTGTTCGGCGATGCCACAGAGATCCGCTAATTATGAGCACTGCGCGACGTCCTACTGATCAAAAGCTTGAGCTTGATGAAACGCTGATTTCCAAAGTTGGCGCGACCCCAGAAGGGGAAGAGGTCATGACCAATGCGAAATCTGGCGACGCAAAGATAACCATCTGTGTCCCAACCTGGAAGGACAATGCCGACGCTTTGTTGTGCAGTTTTGCACGTCTGCCTGGTGCCGAGCAGTGCACGCTTCTGGTGTTTGATGATGGCTCCTGCGATTCTGATTTAACCCGCCAACTCGCGCGGCACATTCTTCGCTTTCCAGGTCCTGCACGTTTGATCTGTGCGCCCAAAAATGCCGGACGCAGTCATGCCCGCAATCGCTTACGAGCGCTGGCGGAAACCGATTGGGTGCTGTTCTTAGACTCCGACATGCAGCCAGATGATGATGACTTCTTGAACCGCTATCTCGATGCGATTGATGCTGAAGAAGACCCAGCCTTGATCGCTGGGGGGTTCAGCCTTGAACATGTCCTTCCGACCGCTGAAACCCATTTGCATGCCGCGCAATCAGCGATGTCTGAATGTGTGCCTGCCAGCATTCGCGCAGAAGAACCGGGACGCTATGTGTTCACGTCGAACATTCTCGCGCACAAACAGGTGCTCGACCAAATCGGTTTTGACCCGGGCTTTAAAGGCTGGGGTTGGGAAGATGTTGATTGGGGTCTTCGCGTCGCAGCAGCCTATCCGGTTCTACATATCGATAATCCAGCAACTCATCTCGGGCTCGACACTGATGATGCGCTGCTTGAGAAGTATGGAAATTCAGCGGATAATTTCGTACGGTTGGTAGAGCGTCACCCCGATGTCATGGAAACCACGCCGCTCTATCGCATGGCAAAATTTTTCAGTCGGCTTCCGTTTGAAAAACAACTGACCGGTGCCTTCGATACCGTTGCAAGGAAACGATATTTGCCAATCCGTCTTCGCCTTCTCGCGCTGAAACTGTTTCGCGCGTCTGCGTATGGAACGCGGCTTTGATCAGTGTTGTGGTCCCCACGTTTAACCGACCGGACGGGTTGAAACGCGCGGTTGAGAGCCTGTATGCCCAAACCTTGGTGGCCGAAGGTTTTGAACTTGTCATTGTCGACAATACGCCCGCGGGAACCGCCTCTGATACAATCGCCTACTTACGCAAATTCTGTCCTCAGACTGTCCGGTTAATTGCGCTTCACGAGCCCGCCGCCGGCGTTGCGAATGCCAGAAACAAAGCCATGTCGGCCGTCGGGTCTAAGCTTGTCGCGTTTCTGGATGATGATCAATCTGCGCCGCCAACCTGGCTCGAGACCTTGCTTCAGTCGCACCGGAATTTCCCAGCAGCGGTGACATTCGGGCCGGTGCAGACCGCGCTTCCCGTCGGACAGCGGCGCCATCAGGCCTATTTCCAACAATTCTTCGCGCGTGAGCCCGATCTGAAGACTGGCTATACGGATGAGTCCTATGGCTGTGGAAATTCGCTCATAGACTTTTCGCTCATTCCAGGTGGTGCGCCGTGGTTTGATGAGCAAATGAACGAAATTGGCGGCGAGGATGACATGCTCTTCCAACGTGTGCGCCGCGCGAATTTGAGATTCGCTTGGGCTGGAGACGCCCCAGTTTGGGAATACCCGCCAGCCGAACGCGTCACCTTAAACTATACGTTGCGGCGTGCATTCTCATATGGGCAAGCGCCAATCACTATCGTCCGCCGGCAAGGCAGCAAGCGTTTTGATACGATCCTGTTTTGGATGGTCGTCGGCGCGGGCAAGACCGTTTGGCATGGCGCACAATGGTTTGGCCTGAGTTTAATCCGACATCCCGGCCGTGCCTTTCAGCTCGACCGGGCAATGCGCGGGATCTCGAAGGTTCTTTGGTGGATCGATATGCGCTTCTATGGCGAGGCAGCTCTCAAGCAAGACGCGGCTAAGCTCGCGCCAGCGGTGGCCCCGGATTTCTCACCTGAGGCCGAGCAGGTCTAATCGCAGCGACACCGCGCGGACGCACTGCCAGTTTTGCTGCAATCGCCACATAGATCAGCCAGATGATTGAGTTCTGCTGTAAAGATGCGCTCTCTGAAAGACTGAACAAAAAGAACTGAGCGCAGAACCCGACTGCGAATAGACCCGTCCATGTGTTGATCGAGACGATTAAAGCCCGAATGACGGTGACGAGAAAATCCATGGCCAGGAAAAACAATCCGACCAAGCCGAGCGCCAAAGTAACTTCCATCCAGCCATTGTGAGCGGTCGGGGCATCCCATTCCAGCGTATCGCGAACCCAGTTTCCGGGATTACTGTCGAGCGACCAAAAAGCGCCATATCCGTATCCGAATAGCGGCCTTTGCTCGATAAAATCGATCAAGGTGATCCAGATATCGGTCCGCCCTGTCAGGGTCATATCGCGGCCGAGCACCTGGAAAACCAGCTCTGGCGCGAAGATCAGCGTTGCGGTGAAAGCGCCAATCAAGATGACTCCCACCCAAAGCGTGACCAAACCGGTATTGATCCCGCGTTTCATCCACGCCCCAATTCCGAGAATACTAAAGCCCAAAAGCAAGCCGAGGAGCGATGTCTTGGAGGTTGTCAGAAGGACCAGCAGGCTCGCCAGTCCGGCAAGTCCCAGCCAATAAGAGCGATACTTTCGGTCCATTAAGGCGAGGAACGCACCAACAAAAGCCGCACGCGCCATATGGCCACCAAGCTGGTTCTTCTCGTAGAACAGGCCCTGCCAGGCCCCGATATGAACTTCCTGCGCCCGCCCCATAGATGGCACGAGCAAGCCAGTGAAAAAGCTTGTGATGGCCAAAATCAACCAGGTGAGCGCAACCGCTCTAATCATTGTCTGCCAGCTATATCGGGACCCAAGATACAGACCGGCAATCGTCGTCATAATGATCGCCAAGCTACGGCGCTGGGTTAAGCCTGGATCGATCGACCACGTGAATGATAGCGCGCAAACCCCTAGCAATCCCATCAAGAAGGGCAGCCGCAAACAGGCTTGACCGACCGCTTTGATCTTCCAGAGCATACCGCAAAAAGCGATCGCATAAATCGGTAGCCACAAGTATCGCAGCAGCGGCGATCCGTCCGCTGACTCGTCGCCCGCAAGCAGGCGGGGCAAGAGCCCTTCGCTGAAAATCAGCAAAACAATAATCAAAAATGCGAATTCGAAACGGCTGACCGGACTGTCGGCTTCGGTGTCGCTCGCTCTAGGCGCTGAAGCGGTTTGCAAACCGTGCATCGGCTTTCACCCTGTTCAGCACAGCGCCCAAGACACGCCCTTGTTTGGCTTCCAACTCGCGTCGTGCGCCGTCGACATCAGCCGGTTTGGTTTGATCCGCCGCGACCACAAGCATCGTACCATCTGCGGCGCTGGCCATGGTCAGCGCAGCGGAAGAATGTTCAAGCGCTGGGGCATCGATAATCACCCAACTCGAAATTTGTCGTAAAGCGCGCCACCAATTCGGGGAGTCCTGCAACGCCACGCGCTGCCCAGACTTAAGACGTTCGCTGCGAAACCGCGTCACCATAAGCGGCAAGCCATCAATCTCATGTGCGGTCAAAAGCTTGTTCTGACGACCATCTTCGACCCGCGGTGTGATATTATAAATCGGCGATTGCTTCAGCGCAGCATCATAGGCGCGACCTGGCCGTCCGATGTCTTTCGCAAACCCATTCTTAAAGCCGGTGAACACGGGGTTTTCTCGAACATCCAAGTCAACCAACCAAACGGGCTTCTCGGAGCGGCGCGCTGCAAGACAGGCAAAACTCGCGGCCATGCTTGTCACGCCTTCACCACTCGTCGCAGACGTGAACATCAGAACGCGTGCACTTGTCGGGGTCGCGCCAAGTCGCGTTGCCGAGCGCCATACGGGTCCAAGTTCTTTGCGAAGATCACGCATTCATCAATACACCAAGAGTTTCAACGCCCATCGCTATCACGATCTTGGTTAACGGGACTTTGCGGAGCGTACAGCTTCACGCTTTGCGGATTGCGCCCAAGACCGGAAGACCGGTTGTCCGCTGCAAAGACGCTGGCGTGGAAAAGCCTTGCCGGGTGAACGCGCGAAGCAAACCCGCGATCAGGGCGGTGAAGCCGCCAAACAATAGGGCCAGAATAGCGACTGGTAGCTTCATGCTGCTGCCTTCGAGAGGGACAGTCGCTGGTTCGGTCACTTTAACGCTATCTGCTTCCTGCGCGGTAATGCCCGCCACAGTGCCCTCGCGCTGTTCACGCTCGGCGATAGACCGCACACTCGCTTCGATCAAATCGCGGTTCCGAAGCAGCTCGTTCCATTCAGGCTCCAAATCGCTGAACCGGTCCAGCTTATCTTCGACCGCGCGGAGTTGGCGCTCTAATTCAGCGCGCTGCCCTGTCAGCGAGTCAGCTTCTGCCTCAAACGTATTGAGTGAAGTTTCGAGCGCTTGATAAGTCGGATTGGGACCGCGGCGCACTGTGCCGGCCAGCGACGCTTGATCGCCGAGGAAAGCCCGCAATTCGGCGATCTGGCGATCTATGGCCTGAACGCGGCGGCTATCAGCGGTATAATTTACCAAGGCTTGGTTGCGCTCGATTTCCAGTTCCTGCAGGCGCTGGGCACTGGAGTCCTCGACATAAAGATCTTGCTCAGCAGGGGTGGCGGCCAATTGCGAGCGGGTCCGCGAGACTTGTCCTTGAACGGCGCTGGCGCGGGCTCGGACGTTAGACAACTCGCCTGAGATAACCGTAAACAGGCCCTGAGCCGTAGAGCGTTCGCTGGCAAAGTCGCGAATGTTATTCTCACGCAGATATGTCGAAATGTTCGACTCAGCATCCAAGAGCTCACCCTCGAAGCGTTTTCGTTCGGCGCGAAACTGATCGACGGGACGGCTGCCAAACAATTCGGCGCGGCGCTGCATATATACCGCCATCGCCGCATTCAGAATCTCAGCCGCGACGCGTGGGTCTTCATGTCCAAATCCGACCGCAATAATGTTTGAGTTAGGTGACGCACCAGACCAGAAGCTCTTTTGTAGCTCTTCGACGCCCTTCTGATAGAATTCGAACTCGATCGGTTCTGCCAATGCGGGTTCGGACTTCGCGAGCTCCTTGTCCCTTGCCTCGGCGAGGTCCGGATAGATTCGCTCAAGTGGAAATCTGGACAGGGTCCGTTCTGCGACCAATTGGGTCTGCAGGATTTGTAGCTCGCCCTGAATGACTTCCTGGATGTCTGGGCCGGGATCAAAGCTTGGATCGCTCAGGATGGAGCTGGAGCGAACTTCATCGCCTGACGTGACATAAAGCGCGGATCGCGATTCGTACGTTTTCGGCATTTGAAAAGCGGCATAGAGCCCAAGCGCAAAGATGGGCAGGCCAATCAACATCATCAGCCATTTCGCCCGCCAAAGCTGAAGCAGAATATCAGCCATACCCAGCCGTGGCCGCGCTGGCATAAATCCGGCATCGGTCTGAACGGCCCCCGAGGGGCCCCAGTCAGCAAGGTCAGTCATGCGTACGGGCTCCGAACGCTTTTTGGTTCAGATTCTTCTTACCCGCTTGATACTTCCTTAAACATTAACGCAGACGCTGGGAGCAGATAAATTTGTCGTTGAAACGTGCTATGAAACATCTGCTAGGGCTCGCCTTATTACCGATCTTGATATCGGCGTGTCAGATAAGCGCGCCGGTCGAATCCGACCCATTTCCACAAAAAGAATGGCGCCATGAAGATGGTGCCGACGCCTATTACCTGCTTGCACCCGGCGACCAATTGGAAGTCATCGTGCACACTGCCCCAGAGCTCAATCGCACGATAACTATTGGCCCTGACGGCCGATTCAGGATGCCCTATTCCGGCCCGATCATCGCTGCTGCGCGGACCGTGGATGAAGTCCGCGACGCGGTTCAAGACGCGATGGCCACGGAGCTCAATGATCCGGACATCGACGTCTTGCTGACCGGCACGCCATCACAGCGCGTATTTGTCGGCGGCGAGGTGGCCAGCCCCGGAATGTTCGACATGCCAGGACTGATTGATCCGCTGCAGGCCGTCATCATGGCAGGCGGCGTAACCGAATCAGGCCGCGCTCGGACTGTCGTACTGATGCGGCGCATGCCCGGCGGCGAAGTTAAATCTGCAGTGTTTGATCTCAAAGCAGGCGTCTATGACCCAAGCCTCGCTGAGTGGGCGCCGCTGCGCAGGTTCGATGTGGTTTATGTCACGCGCAAACCGATCGCAGACCAGAACTTGTTTGTTCGGCAATATATTCGCGACGCGCTGCCAATCGATTTCTCTCTGTTCTACGATATTGCGGGCGGAAACCGCTAATCAGGCCTTTTACCAAGGCTCAGAACCGCTTAAGCGACAGGAAACTCATTCACAGGAGCTTCCCGCTATGGCTGATGCCGAGAATACAATCATCATGGAAACCTCAAAGGGTCAGGTCACGATCGACCTCCGCCCAGACCTTGCCCCCGGACATTGCGCCCGGATCAAAGAGCTGGCGCGCGAAGGGTTCTATGATGGAATCATCTTCCACCGCGTCATTGACGGGTTCATGGCGCAAGTCGGTTGCCCGAACGGCACCGGTATGGGCGGTTCTTCCAAGCCGAACTTGACCGCTGAGTTCAACCCAGAGCCACACGTCCGCGGCACTTGCTCTATGGCGCGTACCAATCAGCCCAACACGGCCAATAGCCAGTTCTTTATCTGCTTCGATGAAGCCGGCTTCCTGGACAATCAGTACACCGTTTGGGGCCAGGTTAGCGCCGGCATGGACGTGATTGATCAGCTCGCCAAAGGTGAGCCGCCGCGCAGCCCAGACGCCATTGTCTCTATGAAAGTTGCCGCAGACAGCTAAAGTTCAGGGTCATTAGGTGAGACTGGACGTATGGCCTCGGTACCAAATAGGCGAAATCTAAGATGGTGGAGCGGGCGTTTGCTCGGCTCCCGCATCGCTCGTCTGATTTTTGCGTCCAATCTCGCCGGCCTGATTATTTTGATCATTGGCGCCATGGTGCTGAATGAGATGCGGGCGAGCTTCGTCGTTTCGAAGAAGCAAGATCTCGTCGGCCAAGCGCAACTTTTGTCTAACCTGATCGGTGACGACGCCGCCTATGGTGAGCCGCAGCCCATCCTGGATGAGGCCCTCGCCAAGGATGTCATGGCATCGCTGTCTCTTCCGCAATCCATGCGTGGCAAGATTTACGACATGGATGGCACCCTGGTCGGGGATAGCTATTTCCTGTCGGACCGTGTGATCGTCGAGAACTTACCGCCGCTTCAAGACCCGGATCGCCTGACGGTTTGGAGTACCAGCCTGTCCGAATGGGCGGTCTCGGTTCTAGGGTCCTTCCGGCCGTCTGAGGGCGAAGATGCGGTGCGAACCCTGACCTTCGAGGAAGAGTTCGCAGAAGCGCAAATCGGCAATGAAGCCGCCAGCCAACGCTTTAATGATCGTGGTCAGCGGATTATTTCTGTCTCCCTTCCGATTCAGCACGTGACGGCTGTGGTCGGCGTTCTGACGCTGGAATCTAACGATATCGACGCGATTATCCGCGCCGAGCGGGCGGCGCTTATTCCGTTTATCGCGGTCGCCATCCTGGTCGCTTTGATCACATCCGCGCTTCTCACCATAGGGATCGCCAATCCGCTTCGCCGTCTCGCCCGCGAAGCCGACAAAATCCGGAGCGGCTCAAGCAGTAAGCTAGATCTAGACCGAATTTCAAAGCGGCACGATGAGATCGGGCATTTGGCTCAATCGGTCGAATCGATGACGGAAGCGCTGTTCGAGCGGATCACAGCAAATGAATCCTTCGCCGCAGATGTCGCGCACGAGCTAAAGAACCCGCTGACCTCGATCCGCTCTGCAGTTGAGACGTCTGAAATGGTTCAGGATGATCCCGTCGCGCTCGAAAAGCTACGCAAAGTTATGGCGCAGGATGTCCAACGTCTGGATCGTCTAATTACTGACATTTCCAATGCCTCTCGGCTTGAGGCTGAAATCACCCGCATTCCCACTGAGCGTCTCGATATTTCGCGCTTCTTACGCGATGTCATTCGGACCTATGAAGGGCTCGAGCATCAGCGCGACGTTAAAGTCACCTTCAAGGATGCGACCATGGATGCTGGCCTCAGCGTGCGCGGCCGTGAAGGGCCGCTGGGGCAGGTTTTACGCAATCTGGTCGACAATGCGCGATCGTTTTCACCCGAAGGCGACGAAGTCACTGTGACCCTCGAACAGGGGCGCCAGGGGCCACAGACGACCGCGAAAATCCTAATTGAAGACAATGGCCCAGGTATTCCGCCGGATAAGCTCGAAAAAATCTTTGAGCGATTTTATACAGATCGACCGAAAGGCGCTGCTTTCGGCAACAATTCCGGTTTGGGGTTGTCGATTGTCGCACAGATTGTGCAGACCCATATGGGCACTGTCATTGCTGAGAATAGAGATACAACTGGCGCCCGGTTCACGATCGAACTGCCCGCCAGCTAAAGACTTCCTTCATCTACATGAGAATTGAAGCCAGCTATTGAGAATGACATTAAACTGTGTTATATAAAAGCATCACAAAACCCTATCCGAGCCATGCTTATGTCGGCAAGTGCGAGAACTCTCGCCGGCAACGTGGCTCGTTTGCGTAGAAAAAAGAGGTCTCCCATATGGCAACAGCAGATGCGGCAGCAAAGCTAGATTTCCAAGCTGGTCAAAAAATCGTGTACCCCGCTCATGGCGTCGGTTCCGTAACAGCTATTGAGCAACAGCAAGTCGCTGGCATGACCTTGGAAGTTTATGTTGTCTCGTTTGACCAGGACAAAATGATCCTGCGTGTTCCGACCAATCGTGCGATTGCGTCTGGAATGCGAGCACTTGCAGGTTCAAAACTGGTCGACGATGCTCTGAAAACGCTCGGCGGCAAGGCGCGTATTAAACGCACCATGTGGTCTCGCCGAGCTCAAGAATACGAAGCGAAGATCAATTCAGGCGATCTGATCTCCATCGCAGAAGTCGTTCGCGACCTGCACCGTTTGGAAGATCAGCCGGAACAGTCTTACTCAGAGCGTCAGCTTTATGAGAATGCGCTGGACCGTATGGCGCGCGAGCTTGCAGCTGTCGAAAGCATTGATCACACCTCAGCCATGGATCGTTTGGCTGAATCGCTCGCGAAAAAGAAAGCCGCCTGAAAGGGCGAGCCGGAAAGCGGCGAAGAGACTTAAAGAAAGCCCTGCCCTAACCGGCGGGGCTTTTTGCTTTTAGAGCGGATTTATTTTTTTCAAGAAATTTCTGATCCAGTCCCGGAAACCTCTCGTAAACACTCATGAAGACACCCTTAAAAGAGCCCTTTACGGGACGGGAGATGGAATGGCGAATACGGGTCAATCAGCAGGCAATCCAGACCGGAGCTTTGTCCGCAAAGCAATGAAAGCTCCAATGCTCGAAGCAGAGCATGAGCGGGACCTGGCCCGGCGTTGGCGCGAGAATAATGACGAACGTGCGCTCCACGAGCTGACTACTGCCTATATGCGCCTCGTGATCTCCATGGCCTCCAAGTTTAGACACTATGGCTTGCCGCTCGCAGACCTGGTCCAAGAGGGTAATGTTGGCTTGATGCAAGCGGCAGCGCGGTTTGAGCCATCTCGCGAAGTTCGCTTTTCGACCTACGCCTCATGGTGGATCCGCTCTTCCATCCAGGACTTTGTCCTGCGCAATTGGTCGATCGTTCGAACCGGCACGACCGCCGCGCAGAAATCGCTCTTCTTCAACTTACGCAGGCTGCGCGCCAAGATTGATGATACAGGCGATGCCGTCATGACGGCGGCTAATAAGAAATGGGTGTCTGAGCACCTCGGCGTGCCCGAACGTGATGTTGAGTCTATGGCCTCTCGCCTGTCCGGATCTGATCGCTCCCTCAACGCTCCGCTCGCCGTCGATGGCGACGCACAATGGCAAGATCTCCTCCCAGATGAAAGCGCCACGCCAGATCAAATTGTGATGGAAGAGCGCGACAATGCGAAACGCAAAGAATGGATCGCAGAAGCGCTACAGGTTCTGAGTGAGCGTGAAACGCTGATCATCTCAGAGCGCCGCCTCACCGATGACAGCGTCACGTTGGAAGTGCTTGGCAAACGTCTTGGCATCTCGAAAGAGCGGGTGCGTCAGATCGAGCATCAGGCGCTGAACAAGTTGAAGAAGACGCTGACCAAAATGGTTGGTGATCCTGAGAAAGCTGGCCTTATTCCGGCGACTTAACACGGTTTCTTTTGACATTAAAAACGGGTTCGCAGGTTTTATCTTGCGAACCCGTTTTCGCATTCCCACATAAGTTTGAGACGGGTTGCCGCTGAGCGGGGCCCAGACCCAAAACCTCCCTCGTGCAACTGATGTTGGCGGGGCTCTGATCTGCCTTTGAAAGGAGATAGACAATGAATTTTGAGACCTATACCGAACGCGCTCAAAGCGTTCTGCAAGCTGCGCAAACGGCTGCGCTTGCTAATTCCAATCAACATTTTCTCCCCGAACACATTCTTAAAGCCATGCTCGAGGATCGCGACCAGTTGGCGGTCAATCTGATCCGCGCCGCAGGGGGGCAACCTGAACGCGTCACCCAAGTGCTCGATGATGCCCTTCGCGCGGTTCCCAAGGTCAGCGGCGGTCAAGGCGGCCTACGCCTTGATCAAGCCACCGCAAAATTGTTCGCCGATGCCGAAGCGAGCGCAAAAAAGGCCGGAGATAGCTTCATCACAGTGGAGCGCATGCTGATCGCGCTCGCAGGTTTGAAGAAAAACAAAGCCGCCGAAGCCCTGGCCCAATCGGGCGTTACGGCGAGCCTCCTCGAAGCGGCTGTCACCCAGCTTCGCCAAGGCCGCACAGCGGACAGTGCAAACGCAGAGGAGAGCTATGAAGCCCTCAAAAAGTATACGCGCGACCTGACCACAGATGCCCGATCGGGAAAGCTCGACCCGGTGATCGGACGCGACGAAGAAATTCGGCGCGCCATCCAGGTCTTATCGCGGCGAACCAAGAACAATCCTGTTCTGATCGGCGAGCCTGGGGTCGGGAAAACCGCAATCGCGGAAGGCCTGGCGCTCCGGATCGTGGATGGCGACGTCCCTGAGAGCCTAAAAGAAAAGCGCTTGCTTGCCCTCGACATGGGCGCCTTGATCGCTGGGGCAAAATTCCGCGGCGAATTTGAAGAACGCTTGAAATCTGTCTTGAAAGAAGTTGAGCAGGCAGAAGGCGGGATCGTTCTCTTCATCGACGAGATGCACACGCTTGTCGGCGCCGGAAAAAGTGATGGCGCGATGGATGCCTCCAACCTGATCAAGCCAGCTTTGGCCCGCGGCGAACTGCATTGTCTCGGTGCGACGACGCTCGATGAGTATCGCAAATATGTCGAAGGCGATGCCGCTTTGGCGCGCCGCTTCATGGCCGTTTACGTCGATGAGCCAACCGTCGAAGACACGATTTCGATCCTACGCGGCCTGAAAGGCCGATACGAAGCACATCACGGCGTTCGGGTCAGCGACAGCGCGATTGTCTCGGCTGCGACCCTCTCGAACCGCTACATCACTGACAGATTCTTGCCAGACAAGGCCATCGACTTGATGGATGAAGCTGCGTCGCGCCTCAGAATGCAGGTCGATTCCAAGCCAGAAGCCCTGGACGAGATTGATCGCCGCTTGATGCAGCTGAGGATCGAAGCCGAAGCCTTAAAAAAGGAAAAGGACACCGCGTCGGTTGAGCGCCTCAAAACAATTGAAGGCGAAATCGGCGAGTTGCAGACCAAATCTGATGAACTGACCACGGCCTGGGCGGCTGAGAAAGACAAACTGAAAGGCGCAGCGTCAGCCAAAGAAGAGCTCGACCGCGCCTATGCCGAAATGGCTGAGGCCCAACGCATGGGCGACCTGCAGAAAGCCTCAGAGCTTAAATTCTCAGCGATTCCTGATCTGGAAAAGCGGATTTCCGACGTCGAAGGCAGTGACGACTCTGATCGCGATGAAGGGTTGGTTTCAGAAGTCGTTCGCCCTGATCATATTGCAGGCGTCGTTAGCAAGTGGACCGGCATTCCGGTTGATAAGATGCTCGAAGGCGAGCGCGAGAAATTGCTACGTATGGAAGACGACTTGCGCGCCCGGGTGGTTGGTCAGGAAGACGCGCTGCAAGCCGTGTCGAATGCCGTGCGCCGCGCCCGCGCTGGCCTGCAGGACCCAAACCGGCCGATCGGCTCTTTCCTCTTTGTCGGCCCGACGGGCGTTGGGAAAACCGAGCTCACCAAAGCGCTCGCAGAGTTTATGTTCGACGATGATAGCGCCGTTCTGCGCCTTGATATGTCAGAGTTTCAGGAGAAACATTCGGTCGCGCGTTTGATCGGTGCGCCTCCCGGCTATGTCGGCTATGATCAAGGCGGCGTCCTCACCGAAGCGGTCCGACGCAGACCCTACCAAGTCGTCTTGTTTGACGAGGTCGAGAAAGCGCATCCAGATCTTTTCAACACGCTGCTGCAAGTGCTCGACGATGGACGCTTGACCGATGGCCAGGGACGGACGGTCGATTTCAAGAATACGATGATCATCATGACCTCAAACCTTGGCGCAGATGCGATTGCAAGCGGCGATGAAGGTGATCTGTCAGAGGCGCAACGAGAGGCCGTCTCCATGGCGATCCGGGCGCATTTCCGACCTGAATTCATCAACCGCATTGATGAGACCGTCTTCTTCAAACGCCTGGGTCGCGGCGAGATCGATCATATTGTCGATATCCAGATGGCCCGCCTGGGCAGCTTGCTCAGCGATCGGAAGATGACAATTGATTTGACCAGCGCGGCCCGCGAATGGCTCGCGGAACGAGGCTATGACCCTATTTATGGCGCGCGTCCTTTGAAGCGTGTGATCCAAAAGGAATTGCAAGACCCGCTCGCGCGCTTGCTGCTTGAAGGGCGCGTTCATGATGGCAGCGAAATCAAGATCGATGCGGTCGCTGATAGCCTCACCATTAATGGTGTACCGAACGATTTTGCAAAAGGGGCTGCTTCGCTCAACTAAAGCTTAGTCCCACGAACAAAACCCTCGTTTGGAAATCCGAACGAGGGTTTTTTGAAGGTCTAAGGCGCAGGGGGCGCGACAGCGGCTGTTATCAAGTAATCGGTTTCTCGATTTTCGGTCGCGCGGATGGCGTCGATGCGATCGCGCTCAACTTCGAAGGCAGCAAAGATCTCTGGATCCATGGCAAGCTTGCGACCGGTTGGCAGTTTCAGGCGCATCACGTCCAGCGCCTTGCCACCTTTATAGACTTCATAATGCAAATGCGGTCCGGTTGAAGCGCCGGTTGAGCCGACATAGCCAATGACCTGACCCTGACGGACGCGTTTGCCGCTGCGAATGCCGCTGCCATAGCGAGACAGGTGCGCATAAGCGGTCTTGTAGCCCTTGGCGTGACGAATGCGGATATAATGACCGTAACCGCCATAGCGGCTCGCCCGTTCGACGACGCCATTGCCTGCAGCATAAATTGGCGTCCCGCGCGGCGCAGCAAAGTCAGTGCCTTTGTGGAGGCGCGTATAACCGCTGATTGGATGACGACGTTTGCCAAAGCGAGACGAGAGACGCGCGCCGTTGATGGGCGTCTTCATCAGGAATTTGGTTGAGCTCTCACCATTGGCTTGAAAATAGTCTGTGATCTCTTCGTCAGGTGTCGTGAACCGATAGAAGGATTTGTTCACGGCCTTGCCGTTCAGCGATGCATAGATCACCTCGCCGCGACGAATGACATTGCCGCGCTCATCGGTCAGCACATTGAAAGCAAGCTCGAACGCATCGCCCGGATGAACTTCGCGCTGGAAATCCAAATCATACGCAAACACTTGCGCAAAATCGACGACCTGCTGGTCTTCGGCGCCGAGCGCTTGAGCGTCCTGATAGAGACTGGTTTCGATCTTCCCTTTGACGATCATCGGACGCGGGATGAGGGCGGAATCAAGGGCCATCGCCTGGAACTCACCCTCATGGGTGCGTTTGGCGAGCAAGCGCCGGCCAGCTTCGAGATCAACGCTAATAGAGTTAAGTTGATTGTCTGAGACGTGGGCCGTTACCTCAAGACCCGCCCGCACGCGGCGCGCATCGAGCAAGTCTGAGCTGGTCAAGCTATAGAGTGCTCGGTGACCCTCATTATTTGGCAGATCCAGACGGTTGACCAAATCCGACAAAGTCTCGCGACGTTTCAGCGTTGCTTCGCGCGCTTCTAATGGCTGCGCGATGCCAAAGTCTTCGGGTTCGATCGTCATTGAAGCAAGGCTTACAGTCTCGATCTCGGAGAATTCTGCCTCGAGCGGAGCCTCGGGCGCGAGATCCAAAGTCAGCACCGTCGCCGCCGACAATGCGACAAGCCCGCCTAAGGCAATAAGGCTGCGAGTTCCGGCGGACATAGATTTGATCACAGAGAGTTTCTCCTGGAGGCAGATCGGACTGCCATCCCGTTCGGTTGCGTTTGGCCTTATTCGTTCAAGAATTGTGCCGTTAAAGACTTAATAACCAGTTCAATTCGATGGCAAGATCTCCGGCACTTATTAGAGATTTCATTTCAGTCATCTAATTCACTGATCGCCTATGCATCAGTGCGCGACTAAAAAGGTAGACTTCGCCTGCGTCGCACCTAAGTTTGGCCCATGAAAACCACCGCACTCGTCGTTCTCGCTGCTATTATTGGACTCGCCGCCACGTTCTGGGGCGTTTCCGCTATGTGGGCTGAGTTCGGCGTAAACATGACCCTACATGGCTGGATCGCCTATGGTCTCGGCATCCTGGTCAGCCTTCTGCTTGCCGGCGGGCTTTTCTTTTTGACCTTCAAAAGCGCGCGCGAAGGCTATGACGATATCGACCGTCCGGAAGACCTGAACGATTAAGCACGTCATTTGCGCGCGAATCGGTTAGAGAGACTTGGATTGTTTTCTTGGGGTTGAGATATGATTGAACCTTCGCGACTCGCCGCATTCATTGCGTCTCGGATCTGCCACGATTTGGTTTCGCCTGTGGCATCTGTGAATTCCGCTTTGGAATTGATGGAAGATCCAGGCGATCCGGATATGAAGGCGCAAGCCGAACAGCTTCTTCAAAATGGGGCCGAGGCTGCTGCGGCGCGCATTCAATTGCTGCGTTACGCATTTGGCTCAGCAGGCCTTTCCGACACGGCTGCAGACCGCCACGAAGTGCGCAGCATCGTCGAAGGGTTCATGAAGAGCCATAAGCCGAGCATTGAGTGGGCGATCGAAACCGAGCATTTCAGTTGCGGTCATGCCCGGGTGCTGATGAACCTGGTCATCATGGCAACCGCCTCTATTCCTCGCGGCGGCGTGGTGTCGCTTATCGTTGCTAATGACGATTCTGGCCTCACGGTAACAGCACAAGCCAGAGGCCCCCGAGCGCGACTATCTGAGTTTAATGAAGCCGCCCTTGCTGGAAACACGCCTGAAGAAGGCTGGTCGGCACGGACGATCCAGCCGCTATTTGCCCGCATGGTCGCCGATGATTTGGGCGGGACTATAACCGCCGTCGCAGTCGAAGAAGAAGTGACGTTCGTCGCCAAAGGCCTGCGCGCAGAAGGCTAACGGCCTGTTAACAAAATTCGCGTCTTATGACCCCGTTCGCAACCTAGACGGGTAAAACGATGAAACATTGTTTGATTGTAGATGATTCACGCGTCGTTCGCACTGTTGCGGGCCGCATTATCAAAGACCTGTCCTTTTCGGTTTCCGAAGCAGCCCACGGCGCGGAAGCGCTGGAAATGTGCCGCAAAGAGATGCCGGATGCGATCCTTCTGGATTGGAACATGCCGGTTATGAACGGGCTGGATTTTCTCCGGGCGCTGCGCCGCGAAGAGCAAGGTAAAGAACCGGTTGTTGTGTTCTGCACCAATGAAAACGACTCCGAGCATATTAGCGAAGCGATCCGCGCTGGCGCGAATGAGTACATCATGAAGCCCTTCGACGCAGAGATCGTTGAGAGTAAATTCTCAGAAGTTGGCCTCGTCTGAAGCAATTTCTTAATAAAATCGCGCTTTTTGGTAACTTCTAACCGGTTTTAGAGGCGAATTGCGACATGCAAGACACCACGTTCAACGAGCTTGCTGATTTGGCACTGCGCCATAGCGGTCAGCATTTCGCGCCTTCAAAAGCCTATTTGATGGAAGCGCGCCTCAGCGCAATTTCGCGTCGAGAGAGCTTCGCGACACTCGACGATCTGGTTCATTGTCTGAAAGCCCGCCCAAATCAACGGTTTGAACAAGAGGTTGCTGCTGCTCTCACCGGCAAGCTGACCTGCTTCTTTAGTCAGCGCGATGTGATTGAGCAGATCGTCAATCATGCTCTACCGCAGCGCTTGAAACTCTCGAAATCTGGGCGCCTGCGTATTTGGTGCGCCGGTGTCTCGAATGGACAAGAGGCGTGGTCGATTGCGATGCGTCTGAAAGAACAGGTTGGGTCTCCGATCTCAAGCGCAGAGATTGAAATCGTCGGCACCGACATTTCGAACGATTGTATCGAAACCGCCGAACGTAGTGTCTATGGCCATTTCCAAGTCCAAAAAGGCCTGTCCATTCACCGACTGATGACCAATTTCACACGTCAAAACACGGGCGAATGGGAAGTGAATGAGGATTTGAAAAAATCAGTCTCGTTCCGCCGCCACAATTTGCTCCACCCCGCCCAAGATCTTGGCGCGTTTGATGTGATCCTATGCGCAAATGTTCTCAGTGGACTGGCCATGCTATCTAAACGCGAGGTGATAAAGACGCTGACCGGGCAAATGTTACCAGACGCCTATTTGTTCCTGGCTCCGAATGAGACTGCCGAAGGTCTATCCGAAGGGGTAAAACCATCTCGCACCATGCGCGGCGCCTTTGAGAAACAAACAGCGAGTGTTAACACCGAAGTTGCATAGAGGGCCTAAGGGCGCGATCAAAACTAGGGGCAATGAGAGGGAACCATCATCATGGGCATGACAGAAGCTGTTCAGCTATTCTTCAAAAACTACACCAATTTCCAAGGCCGTTCGCGGCGCGCAGAATATTGGTGGCCGGCGCTTATGAACTTAATCATCGGTTGGACTCTAACCGGTTTGTCTATCTTGCTCGGCGGCGGACTGAGCGCATTTTCGACCTATAGCCTGAACATGGTGGGTTGGTTCTTCTATGGCATCGCCTTGCTGTGGAGCTTGGCAACATTGATCCCGAACCTTTCCGTCTCAGTCCGACGTTTGCACGACCGAAATATGTCTGGCTGGTGGATCTTGGGCGCGATCATAGCCCTGATCATACCTTTGGTGAATCTGGTCGCAATGATCGCATATATCGTGATCATGGCGATGCCGGGCACGGTCGGTCCCAACAAGTTTGGCGCAGACCCCAAAGGCGGTCATGACGTTGGCGTTTTCAGCTAAGCTCGAATGCCAATCAAAACCTTGCACCCGCTGGCTGACCGCTGGCGGGTGCATTTCGTTTCAGGCTCTGATATAGGCGCGGCATGAAAACTGAGCTCGATCTCTCCCGGCGCCCTGATGCCGCGCCTGCCCCAAAATCACTTGCGGGCATGTCCCTGCCTGCCTTGAAAGCAGAGATGGAAGCGCTTGGGCTAGAGCCAAAGAAGGCCGGGATGCGGGCCAAACAGATCCGCCGCTGGGCCCACCATATGGGCTGCCAGAATTTCATGGAGATGACGGACGTCGCAAAAGACCTGCGAGCGCAACTGGTTGATAGCTTTAATCTGGGCCGTCCGGAAATTGCAGACCATCAAGTCTCGATCGACGGCACACAAAAATGGTTGGTGCGGTTCCAAAAGGGCGTCGAAGGTGAAAGCGTCTTCATTCCAGACGTCAGTAAATCCGGCGCTCTTTGCGTATCGAGCCAAGTTGGTTGCACCCTGAACTGCACGTTCTGCCATACCGGCACACAAAAGCTGGTGCGCAATCTGACCGCGCAAGAGATTGTCTCGCAAATCTTGATCGCCCGCGACGCCATTGAAGAATGGCCCGCGAGCATGGAAAATCGGCGCCTCACGAACATTGTCTTCATGGGCATGGGTGAGCCGCTCTATAATCTCGAGAACATTGTAGAAGCGATCGATACGATCAGCGACGGTCACGGCATCGCGATTGGTCGCCGCCGGATTACAGTCTCAACCGCTGGGGTCGCACCGAAGATCCCGGAACTTGGCGCACGAACCGGCGCTATGCTGGCCATCTCGCTGCACGCCGTACGCGATGATCTTCGCGACGAGATCGTCCCGATCAATCGCAAGTACGACCTTCAAACCCTGTTTGACGCGATCCGCGCCTATCCGGACCTCAACAATTCCAAGCGCGTCACGTTCGAGTACGTCATGCTGAAAGGCGCGAATGACAGCCTGGCCGAGGCCCGCGATCTGGTGAAATTGCTGAACGGTGTTCCAGCCAAGATCAATCTGATCCCGTTCAATCCATGGCCCGGTAGCCCTTATGAATGCTCTGATTGGGAAACGATCGAAGCCTTTGCAGACGTCGTAAACCGAGCCGGTTATGCGAGCCCGATCCGCACGCCGCGCGGCCGCGATATCTTTGCTGCTTGTGGGCAGTTGCGCTCTGAAAGCGTCAAAAAGTCAGCAGCAGAGAAACGTCGGGAAGCGCTCGCACAAGCCGAAACAACGGCAAGCTAATTAGGCTGCGCGCGCGCCGCGCACTAAACGCCCCGGTTTCGCGCCCGTTGCCAGACCATGTCTTTGGATGACCTCACCAGCAACGACCGTTGCTTCATAGCCATCTGCATGTTGCATCAGGCGTCGTCCACCGGCAGGCAAGTCATGCACAATATGCGGTGTGTGCAGACGCAGCCCATCAAAATCGATCACGTTCAGATCGGCACGGTAACCTGGCGCCAGAAGGCCACGATCTTTCAAACCCACCCAAGCGGCTGTGTCGTGGCATTGGCGTTTGATCAGGAATTCGAGGGGAATTTTGTCTCCGCGTGATCGGTCCCGCGCCCAATGGGTGAGCATCGTGGTCGGGAAAGAACCGTCACAGATCATTCCAACATGCGCGCCGCCATCCGACAGCCCGGGCAAGCTGGCTGGGCTTTCAAGCATGGTCTTCACCGGATCGAGACTGCCTTGGGCATAGTTGAGGAAAGGCAGATACAGCATGCCACGCCCTTCATCGGCGAGCAGCAGGTCCAGCGCGACGGACTCCGGCGTCGTGCCCCGCGCCTTGGCAATCGCCGCGACCGTCTTGTCGGCTGTCGGTTCATAGTCTGGCGGATCTCCCAGCACGAACATTTTCCCAAAGCTGCGCAGGATCGATTTGACGAAGGGGTTTTCGGCATCCGGCTCGTCATTCAAGAGACGCTCCCGGAAGCTCGGATCGCGCAACGCCGCCAAGCGCGCTTCGAAGGGCTCGGACGCAATGGTTTGATAGACCGGATGGCCAGAGAACGGGTTGAGCGTGAGCTCGAGACCTAGCAGCAAACCAACTGGGCGCGGCCCGACCTGCGCGCGCATTTCAAGCCCAGCAGCCGACGCAGCTTCAATCTCCCCGAGCAAGAGTTTCCATCCTTCCGGCGCGACATCTGCTTGTGCCAAGGACACCGAAAGCGGTCGGCCAGAGCGCTCAACAATCCGGCGCAGCATCGCCGCTTCTTTTTGTGGGTCATTAAAGTCTGAGACGAATTGCAAGACGCCCTTCCCGGCTTCCCCGAGTGCCATGGCGATGCCTGTGAGCTCTTTTTCAGATGCCGTGAGGGTCGGTGTTGGCTGCCCGTCCGAGGTGCGATGATTGAGCGTTCGCGACGTTGAAAACCCAAGCGCTCCGGCTTCAACGGAGGCTTTCGCAAGCGCTGCCATGGCCGCGATATCTTCATCCGTCGCTTCTTCGCGATTAGCGCCGCGGTCGCCCATCACATAGACGCGGAGCGCGGCATGGGGCAGCTGCGCGCCGACATCAATGTCAAACGGGCGATCTTCCAGGCTATCGAGATAATCCGGGAAGCTCTCCCAATTCCAAGGCAGGCCCTCGGCGAGGACGGGAAAGGGAATGTCTTCAACGCCCTCCATGAGCCGGATCAACCGATCATGATCGCTGACACGTACTGGCGCGAAACCGACGCCGCAATTGCCCATGATAGCGGTTGTGACCCCGTGATTAGATGAGGGCGAGAGCGCGCTGCCCCAAGTCACCTGGCCATCATAGTGAGTATGGATATCAACAAAGCCTGGCGCCACGAGCTTGCCCTTGGCGTCGATCTCTTCAGCGCCAGAACCCGAGACATCCCCGACTATGGCAACACGACCAGCCTTGATCGCAATATCCGCTTCGCGGCCCGGCGCACCCGATCCGTCAACGACGAACCCGTTTCGGATCACTAAATCATGTTCTGCCATGATACTCTCCCGCCTGTTTTTAGGGGAGTGTGACACCGCCGAGCGACGTGTCAAACCTGTCGTTGCGGGAGCATCAAGACAGGCCGAGCCGCTTCAATGGAGCACCGATCGAGCCACTGACCATCGCCGCAAGCAGCGGCGGTGCCGGCCAAATCTTGCTGACGGGCGCGGCGAGCCAATCGCGCAACCATGGCAAAACCGTGCTATCGCCCTGATAGACGGGCGTGAACATCCAGGTCATCCATTGATAGAGACGGACATGCATCGCGCGCACACGCAAGTATTCTGCGAGTGCATCTGGCAGGTCAGGTTCCGTCTTGATCGCCTGCGCCAATGCCCAGGCATCAAGGAGCGCCATATTCGCCCCCTGCCCTAACTGCGGTGAGGCAGCATGCCAGGCATCGCCGATCCGAACCAATCCGGGGCCAGCAACGGGATGCTTTGATGTGTGATGCCGATAGCGTGCAAAAGTCAGATCCGCATGGCTTTTAAAATGCGGCATGAGTTGTGCTGTTTGAGGCCAAAGCGCGATCGCCTCTTCCTTCCACGCGTCGAGTGATTTCGCCCGCCACTCGGCTTCCTCATCTGCGCGAATAGACCAGAAATAGGTCAGCGTTTCCGGCGCCTCAGCTGACAGACGCCCAGACGGCATCACCCCGCTCATTTGGCTAGATTTGAAGTAACGTTGCTCCAGCGCTGTCTTGTCGAATGACCCGTCCTGAGGCCATGGCAGGGTCGCCCATAGGGCGCCATAAGGCAGGTCGACGCCTTTATCCTCAGGGGTCAGGGTTGAACGCGCGCCATGGGCATACACGATGAGGTCCATACCCGTCTCACGGCGTCCATCCGCCAAAACAAGTGCAGGGTCATCGGGGTCAGCGCCGTCGACAGACGTGCCGAGCACAAGCTCTATGCCCGCATCAAGCGCAGCGGCCAAGAGCGCCTCAAAGACCAGGCCACGCTGGACGCCGAGGCCGTAGAGCTCGCGCTTCCATTTCGTGTAACGTACATCCAGAACCGGGCGCATAGACGGCGTCGTCAGGCCCCACAGCCGCTCAATGCGCGTTCCCAAGGCATCAATCTCGTCTCGCAAACCAAGCTCAGACAAAACGGCAAGCCCGGTCTGTTGGAGCATCAAGCCGGACCCAATCGGCTTCGGGGTTTCGAACTGGTCATAGACCCGGATTTTATGGCCTGCGCGCGCCAGCAACGTCGCAAGCGCCAAGCCGCCAATCCCTGCCCCGACAATCGCAATTTCAAGCTCTCTTGCCATTTCTCCACCCTGCGACGCTGCGCGATGATTGTCACCGGGATAAAAACTTCCTAACTCAAGGCCATGACGAAGACGCTCAAAATGCTCGTGGCTCAGCTCAATCCAGTGGTGGGAGACATCAAGGGAAACAAGGCGCTGGCCGAGACCGCTCATGCCGAAGCCAAGACCAAGGGCACAGACCTATTGGTCCTCTCGGAACTTTTCATTCTCGGCTATCCGGCAGAGGACCTGGTCCTCAAGCCGAGTGCGGTGGAGCATTCCATGGCGGCCATCGAGGATCTCGCGAAACGAACCGAAGACGGTCCAGCGATGCTGATCGGGTCGCCCTGGGCAACTGAAGACTGCTTATACAACTCGGTTTTGCTGCTTCAGGATGGCAAAATCCGCCTGCGTTATGACAAACGCGAGCTGCCGAATTACGGCGTGTTTGACGAGAAACGGATCTTCGACGCTGGTGAAGGCGATCATGAGCTGGTCGAGATGAACGGTATCTCTGTCGGCATCGCGATTTGCGAAGACATTTGGTACTCGCGCGTTCCAGCAGCTTTGCATGCAGCAGGCGCAGAAGTGCTGCTCGTTCCCAATGCCTCACCTTGGCGCCGGACGGTGAATGTTGAGCGCCACACAACGTTTTCTGCTTGGGCGAAAACTGGCGTGCCCTATCTCTTCGCCAATCAGGTCGGCGGACAGGATGAGCTGGTCTTCGACGGCGCATCCTATGCGGTTGACCATGATGGGACAGAGCACCAATTGCTCGGCGATTTCGTCACGGGCACCGCGGTCGTGAGTTACGATGGAACAAGCCATCGCTTCGTGCCTGCAGATGAGCCCGCGAAGCTGACCTCTGGTTGGGAAGCAGAATACCGGGCGGCGACGATGGCGCTTGGGGACTACGTCAATAAGAACCGTTTTCCCGGCGTCGTGCTCGGAATGTCAGGTGGAATTGATAGCGCGCTGACAGCGGCAATTGCGGTCGATGCGCTTGGGCCAGACCGCGTTTGGTGCGTGATGATGCCGAGCAAATATACCAGCTCAGACAGCCTAGAAGACGCAAAAGCCTGCGCCGAGGCGCTCGGCGTTCGCTATGACAATATCAACATCGCGCCGGGCGTTGGCGCGCTCGATGAGATGCTGGGCGGTCAATTCGCTGACACGCAGCCAGATACGACCGAAGAAAACATTCAGTCCCGTTTGAGGGGCCTCACTTTGATGGCGCTCTCCAACAAGTTTGGGCACATGGTCGTCACCACCGGCAATAAGTCCGAGATGGCGGTCGGCTATGCGACGCTCTATGGCGACATGTGCGGCGGCTATAATGCGCTGAAAGACTTCTATAAAACTGAGGTTTTTGCGCTCTCCAAGTGGCGCAATACCGGCGTGCCGCTGGGCGCTCTTGGGCCTGCGGGTGAAGTCATTCCGGAACGGATCACCACCAAGCCGCCCAGCGCGGAACTGCGCGATGACCAGCGCGATGATGACTCGCTCCCACCTTATGACGTGCTCGATGATATTTTGCGCGGATTGGTCGACGACGAAGAAGACGTCGATGACATCCTGAAACGCGGCCATGACGAAGCCGTCGTGCGCCGAATTGAGCACTTGCTCTACATCGCAGAATACAAACGCCGCCAGGCCCCGCCTGGGGTAAAAGTTGGCTCGAAGAATTTCGGGCGAGATCGGCGGTATCCGATTACCAACCGGTTCCGGGATGATTAACCGGCCATCGCCGCAATCGCTTCCGAAACGGCCACCGTCCGGTGCGCTTCTTCCAGGTGAAGCAGCTCCGTCATCTTACCGTTCACTTTAAGCACGCCTTTGCCCGCATTGGCCGGATCCGCGAACGCCTCGATCACCGCTTTGGCTTGATCGACATCCTCTGCGGCGGGCGCGAACACGCGATTAGCGGCCTCCAGTTGTGACGGGTGGATTAGTGTCTTGCCGTCAAAACCCATCAAGCGGCCCTGTCTGCACTCGGCGGTCAGGCCGTCTTCATCGCCAATTCCATTAAACACGCCATCGATGGCCAGAAGGTCGTAGGCCCGCGCGGCAATGACGGAGAGGCTTAAGGAGGTCTGAAACGCTGTACGCTCTGGAGGATTGTTCACGCCCCGCAGCTCTTTGGCGAGATCATTTGTCCCCATCACAAAGGCTGTGAGGCGCGTGCGGCCGACCGCTTCGGCAATGTCTTGAATGTTCAGGATAGCTTTCGGCATCTCGATCATCACCCAGAGGCCCATGTCTTGCGAAGCGCCGGCGCGGCTCATGGCATCGTCGAGCCGGTCAATATCACCGCCATCAATCACTTTCGGGGCAAGGATCGCATCCGGACCCGCTTCCACAGCAGCCTTCATGTCATCAAGGCCCCATTCGGTGTCCAGACCATTGATCCGGATCACCACTTCACGGGATCCATACCCGCCGGCTTTTACGGCAGCGCAAACTGTGTCGCGCGCTTCTAGTTTGGCATCCGGCGCAACCGCATCCTCAAGGTCAAAAATCACCGAGTCCGCATTCAGCGTTTTGGCTTTCTCCAGCGCGCGCGGATTGGCCCCTGGCATATAGAGACAAGATCGGCGCGGGCGGTGGGTAGATGTGGTCATGGTAGCTCCTTGACGGACGAGAACGAACGCGACACGAGTGCCCGTTCGCGAGACCGAAATCAAGCACTGGCCTAACGTCAATCATGACAGACAAAATTCAACTCAGAGCCGCAGGGCCGGAGGATTATGATGGGCTCGGCGAGCTTATGTTCGATGCGATCCATAATGGTCCGACCCGCTATACCAAAGCTCAGTCTGCGGCATGGGCGCCTGAGCAACGCGGCGGCGAGGCGTGGGCACAGCGGCTAAGCACAAAGCAAGTCATCGTCGGCGTCCAAGGCGATCAAGCGCTCGGTTTCATGACCATCGAGCCAGGCGGATACATTGATTTCGCCTATGTCCGCCCGTCGGCGCAAGGCAAAGGCCTGTTCGGGCGTCTCTATGACCATGTTCAAGCCATAGCGATTGAAATGGGCGAAGAGGAACTCTCAACCCACGCGAGCTTGATGGCGCAACCAGCTTTTGAAGCCATGGGCTTTGAAATCGTCTATCACGAGACCATAGATATTGATGGGCAGCAGCTGGACCGGGCCCACATGTCGAAAACGCTTTAAGGACACTGCTATGACGGACGACCCAATTTCTGGCTTTGTCGCCGCTGGATTTGAACCGGTACAGGACGCCTTTGAAGCAAACTTTGCTGAGGACACAGAACTCGGCGCAGGCTTCGCCGTCTATATCGACAACCAGTTGATCGTGGACTTGCGCGGCGGCTATGCAGACAGACGCAAAGAGAAAGTCTGGGACGAAAAGACGATTGTCCCGATTTACTCGACCACCAAACCCATCGCGGCCCTGACGCTCGCGCATGTGATCGACGCCCTCCCCGCCAGCTATGAAACCCTCGTCGCGGACGTCTGGCCAGAATTTGGCGCAAATGGAAAAGACCAGGTGACCATCGCCCAAATGGTCTCTCATCAGGCCGGACTGCCTGGTTTTGTTGATCCGGTCGATCCTGGCCTTTGGTTGGATCCTCCAGCTTGCGCAGCCGCCTTGGCCCCATTGGCGCCGCTCTGGGAGCCCGGAACGGCGCATGGCTACCATCCGCTAAGTTGGGGCTATCTGATCGCTGAGCTGGTTCAGCAAATTGCCGGACGCAGCGTCGGCGCGATTTTGCGCGACGACATAGCTGGCCCTGCTGGTATTGATTTCCAAATTGGGACGCCTGCACCAGATCATGACCGCGTTGCTGAAATTATGCGGCCACGCGCCTTACCCGAACTTGGCGAGATCAACGATGCCACCCGCACCGCGTTCCTGACCAAATGGTCTTCTCCGGATCGGGGCGGCGCAATTTGGCGCGAGATCGAAATTCCGTCGGCGAACGGGATCGGCACAGCTGGAGCCGTGGCACAGCTCTATGGCATCTATGCGCATGGCGGCTTTTTGAACGGGGAACGCGTCATCTCGGAGGCGGCGTTTGATGCGCTCACCCAAAGCCGCGTCAAAGGCCAGGACCTGGTTTTGCCCTTCATCACAGAGTTTGCGGCCGGCGTGATGCGCAATAATCTTGGACTGTATGGTCCAAACCCGAACACGCTTTGCCATTCGGGGTGGGGTGGGTCACTCGCTTTGGGCGACCCAGATCGAGGATTGAGCGCGGCTTATGTTATGAACCGCCAGTCCAACAGCCTGCAGGCTGACCCCCGCGCGACCCGCCTGGTTCAGGCCGTTTATGGGTGCTTGTGAGGTGTGTTTCGAAATGAAACTCGCCTGAGACGAGAAACTGGCACGCGGCTTGCTGAGTATATCTCGAGTTTGGAAACTCATTATGCGCCATCTAAAATGACTTTTTGCCCGGCCTTTGTGCCGGGTTTTTCTTTATCTCACAGATGCCGCCGCGCGGGCCATACGACGGGCCTTTGCTTCGCCCATCAAGCTGTCAATTGTGAAGACGATCAAGGCTGACCAGATAAAACCAAATGCGATGGCATGGATCAGCCCAAAGGCCTCTTTGAAAATCAGAACAGAGATCAAGAATTGCAGGGTCGGCCCGAGATATTGCATCATCCCGATCGTCGATAGCCGGAGCCGCTTTGCGGCCAACGCGAACAGAATGAGCGGCACTGCCGTCAGCGGGCCAGATGCCAAAATTAGCGGAATGTCCCAGCCGCCGGTGCCCATCCAACGTCCGTCCGCTTGCGCAGCGAACCAGCTGAGCCAGATCAAAGCGAGGGGTGCCAGGATGGCGGCTTCCACCACAAAGCCCGCGCGACTATCAACTTGGACCTGCTTTCGGATCACGGAGTAAAAGGCGAAAGTGAAACATAAGACCAAAGCCACCCAAGGCAGATAGCCCAGCGCGCTGGTCATCACGGCCACCCCTATGGCCGCAAGCCCGACAGCCGCCCATTGGGCAAGCCGGAGCCTCTCGGAGAAAAACACGGCGCCGATCAGAATGTTGATTAGCGGGTTGATGTAATAGCCAATGCTGGCCTCCATCACGCGTTCTTGGCCGACGGCCCAGATGTAGGTGAGCCAGTTCAGCCCAATCAGCAGAGCAGAAACTGTAAGCCACAATAAATGCTGGCGGGTCATCGCCGCACGGAGCTGTTGCCAATTGCGCGCGATGACCACCAGGATCAGCCCGGTCGGAACACTCCAGATAATCCGATGTGCCAACATTTCGGTGGGTTGGATATGATCCAACGCTCGGAAATAGAGCGGCAAGCCACCCCAAATCGTGTAGCAACCGAGACAAGAGAGAAAACCGAGACGAAGCGCTGGAGACATTCGCCCCGGTACTCCCGATTATCAGCGAACGCCACCCGAAACTTGCGCCTAGTCCAATCGCCGCACGTAAATGTCTTTAAAGTCGACCCGGCTGCCCGGATCATGGGCCTGCAATCCAAATGTTCCGCTCGACAATTTGCGGTCCTGGTCGTTCCAATCGCTTGGCTGTGTCCAGCGCACCAAAAGCTCGCCATCGACGCGGGTTGTCACCGTTCCGTCTTCAACGCGAATGACATAATCGAACCAGACATCGTCTAGATGCGGAGCGGCATCTCTGGTCACATATGGATTGCTATCAACGCCTAAGGCCGGGACTTCTTCGTCAGCCGCGTAGGCCCGGATATCCGCAACCGCATAGACGCTGCCCGTCTTTCGACTGTCGCTTTGCGTGGCGTTGACCTGCGCCTCTAGTCCGGCGCGCGGCCAATCTTCCGCTTGATAGGTGGTGTGAAAATAGACGCCCGCATTGGCTCCGGGCTTGGTTCTGACTTTCAGTGAGAGCTCAAAGTTCGTGAAATCGGTGCCGTGCTCACCGTCATAGAATAGATGTGCCCGCTCGCCTTCAGCGACAATCGCGCCGTCTTCAATCCTGAAACTCTCGGGGTTTTCTTCTGTGACTTTCCAACCGGTCAGGCTCTCGCCATCAAACAATGAGAGACCCGTCTCTGCGACCGCGAGGGGCGGTGCGGTAACGCACGCGCCCAGAACAAATAATAGCCCGCTCAATCCGGTGATCCGTGAAATCATGTTTGAGTTCTCCATTCCTAATGATTGTTAGACCTAAAGCCCCTCGGGGAGGGTCAGGCCAAGCGGTTCCAGCGCAGCTTGCAAATGGTCGAGCGCCTCCTCGGTCGGCCCCGCATACTCGCCCGCTGCTGGACGATTGCCTAAATAACCGAGCCATTGCGCGCCTTCTTCTGATGAGAAATAGGCGGAGACGGACAGGTTCCGGAACGTGTCGAACGCGGCAGCTTGATCAGCCAGCCCCTCTTCGACACGGTCTTTCCAGGCGATGCGATCCAGCAATGCTTGTTGCTCTGCGACAGGCGTGGCGGCAAACCCGGCTTCCCCCGCTTGGCCCTCCAGCCATTCGAACAATGCGAACAGCCGTTCACGGTCGTCTTGCGTTTTCTCGTACGGAGACGAGACCCACTCATCGATAAAGTCTGAAATCCCAAACGCGCTGCCTGCAGGCAAGCCATCGCCCGCTGGCATGACCAGATCAGTCAATGCGGACGCAAGCCGTTTCTGCGCCGGGGTCATCGTCAAATCCCACGTCACCTTGGGGTCCATCAAATCAGGATCGCCCCCATAGGGCAGGCCCGAAATCGGTTTGGGCATGCCAAGCAGTTTGCTCGCCACAGCGCCTGGTTCGGGCGCGCCGCACGCTGCGAGCGCTGGCGTCACTCCGATCCCGGCGATCAGCCATTTCAAAGTCGTGCGACGGTCGGTTTTTGGGAGAGCTTGCATACTCATATCGCCCCTCGCTTCATTTGATTGGCTAGATAATCAGCGCCGCGCATGGCGAGGGTCAAAATCGTCAAAGTCGGGTTCTTGTGCGCCTTAGACGAAAAGATCGCGCCGTCGAGAATAAACAGGTTCGGCACGTCCCAGGTTTGGCCGTAACTGTTCGTCACCGAGTCCGCCGCAGTCGTGCCCATCCGGGCGGTCCCGATCTCGTGAATAATTTGCCCGCCAGCAGCAATCGCTTCCTGCGGCGACTTCACATCGCTGACAACGCTGCCGCCCATACGCTCAATCAACTCGATCGAAGCCTGCTGCGCGTGCGCCACTTGAGCATATTCATGTTCGGAGTGTTTATAGTGGAATTTCAGCGTCGGAATGCCGAACTTGTCCTTGGTGTCCGTGTCGATCTCGGCAAAACAATTCTCGTTCGGGATCATCTCACCGCGCTGCGCGAAGTGGATAAAACTGCCATAGTAGCGCCGGGCGACATCCAGCATGCCGCGGCCATAACCATCAAGCGAGCTGCCGGACCCCATCCCTGGTGCACCGAACTGGGAGTAAACTTCCAAATGGTACCCGCGCGGGAAATCCAGTTGACCGGCCGCCTGCTCTTCGTAGAGCCAGAACGGGATGTAGACATGCATCCCCATTGCGCCGTCTTCATTGTAACGCGGGCGGTTTTCCAGTGCTGGGATCTGCCCCGTAATCCCAGACCCAACGGTGTCCATGAGATTGCGACCAATTTGCCCCGATGAGTTGGCAAGGCCGCCGCTATCATCCGCGCTTGAGTTTAGCAGGATCCGCGCGCTTTCAGCTGCACTAGCGGTCAGCACCACAGCCCGTGCGCCGATGAATTTGTGCTCGCCCGTCGTCTTGTCGATATAGCGCGCACCATTGGCTTTGCCGTCAGCCCCCTTGGTGATTTCGTAGACCATTGCATCGGTCGTGACCGTCAAATTCCCGGTTGAGCGCGCCCACGGCAAGAGCGAGGTCGTGCTTTGGAACGCTGCGCCAATATTGCAGCCTCGGCCGCAATCAGTGGCCCAGAAACACGCGGATCGTCCATCGCCGGGGTCACGCGTCAGAACCGCTCGCCTGGCTGGCACACAAGGAATGCCAATGTCCGACGCCGCTGCAGCTGCGAACAATTCCGGCACGCGGGCCTTTGGCGGAGGTTGTAGGACTCCCGCCGCGCTATCTGGATGATTGGTCAGGCCGGAATTGGCGCCATAAACCCCAATCAATTTCTCTGTTCGGTCATACCAGGGCGCAAGCTCTTCATAGCTCATCGGCCAGTCGACCCCTAAACCATCTCGGGTTTTCGGCTTCATATCGTACGGGCCCATCCGAAACGAATTGCGGGCCCAATGATTTGTGCGCCCGCCCAACATGCGTGTGCGCCACCACATGAACTCAGACCCTTCAGCCGAGGAATATGGCTCACCGTCAATATCCCACCCGCCATCAATCGTGGCATTGTAGAAGCCAAAGTCCTTGTCAGGCGTCGAGGTGCCCAGCAAAGGCGCGTCACGATTTTCTGAGAACATTGGCGTTTCAGCGGCTGGGTCATAGTCCCGGCCCGCTTCCAGCATATGAACTTTGACCCCGGATTGGGTGAGCACATAGGCAGCCATTCCGCCGCCCGCACCCGACCCAATCACCAGCACATCATGCTCATGATCCGCCATTGACCAATTTCCTCCGCTTTTTTTTCAGATAACTATGTCCGGCAAATCGAAGCAATAGGTCAGGCAATCGTAGATTCAATCCCGACCTCACTTAGGACAGGCGTGACTGGGGTCTTGCCCTTGTATGGTCGCTTGCAATACCAATCTTTATAACTGGATATTGGGAGACGCAGATGAGCGAAACGAGCAGCCCGACGGCATTACAATACTTGGATCGAGCCATGGGGGGTCTTCGCGATCTCGGATTGGTCAAAAAGAATGCGGAGGCAGGATCCGCCCCGATCGTTGCCCTGTTGGAGCAGATTACCGAGCTCGAGCCAGACAAGGTTGCCGCGATGGCGCGCACGCTCGATCAAGCCAGCGTCTTCAATGATATTGTTCGCGAGCAGATCTCTGGTGTCACGATTGGCGAACGCTATGAGGGGATCACCGAAGCGTTCAATTCCGTCCGAGACGATGCGCGAAGCCTGGTCGATCAATATTCCGACGGCAAGATCTCGACCATGGAGCGAGTCTCTAATGTCTGGATGAAGATGACGCGCGGCGATATTGCCAGCCGGTTCTCGAAAATCAAAGACCTGTATCTCGAAGTTCAAACCGAAAGCGCAAACCAGATCGACCGCGAACAGGTTATCCTTGAAGCCTATCTGGATTTCCGCGGGGCGCTGAAACAATCAGAAGTGCTCGGCCTCGATGTTCTGGATATTGCAGCATTTGAGCTCGAAGACGCTCGCGGCGCCGTCAATGAAGCAGTGGCAAAGGTCGCTGGCTATATTGGCGAAGACGCCGCCGAACGCGCTAAACTGGAGCTCACCCGAGACGAGCGTTTGCGCGATCTTCAAACCGAAGAGAAGCGCTATCAGATCGCCAAAGATCTGTCGGACAATATCACCATAGGGTACAACACGTCCGAAGTGATCATGGCGCGCCTGGTGCAAATCACCACCGCCAAGGAACGTGTCTATTCCCAATCGGTCAGTTTCTTCTCGACCAATGAAGTTGTCCTGACCGCGCTCACGGCCAGCTTTACCGGGATGCACGGTTTGCACGAAAGCACGCAGACTCTGGAAGCTATGAAAGAAGGCGTGAATAAAAGCCTGGAAGTGCTCGCGGATATTGGCGGCGAAATCCAGGAAGCTGCGACCCGCGCGGGCTATGGGCCAACCGTGTCCGCAGCCTCGGTCAAGATGCTGGTCGATAGCGTTGTGAACTATCAGGAACGCACACAGACCATCATTGCTGAGATGCGCGATCTTTCAACCAAGAACTCGCAAGAGATTCGGGACGCGGTTGAGGATGGCAAACGCCGCCTGACACAGCTGGTCAATGATGGAGCCGCTCTGGCTTTGATCCCGCGGAGCTAATGTGAGCGAAGCTGCGGCGCAGACGAAACCCTTAGATGAGGTCCTGCTCGCGATGGACGTGGTGGATACACTACGCCATCGCGAAAAGACCCTTATGCGCGAGCTAGATGAAGCCGGGCGACGATCTGAACTGATCGAGCGCCTGAAAGACATCTATCACGCGCAAGGCATCGACGTTCCGGAAAGCGTCATCGAAGAAGGCGTGAAAGCGCTGAAAGAGCGGCGGTTTGCGTATACGCCAGCTAAGCCATCTTTCTCGGTACGCCTTGCCAACCTCTATGTCTCGCGCGGCAAATGGGGAAAACCTTTTGTCGGCGCGCTTGCCGCAATTGGGGTGGCCGCATCGGTCTATCAGTTCGGTGTCGCAGCGCCGGCCCAAGCGCGTGCAAACGCCGCGCAAACCGAACTCACGCAGACCCTGCCCGCACGCCTCTCAAGGCTCGAAACTGAGATCACCGATATTGCTGTGCAACCCCGCGCGGTGGACGTCGCCGCGACCTATGCACAAGATGCCAGAACCGCGCTACGCGCCGGTGATGCGGAAGCGGCGAAACAGGCGATTGCGTCCCTAGAACAAGTGCGCGACGAGCTTTCAACGGCGTATGATGTCCGCGTTGTCTATGGCCCCGATGAGCCCCGATCCGGAGTGATCCGTTTGAATGACAATGTTCCCGGCAACACCAATTACTATCTCATTGTGGAAGCAGTAGATCCGGCCGGCCGGCGCATTGAGCGCTTGGTCACCAATCAGGAAGATACGAGCACGCGGCGCACCAGCCGTTGGGGCCAGGAAGTCAGCGAGGCCGATTTCAATCGCATAGCGGCGGATAAGCGGGACGATTTGATCATCCAGGACGCCGTCATCGGCACAAAAACCATTGGCCAACTTGACCCGGACTTCTCTGTTGAGACGACCGGCGGTGCGATATTGGAGTGGTGAGATGAGTTTTCGCATCACTGGCCGAGAAGCCCTGACAACATTCGACCGCACACTCGCGCGCCTGAGAGACAAAGTCGCGAAAGCCATCGACGCTGCTGATGAAGTCGATCACCGCGAGGCAGAAGTCGGACACGCGCAAATAGATCGGTATCTGAAGCTTACCGATATCCGCCTCGAAGAGATCGAAAATACCGACCCTGGCGCCCTCGACCGCTTGCACCGCGAAGCGAGAGACCTGCTCTCGGCACATGATGCCTATATCGCGGACGAAGCCAAACGCCTCGGCGACGCCTCGGATGCGATTACTGCGCTCGAGCATCAACGCGAAGAGGCGTCCGACGCGCGCGAGGCTCTGCTGGAGACTTATGAGACCCGGGTCGCTGAAACCGAGGCGAAACTAAAGGGTGATAAATCCTATTTGGCTTTGCTAAGCGCGAGCGACGAAGCCGCGGCGATTGCCGAGCGTTCGGAGCATAAGCTCGCGCTCGCGCAGGAAGAACTGGAGTCTAAAGGCGCGCCGTATAGAAACGATCCCTTGTTTGCCTATTTGTGGGAGCGCGGGTTTCGCACGCCTGACTATAAAGCCATGCCGCTGTTTCGCTGGCTTGATGGCTGGGTCGCGCACCTCTGCAAATATGATCAAGCGCGCGCCAATTTTGCGCGATTGAACGACTTGCCGATTTGGCTCGAAGAGCATGCGGATCTGCAAGCCAGCGAAGCCAATCAGGCGCTTCAGGCTCTAGAAGAGAAAGAAACCAAAGCGCTCGACGATAGCGGCGCAGAAACTATTCGGCTGCAAGCTGATGACACGCTGAAACAGATTCAGGTATTCGACGAGAATATCGTGCACCATGAAACCCGTCACGGCGTTCTGGCAGAGGCACACGCGGATGCGCTGGCCCTCAAGACAGGCCCCGCACAAGACGCTCGCGCCTTGCTCAACAGAGGCCTGCAACGCTTGGATATGCCCGCGCTTAGACGCCTGGCCGCAGAGACCTACACCCCCAAGGATGATGACCTGGTGAGTGACCTGGTTGAGCTGCGCAAAGAAGAGCTTTCACTCGAGATTGAGGCCGAGGATATCAAAGCCCTACCGCGGCGTTTGAAGCAGGACTTGTCCGCGCTCGAAACCCTGCGCCGGCGGTTTAAAAGCGCGCAACTTGATAGCGCGTATGCGCTGTTCCAACCGGCTGCGATTGATGAAGCGATCACTTTGCTGCTTGACGGAAATGGCAGTCCGGACCGGATCTTCCGTAAGTTGCAACGCAAAGTAAAACGCCGTGAACCCCGGACCAATTCCGGCTTTGGTGGACCGCGTCGCAGTAACTCGCTCGGCCTCCCACAAGTCCTGGGTGAGGTGGCGTGGGAGGTTTTCCGTCACACCGACATTGGCCGCTCTGTCGGCAGACCCACACGGTTTCCAGGCAGTAGTCGCCCCTCTCGTGGTCGGACATCATTTCCATCGCCGCGCCGACGCGGATCCGGAAGTAAACGCAAGGGCTGGCGCACAGGCGGTGGATTCTAGGCGCAGGTTCGCGCCAGTATCACGCGACAATCCAGGTCGTGGGGTCATGATACCGGCGCGCTCTACGCCCATGCCAAATCAGCTCGCGCGGGAAAACCCGCTCGGCTGTAACATGGCATAGAGTTGATCTTTCAGGATCATACGCTCGCGCCGAAGGGAGAACTCCGTCGCATCCCCGACAGGTTCAATCCGTTCCTCCATTCGGTGAATGGCGCGATTAATCTCGTGATAACGATCGGCGAGTTTGGCAAAATGAGGACTGGTGCGCTTTAGCTCATTGATCCGGTCGACTGCATCCGAAAAATCGTCGGTGAGTTCGTGTGGTGTATGGCTCATTGCAAAATGGCTCCTTCAGTCTGCTTGAGACCAAAAGAGCCATTTGAAACGCTGACGTCACTTCGTAGAAATGCGTATATCCCCGGGTTAACGAGGTTATTCGGGGTCGCCCTGGCGCAAAATCGTGCGCTTACCAGCATGATTGGGCGCGGAGATGACGCCTTCTTCTTCCAGGCGTTCGATCATAGTCGCAGCCTTATTGTATCCAACCTTCAAACGACGCTGAAGATAGCTGGTTGAAGCCCGCTTATCGCGCATCACAATCACCATGGCTTGCGCGTAGAGGTCTTCATCCTTGTCGCCGGTCGACGTACCAAGCATCGCATCCATAACCGCGCTGCCAGTGCCTTCTTCAGGTTCTTCGAGGACTTCTGGATTATAATCCGGCTCGCCGCCATGCTCACGCAGCCAATCGACTACCGCTTGCACTTCTTCATCCGAAACGAAGGGACCGTGGCAACGCGAGGTTCTGACGCCGGCCGCCTGATAAAGTAGGTCGCCCATGCCGAGCAACTGCTCCGCGCCCTGCTCTCCGAGAATGGTGCGCGAGTCGATCTTGGTCGTCACCATATAAGAGATCCGGGTCGGGAAGTTGGCTTTAATCGTACCGGTAATGACGTCGACCGATGGACGCTGTGTCGCTGTAATCAAGTGAATGCCCGCAGCCCGCGCCATTTGCGCCAGGCGCTGCACACAGCCTTCAATCTCTTTGCCGGCAACCATCATCAGGTCAGCCATTTCATCAATTACGATGACCAAGTTAGGCACGTGATCAAGGGGTAGAATTTCAGTTTCGTATTCTGGCTTTCCGCGATCATCAAAGCCGGTTTGAACCTTGCGCGTCATATGTTCACCACGCGCGCGGAAATCAGCGGCTTTCTTGTTAAAGCCCGCAAGGTTCCGAACGCCTGCTTTCGACATCAACTCATAGCGCATTTCCATTTCGCGCACGGCCCATTGCAGCGCCAAAACCGCCTTCTTTGGGTCGGTGACAACCGGCGACAACAAATGCGGAATGCCTTCATAAATGCTGAGTTCAAGCATTTTCGGATCAATGAAAATGAACCGGCATTCTTCGGGCGGCAATTTGAAAATCAGCGACAAGATCATCGCGTTCACACCAACCGATTTACCTGACCCGGTCGTACCGGCGATCAGAAGGTGAGGCATCTTGGCGAGCTCAACCACAGTTGGGGTGCCGCCAATATCTTCGCCAAGCGCCATCGGCAAAGCTGCTTTGGTCTTAGTATAAGCGTCATTGTCGAGCAGCGAGCGAAGATAGACGGTCTGTCTTGTATCGTTTGGCAGCTCGATACCAATCGCATTCTTGCCCGGCACAACCGCGATCCGGCAAGAAACTGCACTCATCGAACGCGCAACATCATCGGCCAGAGAAATCACGCGAGCAGACTTCACGCCCGCCGCAGGTTCAAGTTCAAACAGAGTAACAACAGGACCTGGGCGAACCTCGCGAATGCGTCCGCGCACACCAAACTCGCGGAGCACTTCAGCCAGGCGCGTGGCTTTTGCAAGCAGCGAGTCTTCGTCAATTTCGTTGCGCTGTGCGGGTGGGATCTGCAGCAAATCCAGAGGCGGCACTTTTGCGCCGCGTGATTTTCGACCGCGCTTCACTTGCGTCTTCGGGATCGTCGCTGAACGCGGAGCGGTAACCGTCACCGGCTTTTTGGCTGGCGCAGGAACGGAAGGCTCGTCGATTGTCTCCTCGGCTTGCACGTCCCGCACCGATGTTTCGATTTGATCACGGTCGATACCAAGATCATCCGGACGCGTGATGCGGGTTTCATCATCGTCATAATAGCCATCAACCGTCGGCGTGCGGCGTGTTTTGAGGCCACTCAAAAGTCCACCAGCGCGGCGCGCGGCCCGGGCACTTGATTGGCTCGCGGCAGCTTGCAAGAGGCGCGCGTCTCCGCGGCGAAAGCCGAGTGCCGCAAAAGCACACAACATGGCCAAAGCCCCGGCTACGATGCCGGAAAGCAAGTCTGGCATCGGCAAGAGCAGGGCTTTGAACGGCATCGCCGCAAGACTATGCAGGCCGTCACCGACCATTCCGCCCAATCCAGCCCGAAGCGGCCAAGAGGTAGGAACAGGCCAAGCGGCGAAACAGGCTGCCGACAATGGAACAAACAAAAAGCCCAGCATCCAACGACGAATTTTCGGGGCCCCGATCAGAACCGCGCGCATCGCACCGCCAACCATCAGGGCAAGACCTGCGACCCAAGCTGACCAGCCGAGCAATTGGCGCATGACGTCTGCGAAGACCGCACCGCCTGCGCCGAACAGATTTTCAACACTGCGATTGGTGGCCGCGTTCCAACTCGGATCGAGCGGGTCATAAGAGCCAACGCTACCGCAAATAAACACACCTAGGGCGAAAGCTGCGGTGCCTGTAATGATGCGCCAGACTGGGTCTGACACGTCCCGCATTGGGGCCGCTTCTGCGATTGTGTTCGCCATAATCTACACTCCGGTCAAAAGAAGGACGTTCTGAACCAAAAATGAAATTACAAGGACGGCCTTAAAACGGCGCTAACAGATGTGAATTTGCCAAAAAGAAACCCCCGGAGCGGTTAGCGCCGGGGGTTAAGTCGGGAGGAAACGCTTCCAAACTCGGAAGCGTAAATTGTTTGCCCCAGCCCAGGCCGGGGCAAACAAACTGGTTAGGAAGCGAAATCCGGATAGGCTTCGACGCCTGTATCCGCACGGTCGAGACCGAGTTGTTCGTCTTCTTCGCTGACACGTACGCCGATGGTCAATTTCAGAACCATCCAGACGATCGCTGATGCTACGCTGACAAAGACTGCTGTGAGCGCAACACCGACCAACTGGCCAACATAGCTCGCATCACCGGTCAGATCGCCTGCTGCATCAACAGGTGGCATGATGTGGTTACCGTAAGAGGCAGCCACGATGATCGTGCCCCAGATACCGCAAACAAGGTGAGCTGGGATAGCGCCGACGACGTCATCAATTTTCAGCTTGTCGAGCAGTGGAACCGTAAGGACCACGAGAAGTCCGCCAACGGCACCGATCAAGACAGATCCGCCCATGCTTGGTGCAAGTGGTTCAGCAGTGATCGAGACGAGGCCACCAATCGCGCCGTTAAACGCCATGGTTGGGTCAACTTTGCCCTTATAGAGCACCGCGGTGAAGATCATCGCAGAGAGAACCCCGCCGACAGCTGCCATGTTTGTGTTGGCGAAGATTTTCGCAACAGCGTTGATGTCGTCAAAGGTGCCTGCAGCCAGCTGAGACGCGCCGTTAAAGCCGAACCAACCGAACCAAAGGATGAACGTACCGAGGGCCGCCAATGGAATGTTGGATCCCGGCATCGGGTTCACTTTATCGCCGAAATATTTGCCAGCGCGTGGTCCGATAATGATCGCACCCATCAGAGCAGCCCAGCCGCCTGTAGAGTGAACGAGGGTAGAACCCGCAAAGTCAGAGAAAGCCCACTCGCTGTCGAGGTAACCGCCACCCCATTCCCAGCTGACAACAGTTGGGTAGATTACAGCGGCAAGAACCGCGACAAAAGCCAGGAAAGACCAAAGCTTTACGCGCTCAGCGACGGTACCCGAAACGATCGATGCTGCCGTTGCAACAAACACCATTTGGAAGAACCAATCAGAGTGAGCGGCATAACCAGTGTCGAGCGACTCTTCGCCAGACCATGGAATCGCACCCGGAATACCAATAATGCCGCCAAGAGCGGTCGAAGCTGGATAAGCGATATTGTAGCCGATCAGCCAAAACATAAGACCCGCGACTGAGAACAGCGCGACATTCTTTAGAGACTGCATAGACGCGTTTTTCGAACGCACCAGGCCGGCCTCAAGGCAGAGGAAACCCGCTGCCATAAACATAACAATCAAGCCGCCGATTAAGAACAGGTAGCTGCTATCTACGTAAGCGCTGACGGCGCTCGCGTCTTGGGCGTGGGCTGCTAGGCCCGCCATCCCTGCAATTGGTAGCACTGCCGCGCCCCTAATTGCTGTTTTCATCCATGAACTCATTGCCCGATATCTCCCGCAGCTCTGGTTTAGTTGACCGCTGCAAACAAGCCGCCTGCCCGGTTTTCCGCCAGAGTTTAAAAGCTGTTCATCTGCGCCGAACCAATTGGTGACCAAAATTCGAGCACGCTGCGACCCAAACGCCCGTTTGTTCGTCAGGCATGGACCAAAAGCAGCTCTGCCCATACCTAGCAAAGATGGCAGATCAGATTTTCGACGTTGCGATCGTAGGCGCTGGACCCACCGGGGCGGCTTTGGCGCTGGGCTTAGCGCAATCCGGGCTTGATGTTGCGGTCATAGATGCCCGCGATCTGAGCAAGGCCGCGCGACCCGACGGCCGAAACTTTGCAATTGTTACAGGGAGTTGGCGATTATTGGGCACCGTCGGCGTTGCTCAAGTTTTGCAGGATAAGTGTCAGCCGCTGAACGGGCTGGAAGCGACCGATGGCGGAACGCACTTTATTGGTCAGCCGTCTGTGTTGTTTATGAAAGACGATATTGAAAGCGCCGATCCTGACGAGTCCTTGGGCCAAATGGTCATGGCAGAACCGCTTCAAGCGGCACTCGATAACGCCATGGGCGCAGAAGCGCGCATAAAGCACCTCTCTTCTGAGCGGTTTGTAAGCGCAAAGCCACAGGCCGGATCGGTATCAATCGCTTTGGAAAGCGGCGTGCGCATTGAAGCGCGCCTGCTGGTTGGCGCGGATGGTATGGGCTCACCCGTACGCGAGGCGGCTGGCATTCCGACCGAAGGTCGCGACTATCAAAAATCGGTTTTCACTGCGAACGTTCATCTTTCGGCGCCGCACAACGGTATCGCCCGCCAGCTTTTTACGCCGGAGGGTCCATTTGCGACGCTTCCTTTGGTCGGAGACCGCGCAAACTTGGCCTGGTATATGAAGCGCGGCGCCGCTGAGACCCTCGCACAGCAATCCGTCAAAGACATAGAAGCGGAACTCAACGCACGTTTTGCAAGCTTTGCGGGTGAGATGAAACTTGATGGGAAACCAGGATCGTATCCGCTCATTCTCCAGCTTGCGACCGCAATCACCGCACCGCGAACCTTATTGATTGGGGATGCCGCAAGGCGCGTGAACCCACTCGCTGGACAAGGGTTGAACCAAGGTTTCCGCGATGTTGGCGCGCTGATTGAGATCGTTCAGGACACGGTGCGCGTTGGCGGTGAGATCGGTTCACCGCAAATGTTGGAGGCCTATAGTCAGGCAAGGCGTTTTGATGGGGCTGGCACGGCCCTGGCGCTCGATGCGATTGATCGACTATTCTCGAATGATTCAATGCTGACCAAGCCGGTTCGGTCTTTGGGTCTATTGATGGCTTCGAAAATCACGCCGCTGCGCCGAATGATGGCGCGTAAGGCTAGCGCGACAGAAGACGGCGTAGCCCGTCCGATGGAGGACTGGTAGGCCGCTCGAGCCAGAGCACACCAGAATTGTATAAATATAAGAACGCGTCGGTGGATTCTTGCGCCGCTTTACCAGCGAGCTCACCAGCCATTCGGCGGTTGGACACACGCTGCATACAGGCAAAACCAACCAGCGGGATACACGTCCACCATGCCACAAAGAATGTGCATAGAACGCCGGCGATCAGCATAAAGTCTGAGACGAGGTCGAGCAGAAAAATCCGGTTCGCATAATGGGCGCCAAGCTTATTGAGGACGTCGAGCCGAGCATGCAAATAGTCTGCATCCAACGCCCACGTCTGGTCAGGTGTCGCGGAAATGCGAACGGTGGTTCGCCGTTCTTCACGTTCTTCGGTAGGTCTCGCTTGGGCTGACATTCTACACTCCGTTGATTGTAGAATACAGGCGATGACTTAACGAAACCTATCCCAGCGTATCATGAACTCGCTTTAATGGAGAGAGCGTGCAGCCCGGAATCGAACTCAGGTTGAAGCGCCGTCATGACAGCACGCTGCATCGCGACACGAGATAATCCATCGAATGCCGCGGCTACGATTTTGACCGTATAATGTGTCTCACCCTCTGGTTGAGCACCCGCATGACCAGCGTGTTTATGGCTGTCATCTTGAATTTCTAGGGCACTTGGCGAAAATTCTTCTGTTAAAATGTCACGAATTCGTTCTGATCTGATCATATCTTCTGGTCTCTTTAACCCAAAGCAACTATGTTACCGCGCTGATGGATGATGACGCATATAAATACCGCCCCAAGTTCACTGATATAAGAGTGAAGCCCCCGGCAGACGAGACCTCGCGTGCAAAAGCGCAGGAATCGCGGATCTGTGAGCACCCTAGCTGTGACTTGGCAGGAGAGCACCCTGCCCCGATGCAGTTCGGCGACGGCAAGCATTATTTCTGCAAGCGCCACGCGGCAGAGTATAATCGCAGCTTCAACTTCTTCGACACGATGAACGAAGAACAATTGAAGGCCTTCAATGAGAATGCGCGCTACGGGTTCAAACAAACCTGGAAATTTGGCGCGGGTCCTATGGGCGGCGACAAAGCAGGCAAAGCCAGCGATCCGAAGACTTGGCAAGGCGCAGAGTTTTTCCAGGACCGCGCTGCGGCCCGCGAAGAGAGACGCGCCAATCGGTCCGCAACCGGCGTTGCCAAACGTGCACTAGATGAGCTGGATCTAAAGCCGAATGCTAAGCCGCCGGAGATCCGCGCGCGCTATGCCGAATACGTGCGTCTGTTCCACCCGGATTCAAATAGCGGCGATCGCTCGTCTGAGGAAAAACTCGCGAAGGTCATCCGCGCGGGCAAGACGCTGAAGGCGGCAGGCCTGATGAAGGACTGATCTCCTTCCTTGCTGAATTGAAAAAATGAGAGCAATTTCACGCGATGGAAGAGACGCCTAAACTCTCATATGCGGCCTATTTTGATCATCCGCTGAAGCGCGGCATGGTCCGCACGATTGAGCGTCTCTCTGGCCAACCCTATCTCCAGAAACTGTATGAGACCTACCGCGCGGACCTGAACCACGAGCCGTTTTTCGCGGCGGCGATCAAATTGCTAGATCTGAACGTGGATTTCAGCACCAGCCGGCTGGCGCAAATTCCAGCGACAGGCCCGCTCGTTATTGTTGCCAATCATCCGTTTGGAGTGCTGGACGGGTTGCTGATCTCGTGGCTTGTTTCTTTGCGCCGGGACGATTTCAAGGTTTTGACAAACGCCGTTTTGGACGGCGCCCCAGAAGCTCGCGATTGGCTGTTACCGATTGATTTTGCAAACACCAAAGAAGCGCGCGCGACCAATATCGCAACGCGCGCCGAAAGCCTGGAACGGCTTAGAAATGGTGAGTGCATTATCGTCTTCCCAGCGGGCGGTGTCTCGACCTCACCGACGCCGTTTAGCCGTCGCGCGGTAGATGACACTTGGAAGCCTTTTACGGCAAAGCTGATCAGCCGCAGCGGCGCGCATGTGACGCCGATCTTTTTTGAAGGTCAGAATTCGCGGCTGTTCCAATGGGCCAGCCATATGTCGATTGAGCTCAGACTGGCCCTAATCTTCCGAGAAGTGAAACGCCGGGTCGGAACTGCGATCCCCGTGCATATTGGTGAAACAATCACGCCTGATATTCTCGCGCATTCTGGCAAACGCCAGGAGCTGATGAACTTCTTACGAGATCAGACCTATGGGATGGCCCCGGACGGCCAACAAGCTTCGTTGGCCCGCGCGCATAAACGCTTTCAGGAATCCAAACCCGGGATTTTTCACTGATTATGGAATGTAGACGGTGTAAACGACCTCGGCTTCCACGTCGAACGTCCCTTCACTAAGATCGATGTTTCCCGTGTTCCAACGATAGTCCAAATCAAAGCGAACGGACTGGTCAGAAATCGTTCCCGCTGTCGCCGCCGTACGACGGTTGCCGCGAAAAATGTCGCGGCCAGCTGTCAGGCGCGACAAGCGCCGATAGCCGTTCCACTGGACGCCAGATGCCGTACCATTTCCAGTATGGGGAATCTGGGCAGCGTTTCCGAAAGATAAGCCGCCATCACTTCCCGAATTGGTCATCCGCATACGCAGGCGAATGAGATCAAGATCCGCTGGGTCGCCAAGCGGAGTCGCGACAACGTCTATGTTAAACGCTTTGTTCGTCGCCACATAAAAGCTACTCAGAATATCGCTTCGAATGGTTCGAACATCTGTGTTCGCGCGCAAACGAAACTGGTTCAGGACGTCATCGCTAGACGTAAACCGATCGCCTTGCCGCGTGGTTTGGTTCGGCCCGCCATCAACATTCTGGATCCGCAGCGTTGCCCCGGTGCCATCTTCAAATGTTTCGTTAAGTGCGTCCAACGTGCCCGTAATAACGGTATACGCGTCGCCATTAATCAGATCGGTTTCTGTGCCATCATTATTGACGATGAAGTCAGATACGACCGGCATCGTATCGCTTGCATCCGCAGCCCAGACAATGGCGACTCCATCGACATTGAAATGTGCCCGATCAATAATTCCACTCGTTGACGGTTGCGCAATGCACAATCCGGCTCCGAAAAATGCCGTGCTCATCCGCAGCCAAGCCGGCAATTCAAATCTTTTTTGGTCCCTCATGAAACCGGGTTTAGCAAAACTCCGTTCGGATACGGCTAAATCAATCAATCGAATTTTATCGAATTAACCATCGAGTTTAGACCAGTGAGGGCCTTGCTTTTTGAGTCCAATCGCGGGAAGTGGCGCGGGTCCAATCAGACGGAGTTCACGGCATGGCTGGTGTTGTAGTTGTCGGCGCCCAATGGGGTGATGAAGGCAAAGGCAAAATTGTGGATTGGCTCTCGCATCGCGCCGATGTGATTGCCCGGTTCCAGGGCGGGCATAATGCCGGACACACTCTGGTGATCGATGGCACGGTCTATAAACTTAACTTGCTCCCCTCCGGCGTTGTCCGAGGCGGCAAGCTCTCAGTGATCGGTAACGGGGTCGTCGTCGACCCTTGGCAGTTGCTATCTGAGCTCGGTAATATGGAGAAAGCTGGCATCAACTTGACGCCGGACGACCTATTGCTCGCAGAAACCGCGTGCTTGATCCTGCCATGGCACCGCGATCTGGACGCTGCGCGCGAAGGCGCTGCCAGTGACAATGCGAAGATTGGCACAACCAAGCGCGGCATTGGCCCCGCCTATGAAGACAAAGTCGGCCGCCGCGCCATTCGCGTCGCCGACCTGGCCGACGAAGCCGCTCTTGATCAAAAGCTCGAACGCCTGATCGCGCACCACGCGCCGTTGCGCACGGGCCTTGGGCTCGATGCACCTGATGCAAAAGCGCTGAAAGCTGAGCTGCTAGAGATCGCGCCGCAGGTTCTCGCCTTCGCAGGACCCGCTTGGAAAGTTTTAGGCGAAAGCCAGAAACTCGGTCGCCGCATTCTATTTGAAGGCGCGCAAGGCGTCATGCTGGACGTTGATCACGGCACCTATCCTTTCGTGACATCTTCCAATGTCGTCGCCGGACAAGCTTCCGCCGGCACCGGGCTTGGTCCGCGAGCCGTCAGCTATGTGCTCGGCCTCGCGAAAGCCTACACAACGCGCGTCGGAACAGGACCGTTTCCGACTGAGCTGTTTGATGAGATTGGCCAAGGCCTCGGAGAACGTGGCCATGAATTTGGAACCGTCACTGGGCGCGCGCGTCGCTGCGGCTGGTTCGATGCGGTCATGGTTCGCCAGGCCTGCGCCGTTTCGGGTGTAGACGGCTTGGCGCTGACCAAGCTCGACGTGCTTGACGGCATGACCGAGATCAAAGTCTGCACGGGTTACAAGCTCGGGGACCAGGTGCTGGATTACTTGCCCGCGACAGCGGCCGCGCAAGAGGCGGTTGAGCCGATCTATGAAACAATGCCGGGCTGGAGCGAGTCGACACGCGGCGCGCGCTCTTGGAACGATCTGCCTGCGGAGGCGGTGAAATATGTCCGCCGGTTAGAAGAACTGGTTGGCAAGCCGTGTGCGCTGGTTTCGACCTCGCCGGAGCGCGAGGACGTCATCCTGATGCGAGACCCCTTCGAGCACCGCTAGGCCCGACGACATTTAGAAGTTTGGCAGCTGCCCGGTGGCGGCCCATGGCATACCAACCGCCAAAACGATGCTGATAATCAAACCGATCAGGGCGCGCCCTGCATCAGAGCTGACATCTTTGAGCGCAGCGCTGCGATCGCGCAACGCCGTGACGAATGAGATTGCCATCTCGCGCCCTGCCAGCAGGCCAAGGAAGACCCAAGTCGTGCTCATCGGGACATCGTTCAGCTCTTTGAAATAGAACAAGACAATCGCATAAATCAGGTCGACAATCGTCGCAGCACGGACATCCGTTGTGTGCGTTTTTGAAAGAACGATCTTCTGGATTTCACCACCGCGGGTCTTAAAGACGTAAGCCATCATCGCGGCCATCAACAGAGCGCCGCCAATAATCACTTCATTTTTGAAGACCATCATCGCAACACTGCCATCTTCGGCCAGCACTGCTTCGCGCGGCAAGAAGACAAAGATATTTGCAAAGTCCTGCAGCAACCAAGTCCACCACAGGAATCCCGTCGTGGCCCACTGGAATACTGTCCATAGCGGGCTGGGCTTTTCGTCGTCTTGGCGCGATCGACCAACCCAAACTTCCCACATGCGGGAGATTAACAGCCAAATGATCGCTCCAGCACCGAACGCTACAACATAGCCCGTCAGAGACTTGATGAGCATCTTGGTCATCACGCCATCCGTCGCCGCGCCGCCGGATAGCGCAAATACGGTCAGAACAAGGAACGTGGTTGAAACCGGGATCCCGTAACGCGTCAAAAACAAGAGTACGATCGGCGGCAAGGCATGCCACCATTCGATCCCGCCTTCAGGATATGGGATCTTGTTGAGCTTGCCATCGGCGATATCGCCGCCGCCATAGAAAAGTTGAAACATTAAGGCCGCGACCATGATCCCGGCTGCGAACATCCAAAGCACCCACCAAGGCCGGTGCGCGTTGGAGGCCAAGAATGTCCCGAGCGTCTGGATGGAGTCATTCGCGATCACCGCATAAGCGGCGAAAAAGAATCCGATAAGGGCGAAAATCTCGTAACCAGCAAGTGACATGACGGCTCCTAAACTAGCCCGGCATTCGCCGAATTTATTAGCTCGCTAGCGGATTAACTTGGGCAGATCAATCAATTCTGCGGACATTTCGCAGCCCAACTGTTATTCCGGCTCACCGACGTTGCTATTGCGCAACCCAGCCGCCATCCATGCTGAGAATAGCGCCGTTTATGGCCTCACCTCCGGCGCCGCAAAGGAACACCGCGAACGCGCCAATCTGCTCTGTTGTGACAAATTCTTTGGTCGGTTGCGCCGCAAGCAGAACATCACGCTTCACTTCTTCTTCCGTGATGCCTCGCGCCTTGGCCGTATCCGCCACCTGGCCTTCGACCAGCGGCGTGTAGACATAGCCTGGGCAAATCGCATTGCAGCGCACGCCATGCTCGGCGCCTTCCAGAGCAATCGTTTTAGTCAGGCCGGCAATGCCGTGCTTTGCAGCGACGTAAGCAGATTTGTAAGGTGAAGCGACCAGCGCATGAGCCGAAGCCGTATTGATGATACGCCCCCATCCTTTTTCCTTCATGCCAGAGATCGCCATTCGCGTTGTGTGAAAGGCGGCTGACAAGTTCAACGCAATGATCAGATCCCATCGAGAGACCGGGAAGTCTTCAATCGGCGAAACGTGCTGTACGCCAGCATTGTTGACGAGGATATCTGCGCCGCCAAAATCCCGCGCCACGTAGCCCATCATCCCCTCGATCGCATCCGGATCGGTGAGGTTTGCGCCCGAAAAACCGGTTCGGACCCCATAAGTCTCAGAAATTTCTCGTTTTAATTCGTCCGCTTCTTCGGCGCTTGCCAGGCCACTCAGAACCACGTCAGCCCCTTGTTCCGCAAGCGATTTTGCAATTCCCAAACCAATGCCGCTGGTTGATCCGGTGACCAAGGCGGTTTTTCCTTTGAGCATTTTGCATCCTTTCAGCTTGAGTGCGTCACCCGGCTTCGTTAGAGCAAATGTGGGTGGCTTAATAGACGAGATTTAAAACGATGACGGCAACGCTTGAGTCTTTTCGTCAGGGCTTTCCTGATTTCTTATTGATGACAGGCACAGCGGGCATTCTTCTTTTGGTCGCGAGCACGATTTACATCTTGCTCACGCCTTGGAAAGAACTGGCTCTGGTGCGCGGCGGCAACGGCGCTGCGGGGCTCGCTCTGGCGGGCGCGATTTGCGGCTTGGCGCTGCCAATCGCTTCTTCTTTAGCCTCTAGCCTAACGCTTGTAGATCTCTTGCTTTGGGGCAGCGTGGCTTTGCTCCTACAACTTCTGACCTATCGCATTATCGACATGATCTTGCGCGACATTCCAGAGCGCATTCAAAACGATGAAGCCGGCGCAGCGATCGTCCTAATTGCTGCAAAACTGGCTGTCGCGATGTTGTTAGCAGCAGGTTTGTGGGACCCTAATCTGGGTCGTGTCTAGGTGGAGCGAGTAGCGTCATGAGGTGGATCCCCGATTGGGTCATTTATGCGCTCGTGCTCGGGATCGTTCTATGGGCGATTTTCTCGGGCGGCACGGACGATGCGCCGCGGCCACCGCCAGAGGCGATCAAACAAGAAGGCGCGATGCTTCCGCCGCCATCGGCTTTTGATGAGCGCGTTCTTGTTCAAGTTACCTCCCCGAAAAGCGGTATCGGGTCCGCCTTCGCGATCAATGATCGTGGCCAGTGGCTCACCGCCCGGCACGTGGTTGAAGGGTGCAGTGACGTGGCGCTTTTGGTTGCGCCCGGCCAGTATGCTCCGGCCAGAAGTGTTGTAATTTCTGAAAAGTACGATCTTGCCCTGATCGAAACAGAGACCAGCCCAGCCCCTGCAACGCTGAATACGGTAAACGATTTGCGTATCGGCACTTACGGCTTTCATGTTGGTTATCCGCAAGGCCGCCCCGGTGAAGCTGCATCGCGTTTATTGGCACGTTCCAATTTGGTGTCTCGCGGACGTCGTTCGAACAGCGAGTCGGTATTGGCGTGGGCTGAAACCGGTCGAACGCGCGGCCTGATGGGCTCTTTGGGCGGGCTAAGCGGCGGCCCGGTCTATGATGAAGACGGACAGGTTCGCGGCGTCATCGTTGCCGAAAGCGCACGGCGTGGCAGGATCTATACTGCCTCCCCCGAAGCTGTGGCAGAATTTATCAAGGCGTCGGGCGCCGAAACGCTTGGCGAGCAACCGCGTAACTTTTCAACTTCGACCTATGGCCGTGAAGCTGATCACGCCCGGCGCCAGCTCCAAGTTGTAAAAGTCGCCTGCAGTGTGGAGGACTAGACGCTGACCTTTGCTGATCGCCTCGTCGCAGCCATACGCGCTCATGGACCTCTATGTGTTGGTATTGATCCGCACGCCGGCAAAATCCCGGATCTATTTGGCGGCGATACGCCCGAAGGCCTAGAGAAATGGGGCATCGCCGTGGTTAAAGCCGCGAAGGGCCGCACAGGGATTGTAAAACCGCAAGTCGGGTTATTTGAGCGCCATGGCTGGCAAGGCCTGCGGGCATTCTCAAATGTCTGCGCTGCCGCGAAAGAGGCGGGGTTGATCGTCCTCGCAGATGCCAAACGCGGTGATATTGGATCGACGGCCGAAGGGTATGCCGCGGCGTACCTCGCCCAGGATGCGCCATTCGCGTGCGACGCCCTGACGGTTAATCCGTATATGGGACTCGATACGCTAGAGCCGCTCGTCCGCGCGGCGGAAGTCTCTGAAAAAGGCGTGATTGTCTTGGCCAGGACGAGCAATCCTGGAAGCGCCGACTATCAAGCCCGGGATATGCAAGGCGCGCCGCTCTTCGCCCGCGTGGTAGAGAGCCTCGCGCCAATGATCGAACGCCTAGAAGGAAAAAGCGGCTGGTCAGGCTTGATGTTGGTCACGGGTGCTACCGGGCCGGATGAAGCGCGGCAACTGCGCAGCCTTGCACCGAAAGCACTCTTTCTGGTTCCAGGCTATGGCGCGCAAGGTGCTGGAGCAGCAGATGCCGTCGCGGGCTTCGTCAGTGGCGAAGGCGGCTGCGTGAACGCGTCGCGGTCCGTTACCTTTCCAGAGGGCTCCGAAAACGCTGCAACCGTCGCGGATTGGGAAACCCTGATTGGCACCGTGATAGACGCTGCACAGGCCGATTTGAAAAGCGCGATTTTAGTCCCTACCGCATAGCTGCCGCAGCGTACGCCCTCGACAGAATGCTGATTTTCCCTAGTGTTCGCGCAGGTAAATGGCGCATCAGACGCCAGTCCATATTGAGGAAACGAGGAAAGCGTCCATGAAATCGCTTAATTTCGCAGCTCTTGCGGCTGCATCCCTATTGGTCTTATCCGCCTGTTCAGGCGCGCAAGACCCCGCAACCGACGCTGGAGCGACCGAATCAGAGTCTGCCGCGTTCGCCAATGTTACCGATGAACGGCTAAACAATGCCGAAGCGACACCGGCCGAATGGCTCGGCTATGGCTTCGACCGCGAAGAGACACGTCATTCGCCGCTCACCGGTATCACCACGGATAATGTCGGCGAACTTGGCGTTGCTTGGACGTATGATCTGGCAACATCACGCGGCGTTGAATCAACGCCAATCGTAATTGATGGCGTCATGTACGTCACCTCTGCTTGGTCGATCGTTTACGCACTCGACGCGAAGACGGGCGAGGAACTTTGGGTCTATGACCCGGATGTGGATCGCGCGGTCGGCGTCAATGCTTGCTGTGATGTCGTCAATCGCGGCGTCGCAGTTTATCAGGGCAAGCTCTATCTCGGCGTGATTGATGGCCGGGTCGAAGCACTCGACGCGAAGACCGGTGAACTGGTCTGGTCACAAGTGACCGTCGATCAATCTAGGCCTTACACGATTACTGGCGCACCCCGAGTTGTGGACGGTAAAGTCCTGATCGGGAATGGCGGCGCCGAACTTGGCGTGCGCGGATACCTCAATGCACTGGACGCCGAAACCGGCGAACTGGTTTGGCGGTTCTATACGGTCCCGAGCCCGGACAAGCAGCCAGATGGCGCAGCTTCTGACGAAGCATTTGAAACTGTCGGCAACGTCACCTGGGGCGATACTGGCGCTTGGAAAACAGATGGCGGCGGCGGCACTGTTTGGGATTCGATCATTTATGATGAAGAGAATGAATCGGTTATTTTCGGGGTCGGAAATGGCTCCCCTTGGAACCAGGACATGCGCGACCCTTCGGGCCTCGACAATCTTTTCCTGTCTTCAATCGTCGCAGTGGACGCTGATACCGGCGCTTATAAGTGGCATTTCCAAACCACGCCGGGCGACAATTGGGACTACACAGCAACGCAAACGCTGATCATCGCCACTTTGCCACTCGGCGATGACGGCGCTGACCGCCGGGTCGTTATGCAAGCTCCGAAGAATGGCTTCTTCTACGTGATTGACGCGGCAACAGGCGACTTCGTAGCTGGCAACAATTACGTGCCGACAAATTGGGCCACTGGCTTGGACGAAAACGGTCGTCCGATCGAGGTTCCGGAAGCGCGTTATGCAGAGATTCCTTATCTGCAAACGCCAGGACCATTGGGCGGACATAACTGGCACCCAATGGCGTTTAATCCGGATGTCGGCCTCGCCTATATTCCAGCCCAGGAAATCCCGCAGGCTTATGCAAAAGATCCTCGGTTCCAGGACAATTCCACAAAATGGAACACGGGCGCAGATTTCGCCGCGGGCGTTCCAGCTGTGGTTCCGAGCGAAGTGTTCAAATTCTTGCGCTCTGGCTTGAAAGGCCGGTTGATTGCATGGGACCCAGTGGCAAATGAAGCCCGCTGGACCGTCGAGCATGACGGACCCTGGAATGGCGGCGTTCTCTCGACAGCGGGCGGCGTGGTCTTCCAAGGCAAATTGAATGGTGAGTTCGCAGCCTACAATGCTGCAACCGGCGAAGAGCTGTGGGTCCAGGATGTTAAATCTGGCGCTGCTTCAGGACCGGGAACGTTTGAGATTGATGGCGAACAATATGTCACGATCACAACCGGTTGGGGCTCAGCCTACTTGCTGTCAGCAGGCGGTGTCGCGGCACCACAACCTGTTGCGCCAACGGTCGGGAAAGTCGTCACCTTCAAAATCGGCGCCGATGGCACGATCCCGGATGTTGATGTCCCGCTCGTCGACGCCACGCCAAAAACGGAAGAGTTTGGGTCTGAAGATCAACTCGCTGTTGGCCTGGTCCAGTACGCGCGCAATTGCACAGTCTGTCATGGCCCATTCGCGGTCGGCGCTGGCGTCCTGCCGGACCTGAGATGGTCGAGCTATGCTGCAAATGCTGAATCCTGGAAAGGCGTCGTTGTCGACGGCAACCTTCAGTCTATCGGCATGGTCTCATTCGCAGACGTTTTGTCAGAGGACGAGGTTGAAGCCATCCGAGCCTATGTCATCCAGCAGGCGCACAACTCACAAGGCATTGATGACGCCATCGCCAGTGAAGGCGGCGGCAGTCAATAATTAGCTGGCCAATAGGCCAAGCTCTCTTTGCTTCTTCTTGGACAAGCCATCGGCGACCAGCCGGTGGCTTGTTTCTATATAGACCTTGAGATCATCGTCGCTGAGGCCAGGCGCGGCATAGTGCTGGATCCATTTCATTCCGCGTGATGCGAGATATGGCGCCGGACGAAGGCCAGGCTGCTCGGCCAGGATCTCATAGGAGAGCGGTGTAACCTTGAACGTAACCGCGAAGACATCATTGTCGCCCCAACCCGCAACGGCAAAGACTTTTCCGCCCACCTTCCAGACGTGACTGCCGCCCCATTGCACGACCCGGCTAGTGGCAAGGAGCGCCTCACAAAAGTCATTGTACTCGTCTAGGGTCATAGAAAGACCATGACAGACCAAATTGTTCACTTCAATGATGATCGGTTTGAGGTTACGGTAACTTAACTCCAAAGGGGCGCACCTGATGCATATCGTCATTGCTTTGCTTAGTTTTCTCGGCTTCCTCGTCGTCTGGTATTGGCGGCTGAAAGCCTTGAAGGATATGGCCAGTGACGGGCGCAAAGTGGCTGAGACCGTCGCCAACCTTCCGCGCAAGATGCGTTTCAAGAACAAGAGCGGGAAGGGCGGTCTGTCCGTCGTCGATGACCCGCGCGAAGCGGCCGCGATCTTGATGCTCGAAATCGCCCAAGCCCGCGGCACGCTGACCGAACGCCAGGAAGCCTGCATTCGCGGAGAGATCATGCATCATTTCGAGTTTACCGAAGGCGATGCAAACGAATTGCTCGGTCAAGCCGGTTGGCTCTCCCGCAATGGCGGCGCGAGCCATGTCGTGATGTCGAAAATGACCGATTTTGTTCGCACAGCTCCCGGCATGTCCGGCAAAGAACTGGTCGATTTGGATGGCATGCTGGTCGCGATTTCAGAAGCCGAAGGTGACCCTACTGAGAGCCAATTAGATCTGCTCACAATCTACCGAGAAAAGACCGGGCTGCGCGTCTAGGTTTCCAGATCGTCCGATTGCCATATCTCCTGTGCTAATAGGAGATATTCATGCGAGCCGTTATTATTGGCGCAACCGGTGGGATTGGCCGCGAACTGGTCCAGCAATTGGCGAACCGCGCCGATGTTGAGATTGTTTACGCGCTATCGCGATCCGGCGACACGCCGCCCCATGACAAAGTCGTCGCAGCGCGGCTTGATTTGCAGGACGAGGCCTCGATCGAGGCTGCTGCGGTTCGTGTTGCATCCGAAGGCACCCCGGATCTTGTCATCTTGGCTTCGGGCCTGCTCTCAGATGAAGCAGGCCTAAACCCCGAAAAATCGTTTCGCCAGCAAAGCTCTGCTGCGTTTGAAAAGGTCTTTGCGGTCAATACGTTTGGGCCGGCTCTGGTTGCCAAACACTTCCTGCCGCTCATGCCGCGCAAAGGTCGCGCGGTCTTCGCCGCACTGTCCGCGCGCGTCGGTTCCATCAGCGATAACCGCATGGGCGGATGGCATGCCTATCGCGCCTCAAAAGCCGCGCTGAACATGCTCATCCGAAACTATGCGATCGAGCAAGCTCGCCGGAATGAGGACTTTATCGCTATTGGTCTGCACCCCGGCACCGTCGATACAGATCTCTCTAAGCCCTTCCAATCTGGGGTCCCGGACAAGAAGCTGTTCTCGGCCGACCAATCCGCCGCGTATTTGTTGAACGTCATCGACGGTTTGGACCCCAAAGATACAGGCAAAGCCTTCGATTGGGCTGGCAAAGAGATTCCGGCTTAGGAACCGCTCAAATTAGCGAGCACCTCTGAAGCGTTATACGCATCTGGATTGTCAGGCTTGGCCCCAGGCGCCGTGACGATCTCCAGCACATGCTCCACAGGGCCTGACGAGCCACCTAGCGGCAATGAAACACCGAGGCCTACGCCAACGCTGGACCGTCCACCAGATCCTGAGGCGCCGCCGATTGAGACGGAGCTTCCGCCGCCGGACAATTCGCCCGTGTCTGAGTATGCTGAGACAATCTGAAACCAATCATCGCCTTTTTCGAGTGTGAGCTCTGCGGCCCGTCGAAGCGCGCGGCTGCGCGCGAGGTCCATTGAATTGTCTTTATAGGTAATCCTGAACCGGTTGTTCTCGATCGGCAGGACTGAATATCCCTTAGCCCCATCCTTGGCCGCAGGGCCATAAGGAACGCTCGTCGCACAGGCGCTGACCAAAGCCAGAGCCGAAATTGCTACCCACTTAATCATATTGGATCCTCCCAAATTTGATATCGTCAAAGGAGCATAGGCGGGGCGAAATGAACAGAACACAACTCAAAATGAACGGTCGCCAACACATTACACCGAGTTCATTCAGTTAGCGTTTAGTAAAGCTTGTTTCAGGACGGGGGGCAGGACCAGCTGACGCAAGTCGCTTAACCTGCAAGCGTCCGACCGCGAGAGTTCAAAGCGCTGTCCGTAGGCGCACAGAACTTGACGCGAAGGTGCTTGCGAGAGCGGCACACGGACGGGCGGCGTTTTAAAGGGGAGCGTCGCCCGTTCAGCCTTCGGGCTCTGGATCATCGATTTTTGGATCAGTTTGTCGACGCCCGAAATCGGCTTCTGCCGTATCAAGACCGGCATCGATAATCGCGCCGCGGATGCCGCGCGCGCGCGAAAACTCCCGCATCAATGTATCACCGTCGCCCCACCGAATAGCCCGCTGCAGGGCAGCAAGGTCTTCACTGAATCGTCCCAGAGTTTCCAACACCGCATCCTTGTTGGTCAAGAACACGTCGCGCCACATGGTGGGGTCAGAAGCAGCGATCCGCGTGAAGTCGCGGAAGCCACCAGCCGAGTATTTGACAACCTCACCCTGCTCCACGCTCTCCATATCATAGGCGGTGGAGACGATATTGTAGGCGATTAAGTGTGGGAGGTGAGAGGTGATCGCCAGAACACGATCATGCCGCGCCGGATCCATCGTCTCAGTTTTCGCGCCAAGGCCCTGCCAGAAACGGAGCAACCGTTCGACCGATGCCAAATAGGCAGCGTCGCCTGAAGGGCTGGGCGTCAGAATGTGCCACGCCTCCTGAAACAGGCTGGCAAAGCCAGCTTCGGGTCCGGATTTTTCTGTACCCGCAATCGGGTGTCCTGGAATGAGATGAATGCCCGCTGGACAATGGGCGGCCATATCTGCTGCCGCCTTGGCTTTTACCGAGCCAACATCGGTCAGGATCGCGCCCGATTTCAGGGTGTTGGAAATCTGCTGGGTAACCTCAGCCAAGACCCCAACCGGGGTACACAGGATCACACAATCTGCATCAGCAACCGACTCTTCTATTGAGGCACATACCTTGCCCGGCACAATTTTGGCGGCGCGGGTTCTTACATCTTCGGAACTATCCCACAGCGATACGCTCGACGCGCCGCCATAGGCTTTCACCGCATGCGCGATCGACCCGCCAAGCAGGCCAATCCCGATAATTGCTATTTTGTCGAAAACACCGTCGGTCATTAGCTCTTCGAGAACGCCTCAATTGCCGCGATGAGATCATTGTTTTGTTCGGTGGTGCCAATTGAAGCGCGAAGGCAGGTCGGCAAGCCATACACATTCACGTCTCGGATCACGATGCCCTGATTACGCAAGTATGCGTCGGCTTCTGTGCTGGATCGGCCCGCGTCTTCCGGAAACTCTATCAGGACAAAATTGCCAACGCTTGGAAACGTCTTGAACCCGGCCTTTTCAACAGCCGTTTTAACCCGCAGCATCTCAGTATCGTTATGCTCGGCAGAGCGGGCTTGAAACCCATCATCATTAATGGCGGCAATCCCAGCCGCTTGAGAAACGGCGCTAACATTGAACGGGCCGCGTGTACGGTGGAGCGCATCAATCACAGCCTCGGGACCGTAGCCCCAACCCAGGCGGAGCGCAGCGAGACCGTGAATTTTCGAGAAGGTCCGCGTGACCAGCACGTTCGCCATCTCGCCCGCCATTTCCATGCCAGCGCTATAATCATTGTTCCGAACATACTCAGCATAGGCACCGTCCAGCACCAGCAGCACGTTCTCTGGCAAACCCGCGTGCAGGCGCTTGACCTCTGAATAGGGAATATAACTGCCCGTCGGATTGTTAGGATTGGCAAGAAAAACAATTTTCGTGTTCTGATCGACTTGTTCCAGCATCGCATCGACATTGGTGGTCAGATCCGTTTCTGGCGCGCTTCGTGTCTCGGCGCCCGCTTGCTGGGCGATGAGGCGATATACAAGAAACCCGTGTTGGCTTTGAACGATATTGTCGCCCGGCCGCAAATAGGCCCGCCCGAGGAGCTGGAAGATCTCGTCGGATCCGGCGCCGCAAACAATTCGATCGGGTTCGATGCCATATTTCGCGCCGATTGCGTCACGCAGAGCGCCTGCAGAGCCATCCGGGTAAAGGTGCAGATGTTTGGCCGCCTCAACCGCTGCGGCTTGTGCTGCGGGGCTGCAACCCAATGGATTTTCATTGGAGGAGAGCTTATGCGCGCCAATCAGCTTCTGGCCGCCCTTGTAAGGCGTGATTTCAAGAATGTTTGGCAGCGCGACAGGACCGGTCATCTAGGTCTCCATGATTGAGCTAGGTGACCTGCCGGTAACGGCGGCGAAAATCAAGTCTTTGGTAGAGAGAGAATTCGATCAGCAAGCGCTGACCCGCTTCTGAATGCTGCCTCGACCTTCGTGCCTAAGCACCAGTCTCCACAGGCTGCGAGTTGTTTGTCCTCGTCCCAAAGGAAGGGCAAATTTGCTGCTTTCGGGGTCGCGGCATAGCGCCACCGATGCAAATCTTGATGCGTTGCGCCTGAGAGATCTGTCTCGGCGAGCTCTGATGCCGCATCCAAGAGCAACGCGCTTACGCTTTCAGGCGCATCCTCCAAATGCTCATCGGCCCAGGCATTGCTGGATTGGATGGTCACGGCGTAGGGCGTAGGGCGGTTTGGTTTGGCAGAGTTGACCGCCATCCACCCGACAGGTGAGGTCGCAGACTTTATGGCGCTCCAAGGAACATCCAGCGCAGCCTCGAAGCCGAGCATGAGCGAGAAGCATCCGCTCATTTCGACCGAGCGAAGCGCGTTTTGTCCGGCCAAATTCTCGGGAAATAGAGCAGATGTTTGTACAGCCGGAGCGGATGAGAGCACCCAATCAAAAGGGCCATACTCACGGCCATCCTTGTCTTGGAACGTCCAACCTTGCGCTGTGCGCTCCAAGTTTTGCGCCTGAACTTGAGTGTGAAGGTCCAAGCCGGAAGCGAGGTGCTTACACAGCGCGTTCATCCCCGGCACGGCGACATATTTTGGGTTCCGCGAAACCTTCGCGCCGCCATGCAAGACAATATCTTTTGGCCATTCTTCGACGAGGCCAAGGGCGCTCATCTCCGCCAAGAAGGCTTGGAATTCGTCGGTCGCTGCGGTGAAATATTGCGCGCCATGATCAAACGCAAAAGGATCTGCGCGCCGGGTCGACATTCGCCCGCCGGGACCACGCGCTTTCTCAAAAACACTGATCTCATGCGCATCGGACAAAGAGCGCGCGAGCGTCAGGCCGGCCAAGCCAGCCCCGATAATTGCGATTTTCATAGTAGCGCTTCCATCTCCTGTGCGCGTGACATAACCCGCCACGCGCCTATGCCCAGAAGAATTATCGCTTAGCTGCCGATGGCTTGTTCGTTGCGCTCGCCAGTTCGGATACGAACAATCGTTTCCAGATCCGCGACGAAGACTTTGCCATCTCCGATTGTGCCGGTATTGGCCGCGTTTGTGATGGCCTCAACAACCCGATCGGTTTCAGAGGCGCCGCAAGCGACTTCAACTTTCACTTTTGGCAGCAGACGCACTTCATATTCAGCGCCGCGGTAAACTTCGGTCTTGCCTTGCTGGCGACCATAGCCGCGCACTTCTGAAACGGTCAGACCCGAAACATCGGCCTCACCTAAGGCATCAATCACGGCGTCTAGACGACTTGGTTTAAAGATTGCTGTGACTAATTTCATTTTGGCCCGCCTCCTAATGCAGATTCCAGCATACTGGTATTGTCTTGAGATGTAAGGTCAATTGTCCGATTTTTTGCGGTCTGCGTCTGGTTTTGCGCTGCCGCCTTTCTGGGCATGACAGGTTTGGGTCTGCCCGCCTTTACAGCTTTTGTAACCGGAGCGGCCGCACTGCCGCTCGGCTGGGAGTAGAGCCGTTTCACCGCTTCGACCAACACAACACCGCCCAATCCAGGCAGAACGACCTCGCCTGCACGCTCCCATGATCTCGATGCAGCGGTAATCAATCGCCAATCCAATGGCGGCAGGTGCACCGCCGTTGTGCTGGCTGTGACTTGGAACAAGCTGTCATTCAGAAAGCGCACCATTTGGCTGCGGGTCCAAGGTCGTCCGTGCCCAAAAGGCTTCCCGTCGACGAGCGACCAAAGGCTTCGCCGATTGGTGACCGCCACCACGATCCGGCCCTCGGGGGCCAAGACGCGCCAGGCTTCGCGCAACAATTGCCGCGGACTATCGGCCTCTTCCAAAGCGTGCAGAAGAAACACCCGATCAAACAAACCTTCCGGAAACGGGAGGCGCTGCTCGGGCGCGACGCATAGCGTTTGCCCACGCTCAGAATTGAGACGAACTTCGCCAATCTCTTCAGGAACGGCGCCGATGCAAGACGATGCCTCGGCCTGCCAGAGCGGCAGTAATGGGCTGGGATAGCCCACGCCAAGCACGCGCTGACCCTCGCAATCCCCCCATAAGGAGATCATCCGTTCCGACATTAAACGCGCGGCGCATTGTCCAAGACGTGACGCGTAAAAGGCCTCAAGGGTTGCCGCAGGCTGGCGCATATGGCTCTAGTCTTTCCAAACCAAATCTACCTTGGAGATGGGTTCATGCTGACCATACATCAATTCCCTTGCCTCAGTGATAATTACGGATATCTGGCCCATGACCCGGTTTCTGGAGAGACCGCCGCCATAGATACGCCGGATGCTGACAAGTATTTGGCCGAAGCGGCCGCGCAAGGATGGACCATTACCGCCATCTGGAACACGCACTGGCATCCCGACCATGCTGGCGGCAATCTCAAGATTAAAGAGGCAACCGGCTGCACGATTATTGGCCCCAAAGGGGAAGCCGACAAAATCCCAGGTATCGACCAAGCGGTCGGCGGCGGCGATACGGTTTCGCTGGGCGCGATGACAGCGCACATCATCGACGTTCCGGGCCATACGCTTGGCCACATCCTGTTTCACATGCCTGAGGCGAAAACCGCTTTCGTTGGGGATGCTGTCTTCGCGCTTGGTTGCGGCCGTGTGTTTGAAGGCGACATGCCGATGATGTGGGCCTCGATGCAGGCGGTGAAAACTATGTCACCAGACACCACGCTTTATTGCGCGCATGAATATACGCAGGCCAATGCTCGGTTTGCCGAAACCATTGAAACCGACAATGCCGCCTTGCGGGACTATGTCGCCGAAATCGATGAGAAACGCGCCCGCGGCGAGCGGACGGTGCCCATGGGACTGGCGCGCGAGCTTGAGACCAATCCGTTTTTGCGAGCAGATATCCCGGCTTTGCAGGCGGCAATGGGACACCCCGGCGATGCCGCTGCAACATTTGGCGAGATCCGCGGCCGTAAGGACCGGTTTTAATGGTCGCTCTATCCGGCGATCTCGGTGCCAATGAGATCATTCGCCTACTCGGCATGAAACCGCACCCTGAAGGCGGGCACTATGCCGAGACCTTTCGGCCCAAGGGCGAGACCCGCGCCGCATCGACCGCAATCTATTATCTGTTGCAGGCCGATGAGGTTTCGGCCTGGCATAAAGTGGACGCTCATGAACATTGGCTTTGGCATGCAGGCGGGCCGCTGACACTGACGCTTTCTCCACCAGATGGAAAAGGGGCTGAAGCCCATACACTTGGGCCTGATCTGAGAGCAGGCCAACGGCCACAATTGAGCGTTCCTGCACATCATTGGCAGACCTCGGAGAGCCTCGGCGCTTGGACGCTCGTGTCCTGCGTGGTTGCCCCCGGGTTTGACTTTGCCGGGTTCGAGCTGGCGCCCGAAGGTTGGCGGCCGGAAGTCTAGAAAAGACCGTCCTGGGAGGGATATATGACTGAGATACATGGGTTCTGTGCGGACAAATTCGCCGGCGTGAAAGCCGCTTTTGCGAACAATTTCGAGACGCAGGATGAGATCGGCGCGAGCGTCGCAATGACCCTTGAGGGCGAATTTGTGGTCGACCTTTGGGGCGGACACCTAAACCGAGACAAAACGGCCGCCTGGACCGAAGACACGATCACCAATGTCTGGTCCAGCACCAAAACCATGGCGGCCATGTGCCTGCTGCTGCTGGCTGATAGAGGCGAGGTCGATCTACACGCACCGGCTGCGAAATACTGGCCGGAATTCGCGGCTGCGGGCAAAGACAAAGTCGAAGTGCGCCACTTCCTGTCTCATATGGCAGGGCTGTCCGGCATGGATATAAAGGTCGAAGGCGACGCGCTTTATGATTGGGATTGGATGGTCCGCGAGCTGGCGGCCCAGGAACCTTGGTGGGAACCCGGCACAGCCTCAGGCTATCACGCGCTAACCCAAGGCCATTTGATTGGTGAAATTGTGCGGCGCGTCACGGGTCAGAGTCTGGGCGCTTTCTATGCTCAAGAAATTGCCGCCCCGCTTGGTGCAGATTTCCATATTGGGATTGCGGATAAACATGTTTCCCGGATCTCTCCCCTTACCCCGCCGCCTGAAACGATCTTACCCGCAGAGGATGGTTCTGTGGCTTCACGCACCTTCGCCAACCCTCCGATTGAAGCGACCCAGGCGATGACCGCCGGCTGGCGTAAGGCCGAGATCCCAGCCGCCAATGGCCAAGGCAATGCGCGCAGCATCGTTCGCGCGCAAACCCCAATGGCAAATGGCGGCGAAGCTTTCGGTCAGCGCATTCTGTCTGAGGCGGGCACCCGCCGTATATTTGAGCAGCAATCGAGCGGGATAGATCTTGTCCTCGGCATCCCTGTCACGTTCGGGATGGGCTATGGGCTCAACAATCCTGAAACGCCGCTCGGACCCAACAAGAACATTGCCTATTGGGGCGGATATGGCGGTTCAATCGTTCTCATCGATCAAGACGCAAAGCTCTGTATCTCTTATGTGATGAACCGCATGGAGCCCGGCACGACAGGCGATGTGCGGGGCTTGTCCCTGGTAATGGCGGCGTATCAAGCTTTGATGGCTTAGCGCCCTAGAATTAGGCGGGCAGCAACGCCATCGGTAAACCAGGGCCACGATAATTCTCAGCCGGAATCTTGTCGGCAATTTTTTCGTGGAACGCAGGAAGCTTTGACCAATGCAGGCCAGGACGCAAATGGTGCGCGGTGTGATAGCCGAGATTGCCGGTTAGAATATTGTACCAGCGATGGGTGATATTGTTCGAGGCGGCATACTCATCTTCCTCTGAACACCCGGCATGGTGGTCATAGGTGTGACGGCAGGTCATCACGAAACTGATCACCATAGGGACAACAAAAATCGCCATCGCATTGAACGGATTGATGAAGAGCAGCGCCCCGACAATCGCAACGTGCAGCAGGGTCATCGCCACAAATACACGCTGAACCGATGGGTGCTTGTAGCTGTTCTTGAACGCGCAGTAATAACCAGTCACGGCGAGTTTGAATGTATATTCGCCATTTGTCATGGCCCGTCCATCTGGCGCGCGCCAGGCCGACTCATCCTTGGTTTGATCCATGTAATTGTCGTGATGACCGAAATTATGGTGCAGCACCCAGACATTGCCCACGGCGCCAGTTTGCAGCCCAAACACAACTTCCATCAAACGGTTGCAGGTCGCTGATCGAAAGAACGGAACGTGCTGATGATGGTGGTTCCAGGAGCAAATACAAACTTTGGCTGGGACCGATAGGACCGCCCATGCCAGCACCAAAGGCCAAGAAGCGACAAAGGCGAACACGGCAAGGTCTACCGCGAACAGTGCGAGGAACACAGCGACCGGCAGTCGGTCTTCCTGAAAGCGAAACACACCTGTTCGAGATTTGGTGGCTATTTGAGCATCTTGCATACACGTCTCTTCATTTGTGAGCATCCGCCCATTCACAAACCCAAGTCTCATACTCGACCCTCCCATAGTGTCATGCGCGACAAGATCAGGGTTACAAGTTAAGATTGTAGTTAGCGCTGTGGTAAATCGATTTGTGCGCGTTCTTCAACACGAGAATCGATTAACCCGCGATAAAGCAGGTCGTCACCTGTCTAACAACAGTAATGGTAGCCCACAGAGGCAAAGAAGCGCCTGACGCTTCGCGCGATGTCACGGCTTGCCATTGTGCAGTACCATCGCCACACTCCACTGAAAGACTTGGGAGGCGGCCAAAATGGTCAAACGCGTAGGCTTGGGGCTCGGAGCAGTCCTTTTATTATTGATCGGCATCGTTTTAGTGCGGACGTTTTCTTATGGCGGCACGCCGCAGGACGTCCCCGAAATCACGCTTCCTGACGTGCCAGCGTTCGACGCTAATATTGCTGCAGAGCATCTCGGTGAAGCCATCCGCTTTCGCACCGTCACAGTGACATCAGGCGACCCAAGAGTTGGACAAGAAGGCCCGTGGCTTGAGCTGCAGGCTTGGATGGAAGAGACCTATCCCACGTTCCATGCGGCCGCGAATAAGGAGACCATTCCGGGCGGGTACAGCCTCTTATATACGTGGGACGGCAGCGATCCGAGCCTCGACCCAATCTTGCTCATGGCGCACCAAGACGTGGTCCCTGTGAACATTGGAACTGAAGGCGACTGGGATGCCCCGCCCTTTTCTGGCGCAATCCAGGATGGCTATGTCTATGGCCGCGGCGCGATCGACGATAAAGGCTCCATGGTTGGCCTGTTCGAAGCATTAGACGGGCTAGCCAAAGACGGGTTTGCCCCCAAGCGCACCGTTTTGTTAATGCTTGGGCACGACGAAGAAGTGTCAGGCTCAGGCGCATCAGCTGGGGTTGAGCTGCTTAAATCGCGCGGCATTTCGCCGGTTATGGCCTTGGATGAAGGCTTCATGGCGATTGAGAATAACCCGCTAACAGGTGGAACCGTCGCTTTTGTGGGCGTGGCCGAAAAAGGCTATGTCACCTACTCTTTGACCGTCACTGCCGAGGGCGGGCACTCGTCCACACCGCCGCGCAATAGCGCCACGGTTCGACTTTCCCGTGCCCTCGTTGCTCTAGATGAAAACCAGATGTCCGCGGATATGGATTACCCTCTGGTCGCTGGCTTGTTCAAAGCGACCGGCGAAGGCATGCCATTCGTTCAGCGTATGGCGTTTGCCAATCAATGGCTGTTCGGCGGCTATCTGAAAGGCGTTCTGAGCGCAGAGCCTGCAGCTAATGCGATGATCCGTACGACCACGGCGCCGACAATGCTGACAGGCTCGGCCAAAGAGAATGTCCTGGCCCAACGCGCCACGGCGATCATCAATTTCCGCATTCACCCGAAAGACACTGAGGAAAGCATCCTTGCGCATATCAAAGAGGTGACCAAGGATATTGAAGGCCTCGAAGTGGCAGCCGGTAAAAGCGGCATTCGGGGCTCAGGCGCCTCGCCTGTCAGCCCGATGGACAATCTCGCCTTCGGTGTCCTGTATTCCGTCGCGGCGGATTCAAGCGGCGCCCCTGTTGCGCCCGGTTTGGTGCTTGGCGCCACAGATGGACGTTACGCAACAGCAATCACCGATAGCGTCTACCGCTTCATGCCCGCAGTGATGTCGCCCGAAGACCTGACCGGCTTTCACGGCACGAATGAGCGGCTGACGGTCGAAAATATGGGCCGCCTGTCAAAAGGCTATGCCCAGATCATCGTCGCCATGGATGCAAATTCAGAGTGAGCGCTAAAGGGCGGCGATCACTGCGTCGCCCATCTCGCTCGTCGACATAGACCCGCCAATATCGCCGGTTCGCGCGCCCGCCTCGAGCGCTTTGCCAACAGCTGCGAACAACTTATCTGCAGCCTCAGGTCGACCGAGGGACCACCGCAGCGCCATTTCCAGTGACAAGATCGCCGCGCATGGGTTCGCCTTGCCTTGGCCGGCAATATCCGGGGCGGAGCCATGGACAGGCTCGTAAAGGCCGGGTTTGCCCTCATAGCTGAGCGACGCACTTGGCAGCATTCCGATCGAGCCGGTTAGCATCGCCGCGGCATCTGAAAGAATGTCCCCAAACAGATTGCCGGCGAGGATCGTGTCGAACTGTTTTGGATCTCGCACCAATTCCATCGCGCAAGCATCTGCCAAAACGTGGCGCAGCGCGACGCCTTGGCCTTCGGCTTCGTGCAAAGCGATCACGGTTTCTCGCCAGAACAATCCGCTTTCCATGACATTGGACTTCTCAGTGGAGGCCACCTCTCCGCGGCGGCCCCGTGCAATATCAAAAGCAACGCGCGCGACCCGATCAATCTCGCCTTTGGTGTAGCGCGAGGTTTCATAGCCAAAGCTTTTATCGCCAATCCCGCGTTCAAACCCGCGCGGCTCGCCGAAATAGACGCCTGACGTCAATTCGCGAACGATCATAATATCCAAGCCTTCGACGATCTCGCGCTTTAGGCTGGACGCATCAACCAGCGCTGGGAAACAAAACGCTGGTCGCAGATTTGCGAATGTATCCATACCTTTACGGAGCTGAAGAAGTCCCATTTCTGGACGTAGGTGGCGCTCAACCCCATCCCATGTTGGTCCACCAACCGCACCCAGCAAAACGGCATCGCTCGATTTCGCTTTCACGAGTGCGTTGACGGTCAACGGCTCGCCATGGGCGTCAATGGAGACACCGCCAACCAGATCTTCGTCAAATTTCAGGTCTGGTGCGATCACTTCAGCAACCCGGCGGGCCTGTTCAGTAACTTCTGGACCGATCCCGTCTCCGGGCAGCAAGAGCATAGTTTGGCTCATAACATCCTCATACAGCGCAATTTCAATTTTGCGCCATAGATCAGGTTGTGGACGGGGAGTCTACTGCGACGAAGCGGGGCAAGTTAGACCGGCAAGGGTTCCGGTTCAGCCTCGTACATACGCACTTGTAGATCTTGCGGGCCAATTTCCGCCAATGCTGCACGAAAGGTCGCCATATGCGGTTCGGCAAAATGGCTCACCAAGGCGGCTTTGTCTTTCCAGCGTTCGATAATCCGCAGCAAGTTTTGATCAATAAGATCGCGGCTATAGGCATACTCAACGCAACCCTCTTCGAACCGGCTTGCGACGATCATGTCTCTCATTGCAGCTTCAGCTTTTTCCCAGGCGTCTGCGGGAATGCGCGCGCTGCCTTCAACGACGATCATTCTCGCACCTTGATGTTTAGGGTCAGTGTACCGGCGACATCTTCCGGCGACCGCTCGTAAGACAGTTGCAGTTTAGATTTGCCGGTCGAGAGCGCCTCAAACACAAACATCTGGTGGCCGCCACTTCCAACCAGGCCTTCCGGCGCTGGATCGGCGACATAGTTCTCACTCAACTGATCGATCTTGGAGGCATCAATGTCCTTCAAATACCAGTAATAGCCGGTCGTCGGATTGGAATTGAGTTTCAGGTTCAACTTACCGCCCGGTCGCAAAGTGATATCGGTCCCAGTCGCAGGATCGGTGAAGGTCTGCACCAAGGCCGCGCCTTCTAGGCCTTGGACTTCCGGCTTGGTGTTCATGACGTCTGGAATACACGCTGCGAGAAAGCCCGCGCTCAGTCCAATTGCAAGAATGTGTTTCATCAAGCCTTCTCCAACCATGGTGTTGCCAGTTTACGCTGTGCTTCAAACGCGGTGATTGAGTCTTCGGCCTGCAAGGTCAGCGCAATATCGTCCAAACCCTTGAGCAGCTTTTCACGGCGGCCCTGATCGAAATCAAAACTATGCTCAACGCCGTCCGGCGTGGTCACGATTTTGGTTTCAAGGTCAATTTCGAAAACACTATTGCTACCGCCGGCTTGCGCGGCGAGCGCCTCACAAACTTCGACCGGAAGCGCGATGGCGAGAATGCCATTCTTGCCGCAATTATTGTAGAAAATATCTGCGAAGCTCGGCGCGATGACGCAGGTGATGCCTTGGTCCAACAGCGCCCATGGCGCATGTTCACGAGACGATCCGCAGCCAAAATTCTCGCCAGCAATCAGCACGCCCGCATCGCGGTATTGCGGTTTGTTCAGCACAAAATCCGGGTTGGTCGAGCCATCCTCAAGAGTCTTTAGTTCGTGAAACAAACCCTCTGACAAACCGACACGTTCGGTAGTCTTCAGGAACTGTTTGGGGATGATCATATCCGTATCGACATTAACCATCAGCTTGCCCTTATCGATTAGGGGAGCGGCGGTTGAGCGGAGTTTTGTAAACGCTTTCATAGGGCCCTCTTTAGCGCGGCGCGTGAGCAATGAACAGGGTCGGGACCCCTTGGGTGCCATTTCGGACAGTGAAGACTTGCGAGCCAGGTTTGCGTCCTGTGCGAAGCTCGCTGACATCCACACCCTCGGCCTGGAGGCGCGCCTGCGCCGCAACAAGATCATCCGTCTCCCAGGTCAGTCCCCAAATGGTGTCATTTGAACCGGGATCTTGGGTCTCGCCGAGCCGATGGATGACTTCAAGCGTCAGCCCGCCCAAACGGAAAAACAAGAACCGCGTCTTCCATTGCTCAGCGGTTCGATCGAGCGCGAAGCGCAGACCGAGCCGGGCGCCATACGTCGCGACGGCGCGTTCAGGGTTCGGTGTGTTGATCACCAAATGATCGAGCTCAGTTGCCGCACCAGCGGGGCAAGGCAACGGCGCGAGCGGCGCGTCAGGTTGCAATAGAAATGTCTTGATGCCGGCCATTTTTTCGTCAGGGATCCGAAAGCTTTGCCAGGTGCGATCGCGGCCTGATTGTTTGTCCTGACTACCGCCTGCCGCAATTTCGCTGGGCCCTAAACCGCGGCGGGTGATCAGGTGGTGATCGCCGGCCAAATCATCGGATCGATAAACCAGAGATGTCAGGCAAGCGCCTTCCTTCGTCATCTCTCTCAGCTTGTCTGCCACCGTGCCGTCTCCTGATGGGGCCATCAGCTCAAGCGCCGTGTTTCCAAGCGCGAAAAGCGCCGTGGCAACGCCGTCTGCATCGGCTTGCCAGGCCGGACGTGCGCCCAGCAAAGCGGTGTATTCGGCTACCGCTTGATCGATCTCTGGACAAACTAAGACAAAATGGTCGAGCGCGGTGATCATGTTCGGAAACCTTCCAAAGTCTGCTTCTGCGCGCCGTCATCATCGAAATTGCCAGGCGCGAGCCAGGCCTCGAACGCTGATTTCACCGCCGGCCAATCTTCTTCCGTCATCGCGTACCAGGCTGTGTCGCGGCTTTTGCCTTTGACGACCATGTCATTCCGGAAAATGCCTTCAAACTTGAACCCAAACCGGGTTGCCGCGCGGTGGGATGCGGCGTTTTCATTGTGGCATTTCCATTCGTACCGGCGATAGCCTTGTTCCTCGAAGAGGTGTTTAGCCATCAAATACATCGCCTCCGTCGCTTCGGGTCGGCGACGCAACGCTCTGCCAAACGCAACACAACCGACTTCTGCACTGCCATGCGGCTCACGAATGCGCATAAACCCTGCCATGCCGAGGACCGTGCCATCGCTGACGCTGCGGATGACAAGCATCTCCCAACCAAAATCCGCGCAGACATGATCCAGCGTCGCATGGAATTCACGTTGGTCGCGAAAGGGGCCGATCGGCATATAGTCCCAAGTGTCCGCCATATCCGGCGCTGCGACGGCGGCATAAAGCCCATCTGCGTGCGTATTCCAGTCGAGGGGTTCCAGAACGACCCGAACGCCCGGCAACGGCCATAGGCCCGGCCGCTCACGCCGGCTCCAGTTTTTCAGGCTCACGTAGTAATTACCCCGGTGATGGCGGCCCGCGCGGCAAGGTGTGGGCTCATCAAATGCGTGCGGCCACCGCGACCTTGGCGACCTTCAAAATTGCGATTGGAAGTCGATGCACACCGCTCGCCAGGGGCAAGGATATCCGGGTTCATCCCCAGACACATCGAGCATCCAGGCTCGCGCCATTCAAAGCCCGCGGCCTCGAAAACCTCATCCAGGCCTTCTGCTTCAGCTTGCGCACGCACCAGGCCAGATCCTGGAACGATCATTGCGCGTACGCCGTCAGCAACCTGTCCAGTTTTCGCCACTGCGGCCGCCGCCCGGAGGTCTTCGATACGAGAATTCGTGCAGGATCCAATAAAGACACGCTGCACCGGCGTGCCGGCCAATTTCGCCCCGGCCTCTAAACCCATATAATCGAGCGCACGTGCCGCTGCAGATTGCTTCACCGGATCGGTCATTTTGGCTGGGTCCGGAATAGAAGCTGAGAGTGCAATTGCTTGCTCTGGGCTGGTGCCCCACGTCACGGTCGGTTCAATCTCCGCGGCATTGATTTCGATCACTTCATCCCAAGCCGCATCATCATCTGAATAGAGCGTACGCCAGTGGCGCTCAGCGATTTCCCAGGCGCCGCCTTTTGGTGTGGCGGGTCGGCCCTTCATATATTCAAACGTGGCATCATCTGGCGCAATCAGGCCGGCGCGGGCACCGCCCTCGATTGAGAGATTGCACAGCGTCATCCGGGCTTCCATGGACAGCGCGCGAATGGCTTCACCGCGATACTCCATGACGCTTCCTGTGCCACCAGCAGTTCCGATCAACGCGATCAGGTGCAGCGCCAGGTCCTTTGCCGTCACGCCGTCGCGCAGCTGACCTGAAACGTTCACAGCCATGTTCTTCATCTTGCGGGCACGCAGGGTTTGCGTTGCCAGAACATGTTCGACCTCAGACGTGCCGATGCCGTGCGCCAGCGCGCCAAAGGCTCCATGTGTAGAGGTATGGCTATCGCCGCAGACAATCGTCATGCCAGGCTGAGTGCGACCTTGTTCAGGGCCAACAACATGGACGATGCCATTATTGATGTGGCCCATTGGGAAGAACTCGATCCCATATTCCGCGACGTTCCGGGACAAAGCTTGGAGCTGATTGCGCGCTGCGTCATCCGTGACGCCTTCGAGGCCCAAGGATTGGCGTTCGGTCGGCGTATTGTGATCGGCGACTGCGAGTGTCAAATCTGGCCGCCTCACACCGCGTCCGGCGGATTTCAGACCGGCAAACGCTTGCGGGGTGGTAACCTCGTGGATGAGGTGGAGGTCGATGAAGAGCAGGGCTTCGCCTGTCGCAGCGTCTTCGCTCACCATATGCTGGTTCCAGATTTTATCGTACAGCGTTAAACCGGCCATTTCATCATCCTTTTCCAGTCGCGGTTTTCAGCACGCGCGCGCACTTTTCGCAAGCCGTGAACCCACGCAAAAAGGCGCTGAGGAGGTCCTCAACGCCTTTTCATTCTACTAAAGCTCACAGAGTGGGCTTTTTATGATGAGCCAACAGCGTTCTGCCGCCAGCTCATCAATTTCATCAAGGCCCAAAAGCGCCTTGGTGGACTTAGTTACAGTTACATCCGCTTCCGATGTTCAGAACAACCAAGCTCGCCCGAACAGTTTCGTAACGCGTAGGGTTGGTTACGGTTTCTGTTTTTGGGTTCATTTTACGAACTTCGATTGGCTGAATGATGGTGCGAACGACAGGCTGATAGATATCGCGCTGGGTTACAGCTTCGAAAGTGCTTTCAGAATACTCTTCCTGAGCCTGCTCCAGAAGTTGTGGGATATAGTTCACAACTGTCTCTGGGATTGAAACCGCCTCAGTCATACCGGCGAGCGTTTCAGACTCGTACAGAGTTTCATTGGTAATGGTCTCTGTTCGACCTTGCAGCACTTCTTTAACCACCGGCTGGATCGTTGTGATCAAGACAGGCTGGATAATGTTGCGCGTTACATTGTCGATATAGACGTCTTCAACTTCGAGAATTGTACGCTCGGTCACCTGCGGCGTAATCGTTTCTACGATTTGCGGCGCGTCTTCGGTTTCGATGCGAACCGGAAGACGCTCTTCTTCATAGCGTGTTTCTTCCGTGATGCTCTCAGTTGTCCCGCGAAGGATCTGACGCTCAATCGGCTGGATCGTGGTGATCGTTTTCGGCTGATAGACGTTACGGGTCTCAATGTAAGGCACGACGCTCTCAGTGTACTGCTCTTCCGTCACCGTTGTGATTTCTTCGGTGATTTCTTCGACAGTCGCTGGAATTTCGATCGACTCACGCTGCGTCGGAGCAGTTTGTGTCTCGTAGCGAATTTCGTTCGTGATGGTTTCTGTAACCGGGCGAATGATACGGCGCTGCACAGGCACAACCGTGGTGCGCTCAACAGGCTGAATGATTTCGCGGCTGGTCAGAACGTCATAGTAAGTCTCTGTGACTTCTTCGACGGTTTCTGTTGTCACTTGTGGGATGAAGTTCTCAGTAACGGCTGGAACATCGTCGCGCTCAATGCGGGTCTCAAGACGGTTGGTCTCGTAAACACGCTCTTCGGTGACATCTTCGACAGACCCTTGAAGCACTTCACGTGTGATCGGCTGGATCAGTGTGCGTTGGATCGGCTGAGTGATCTCGCGGCGCGTGACGGCGTCGATGTATTCAGTCGTCTCTTCGATCTCGGTGATCGTTTCGACTTGCTCATCTACGTTCTCGCAGCACATCGTTGTTTCGATTGCAGCTTCCGGTCCGCCAAGATAGCGAACATCGGTGTTTCCGGCATCGGCGCCAGACTGACCGATAATATCACGGATCTCATCATCCGATAGAACTCGCTCGGCGGTCGCTGAACCGGCGGCTGTGTAGCGTTCACCGGCAGCTTGACCGTCCCAGCTGGTTCCGTCGCCGTCAGCGAAAGCTGCGACTGGAAGCAGGCTGATGGCCGCTGCGCCGATGAGTATCGACTTAGAAAGTTTCATATTTCTCTTCCCCTTAAAAGCGGCTCTCAAAGCCACCAAAGTAAACTGGTCTTTTCTGTCCCGACCCATTTCGAGACAACCGCATTCGTCTCGCAAGAACTGCGCCGACTGTTTCGTATAGGAAATGAAAGGCGTCGAACCAACCGGATTCGCGCGACACGGGAAAAATTCACTGCAATTTTCGGGATTTAGATAGCTTCGATTCCGTTAAAGCGCCGACCAAATGCGCGCGCACCTATCTCAGAAACGACAAAACCCCGCGCCTGGGCACGGGGTTTTGCAAAGGTCTGGGTTCGTTAAAGCAACTATGCTTCGGCGTCGCCCTCAGGCGCTGCATCTGCAGCCGCTGCTTCAGCTTCAGCCGCGGCTGCTGCGGCCGCATCATCAGCGGCTTTCGCTTTTGCGGCCACTTCACGCTCTTTCGCCGCTTCTTCACGGCGCGCCACTTTCGCAGCATCGCGCTGGCGGCGAAGCTCTGTTTTAGTGGTTGTGATCTCGGTCGTTTCCATACCGTGTCCGGTTGTACGCTCTGCAATACGTGCAGACTTACCACGGCGATCGCGAAGGTAATAAAGCTTGGCACGGCGAACGCGGCCTTTGCGCTTTACTTCGATGCTTTCAATCATTGGCGAGACAACCGGGAAAACCCGCTCGACGCCTTCACCGAAAGAGATCTTGCGAACTGTGAAGTTCTCATTGATGCCTTGGCCGGCGCGCGCAATGCAAACACCTTCGTAGCGCTGGACGCGCTCACGGTCGCCTTCTTTGATGCGAACGTTGACTGACAACGTATCGCCTGGCGAAAATTCTGGGATGGTTTTACCTGCGGTGACGCGGGTTACTTCTTCAGCTTCAAGCTGTTCAACTATGTTCATCGTCCGTCTCCGACGCTCGCGAGTTTGGTCCATTTCGGAAAGGAGCCCATAAATCGGGTCGCCGGTGTTTTGTCAATGCCTCAGCCTGCTGATTCCTCCACGCTTTGATCGCTTTATGATTTCCCGACAAGAGGACCTCAGGCGTTGGCTCATTTTCCCAGCTTCTTGGCAGAGTATAATGGGGGTATTCGAGCAAGCCATCGCTAAAGCTTTCCTCTTCGATAGAGGCCTGATTTCCAGCAACGCCCGGGATCAGTCGCAAGCTCGCTTCAAGCATCGCCATGGCGGCAACTTCGCCGCCCGCGAGAACGAAATCGCCGAGCGAAACTTCAATCATCTCACGACGATCGATCACGCGTTGATCGAGCCCTTCAAAACGGCCGCAGAAAAAGGTGAGGCCCGGGCCTGTCGACCAGTCCTTCGCCATCGCTTGGCAGAATGGCTTCCCGCGCGGGCTCGGGTAAATGATCGGGCAGCCGGTCACAGCGGCCTGATCTATCGCGGCCGCAGCGACGTCTGGGCGCAGCACAAGACCTGCGCCGCCGCCTGCAGGCTTTTCATCTACCTGCCGATGTTTGCCGAGCCCAAAGGTTCTGAGGTCAATTGTTTCGAGGCTCCACAGACCATCTCGCTTTGCTCGGTCCAAAATCGACACTCCGAGAGGGCCTGGAAACGCTTCGGGATACAGTGTGATGAAAGTCGCCGCAAAGGTCATGATGGCCCAATCGACAAGGCCAGTAAGCGCGATATCCCAGCGCGCGACAAATCGGATTGAGACTGAAGCTCTGCGAAAGCGTGATCAACCGCCCTCAATGCGGTCTTACTAGTCGCACTGGGCTTATCCAAAACGCCTTCGCGCATGAGGGCCGCGCAAACATCCTTGGATGTGATCCAGCCATCATAGCCCGAGAATCGCAGAAAATACTGCGCGGTCGCGCCGCCAAGCCGAGATCCATTTTTACCAAGATATGCCAGCAGGCCAGCTTGATCGTCACGCGGCCACCCCGCCAGGAAAGCGCCAAAACTGCCATGCTCTTTCGCGGTCGCAACCATGAAGCGGGCATTCGCAATCGTCGCCGTGATTTTCTGACCGTTTCGAACAATCGCAGCATCTGAAAGTAGCCGGTCTAAATCTTCGTCGGTAAAGAACGCAACGCGGTTGGGTTGGAAGCCAGCAAAGGCGGCCTCAAACCCAGGCCACTTATTGCGGATCACCTTCCAGCTGAACCCAGCACTGAACACGGCCTTCGCCATTTCGGAGAGATATCGATCGTCGCTGACATCACTGGGGTCGCCAACCGCATGCTCATTTGAGACCATTGCCAGAACATTCGCACGCGATCCATGATGCGCCGCCGCCAAGTCGATAATCTCATTCAGCTTACGCATCCTGAGTGTCCCGGTCCTCGCGCACCGGCATAACTTTCAGTCCGGTGATCTGATTGCGATTCTTGCGGGCAATATCAAACCGATAGCCGTAAAACGCAAAGCGCTGTCCAGGCTCTGGAATGGTTTGGGCTTCGTGGATCACCAGTCCAGCAATCGTCACAGCTTCCTCGTCCGGGAGTTCCCACCCCATTGCGCGGTTCAGATCGCGAATGGTCACGCCGCCTTCGACATACACAGAGCCATCCGACTGCGGGCGAACCCCGCGAACCACGACATCGTGTTCATCGCGAATATCGCCGACAATTTCTTCGAGGATATCTTCCAGCGTCACGAGCCCTTGCAGAGCGCCATACTCATCCACCACGAGGGCAAAATGGCTGCGCTTCTTGAGAAAGTGATCGAGCTGGTCTTCAGCCGCCGTCGTTTCAGGAATGAACCAGGGGTCCCGGCAAACTTCGAGGATTTCGAGGCCCGCCGTTTTGCCATTATTTCCAACAATCGCCCTGAGCAGGTCTTTCACATGCAGGATACCGACAATCTCTTCCTGGTCTCCGCGAAACAAAGGTAGCCGCGTATGCGGACTTGCAAGCGCTTTGCGCACGATCGCGTCCGCGCTCTGATCAGCATCAATCATCGTGATGTTCTTACGGTGGATCATCACCTCTTCAACCGTCATGTCCTTGAGGTCGAGCGCACCGACCAGGCGGTGGCGGTTCTTCGCATCCAGGCCTTCTTCGGAATGGTGCAGATCAATCGTCCCGCGAATATCCTCTTCGGCAGACACGCCATCATCTGGCGGTTTTACCCCGATAATGCGCAGCGTGACGTTTACGATGGCTTGAATGCCAGCAACGATCCAACTCGCCACGGCGACAAACCCAGAAATGGGGCCTGCTACCGATTTCGCCATCTTATCAGGCCGCGTAATCGCATATGTTTTTGGCAGAACTTCCGCAAAAACCAGAACGAGCACGGTCATGACCGCGGTGGCAACCGCCACGCCGCTGGGTCCAGGCATAAGACTTACAAATAGGCTAGTGGCGAGTGCCGAAGCCAGAATATTGACGAGATTGTTGCCCAGCAGAATTGCGCCAATGAGGCGTTCTCGGTCGGAGATCAGCTTGTTGACAAGACCGGCTTTTGCATCGCCGTCTTTTTCCAATTGGTGCATGCGCGCGCGGCTTGCAGCGGTGAGAGCGGTTTCCGAGCCGGAGAAAAACCCGGACAAACATATGAGCACCAAAATGGTGAGAATCGTGCCGATAATCATCAGCTTTTTTGCAGCTCCTCTTGTAAAAACTCCTGCACATCAGACAGGTCTGCATCTGGATATATAAAGGCTTCACCGAGCCCTTTCGCAAGGATCAACGGCACGCTCCCGGCGCGCGCCTTCTTATCTTGGCGCATCGCTTCTACCAAAGCCGCAGGAGCATAAGGACCGCCCGGCAAGGCGCCCAGGTTCGCCGTCAGGCCCGTGGCCGCGATCAGTCCGGCCGCTTTTTCGGCATCTTCAACAGACATCAAACCAAGGTGCGCCGAGTATCGAAGCGCAAGTACCATCCCCGTCCCAACGGCTTCACCATGCAATAGGTCCCCGCCATAGCCATTTTCAGCTTCCAGCGCGTGTCCGAAAGTATGCCCCAAATTCAGCAACGCGCGTACGCCGCCTTCGCGCTCATCCTGAGCCACGATAGCGGCTTTCGATCGGCAAGATGCGGCAACCGCCTCAGCAATCGCCGAAGGCTCCAAGGCTAGGACATCTGATCCCGATTGCGCGAGCCAATCGATGAAGGCAGGGTCATTGATCAGTCCATACTTGATGATTTCAGCATACCCGGCGCGGCGCTCCCGATCCGGCAGGGTCGCCAGAATACTGGTATCAGCGAGCACCAGACGCGGCTGATAAAACGCGCCGACCAGGTTCTTGCCGTGCCGACTGTTCACTGCGGTTTTGCCGCCAACCGAACTATCAACCTGTGCCAGCAGCGTCGTTGGCACTTGCACAAACTGCATCCCGCGCTTCAGCAGAGACGCTGCGAGCCCGGTCAAATCACCAATCACGCCGCCGCCAAAGGCGATCAAAACGTCATCTCGGCCCGCGCCATTTTCCAGCAACCAGTCGACAGCTTCGCCCAAGAGGGTCCAGTTTTTTGTCGCCTCGCCCGCGGGCAACACTTTCTCGAGCGTCGTTAATCCAGCACGGGCTAAGCCATCTTGCAGGGTCTTTCCGTGCAAAGCCCAAACTGTCTCGTCGCTAAGGACAAAAACACGCTTTTGCTTCACAAAAGGAGACAATAGCCGTCCGGCCTCGGCGAGCAGATTTGCGCCGATTAGGATGTCATAGCTGCGATCTCCCAGCTCAACGCGGACTGTTGTAGGTTCAGTTAAGGTTGCGGCGTCCATGTCTCGAGGGCCTTGATAATAGAGGTAACCGTTTTCGAATGCGGTCCGTCTACGCTGTGAACGGTTAAATCAGCGAGCTCATATATAGGACGACGCTGGTCAAACAAGTTGGAAAGAACCTCTTTCGCATCTGGCCGCTGAAGCAATGGACGATGGCTGCGCTTGGAAACGCGCTTCCACAAGGTTTCGAGATCCGCGTTCAACCAGACCGTCACCGCTTTTTCCTGCATCAGTTCGCGGGTTTCTGGATTCAGATAGGCCCCACCACCCGTCGCCAAGACATGTGGTTTTTGATCCAACAGACGCTTCAAAACGCTTAGCTCGACGCGCCGAAATTCTTCTTCGCCGTGCAGTGCGAAGATATCTGACACAGATAAACCGGCTGCTTTTTCGATTTCATTGTCGCTGTCAAAGAAGGTCCGTCCAAGCTTTCCAGCCAGTCTTCGCCCCACAGTAGACTTGCCCGCGCCCATCAAACCGACCAGTGCGACTGTACGCCCCGCCCAGGGCGCCTCATTTCTGTCGCGTTTTAAAATACTAGATCGGTCTTCAGCCATGGTCTTTTCGGGTCAGCACAACCTGTCCTATACAGACGAAACGGATCCGGCAATCTTAGACCATCGTGACAGCATGCGAAAGGGAAACACCCCATGCGAAAATGGCTCATCATCTTAGCGCTTCTAATCGTAGCAGTTCTCGCCACGCTCTGGTGGCTGGGCAATTCTGTGAATGATCACAAGCCAGAGCCCGGCGAAGTCCGAACGGAGATCGAGCATGTTCTCTAAAGCGCTGATCACAGCCAGTCTAATCGCCGGCTTCACGGCTGGTTCCGGCATGTTCAGCAGCGCCGCCGCGCAAATAGAATCTGACAGCATGGGCGATTTGAGTGCCTGGGGTCAGCGCTATTTATCGTCGGAAGAGCAAGAATTTCCGATCAGCCTTTGGCGCAATTCGAACGATGATGTCCTGCTCTCATTGCTGCAATCGATCCGAACATCAGAGCTCGGCCCAGCCGAACGCCGCCTCTTGCGCCGAATCATTCTCTCGCCCGCCACCCGACCGCGCGGAGAGCTCGCTGAAGACCTGCTTGCCGAGCGCGCGCGCCTTATGCTCGAGCTTGGTGAGGCACGCGCCGCGGCAGCTTTGGTGCCGCAATTGAAACAAGAAACGCGCGGCATGGATGCGGAAACGCTCGCCATCGATCTGGATATGGCCAGTGGGCAGGAAGCTTCTGCTTGTGCACAGCTGAGAGGTCCCGTGAAAGAAGGCCATTATTGGCTAAAACTTCGTGCGGTCTGCGCGGTTCTGCAGGATAATTTTTCTGGCGCCCAACTCGCCATTGAAGTCGCTGAAGCGCAGGGCGTGAATGATCCGTGGATGATTGAAGCCATTTTTGCAGCCGCTGGAGATACGCCGAACCCGCCCGGCGCCCGCTTCGATAACGGCCTTAACATAGCGCTTTCCTCTAAAGCCGCGCTCGACACCAACAAAGTCACTATGGCGAGTGACCGTCCTGACCTCGCTGCGGCAGCAGCACAGCGCCCTGGCGTGTCGTCGGAACTGCGCGTGCGCTTTGCAGAGATTGCCAGCGATTATGATCTGATCAGCTCTGAAGACCGCCGCAAGATCTTGCTCGACCGCATGCAAGAGGAAGACTACGCCGTCTCCTCGCAGCTCGAGCAAGCGCTGAAAGATCTCACCGATCCGCTTGTCGGCGACTTACAACGCGCCGAACGCTTATCCGGGGTTCTGCGCGCTGCAGCCCGGTCCAATCTGACCCGATATCGAAACACATCGCGGCTCTTTCTACCCGACATTAAGCGATTGGCGCAGAACCCAACGACTGCAGCATTCGCGCTCGACTATGCCAAAGCGGCGATGATCGCAGGAGATCGCGAGACCGGCTTAAGTTGGCTCAGCACGTTCAATTTCGAAGGCGTAGAAGCGCCCGATCCATTTGAAATTGCGCTCTTGGAAGCCGCTGACGTCCTATTGGGCGGCGATGCATCACCAGCGTCTCTGGAAGCGATCCAGGAACGTCTCGTCGAGGCGGTTGATTCGAGCACAAGAGAAGATCAAGTCGCACTCGTCTTCTCAGCCTGGACAGGCCTCGGCCTAGCGCTCTCACCAACTGGCCGGGATTTCATCGTGCAAGTCTCTGATCGCGGCGACCGGATCGCACAAGGCCAAGTCATAGGCATGAAAGCCGCAATCCTCGGAGATGCGATCGCTGAAACCGGGCTGATGGTTCTGGCCACGACCAATGGCGAAGTCGATCGCCTTGCCGGGTCTGACTATGCAGCATTGATCGAAACGCTGATTGCGCTGGATGCTGAAGACGTGGCGCGGGAACTGGCCATTGAAGCAAGTGGTTTTTGGAAAGGGCAGAGCAAGTGAGACAGGCTCTCTATTTCGCTGGATTTGCGCTGCTCACCGCTTGCGTAAGCGCGCCGCCGCATCAGCATGCAGATGAGACCCGTCCACCCCCGGGATCAAATGAAATGCTGCGCGGGCCGATTACGATCTCAGACGATTTGGAAGTTATTATTTCCGACGTCGTCATCCCACCAGGCGCCGAAGTTCCGCGTCACTATCATCCCGGCGAAGAGTTTCTTTATGTGATCGAAGGCTCCGCAATTCATGTTGAAGAAGGTAAGCCAGACCAGATATTGAGCGCCGGCGATTCCTACGTGATCCCACCAGAAGCCGAACATGCACCCCGCGGCGGACCGGACGGCGGCCGAGCGATTGTGTTTCGCGTTCACAAACAAGGCTTACCCGAGCGGATCAATATCGTGGAAGGCCAGCCTGTCCCGGATGTCAGCGATCTTACGCTGCGATCTACGGAAGCGGAGCTCTCGGAGTTGCAACTTAGTATTACGGCGCAGGCAGGTGCCCATTGCCACGCCATGGCGAGCCGCGCTGTGATGTGTCATGCCGGTGATGGGAGAGAGGTTTACGCCTTCACCGAAGTGGGCGCTCCAGCCCATCCTTCGGCTCTATATCGGGGGTTTGTCACAATTGAAGACGGCGAGGTGCAGCTCAAAGAACGCGGTTGGTCTGCGGCGGATGAAACTGCAGCAGCCAGCTTTTTTGCTTCTGCAACCATATGGCCCGCAACCAGCGATGACTAACGCGCCGCTTGCAGGGCTTCGGCTGGGTCTAGATCACCATCATATAGGGCTCGCCCGAGGATCGATCCGGAGATCGCACGCTTGCCCTGATGAGCGCGTAGATCGTGAATGTCCTGAACGCTGGCGACACCGCCGCTGGCAATCACGGGGATCGAAACCGCGTCGGCGAGCTCGCCGGTAAAGTCCACGTTCACACCCGTCTTCATGCCATCGCGCGCGATATCGGTCACGATCAATGCCGCAACCCCGCAGCCTTCAAAGGCTTTAGCGAGCTCAACCGCTTTCATGTCGGAGGTCTCGGCCCAGCCCTCGACCGCGACCATGCCATCCTTGGCATCAATCCCGACGACGATTTGCTCTGGCAGAGCTTTCGCAGCGGCTTTGACGAGGTCAGGATCGCGCAATGCCACGGTTCCTAAGATGACCCGTGAGATTCCAGCAGCGAGCCACGCATCAATCTGCGCGCGCGTGCGAATACCGCCGCCCAGCTGAACCGGCGCATCCGTCGCTTCGAGTATGGCTTTGACGGCCTCTGTATTGGCGCTTTCGCCGTCAAAAGCGCCGTTCAGGTCAACAACATGCAAGTTCTCGAACCCTGCCGTCTGGAACTGAGCGGCCTGATTGGCCGGATCGGGATTATACTGGGTCGCCTGATCCATCTCACCTCGGAGCAGACGCACACATTGGCCGTCTTTAAGATCGATGGCAGGATAGAGTTGAAACGTCATTTCGGATCCCAAAGAACGAAATTGGATAGAATTTGCAGGCCAACCCGCTGGCTTTTTTCAGGGTGGAACTGCGTCGCGAACATATTGTCCCGCGCCACAGCGGCGATCATCGTCTCACCATACTCTGTCGTCGCTGCGACATCACCAGGCGCCGGATTTTTGTAAGCGTAAGAGTGGGTGAAATAGACGTGCGGATCATCACCCAACCCCGCCAAAAGGGCATGTTTGTTCTGCCATTCAAGCGCATTCCAGCCCATGTGCGGAACCGCAAGATCCGGTCCGGGGGAAATGCGATCGACATCCCCAGGGATCCAATCGAGGCCCGGCGTCTCGCCATCTTCCAGGCCGCGCGTGGCAAGCAATTGTTGGCCAACGCAAATCCCAAAGAAGGGCACACCGCGATCTAGAACCGCTTCTTGAAGGGCTTCGACCAAACCATCATGCGCGCGCAAGTTTGCGGCACAATCGGCAAAGTGCCCAACGCCGGGCAAAACAATCCGATCGACCTGCGCAATCGCGTCCGGGTCTGCGGTAATCCTAATCTCTCGTTTTCGATTGGCATCATTCGCCGCGACCCGCAGGGCGCGTGCCGCGCTGTGCAGATTGCCGGAGCCATAATCGATGAGCGCAATGGTCTTCATGCGTGCGCCCCTAGCTGAGATAGGCAAAGAGGGAAAGAGGTGAAGTCTAACCCAGAACAGTGTTGCGCGACGATAGTCTGGTCATTTTCCCATCTGCTTGGCAGGGAGGATCTATTATTCACGCAATATCCTCAAAAGGATCTCACATGTCCCTACCAGAAACATACCTACAAATGGTCTCAACGCTCACTGAAGAGGGCGCTCTTCGGATGGAGTTGGTTGAGAAGCAAATGCACGAACCGAAACCGGATCAGATAGTCGTCCGCGTCGAAGCAACCCCGATCAATCCGTCAGATCATGGCGTGATGTTTGGATGGTCCAACATGGCAGCAGCCGCAAGCTCTGGATCTGGAAAAGATACTGTGCTGACTGCGCCAGTGCCAGAGCAAGGCATGCGTATGATGAAAGCGCGTATCGGCCAGGCTCTACCCGTCGGCAATGAAGGCGCCGGAACGGTTGTTGCAGCCGGCAGCGGCGACTATGCTCAGAGTCTGATGGGCAAGACCGTCGCGGTCATGGGCGGCGGAATGTATGGCCAGTATCGCACCGTCGACGCAATCATGGCACTGCCGCTGCACGAAGGAAACACCGCCAAAGAAGGTGCGTCATGCTTCGTGAATCCGCTGACCGCGCTCTCTTTCCTGGAAACCATGCGGATGGAAGACCATACCGCGATCGTCCACACAGCCGCGGCTTCAAACCTAGGCCAGATGCTCAATCGGATTTGTCAGGCAGATGGCGTGGACCTCGTCAACATTGTCCGTAAGCAAGAGCAAGAAGACATCCTACGCGGCATGGGTGCCAAATATATCGTCAATTCCAGCAAAGACAGCTTCATGCCAGACCTGATTGATGCCATCCATGAAACGGGGGCAACGCTCGGCTTTGATGCAACGGGCGGCGGCAAACTCGGTTCGGATATTCTGACCGCCATGGAAGGCGCCGCAGCGCGAACGCCAGGGGCCTACAGCATTTACGGCTCGATCAAGCACAAGCAGGTCTATTTGTATGGCGGTCTGGATACGTCCCCGACCACACTCAGCCGTGGCTATGGCATGGCGTGGGGCGTTGGCGGTTGGCTCTTGCCGAACTTCCTCGCCAAAGCTGGCCAGGACGTCGCTCTGCGCCTGCGCAAACGCGTCGCAGATGAGCTCACGACAACATTTGCGAGTAATTACACAGCCGAGCTATCACTCTCCGAAGCGCTGCAGGCTGACAATGTCGCGAAATACAATGCGAAAGTGACCGGCGAGAAGTATCTCGTCTGCCCACAAAAGCCGAACTAGAGGCTGCCCTTCGTACTGGCGGGGGCCCCGGCGAGTTTCACGTCTGGGGCAACCGCCATGCGCAGAGCGCGCGCGACCGCTTTGAAGCTGCTCTCTGCAATGTGGTGATTGTTCTCGCCATAGAGGTTCTCAATGTGCAGGCACATGCCGCCATTGCCCGCCATAGCCTGGAAGAACTCTTTGAAGAGTTCCGTGTCCATGTCGCCAATCTTGTCCCGCTGAAAATCAACTTTCCAGATAAAATAAGGTCGCTTGCAAAGATCCACCGCGGCGCGGCTGAGCGTCTCGTCCATCGGCAAATAGGCATGGCCATAGCGCGTGATCCCCGCAAAATCGCCGAGTGCCTGCTTGATCGCTTGGCCAATCACGATGCCTGTATCTTCGACCGTGTGGTGGCCATCAATGTGCAGATCGCCTTTCGCATCAACCTCAAGATCGATGAAGGAGTGGCGCCCTAAAGCGTCCAACATATGATCGAAGAATCCGATCCCGGTCGAGATTTTGGTTTTACCCGTCCCGTCCAGATTCACCATAACGGTGATATCGGTTTCTTTTGTTTTGCGTGAAACTGTAGCGGTTCTGTCAGTCATGCGGATCCAGATAAGGTTTAATTTCTATGTCGGCTAGCACAGATCTGTTCACGACTCCCTAAACAATTGCCTTCAGAACAGCAGGAGTGGGACGAGTCGGGTATAAAAGGTCGTTGCGTTGAAACCAATTAGGGCATTCTCTAGATCCCTTGCCAGAGCGAGCTTTGCCAACGTACTGACACTGGCGGCTATGCTGCTCGGCACGCTTCTATCCAGCATTTTTACCATATTCTATTTCAGCCAAGCCTGGAACACTTACGAGATAAGCGCCAAGGAAAATGGCGTTCAAGTTGCGCAATTGATCAGCGAAGAACTCGCCCGTGGCGAGATGGATGCGATTGAAGCGGCCATGCAGCATTCCTTGGCTGATCGGGCCGCGATTATCGACCCAACCGGCGCGTTGATCATTGGGTCAATCGCGCCTGAATTTGAAAGTCGCGCCGCAGATTACGCGCTTGAAAGCGGTGACCTCACACTCGGAACGCTGACCTATGCGCCAAGCTTCCCATTTCAGCCGCCTCTGCCTTATTGGGCGGCGATCCTGATCTGTATTGCTGTTTCGATTTGTTCCGGTTTCACGATGCGCCTCTTTGCGAAGACCGTGGTTGGCTATGTCGGGCAAGTGACCCGTGTGGTCGGCGATTATAGTTTGGACGGAACCGGAGGCCGCAAAGTCTCTAAGTTCGCGTTCGCAGAGTTTCGGCAATTGTCGCTCGCCACCACCCGCGCCACCCGCCGTGTTGCCAAGGAGCTGGAAAATCTACGAGCGACTGCGAAATTGGACGAACGCACGGGCCTGCTGAATGAGCCTGCCTTCCACCAGGAGCTCAAAGACTCGATCCAAACGCTTCTACCCGGCGCACAGACTGTTCTGGTCACCGTCGAGTTTAAAGCACAGACCCCTTATTCTGACCTGAGCACCCTTAGCTTGTCGACCGAGGCCTATGCCGAGGTTGCTAGTCGGCTCCGGCTCTTTGTTGAGCAATCGGCACACAAGCACGGACATAACCCAGATGATTGGGTGCTCGGCAGCTTGTTCTCAGAGCGCTTTGCCTTGCTCATCAAAGGCGGCGCGACAAAAGACGATGTTGCTGCAATCATCCGCGAAATGCTCGGCGAGTTTCGGGTTCCGCTACTGGTGAACGGACAGCAAGTCACAGTCGCACTCACCGGCAGTATTGCTTTGATCCCGCAGGATGGTGACACGTTGAGCAAGGTTATGGATCGCTCGAATGCGACGGTCGAAGACTTGAAGCACAAGAACCGCCCAGGCTTCGCCTTTTACTCTCCGAAGCTTGAACGTCAGCGCGATGCGAAAGTGAAGCTCGAGACTGAGCTGCGCCAAGCCGTCCGCGAAGATCGCTTTGTACCTTTGTTCCAGCCCAAGATCGATTTGCGGACTGGCCGCATATCTGGCGCCGAGGCTTTGGCGCGCTGGCAATTGGAAAATGGCCGCCTGGTTTCTCCATCAGTCTTTATTGAGCTGGCTGAAGAGTCCGGGTTGATCGGCAAGATCGGTGACCAGATCATGCACAAAGCCTGCGCCGAAGCTGCGCAATGGTCCCACCATGGCCACATGGTCAACCTCGCCGTGAACGTTTCACCAAAACAGTTCGAAGACGAAAACCTCGCGGAAACGATCCTGGACGCATTGGCGAAATCGGGCCTGTCACCGCGCCAGCTCGAGATTGAAATCACTGAAAGCCTGGCCATCCATCAGCCAGAACGTGTTCGCGATGTGCTAGAGCCGCTGCGCCGTCTCGGGATCAAACTCGCGGTCGATGACTTTGGGACGGGGCACTCAAACCTCGCGGTCCTGACTCAGATCGATTTCGATGTGTTTAAGATCGACCGCCAGTTCGTGATGAACACGCCTCATGATCCTCAGGCGAATGCGATTGTCGACATGATCCTTTCAATGGCAACTTCGTTGGAAATGACGATTGTCGGCGAAGGCATCGAAACCGAAGAGCAGGCCGCTTTCTTGTCGAACCGGAATTGCGATATCGGCCAAGGCTACCTTTACAGCCCGCCTGTCTCAGCGGTCGCGTTTGCAGAAATGCTGAAAACTCAACCCTTTATGCTGCATAAGAAGTCTGCCTGATCGATCAAAACGAGTCTCAGGGCTTGTCTTTTCGGAATTTCTTCGCCATTTAGGTTTAATGATAAACGATAAATCTTCCGCAGAGCCCAGCTGGCATGGAACGACCATTCTAGCTGTGAGAACGGACAAACACGTCGCGATGATGAGCGATGGCCAAGTTTCCATGGGCCAGACGGTCATGAAGGGAAATGCCCGCAAGGTCAGACGCATCGGCGGCGGCGATATCCTGGGCGGGTTTGCTGGTGCGACGGCGGATGCCTTCACATTGTTCGAGCGGTTGGAACAAAAGCTCGAACGCTTCCCGGGACAGCTGCAACGCGCAGCTGTTGAACTTGCGAAAGAATGGCGCACAGAGCGGCAGCTTCAGAAACTCGAAGCCATGCTGATCGTCGCCGACAAAGACACGACTCTGGTCATCACTGGCGCGGGCGACGTTTTGGAACCTGAGTATCCAGTCGTCGCTGTTGGCTCTGGCGGCAATTACGCCCTCTCTGCGGCGCGCGCGCTGATCGACTATGAGAAAGACGCTGAAACGCTCGGCCGCAAAGCGATGCAGATCGCAGCCGACATCTGTGTCTATACAAACTCGCATTTTACGGTGGAGGTTCTGGATGTTTGATCGCACCGACCTTCGCGCGGCGGTTGGCGCCAACATTCTGAGCGCCGATCAAGCTTCGCGCTTGGAAGCTTTTTTCCTTTCGCGCAAAGAAGACGGCATTGAAGGCGGAGAAGTCGGGCAAGAGAATCTTCGCTTCCTGGCGAATTTCAATGACATCTTCATCACGCTTGGCCTGGGCATCCTCTTCATTGGCGTGATCGCCCTTGTAGGAACCGTGTCAGCACCAGCAATGGCGTCTGGGAACCTGATGGCGGGCGTATTGTTCTCGCTTCCAGTGGCGGCGTTTGCGTGGGTCTTGATGGAATATTTCTGCGCACGCCGGAGGCTGTTACTGCCAAGCATGGCGCTCTCGGTCATCTTCGTCGTCTTTTGTACTGCGGCTGCGATGTCGTTCGCGGCGAGCCTGATTGGCGCCGATATTGAGCGACTCGATTTCAGCGACATGTACGGTACCACCGGGCTCCTTGGCGTGTTTGTATTCTTAGCGGCGCTAGCGGCCTCGCTGGCCGTCTTCTTCCGGTTCCGGTTGCCCTTCTCGCTTGCGCTCAGCGCCTTGTCTGCGGCGGGCGCGGTCTATGTTGGCGCGAGCTTCTTTGGCGACATCTATCAAGTCGTCGGGGGCCCGCTACTCGTTCTGATGGGCGCCGCGACTTTGGCCGTCGCCATATATTTCGATATGCAAGACCCAGAGCGTATTCGCAAAGCCTCTGATAATGCGTTCTGGCTGCACCTCGCTGCCGCCCCGCAATTGATCTGGGGCATAAGTGCTTTGGTCACAGGGTCCAACGTTCTCGGCGGATCCACCAGCGGCGCAGATGAAGCCTCGCAAGGGATCACGCTGCTCGTGGTTCTTCTCACGATCGGATTGATTTCTCTGGCGCTCAACCGCCGCGCGCTCATCGCAGCCAGTTTGCTGACCTTTATCATCACCCTGGTTTTCGTCCTCAATCGGATCGGGTTGGATGGGTTTAACATCTTCATCACGGTCACGATGATTATCGGCACTGGGGTCGTACTCCTCGGCGCAGGCTGGAAAACCGCACGCAGAGCCGTTCTTGTATTTTTCCCAAAAGGCGGCACATGGAGCCGGGTGTTCCCACCTGAACTTGCTTAGAAGATGCCGCTTATGACCCAATTGACGCCTGCCGAAATTGTTTCGGAACTTGATCGCCACATTGTTGGACAAAAAGATGCGAAACGCGCGGTTGCTCTAGCCTTGCGAAACCGCTGGCGCCGCAAACAAGCCCCTGAGGGCTTGCGCGAAGAGATCACTCCGAAAAATATCCTGATGATCGGGCCGACCGGTGTTGGTAAAACCGAGGTGTCGCGCAGGCTCGCTAAGCTTGCCAATGCCCCTTTCCTAAAAGTCGAAGCCACCAAGTTCACAGAGGTCGGTTATGTTGGCCGAGACGTCGAACAAATTGTCCGCGATCTGGTCGAGTCTGCGATCGGCATGTTGCGGGATCAAAAGCGCAAAACCGTAGAGGTGCAAGCACGCGACACGGCCGAAGAGCGTTTGCTGGATGCCTTGGTAGGTGATGAGGCGCAATCCTCTACGCGCGAAGTTTTCCGCCGCAAACTCCGCGACGGCGAACTTGATGACAAAGCGGTTGATATTGACCTTGCAGATTCCCAGAACCCGATGCAATCCATGGATATTCCTGGCGGCGGCGGCTCGATGGGAATGATCAATCTTGGCGACATGCTCGGCAAAGCCATGGGCGGGCGCACCAAACGCGTTCGAACTAGCGTGATCGAAGCTTATCAGCCTTTGATTGACGAAGAAGCCGATAAGCTGATCGACGAGGACTCCATCGCACGCGAGGCGGTTCGGGCGGTCGAAGAAGATGGCATCGTCTTTTTGGACGAGATCGACAAAGTGGCCGGGGCCTCTGGCCGCTCAGGCGCGGATGTCAGCCGTGAAGGCGTTCAGCGCGATCTGCTGCCACTGATCGAAGGTACGACTGTTTCAACCAAACGCGGGCCGGTTAAAACCGACCATATCCTCTTCATCGCTTCTGGCGCGTTCCATGTGTCCAAGCCATCTGATCTCTTGCCAGAATTGCAAGGCCGTTTGCCAATCCGCGTCGAGCTTACACCGCTTTCCCGAGATGATATGCGGCGCATCTTAGTCGAGCCCGAAGCCTCGCTCATTCGCCAACACCAGGCATTGATGGACGCCGAAGGGGTCGAGTTGAAATTCGAAGAAAAGGCGATCGACGCGCTCGCGGATCTCGCCGTGAAAGTGAATGACAGTGTTGAGAATATCGGCGCGCGCCGCCTGCATACCGTGATGGAGCGTTTGTTGGATGAGATCAGCTTTACCGCCTCAGACCGCAAAGGCGAGACGGTCACCATCACTGAAGACTATGTCAGCGCCCAGCTTTCGGATCTGGTCGAGAATACCGATCTCTCCAAGTTCATCCTCTAAGGCTTACTTTGCGATTGCGCCGATGATGGTTTCTTGCCGCGCTGGGCGATCAAAATGCCCACCAGGATCAAGAAGCCTCCGCCAGCTTGAATTGGGGCCAGTGGCTCATCGAACAGTCTCCAGGAAATAGCCGCAGCTACGACCGGCTGAACCAGAATAAGAACACCCGCGAGGGCCGCTGGTGTATGGCCAAGGCCGGTCACGATCAAGCCCTGCCCGCCGATATGAACCGCAATCGCCAGGAATAAAGGGACAGCAAAACCGCTCAGGTCCGCAGGGAAAAAGTCTTCTCGAAACAGGATAACTAAGAAAGCGGCGACGACGATCTCGACGGCTGTGAGCCAGAAGATGACCTGCACCCCACTGAGACTACGGCGTGCCACTTTAGAAGCGACGACATAGCCAGATATCATCATGGCAGCACCAAGCGCCAAAAGGTCGCCGCGCATATCCGCTTTTGTATCTACACCGCCGCCCAAGGAGAGCGCCGCCGCACCGATAAAGGCAACCAATACGGCGAGAAACCATGCCCCGCTCAATCGTTCTTTCAGAAAAATCCAGGCGGCGAAACCGGCACAGATATTTCCGAGGTTTACGATAAAGGTCGCATTGGCAACGGTGGTGAAGGTCAAAGACCAATGCCACAAGCCCATATCAATCGCGAAACAGGTGCCCGCGATGACCACAAACATGTTTGGCTTGGCCGGCAAGCGGCGCTCCATCAACAGCACCAGTAAGAACAGGATGGGTAGGGCAAACGTGTAGCGCCAAAATGCGATGGCTTGTGGACCGAGATCTTCTAAGCCGAGCCGCAAACCAATCGGCGCAAGCCCGATGCTGATCCCTCCAAGGAGGACCAGAAGCGGACCGAACCAGGCTGATCGGCTGCTTGGGGTTGAACCGTCTGTCATACTATTTGAACCCCAAACGTCTTCTAATTTGCTCGGCGGTCATACCGTCCGCGCGCAAACTCGCAAGCGAAATACTTCTTTGGCGTTTGGAGAGTTTTTTGCCGTCTTCGTCGACGATCAGCGGATGATGCTGGTAAACCGGCTGCGGCCACTCCATCAACACCTGCAAAAGCGTTTGAATGTGCGGTGCGTCGATGAGGTCCTCGCCGCGAACAATATGCGTCATCGCTTGGAAGGCATCATCATAGGTCGCCGCTAAATGATAGGCGCTTGGACTATCTTTGCGCGCGATCACGATGTCGCCGTGGCGCTCAGGTTCTGCCTTTGGCGTTTGAACCTTTCGCCCTTTCGAGACGCGATATGAAAGCTTGCCCCAATCAGTGCCGAGCGCTTCTCTGGCGGCAGCGAGCGACAATCGCCACGCAAACGGAACATCTCGCTCCAAAAGGATTCGTTCCTCATTCGCAGCGTGCGGCCCAGGTTGAGATGGAACCGGCAGGGTCGCTAACTCTGATCGCGAGCGAAAACAACGATACGCCAGGCCGCGTGCCTGCAATGCTGAGACACAAGCCCGATACGCGTCGAAATGATCAGACTGCACCCGGACCGGCTCCGGCCAATCGAGCCCAAGCCATCTTAAATCCTCAAAGATTGCCGCTGTGTATTCGGGTTTACAACGCGTCGTATCAATATCTTCGATCCGCAACAGGACATCGCCGCCCGCCGCCTTTGCAGCGCGCCAGACATGCAATGCGGAGGCGGCATGACCTAAGTGCAAATAGTAAGTTGGGGACGGTGCAAACCGTGTCCGAAAGACGCTCAAGTGTGACCTCCCTATCCCGACTCTTTCAAGATTCGCGACCTTACAGCCATTTTACATTGCGAAAATGCCTCTCTCTGGGGTATCGAGAGGGGTAGTGTAGTTCTAGGCCCCCGTGAAAATGCCCGCGCAGCTTTCTCCTTTGATAGAATGGTTCAATGCCACGATCGCCGGATCTTCGATCTGGAGCGGCCTTGGATTTGCGGCTGCCATCTTGGTTGGGATGTACGTCCTTTACCTTTTGATGAAGGCGATTGCCGGACTTGTTCGCCTTATCGGTACAAGCATGGCCAGCCGCAAGCGCCGTTCAACGCAAGGGTTTGGCATTGCAATTTCACCCATCCTCGGACCCAAGGGCGGCAAGCAAACAAAAGCGATTGTCGCGGCACTGGAAGAACACCTCGCGCTGTTCACATTTGGCTCACCGTTTGAAGTGGTGCGTGCGCCGCGTATGCGCACCAAAGGCGCTAAGGGACTTCGCGCCGCCGCCACAACCTGGCTGGAAAAATCATCTACCGACTTGGTTCTTTGGGGCCATCGCCAGAACAGCAAAAGCAAAACCGCCATAGTTGAAGTCTTGTCGCTCGGCGGATCGCTTTCGCCCAGCAACGCCATGCATTCCGAAGGTCTGCTACCGATTATTAACAAGACCAATTCTGAAACCACATCGCGCGTTGTGGCCTATCTCGTTGCGCGCGCATTGCAGCCTGGCCTGGCAGATGGAACGGCATTTCGGACTGATAAACTCGCCCCGGTTGCGGACATTCTGATGTCCTGTTTGGAACAACGTGAACATCTCGCTGAGAAGACCATCGAGACCCTCGAAGGGGATTATTGTTCGATGGCCCTGGCGCTCGAAACAGATGCGCATGTTCAGCGTGTTGTGGAGCTTCGCCGCCGCCGCCTCGCCCGCGAGGACGCCTTACCACCAACTGAGGAAGTTCAAGCTCGCATCGACCTTGGACGCGCCCTGTTGCAGCAGTCAAAAGCCAATTTCGATCCAGTCCGCGTGCGCGAAGCGATGGACCACATGAAAATCGCTGTGGAACGGTTACGGACCGATCCAGTGCTGCGCTTGGCGCAAGCAACCAATGCCGCAGTACAGCAAGGTCAAGAGATGCTGTCCAATCGCAAACGCTTTTCGGTTACCGGCGGCTCAACCATTTAGAACAGCGTATTTCCTGCTTATGCAGGGCTGGGCATCGGACAAGTCACGCCGGTTCCACCAATCCCACAATAGCCTGCTGGATTCTTGGCCAAGTATTGCTGGTGGTAATCTTCTGCTGGGTAAAACGCGTCGAGCGCCTTGATCTCAGTCGTGATCTCACCGCGTCCTGCGCGTTTCAGGGCTTCATTGTAAGCCGCTTCGCTCAATCTCACGATCGCCAAGTCCTCAGCATCATTTGTATAAACCGCCGATCGGTATTGCGTGCCAACATCATTGCCCTGGCGCATACCTTGAGTTGGATCATGGCTTTCCCAAAACAATTTCATCAGGGCGTCCAATGAAATGACCGTTGGGTCAAAGACGACCCGGACAACTTCAGTGTGACCTGTCTGGCCACTGCAGGCTTCTTCATAGGTTGGGTTCGGCGTCATACCGCCGGCATAGCCAACCTGGGTCACATGGACGCCGTCGACCTGCCAGAACACACGTTCCGCGCCCCAAAAACAACCGAGCGCCACAACGATCTCTTTCATGCCATCCGGCACAGGTTCGTTCAGGCCGCGGCCGTTTACAAAATGTGTGTCGGCGGTGGGAATCCTCATTGCGCGTCCAGGCAAAGCCGTGTCGCGATTAGGGAGTCCGAGGGGTTTGCGAGAGAACAGCATGATAAATCCTCAATTGGGTTCAAGCAGCAATATGGGCCATATGCAGCCAACTGCAATGACATGGCTTGCGATCTCGGTTTTCTGAAGTATACACCGCGACTTACGGTGAGGTGGCCGAGTGGTCGAAGGCGCACGCCTGGAAAGTGTGTAGGCTAGCAATAGTCTCCAGGGTTCGAATCCCTGTCTCACCGCCACCCCGCAAGGCAGAACGGAAAATCTGAGCTGTCTCAAATATCGTTGTTCACGCAGCCGTTTTTGATTGGTCTGTTTCCAATGCCTCAACCGCTTCAAGTTGCTGCAAAGTCTCTTCGTAGCTTTTCGGCAGGCTTAAGCCAAAGCCTTGCAAATAATCGCAGCCCAGCAGAGTGAGCGCCGTCGCCATGTCTTCGTTTTCAACGCCCTCAGCGACGATCATAGCGTTGAATGATTTGGCTAGCGCACAAATGGTCTGAACCATTTGACGGGTATCCTGATCGGCTTCCACATCGAGCACCAACTCACGGGCGATCTTGACCCGTGAAGGCCGCAGCTTTTTGAAGCTATAGAGCGATGCATGGCCGGTTCCAAAATCATCAATCTCAATATCCAGACCCTTCAGCGTGAATTCGGCAACACGCTTAGTGATGTGCTCCATATGGCGTTCGAAATCGACGGTTTCGCTGATTTCAAGGGAAAGCCCGGTAGCGGGCAATGAGCATGCAGATATGCGCTCCAAATAGTCGGTATCCATCAATGAAGCCGCAGAAACATTGATGGCTACTTTCGGCATAGGCACGCCTTTAGCCGCTGCACCTTCGATATCTTCCAAGACTCGAGACAGAACAAATTGGTCCAATTTCGATGCGAGGCCGAGGCGATAAATGTGGTCCATGAATTGGCCGGCGGATTGTATGCCATGCTCAGGATGCTCCCAACGAACCAGCGCCTCCAAGGAGTTTATCTTGCGAGTGCGCGAACAGAAGATCGGCTGATAATGGAGGGTAAACTGGGCTTCCGTGAAAGCGACATCGAGTTCCTGTGCGACGTCTTTTTGAGTTTCCAATTCTTCAAGCAGCTCCATCGTAAACAGGACGGGTCGTCCGCCGCCAAGGCGTTTCGCTCGTTTCAAAGCAATGTCTGCAAAAGGAAGCAATTGTTGTGGCGAGCATTCCGCCATCAGCGTGGAGGCAATGCCAATGCTCGCTCCAATATGGCATTTGGCCATCCCGACATCGATCGGCTTCTCAATGACTTGCTTTAAAGCGCTGGCGAAAGCGTAAAGATCTTCGTCCGATCCATGAGCTTCGAACGCCACCAAATATTCATCACTCCCGACCCGCGCAACCAAGCTTGAGTTTGGAGCACATCCCAAGAGGACGCTTGCAACATGCTTGAGGACGAGGTCACCACTCTTTGGGCCGTAAGTGTCGTTGATCAATCGAAATCCGTTGAGATCAATATGGAAAATGTTCAAGTCAGTGGCCGGCGCACCTTCGCGACTTGCGATTTCTTCCAGCGCTAAGTTGATCCCAAGACGGTTTGTGAGCCCCGTGAGGTGATCGTGACGCCGATCCTTTTCGAGCTTTTGCTGCATCTCGTGCAGCGACCGGTTTTGGTCGAGCGCTTCGTCATTGGCTTGGCGTAGGTCTTCGGATTTTTCTTCGAGCTTTTTGATGAACCGAGTGACCGACATTTGAGCCGGCAAAAAGATCAAGACCGCCTCTACAAGTAAGAGCAATAACGCGGCGTAGAAGGACCAACGTTGGATGGCTTTCAATCGCTCGACATCATTTACAGCCATTGTCTCTACGCCCGAGACTGCTGAGTCGAGATCGCGCAACAACGCATCGGAATCAAACTCACGTAAATCGCGATACGCTTCGCTCGTGTTCGCCATTGGGTCTGCAACCACAAGCGCCATCAATGAATATTCGAGCACACGATCGTTTAGCTCTGCCGGCGGGCCGTAAAGCGCGCTGAGCTTCGAACTCACTTGCGGATTGTTAGCGAGTCCAGTTTGGGAGTCAGAAAATCGCTGAATTGTTTCACTCAACTCAGCCGCGGTTTCCTGGTCATACTCGTCGGCCAAATGCGAACTTAGGACTAAAATTCTCTGGCTCAGCATTCGCTGTTGCCCGCTGACATTTATCAGTTCGGCATTCTTCGCATTCGCCCTTATCGACCATTGCGGGGCCAGGTGGGATGTCATCAACAAGCCGGCAATCAGCACCAAAGCGATGATGTATCGCTTCCAAATGCTTCGGGGGTCACCTGCGAGGAGGAGCGACGTCGGCATGTTTACTCCTTTCCGGCGAACTCCATATTCTACTAGTGATTGAATATTGATTTATCTTGAACAAAACCGGGACGATTGCACGAGGCCCTTCATTTCTTCCGAAATCGCCGGTTTATCTGGCTTTGTTGATGGGGCTTCAAAATCTCAAGCCAATGACACAATGATCAAATAGTGAAGGCTTTTTTGAGTAAGAGCCACACGACCTTTGTCGCTTGCGAAGGCATGTCTGGAGGATATTTAGTGAAGGTTCTTAGCGCGCTTGCGTAATCGCGACTTTTCACAGAATGAACCATTTTTTCAAACCGGTGCATCCGGCCATAAAAGCGTGATCGCTTTTTTGAGAGTTGTTTTTGTTGCGGCGTGAGAGCCGGCTCACTCTCTTCCCTCAGCACTTTTTCGGCGACTACGATTGCCTTGATGGCGTCTATGTCAGCACGGTGTGTCAGTGATCCCATGTGTTTGCGATAATAGTAGCCAGCGTGAGGCACGAAGAGCATTTTTGCACCGTCGCGAAGCATGTCGCTCACTAAGTAATAGTCTTCTGAAATTCGCAGAGCACTGCGATAGGCATATTGCCCCGCGATAAGCGTTGATCGCCGGATCACGGGTTTCAGATAGCCATAACAACGCTTTCCCTGAGAGCGAACGCCAGAGCTCATGAACTCCGTCAAACAAATGACGTGTTGCCGTTTCGATATCGACTGTCTGAGGAATGGTCGAAGAGCTCTACCACGTTTGGTTTCAGAGACCTCAACAAGGTCGTCAACCACGATATCTGCGTTTTTGACCCGGCCCTGCGCGATCAAATTAGCAAGGCGCGTTGGAGCGAGGTAATCGTCACTATCAACAATCGCGACAAATTCACCTCTCGCGACTTTAAGACCGAGATTTCTTGCATGCCCCGGTCCGTAATTTTGGATTGTCGCCAGTATGGTGACGCGCGGATCATGACTGGTGAGATCTTCAACCAATGGGGCGAGCGCTCGATCTGAACCATCGTCAATAATTATGAGCTCAAACGTGACCCCGGTCTGTTTCAAACAAGAGTCGATCGCTTCTTCGATATATTGCTCTGAATTATAGGCAGCCATGATGATCGAGACATCGATTGGCTCGAGATCAGCGCTTATAGAATCGGAGGCGATATTGCTCGTCATAATGTCCATGGCAGAAAATTGTGCCGTGTAAGCGGCGTCTCCAACCCAGCGTATTCCTTTCTAAAACTCAATATTGCGTCCGGACTGACCGGTATTTTTCAAACACCGCTTCAAGCGGTCCATCTTCGACGATTGCCCCGTGATCCAACCAAATTGCGCGATTGCAAAACCGTTCAGCCAGTTCAAGCCAATGGGTTGAAAACACCGTAATTCCAGACTGTCCGGCGATCTCTAGAAGACGTGTGGTAGCGCGATCAAAAAAGGATTGGTCACCAGCGCCGAATATCTCGTCGAGCAATAGGATTTCCGGTTCAAATTGCGTCGCGACAGCAAACGCGAGGCGCACGCGCATGCCATCAGAATAAACTCTAAGTGGCTGATCCATGTACTCACCCAGGCCCGAGAATTCGCGAATGGCCGGAAGCATTTCGTAGAGCTGGGCTTTCGAAGCGCCGCGAAACAAGCCGTGATTTATAACGAATTTCGTCCCGGTCAGATCATCATCCATCCCGTGATAAATATCGAAAAGTGTGCCGATACTCCCAGAGACATCGCGGACCCCTTCTGTCGGCTTATACACCCCCGCAAGTAACCTGAGGAGCGTCGATTTGCCTGCGCCATTGGGGCCAATGAGAGCAACCCGGTCCCCGTCTTTGAACGACAAAGAAACCTGATTCAGCGCACGCGTGATTTTTCCGTTTTGGCTATGCAGCCCGCCGATCAGCGTATTTGCGGCAAGTCCGCGCAACGACCGCTCTCGAATGTCATACATCCGGTAGTCCAAGCAGATATCTTCGAGCTCAATTGATGCCATCACTATAACCAGAATTGCACTTTGTCGCGGTAGCGTGCGATGGCGTATATCGCCAAAATCCAAACCACTGCAGTTGCGCTTAATGAGACCGTCCATGCCAATTGATCGGGGGCTTGTCCGATGAGAGGCTGGCGAACGATGGCGATCAGATGAGTGAAGGGATTATACGTCGCGACAAATTCGTTTGTGATCAATTCTTGCGGACGCCAAAGCACCGGCGTCAGGAAAAAGCCAATCATCAAAAAGCTCTCAGTGACCCGCTTCATATCTCGAAACCGAGTGGTGAAGACGGCCAGAGCAATGCCTAACCCAATCGTAAAAACGACGAGCAAAGGCAGGGACACCAAAACCCACGCCCAAGTCCATGAGGGCTCAATCGAGAGCCAAATGAACGCCAAGAAAATCAAGACGCAATGATGGGCCATGATGAGGACGTTCTTGACAACGACCGAGAAAACAAAGCCGACGATCGATGTTTCCGCTTCCAGCAAATATGATTTGTTGAAGGCCAGAACGGTCGCGGATTCATTCAAGCTGGCGGAGATCAAAGTCCAAACGATAACTCCAATCGTGACCCATGGCGCAATGATTTCAACAGGCGCCCCAAAAAGACCCGTGAACAAGAAGGTTAGCGCCACAAGCTGCAAAGCCATTGTCAATGTGATCCAGAATGGTCCGATGGCCGATCGCGCATATTGGAGCGTCATATCCTGGTGCGCCAGATGTAGCCAAAACGCCATACGCTTTGACGCAAGCGCGATGTCAGTAGCCAACCGGGACCAGGGCGTGCTTGAAGCCGTTGCAGACATTCCGGGCTAAGCCTTCTGCTCGATAACGGGTGCTAATTCTGTTCTGGGATACGCGGCGGCGCTTTCCGGCCACCGACCTATACAATGCAGAGCTTGCGCGCCGTTTTCGCCAATGAACTGGTGGCTTCCTGGAATCATCTCGCCAGGCGACCGAGGCCGGGTTTTGAAGCGTTTGAGCATCGCCCATTTCATCTTCAAAAAGAGCGGCCGTACGAAACCCCAGCGCAAGCTTTTTATCGCGAACTTGAAGTCATAGCGCATCAAGCGCGTTTGAAGTTTTAGAAAGGCGATTAACTGGCCGCTGCTCAACGCTTTCAATCGAAACCAGTCGAGCAATTGTGCGTAGCCATCTTTCAGTTCGTCATATTTGTCAGGGAATTGATCGGCAAATTCACTGATCACGATATCGTAGGACCGGAGCATTTGATCTATATCGCTCGACATGTTTCCATCGGTGTGTCGATAGCCAACGCCATAGTCACGCATGACGCCAAATTTGTATTTGTGAGATAGCCGAAGATAGAGCTTGAAGTCTTCACAACCTTGAGCCCCGCGATCGCGCAGGCTCGCATCATATCCTCCGGCCTCGAGTACGGCTTGCTTGGACATCAATGCGGCGCTGCCATTGCCGATCAAATTGCCTTTGCACATCCGATCGAAAACCCAGCCTTGGTCGGAATGATGGTTGTCATAATTCATGACCTTATCATCGTCATCTATGACCGCGGACCAACTATAGACCAGCGCAATTTCAGGTCCTGAGGATCGGTAGATCGCCAATTGAACTTCCAACTTGTCGGGCGCCCAAAGGTCATCGGCGTCGCAAGGCGCTATAAGCTCGGCACGGGCTTTCGCGATGCCTGTATTTCGCGCTCGGGCGACCCCACCATTCTGTTGCTGGATCAAGGATACGCGAGCATCGATCTTTGCGTAGGCCAAGACGATTTCGGCGGTATTGTCCTTAGAGCCATCATCAACAACTAAGACTTCGATGTTCTGGTGGGTCTGTCGTAAAATGCTCTCGAGGGTTCGTGAAATGAATGGCGCCGCATTGTATGCGGGGACGATAACTGAAATCAGTTCTTCTTTAAGCTTCATCCGATTTGCCTCCGCTTTTTTCCTAATGGGTAGATAAGCCCCTCCAGATACCCTCGGATTTCGTCCGCCAAGAACCATCGTTCGGTCGTTCTACCTTTCCGCAAACGTTGCGAAATTCGTCCTGCGAACCAGATCGGCAAGTACCAGTAGAGTCGCTTCAAATTACCTTGATTGGGGAACCGTTGCGCTTGAACGCGCAGTGCAGTGACGTGCCCGCACATATAAGCACGTAACTGCTTTTGCAGGCCCTGCTCAGTGTCGCGATGGTCGTGAAAGACGACGCAGCTAGGGTCGTAACGGCAAGTGCCACCTTGGCCGACAATCCGGTACCAGTATTCAGAGTCACCGGAACAACCGGAGGCGCCGACATCGAGCGACTCGTCAAAGTATCCGCAATCCTCGAACACAGATTTCCGGAACGCCATGTTTGCACCAGCGCCGATGTTCCACGCTTCAAACCCAGCTTCTTTTGAGGCCTTGAATTGTTGCGGCGTGAAATCGATGATCTCAAACCCTCGCCCAAAGCTCCAATGGGCCTCAAATATTTGTTGGGCCAGCGTGTCCAGTCTGAGTGGAAGCACCAGGCCGGTTACCGCATCTATCGTTTCATCCTGAAACGCATTGACGATGTTTTCCAACCAATTTTGGTGAAGCACTGTGTCATCATCGGTATAGACGATAATATCCGATTGGGCCGCTTGCGCCCCTGTGTTTCGGGCATAGTCCAAACCAGGACGATCCTCGCGGATATAGGTCATTCCAGCAGCCTGAGTGACATCGCGTGTGCGTGCGTCAATCGATGCATTGTCGACGACAATTACCTCATCCGGCGCTCTCGATTGTTCAGAGAAACTGCGCAGACATTGCTCGAGATGCTCAGGGCGATCGCGGGTACAAATGACAACACTCACGCTCTGAGGCTCGGCAACCATATCCGCGCGGGGCAGAACTTCGGTATTTGGCGGGGAGAGAGGAAGAGGCGGCGGGTCTATCGCTGTCTGAAACCCGGCATGCAGGACGCGATCATCGGCCCAATGTACGCCATAAATGGTTTCCCCATCATCGTGATTAGCGACCTGATTACTCGGAAAATGGACTACACGCATACGTTCTAACCAAACTATGGCCCGGCCTTGACCCGACGCCGGACAGGAACAATCTCTCGAAACTGCAATAATTGTTCCAGTTTGGCATCGCGTTTGAATGCGTTGTGAGAGCGCGTGCCGAGGTGAAACAGCCGTTCGGACGGCCTCTATGCGAGAAGGCTAACTAAATCCGCCGGGAACTATGACTGTAGCTTATGTTGCATCGCCGCTCGGCGATGCCATCGATTGACCGAATTGGGATACGAATGCGTGCGATAGTACTGATTGCTTTAGTGGCCCTGATAGCGACTTATTTCGGTAAGGACGTGTATCCGATTGTTCGCGAAATGATCGGGTTAGAACCCCAATCTGAGAGCCAACCTGAAACCGAAACTGTAATCGAAGTTGTAACTGAGACAGAGACAGAACCTGAAACAAAGACGGCCTATCAAAACGCACGTGACATTCTGAATGGCACGACAAATATCCAACCTAGCTTCATCGAGATCGGACAGTATCAGCCTGCCTATATGTCGGAGGACATGAACGGTATTTGGTTAGAGTATCAGGCGCGCAGCTATAATTCTTATGGGCTTGTACCGCACTATTTTAGACTGCGCGATCTCAATCGCATAGTCTTGGGACAGACCGCATCGGGCGTTTGTCAGCTAAAGCTGACAGGCCCCGAAAGTGAAATCGGGTACTTTTGGGAAGAAAGTGTTGGCTGGGAACGTGGATTAGCCACACTATTTTTTAGATCGAGTGATTGCGAGTCTTTAACTCAAGCAGGCGAGGCATTCGTTGAGTTAATCAAACTCGATGGCGGCCGCTCGACGTTTTCATCGAGCCTGGACTAATTATAGGCCGCTCCAAAAAATTTCCTTCAGTTCAACCTCATTGCGATTTGCAATACTCGACATTGCAAATTGCGAATCATCATCGTTGATTTGCAAAATGCAGTTGCGGAATTGTATCCTCTAATCGCCTACATCGCCTGTATTCATTGAGATTCGCGTCTCAGGATCAAAACTTGCTCCTAGTTCAACCGTAACGGGAGCAAACTCTATGAATTGTACAAAACCTCAATCGGCGGATGGCATCAAATATCGCCTGACAACGCCAGGGCCTGAACACCCCGACCTCTCAAGGGTCGACGCGGAACAATGGCCCAGAGGTTATCTCTACACGACAGAAATGGCGGACCCCAACGCGGGCGCTGTTCGGGAAATTATCGTTCTCGATCAATCTGAAGCCGGCGCACGCATCAGAGGCAGAGGTCGGGTGCGGTTACCTGAGATCGTGTCAGTCAAAGCAAGCTGTCTCGGCGGTAAACGGCGGGCACTCGTGAACTGGCAAACGGGCCTCGATGCGGGCTTAGTTTTCATCTGAAGGCCCGTCTGCGCGTATTTCAAAGTCTAATAACTGGTAAAATTCCAATCTCAGACAGTTATCCGCGGATATCGCGCAAATCGGAATGATCACAACAGCGCAAGGTTTACCGAAGGTCTTGCAATACATTGTTTTAAAACACTAATTTTTGATGAAAGTGCAGTGAACGTATACGCGAATTAACCTTGCTCGGCGCCTTTGCACCGCGCAGGTGCCTCATCTGCACAGCGTAAAGGGTAGAGTATGTTAGTCCGAAAATCATTGTCCGCGATCCTTGTATCGTTCGGTTTTATCGGATCCGCGCACGCGGCTGATTTAGCGGTCTCCAGGTTTCAGGTTGTTGACCCGAGCGGCGACATTTACAGCGGCGCGGCGGTGACGTTTGAAGTCGATATCGACAATAATGACGCAACATCCGTCGCCGACGCAGAGCTCGAGATTGACGTGCCCGGTACAATGGTGGTGGAACTCGCCAATGTTCCTGGCGGGTGTTCCGCCAGCGGCTTTACTGCTCCTCAAACTCTGACCTGCTCCCTGCCAACGCTCACCCGCGATAGCGGCAACCCTGATCATACGCTCACATTCATCGCGACCGCAGAAACCGCCAATGCGCTCACCGGAACGGTGACCGTATCGAGCCCGACCAACACCGACGCCAACGGCTCGAATGACAGCCTGTCCTTAACCCCGACAGTAGACTCCGGTGCGGACCTCACCCTCAACTTATCGACCTCGACGAGTTCAACGCCGGCGGGCGGCATCTATAGCTATTTTGGCGATGTCTCGAATGGTGGACCGGATGCCGTGAATGCTGCTCGCGTCACGTTCTCTTTGCCGCCGAGCGCAGATTTTGGCTATCAATCCTCCACAGGGTCAAGTTGGTCCTGTGTGCAGAGCGGCACAGGCTCACAGACTGTGACCTGTGATTATTCGGGTGCGTCTATCGCGGCGGGTGCAAGCTTTCCGCAGATTACGATTACCGGTTCTGCGGATGTCGATTCCGGAACTCTGTCTGCGCAAGCAGATGTTGAGGTGACTCAAGTCGGGATCGGCGATCCCGAACTAAGTGATAACTTGGATGGACCGGCTGTCGTCACAATCACGCCCGGTACAGACCTTGAAGCGCGCGTTCAAATTGCTTCATCATTCATTACCGGTGACGCTGGGACCCTGACCCTGACCATAGACAATAATGGTCCAACTGACATTTCCGGCGGATCTGAAATCGTTCACACGTTGTCCCCGGACCTCGCCCTTGATGGCCCTTTGCCAACCGGCTGCGTAGATAATTCAGGCACAATCACCTGTACCGCAGGCAGCATGAATAGCGGCGACGTTGAAGATTTTGTGATTCCGGTTCGCGCCCTCACCGACACAGGCGGCAACCAAACCATATCCGCCACAGTGACCGCGCCCCCTGGAATTGATGACCCCATTTCAAGCAATGACACAGGTTCAGACACGTTCCGGATCGATGATCCGGCTGCGGACATCTTCCTTCAGTCGAAAACGAAAACGCCTAATCCTGTCGAAGCGGGTGAAAACATGACCTCGACCATCCGGGTTGAGAATGATGGCCCTTCCGTCCTCGATTGGTCGCCAGCAAACCCCCTCGTGATCACCGACGATCTTGGCGCAGACGAAACTTACGTCTCAGTTTCGACATCTGGCTGGAGCTGTGCCACTGCAGCGTCGCCGGATGCGGCCTATACGACACGGGTCACCTGTACGACGACAGATAGTGGTTCTGTTGCCGTCGATGCCCGCAAAACCCTTCAAATTGTAACGCAGGCCGGTGCAAGCGCCGATGGCGATATCACCAATAATGCGTGTGTTGATACTTCAGGTTTAGCCGTCGCGGATCCTAATACGGGTAATAATTGCCGAAGCCGTACAAGCCGCGCAACGACGGAAGAAGCCAACCTCTCAATTCAAGCTGAGGTCTCGACCAATGGTTCCACCGGTTTCGTTGATACCGCGTCGCCAGCCAGCGCGCTGACGATTTCTGATACAACGACCAGCCACTTTTATCGCCTCACGGTTTCGAATGATGCAGGGTCCGATACAGCTCGCACCGTATACATTCGGTCCGAAGATCTTGCGCCATGGATGAATACCACGGTGAACTTCAATGGCGGAAGCGTCGACCATGATACAGCGGTAAGCGTATTTTCCGCCAGCTCAGGCGTGACCTGCTCTGGCCTGGGAAATAATGACAATATTCGATGCGAAGCGACCAATCTCGCGCCGGGGACCAGTGTAACACTCGTCCTCCAGGTGGATCGTCCAATCCTGGACGGCGCGCGCAATACGACGTTCGCCGTTTCGTCTCCCGACACGGTTGAGACCGATACCAGCGATAATAGCGATGTCGCGCGCGTGGATATTGAGCCGGTCGCCGATTTGACGGTCGATGACAAACGCGTCAGCCCGAACCCGCCACAATCAGGTGAAGACGCAACTTATCTGATCGACATCAAGAATATCGGGCCGAACACTGGCGACGCTGTCGCATCCGCTGACTTCATTGATCCAACCCTGTTTGAAGTGACCAGCGTCACCACAACAGCTCCAGGTGGCTTATGTGATTATGATACGACGACCGCAGATACAGCGACTTGCTCGATGGGCAGCGTTGATCGCGGAGAGACCTTCCAAATGTCGATCTCGGTCCGGCCACGGTTTCCATTCAATGGCGCTTCAAACCCGGGTGATTTCCCGGTCTCTCATACCAACACGGCGACGGTTTCAACGACGACGGCGGAAATCGATCCGGTTGGCAATAATAGTCGATCTTTGACGCATGATGTGGGGTCACCGAGCCTGGACATGCGGGTGACCAATGCGGAACCAAGCGGTTTTGTTGAGCCATCCACGTATGGAACCACATTGCTTTACGAAGTTGTCACGCGAAATGGTGGCCTGACACAAGGCACAAACGTAACGACGACCGTAACGCCAGCCCCGCCGGCGGGTTACGAAATGGCGTATAATGCTGGAAGCTCAACAATTCCGGTAGGCGTAAATTGCGCGCAGGCCAGCAACTCCGACCCCGTCATCTGTACCTACCCAAACATGAGTACGAGCGACTCCGAAACAGTCATACTGGCATTCGACCTGGTGGATGTTGGCGGCGGCGCACCGGCCTCTACGATTACAGCTGGAACAACCGCAGTCGTGACGTCAGATCAGCAGGATTATGATACGCCAATTGCGAACAATACAGCTTCGCAAACCACAACGATCATTCCATCCACAGACTTGGAAGTGGTCTCCAAGACTCGCGTCTCCCCTGCATCGCCTGCCCCGATCAATATCGCGGAGCCTGTCGTCTACGACATTGTTTTCCGAAACAATGGACCTTCAGCGACACCTCAGGTTCGTGTAACAGACACCCTGCCTGCGGGTTTTGAGCGTACGGCAACCGCCGTGACCTTCACACCAGCCGGTACAACGACTGTTTCTGGATCTACATGTTCGACCAGCACCACAGTTTTGTGTGTCGTTGACGGTAATTTCCCAGGAAACGGTGACTTGATTACGATGCGGATTGAGGTTGCAGCGACCTTCCCATTCTCCGGCAACACCGGCGATCCAATCGTGAACGCTGCCAGCATTGCGGTCGGTCAAACCGTCGGCGGCGATCCAATATCTGCAGATGAAAACGCATCAAACAACTCAGCCTCAACCAGCGATGGGTTGCTCCAATTGAGCTCGCTTAGCGGCACGGTCTATTCTGACAATGACCGCGGTGATGACTTCGATACGGGTGAAGGTATCGAGTCTGTCACGATGACTTTGACCGGCACAGATCTGTACGGAAACAGCGTCAACGTCGTCGTTCAAACCCAAGCGGATGGCAGCTACACTTTCACTGGCCTCCCACCATCGGATGCGAGCGGTTACACAATCACGCAAACCCAGCCGTCTGGTCATTTTGATTATCAGGAAACCGCTGGCTCAGCGTCTGGTACAGTCTCGAATGGCACGTTTGGTTCGAATGCAAATCAGAACGCGATTACTCAAATTGTTCTGGGGGAAGGCGTCGACGAAACCGGATACCTATTCGCGGATTACGCTGCCGCCACGGTCTCTGGTTCGATCTACTCAGATGACGATAATGATGGCACACGAGATGGCGGCGAATCCGGCATTACAAGTGGATACGCAGCAACCCCGCACCTCCAGTTGACGGGTACGGATTATGCCGGAACTTCGGTGAGCGAAACCGTATCTGTGAATGGTTCTGGAGCTTATAGTTTCGACGACCTTCCACCTTCAAATGGTGCGGGTTATGTGGTCGAGCAGCTGCAAGAGCCAAGCGGCTTCTATGACGGCCTTGAAGAGAATGGAAGCGGCGCGACGCTCGCTGGAACCGTTGATGGTTCAGAGCAGATCGATGTCGGAACTGTCGATCCTGGCGTCTCTCTCTCCGACAGAAACTTTGGTCAGGTTGCCGTTTCGACCTTTGCTGGCATCGTCTACCAAGACGATAATGGCAACGGCTCAAGACAAGGCGGCGAAACGGATACGTTCACCGGCGCAACGCTCGAATTGTCAGGAACGGATGATCTTGGCCGAACCATTAGCTGTACAGTTACCAGCGGTGCAGACGGCGCGTTCGCATTCCCTGTCGCGGCATGCCCTGAAATCCGACCTGGGTCTTATGCGATCACCATGACGGACGCACCGGATCGTTTGATAACTGGTACGACGGCTGGATCTGCAAGCGGAACGCAAGGCACGAGCGACGTCACGTCGATTACGGTCACTGCGGGCACAGCTGGAACGGGTTATCTGTTTGGCGTTGAAAACAACGATATCCAAGCGAACAACAATGATTTCACATCAACGCCAATTAACGGGTTCGAGGGTGGCAATACGGCCAGCGTCTTCCCGGATGATCGCATCAATGGGGCAGTCTTCGCTGATGGCGACGTTGTGCCTTCCATTACGTCTGATGGCGGACTGACAGGTGTTTCGATCAACAGTGACGGAACACTGACCGTTCCGGCTGGAACACCAGCTGGCACATACACGGTTGGTTACCAGATTTGCGAAACGGTCAATACTGGAAATTGCGATCCGGCCACAGCCATCATCGAGATCAATCCACCGATTATCCGTGCCAACCCCGATGACTTTACGGGAACCGAGATAAACGGCGCCGATGGCGGTATTACAGCGAGTGTCTTCACCGACGATCGACTGAACAATGCTCCGTTTGCGGATAGCGAAATTGCAGCGACTATTCTCGGCGATGGCGGCCTGACGGGCGTGACCATCAATTCGAACGGCACACTGAATGTTCCAGCGGGAACGCCAGAAGGCACGTACACGGTCAGCTATCAAATCTGCGAGGTCCTGAACGCAACAAACTGTCACGACTCGACGGCGATGATTCTTGTCGGCGCGCCATCTATTATCGCGAATGACGATGATTTCACAGGAACGGCCATAAACGGCGCCGATGGCGGAAACACGGCGAGCGTCTTCCCAGACGATAGACTTAATGACGCGGTTTTCGCGGATGGCGATGTCATTCCAAGTATTGTTCTTGATGGCGGTTTGACCGGCGTCTCGATCAATGCGGACGGGACTCTTTCGGTCCCTGCAGGAACACCTGAAGGCACTTACCATGTAACTTATCAGATCTGCGAAGCCCTCAATACTGACAATTGTGATCCTGCAATTGCGAGCATTCTGATCGAACCGCCGGCCATCGTCGCCAATGATGATGATTTTACCGGCACGCCGTTCAATGGCGCGGACGGGGGCTCAACGACCAGTGTTTTCCCAAATGACCGGCTCAATGATGTGGTTTTTGCTGATGCGGAAGTTACCCCTTCAATTCTGTCCGATGGCGGATTGACCGGCGCTGTGCTGAACGCAGATGGCACGATTGATGTGCCCGCTGGAACGCCGGAGGGTATCTATTCGGTGACCTATCAAATTTGCGAAGTGCTGAACTCAGATAATTGTGACCCGGCCATCGCAACGATTGCCGTCGACGCCGCGCCGATCGTCGCAAACAATAATGACTTCTCGGCAACGCCAATCAATGGAGCGGATGGCGGGACGACAACGAGTGTCTTCCCGGATGACCGGTTAAACGGCGCTGTTTTTGATGATGCAGACGTCATCCCGAGTTTGCTCGATGATGGCGGATTAACCGGCATTGGCATCAACCCTGACGGTACGCTGTCAGTTCCGACTGGAACGCCAGCGGGCACCTACCAGGTCGAGTACCAAATCTGTGAAACCCTAAATACGGATAATTGCGATCCAGCCTTCGTAACAATCATCATCGAGGCGGCGCCCATCATTGCGAGGGATAATGACTTCACACCGACCCCCGTAATCGGGTCTGAAGGTGGCACGCTCGGGAATATTCTTCCGAACGACTCTCTCAACGATGAGAGCGTTGATGCCGCGGACGTAACAATCACTTTGGTCTCTAGCGTTCCTGAAGTTGAGCTCAATCTCACAACAGGAGAGGTCGAAGTTCCGGCCGGAACACCCGCCGGCACTTACACTTTCGAGTACCGCATCTGTGAGAACTTGAATCCAGGTAATTGCGATACAGCGATCACAACGGTCCTGGTCGATGCCGCAGCAATTGATGCGAATGATCAAGACTATAGCGCGACGCCGGTGAATGGCGCCGAAGGTGGAACGCTGCCAACGGTCTTCTCGAATGATACGCTTAATGGCGCTGCATTCGATCCATCAGATGTGAATGCGACCATCGAAGATGATGGCGGTCTGACGGGCGTAACGATCAATCCTGATGGCACAATCTCTGTACCGGCGGGATCAATCGCGGGAACGTATACGGTCGAGTATCAGATCTGTGAGGTTCTGAACCCGACCAATTGCGACACTGCCGAAATCATCATCACGGTGGTTACGGATGCGAGCCTCGCGGGCACAGTCTTCCTGGATGCGAACGCTGATGATGCGCTGCAATCTGGCGAGACCTTGTTGCCGGGTTACACCGTTGAGCTGCGCGCTAATGGGAGTGTCATCGCGACCGCAACAACCGATGCAAATGGCGCCTATGCCTTTGAAGGCCTCGATCCTGACCTGAGCTATGAAATTGTGTTTATCGAGAGCAATACGGGCACGGTCATCGATGCCATCGATCAGATCGATCTTATCCCGGGCGAAGACCGAACCGGTCTGGACGAACCTGTCGCACCAAGCGGTACCGTTTATGATGTCGCTGAGAATGAAGCGGTCGTCGGCGGCACCGTGACCGTGGTTGATATGAATGGTCAGCCATTGCCACCAGCGTGTTTCAGCGATCCATCGCAACAAGGACAACTGACCACGGCAGATGGTTATTACTTTGTCAGCCTCGTCCCTGGCGGTGCAGCGTCTTGCCCAATGAGCGGCGCAGAGTATCGCGTCGACGTAACGTTGCCGAATGGATTGACCGGTGTGTTTGGCGCGACACCGCTGGACGTCTCCGAAGGAGCGCTCGATCCAGGCATCTGTACCAATGATGCCTTCAGCGGACCGGTTTGTGAGGTTTCGAACAGCCCAGATCGTCCTGACGCATCGCAGCTGCCGCCCTTCTACGCACAGTTCAGCGTGGGCGCAGGTGATCCGGAATTTGCCAACAACCACATTCCGGTCAACTCGGCGATGAGCCAGGCGCCCCTGGTGACAACCAAGAGAACTCTGTCTGCGAATGCATCCGTTGGATCTGTGATCGTCTACACAATCACGGTGTCCAATCCTTACGATGTGCCGCAATCGAATGTCGATATTGTCGATCAATTGCCTGCTGGCTTGGTCTTTATCGCAGGGTCGGGCCGCGTGAATGGTGCCGAAGTGGAGCCAAGTGTTGAGACGCGAACGCTGACATGGTCGGGACAATCTGTTCCAGCGCGCAGCGCGGTTGAGATCACGCTTGGTGTCGCGGTCGGCGCAGGGGTCACGGTTGGCGAGTATGTCAACACAGCGTACGCGGACAATGGCCCTCAGGATGTGCGGATCTCGAACATTGCTGAAGCGACAGTTCGGATTACACCTGACGAAATCTTCGATTGTTCCGAAGTGCTCGGAAAAGTGTTCGAGGACACAAACCGCAACGGCATTCAGGATGATGGCGAAGAGGGTCTGCCAGGCGTTCGGGTTGCGACAGTTAAAGGTCTTCTGATCACAACCGATGAATATGGTCGCTACCACATCGCATGTGCGGCAACGCCTAAGCCCGGTATTGGTTCAAACTTCATTGTCAAACTCGATGAGCGAACTTTGCCAACCGGATTCGAAGTGATGACCGAAAACCCGCGCGTGGTTCGTCTCACACAAGGTAAGATGAGCCAGGTTGATTTTGGGGTCGGGGCGCTGCGTCCAGTGGAGTTCCAAATTCGTCCAGAGGCGTTCGTGAATGAAACGCTGGAAATGACGGACCGGACCAAATCCGATGTCGAGCAACTCGTCGAGATCCTTGGCCAAGAGCCATCCATATTAACCCTCGTCTACTTCGGCGAAACCCTGAGCGATGACCGCTTAGCGTTAATCAAACAAGCTCTCGAAGACCGGTGGTCTGATCAGGGCGAACCCTACAAACTTGTCATTGAAACAGAGGTGGTCAATTCCAGCCAGAACCCTTGACCGTTCAACTTTTGGAACAGTGACAGTTTCCCCCGGCAGCGAAAACTGCCGGGGGTTTTTTCGTTAAGGAATTGCGGTCTCGAAATGGCACACACTTCGCTGGATGAATGGCTGTTAATATCTGTAATTACTGCATATTTTCTAGATATAGATGAAATTTGAGAGACTTCTGAAACGTTAATTTGAGGCCTATCAGGCATTGTCATTCCAAAGCAGGGGTTCTGGCGAATTCAGCTTTGGGGATACAAATGCGTTGCAATATTCGACCGGGGTCAGCACTCGCCGGGATTCTTTTTTCTAGTGCAGCAATCGCGCCTCTCGCAAACGCGACAGAAGCCTCAAATGCGTCTTTGGACGGCAATTCTATCTACTCTTTGCCGGGCATCGACGCGAGCGCGAAAGCCGGACTTCCGGAGCGTATGCTTAATGCTGGATTGACCACCGGATCCGAGACTGTTCCTGCCGGAACAGAGGTCTCATTTCTGACCTTCTGGAACTATGATCACGCTGTATCATTTAGTTCCATCCGGATCTTTGAAGCCACTGACACGTATCTCAGCAATCCGATTGCCGATCTTCCATTCTCAAAAAACGAGGGCGCAAGTTGGGTCATGCCGGAAACCGGTTCCGGGGATTATGTCTATGTCCTTCGGGTCTATGACAAGGTCGGAATGTACGACGAAACGGTTCCTAAGCCGCTGAAGAAGGGTACGCTTTCAACAGGCACCCAAGACAGAGATGCGGTCATTAACGCGGTGAAATCAGTTGATGATACGGCTGTGCGCAACATCCAATTGCGTCCGATTTTCCGGGTGAAAACACCGGCTCCAGCGAAAGTGGTTCGAGCGGTTTCACCTGTACCGATTGTCGAAAAAATCGTTGAAGAGGCACCTGCAAAAGCGGCCCCTGCACCAAGTCTGAAGCCGCAACCGGCTACCCGGATTTTGGTCGGCCAAACCTATTGGGATAGCGCCGTCAGCAGTTCAAAACCGGATCGCGAAAGCGATGACGTTCTGAGACAATCTAAGGTCCATGTCAGCTTTGACGGGCTCGACGTTCAGCCCTTGTTGAATGTTGGACTGGTCGATGGCGGTGCATCTGTTGTCCCAGGCAGCGCTATTCAGTTTGAAACCTACTGGAATTACAGCCACTGGATCGAGCGGGCGCAGATCGAGGTCTATGATCCAAACGATCCATACATTAAAGCGCCGCTCGCGACCTTGCTGGTTGATCCGGTGACGGGACGTGCTGATTGGACCGTGCCTGCCTATCGCAGCACGACCAATTATACTTACGTCCTGAAAGTCTTTGATCGCGACGGTCGTTTCGATGAAACGGACCAGAAGCACCTCGCCTTGGTGAGCGAGAAAGAGGAGCTGCAACTTGCTCCAACCGCGATCGCTCCGACCTATGGTGAAGACTCGACGGCGCGCCGAAACATCCAGATCTCAGGCGGTGCTGTGACCGTTTCTGGAACCGGATTCGAGGGCCAAAAACTGGACTCGCTCAACGTTATGGGGGCGCCCGTAAAAGCTGATCATCAGGGCGACTTCGCGGTGCAGGAAATCCTGCCGACCGGAACGCATTCCGTCGATGTCCGCTATGCGCTCGAAGATGGTACCGTGGTCAAGACGACTAAGACCGCTGAAATTCCAGAGAGCGAAATGTTCTTTGTGGCGCTTGGCGACCTGACCGTTGGTACACGCTCAAGCGAAGGCCGGGCGCTGCTCGAAGCAAGCGGCCAAGATTTCGAAGATACCTATGTCACCGGACGCGGTGCGTTCTACCTGAAGGGTAAGATCAAGGGTCGCTATTTGCTGACCGCTTCGATGGATACGACTGAAGACGATATCGATAACCTGTTCTCGAACCTGTCTGACAAGGATCCACAATCGGTGCTTCGCCGGATAGATCCGGATCGCTATTATCCGGTCTATGGCGATAACTCGACCTATGTTGAGGATGCACCGACGCAAGGCCGTTTCTATGTGCGCCTTGAAGATGGCGACGATCACATCGTCTGGGGAAATTTCTTCACCAACGTGACCGACACAGAGTTCGCTCAAATCGATCGCGGATTGTATGGGGCGAAAGCGGAATTCAATTCCGACGCGATGACGGAAAAAGGCGACCGGAAGCTAAGGGCGACTTTGTTCGCTGCTGACCCGGGAACCGTTCCTGGCCGTCAGGAATTCCGCGCCACGGGCGGATCCGTCTACTTCTTAGAGAACCAAGATCTTACGATCGGATCCGAGCGCGTCCGCGTCGAAATCCGCGACCAAGACTCTGGGCTCGTACTGGAGACCCGCGAGCTGCGTCCCTTTGTCGATTATGAGATCGACTATATTCAGGGCCGCGTGATGCTCTCTGCGCCGCTATCCTCAACAGAGTTGGGTGACCAAATTGTCCGTGACGGCATCGTATCAGGGTCCAGCGTCTATCTGGTCGCTCGCTATGAGTATACGCAAGCGTTTACAGACATTGATGGCTACTCTTCGGGTGGCCGCGTCGAAACCTGGGTCAATGATGACCTTCGCTTCGGCCTGACGGGCCAAAGCGAAGAAACCGGCGATGCTGATCAAACGCTGCTCGCCGCAGACCTGTTGATGGAAAAATCGCCATCCACTTACTTCAAGGCTGAGATTGCCCAAACAGAGGGCGAGGCTTTTGATGAGCGCGCCTCTTTGGATGGTGGTTTCACCTTCAATCCTTTGTCCGCTGACGCATCAAGTGATGACGAGGCCCTGGCCTGGCGCGTCGAAGGATCGTTCAGCACAGAGGATCTAGAAAACCCGGTGCAGCCTGCGAAGGTTCATGGTTTCTATGAATCCCTCGAGAGCGGCTTCTCTGCTCCGGGTCGTCTCACCCGTGCAGATACGGTTCGCTATGGCGCGGCGCTCGAAACGCAGTTCAATGATCGCACCCATGCCGCTCTGAAATACGACTCAGTCTCGATCACGGGTGCTTTGGACGAAGATACGGTTGCTGCCGATCTCCGCGTAAAAGTTGTCGGATCTTGGTCTCTCGGCGCAGGCATCCGTCACAATGATCTTGAGGGTCCACTCAGCGTTCAACAAGGCGACCGCACGGATGCTGGCCTTGAGCTTCGAAATGATGTGAACGAAGAGCTCGCCTATTATGGCTTCGGCCAAGCGACGGTTGATGTAGATGGCGGCCGCGAACGTATGAACCGAGCCGGTCTCGGACTTGAAACGCGGTTGACTGAAAACGTTCAAGTCAAAGGCGAAGTCTCCGGCGGAGATGGCGGCATTGGCGCGCTTGCAGGCCTGACTTGGCAGCGCGATGATGGCGAAGAATATTATCTCAATTACACGCTCGACGCTGACCGAACTGAACCGGGTGTAGATGGCACGGCGTTCTTGCCGAGCACTCAAAACAACCTGACGGTTGGTGGACGTCGACGCTTTACAGACACTGTAAGCGTTTACGGAGAAGAGCGCGCGACGTTTGGCGACCGGGCTGGACTGACCCATGCCTACGGCCTGGACTTCCAGTGGGACAATCGCTGGACGCTTGGCGCCTCGTTCGAGATTGGCGATATTGAAGAGTTCGCCCAAAAGCTGGAGCGTGAAGCTTATACGGTGACCACCGGATATGCCGATGACGAGATCAGCATGGGCGCGGCGTTTGAATGGCGCTCTGATGATGACGGCGCGGCAAAACGTGACACGTGGCTGTTCAGGTCGAACCTTGGCATGAAAGTCTCGCCTGATTGGACCGCCATCCTGAAATATAACAAAGCAGAGAGCAATTTCTCGGGCGGCGCTTTCTTTGACGGAGACTTTACCGAAGCACAGATTGCAGGCGCGTATCGCCCAACCGAGAATGACCGTCTCAATGCCTTGATGCGGTATACCTATTTCGAAGAGTTGCCGTCGGCTTCTCAGATTTCGAACACCGGCCAAACAGCTTTACCGGCACAAAAATCGAACATCTTTAGCGTCGATGCCAATTATCGCATGAATAGCTGGCTGACCCTGGGCGGTAAGATGGGGTATCGTGACGGCGAGGTGAGCCTGTCTCGTTCGGACGACGACTTTGTCGAGAACAGTGCCAGCTTAGTGGTTGCCAGAGCCGACATTCACTTTGTCAAAAAGTGGGACGCTTTGATCGAAGCTCGCTTGCTGGAAGTTGATGCCTCGCAAGACAGCAAAGCAGGCGTCTTGGCCGCGCTGTACCGCCACGTTGGCGACAATGCTAAAGTCGGCATTGGGTACAATTTCACGGACTTCTCAGACGATCTAACCGACTTGTCGTTCGATGATGAAGGCCTGTTCTTGAACGTGATTGCTAAGTTCTAAGCATCACTTGATACCGCGAGATGCCCGTCCGTAGTAGACGGGCATCGTCGCCCATAAAGGGCGCGCGTGGGGACGCAAGATGCCCGCCAGAACGCCTCGATTGGTTTGAGGCGTCCCTTCATGGAAGTGTAATATGGGGCATGAACACTGGATGAATTATCTCCAGCTTCACTGTACTCTTCACTTTAGGGCTATAGATTCAATTTTGATTGGTAGATCTTTGGTCCTAGATATGGCGATAGACGCCAACACTTACAGATAATTCCAATTGAGTTCTCGGGCGAATTCTAAGACGGTTTCCGGCAGACGCTCAAAAGAAGCGACGCCGGGAGGCAACAAATGTCTGGCACACACACGATCACTCCAAGTGATAAGGCTTTATCTCAACTCCCCCGCGCGCCCGTCGGAGCCGACGACCAAGCTGATTACAACAAGCTGCTCGATGCTCTAGATCGTTTTCTTTGCGATAATGACCTGGATGACATCAGCCTCGAACAGCTTGCTAAAGCGACCGAGATACCAGCGGCGAGAGTCTCCCATTTCTTTCCCAATGCGCCGGCGGCGGCAGCAGGGTTGACGATTAGGTACGTTCAGCTGGCGTCAAACCAAATTATGTCGAACCAATCGGCGAGCGGCTCAGAAAGCTGGCAGCACGTCGTTTACGAAATCCTGCGCCGCGGCCGCGCGTTTTTTACCGAATACCCCGCGGCAGAGAAACTACGCTTAGGCGGCGGCCAAAGCGCTGGCGTGAGACACGTCATTCTCCAGAGCACTTGGAGCTTAGCGCAGGTCATAAAGGACGAGCTCGATCGCCTGTTCCATGTTCCACCAAATTCATCGCTCTTGGATGAGCTCGCATACGCGATTGTCATCAGCGACGCACTTTGGTCAGTATCCCTCACGCTGCATGGCGAGATCACAGGCGAAATGGCCGAGGAAGCAGAACGCGCCGTTGCCGCGCTGCTAGAACCTGCGTTTGGTACGCGGCTGCCGTCTCGCAAGGATTAGTTTGCGACCGCATAGACCAAGGTTTCTTTTTGACGCAGGCTCTTCTTCACCGATTCAAGTCTCAAACGCTTGCGGGCAACGGGCCTCTATAGACAGATTTTGGGCGCACAATTCGACCTTCTGAAATCTGCTCCCGCGCATGTGCGACCCAACCTAGAACGCGGCCGCAAGCGAACACAGCCGTGAAGGCCTCTCGTGGGATTTCAAGCGCCTCCAATAAGATCGCCGTGTAAAACTCAACATTCGTTTCTAAGGCGCGGTCAGGATATTTGACGCGAAGCTTACCGAGGACTTCGCGCTCTATGTGTTCCGCGAAGGCGATGCGACCTGCTGTTCCAGCCAACCGGCTCGCTGCAGTTTTGAGCGCGTCTGCGCGGGGGTCTCGCGCACGATAAACACGATGGCCGAACCCCATGAGCCGCTCACCATTTGCCAACGAATTGTCGATCCAAGCTTCCGCCTTCGACGCCTCACCAATCTCATCGAACATATCAAGGACAGGCCCAGGCGCACCGCCATGCAAAGGGCCTTTTAGGGCTGACAGTCCACCTAGAACCGCAGAGGTCAATCCTGCACGCGTGGAAGAGACAACGCGGGCGGCAAATGTCGATGCATTGAGTCCATGATCGGAGACTGTGACCAGATAAGAATCGAGCGCCCGGGATGTATTCGCATCTGGCGTATCGCCTGTGATCATCCGCAGGAAGTCCGCGGACGAAGACAGGTTAGGATTGGGCGCAATTGGCGATTGCGCAGCGGCCAGGCGAATGGCAGCCGCTGTGAAGACCAGACCGCCGGCAGCCAGCCTTATGGCTGTACCCAGGGTTTCGTCATCGCGCTGTTTAGCCCATCCCATCCGCAAGTACTGGATGATGTCAGCGGTCTCATTCGCTTCGGGCAAGTTTTGGAACGCTTCGACGCGGGCGTCGCCGAGGGCTCGGCCAAGCTCGTGCGCGCCTGGAACCTCATCAAAACCTGACTGCCAAAGCAAATGGGCAACATCCTCATAGGCCATCGAGGAGGCAAGCTTTTCGATGTACCACCCATTTATAATGAGTTCGCCGATATCGCCCTTCACGTCTGAGAGTGAAGTCTCTGCGGCAACGATATTTTCTAAACCGGAATCCATAATCTTCTCCTGTCTTTTGTGCTTAGTTTCGGCAACGGACTAGACAGCGTCAATCTTGATCAACATAATCAACATATGAGTTGGTTGGACAGAGAAGCGGCTTTGCTGAAGCTTGGGGTTAAAGCGCAGACGCTTTATGCCTATGTCAGCCGCGGGCAAATTACAGCCCAGACGCACCCGGTGGACCCACGCGCCAGCCTGTATTCAGAAACTGATATTGATCGTTTAGTGAAGCGACGAAGACGTGGTCGGTCGCGATCGAATATCGCATCAGCGGCAATTGCTTGGGGCGATCCTGTGATGGAGACCCGGATAACGACCGTACGTGGGGGGCGACTGATCTATCGCGGAGTGGATGCCGTGAAGCTCGCAGAACACGCCACACTGGAGGATGTTGCTGCTCTGCTTTGGCGATGCGATGCACTAAAACCTGAAGTCCCGATTGTGCAATCCATCCACGGCAACACAGGCAAGGCGAGAGCGTTTAGCTACCTGAGCCAACTCGCGGCAGCGGGCGACGCCACGATCGACGCCAAACATAAAACCCTCGTGAAAACCGGCGCAGATATCTTAATCGGATTTTCCGATGCGATATCGGGCTCAGAAGGGCGCGGGCTCTTTCACCAACGCATAGCAAGGCATTGGCATCTCGATCCAAATGGCACGGATTTATTGCGACGCGCGCTCGTCCTCGTCGCCGATCACGAGCTGAACCCATCATCTTTTGCAGCGCGGGTTTCAGCCTCGACGGGGGCGTCTCTTGCTGCCTGTGCGCTCTCGGGTTTGGCAACACTTTCTGGGCCACGGCATGGCGAGGCGTCTGCACAGGCCCTTTCGTTTCTAAGACAGCAAACGCGGAGCGATGGATCTGCGAAGGTCTCGAACATTGCTTCGGACCATGGGCCGGTGCCCGCCGTCGGGCATGCGCTTTATCCCAAAGGTGACCCTCGCGCCAAAAGCCTTTTGCGATGGATGAAACTCGATCCTGGACTACGAAAAGCGGTCAAACGCGCGGAGAGGATTGGCGAGCAACCCGCGAATGTTGATATGGCGCTCGCCGCGCTTTGTTTAAAGCTCGACCTTCCTGATGATGCCCCGTTCTTGATTTTTGCCGCGGGCAGAATGGTGGGTTGGATTGCACATGCAATGGAGCAGGCACTCGACGGGAAAATGATCCGGCCGCGCGCAAAATATTTGGGCGCATAAGCGAGCGCTATAATATTCCTGCAGCGCTCAAGATGGAGCGTAGACCCAGTCCGAACGTAATCAGGACGATTGCTCCGCCCGCGAAATTGGCTGCAAACGAGTTGGTGTGCGACCCCAGCAAATCTCTTCGATTCATGACGAATAAGAGGAAGGACGCCATGATCGGCAATAGCAATCCGTTTGCGTATTGAGCCACCAATATCATCTCAATCGGTCGGATCCCGGAGAGGCTGATCGCCGCGCCGATCACCACAACAAACAAAGCGGTTGCCCGAAACAATCTCGACTTTTGGGTCTCATCCCCGCCCAACATTTCACTCAGTGCGTATGCGGTGGCCATCGGCGCAGTGATCGCTGAGGTCAAACCGGCGGCAAAAAGCCCTATCCCGACGAGATAACGTGCGGCATTGCCAAAAGCTGGTTCGATGGAGCGCGCCATATCGGCTGCGTTGCTGATCTCCAAACCGCTTTTAAACAGGCTGCTGGCCGCTGTGGTGAGGATCAAAATTGAGACCAAGCCGCCAAGACCAATTGAGAACGCGGAGTCTGTTCGCGCTTTTTTCGTGTTCTCCCCGGTCGGCCATTTGCGCCGGGATGCCGCGGCATGAAGGAACAAATTGTAGGGGACAATGGTGGTACCGATCAGGGCGATAACCCTGAGCAGCCCTTGATCTGGAATGCTAGGGATCAACCCGCGCAAGACCTGACCGAAGTCGGGCCGTACAAAAAAGGCGCTGAGAACGAAAGCCGCGCTCATAATTATGACGAGCGTGACGAGAAGCTTTTCCAACACATCATATCGACCGATCAGAACCGCCAGGCCGGCGATGACGGCCAACGCGCCAACCAGCCAGTTCTGGCCTGGCGATGCATTAGATAAGAGGGCGTCTATACCGAGAGCCCCGCCCGCTAAGTTTCCCCCTTCATAAGCACAGTTGCCAACCAAGAGAGCCGCGAACACCAATCCACCAATGGCCCATTTTGCCGCTGGCCCTGGCGCGCTTTGCATCAAGGCTTCCCCCAAACCGAGTTGCGCGCCCGCGCCCAACCGAGCGGCCATGTCTTGCAGGATTATCGTCGAGACAGTTGCGAAAATCAGCGCCCAAACCAGGGCGAACCCAAAGTCACTTCCCGCCAATGTACAAGCTGTGACCGTTCCTGGGCCAATGAAAGCAGCGGCAACGAGAACGCCCGGGCCGAGTTCAAGTTTCATTCAGCCGCTCCCGAGCCTGTGATGCCGCGTTTGGTCGTCAGATAAGTTGCAAAGCTGGCCAGCCAATGACTGCCCGAATAGTGCTCGTCCGAAACGGCCGCGATACCCACTTGGCGATGTAAATCGGATGAGGCGGTGAGCGCAGAAACGCGAAGGTCTCCTTCTGGCAGAGCACTTGCGATCCCTTCAAGCGCCCAAGCTCGTGAGAGGTTCACACCATCCAAATGCACAAGTTTTCCGTCAGAGGCGTCGAGAACAATGCCAGGTTCCAACCAGTCTGCTTTGCCGTCTTTTGGTATTTGCGGCAGAAATCCTTCGAGCCAAATTGCGAAGGCCTCACGGGACAATACGCGGCGCATCAAATCGGCTTCCATTAGACACGCGGATAGAAAATCCTCTCCAGATGGCTCATACGCCAAAGGGCAATTCACGTCCGCCTGATGGAAAGCGAGAGTCTTTTCGACAAGCTGTATTTCAAACGCCCGATTTTCTACCGATCGAGCGTAATCGATCATGAGTCCAAACGCGAAAGCGGTTTGATTGTGCGTTCCCAAGTGAACAGGATAAGACAGGTTTGGAAGCCACGCCCGAATTTTCGCAACGATTGCGTCTTCAAGTGGCCGGAGTGTTTCGCGCCAAGCTTGCATTTGGGGGTCACCGCTTTCGTCAAGCTCGGCAACCAATTGTAGGTACCAAGCGAGGCCGTAAGGTCGCTCAAATGAAGCTCTACCTGGCGCCAAATAATAATCGAGTTCGCCGACAAACTTGTCTTCGGTGAAACTCTCAGAGAGCTTTGCGCGGATCTCTTCCGCCAGGAGACTATCTGGTTGAGTGCTGAGCAATCTGGTGAGCAGCCAATGTCCGTGCACAGAAGAATGCCAATCAAAGCATCCATAGAATGCTGGAGTCAGCTCGCTCGGCGGTCTCGCATCATTGGCGGACTGCATGACGTGGCTGATCTTGTTTGGATATTCTCTGTGCACGCAATCCAGTGCAAGCACTGCAAACCGATCCTCAATCGTAAGCAATTCGGGCCGTTCGGGCGCCTGCGCTTCAACTGCAACGTCAGCTGGTCCCGCCATTTGCTCAGAACAAGCAACCGCAAATGACATGATTGCGACTAGAATTATTTTCCTCATTTCACGCCCTCAAAGTGGATGAAATGAGTAGTAGAGCGTTGCGCGCAAACTGTACAAGCGCGCTTACGCTTTACTTCACCGTGATTATTGCAGCGGAATTGAGAGTTTGATCGTGCCGCCATAGGCTTGATAATCCATGACGCCGATACCGTCATAGAACCCATCTGCACCAAATGAGACGCCGCTCTTCATTCGGAGCAAAAACCCAAACTCAGTCCGCGCACGAAGATCGTTATCGCTGTCCGCGAAAATCCCGCTGTCCAAATTGACCAGATCCGCGGTTTCGAAATCCCACATCCCTGTGACCGTCCAGTTCGTGATCAAGGTCGCATCATTTGGGGCTGCGAAACTATGCGTCACGTTCGGGCTGAAGGTCAGCCGACCGAGCGATATGTCCTGCTCTGGAATGTAAAGCGCATTGCTATCGGTGAAGCCCTTTTGCGTTTCTTCAAAGTATATCACACCAAGTTGAGGCCGAAGGTTCAAATCGCCCAGTCTCAAGCCGCCAGTGAGATTGCTTGATGCCAACCACCGATCAGTTTCGAACTGATCTTCGTAAGTCTCGAACGGGCGGATATCATTATCTGACTGACCCCAAGCATAGCGAGCATCCCAGGTTAATCCGTCGGCAATTTCAGCGACGAAATAGGGTCCGACCAACCAGCCAAGGCCAGACGCGGAGAAATGCTCTGTATCGTCTTCCTCTTCGGTCCAATCCATCTGGCCCATGAGGCCGATAACCAGCTCGGGATAGAGCGCGAAATCGACGCCGCCATGAAGCAGCCCAACCGTGCTCGCGGCGGTGTCATTGTCGATGTGTGCATAGGTGCCAGAGAGCCAAACATCGAGCGGAAAGTCGCCATGCGTTTGAGCCATGGGGCGCGCGCCAAATCCAAACAAATCACCATTGGTGTAAGCTGACTGGGCGCGTTGATCGCGTTGCTGATACGCTGCAACCTGGCTCAAACTTGTCGCAAAGGCGAGTTGATTGCTCGACCGGAAGTCACCCTGTCCGGTCAATCGACCGGCAGTGCTCGCACCGCCAGCAGTGCGGATCAGACGACTGCTCAAATTCGGCTCATTTGCCGTGATCTGGTCGGCACGACGGACCATGAAATTATTGATGATCCGGGTCGTTCGCTCCACCAGCGCGGCGCTAAAATCGATCTCCAAGCGGTTGGATGCACTGTTTTCATTCCCGAAACTATCAGTAAACGAACCAGCATCGACCGAAATTGTGCCAACACCACCATTCGAGGCAAAGCCAATCGCCGGCGTGAAGACGGCTGTATAAACGGCGTCCGCCCCATCAAACTGGCTCAGGGCTCCGCTGATCGTGGTTACATCACTTGCCTCAAAATCCGTCGTCGGCTCGCTCAGCGTGAACGTAATGGTCGCGCTGTCATCCAAACCCAAGACGGTTGTGTCGGCAGAGATCTCAATTGTCGGAGCTGCGGTATCCACGGTGACCGAAAGCTCTGCTGATGCGGTGCTTGCATTGCCGCTCAAATCTGAGGCGGCGCCTTCGATTACCGAGACCGTAAGCGTTCCATCAAAATCTGAAGCGGGCACTATGGCGACCTGATAGGTCGTTCCGTCCAAGGGGTCGATTTCAGTTGGTGCGCCCGCCGTTCCATTCTCAACCGTAAGGTCGCTGTCCGTATCGAACCCGGTGACCGGCTCACTGAACACCACGGTTAGCGTGAACGCCGTATTAGACTGAGTCACAGGCGCGGTGATCGACGTAACCGTCGGGGCCAAAGTGTCGACCGTGAACTCAGACAGAGTGAGTGTATTCGAAGCGTTTCCAACAGGGTCCGCAACATTGACCGTACAATCTGAATAGACACCGTCGCTCAGCGCTGCGTAGTTGACGGTATTGTCCCCAGAGATGGCTTTGTCTGTATCACTAGAGCATAAGCCGCCATAGGTGATGAAGCCAGCTTGTGTGGAGCTAAACGTATAGGCCGGTTCAGACGTGTTGCCAGGGCTCGCAATGGCCGTCACTTCAGCGAGCACCGGGCCGGTCGTATCAATCTCAAACTCGCTGACAACCAACGTATTCGAGACATTTCCGAGCGCATCGGTCACCACGATCGTGCAATCTTGATAAACGCCTTCTGATAGAGTTTCAAAGGTAACTGGATTTTCATCCGCGACCGCATTCGTCGTCGCGCTGGAGCAAGATCCACCATAGCTAATCGTGCCCATCTTGGTCGACGTGAACGTGTATTCTGGCGACGTAACTTTGGTCATGCCGATGAGGTTTGGTCCGCCTGAGACAGGGGTGATCTCGGTCAAAACTGCGCCGGTGGCATCAATCTCGAACGCATTCACGAGGAGCCTCTCAGAGGTGTTCCCAACATCGTCAGTTACAGTGATTTCGCAATCTGTGTAGGCGCCGTCCCCAAGCGGCCCGAACGTAACGATCGTCTCGCTGTTCGCGGTAGCCGAAGTCACGTCACCGCTGCCGCAAGATCCAAGATATGCGATGGTACCGTCTTCGTTGGAGCTAAAAGAGTATTGCGGGCTTGTGCCATTGCTCAGGGTCGGTACCGGATTGGTTTCTGACAGTTGCGGAGCGGTGCCATCATAGGTGAAACTGAGAACGTTCGAGGTCAGGTTACCATTGCCCGCTGCATCGGTAATTTGATCCGCCGGAAGGGAAACGCTCACGAGACCATCACTCTCCGGCGTGATTGTGAGACTGTAAATATTTGCCGCGCCAGTCGGATCGATTGCGCTCGCATTGGTGAGGTCAAAATTGGATTGGAGGAGACCTGTGACGTCTTTAGAAAACTCCACATCTATTACAATCGAAGCCTCATTGGTGGCCGCAGTGATCGTGCTGCTCAGGACGACCGTAAGGTCCGCCGTATCGATTTCGAATGGTGTGATCTCGAGCGGAAGCGACTGGTTGCCGACCGCATCGGTGACGGTAATTTTGCAATCTGAGTAAGTGCCGTCGCCCAAAGTCCCGAAGGTGATTTCATTGTCAGCAGCGGCGGCATTCAGGTCGCTGCTGGTACACACGCCGTCATACGTAATTGTGCCCACCTCGTCCGAACTGAATGTGTATTTTGGCGTGGTATTATTGGACGGCGTCGGAACCTCAGTAACTTCGGCCAGAACCGGCGCCGTGCCGTCATAAGTAATCGTAAGCTCGTTCGACAGATTGCTTGAATTACCGGAAGGTCCGGTTATGGCACCCGCCGGAAGGGAAAGCGTAACCGCACCATCGCCGAGCGGCTCAAGCACGAGTGTCGCCGTCATGGCCTGCGTCGGGGGCGTGTAAGACGTAATGTTTGCATTCGTAACTGCAAATTTGGACACCTCAGGAAAGCCGACACTCTCGCCGAACGCCACTTCGACGCTGATTTTGTCCACCTTTGTGGTTGAGCCAGGCGTCTCATTCACAAATTTCAAAAGCGGTGTGGGACCGTCAGTGTCTTTTTCCGCCGTATCCTCCGCTTCATCACCTTCGTTTCCAGCCGCGTCGGTTAGGGTGACGGTCAATGTAACACTCGTGTCAGCTCTAGCCGACACATCACCAATTGAGACAGTATCATTCGCCGACGTGACAGAGCCCGAACCCGTAAGCGTGCTGTCATTCTCGAACTCGAGAGAATACTTATACGTCGCGCCGTCTTCAGCCCCAGAAAACGTAAATGACACCGCGCTTTGGTTCGTCGAGTTGATTGGATCTTGATCCAGGGTCACGCTGTAACCGTCCGGCTCGGTTTTATCATACTCAATCTTCAAACTGTTGGAGGAGAGGTTGTTGGTACCCGCGCTGTCTGTGGCCGAGCTCGCAGGCAGAATGATCGTAATCTCACCATCATCATTAGGGATCACCTCAAGCGTATAGATGTTAGCATCAGTAACGTCGGCGGTTAGCTTATCGGCTGCTCCACCAGTGACCGAAAAGTCCGCCGTAACAAGGCCGGTGACGGGCTTGGAAAACTCAACCTTAATCTCGAGCGGGTTCGAATTGGTCGGCGACTTGCCAAGCAGATCTGAGAGTGTGACCGAGAGCGCTGTTGTATCGATCGTGAAGGCCGGAACATCCAGCGTGTTCGAGATATTCCCTGCCGCATCGGTGACAGTGATTTTGCAATCTGAGTAAGTGCCGTCGCCCAATGTCGCGAAGGTGATTTCATTGTCAGCAGCGGCGGCATCCGAGTCGCTGCTTGTACATGTGCCGTCATACGTAATTGTGCCCACCTCGTCCGAACTGAATGTGTATTTCGGGATGGTATTATTGGTAACCGTCGGAACCGCAGTGACTTGGGCCAGAACCGGCTTAGTGCCGTCATAAGTGATGCTCAACTCATTTGAGGCTTTGCTAAGATTGCCCGCGCCATCTGTGGCCGAGCCCGCAGGCAGACTGATTGTAAAGGCACCATCAACATTAGGGGTCACCTGCAGGGTATAGAGGTTAGCAGCAGTAACGTCGGCGGTCAGCGTAACGCCGGTGGTCAGCGTATCGCCTGCTCCGTCGGTCACGTCGAAGTCTGCCGCAACCAAGCCCGTTACATTTTTGTTGAACAAAACCTTAATCTGGAGCGGGTTCGAATTGGTCGGCGACTTATCAAGCAGATCTGAGAGTGTGACCGAGAGCGCTGTTGTATCGATCGTGAAGGCCGGGACATTCAGCGTGTTCGAGATATTCCCTGCCGCATCAGTGACGGTGATCGTGCAGTTTTCTTGAAGACCATCTGCAAGCTCGTTGAAGGTTACCGTGTACGTCGTAATCATCGCCGAAACCGAAGTGTCTGTCAGGCCACCTGGACATGATCCCGTTGCATAATTGATGGTTCCTGGCTCATCACTTTTGAAAACATAAGACGGCGTATTGTCATTGGTCTCAGCCGGGACAGCTGTCACCTCGGTCAAGGCCGGCTTAGTGCCATCATAAGTGATGCTCAACTTATTTGAGGCTATGCTAAGATTGCCCGCGATGTCGGTTACCGAGCTCGCAGGCAGAGACAGAGTAACGGCGGCATCTGAACTTGGTTCGAGAACCAGCGTGGTGGTCATTGCGGTTGTGCTTGGCGCTGTGTAGCCGGAGATGGCTGCGTTCTCGACGTCGAAATCAGTTTGATCTGGGAAGTTGACCGCCTCTTCAAAGGTGATCGTGACGGAAATTGTGGCCTGATTTGTGAGGGTGCCGAGCGTGCTATCAGTGAAGCTCAAAACCGGTGTCGGCTGGACTGTGTCCTTGGAGACCGTCGGCGCGGTGACATCATCACCGGGATTGCCCGACGCGTCGGTCAAGTTCACGGTAAGCGTGATGGTGCCGTCTTTGAGCGATGACAGGTCTATGCCGGTAACGGTCTGAGACGCTGCGGTGACATCGCCTGAACCGCTGACAGTTTCGGTCCCGCCGGAGGATGAAAACGTATAATCGTATTCTGTACCCGGCTCTGCGTCGCTCAGCGTAAACGCAACAGCCGCGGCATTTGCCGCTGTAATCGGATTTGTATCAATCGCGGCGGTATAGCCCGACGGCTTGGTGTTATCCGCCGCCGCGGTTCCGGTCATCGTGACGGTGTATTCACCCGCTGTGCCATTGTCATCATAGCTGATTTTGAAAGAGAAACTGAAGTCTCCATCCGCTGTTGGCGTGAACTCAATTGTTCCGGTGGTTGAACCGTCACCTGGGATCGAGGTTACAAGACTGGTATAAGTCGGGGCGGCATCCAGGTTCGCGCTGGTGACCGAATCTATCGCGGTAATCGAGACTGCGGTGCTGACTGTATTCGTAATCGTGTAAGTATAGCTGTTCGCGACACCGGTCGCGGCACTGCTTGGCAGGGCGAGCGTTCCGCCATTGGCGACGAGATCGTTCGCCGCTGATCTGACCTCAATCGCGGGGTCTGGGACACCAGCAGCTGTCCCGGATATGTTGAACACATATGGGTCTTCATCGGGGTCATTGGTATCGAGCGAGACCGTGAAGGAGAACTCACCTGCTCGATCAGGCGTAAAGGCGAATGCAGGTCTTGAGCCACCGCCATCTCTAACAATCAGGGGAGCACTAACAGTAGCAGTAGGCTCGTACGTGACCGTCACAGATCCGGTAATGTTCTCCGGGTCAGAAACTTCCGCCTCATAAACCCAGAGGTCGCCGGGACCATCATTGTACATCGAGAAGGAGGCGACCTGCGCAAGGCCCTCCATTGAATCGGACACTGTGTATGTGCTGCCGCTGGCAAAAGCGTTGCCATCGGCGGTCTCGACCCGGATCTCTGGATCCAGGAGTTGGGTGGCGGTTCCTGACAGGTTGATGACGAAGGACGCCTCGTCCGCATCATTATTGACCAGGGGCAGTGCGAAGGAGAAGGCTCCAGGCTGCTGCGGGGTAAAGGTTGCCGTCAGTCTCTCGTTGGCCTGTGGCAGGATGGTCAGCGGGAACGTCTTATCGAGGGTCACGCCATCTGGAACATTCACGAGGCTGGACGCATCGGCGGCTGTGATGGTTAGGTCCTGGGTTCCTTTGTTGAAAATTGTATAAACCCGGGTCAGCTCAACACCTGCTGTGGGATCGGTGAACGGTGCATCCGTGTCGCCGCTGGTGAAGTTGTTGGTATCGGTGGTCGAGACGGCAATCTCAGGACCAGACACAGCGGCTATCCCGGAGATATTGACGACGTAAGGATCTTCATCGGGGTCATTGGTATCGAGCGAGACCGTGAAGGAGAACTCACCCTCTTGGTCAGGCGTAAAGGTGAATGTAAGTTTTGAGGTACTGCCATCTCTAACAGTCAGGGGAGCACTAATAGAAGGCTCGTACGTGACCGTCACAGATCCGGTAATGTTATCCGTATCAGAAATATCCACCTTATAAATCCAGAGATCGCCGGGACCATCATTGTACATCGTGAAAACGGCGGCCTGCTCAAGGCCCTCCATTGAATCGGACATTGTGACCGTGCTGCCGCTGGCATAATCGTCGATACTGTTGTCTCCGACTCGGATCTCTGGATCCAGGAGTTGGGTGGCGGTTCCTGACAGGTTGATGACGAAGGATGGCTCGTCCACATCATCGCTGGTCACGGTCAGCGCGAAGGAAAAGGCTTCGGGCTGCTGCGGGGTAAAGGTTGCTGCGGGGTAAAGGTTGCTGTCACGTCCAGGTTCGCCATGGGCGCAAGCGTGAGCGGGAACATGGTCCGGTCGAAGGTGACGCCATCTGGAATATTCACCAGGGTGGAGGCTTCGATAGAGCTGATGGTGAGCGTCTCGTTGCCGATATTTGAAAGGGTGTAAACGCGGGTCAGCTCAACACCTGCTGTGGGATCGGTGAACGGTGCATCCGTGCCGCCGCTGGTGAAGTCGGTGCTCGGGGACCCCGCGGCGACCGAAATCTCGGGGCCGGAAACCGCGGTGCCGGAGACGGTGATGTCGAACGGGGTCTCGTCGGCATCATTGCTGTCAATGTCGAGCTCAAAGCCGAAAGCGCCCGCCGCGAAAGACGTGAAGGTTGCGGTCAGTGTATCGCTATCGCCCGCGGGGATATTGAAACTGGTCTCGTTGAACGCCACCGTATCATTGAGGAGGTTCGTCGGAGTCGAAGCGGTAACATCGCTAATCACGAGCGGCCCGGTGCCGGCTGAGTTATCGATCGTGTAGGTGACGCTGGTGGCAGCACCGACCGTTGAATTTCCGAGATTATCGGTGTCTCCATCGGTCAAAGCACCGCTCACCGAAGACGAGACCTCGATTTCCGGGGGAGCTCCAGCAACACCCTCAAGTCCGAATGCGACGTTATTTTGCGTTACTGAGTTCGATGACAGCAGAACGCCAAGTCGAAAGGATCCTGCCGCTCTTGGCGTAAAATCCACATAATAGTCGAGGCTTTCGCCGGGCGCGATTACCGCACCAGTCAAGGCCGAGAGGGTAGAGTTGCCCACATTTATGAAAGTGACTGCCAACCCGCTAATGCCAGTGATCCTCAAACCAGCATTGCCTACATTTTTAAAAGCGTACCGAATTCGCGCATTCTCCCCAAAAACGAGACCGTTGAGAGTTTCATATTCATCAGCACCAAGTATTTCTCCACTCGTAGAAATGATTTGCAGTTCCGGCGCGGCAGCGACCGCCGTTCCCGCAATGTCGATTTCAAATAAACTCTCATCCGGGTCATCATTCGCAAGCGAAAGGCTGAACGAGAAGTCGCCCGCGCTGGCGGGCGTGAATTTTATCGCTATGGCTTGCGACGCGCCCGGCAGCAGTGTGTTGGCGTTCGCCCCCGCCCCGGTATCGATAGCGCCGCTGATATTGATTAGGCCAGATGCAACCATCGCGTCGAGGTTCAGGTCAATATTGCCAGTGTTCGTCACGGTATAGGTGAGCGACTGCTCAACGCCCTCAACTGCCCCGACGACCGCATCCTCACTGCCGGTTAGAAATGCGCCACTGATCGAGGATACGACCTCGATTTCAGGCGCAACAATCGCCGCTATGACGAGTTCGCCTGCGGTCGTGTCTGCGCCCACCAATCCATTCATGTCGGTCGCGCTGGCGACCACATCATACGTATTAAATGGCAGGGCATCCAAAACATTATCGGCGACGGTCCAACCGCCCACGCCATCATTTTGGGCGCTTACTGTTTGCCCATTGACCGTTATTGAGACCGACGCACTGGGGTCGTCAATCGTGCCAGATAAAGGCGGCGTCGTATCGGTCGTCAGCAAGGGATCAACCGACACATTCGGCAAGATGTTTTGCAGGACCGTAAAACTTATATTCTCAGTGTGATCGACGAGCGCTAGATCCGTCGCACTGTCAATGTCTGAAACGATAACCGAGCGGATCGCCGCTGAGGCGGTGAGCGGGTCGGGGGCGGTAAAGCTGGCGGAATATAGAGTGTCGTTCGAAAACCAGTTGCCGCCGGTGCGCCACGCTGAAAGGTCGATCGCGGACCCTTCGCCATCGACCCCATCATAGAATTGCAGCGTCGGCGCGGAGGTTGCATCCATGGCTTGATCGAACATGACTGAGAGCGAGAAGTTCTCGCCCGGCTGTGCAGAGGTGGCGCCCAGAAACCCGAGCTCCGTAACCTCAGGAACGGGCAAGTACGTATAGAATGTGACCCCGTCTGGGATCGTTACTTCTGTTCGGTTGCCGGTTGCGCCGGGCACAACCTCGATTACGGCTTCGAACTCGGCATGAAGCAAACCCGTGGTCTTATCTCGAAGCTGCACCAGAGCTCCGACCTCCTCTGACAACGAAGAATCGACCGAAAAATAGCAGAGCCCATCAGTGCTTTCATCAGCAAGAAGATCGATTGTCGGCGGCGTGCAGCTATAGGTGTGCTCGTCCGGGCGAAACAGTTTTTGGGTAATCCGCATTGGAAACAACCCTGGAGTCGACCCCCAACTTCCGCCGTGCCCAATGTGAACTCTATCTGCCGCGAGCACATCGTCCGTGAATTTGCTGGGGTCATGAGCGCAGGTTCTGGCAGACAGATCCACGATAAAAGCGCCGAAATCTCCAGATCCACCTGTACCCGCTAGAGAGGGACCACCGGAGCACGAAATCGTCTCCGTCTCGACGCTTTGAGCTTGCGCCGTATTCACCCCCGCCAGCGCTATAATTGCCAGCGCGAAAACCAAAATGCCGCGCAGCAGCCCACTCAACCCAACTCGACTCTGTACCATACTCAGGCCCTATATCTCTCTCCGCCAAGGCATGCGGAGCATCCGCGCATAGGGTGTGAGAGATCGGGGAAAACGTCATCGTCTGAGCATTTCGAAACTGCTGTCGCAGTGTCCCAACTGTAATGTTTATTCTTGTTTCAGGGGATTTCCTTGGTTAATCGCGTGCCCGAAAAAGCGCGCAAAAGAAAACCCCCGCGCCAAGGGCACGGGGGTCTAATTTTGGTTAAAGGCAATCTCGCTTAAACGAGGCCCTCACGCTGGGCGCGCTTCCGAGCAAGTTTGCGAGCGCGGCGCACAGCTTCTGCCTTTTGGCGAGCCTTCTTTTCAGATGGCTTTTCAAAATAAGTGCGAGATTTCATTTCACGGAACAGGCCTTCACGCTGCATCTTTTTCTTCAAGGCGCGTAGGGCTTGCTCGACATTATTGTCGCGGACTGTAATCTGAATAATGGTCAACTCTCCATAAAAGTCGGGGCAGACGGGCTGCTGATGTGCGGTTGTGGCCTATAGGGCCTTGATCAAGCCGCGCCTATAACATGGTGAAACCGCCTTGCCTATCCCCGGAGTCAGATATGCCGATCCCTTCCGAAAAACTGCGCGATCGTTGGCTTGAGGCCTTGTTGCCGCTTGTGCCCGAAACCGGGTGGACGGTGACCAGCGCCAAACAGGCGGCGCGGACAGTGGAATTGAGCGCTGGAGAGCAGGCTCTGGCTGCGCCGAATGGGGTGACGGATCTGATCGACCACTTTTTCGAACGCGCCGCAGATGAAATGCTGGTGACCCTGGCGGCGGAGGATCTGGCGGCGCTGCGTACGCATGAGCGGGTTGCGGCGGGGTTGCGGGCTTGGCTGGGCGCGCTGGAACCGAACAAGGAGGCGGTGCGCAAAGCGGCGGGGCATGGGCTGCTGCCATGGGGCGCAGGCGCGGCGGTGAAGCGGGTCTGGTCAATCGCGGATGCGGTCTGGGAAGCGGCGGGCGACACGGCGACGGATTATAATCGCCAAACCAAGCGGGCTTTGCTGAGCGCCGTGATCCCGCGGATCGTGCTGTATTGGCTCGATCATAGCGACCCGGAGGACCTGGACCGGTTCATCGAACAGCGGCTGCAGAATGCGATGAAGCTGGGGCAGGCGGGGAGCAAGCTTGTCGGGCCGATGCTCGATCTGGCCGATCGCGTTCGGGCGCGGCGCAAGGCGCGGGATCTGTAATGGATACAACTATTCTTAGTGGACCCGTTGCTAAACACTCGCTGAGCGGTCTACAAAGAAAGGCCGTGTATTTTCAGGGGTCTGGGAGGAGTTATGCCGCGGCCAGCCGGTGTTCGTAATCACGATTTTGAGGCGAAGAAGACAGCGCTCTTAGATGCGTTGTCAGAGTTTGCTTTAAACGATGATTTACGCCGTCCGTCGCTGCGTCAGTTCGCGATTGCGGCAAAAGCCTCCGAGCCGACTTTGCGGCACTATTTCAAAGACCGCCAAGGCCTGGTCATGGCCATCCTGAAGCACATACACGCTCGCGCTATCCCGCTCTGGGATATTATCGCGACAGGTGCACCTGATACGGCAACGGCTGTGCAAGAGTATTTCCGGGTGACCGAAGCGGGACTGACCCATGGCGGATTTGCGCGCGCGCATGCATTTGGGCTGATCGAGGGCATGGCGGATGAGAAAGTCGGACAGGCCTATCTGGAATTCCTGCTCGATCCTGCCTTGAAAGCCGTCGCCGACAAGATGGACGCGACGCCCGGCAAACCCGAAACTGAGGACGAGCGCCGCGCCGCTGCGTTCATGATGCTGTCGCCAATCCTGGTGATGACGCTGCATCAGCAATTGCTTGGCGGCAAAGACGCCTCGCCGGTGGATACGCAAGGGTTCCTAAAACTGATGCAAGGCTGGCTGGCGTCAGGCCTCAGCCAGTAAGACGCGCATCGCGTCCAAGTCGCTTTGCGGCGTCGCCCAGCTACAGACAAATCGATAAGATCCGCCCGGCCAGGGATAGCATTTGACGCCGGCGCTTTGGATCTTGGCTTCAAGCGCCTGTGGCAGAACGGCAAAGACTTCATTGCCCTCTGTCGGATAAGCCAGCGACACGCCGGGCTGCGCGCAAAGGAGATTAGAGAGCTCTGTCGCGGTGCGGTTGGCCTGTCCTGCAAGCTCGAGCCACAGACCGTCCGTCAACATCGCCTCAGCCTGCGCGGCGAGGAACCGCATTTTCGGCGGCATATGTCCTGAGCGCTTAGCCCGCGCTTTCAGGGCGTCGAATTGTGCCCGCATCTTGCCAAACAGGAGAATGATCTCGCAGCCAATCGCGCCGGTTTTGGTCAAGCCTAATGTCACGACGTCGACACCGGCTTTCCAGGTCATGTCTGCGGGCCGTACTCCTGAATTGGCAAGCGCATTGGCGAGACGCGCCCCGTCGAGATGGACGTTCAATCCTTCTCCATGCGCCAGGGCCGCATAATGCTCGATCGCCGCGACAGAGTAGGCCGTTCCGCATTCGGTCAAATTCGTCAGTGAAAGTGTTTCCAGCGGTGTTTCATGCACAAAGCCCGGGTCATTTACCGCCAGTGCATCGCGCAAAGCGGCCTCATCGACGCGCCCCGCCTCGCCTGACAGGAGCCTCAACTTTGCACCGCCGGTAAAAAACTCCGGCGCGCCGCGCTCATCGCGCTCAATATGTGCCTCTTCATGACAGGCAATCGCCCCGATAGACGAGCACATAACCGACAAAGCGAGCGCATTCGATGCGGTCCCGCTGGCGCAGACCCAATAATCAAAATCCTCGGTCTCAAACGTGGCTGCGAGGAGAGCGCGTAGTGCTTGGGTCGTCGTATCGGCGCCATAGCTGGACGCGTCTCCACTATTCACCGCAGAGATCGCGGCGATCACATTGGGATGGGCTGGCGCTGTCGTATCGGACGCAAAGTTCATATTTTTAAAGCATCACATCCGGCGTTTGCCACATCAAGTGCTGACCACCATCGCTGGCAAGTAGCTGGCCGGTAATGCTGTCTGCTTCGATCAGATAACGCAGCGTTTTGACAATCTCGCCTGGATTGGAGCCTTGCTGGGTCAGCGTCGCGCGCGCCTCGGCATCGAATTCGCCAGGTTTTTGGTGGACATTCTCCAGGGTTGGGCCCGGGCCAATTCCATTGACGCGAATATGCGGTGCGAAGGCCTGCGCCATCGTGCGCGTTGCAGTCCATAATGCGGACTTAGACAGGGTGTAGGTGAAGAAGAGCGGATTGAGTTTGAGCACCCGCATATCCACCATGTTGACGATCAGTCCCGCTTCTTCTTCAGGAAGGGCCCGCGCAAAATGTTGTGCCAAAAGGATCGGCGCACGCAGATTTGGGCCCATATGGAAGTCCCAGTTCTTACGAGAATGTTCGAGCGCGCTATCGTCTTCAAACGTTGAGGCGGAGTTCACCAGAAGAGTTAGAGGTCCACCCAAGGCCTCGTGCGCGGCGCGCTCCAACGTGGCGGTTTGTTCTTCACTTGAAAGGTCAGCTTGAACCAACTCGGCTTCGCCACCGCTCTCGCGAATGGCATTCGCTGTTGCTTCAGCGCCGGATTTAGAGCCGCGATAGTGAACCGCGACGGACCAACCATCCGTGCCGAGCGCTTCGGCCATGGCTTTACCAAGGCGAGCGCCTGCGCCGGTTACGAGCGCACGTTTTGGTCCTTCGGAAACACGATGGGCCATTCAGTCCTCCTCACTCACGTAATGGACTGGATAGGTGCAAGGCCAGGATGCCCCGGCCGGTTACACAAACCTTGTTCAATCAGTCGATACGACGAAAATCGATCAGGTTCAGAATGCCAAATACAGCAACCGTTGCAAGAATAGCCCAGACAGATGCGTGGATCATGATAACAGCCCTTTAAGATTCTGCCGCCCTGTTAAACCGTCTTTTGCGATTTGGCGACCCCCGATGGCCAGAACATGAGGAATACAATGTGATTAATCTGCGCACTCAGCTGTTTCGGATTTGGTTTCGACTTTCGCGTTGGACCACGATGGGGGCGCGCGCAGTTGTCGAAAACAAGCAAGGGCAGATCTTGCTGGTGCGCCAATCCTATACAAAGGGGCTCTATCTACCAGGCGGCGGTGTCGAGCATGGCGAGACGATTCTACTGTCGCTAAGCCGCGAACTCGAAGAGGAGGACGGCGTACGGATTACTGGCAGGGCGCAATTGTGGGGGATCTATTCCAATCACCGCATCATGCGCAACGACCATGTTGCACTTTACACCGTTGGCGCTGACGCTTGGGTGCCCCATGGCGATCCTATCGGGTGGGAGATTACTGAAATTGTCTGGTGCGATCCGCTCGCGCCGCCGGAGGACGCAACACCGGGAACAAAACGCCGTCTCCAGGAGCTCTATGCCGAACGCCCGCAAGAAGAGCATTGGTAGCGCCTATCCTTCGGCAAAAGCTAGAAGCGCCGGAAGCGCCATAAAGGCCAGCGCCCCTAAGAGCAGGATAATCGGTCCGAGTCTGTGCCAATGCCGTCTCATATTTTCGCTTAGACAGAGCAAAGACGGCATGATTACGGATGAGATCGCGGCGCAATTTAGGCGGGAAAATTAAGCTGTCATTAAAGACTATCTGTGCAGGATCTAAGTGTGCCGAGGGTCCCCTTTCTCGGCACCCCAAGCAGGACCCTGGCGCGTCAAAATCCTCCCCCGATGCTGCCAGACTGGAACGAGACGGCCGCGCTGATCCCCTTCAGCGCGGCCGTTTTGCATCTGAGATCATGGCACCCAGATACAGGCCGAGCGTATAGATCGATAAAGCTGCGGCAACCCAAACCAGAATCAAGCCGGCGCTCCACACGAGCGCAAAGGAACTTGGATCTGCCATTAAGAGCGCGCCGATGCCTGTCATTTCGAGTGCTGTTTTCCATTTGGCGAGCTGCGAAACAGGCATTTCAATTTGCGGAAAGAGGCGCAGTCCGGTCGCAATCATATCGCGCACGATAATCGCCAAGCTCGGGATCAAGAGGCCAATCGCCCAGCCCTCAACATGGCATAGAGCGACCAAACTGGTGCCGACGAGCAATTTGTCTGCAACAGGATCAAGAAACGCACCTAACGCGCTGACAGCATCAAACCGGCGCGCCGCCCAGCCATCCAGAAAGTCGGTCAGCGCCACCAGAACAAAAGCGATTAACGGCAAGATCGAAGTCCGCGGTTCGCTCAAAATCAACCAGCCGACCAGGACCGCCAATCCGCAACGCGAAACGGTGAGCGCATTTGGCAACCATTTCAGTGACATAGGGCGATCTCCTTTGCCCGCCTGATAGAGGCGCTTGCAAACGAGGTCCAGCGCTTCGCCGGGATGGTCCGCACATAAACTTGACTTCCAATCAATGCGCCTTTGCGGCTAGCATCGTTCCTATGTTGACTGAAACTGAAAAATCCCTGTCCGAACAACGGACCAACGCGATTGATTTTGCCCGCCTGCCTGAGCTGCATTATCTCGGCAACTATGTTCGCAATCTCCCGATTAGCCTCGAGCGAATGATGGAGAATGCCTATGATTGGGAACACCTGCCGCATATTCACGCTTCCTCCTTTTCTTCCATTGAGTTGATCTCAGGCGGCCCCTGGGGCTGGCGCGCCAAAATCGGATTGCCGGGTAGGGCAAATGGCGATTATCAGCTGATCGATCTGCTGGTCGAGCAGGCGAAGCATTATTGGGTCTCTACGGTTTATTCCGGGCCGGGGGCAGGGGTCGAAATCCATACGCAAGCGACGGCCATCTCAGAGCACGAAATTGAAGTTGATGTCCGGTTCTATTTCCCAGAGCCGCCCGAGAATGACGACACCGCCAAGATGATCCTCGGATATCTCCAGCAGCAATATAAAACACTGTATGATGAAGACTTGGCGCTCATGCGGGGACGGCAAACCGCATTGGATGATCGCATTCGCTGGGCTGCCGGAGATGTCCGCGCTGGCGACGTGAAAGTTGGGGCACTGGTCGAGCTTGATCAGGACAAGGTCTATACGTTTGACATCGGCAATGGCCGATTTTGCGTGCGATACTGGGAAGGCCGCTGGCATGCCCATAGCGCGGTTTGCACGCATTTGCTTGGGCCCTTAGACGATGCGATCCTAACCAAGAATGGCGAGATTACCTGCCCTTGGCATGGCTACCGGTTTGACATCGTAACAGGTGAAAATTGCGAGAAAAAGTGCAGCGCGCTGGAAGCTGCACCGCAACTGATCGACATAGATGGAACCCTCTATCTTCGCCGCAGCGACTGACATTTGCCCGGCTTGACCTGCTGCCTGAAAAACCAGCACACGCGCATAAACAACTCAATGTGAATGCTGACGCCTTGATGGAGACATGGTGGGCCCCTAGATTCAGAGTCACACCGATCTTCGTATGGCAGGGCTGCCAAGATGGGGTCTTGTGAGGGTTGTGTGTGCTGGTCCTGTCTGACAACGGAAGGAGTAGACCATGAACGACCTAGAAAAGCCGACCACCGGCGAGCCTGACTTCAGCCGGTTTGTCTATTTCCGCAATATCAATGAGCGAGAGCTCGCGGAATTGCCTGATGATGCCCTGAATGGCGTTGATGACCTGCATGAGCTTGTCGTCGTTACCAATGGTGACGGACAGAAGCTTGCAATCATTGAAGGCCTAGAGGCCGCCGAAGCTGCTGCTGAAGCCTACAAGCTTCAGGCTGTCAGTCTGCACTAAAGGCTGCAACGCGCGCGCGCAGATTGCTTACAAAATTGCTGGGATTACACGATCGGGTGGGCGATGCCCGTCGATGAAGGTTTTGATATTGATGATCACCTTCTCGCCCATTTCATTTCGCCCCTCGACCGTGGCCGATCCCATGTGCGGTAGCAAAATCACATTTGGCAGGCCGACCAGGTCTGGATTGACCGCAGGTTCGCGCTCGAAGACATCGAGGCCGGCGCCGGCGAGCTTGCCGCCTTTTAGGGCGTCCGCGAGCGCTGCTTCGTCGATAACCTCACCGCGCGCCGTGTTCACGATAAACGCTTCTGGCTTCATCAAATCCAAACGCCGCGCGTTCAGGAGATGAAACGTTGCGGGCGTATGCGGGCAATTAACTGAAACAATATCCATGCGCGACAGCATCTGATCCAGGCTGTCCCAATAGGTTGCATCCAGTTCTTCCTCGATCACGCGGGAAGCTTTTTTTCGATTGTGATAGTGGATCTGCAGACCGAACGCTTTGGCGCGCCGCGCGACAGCCTGACCAATCCGGCCCATGCCGATAATCCCTAATCGCTTGCCGGAGAGGCGGCGCCCCATCATCCAAGTCGGCGCCCAGCCATCGAATTTGCCCGCTTCCATCAAAGCGATACCCTCATGCATCCGGCGCGGAACGGCCAGAATCAAAGCCATTGTAACGTCAGCTGTGTCATCCGTTAGGACACCGGGCGTGTTGGTCACCATGATCCCGCGCTCGTTCGCCATTTGGACGTCGATATTGTCCACGCCCGCGCCAAACTGCGCAATCATTTTGAACTGCTCGCCGGCATGGCTGAGGACTTGTCCGTCGACCTGGTCTGTGACTGTGGAGACCAGAACATCTGCACGGCTAACCGCAGTGCAGAGCTGCTCCTCGGTAAAGGCTTCGTCAGACGAGTTTAGCTCGGTGTCAAAAAGCTCCTTCAGGCGCAGCTCAACCGCATCGGGAAGACGGCGGGTGACAATGACCTTTAGGCGCGTATCTGACATTCTTCCTCGCTTTCTATCCCGCGCTTAGCAGAGCAAAAGCACATCGCCAATGCGCTGTTTTACGGTCGATTCATCTCAATAGGCAAAAAAGCAGTCATGATCGCAGTTTTTGTACGTTCCCTAATGTGTTTCGCCGTGCTCGGCAGCGCCGCTATTGCTGGTGTCGAAGCACGCCAATCTGCGAATGTTGTGAAGGTCAGCCGCTTCTCTGGAAAGCCATTGCCGCGGTTTGAATCGCTGCGCTATTCCGCTGTGCACGGTCGGCAAGGTCCAAACCTGGATCATCCAATCTTGTGGCGATACGAGCGCGAAGGCCTCCCAATGCTGGTGGTCCGCGAGACCCATGGCTGGCGCCGTGTTCGCGACCCCGATGGCGATGAAGTTTGGATGCAAGCGCGCATGTTATCCAGCGACCGGACCGCGCTGGTGACCAGCGAGGTCGAATTGAAACGCGCGCCCGATCCTGAAGCGCGATCAAAAGCGCGCCTAAAAGCCGGCGTCATCGCTGAGATCGTAAAGTGCAGCGACGGCTGGTGCGAGATCGAAGTCGGCCGAAAATCGGGCTATTTGCAAGAGTCCGCCCTCTGGGGCACCGAGGTCGCGACCGGTAAACTTTGATTTGCGATGGCTTGCGGCACAGCCGACAAGCGTTTAAGGCCCCGGGCTACTCCATTCTGCGTTGTGCAGGCATCATAAAAACAAAATAGCGAGGCCAAGTTCTATGAAGGGACCGCACGAGTACCACACCCCTCAATCGTCCTATAGCAAGGAAGACCTGCTCAAATCTGGCGCAGGCGAACTGTTCGGACCAGGCAATGCGCAATTGCCGGTGCCGCCTATGCTGATGATGGACCGTATTCCTGAGATTTCGCTGGATGGCGGCGAATATGGCAAAGGCCACGTGGTTGGCGAGTTTGATATTGATCCCAGCCTTTGGTTCTTCGAATGTCACTTCCCTGGCGATCCGGTAATGCCAGGCTGCCTAGGCTTGGACGCAATGTGGCAGGCTGTTGGCTATTGGCTTGGCTGGTCTGGGTCTTACGGCAAAGGCCGCGCACTGGGCGTTGGCGATGTTCGGTTTACAGGTGAGATTACGCGCGAGACGAAACTCGTTCGCTATGAAATCGACATGAAGCGCGTCCGTCGTGGTCGCTTGATCCTCGGGATCGCCGATGGCCGCGTCTTTGCCGATGGTGAGAAGATCTACACCGCTAAAGATATGCGGGTTGGTCTGGTTGATAAGTCAGGTAACGCGCCCGCCTAATCCCAATAAGAATTGGCTTAGGGCACGTATACCGTGTAGACCACTTCGACCTGAAAATCGAATGTACCGAGCGAGAGATCGTAGCCGTTTAAGTTGGCGGCTGCGATCGAGTACTCTGCATCAAAGCGAACGGACTGATCCGCGATGGTGCCGGGCGTTGCAGCCGTGCGCTGGTTGCCCGTGAAGACGTTCTGCGCGTTGCGGAGGTCCCAAAGCCGCAGGCTGGATGCGAACCCAGATGTGCTGCCACCGGAATGTGGCAATTGCGCACTTGAACCAAAGGCTAAACCATCATCGCCGCTCTGCGTCATCGACATCTGCATGCGGGTAATCTGTAGTAATATGAACTCAGTGAATGTGGTTGGCGTAAAGGCCTGCGCATCAATTGCGAACGGCACATTCGAGGCGACATAAAAACTGGAAGACTGGCGCACCGCATCGACGCGCGCATCGGTCACGTCATTGAGGCCGAACGATGTAAATGAATCTGCTGAACTGACGATGCCATCACCATTCGTGTCGGTGCTGATTGTCCCGCGATCTGTATTCGTCAGCAAAAATGGCATTCCGCCCGTAGCGTTTGCAACGCCATCTTGTGTGGCTTGTAGCGTGCCGGTGACGACCGTGTGGGCATCCGTTGCAATGAGATCTACATCGCCAGAGCCTGCTGCAGAGGTACCGCTGCCCGTATCCAGAACGAGATCTGAAACAACTGGCGCGCCGCTATTGGCATCCGCAGCCCAGACAATCACCAAACCTTTGCGATCAAAGTATGGACGATCAATCACGTCCGCTTGCGCGCCGCTCAAAGCGAGACACGTGCTCGCTGCGATCCCGAATAGGGTCGCTTTATCAATAATATTCCGCCTCACGAGATTATGGTAAATGTCGGCCGGCTAAGATCTTGTTAAACACTGCATTTAACCTGCAGCTGATGGTTAACCGTCTAGGAACCCGTCGTCCGAACCTGCAATGCTGGTGGGGTCGAACCAGTCCAGGAAACTTGCAGTGAGATGGTTTGGCTTTGCGCAGTGCCGGCCCGAACCGCGGTCTTCTCTGTCTGCTGAAACAGAATGCGAGAGCCAGAAGCGACTGGCGACGACCGCAATTGCGCGTTTTCGTTTTCGCCAATGGGCTGAACCAGGATCTGCGCCGCGTCGCCGGGATTGAGTGTTTCCAATACAAATCCGGCATTGCTGGCGATCTGCAGGGTCACGCTTCCAGAAAAAGTGTTCGTCGAAACCAATACAGGTTCGAGTTGTCCAGCGCCAATCCAGGCCTGGTCGGCCACTAGGTTTTCATTGCGCAACACGACTTCAGATCCTTGACCCGCAAGTTCACCATCCTGCCAGACCAAAACTTTTTCGTTTTGAACAAAGCGAACTTCTTGCACATTACTGGCGGACGCGATCGGCGCAATCGCACCCATCACCAAAGCCAATACAAATAGTCGCAGCAAGCTCAATCCCAGTCTCCATACCGTGTCGCTGAATAAGGATATGATTCGCTGTGCACGATCTATGCCGGATACGAGGACGCCTTCAGATTGTGCGGCAGATCGCAGGCTTGCAGCCGGATCGCTTGACGCGCTGGCCGCGCCCGAATAGCCCTCTGGGTCAAAGAATAGATAAGCAAGGACCCCCGAACATGGCTGATTATGGAGACATGCCCACAGGCAATCTGATGGCTGGCAAGCGCGGCATCATCATGGGCGTTGCCAATAAAAACTCGATCGCATGGGGCATCGCGCAGCAGCTCGCCGCGCAAGGGGCAGAAATCTGTTTCACTTATCAAGGCGAAAGCCTGGAACGCAGGGTCCGCCCTCTGGTCGAGAGCATCGATATGGACTTCATGGTTCAGGCCGATGTCACCGATGATGCCAGCATGGATGCTGCCTTCGCCGCGGTAAAAGACAAATGGGGCAAAATCGACTTCCTCGTCCATTCCATCGCTTTTGCAGGTAAAGACGAATTGCAAGGATCGATGGTTGCCAACACTACGCGCGAAGGGTTCGCCCGGGCCATGGATATCTCGGTCTATAGCTTCATCGATTCAGCGAAGCGCGCCTCAGAGATTATGCCCGATGGCGGCGCGGTGATCTGTATGACCTATCTTGGCGCAGAGCGGACCGTCCCGAGCTACAATGTGATGGGTGTGGCGAAAGCCGCTCTGGAAGCCTCGACGCGTTATGCGGCGCGCGATCTCGGCACGCAGGGCATTCGCGTCAACGCGATCTCCGCCGGTGCGATGCGGACGCTTTCGCTCGCCGGCATCCGAGGCGGCAAGTCTCTGATGGGCACAGGCAAGGATTGGTCTCTGCTTAAAGAAGACACCCGCATGGAAGGCGTCGCTGGTTGTGCGCTCTACCTCTTATCGCCGCTCGGACACTCCATCGCAGGCGAAATTTTGCACGTTGATGCGGGCTTCCACGCGGTCGGCGTCCCGGAACTGCCTGAGGAGGGCTAAATGGGCGCTAAGCTATTCTTGTGGGTCGGACACCCAAGAGAAGACTCGCTCAGCCATGGCATGGCCGACGCGTATCAACGCGGCGCTGAATCAAACGGCGCGGAGGTTCGTCGGATGAACCTGCACGATATGCAGTTCGATCCGGATCTGACCGAAGGCTACCATCAACGCAAAGACTTAGAGCCTTGTCTCGAGGAATGGCGTGAGAACCTCTTATGGTGCGACCATACATGTTGGGCTTACCCACAATGGTGGGGCGGCATGCCGGCGAAAATGAAAGGCGTGATTGATCGCTCTTTCCTGCCGGGGTTTGCGATGGAATATCACGAGAATGATCCTTGGTGGGACAGACTTCTAAAGGGCCGCAGCGGTGACATCCTGCTCACTGCAGACGCGCCTGCTTGGTTTGATCAGATCATGTACCGCCGCCCAGCGGCGAAACAGGCAAAGCGCTTGGTCATGGAATTCTCAGGCATAAAGCCCGTTCGAGTCCTTCAGGTCGGGACCGTGAAAACCGCAAAAGAAGCCAAGATCAATAAATGGCTCGCGCAAGCCTATAAGCTGGGTGCGGACGCTGGGCGTCGCTAAGCGGGAAAAGCTGAGAGACTGCAATGAAAACAACGCCAGAAACCCACGTGCCGCTCAGTTCTGATTTCCCACACTATGGTGAAGCAGAGATGCAGGCGCGCGCGATCGCATTTAACGACCAAATGCAATCTCGGCGATCGATCCGCTCATTCTCAAATCGCGCCGTGCCGCAGGACATCATACAGAATTGCGTCCTTACGGCAGGCTCCGCCCCGAGCGGCGCCAATCATCAGCCATGGTATTTTGCTTGCGTCGGATCGAGTGAAAAGAAAGCCGAAATCCGCGCTGCGGCTGAGGCTGAGGAGCGCGAGTTTTACACGGGCCGCGCCGCCCAGGAGTGGATCGACGCACTCGCCCCTATCGGCACGGACGCTGAAAAGCCTTATATGGAAATTGCGCCCTGGCTGATCTGTATCTTCGCCCAGCGCCGCGGCGGTGTCCGGGAAGGCGAAGATAAGAAGAATTACTACATCCATGAAAGTGTCGGTATCGCGACCGGGATGCTGATCACGGCGTGTCACAATGCCGGTCTCGCGACGCTGGTACACACGCCCAATCCGATGAAATTTCTAAATGGAATTTGCGGACGTCCGGAAACCGAAAAGCCGTTCCTGATCCTGGTCGCCGGGTATCCCGCAGACGACGCTATGGTGCCAAATCACGCGCTGGTCAAAAAGCCGCTCGGGGAAATGGCTAGCTTCCTTTAGCCGTCTCTATGGTGAAGGCTGGCCCAAACAGGTCCATCCATTCGGTCGTGGTATAGGTCCGTCCCCCACGTTTCTCGCTCGAAATGTTTTCACCGCGCACGAGCAACATTTGTTGGCCTGCTGGGAGAGTGTCTAGCTGACCGTCATTCAATTCGATACGTTCCTCACCGGGGCTCGTCGCAGCGAATGTGCTAAAGTCCCATCCTGTGATCTCTACCTCAACATCGAGTTTTCTGTTTGACTTTAGCCCAACAGGCAAAGGCTCACTCAACGATCCGACCTGGTTAGTGAAAACTTGCGTCACATAAAACCCGCTCGCCTGGCGGGCAACACCGATCGCAATATGGGTTGAGTCTTCGGCGAGAATATTGGCCCGATGGCCATCGCTCAACATCAGCTTTTTGTGGAGATCCTCTACCACAAATTCTTGAGTCGGCAGTTTGAACCCAGGCGCTAGAAAGCAAGACACTTCGTTTTCGAATTGGTCGTAGCAAATCGCGGGACCAAAGGCGGCAATATTCTCTGCCGTACTTTGTGCCAACAACGTCCGATCAAACGCGGCGATGCGATTGCCAGCGTTTCGACCATCTGGGCCTTGATGTTGGAAATACCGATTATGCCCAAAATCTAAACTATGAAACCGCGCCGCCGGGAGCATTTCAGGTCGCACTTTCAGTGCATTTAGCCCGGCTTTGCGGCGCTCTTGATTAACACGGTCGAGAAATAACTGCTCCATATGCGGATCGAACCGCAAAGGCTCCGGCGGGTTTTCCAAGCAATCCAGGCCGTTTTCGACATATTCAACCAAGGCGTTGGAACGTGCCGATGTGGTCATATCGCAAGCTTGAGCTGGCAGAGCCAAAGCCAAAATCATACTCGGGAAGAAAAGAAGACGCTTCATCTATGGGCATAATAGCCCGAAAACGTCCTAAATCACACCCTCAGCGCGCAGGCGGTTCTCAATCGGTGCCAACATCCGTCCGATCGCATCATTGCTTGGGCGAACCTGACCATAGGCTGGCAGACCCTCGTCCGCGATCACCAGATCAGCTTCAAACTTAGATGGAAAGGTATGTCGGTAGTGCGCAGCTCGAACAGTGCCGAGATATTGGGCCAGCACACTCTCAACGCTCCTGCCCCGCTCAAGGACGTCCCGGCGCAAGCGCCGCGCTAATCGCAGGTCATCTGGCGTATCGACATAAATGGAGAGGTCGATCAAAGGCTTCACTTCCGGCACAGAAAGGGCGTGAATGCCTTCAAGAATTATGATCGGTGCTGGTGCAATCGTAAGCGTTTCAGACTTTCGGTCATGCTGGTCATAATCATAGATCGGTTGTTCGATCGTACGTCCGGCCTTTAGGTCCGCCAATTGGCGCGCCATCAAGTCCGTTTCTTTACTCACAGGGTCGTCATAATTGACGCTGGAAATGATCGCCCGGCGCTGCTCATCAGTGGCGGCCACACCGTAATGGTTCATCGGCCAATAGTAGCCATCTTCTTGAAACATCACGACGCCGACATCGCGGTACTGCTCGACCATCGCGTCGGCGACAGTGGATTTACCCGACCCCGACCCGCCGGTCATTGCAATAAGATAGGGACTCACGCGGCTCACAGCGGTCTAGTCTTCACCTTCGGCCAATGGCACAGCGTAAAGCTCCAACCGATGATCAACCAGTTTGTAACCATGCGCTTTTGCAATTTCGATTTGCAGTCGCTCGATCTCTTCATTGTGAAACTCAATCACCTGCCCAGACTTCACATCGATCAAATGGTCATGGTGCTCATCAGGCACTTCTTCATAACGGGCGCGGCCATCGCCAAAGTCATGGCTTTCAATGATGCCATACTCTTCGAACAATTTGACGGTGCGATACACGGTGGCCAAGGAAATATTATTATCCACGGCATTGGCGCGGCGATGCAGCTCTTCCGCGTCCGGGTGATCGTCGGCGAGAGACAATACACGAGCAATGACTTTGCGTTGCTCAGTCATGCGAAGGCCTTTTTCGGCGCAGAGTTTTTCCAAACGATCCATGCTCGATCCTCTAGCCCTTTCCGTAGTCGCCTGTCTAGCCAAGCGGCTGGACATCAAGATAGCGTCGACGCGCGGACCATCTCGGCGTTTATAGTATTCCGGGCGCCGGCCATCGGTTTCAAACCCAATTGAAGCATAAAACGCCAAGGCCCCTGAATTATCTGCAGCGACATCCAATAGCCAGGTCTCGAGCCCGTTCTTGCTCAGTTCGGCTTCAATCTGCTCCAAAAGAGTACGCGCATGCCCCATTCGGCGTTGTTTTGGGTCGGTCGCGAGCGTTAGAATTTCCGCATCGCCTGAAACGAATTGAACAATCGCGAACGCGATAAGATCGATATCTGAGCGTAAACCACGCGCCACGGTGCTGGGCAGATCCAATAAGTCCAAGAACGCAGATTCTGGCCAGGCCTCACCAACGTCAAAAGCCGCCTCATGAACAGCAGCCATCTCAGCAATGTCCGCGGCACTCAAAGCGGTAAACATCATCAATTGCTCGTCCTGCTGGCAGCTGGCAAAGCTGCATCTGGCGCGCGTGCATATGTCGGGCGAGCTGGTCGCATCTCAGGATCAAACTCCGCCGCAGCCTGAGCGGCGCGCAGGGCACTTGGTTGAGCCGAATGAACGATGGTATTTTCGAGCGAGGGCCCAACAAGGTCGGGATCCCCAAATACCATGTGCGGATGGTTTGCGAGCAACGCGATCAAGTCTTCCGCGCGCATTTCCTTGGCCGCTCCGGTGGCCATCCCTGTTCGAAAGGTCTGCGTCCAGAAAGTGATATCTGGTGGGCGCTTTTGCGCGGGTAGCGCAACAATGGCAGACCCTTGCTGTCCCAATGGAAGTGAGGCTTCGAGCGTTGTGACACCCACACAAGGCGTCCCTGTCGCCAGCGCCAAGCCGCGCGCAAAGGCAACCCCGACGCGTATGCCTGTGAAACTTCCCGGTCCGGTTACGACCGCAAACCGGTCAATCCTATTCAGGGTCAATGACGCTTGCGCCAAGAGCTCTGACAGCAAGCCGGGCAGCCGCGCGTCTTGGCCTCGGCTCATAGATTCTTGAAGGCTCGCAACCCGCTCGCCATTCTGGAGAAGCGCGAGGTCGCAGCCAGGTCCGGCCGTGTGAATTCCTAGAACAATCATGTGTGCCCCTTAGAGGATCAAACACGCTTCCTCAAAGCTTAAGCGCGGACTGCGCTCGAAAATGGAGGCTTCGTCGCCATGGCCGATACTGCACAACCAGTTCGCGCGCCAGGTTTTCGTCGCCTCATTTCCCAAGAAGAATTCTTGATCAACACCGGCCGCGTCGAACCCAGACATTGGGCCACAATCAAGCCCAAGCGCCCGGGCCGCCAACATCAAGTAGGCGCCTTGCAATGTGCCGTTCCGGAAAGCGGTCGCATGCCGGTTTTCTTCATCCGCGAACCAGTCCTTGGCACCCGGATTGTGTGGGAAAAGCTGCGGGATTTTTTCTGGAAATTCAAGATCATGGGCGATGATGACAACCCAAGGCGCGGCTAAGGTTTTATCGACATTTGCGGGCATTAGATGCGGCTTGAGGCGCGATTTGGCCTCGGTTGATTGCAAAAAGACAAATCTTGCCGGCGAACAATTCGCGCTGGTCATTCCCATCTTCGTGAGGTCATAGGTGGCGCGGATCAGAGTTTCAGGCACATTGTCGCCGGTCCATCCATTATAGGACCGACCCTGGCGCCAAATTTGATCTAAGGCGTAATCGTTTACTGGCTTTTTGCTCATAGCTTACGGCCCCTCTTTATTCTGTGTGAGACAAGTAAGCATCTGTTCGCCGAAATGCGGCATCAGGCAATAGGTTTAATAAGGATCGCTGAAAGTTTGCGTTGCCTTAGCTGGCGTTGGATTTGATCCGCCAGTTGACCTCCATGGTCGCGACTTCCGCACCTTTTTCATTGGTCACGCTGACATCAACCATATAGTCGACAACACCGTCACGCCCGAACGCTTCCATAAGCTCGGCGCCCGATTTGCGCAGTTTGCCTTCGGCTTTAATGACGCCGCGTGCGGACTTTTTGTAATTGATCTTTGCTTCGACAATCGCGGCCCGCACCATGGCGATTTTGTCTGCGAACAAAGATACCGATGCGGCGCCCGAAGCGGCTTCAGCGAGCGTGAATAATGCACCTGCATGCTGGGAGCCCATATGGTTTTGCGTTTCGTGCAAGTCCGGCAATTGCGCCACGCCATGGCCATCCGCAATCACCAGGAGTTCAATACCGGTATGTTTTGCATACGGTACATTTTGCTCAAAGAAGGCCTTCATAAGGGAATAGATTTGATCAGTTTCGCCAGTCATTGAAATTCTACCTAATTCTTGTAGTCGCACTCACGTATCTGGAAGTTCTTGCCCCTACATTGGTAGAATGGCAACCACAATCTTACGATTATTTTAGGTTCGAATTATTCGTTAACCATAAGACTGATCAATCTTGTGGCATGTATTTGAAAGACAGCCTGAAATAGGACAACGGCCGCAATTTTCGCGCCGAAAACGGGGGCGTGCCAGTGCGCCAACTCCAACATCTATTAACCTTTCAGAAAGCTTGATTGACCGTTCCTCAAGAAAATGAACCGAGATTAACGATCACTGAGACCAGTTCTTCAAGACATCTATGTCATGAGAAGCGTTATGCGGATCTCGGCCTACTCAGTTTTCAAAAGTATCGTGCACGGCACACTGGAGCTCCCTGAAGGGCGCTTGCGGCAGGCCGTATTGCGAGAATTGTTTGATCAACTTGCATCGGTTATGAAACCGCTGGCGCTGATTACAGCGATCAACAGTACCGTCGTCGCACTCATCTTCTCGCAATTCACCTATTGGTGGGCCGCGCTGATCTGGTGGGTGCCGATCATGTATTTCTCATACTTTCAGTTCAAAGGCGCCGTCGCGATGGCTGGCGTCCCGAAAGACGCGAAACTGTCAGGCGGCTTCCTAAAGAAGGGCGCCCGCAACAATTTCATTTTCGGGGCGTGGTGGGCATCAAGTTGTTTGATTTTCGCTGGTCCTGATCCGGCCGCAAACATCACTTTGGCGGCTTTGTCTGTCGGGATGTGTGCAGCAGCCGCTGCTTGCCTTGGTTCGAATGCCGGCATGTCAGGACGCTTTCTTGCGGGTGCGCTGCCGGTTACCGTGTTCTCACTTTTCTTCTTAGACGGCGCCGCCGCCGCGATTACATCCGCCATGGGCGGAACGCTTGGCGTCACCATGGTTTACATGGCTCACCTGAAATATCGCGACACAGTTGAAATGCTGCGGGTTCGTTTGGGGCTCGAGCTTTCGAAGGCACGTCTGGAATCGGCAGTTAAGACGCTCGGTATCGGCTTGGAGATCAAAGACAATTCCGACGAGGTTGTGTTCTCCAATGCAAACATGGAGAAAAACCGTGAAGCTGTCGCCATGGGTGGGCGGACACGCGAAGGGTTCTCTTTCTGGGAAGGTCGCTACTATCGCCAGACCGAGTTTAACGGGGTCGAAGGCGATAAAATCGAATTGATCGAAGATGTTAGTTCTCTGGTTGAGAGCCAACAGACGATCCTGCAGTCTCGTCAACAGGCCGAACAAGCGCTGCAAACCAAGTCCGCCTTCTTCGAATCGATCTCGCGCGAAGTGATTTATCCGATTAAGACGATCATGCGCTATGCGCGCCTCTTGCAGCCGGATTCACGCATCAAGTTTGAACAGGAAGAGCTTGGAAATCTTGCAAACCTGATCATGAACGCTTCGACCGACCTTGAACGACTAATGTCGTCGATGACGCGGCACTCTCAGGACGACAATCAACATCTGGTCGATGCAGAGATGATCAGCTTGAGAGAGATCTTCAACGAAGAATTGTCCGAAATGGCGCAAGGGTCTTTGGATACGCAGAACGTCGAGACGATCTCTAAGGCCATCCCTGAAGAGCTCCTCGTCAAGTACTCTGCGAGTGGATCTTTAACCCGGGCTTTGGGCCAAATGTGCCTGAAAGCGCACCGCACCGTCGGTGAAAACGGCAAACTCGCGCTTTATGTCCGTGCTATGTCAGACGGCTCAAACGCAATCTGCTTCATTGTCCGCGGCGTTTACACAGGGTCTGTTCCGGTTCCGGGTGAAAAAGCCATGGTGGCCCACCCTGAAAGCGACGAAGACGTTACTTTGGACGCATATGCTTCCTACATGTCTGCCACTCATATCGAAAACCTTGGCGGCCAATACCGCGAAGACCTAGAGGGCGAAAAATCGGTGAACTTGATTGCCATCATTCCGTCGGATCACATCCAAACGAGCGGCCAAGTTATCAAGGCATTACCTTCGGCAGCAAACGCGCATTAAACGCCGAAATCGTTGAGACCGCTTCGTGTGAAAAGCTCGACCCGGTATGAAAAGTTTCGCGCTCGCCCTGCATCTCATCCATAGCCTGTAACAGGCCGTCTCGAATGCTGCTCGCTGAGTAGGTTGGCATATATTGCCAGATCGCTTGTTGCACTACGCGGGGGTCAGCAGCGCCGCGTTCTGCTGCATCATAAGTGACAAGCTCGCTGAGTTCTCCGCGCGTGAACGCCGCAGAAGATTGGCCAACGGTAAAGAGTTTGCGACCATCTTCTTCGTCGCATTCAAACCGAAAGAAGAGTAGTTTTCCGTCATTGGCATCGGTTGAGCAGGTATCGCTCCAAGCATTGACCGGCACACTATACTGCCAATCATCGACTGAGATGAGCGTCGTTGTATAGCCCGCCCAAGAGATCGCGTCAGCGACACTCTGTTCGGCCATTGTTGCCTGTGTGATCGAGCAGAACTCTGACATGGGGATCGTGTTTATCAGCGTATCGGCTTCGTATTCGGTCCCATCTTCCGTGCACACCCGAACCTTGCCATTCTCACGCGTCAAAGCGCTGGCTCTCTGTTCCAGCCGAACATCCAGGCCGCTCGCAAACCGGTCCCAAAAATGCTGCCAGCCGCCCTCCGGCATGACTGTAAATTTTATCATTCCGGTGATGAGCATATCCAAATCGACCCAGCGAAAAGCATGGATCAGGGGCAATTTGTGCAAATAGCCATATCCAATTGAGGTCACGACCCGGTGCATCATATTCTCGATCTTGCCGAGATTATTTGCACGCAACCATTCCTGAACGGGCTGCGCGAGTTCTTGGTTTACGGTGATATCGCCTTTGTTGAGCCGCGCCATTAGGCGCCTGCGCATCCAGACATATTTGATGACTTGAGCATAAAAGTGAGGCCCCGTTCCATCCTTGATATAGTCCATCAATTCGCGATTATCGATCCGCTGCGCCTTTAGGTAATTGCGGCGAATGCCAAGTTCTTTCATTTTTTTCAAAATGTATTTGTGGGACCAAATCGCATAACATGTGCCGAACTCGACAATATGCTCGCCGATCGCGTTGGAAAGACATTTTCCGCCGACTTTATGTGAGGCTTCCAAAACCGTGACGTCCGTCGCGCCGCGATCCCGCAGCATTTGCGCCATCGTCAAACCCGCAGGTCCGCCGCCAAGAATTAGATAAGACGCTTCGCTCATAGATTATGTTATTTCGCGCTTCAGGACCCAATTGCAATGGATTCATTTGCGATACGTGTGCTAAACCTCGTTATCTCAGCAAAATCGGCGCGTTTCGTCGTGTAGAGTACTTACAAATGGATCTATTCTTTACGCTTCTCGCGACAGTATTGCGGTCATATTTTGGCCCGAGAGACGCGCGTGTTTGGACCGGCACAACTTATACGTTCAAACCCCACCCTTGGGACCGGCGCCGCGGTGGCCAATTCTTCACCTCACGGATCCCATCTTACATTGATGTTTCCCTGGTGAAATTCTTTATCGAGACGAAAATGTCGGCGATCGTGAGAAAACGCGGCTGGGTCCCGATTGTCTTAAGCTCGGTTCAAGTGCGATCTCAGACACGCGTGCCGCGTGGCACGCTCAATATTCATACCCGCGTCGTGGGGTGGCAGGACCAGTATGTTGAACTTTGGCATGTCTGGACCGATCGCGATGGAAACGAAATTCTCCGCTCAACCTATTTGACCCGCGTCACGCATGCTGGCCGCGATAAAGTTACGGGCGCCGATATGCTCGCCGCCTTGGGTGAAGACGTCGTCGATATGCCTCTTTCGCCAACAGCTGCGAGCCAGTTAGCAGACTATCTTCGCATCAAGGCCGCGAACCGGCAGGCTAAAAAAGTATCTGCCGAGTATGCCAATTCATTGAAATTGACAGAACAACCCTAACGAGATTCCAATCTCGAATTGCTATGGCTGAGGCGTTCCCCAAACGAGGCGCTTCATGGCATATCACAGCACGACCAATCCGTTCTTCGCCCCACAGACATCTATCGACCTGAACGAAGGACGGTTGCACGAGAAAGTGCTCAACGCGCAAGCCGAGTTTGCCGATTTCCCATTTCTGACCACGGCGCTACCAACGGGCCATTCACAAACGACTGACTTCAAGACAGCGATCGCTTCGGCGCAAGCTCTGGCAAACTATCTGCGTGATGATCTTGGCTATGAGCAAGGCGATGTGGTCGCGATCCAATCCCCGAATTGTACGTCTTACATCGTCTCGATGCTCGGCGTGTTCCTCGCTGGACTGACATTGACCAATGTGAATCCCCTCTACACAGCTTCTGAAACCCGGCGTCAGCTTAAGGATAGCCGGGCCCGCTGCTTGATTGGCTCAAGCATCTTCTCTGAAATGATGGAAGAGGCCGTCGAAGGCACGCAAGTCGATCAAGTGATCGCTATTTCGGTGACGGACTTTTTCCCGGCGCTCACCCGTCACACGCTCAATTTCATGCTGCGCAAGATCAAGAAGCTCGACCGCCCGTTTCGCGGGCCGCATATCAGCTTGAACGAAATCCTGGCGAAAGCACCAAAAGACACCGCGCTAGATGTTAGCCGGGTCGAAGGCCTCGATGCCGACCGCGATACAATTTATCAATATTCAGGCGGAACCACCGGCATCTCGAAGGGCGTCCGGCTGACCGAGCAAGGCCTGATGAGCAATATCGCACAATATGCGCTGGCGTGTCCGTCTCTGCTCCATACGCAGAAACAAACGATGTTGCTGGCCCTACCCGTATACCACGTATTCGGCATGCTGGCCTCGGTGATAGCAATCACCAATGGCGGTCACTTGGTCCTGATCCCGAACCCCCGACCGCTCACGAATATGAAGTCGGCCTTCAAAAAATTTAAGCCCGACATTTTCCCGGGGGTGAACACGCTGTTCGAGAAGCTGCTCGAAGAAGACTGGTTCCCAGAATATGGGCAAAGCTTGAAAAACACGATCTCTGGCGCCGCCGCTTTGCACGATCATACCGCGCAGAAATGGAAGCAGGTCACCGGATCAAACATCGTCGAAGGCTACGGCATGACGGAAGCAACGACTTTGATCGCCATTCGTGATCACGAAAAAAGTACCGCCGCTGGGTCAGCGGGCACGGCATTGCCTGGGACTGAGATTGGCATCCTTCAGAATGATATGGTCACCGATATGCCTGACATTATTGGCGAGATCATGATTTCGGGTCCACAAGTCATGAAAGGTTATCTTGGCCGCGATCAAGAAACCGAGAACGCTTATCATGGCGACTGGTTCAAAACCGGCGATATGGGTCGGTTTGATGAGAATGGTGAGCTGCACATCGTGGATCGCTGCAAAGACATGGTCTTAGTCAGTGGCTTCAACGTCTTCCCGAACGAGGTCGACGCTGTTCTCTCAACCTGTCCTGGAATTGCGGAAACAGCGAGCGCTGGCATACGCACCGCAGCGGGCACAGAAGAGCTCCACGCCTTTGTCGTCGCGCAGGACCCAAGTTTGACTGCTGAGGCAGTGCTTCATCACTGCCGGGAGCAGTTAACCGGCTACAAAGTGCCCCGCAAAGTGCACTTTATCGATGAGCTTCCGAAGAACCCAATCGGCAAAATCTTGCGCCGAAAGCTTCAAGATTTTTGCTAAATCAGTAACGCCCGCCTTATTATTGCCTAATCAAAATCCGATTTTCACCATTGCCAGTGGGGGTTAGATACCATAAATGCCCCCCGGAATTGGTTAATATTGCTGATTGTTAAGCGGACCGTCTTCTCCCAAACCTGTATAAAACAAAGCGTTTGGACGGACTGCAATAATTAACGATCCAAGGTGGGATACAAATAGTGGTGAACTGGCAAACACGCCTCCTGGCGATTGCGCGGCATCCGAGTACTTGGCTTCTTGCTATTTGCCTCGTCCTCGCAGTCCTGCATTTGAGAAGCTCCCCGACGCTGCCAAGCCAGCTTCGGGCCGTCACAATGTATGACTATTCCCTATCGATGAGCTTTGTTGGGGATGACCGCGACGTCGATGTCACAACCTTCCTGCCCGCCGATGATGAGCGCCAGGACATTGTTCGCGAGAACATTCTGTCTGGTCAGCTTCAATTCGATGATCAAACCGATCCCTCGGGTCGGCGCGGCATGTGGTCTGGCGACCAGGGCCGTGAGATCCGTTATCACGCGATGATCACATCGAAAGAGCTCGTTTACGACCTCGATCCTGCGTTACAAGTTCCGGAATATCTGCCGGAACAGTATTCTCAATATATGATCGAAGAAGAGGGTATTCAGGTTGGTCACCCGGAGATCCGCGAGCTTTGGTCCAGCATTCAACCCGCTGATAGCCGCGAATTGGTGCCCGTATTGGACGCTATTTATGGCTACACGTATGAAAGCATCGAAGGCGCACCCTTTAAGGGGTTCACGGATGCTCTAACCGCGCTGCGATTGGGGCGTGCAAGCTGTAATGGCAAAGGTCGGTTATTTGTCGCGCTTGCGCGCACGAATGGCATTCCAGCGCGTCTCGTCGGCGGTGTAATCTTGAATGAAGGGTCGAAAAAAACCTCCCACCAGTGGCTGGAAGTTCTTATCGAAGGCCGTTGGGTCCCGTTTGACCCAACCAATGGCCATTTTGCCAAGCTGCCGGAAAACTATCTTCGCCTTTACACCGGCGACCACGCCTTGTTCCGGCACACTCGGAACATCAATTTCGACTATCGCTTTACGATTAAGCCCGTCAGCCAATCGCCTGCATTGTTCGACTTTGATGAGAACGAAGCAGTAATGAACCGCTTTAATGCGGCCCGCCTGATGCAACTTACCGGTCTGCCTGAAGAAATGATCGGCATCTTCCTGATGTTCCCGCTGGCAGCGTTGATCACGATTTTCCTTCGCAGTGTCGTCGGGCTGCAGACCTTTGGCATCTTTATGCCAATGCTGATCGCCGCCGCCTGTATGAGTACGGGGCTATGGCTCGGTCTTGCGACCTTCTCCGGGATTGTCGCTTTTGCTGTTCTGATGTTGTCTTATTTCAATTCATTCAACATCTTGAAAATCCCACGATTAGCGGCGGTTATTACAATTTGTACGGTGCTCTTCATCGGCCTTCTGCTTTGGCTCGGAAACCGGACGACGCTTCAATTCGGCGTGCTTGCCCTGTTCCCGGTTGTGATCATCTCGTTCCTCGCCGAGCGCATTCACAACATGCTCGATGAAAGTGACTGGAAAGGCATGATGACCACAGGCGCCGGCACGATCGTGACGATCATCGCCTGTTACATCGTCTTCTCATCCGTGCTGCTGCAAGGGCTATTCGCGCTGATGCCGGAACTCCTCCTGCTCGTGCTTGCGGTCCAGCTGGCCATTGGCCAGTGGTCCGGCATGCGATTGCAAGAATATGTGCGGTTCCGCTCAATCCTGGGCAACGGTCCTGTGCTTGGCATGAATGCTCGTAATCGAAACTATGTGAACCGACTTAATCCCACGGAATTGCTCGATCTCGCGGCGGACAAGCTTAGCAGCAAAGATATTCTGCAAAAGGCCGGTGTTCCGGTCGCTAAGACCTATGCGGTCTGTAAGTCATTCCGTGAGCTGCCTGAGTTTATGCAAACGCTTTCTGATCTTGGTGCATTTGCGCTGAAACCTAATCGCGGCTCACAAGGCAATGGCATCATGATCATCCGCAGTCGTGAGGACAAAAACTTCGTCACCGCGAGCGCCAAGGTGCGCACGCCAGAAGACATGTCGCGGCATGTCGGTGAAATCCTCAACGGATCATTCTCGCAAAGCGGCGAAGAAGACTATGCTTATGTCGAGCCGTTGCTGACCCAGGACGCTGACCTCAGCAAGCTGTCGGACTTTGGGCTCTCAGACATTCGCGTGATCTTGCACAAGCAGCGCCCGGTTTCGGCTATGCTTCGTTTGCCCACGGAAAAGTCGGGCGGAAAAGCCAACCTTCACCAAGGCGCAATCGGCCTGGCAATTGATATCAAAACCGGAAAAGTTACGAATGCCGCCCTGAAGGGAACTGTAACGCCTGAGCACCCAGATACCGGCGCTGAACTGATCGGCTTCAAAATCCCGAAATGGAAAGAGGTCATCTCGATTGCCGAAGCATCCGCTGCAGCAATCCCGCTCGGCTATATCGGGGTCGACATTTGTCTCGATCAAGATCGCGGCCCCATCGTCCTTGAGGTCAATGGCCGGCCCGGCATCGAAATCCAGAACGTCCAGCAAAAAGGGCTCGTAGAAGACCTGACGGACAAGGAGTTTGTACATGCATGAACAATCCCCCTTCTTCTCAGCGCCCGTCCTGGCCGCGCTTGCGCTTGGCTTGGCCGGAATCGCCGCTGCAGCTGAAATGGTTGTCAGAAGCGATGACAAAGCCGCCATCGTGCGTTCTATTTCGTCAGATGATCAGCAAGAAATCGAACGCGCCGTCGAGAGCGATCTGGATGAAAGTTTCCAGGCCGATCTCACCACGCTCGTACAGGACACGTCGCTCGAACCTTTAACCTCGGCAAAATTGCGGTCGACGCTGTTTTTTCGGACAGCAAACGCCGAGGACAAGCCAAAGTTCGAGGCGTTTGTCGGAACGCTATTGTCGAAACGCAAGCGTCATACTGAGGCGTTAGACGTTTTGAGCGGTATTTCGCCCGAGCAACGGATCGAACATAAAAGCTCGTTTGCTTATGCGCAGTCCTATCGCGGTTCAGGTAATGTTGAGGCAGCGATTAGAGCCTACGCCACACACGTCGCGGCCAATCCGAACCACAACCCAGGTTATGTCAATTATGGCATTCTTCTCGCCGAGACCGGGCAACATGAAGAGGCGATCCGCGTTTTCGAACGCTCTGTCGACATCACAAGCAGCTCTCGAAAGGGCAAATCTCTGTCTCTTCTTGGCCAATCCCAGGTGACAATCGGCGCTTACGAAGACGCGATCAAATCGTTCGATAAATCGATCCAATTCCGCCCAGATAGTGGTCCAACCTGGCGCCGCTTTGCCACCGCGAAAGCACGATCCGGCGCATATCTAAGCGAAGAAGTTGAAGCCGATTACCAGCGCGCGTTAGCGCTCGCGCCAGATAGCGCTGCGACCATGAAGGAATGGGCAGAGTATAATTTCTCGTTTGGCCGTTTCGACAAGGCGTTGCCTATGTTCCGAATTGCCAGTGCGGAAGCGCAAAGTGATTTTGACATTCTGTTCTCCCGGTCAGTGAACCTATTGGCGTCAGAACGTCCACGTGCTGCGCGGCAAATCATTCGCGATATGGCGAATATCGAAATGTCCTCAGAGCAAGAAATCCTGTTGCAAGCCTTGCAGGAAGCGAGCGGCGTCATTCGCCCGCCGACGCTGGAAACTCGCGATGCAGCTTGCGCGATGAGCGAAGAGAGCGAGCGTCTGACATATATGTGTCTCCTGCTCGAGCTTGCCGTCGACGAGATGGAAGGGGCGATAAGCATCGCCGAAAAACTGCCGGAAACCTCAGTATACACGCAGCCTGCGGCTTTTGCCCTAGCGCGCTATGAATATAGGCTCGGGTCACCTGAAACAGCTGCAGAGCGCCTCGATGTGCTACTCAGCAAGAACCCGCAAAGCCCACTTTTCTGGCTCTACAAAGCGCGTAGCCTCGCAGTCGCAGAATCGAATGAAGAAGCTTTGATGGCTTTTGGTAAAGCGCTGGAACTGAACCCAGAAAGCCGTAAGGTCACACTCGAACTGAGCGCGCACTTGCAGCTGATGGAGCAGTTCGAACCTGCAGAGCAGGTTCTGGTTGGCTATCTGGTCCTCTACCCAAACGATGCTCAGATCCTCACAGCACTCGCCCGTGTTTATGAAGGCGCAGGCGAGCTTGAAAAGTCCGAAGAGACGCTGCTGCAATTGATGGAAATGAACGAAGACAATGACTTCGACACAATCCAGCAACTCATCTCGGTTCAAGTCGCACTGGAAAAATACGAAGATGCACTCGGCAATGTCGACAATCTTCTCGAACAAGATCCGGCAAACATCTCAGCCCGTCGACTGCGTGTCGAAGCTCTGACCCAACTCGGAAATGATACTGAAGCTGCGGCTGAACTCGATCGTATTCAACGCTTGGAGCCTGATCTGGAAACCAGCGAAAGCGCTGAAGCTGAGGGCGCCGGGACGGAATTCGCCGCGCCCTAAGCCATCGAGCAAAGCTAACTCAAACTAAGCCGAAGCACGCGCGGCTTCGGCTTCGCTTGCTAAGCGCTTGAGATTGGCGATCCCGGCTTCGCCATTGCCGAGGATCGACATTAGGATTTCCATCGTCTTGGCATCGTTCATATCGGCATTGGTCACCAATTCATTGAAGCCATCCAGGCGGTTATTCTCGCGCCAGTCACTAATCTCTGGGGAACTCATCCACATTAGGGTGTTCTCCATTGCCGCGGCAAAGACGAGCAGGACATCTTTAACCGTATCGATCCCAGGCGCTGGACGCGCATAATTGTTTTTTTCTTCTTCGGGGATACGGGCTTCAATACACGCGATCAGAGCGGCGCTATAGCAAGGCTGGAACTGCCGGATCAATTGCACGTGAATTTCATTCGGTTGGAAAACTGGCGTTCGGAAGTTCACATAGGAAGCAAACGCGCTGGCCGTGCAATCCACATACAACGTATCGGCCGGCATCTTGACCTCGCCCTCCGCCATATGCATGCATGTTGCATCCAATTTATGGACGTGGCCTTTGCGGACAATATTCTCAATCTGACGAAGCGTTTCGACTTCTTTTTCCGTCATGATCGCAGAGTGGAACATGGTCGGACGGCGCGACGTGTCGACACGTTGCCACAAGCCATCGGCCTCCATGCGGTCTTCCAGATCCTCAATCGAGGTCGCAGCGGCGTAAATCTCGACCGCGCGCGCTTGTCCGCCGACTGTGTCTTCAAAGAACTTGTTGTCGATCGTCTGGAAGTTCACACGATTGAGGAACCACGCATCACGCGGGGCAACCCAAGTTATGCGGTCCGCAGTACATCCATGCCCGAGCAACCAAATGATCGAATCCATTGCGGTCTTGCCACTGCCGAGAATGCAAAAATTTTGGTGGCTACCGGCTTTGTTTGGAAGCAGGTTTGGTGGCACGCAGGCAACCTCATCGGATATTTCAAAGTTTGGCGTATGCGTAGCTGGGACGCTGGTGGTGATATAATGGGCGTATACGGTTTTCTCGCGCACCCTAATGTTGTGAACCTCACCGGTTATGGTCGACACGATCCGACCATCCTCGTGATAGCGTGTGAGCGGCAGGAACGTGACGCGGCCGGTAGGCAAGAAGGTCTCTTCCATCAGCGCGTGATAATAGTGCGTAATCTCTGGACCGGAGGAGAGCTCTTCAAATCCGGCATTCAGGCCTGATTCTTCTATTCGGCCGCTGCCCAAGGGTTTAGAGACAACCCCATAGGTCGAGGCGGACTGGTGGAGTCGAACAAATGGATAAGCGTCATTCCAATGCCCGCCTGGCACGGCTCGGTCATCGATCATAGCCACGGTCGCATCTGTTTCAGTAAGCAGCGTGTCAACAAATGCCATGCCGGTCGCGCCTGCGCCAATCACCAAATAATCAACTTCGATATCCATACTACTCTCCCACCCCCAAGGTGCTCTGTTGACTGTGGCCCCTCGGGTCCATTGCGATGCACCCATTGCGGTTTCCCGCTCAAGGCCCCCCAAAATTGCTAACAGCAAAAATCACTAGGTTCCAGCTTCAAGTAGATCAGCGCTTTCGAAATCAAGTCACCAAAGCGGCCGAATAATCAGGCTCTTTTAGACCGACTTTCTGGAAAACACGTGGAATTTCTGGCGGAGAGAGAGGGAAAATCTCCCGAAATCGTCAATCTATTGTTTTTGTGTGATAAAATAAGCTTCTGATATTCCGGCTGTACCAGGTTTTGTACCAACCAAGTGTACCCGGGTACACGCTTGTGAGCTTTTCGCGCTCGGTATTAGGGCGAACGCTCAATTCCTGTGTTCTTATGCCAAGTCAGGCCCCATTTCGCGAGGTACTTTTTGAGGCGGTCAGCGTCATTCGTCGTTGATTTCGATAGCCTGGAGACAGCAAAAAGCTCCCTCCCAGCCGAACTTAGGTTTTCATGGTTCGCACATACCCGAAGGACGTGCTCCAGTTGCGGCTTGTCAAAAGGGTCAACCCCAGCAGCGCGCTCGACCCCCAGGGCTATATCAATAGCAGCAAACGTTGTGTCAGGCGTATGCCAGGCGTGGCTAAGGCGCTGAATTTCAACGTCGACTACGCCCTCGTTGATGCGCCCACCATCTGCCAACGTTGCCATTCTCACAATTGATGCACCGAGGTCACGAAAGTTCCCGGTCCACAAGGCAGAAGGGCTTTCGGCGAACTTCACGTAGCTGCGGTATGCCGATTGGTTGAAGCTGATCTTATTGCCTGTTGCTCGCGCGTATTTTGCGAGCTCGAAGTCTATATTTGGCGAGATGTCTTCTTTGCGGTCCTTGAGGCCCGGCATTTCATAGGTCCAAAGGTCTAGTCGCGCGAGCAAGTCTTCGCGGAACTTTCCATCTCGAACGGCTTGACGCAAATCTCGATTGGTTCCTGCGATCAGCTGGAAATCGCTGGTGACTTCCTTATCGGAACCGACCGGGAGAAAGCGCTTGTCTTCGATAGCCCGCAAGATGGTCGCCTGCTCATCCAGGCCCAGCTCTCCAATTTCATCCAGAAAGAGAAGCCCATTGTCGGCCGCACGAAGCAAACCTTTGCGTTCGGCGACCGCGCCGGTGAATGCACCGCGCTTATGTCCAAAAAGGGCCGACATGGCACTGTCACCGCGAAGTGTAGCGCAGTTTACCTCAATGAACTCCCCCTCTATTTGGTGACGCGCCTTTTTAAGCTCATAAATGCGTTTGGCGAGGCGCGATTTCCCCGCGCCTGTGGGGCCGAGCAGCAATACCGGGGCATCGGATCGGATCACAACCTTTTCGATTTGGTCGATCATGGTGTTGAAGGCTTCGTTGCGTGTAACGATCCCGGATTTCAGAAAATTTGTTCCCTCAACTCTTTCTTCTGCAAACCTGCTAGCGATCTGGTCATACTTCGAGAGATCAAGGTCGATGAGTTGATAGAGCCCCTTGAGATCGGCTGCGCGTCCACGGGGGGGCGATAGCTGTATGAGCTGTCCCGGAATGTATCTGGCTTCGGTCAGGAGGAACCAACAAATTTGTGCGACATGGGTCCCGGTCGTTAGGTTGGCGAGATAAGTTTCCTCATCAGGCTTGAAGTCATAGGTGTCAGCAAAATCCCGCATCGCGCTATAGACTTCCTGGAAGTCCCAAGGGTTTGAGAAGTCTATGATATGATGCGCGACCTCAGTTTCTGGAGAGACGCCTTGAATGTCTTTCTCTAGCAAGTCTGCGAGGGTTCTGTGTCGCTTGTCATGGATCAGATCAAGGCGATCAATAACAAGGTCATCTTGCTGACAGAGGGCCACGTTGGGCCGCCAACGGTTCCAACGATCGGGACCTTTCCCAGCATCAATCTTGGTTCCAACGAAACTGAGCGCGACCGTTTTCATACGAAATGCATAGTTTAGAAAAATTTATAAAACAATATCTATTTGGATAAGAATATCTGCATTCAGGTTTGAATTATGGTCGCGGCCGATCATTTATTTATCAATTAATTCAGCACCTTATGGAATTAATTTGCTCCTTTATTGCGATTGGCACGCGACTTGTAAACCGTAGTACGGCGCGGTTGATCGAAGCACATACGATTTGGTCCATCGAGCCCGGGCGAGCAATTCGGCTCGCCCGGCCGCCGAGGATTTTGTTATTGCTTGCGCTAGCGTCAGTAATGGCTCTGATAGGAGAATGACTATGGAACGCATGTTCGATTGCACAGAAACAGAAAACGGCGCTCCAATCAAAATGTGGACACGCGGTGTCCCTGTTGAAGAAAAGGCTCGTGAGCAACTCAATAAGACTGCTCAAATGCCGTTTATCTTTAAGCATCTAGCGGTCATGCCGGATGTCCATGTGGGTATCGGCTCGACTGTTGGCTCTGTGATCCCAACTAAGGATGCAATCATTCCAGCTGCGGTCGGCGTCGATATCGGCTGCGGGATGATGGCAGTACGTACATCCTTGTCGGCGAACGACTTGCCAGACAGCCTTGGCCATATCCGGTCAGCGATTGAAAAAGCTGTACCACATGGCCGGACATCTGGTCGTGGGCGTCGGGACAAAGGCTCTTGGGGAACGCCTCCAAGGTCAGCAGACGATGTCTGGTTTGGCATGAAGGGGCAGTTCGACGCGATTACGGATAAGCATCCAAAAATTGCGAAGTCGAACAACCACAAGCACCTTGGGACCCTAGGCACAGGTAATCACTTCATTGAGATTTGCCTGGATGAAGTCGACCAAGTCTGGATCATGCTGCACTCCGGTTCTCGGGGTGTGGGTAACCGGATCGGATCTTACTTCATCGAGCTCGCCAAGAAAGATATGCGAAAGTGGTTTATCAACCTGCCGGACGATAACCTCGCATACTTTCCCGAAGGAACAGATCATTTCCACGATTATGTCGAGGCGGTGGACTGGGCTCAGAGCTTCGCTGCTGCGAACCGGACGGTGATGATGGCAAACGTCATCGCCGCGATGCGGGCTGAGTTGCCGATGCCATTCCAGGCTGAAGCCGAAGCGGTTAACTGCCACCACAATTATGTGACGCGGGAAAACCACTTTGGCGAGAATATCTTCGTAACCCGGAAGGGTGCTGTTCGTGCAGCGCTCGGCGTGATGGGGATCATTCCAGGCTCGATGGGCGCTCGATCATACATTGTACGTGGCCTTGGTAACGCTGAGAGCTTCTGTTCGTGCAGCCACGGAGCTGGACGGGTTATGTCCCGGACGGCGGCGAAGAAGGCTGTCTCGATGGAAGAGCATTTGGCAGCTGTGAGCCATGTTGAATGTCGGACCGATGAAGGAGTACTGGATGAAACGCCAGCCGCTTACAAAGACATCGATGCGGTTATGGATGCACAAAAAGACCTCGTTGAGGTTGTGCACACGCTCCGTCAGATTGTTTGTGTGAAGGGGTGATTTCATGATCACAATTGATGGCTCATTCGGGGAGGGCGGAGGACAAATCCTTCGCTCTTCTCTCGCCTTGTCTGCGATCACAGGTGAGCCCGTTCGGATTGAGAATGTGCGGGCCAATCGCTCCAAGCCAGGACTTCTTCGTCAGCACCTGACAGCGCTTAATGCTGTCACAGAAATATGTGGCGGTCATACGACCGGCGCAGAGCTGGGCAGCAGTGAAATTAGTTTTCGTCCCGGATCGATCCGAGCAGGCGAGTACGCCTTTTCAGTTGGGTCCGCGGGCAGCGCTAACCTAGTCTTGCAGACGATTTTGCCAGTTTTGCTGAACGCAAATGAGCCGTCGACGATTACGATCGAAGGGGGAACTCACAATCCTAGTTCTCCACCCTTTGACTATCTATCCGAGTGTTTCTTTCCTGCATTGCGAATGATCGGCCATCGGGTCGAAGGACAACTGGACGCGTACGGCTTCTATCCGGCCGGAGGTGGCAAGCTAACTATTCGGGTAGGCGTGTCTGACCCTCTGCAGCGGTTTGATCGAGTGGAGCGAGGTAGCGAGATTTCGCGCTCACTCGAGGCGCTGATAGCGAACCTTCCGGTTGACATAGCCAAGCGTGAACTTGCGACCGCATCATCATTGCTCGACATGGATTTCGAGACCGAGTGCAAATCAACAAAACCCGCCTCGCGAGGTCCGGGAAACGCGCTCTATGGACGACTGGTCTATGAGGCAGGCACCGTTATGTTTACGCAATTCGGACAGAAGGGCGTTACGTCTGAACAAGTTGGAAAGCGTCTCGCAAAGCAGATGAAAACATTCGCCGCAAGTTCCGCTGCCGTCGATCACCATCTGGCTGATCAACTCCTCTTGCCGATGGCATTGGCGAAAGGTGGTTCATTTTCAACTCTTCGTCCCAGCCTGCATTCGACAACAAACGCCGATGTGATTTCGAAATTTACAGGACGCAAGATAGAGTTCGTCGCTAGCTCGGACCGAACGCTTTGCCGCGTAGTATAGCAGGTTTCGACGTGCCGCGGGTTCGCTAAACTATGTGCCTAGGTGCGAGCACTACCTCTTCGGATTTTTTATTGTTTAAATACAGGGCACTAAGTGCTTTTGCGGAGAGAGAGGGAAAATCTCCCAGAGCTCCTAATATCCTGTTTTTATTCAAAAACTTATACTTGAGCCGAACCGGCTGTACCATGCGCTGTACCAGTCGAGTGTACCCCGGTACACGATATTCAATGCCAGCTCTTTGCTTCATCTTAGACATTTAGCCAGCGACCTAAAACGCCCTAAATAGGACGCTCATTGCCCCCTACGATCATCCTCAGTCTTTGTAACACTTTGCAAGAGCAAGAGTTTGCCTCATGGTCCAATCAAACTGGATTTGGGGACTGGAATGCTTCTGCGCAGAATTACAAAACACGTCAAAGAGCAGAACTGGTTCGCCGTCGGGCTCGACTTCGTGATTGTCGTCGTGGGCGTGTTTATCGGTATTCAGGTTGCAAACTGGAACGCCTCTCAAAATGATCATAGCGCATATCTCAAGGCACACGATCGAATGGTTTCTGAGGTACGGCGCAACATTGCCAATCAGAACGCGGTCATCGAATTGATTCTACCAAAATTCATGGAGTTTCAACAGGCTACTGAAGACTTACGCCTATGCCGCACTGATAGCGAAGCTGAGGAACGTATCCGTAATACGCTCGATTTGCTCGGGGCAACATTGTCGCCAAGCTATCAAACAACCGCCATCAACACGCTGACAAACTCTGAGCGACTTCTCGAGCAGCAATCAGAGGAATTTCGAAATCTCTACTTTGAATACGCAAGATTTCTGACCACCCGGAAAAATTGGAGCGAACAACAATCCTCACTTTTGAGCAATCGAACGAGCCAATTCCATTCATTATTGAGTGTAGATAAGCCAGGTACTGGGCCGGACTGGTTGAGCGCTATGTCTGAAATACCGCGCCTTTCTAACCGTAAAAAAATCCTAATCTCGGGTATTGATGACGCTTGCAAAGATCGTGCACTTCTCAATATGTTTGTGGACTGGGAAACCGGTACAGACTATCAAATGGGCCTTATGCAGGAAGTCATTTCGAGAAGTGAGAGTTTTCTCGAAGCGCTTGGTGAGCCGTAAGCGCGTCAATAGGTATATAGTTCCCATCAACTTCACCCCGAAAACCAAAAAGACCTCACTCAGCTAAGTCAATGCCGAGCGTCCTAAATTCGCCCCTCTAAGGACTCTGACCTATACGGTGGGATGCGTTCAATAACGGGTTCGCCCCTGTATTTCACGGTGTTCGCGATCCTGATTTTGGACCTTTTCGCTAGGATGATTTGAGCCGGGTATTCAAAACTGTTGGGTCCTGCTAACGGGGCGATGAGACAAATTTCAGGATTTACGGGAATACGAGTGAGCAAACCTTACCTCTTATGCGCCATTGGCGATATCCATGGTGAATTCGATCTGCTGAAAGAGCTTCATTCGTTGGTCTTAAAACGACAAAAATTGCTCTATCCGGATCATGATTTAACGCTAGTTCACGTTGGCGATTTCATCGACCGGGGCCCGAAGAGCTTTGAGGTCATCGAAGAGCTTATTCGACTGGAACAGGTTTCCAGCTTCGACGTCGTAAACATAATTGGCAATCATGAGAGACAATTTGTAGACGCTTACGACTCGGAAAGTCCGTACGCCAATAAGAAAGAAAGTTGGCTGAAATGGGGAGGGGTTGAAACCATCGCTAGCTATGAATTAGCAGGTAAGAAGCTGCCGTATAAACCTCACGTAGAATGGATTGAGACGCTGCCTGCTATATGGACACACGAACCGTCTAAGACAATTTTTGTTCACGCGGGTATTGATCCCGAAACCTACCCGGACAACGATCTAGATATCCTGCTTTGGACACGCTCAAACGAGTTTATGGACGCCGATGGTTGGGACAACCCAGCCCTAGACGGCTGGAGTGTAGTGCACGGGCATACCCCGACAAAGTCTAACTCATATGAAATATCCGGCACCAAATCCAAGCGGATAAATATCGACACTGGAGCTGTGTACTCTGGAGCACTGACAGCAGTGTTCATACGAGAGAATGCGGAACCAGAGTTTATTTCCGTAAAGTCGAATTCGCCGCCGTGGAAATCGCCGGTGTAATACGCGTTATTGGGAATGGATCGCCTCGACGGTACAAAAAACAGTTCAGTAGTGGCAATTTGGTCTAAAGATCTGATTTTGCATCTGATGCTCTTATTGTTTCAGCGGCCTATTCTCGCCCCGGAACGGCCTCTGATCCGATGTCGTAAAGCGCGTTAAAACGGTCGCTGACAGCAACACCGTCAGATGTAACGCTTTGCATTTTTTCGACTTTGTTCCATGGTCTCTTAAGAAAGAGACTGGGGGCCAAGAATGCTGCTTCGCCGCGTTACAAAACACGTCAAAGAACAGAATTGGTTTGCTGTCGGCATCGATTTCGCTATTGTTGTGATCGGTGTTTTCATCGGTATCCAGGTCGCAAACTGGAACGATGCTCGAAGTGATGCGCAGAGGGAGCAGCAAGTCCTGCTCGAGCTCCTCGACGATTTGCAGCAAGACACTCTTGCGCTGACTTCAGCCTCTCAAGCCGCGCAGGTCAGCATAGACGCGGCGAACATTGTGCTTGAGAAAGCTGACCTTGACCCTGTCACTCAGATTTCTTTTTCTGTGCGAAACGTACAGACAAGTAACGAAGTTATCGTCGCACCTCCGGGCCCATTGAATGCTTATCAAGCATCTGCGTTTTGGACCAATATTACGACACGATATTATCCTGCTCAAAATGATGCGGCATTAAACGCGCTGATCGCGGTTGGTAATTTTTCGATTATTGAGGACCGTCAAATCGTCAGGGACTTGCAGCGCTACCGGACGTATTGGGCTAATGTCATGATTAGCCACGACACGACATATCGACCTTTTAGGAATAGGACCGTTTTCGTGGGTCAAAAACATGGTCTCAGCCCGTTCACCAACATTGATCTCGATGCCTTAGTTGAAATCGTCAGTCTTGATCCGGAAATGCAGGGTGTCATTCGAACCAATGCGGAGTTTGCGGCCTTTCATCTTGAATCTCTTAACGGTCTCAATGAAGCGGCGCAGACCCTGATAGATCGAATCGAAAAAGAGACGGCATCGTAAAACAAGCTCCATCTTCAACAGGCCAAAGGAGACTCAATGACACTCGACCAAATCACCCAGATCGCGCAGATTGTGGGCGTCGTAATCGTTGCCATAACGCTGATTTATTTGACAATTCAAATCAAGCAGGGGACCGCCCAACTCCGTTCTGATACGCGTCAAACACAACTCGAGAACGACCAAACGGGCGTCTACAAATTCGTCGAATTTCCCGAACTGGGACGTGTCTTCTCACAAAAAGAGACACCTACGTTTCCTGAGAAAACGCAACTGTTTTTTTGGATGATCGGCCAGATGCGCGCGCGGGAATATGAATGGCTACAATATAAAAGCGGGGCAATGGATCAAAGTTCCTGGGAGACGTACCGGGATGTAATCTACTTTGTGCTTGGAACCGAACGGGCGCGTGCTTTGTGGGAAATCTGTTCTGTCTATTTCAATCCCGAGTTCGTAAAGATGGTCGATGGCATGATCGCAGGGGCGCAGACCACGGATCTATGGGATCGGTTGGCTGAAATCCGATAACGAGTAATGAACGGTCTAAGATCGCTCTAAACCGTTCTCTGAGCTTTAAATCGATGGCACCCGAGAACGGACATTGGCGCTCGGGACAATACTCACCGTGGGTAGCCAATCGGTTAGCTCAATCGAAAGCGCATAAAGCGCCAGTCATGTTGTAGCGCTTTTGGCACCTCTGCTTCCTCATATGGAGGGATATCTGCAAATCCCGCAGCCTCGTAGATTCGATGAGCGGAAGTCATGAAAGGGCCAGTATCCAACACCAGTTCTTCATAGCCAAAGCTCTGCGCGTCACGTACGAGCCTATTAAAGATCTTTGCGCCAACACCTCCACCGCGGCTCGTTCGGGAGACATAGATGCGTTTGATCTCGCCAACGCCGTCTCGTATGCGGCGGAGACCGCCCATTCCAAGCGCTTCCTCCCCATTGAAGACGATATAGACGACGCCGTTTGGCGGCGTTCCATCACACAGCTTGTCTAACGAGCCGTGGACGTAGTCAGGTATAGGCATTCCCAAAAGACTTGGTAGCGATAGCTCGAAGTGTTCTCGTACACAATCATCGGCCCAGCTGAGATATTCAATATTGAACTGTATGAGCAATTCGCGGTGCTGTTCGAGATCGGCTCGTACAAAGTCTAAATCCATTTGCAGCCCCATCCTACATGCGCGAACTGTTGAGTTAGGAGACCGATGCATTGAAAGAGGCAAGCGCGCAAGGGCACCAATCGCTTCAAAATGATAGTAATGGAGTGTCTGCGAGTGTCTTAAACTCGCCCCACATCAGTCACTGAGGCAATGACGCATCGCGCCCTGAAACGGACGCTGAAGAAGCCCTCAATCATACACGACAGTAATTTGGACGTATCTAGCGGTCATTAAACAACATTGACCGAATGAGATTCAGAACCTGCTCGCGATCCTGAGCCTTGTTTCCCGGATCAAGCAGTGTCATCTCTGGCTCGAAACTGAATATCGTTCCTGCGATTGCGATGATTGAGTAATAGAGCATCGTCGGGTCGCCTTGTCTGACAAGGCCTGTTTGTTGACCTTGCATGATAAGACTGCGCGTCGGTTCAAAGTATCGACGCAGATGATTCTCGATCAACCAGGTAAGGCGGTCCGATTGCGTTCGACCTTCCAGCGTCATCAGACGGTGCAAATCTGGGTCTTCGGCGCAGAGATCCACAAACGCGCGGATGCCGAACATTAACTGGTCTTCGATTGACAGCTCGCTAAGAGCGATATCGTCGTCCGCAATCTGGTCCGCGAAGCCAAAGAGCATATCCATGACCGCCCGCCAGATCGCGTCCTTGGACTTGAAATGATACAATAGCAGGCTTTGCGCGACGTCTGCGTCTTCTGCGATTTGACGCGTACTGGTCCCGTCGAAGCCAGCGGTGGCAAACCGCGATTTCGCTGTTTTTAAAATACGCTCGCGGGCAGAAGGGGCGGTGTGTTTTGATTTCGTCATCGTTCTCATCGCTCCCGCCTTATCACCTCAATGCCACCTTGATCAATCGATCAGTTTATGTAAGGTCCTGATCAAGTGATCAAGGTCATCTGAAAAGACCAAAATTCTGAACCAAGCGTTCTGAGGAGGAACAGATATGCTTATGGAAACCCATCGTTTGAACGAGCTCCACGCGTTTCGCTTCAAACCCAAAGCGGATCCAAACTATGCTTTGGTGATCTCGCATGGGCTCGCGAGTCATGGCGGCATTTACGACGTCTTCTGCGAGCACCATGCCGCGAAAGGCGTCGATATATGGAGCTATGATGCTCCTGGTCATGGGCGTTCGACCACGAACCGGCCGCGCGGCACCTGGACGATGGAAGAATGGGCGCAGGCCAGCCGCGACTTCGCCGCGCATGTCAAAGAGTTGACGGGTGTTCCTGTATTCACGCTGGGCTCAAGTCTTGGCGTCGCCGCGGCGATCTCGGCCATCGACTCAGATGCGGTGACGGGGACAATTTGCATGGGCTCGCCAGCCGTGCCGGGCAGCCCAGGCATGAAGATGCTGGGTGCATATTGGCGCAGCGACGAAGTTAAATCGATGCTGGATACGCTCGGTCGCGCCGCACGACTGGATATTCCGATTTTCTTCGATTTCGATGAGGATTATGGCTATAAAGGCGCCAAGGAGCAGAAGATGATGGACCCGTGGAACACCTGGTCCTACGATCTTGCATCATGGGCATCCCTGTTCCAATACAACCCGCCTGTGCTCGCAGAGAATACCAAGCCGGTGCTCTTCACGTCCGGTGAAAAAGACCCGTCCTTTCCGCCAGAGATTATTCAAATGGCGGCGAGTGCCATCGGTGGTCCTGTCGAAGTCAACATCCTCGACGACGCTGGCCATCAGCTGATGCTGTTTCATACTGCAGAGTTTTCGGAGGCCGTTCACACGTTCTGCCTTGCCAACATTTAATCCTCAGGAGATCGAAAATGCCCAGAGCAAACGGACTTCACCACCTCGCTATCTCGACAGGGGATATGAAATCGCAGATCGAATTCTTCACCGATGTCCTCGGAATGGAATTGGTCGCACTGTATTGGATGCACGGCGTCGAAGGCGCTTGGCACGGGTTTTTGCGGTTGAACGACACTGCGGCGGTGGCGTTCGTGTTCAGCGACAAGATTAAGGACACAAAGCCGATCAAAGATGTCACTTATGCTGGCAACCCGGCTGATCCTTCTGCGCCTGGTACCATGCAACACCTGGCCCTCAACGTTGATACGATGGAAGACTTAATGAATATGCGGGACCGCATTCGCTCGCGCGGCGTACCGGTATTTGGGCCCATCCACCATGGATTTTGCTCATCGATCTATTTTGCCGGTCCAGAAAAACTGGCGTTAGAAATTGCGACGTCTGGCAGTGTTGAGCATCCGCTCGGCGCCGAGACCTGGATCGACAAAGAAGTTCAGGCGCTGGCCGGAATCTCAGATGAAGAACTGGCCCGCTTTGTCAATCCAGCCACATTTGATGGCGAAGGCGGTGACCTCGCACAGCCAGCTTATGATCCGTCGAAGCCGCATCAGGAATATCCAGTCGGCGTTTATGAACTAATGCTGCAAATGCCTGATGAGGCACTGACCGAAGCTGGCAGTGAGCCGACTCCGCCTAATCCTGGGAACTGATTATGGGTAAAGCACTTGTTGCGGGTGGTGGGATTGGCGGTCTTACGGCGGCGCTTTGCTTCCATCATCACGGTTGGTCAGTAGAGGTTTGTGAAAAGTCTGCCGAACTTGGCGAAGTTGGGGCAGGCATCCAGATCAGTCCAAATGCCATGAAAGTGTTTGAGGCGCTGGGCTTAGGCGATGCCCTGTCCAATGCTGGATTTCGTCCCGAAGGTATTCAAATGCGTATGGGCGAAAGCGGGATGCGCTTGGTCAATACGGCACTCGGCGAGGCCGCGGTTAAACGATGGGGCTCGCCTTATCTACACATTCATCGCGCAGATCTGATCGCGGTTTTGCAAGCGGCTTTGCACGAACGAGCCCCAAACAAAGTTCGCCTCGGCGCCTCGCTCGATACATTTCGGCGAGAGGGAGATCATATCACCGCTATTTTGACGAATGGCGATGCAATGACAGGCGATGTGCTTATTGGTGCGGATGGTATTCATTCGGTGGTGCGCGAACAAATGCTCGGCCCTGACAAGCCGATCTTCACGGGGAATGTTGCCTGGAGAAGTGTAGTACCGATCGAACGTTTAGGTTCCGACGCGCCGGACCCCGTCGCGTGCGCTTGGATGGGGCGCGGTAAACATGCAGTCACGTATCTTTTGCGCGGCGGCAAACTTGCCAATCTGGTCGCCGTCGTGGAACGTGATGATTGGACTAAAGAGAGCTGGACAGAGCCCGGACGTCGCAAAGATGCATTGCGGGACTTTTCTGGATGGCACCCCATCGTGACCCGCCTCATCGAAGAAAGCGACACGCTATTCCGTTGGGCTCTGTTTGATCGGGCACCCTTGGACCGATGGGTCGAGGATCGCGTCGCAATTATGGGTGACGCGGCTCATCCAATGCTACCATTCATGGCGCAAGGAGCGGCTATGGCGATTGAAGACGCATGGACGCTGGCGGCGCAGGTTTCGTCAGACGGACCGACACTAGATGCCTTGAAGGCTTATGAGAAGATACGGTTCAACCGCGCCTCAGGTATCCAAGCCAACTCTCGTGCAAATGCCGCCACGTTTCACAAACGCACAACTCTAGACCGTTTAATCACCTATGGGCCGATGTGGCTCGTCGACAAAATCGCCCCGCAAGTATTGAAGAAACGTCAGGACCCTTTGTATGGGCACGATGCAACGGCGTAAGGTTTCGGAACACTCAAATCATCAGACTGGTCCGAATACCGGCAATTGGACTAACTCAACATCGGTCACTTACATAGATAGGCTCGCAATGTTCTACGAACCAGGCAATGGTCACAATCTACCGCACAACCCCTTTAACGCGATCATTACGCCAAGACCTATCGGTTGGATTTCAACCCGTTCCGCTAACGGTTCTGATAACTTGGCACCTTATTCTTTTTTCAATGGTGTCGCTTATGAGCCACCACAAGTAATGTTTGCGTCCACAGCAGGCAAACCCGACCGAGTTGAAGGAAAGGACTCAGTTTGCAACGCGCTGGAGACGGGGGTCTTTTGCGTCAACATCGTCGAATATCGGATACGTGACGCGATGAATGTAACAGCTCAACATTTCACAAAAGAGACAGATGAATTTGAGCGTGCCGGTTTGGAGAAAGCACCTTGTCGGACAATCCCCTGTTCAAGAGTGCCCGATGCGCCCGCCACTCTTGAATGCCGCGTAACTGAAAGTATCAAATTGTCGGGGCAATCGAACTTAGTGGTGTTTGGAGAGGTTGTAGGCGTCCATCTAAGGGACGATTGTCTCATCGATGGTAAGTTTGATGTCACGCGTTACCAGCCTCTCGCTCGAATGGGGTATCGGGATTATGCTCGGATCGCAGAACAGTTCGCGCTCGAGCGGCCAGATTAATTTCAGTTGGTTTTTAGCTGCAGCGGTGAGCGACTTAAATTCGCCCCACAACAGTCGCTGTGCCAATTTCGCAAAGCGCCCTAAGAAGGACGCTCGAAATACCATTTGAATTGGATGGCGACCTCATGAGATTTGCTAGCTATCCCTATAGAAACCGTCTCGTTCGCCGACGATACGCGAGATATTCACTCCCATATTCACGTTCTAGCCAACGTTCCTCGACGAGTGGCGCAAGTAGGTACATTGAGCCCCAGAGCGCGAGCAGGAATGCCACCTGCATGACGGGAATGATTATCAGCCAACCGACAAGGCCGATCCAAGTCGCAACATAGACAGGATTTCGGCTCAGCCTGAACCAACCTGAAGTCTGTAGTCCGCGCCTTTCTCCAAATGCGTTCCGCCATCCCATTTGTAAGGTGATTAGAATTGCGGTGCCAAATCCTACCAACAAAAACGTGCCTCCGAGAACGGTTTGGCTCCAATCGTTAGGATGCTCATACTTGAGAACCGATAGAATGATGAGCGGATAAACGAACAGCCGAAATAGGCTTATGAAGGCTACGGACTGCCAACTCTTTTTGCTCGGTGGAGGAAAGAACTCGAACGTCCGAAAAGCCGTGCTCGCTAATGCTAAGGCGAGGAGGAGCGTGCCTCCGATCAGTGAAAGCACGAACAAAATTGTTGATGCATCTAGCGTCAAACCAAACACCATTAAACCCATCTCCGTGTGCGCTTACAGTACCCGATATACGCGTCGCCGAACGTGTCCTTCAGGGCGCGTTCTTCAGGTTTGATTTGAAGCTCAGTCATCACCCAAAAGAAAATGGCTGGCGCTAAAAATGCGGACCAATTTCCAACCCAAAAGACGACACCTACCAGTATGAGCAGCATTCCGAGGTACATAGGATTTCTGCTCAGGCGAAATAACCCAAACGTTACGAGTGTTTCCGCTCTGCTCACATCAATTGGGTTTGCGGTCGTTTTCGCTTGAAAAAATGATGCAAGCGCAAACGCCAATAGGGTCACACCCGCGATGCATAAGAGCAGAGCAAAGATGAGGCTCCACCAGCCGTCGAAGCGCAGGCCGGGGAAGCAAAGTGCCAGTCCCCAACCCAAGGCCCCGCATAGTAAGACCTGCATAATCGGTGGAATGCGAACGCTCATGACGCTACCGGTGACCGGGTGGCTCGATCAGCCTTTAACTCGCGCGTCGCTTGCAAGGTAATCGCGCTTGCTGATTTTAGGAACAAGCTGGCCAATAGAATTGCCACAACAAGGTCAGGCCATGCTGAACCGGTGAGTGCGACCAGACCGCCTGCTAGGATGACGCCCACATTTCCAATCGCGTCATTTCGAGAGCAAAGCCAAACCGATCGCACATTGCTGTCACCATCCCGCCAACGCAGAAGGATTAGAACGCTTGCAGCATTTGCTGCTAACGCCATGACGCCCACCAAGCCCATTGTACCAGCTTCCGGGGGCGATCCATCCAAAACGCGCAGTGCCGTCATCCCCAAAACGGCGATTGCGATCAGCGCTAAGGAAGCGCCCTTGAATAATGATGCGAATGCGCGCGTTCGAATGCTCGCTCCGATGACCATCAGACTAAGGGCATAGGTTGCGGTGTCGCCAGCAAAGTCCAACGCATCGGCTTTCAACGCCTGTGATCCCGAAATCACGCCTGCGGACATCTCAATGACGAACATGACCGCATTGATTGCTATCACCGCAACAAGTGCCCGGCGATAGGCCGGTGATGTGCCATCAAAAGACTTATTTTCACAACATCCACTCATTGAATGTTCTCCTAAGCGACTCGATTTCTTAAACCCTACAGTCTACAGCGACTGTAGAGGCAATCCCTTAGGAGAAACTTTTATGCGGCAAATGACCATTGGGCAGTTATCAAAGGCAGGCGGCGTGAAGGTCACGACGATAAGATACTATGAGTCGATTGGCCTGATGGGCGAACCAGATCGTAGCGAGAGCGGCCAACGACTTTACTGTGATGACGCTGTTCATCGCCTCTCATTCATTCGACACGCCCGCGATTTGGGGTTTCCAATGGATGCTGTACGCCAGTTGATGAAACTCCAGACAGATCCCGGTAGTGATTGCAGCGCGGTGGATGCTATCGCTCGAGAGCACCTAAACGATGTACGCAAACGCTTGGGCCAGCTCGAAGCTCTGGAAGGTGAATTGAAGCGTATGATCTCAAGTTGCGAGGGCGGCGAAGTGGGCGAATGCCGCGTTATGGCTGCGCTCAATGATCACAGTGACTGCATCACCGAAACCCACGAACGCGTAACGGCCCTATAAAAAACATCTTGCAGCTCTAGTGGCTTTAGGAGTTAAAACGTGCCGACGAAGCCTAAGTGAGCCGCACAGTATGAAAACATTGATGCAGTTCTTCTCCCTGAAAGTGATTGTGTTAGCCATGCTATCCACGGCGCTTTTTAGTGCGCCATTGGCAGGGGCTGCACACCTTGAACTGGTTCCAGTTGATAACTGCTCGGACGAGTTACATGAAGCTCCGACAGAGCGCGGGCATGACGGCCATGATCATGATGACCACGCGCATCAATGCGGTCAGTGCCATATTCACATCCATCGTAGCGACCAATTCCCGAGAATAATTGTGGCGCTCGAATTTGATAAAGCTTGGCTGCTATTAAACGACGGTGCGCTCGCAACGTCCTCTAGCCCACATTTCCGACCCCCGAGGCGATGATTCCGTTCGCCCTGAACGCGGGTTTTCGCGTTCAATCAAAAATAGACTACGGACTCAAAAAATGTCAAAATACTTATCGGCCCCAACGGCGCTAATCGCGCTTGCAATGTTAGGCCAACCCGCCGCGCTTGCTCAGGAAGATGCGCTCGACGAGCACGCAAATCACGAAGATCATGACGAACATGAAGAACACACCGATCACGACCACGATGTGGTGGATGAAGACGGGGATCATGACGAGCATGAAGATCGTAATCATGAGGACCACGAAAGTGATGAGCACGATCACGATCATAGTAAAACGCTAGAGACGATTGTGGTGCAGGCCACGCGCTCTGGCCGGTTGCTTCAAGATGAGCCGATGCGCGTTGAAGTGGTTCCTCGTGAAGAGATCGAGGAAAAGGCAATCATGCGTCCAGGCAATATTGCAACGCTTGTCAATGAGACGGGGGGCATACGTGTGCAGGTAACGTCTCCGGCGCTTGGCTCAGCAAATGTGCGAGTTCAGGGCCTCTACGGGCGCTATACCCAAATCCTAGCGGACGGACTTCCCCTCTATGGCGGGCAAGCTTCATCTCTTGGTTTGCTGCAAATTCCGCCAACCGATCTAAGGCAAGTCGAAATCATCAAAGGCTCCGCGACGTCTCTTTATGGTGCTTCAGCACTGGGCGGCGTCATCAACCTTGTTTCTCGCCGTCCGAGTGATGAAGCAGAGAGTGAGGTTTTGTTGAACTTGACCTCCCGGGACGGGCAAGACCTCACCGCTTATACAGCGACTCCGCTCTCAGAGTCGCTTGGTGTCTCGTTGACAGCGGGGGCGCATCGGCAAGGCGTCCAAGACTTCGATGACGACGGCTGGATTGATATGCCAAGCTATGAACGGTGGACAGCGCGACCTCGATTGTTCTGGCAAGCCGACAATGGCGCCGAGGTGTACGCGACGCTCGGCTTCATGACCGAAGAAAGAGAAGGCGGAACACGCGACGGTTTTACTGTTCCCGATGGCACCTTCTTCCCGCAGGACCAAGACACGACTAGACTGGATGGCGGGTTCATTGCCGACGTACCTCTATCCCAAACGTTGGACGGGCAAGTCCGCGCCTCTGGGATGGTGCAAGAACACGATCACCGTTTTGGAGCATTGCTCGAAGAGGACCAGCACGAGAGTTATTTACTAGAAGCATCTGTGACTGGGGCAAATGGCGGCACTAATTGGGTCGCAGGTATGGCTTGGCAGTCAGAGATTTATAGTTCTGATACCTTCCCCGCTTTCGACTATACGTATGATGTTCCGGGTATCTTTGGTCAGATTGATCATGATTTTACCGAAGAGCTCTCAGTGTCGTTAAGTGGTCGGTTCGATGACCATAGTGAGTACGGCTCTCAACTCAGCCCGAGGGTTTCAGTCCTATATCGCCCCGGAAATTGGACAATTCGAGGGTCCGTCGCCGACGGTTTCTTTGCGCCAACTCCGTTCGTCGAAGAGATAGAGGCCGCAGGACTTTCCCGTCTCGAACCTTTGTCTGGAGTCGCGGAAGAGACCGCACAAACGGCATCGCTTGATGTCGGTTATCGCCAAGGCGGGATGGAGGCAAATGCGACTTTCTTTGCTTCTGACGTTGATGGAGTCACCCGGTTGGAGCCATTCTTTAGCGTGCCGGGCGGCGAACTGGATCGCGTTCGACTGGTCAACACTCCCGGCAAGTCAGAGCTTCGCGGAACGGAGCTTCTTCTTCGCTACATATGGCGAGATTTCAAAATTACTGGAAGCTATCTCTATATCGATTCAAGCGAACCCGACGAATTGGGGATCGGGCGTCAGGAAGTCGCCCTGACACCGAAACATTCTGCGGGCATGGTCGCGATGTGGGAACGCCATGGCGAGTTCAGGCTTGGATTGGAGATGTATTACACCGGCGAACAGCGGGTAGAAAACAGTCCATTTCGGACCATAAGCGACTCGTATCTCGACATTGGTATTCTTGGAGAGAAAACGATTGGACGGATTAGCTATTTCATCAATGCGGAAAACATTCTGGACGTCAGACAAACGCGAGAAGAGCCCCTAGTGAGGCCTACACGCTCCCCTGATGGCCAATGGACGACAGATATATGGTCTCGTAACGATGGGTTCATAGTGAATGGCGGGATTAGGGTGAAATTCTAGTCGATTGCTCAGTGTATAAAAACTGACCGTCCGATACAATTTATATCGGGCGGTCAGTTGAGCGGCTTAAATTCGCCCCATCTAAGCCGCTCAGCTTATGTCCGCTCCTGGTCAGGGGCAGACATTGCCATTTGCTTGGGCAAGCCTTACGTGTTTCGGATGATGAGGATTCTGGCACCTGTCCTTTGGGTATTTGTAACCCTAGTGTTCGGTTTCGACGCCGTTGCACAACCTTGTGATCTTCGCGTTCAAATTCAATCTGAAACAGCGCAGACCAATATGAGCGAAATGCCATGCCATGATGGCATGACAATGGGGTCTGAGACAGAATTACCTAAGGTTCCGGAGCATCAGAAAGAAACGTGCTGTTGCGCCGGGCTTCTAACCAATGCGGTTACGCTGGACGGGGTAAGTTTCGATCGACCTCCAGTCGGTATCACAGTTTGGGCTGCGGCTTTGCCGGACAATGCGAACAGTATTTCAATTGAGTATGAGCCGCCACCGCCGCGGGCCTGATCCTAATCGTTAGGATCAACTCAAATTGGAAAATCAAAATGAAAATAGGATTTGCCGCGCTCAGTGCGGTAACCGCTATTGGGGTGGCCTCTGGCTACGCTGAAGCCAGACCTGTTTCGTATCCCGATGGTTGGACATCGATGCAGATGAACAATGGAAACTACGCCTCCATTCACGCGCATTACTCCCCAACTTTCAGGGATTCGATCGGTCTCTACTCAGAGCGCAACTGGAGCGAGGACTGGCACTTTACAGGTGTTCAATACAATCGCCTTTTGAAGCGTTGGAACGAGAAAGACTCTCAAGCCAACGTGTACTTAAAAGGCGGTATCGGACAGGCTGATCCGTTCGGTTCGAACAGCGCTGAGCTCGCCGGATTTATTGGGATCGGTGCAGACTGGGAGACCCGACGTTGGTTCACCTCGTATGAGGCCCGCGCCTACGATCTAGGCTTCGATCAGAGTGCCCGCCAGTCTGCGCGCATCGGCGTAGCGCCTTATATTGGTGACTATGGTGATTTGCACACTTGGCTGATGCTTCAGGTCGAATACCAACCTGAAAGCGAAACCCCAACCACGCTCACCCCTTTGGTGCGCTTCTTCTACGACGTCCAACTTTTAGAGTTTGGATATACGCCAGAGACCGAAAGGTTCATGGCCAACTGGATCGTGAGATTCTGAGAAAGGAAATGACAATGACAAAATTGAAAATACTTTTGGGCGCTCTTGCGCTGACGTTCGCATCTCCCATCGCTACGGCTCAACCAGAAACAACTGAGATGCAGGCAAGCGAAGCCACAATGCTCACAGTCAACGTGAAAGGTATGGTTTGTGATTTCTGCGCCCGCGCTGTGACCAAAGTGTTCGGCAAGAATGACGCCGTTGACGGTGTGCATGTCGACCTTGATAGCGGTGAGATTCATGTCGGTTTGAAACCGGGAACGACCCTCAGCGACGATGAAGTCGAACAGCTCGTCAAGAAATCTGGCTATGCCATGATATCGGTCGAACGGGAGACCTCATGAGCAGCCTCCAAAGTGAGATCAAACCGCCAAGCGTACTGCCCGCTACGCTCGCTTTGTTCACGTCCGTCTCGACGCTGATTTGCTGTGCGTTACCCGCCTTGCTTGTCAGTGTTGGAATGGGTGCGGTCATGGCGGGGCTGATTGAAACGGTGCCAGGCATCACTTGGATGGGCGCGAACAAACCGATTGTTTTCACCGTGGCCGGATTGGTTCTGGCAGCGTCAGGGGTGTGGCAATGGCATGCGCGGTCTCTGCCATGTCCTGTCGACCCTGCTAGGGCAAAGGCTTGTGCGCGGCTGAGGCGAATAAGCTGGGTGCTCTGGTGGATCGGCGTGGCCGCATTCGCTGTCGGCGGGTTCTTTGCCTTCTTCGCAATTTACCTGTTCTTCTAACCTTCTATCGGCGTCAGAGCATTAAGCCGCTTTGACGCCGAATACGGCCATATTGCGAGCGGCCTAAACTCGCCCCACAACGGACGCTCGAGCTCGAGGATCAAGGCCTCTAGTCTTTCGACTGGATGACCTCACTCATCGAAAGTGTAATTTTATTACATTTTAAATTCGGCGCGAGCTTACCCCCCATAAGAAGTTGACCTTTTTGAAATCAGCAGTTCGGGGGGCGACTAGTCTTTAGAGCGCCCGTCCCACTCACTCGATTCGTTGACCGTCTTCTTCGAATAGTAGGCACCCCAAAGGACGCTTCTCTCAGTAGAGATGCGACGCTTGGACTTTCCCAACATTGAATTGGAAGGCTGAGACCGGGAGTTTCCCCGGAACACGGCGAGCAATGAACTCACCAACGAAACGAGCAAGCTGAACACATGTTCCATGGCCTGCTCCTTGTCCCGTAGAACGGGACTCTATCTGAGGCTCGTCCTCAGAAATCGAAAAGCGCGCTCATGATGAACGCGCTCAGAATCTTGATCATAGCTTCGCTCTTGGTGACAAGTAAGCATCATCTCGATGCTCTTTGCCCCATGGCGCCGGGTCGGTTTCCATCACGAGTGATGCTAACGCACAGACACGCCAAATATTGCAATCATTAGGGACTGCTCAAACAGAGCCCGCAAAGCGCAGTCGCTCTATTGCGATGAAAAACAGCAAGATTCGGGACCCTGGTCAATAATCCAGTTCTTATCGAAGCCTCGAAATCGTGGACCGGTGAACGTTTAGGTCTGCCGCAATTACATCTTGGCTTTCACCAGCCGCCAATCGCTCCAAAGCTCTCGATCGCTGATGCGCGGTGAGCTTCGGCTTTCTACCAAACTTAGCTCCATTTGCTTTGGCGATTTCTCGACCCTCATTGGCGCGGCGCAGAATGCGCTCGCGTTCGTCTTCAGCCATCGCGGAGAGGAGCGCTAAGATCCCCTTCCCCATCGGGGTGGTAAGATCCAACCAGGGTTTATCTAGCACTTTCACAAGAGCCTCGCGCTCTGCCACGCGCGATATGATTGTGATGCCATCCATCATAGACCGAGTGGCACGGTCCCATTCAGCAATAACCAGAACATCTCCTGTGCCGAGCGCATCAATGGCTTTCTCGAGCTCAGGCCTTCCTCGAACCGACTTCCCAGATGCTTTCTCTCGATAAATCTTATCGACTTTCTCAGCCCGCAAAGCCGAGATCTGTCGCTCGATTGACTGTCCTGATGTCGAAACTCTCGCATATCCGATTTTCATACCGAAAAGCGTATCAGAGTCCGTTTAATTTTACACCCGAAATATGCACGCGCCTTAAAGCCTGCAAACATTGAGTTTATCCACTCCGTGCAAAAAGCATGACTTATGCACAAACCGATCAATGGGAGCCCCGAATCTTTTCAAGAAATAGGGCCAACCTACCCTGCCGCCTGTTCGCTCAAATCACGGCCGGTGAATTTTCGTCTTGGTTTTTTTACGAACTACCCAGCAATCGGTTCTTTTTCTCGAAACACGGGCAATCCAGCATATCGCTCAATTGGTACGACGTAGGGAACAGGTTTAACTGAATCAAACAGGTCTGCTAACCGTTCTGCTTCTCTTATTTCAGCGGTGTCCAAGTTTTGGGTTTCTTGGTCATTTCGATCGGCAAGAAGCTGTTGTATCTTTTCAGCAATGCTCATTGTGGCCTCCGTTATGTAGGTAAGTGATGGCTATGCACAAAAAAGTCAATTCGTAGTCGATCGACGAAACCGGTTAATGGATCGTTATAACTTCGAATGGCTTCACGCAGATCAGCCTCATCCGAGTAATCGTCAATCTCAATACGCATTTGCTTTAATTTTACGACATCCAAACTGCGCCCGTGCGAGCGCCATTTTTTGTGATCTGCAAGTTCACGAGCAATTTGCTCCGCTCTTTCAGCTTTTTCTAAGTCGGTTACGGGTGTACCTGGATTAGTAGTTCGGTGCTGCATCCAGTTCTTGAACTTATACTCCACTAGCCACTTCTTCAGTAGGTCGATTGAAAGGTCTTTGGCCTGTTCGAACAAAGCAAGTTTCGCTAAATCGAGAGATTTCAGCAGCACGACATCTGATGGCGCTAGTTGTCCTTTAGCTGCGATTTCATCTACTTTATCCAGGTATCCCAGAGCAGGAACATAGTCTCCAGTATCCGGCGTTGGTACTTGGGGATCAATTGGACCAAGCGTTGATGCATAATCCATATATATCTTGTCCCCGGACATGCAGAAAATAGTGCCGGCCGACATTGCTATATCGGGAACTACGAAATTCACTGTGTCGTAGTGTTTCCGCAAAACCCCGACCATTCGCTCGGTTGTTTCCGCCGAGCCGCCACCAGTTCGCAAGACCACAGAAATAGTATTTTCTGTGCGAGTGCTTCTTTGTTTCACTTGTTCGACAAAGTCACGAAATCCCCTAAAATACTGCGGGTAAATGCTACCATTGTAAAAAATAACATCGCTTGAGAGTGTATCTTCAAGCTCCGTACATTTCTGGTTAACGACCTCCATTATGGAACGGTCAAAGTGGTCTTGAGCCAATTTCTCTCCCCATCCATTCAACTCTTCGTTATCGACTATATATTTGTGGAGTTGTTTCCATTCGTTGTAAAATCATTCCACTAAAGCAAATAAAAGTCGATAGCGCCAAGATATTGAAACCCAGAGATAAGCTCTTTTTAGTTCGCCTGTCGGCACATCTTTTCAATCACCAGCGCCACCTCTACGCGTTCGACCAAGGCAAGACACTAGGCTGAGAGCTTCGGCGAAGAGCAATTACGCTACCGTTTGAGTTGCAGAACGGTGCAAATTGATGCAGTGACGAGCGTGATATTGAGCAAATTCGGGAGATTAGGCATGGACAACTCCGATAAATTCAATTGGATAACGCGGAAGGAAGCCGCCGAATATTTGCGTGTTTCGGTCTCGACCATGGCGCATTGGGTGCAAACCGGCATGGGCCCGCGTCACTTCATTGCGGGCGGCAAGGCGCGCTATCTCAGAGAGGACTTGGATTGTTGGGCTATGGGAAAAGAATTCGAACCGATGCCTATGAAGCTTCAAAATTATGTTCTCCGAAAACGTAAACCGAAAGAGACAGAACGCGAGCAAGCGGAGAGGATATGTCAATCAATAGTTGAGGAAGTGCAGGCCGAGATTGATGAGGATCACCAGTTGTTGTTGGAGGCTAAACAGATGTCCGGGCGAGATTGGCACAGCTAAAGCCGAAAAATGTCGAGATTTGTGAAGTGCACTATCGCCTTAACGTCGTCTCTCCACACTTTGCGCAGAGCACCGCTAAGCTCCGAGTGGTCGCAACACCCTAGACACGAACGCTCCAACTGACGCCGATACCGCTTGTCTGATATCCTGCTTCGACATTTTACTCTCTCGGAAAGCTAGATTAGGTGTGTACCTAGGTACATCCATTGAGAAAAATTTGGTAAGCCAAATTCTCCCAAAAAGCGTGTTCCAACTAAAGACCATGCTTACGCCGCAAGTGCTCACGCGCATCCTTCACGAGCCTATTGTTCACTTTTCCGCGTTTAGACCGGAGGGCGTCCAACCAGCGTTCCCGGTCTTTCTTGGCGGCCTCTCGCTTCTTTTTGAGCGCCTCTACGACCTCTCGATACTCATGCAAGAATGCCTCAAAGTCATTGAGATCTACGTCAGGGTGCGGACACCATACTTTATCTCTGATAGGCAAGGCTGGATCAGGTTCCATATTGGAGACATTGTATGCTGAAAAAGCTTGGTCCAAGTCTTCATCATTCCTCAGATAGAATGCAATTTCGCGACCTTCCTCAACCTTCGCTTCCGCATTTAGGGGGAGTAACTCTCGGATCAGAAAGTCGAAACGATCTGGGAATTCACGATGTCGGCGTAGATAAAGCTCTTCACACTTGATTTTGGCTTTGTCGGGCCAAGGCTTAAAATCAAGTAGTTTGTCGATAGCCATTCTAGAAAAATCTACTAATCCCGATTTGCGGCGTCCCTCAATGTTCTCTGTCGCGGTCCACCCGTTCGACTGCCTTTGCCGCATGGTTGAAGCGACTTGATTTGTTAGCTCTGCCCATTCGTTCAACGTCAGCGTTTTTCCAAAGAGGCCGTCGAGCTTGTGCCCATCATATGTGAGAAAAATTGTGTTCTTTCTATTTCTGTTTTGAAGGCTTTTTGTCGCCCACCTAACTTTCCCAGGAGCGTACTCTCGATCATTTGAGTGAATTCGATCAAGCGTTTCCGTAGGGTCTTTTTTGGGACCTAATAAATCCAAAAATGTCTCAAAGTGTTTGAACTCCGAGCTTACTTCACAAATTCCTTTTCTTCCGCGAGCCAGCATAGATTTCCAACTGTTGTATTCGCTCCAGTATTTTTCGGATCTTTTCATGATGTATCTGCTCAGTTTGTTCGCATCCGCGAACAGGAAATGAGTGAGCAGTTAAATATTCGCCAATACAAACTGCGCTCTCGAGGTGGGGCCTGCTCGATAGATCTTTGGTTTTGTTGGGTATTAACTAATCTGATCGAAACACCCGGCGCAAGTACAACGGGCGACTTTTGCTCGGCAATGTGATCGCTCTACGAATTTCTGAACGCGATTATAGACTGCAGAGCCTCACGCTCGCGATGTAACGCGCACAGGTTTCTCTCCCATTGTCGACATCGATTAGGCAGAACATCTGTAATACTATGGTCGCCTCGGAAGGGGGCCGCGGTGGGGCGAGGCGCGATACTAGAAACTCGTTGTGTACTATTTCGACAAGTGAGAGATGTCGAAGTCTTGGAACTCAACTTTCTGAACGTACTCGTTGAAGAGTTTGACCGTCCTTCCGTCACCGTACACATCGAGCATGTCGTCCTGGGCCCAGCCCATGATACGCTTCTGATTGATTTTACCCGGGTTAGTTGCCAAAAGTAGATCAGAGAAAAGGTGTCTCAGGCCGTGCATCGAAGTTTTTCGACCAGATAGTCCAATGGATTTCCTAAATCGCCCAAACCATTTGGAAAACGCATCACTTCGATTATTATTCGAGTTTACCGGAAGCTCGTTAAACAAATATTCGTCAGGCGCAAAATTACGTTCTTCTAACCATTCGATGAAACCAAGACGTATAAGTTGATGATGGATCGGGATGATGCGGGCGGCATTTTTCGTCTTCAGGCGCCGCTCCTCGTTGTCGACCAGATTGAATAAGGTCACGCCATGCAGGCTCTGAATGTCTTTTGCCTGTAGGGAGCATACTTCTCCAAGTCGCATGCCTGAGTGCAAAGCTAGAATTGGCACCCAAAAACGCCCCCGGCGAATTTGAGAAGGTGCTGGTTGTCGCCAATTCTTCAAATCATCCTCGCAGCCGGTGAATACGGGTGCATTGAATATCTTTTGAATTTCTTCCGGCGACGGTTTTTTGACAGAAATCTCGGGCATTGGTGCTCGAACTTGTAGTCCCCTCATCGGGTTTTTCGCTGTTAGGTCTTCATTGACCGCAAACTTGAAGATGGACGTCGCGTAGGCGAGATAGACCTTGAGGCTTTTATAACCGAGTGTCGGCATCTTTAGAGTTGCTCCTCGTGCCGCAGCATCTCGCGCTGAAAGCCCACTCAGTTCTTTTCGTTTTAGGTAATTTGTGGGCAATGAGTGCAGCACGTCGCTGAATTCTCGAGCGATCTCTCGGTTCACAGCTGAAATTTTCGTATCCGCTCCCAACACGTCGATCAAAACACGAGAAACATTCTCGAATTTTGTGCGCGTTTTCGAACGCCACTGTGCGCCCATTTGCTCTCGGTAGAGATCCACTAAAAAAACTAAACTGGGTTCTTTCGTCGCTCGCTTTGAGAGCCGCTCTACTTCGGCTTGGTCACCTCGCAATTGCGCTATTTGAGTTTCCAAAATTCGTTTCTCGTTCTGCAGGTAAGATGCGGCGAGTTTTCTGACGAGCGATCGATCAGCGCGGATATCTCGTCCTGTTCTTTGTTGCAGGGGCCCCAGAAATCGATCCAACTTCGAAGTGGGTAAAGCTAGAGGCGTGACGACATCCAATTCGTCTAAATCAGCGATGAGACGATCCAACAGCTGCTGAGCATTTTCGCCATCGATTATTGCGTGTTCAATTCGTCCGTCCATGCGGCCTGCACGAATTGTACGATCACGCGAAAATAGGGCGTTCATCGTCGCCAACACCTGTTGGTCCGAAGCAGGTACATCGCGGTCGATGGGTGTCGCACCTTCTGCCTCACCTCTTAGCTGAGCTATTTGGATTTCGATTTTGCTCGATAGTTTAGCTGCCTTCGCGAAGGCCTTTCCCACATCTTGTGTTCCGAGCGATACTTTCCACTCTCGCTTTCCTATTTCGCCTCGCAAATCTGAGGGAACTGCCCGGCGGAAATAGTAGATCCCGTTGCCTCGCGCATAGACGTATTCGGAAACAGCCTTTTTCATATCGCTTTGTACCAAGTTTTGTACCCGGGTACACATCAATATGTATAAAAAACAGAATGTTATTTGAATTCAAGGCGGTTGGTACAAATGGCGGAGAGAGAGGGATTCGAACCCTCGGAACGCTTGCGCGCTCAACGGTTTTCGAGACCGTCCCGTTCAGCCACTCCGGCACCTCTCCGCTGCGCCACGACCTACTCCGCTCGGAGAAACGCATCAAGCCCTGCATTTCATGCCAAAGAGGGTTTGACTCTGTGCAGTGTTTAGTGTTTATCCGCGCCTTCATGTCCGCGCCAGAAGTGGCAGCGGCCAAAGTTTCATTTTTTGAGTTCTGAGAAGGACGAGCGTCATGTTCGCGGTCATTAAGACAGGTGGCAAACAGTATAAAGTTGCCGAAGGCGATGAAATCGTCATTGAAAAACTCACCGCAGACGCGGGCGAAAGCGTTACGTTTGAAGACGTTTTGATGCTGGGCGACGAAAAGGCAGTAACCATTGGCGAACCCATGGTTGCAGGAGCCAGCGTTGTCGGCACAATCGCTGAACAGCGTAAGGGCACCAAAGTCCTGATCATGAAGAAGCGCCAGCGTAACACTTACCGGCGCAAGAAGGGTCACCGTCAGCTCGAAACTGTCGTGACCATCGATTCGATCCTAGCCGACAGCAAGAAAGCGCCAGCCAAAAAGAAAGCTGCGCCGAAGAAAGAAGCCGCTCCTAAGGCAGAGGCTGCTCCAAAAGCAGAAGCGAAAGCGCCAGCTGCTAAGAAGGCGGAAGCCGAGAAGCCAGACGCTAAGAAGGCGGCAGCGCCTGCTAAGGCAGACGACCTAACGGTCATGAAAGGCCTCGGCAAAGTCTTTGCTGGAAAGCTGGAAGCTGAAGGCATCACCAGTTTCGCGCAGATCGCGAAAATGAAGACAACAGACATTGACGCGCTCGAAGAGAAAATCGGCGCGGCAGGGAAATTCGAGAGCAATGACTGGGTTGCCCAGGCTAAAGAGCTCGCCAAAGGCTAATGTTTCGGCGATAAGCTGAAGCGCAGATTGGAGACCAGATATGGCTCATAAAAAATCAGGCGGTTCGTCGAAGAACGGACGCGACTCAAATCCTAAATATCTCGGCACCAAAAAATATGGTGGCGAGCACGTAATCCCTGGAAACATCATTATCCGCCAGCGCGGCACCAAGACCTATCCGGGTCGCGGCGTCGGCATGGGCAAAGATCATACGCTCTTTGCGCTCGTCGAAGGCAAAGTCGAGTTTACGCGCAAGCGCAATAACCGCCAGTACGTGTCAGTGGCACCGCTCGCGGAAGCAGCTGAATAAAGCGGCTCGATAAGGCCGCCGAGGGGTGGCCAACAAATTCCGAAGGGAGGCAGGTCACTGCCTCCCTTTTTCTTTGCCTTCCGTTGGAGACGATTATGGGTGGACCATTTGAGTTTAGATCCGAGCGGTTCTTTATGCGACCGCCGCGAGTGAAGGACGCGCGGCAGATTGCCTGTTGCGTGAACGACAAAGATATGGCCCGCAATCTGGCACGCTTGCCTCATCCCTATACGCCAAGTGATGCATTGGATTGGATTTCTTATGCGGACACGGCGCGTGAGCAGGGGACTGAATACGCGTTCGTAATAACGCATGTTGAGGCCGGCGTGATTGGGTCTGTAGGGTTTAACCAAACGCACGGAGACGCTTGGGAGATCGGCTACTGGGTCGATAGAGCCGTGCAACGAAAAGGCGTCGCCACCGAATCAGCGCGCGCTCTTTTAGAATGGGGCGAAACACGCTTTGGCGTCACCAAGTTCGTTGCGGGACACTTCCAGGACAACCCGGCGTCTGGGCGCGTTCTTGAGAAGCTCGGTTTTGACCGCGTGGGCGAGAAACCGCTCTTCAGCCTCGCGCGCGGCGGAGAAGACCCAGCATGGCGCTATGCACTCAATACCAGTCCATCCCTTGCACAGAGCAACGCAATTTAAGACACCTTAGAAGACGCCCGATTGGAGCCAATAATGGCTGACCCTGTGATCTTGAAAACGCAGCGCTTGGTTCTGCGCCCGCCACTCCCTTTTGACGCCCCTCAAATTGTTGAGCGTTTGGGCGTGAAAGCGGTTGCGTGGAATCTGGGGCGCGTGCCGCATCCTTATATAGACACGGATGCCGAGGATTGGTTGGAAGATATCCCCAAGAAGTGGGCCGAGGATACGAGTTACAGCTTTGCCATCACGCGTGAGCCCGAAGGTATGATCGGATGTGTCAGCCTGCGTCTTTTACCGATGGATGTTTGGGAAATTGGATATTGGCTTGGCGAACCTTGGTGGGGCCTCGGATATACAACGGAAGCCGCAACCGCGCTTTTGAACTGGGCCGAAGATGATCTGAACATTTCGCGGTTCACGTCTGGGCATTTCACAGACAATCCAGCCTCTGGGCGCATCCTAACCAGGCTTGGATTCACGCTCGTTGGCGAAACCGACCTGTTTGGCCTGGCACGTGGCAAAAGAGACCCTTGCCTGCGCTACACCAAAGGCACCGACCCAGAACTCGCTTTGAAACTCGTCGCGCATTAGCGCAACTCACGCTCGAGCATATCCTGATTGTACAAGGATTGAGCTTCTCCATCGGCGAGCGAACCGCTTATCCGCTGCCAATTCGCGTCTAAGTCGGATAAAGAATGCGCAGATGCCAGGTCGCGACTAAACTTTACCAATTCGGCTCTCAAAGCGCCAAATTCAGGGCCTTTATAGCGATTGTTGAGACGCCCCAATGCTGCCCGTATCGCTGAAACATACGCGGCTTGACGAGGCGCAATCTCAATCGCTTCGAGACCAGCATCGATCCGGGCTGCCTCATCTCGCCAAGACTGGGTTTGCTCGGACAGATCTGCGCAAGCCTCTGCGTCCAGCGCGCGAATAAAGGCGGCCAAGTCCGCCACCATTTGATCACTCGGCAAGGGACCTGAAAACTCTTCTACGATTTGGGCTGTGAGGAAATCTTCGAGCTCATTCTCGCGCGCGCGATCCACCTGCACTCGGCCTTCTTGCGTGGCAAGATCTGGTATGGGCACCGGGTTGACTGTCTTATCTGCTCGAAGGCTTGAGAACAGGCCATTGGTCACATCCGCGGTGCCTGGCATTCCAGAAATTCCATTGAAAACAAAATCCGGATTGCCCCTTCCGTTGCGATGGCAAGCAGCGCAACTAAGGCCTGCCTTACCTGCCTGCCCGCCTAGCAGGAGCGGGCTGTTAAACAGCAACTCGCCGCGGCGCACATCTGAATCTTCGCGAGATGCCACACAGGAAGCAGGTTGCATGGTGAGATGCCTAACCGGGTCGGTGCCCTCGCCAATCCAATCCAGCGTTCGGATTTCCACCGGGCGCTCATTCATTTCATTTGATGCGGTATGACAGCTCGCGATCGCGGCGCAGACCGCAGCAATCGCGAAGATTCGTGTCATGCTTCTGCGGCGGCGATCCAATTGGAAAGCTCGCGGCTCTCAGTGCAGCCAAATGGGCAAAGCGCGTTCAACTTATCAAGCTGCTCTTGGGCGCGGTCCATATCGCCAAGCTCGACATAATATTCGCCAAGATACTCATTCGCGCCGAGATGGTTCGGGGCGATTTTCAATGCAGCGCTATAGAACGCAAACGCCGTTTCCTTTTCTCCCATTTTACGGTTCGCGAAGCCGATATAAGTCAGGACATCTGGATGTGGGCCGAGAATCTCGCCAGCGACGCGAAGCTCAAAAATGGCCGCGTCATATTCACCTAAATTGATCAAGCGAACCGCATCCGAATAGCGCAGATCACCCGCGCTTAGACTTGCAGGTTGCACCAGCGGTGCCAGGCTGGAGGTTTCGATCGGATCGCTCGCATTCTGCGCCGTTTCGATCTCAGAAATCGCGGCGGCGATTTTTTCAACCTCTGGGCACGCACTCTCACACTCTGCAGACGCAGCTTGTAGATCAACCAAGACAGCCTCAGCTTTGTCGGCTTTGTCGATGTTCAAATAGGAAACACCGAGCTTTCCATACGCCTGGTAGAGTTTAGCGTCATACTTCACGGCACGTTCAAAAGATTTTGCCGCAGCTTTAAACTCGTCCTGTGCATAATGCGCCAAACCGAGCATGTAGCGCGTATTGGCGTCTTTCTTGGCCACTTTCGTGACGCGCTTGAAGGCCCGCTCGGCCTTTACATATTCGCCAGTCTTCAGAAATTCGACGCCCGATTGATACTCTTCAACAGGGTCATAGCTCGGGCCCGAGCTGCTTGGCGCGCTCGATCCCCCGCCGCCGCCTCCACCGCTTGCCATCGCTGGCATACCGCTGAAAGCCATTGCCGCTACCGCGACCATAAGTGCCCGTTTCATCGCCAATCCTCCATTAGAGCTATTCCTATATCTATACTCGCGTCATTCTTTGACCAGAGTCCATCCAAGCGTCTTCAAGTCTGCGTGAACCTGGCTGTTCCTATCGTGCAGGCTTCGCTCGCTTTTACTGCCGGGATCGCCTAAGAGGCGACCATGAAATTCCTCGACCAGACCAAGATCTATATCAAAGCCGGACACGGCGGAAATGGCTGCGCCTCCTTCCGTCGTGAAGCCTATGTTGAATTCGGCGGACCCGATGGCGGCGATGGCGGCCGCGGCGGACATGTTTATGTCGAAGCGGTCGAAGGCCTGAACACGTTGATCGACTATCGCTACCAGCAACACCACAAAGCTGAACGCGGTGGGCACGGCATGGGCAAGCAGCGGCATGGTCGCGGCGGTGTGGACAAAACAATCAAGGTCCCTGTTGGGACTCAAATCTATGAAGAAGACGAAGAAACGCTGATCGCCGACCTGACAGAGATTGGTCAACGCATCATGGTCGCCAAAGGCGGCAATGGCGGCTGGGGCAATATGCGCTTCAAAACTTCGACCAATCAGGCCCCGCGAAGATCTAACCCCGGCGACCCGGGCGAAGAATTCGTCTTGTGGCTGCGTTTGAAACTGATCGCGGATGCTGGGCTACTCGGCCTGCCCAATGCCGGTAAGTCGACATTTTTGAGCCGCGCCACGGCCGCGAAACCGAAAATTGCCGACTATCCTTTCACCACTCTGCACCCCGGCTTGGGGATCGTCGACTTGGGCGTCGGCTCTCGATTTGTGCTGGCTGATATACCTGGCCTGGTCGAAGGCGCTGCAGATGGTATTGGCCTCGGTCACAGATTTTTGGGACATGTCGAGCGCTGCCGTGTTTTGTTGCACCTGATCGATTGTACGCAGGACAACCCCGATGAGGCCTACCGAACGATCCGCGAAGAACTTGAGGCCTATGACTCAAACCTCGCCGCTAAGCCAGAAATCGTCGCATTGTCCAAAGTCGATGTGCTGGATTCAGAACTCGTCGATGAGCAAGCGAAACTTCTAAAAGCGGCGTGCGGACATGAGCCGCTTCGGATCTCTGCCGTCACCGGAGAAGGCGTCAAAACCGCCCTCGGGTTGATGTTCAAAGAACTCGGGCAGATCGCCGTAAGCGAATCTGAAGGCGTCGACGAAGACGATGACTGGAACCCGCTCGGATGACCCAGCAGGCGCCAGTGGATTACCTGAATCGCGCGCAAAGGATCGTCGTAAAGCTTGGTTCAGCGCTTGTTGCGGAAGCTGGTAACGCCCGCCAAGTGTGGCTCAACGGTCTTGCAGATGATATCGCAGAGCGGCGGGCAGCTGGCCAAGAAATTGTCCTGGTCTCATCTGGCGCGATTGCGCTCGGGCGAAATCAGCTCGGTTCGGAACGCCCAAGAAAACTCGAAGAAAAACAAGCGGCCGCAGCACTTGGTCAACCTCTTTTGATGGCGGCCATGGCGAGCGCTTTTGCAGCGCACAACATCTCTGTCGCGCAAGCGCTTCTGACCTTGGACAATACCGAGAATAGGCGCCGTTGGCTAAATGCTCGGGCAACGCTCGAAACATTGCTAAGCGCGGGCGCGCTGCCTGTGATCAATGAAAACGATTCCGTCGCCACGGATGAGATTCGCTACGGCGACAATGATCGCTTGGCCGCGCGGGTCGCTCAAATGGTTGGCGCGGACGTTTTGGTCCTCTTATCCGATGTAGATGGGCTCTACACCGCAGATCCGCGCCAGGACGCGGAGGCTGAACACCTGCCGGTGGTCCGTACCCTCACAGCCGAGCACACCGATATGGCCGGCGATAGCAATCAACAATCGGACGTTGGAAGCGGCGGCATGGCCACAAAGATTGCGGCCGCTCGGATCGCACAAAGTGCCGGTTGCGCAACCGTGATTACGCTTGGCGACAAAAAGCACCCTTTGAAAAGCTTGTTGGGCGGCGGACGGGCGACCTGGATCCTGTCCGACATGACGCCAGACAAGGCTCGGCAAACCTGGCTGAAAGGGCACCTCACACCAGAAGGTGCGATCATCATCGACGCGGGCGCCGCCAAAGCTCTGGTTGATGGCGCCAGCCTACTGCCCGTCGGGGTTGCGAGCATTGAGGGCCAGTTTGTCCGCGGTTCCGCCGTTGCAATCAAAACGCCTGACGGGACGGTCATCGCCAAAGGCATAACCGCCTATAGTTCCGACGATGCTGCGCGAATAGCTGGCTTACAGTCGGATCAAATCGAGCAGGAACTCGGCTTTCGTGGTCGCCCAGCGATCGTTCATCGAAACGACCTCGTTGTCGAACGCTAGCGCTTGACTCAGCGAACCAAGACCTGACCATGTCTATAATGGATGGATCGCTGAGTCTTACAAAACGTATCGGGTTAGGTCTTGGACCCACCGCCGCGGCTTTGATGTTGCTGGTGGGGGCGCCGGACGGACTGACCTTCTCGGCCTGGGCGATTGGCGCCTTGATGGTCTGGATGGCGGTGTGGTGGGCGACTGAGCCGATCCCAATTCCGGTGACATCCTTACTGCCATTGGCAATCGTTCCCCTGATTGGTGCGGGGACCGCCCGAGAAGCCGCAGCAGGGTATTCCAGCCCGATCGTTATGCTCTTGCTGGGCGGCTTTATCATCGCGCTTGGGATTGAGCGTTGGGGCCTGCACAAGCGCATTGCTTTGGGGATCGTTTCGCGGGTCGGCTCGCATCCGGCTGCTTTGATCTTTGGTTTCATGATCGCGACAGCCTTGCTGTCTATGTGGATCTCAAACACCGCGACCACCTTGATGATGGTACCGATCGCGATTTCAGCCGCCGCGGCCTTGAAGGATAAGTCAGGCACGTTTGTGACGGCTTTGCTGCTCGGGGTCTGTTACGCCGCCTCCATTGGCGGGGTCGCAACCCCAATCGGAACACCGACCAATCTGATCGCGATTGACTGGCTTCAGCAAAACACCGGATCGACGATCGGGTTTGGACAGTGGATGAGCTTCGGCATACCGGCTTGCCTTTTGCTCGTGCCGATTGCTTGGTGGGCGGTTACGCGGGGCCTGCCGAAATTCAGTGACGGCGCCGCGGCCATTCGGGAAGTGCGCGAGCAGCGTGAAGGGCTGGGTCCAGTCACTGCACCTGAAGCACGCGCGGCGATCGTTTTTGGCGTGGTCGCGTTGCTATGGGTCATTCGCGTCCCGGTTCAGTTAGCTGCCAAGTCTGCGGGGTGGGATGTGCCATGGTTGATGGCCGTCGGTGATATGGGAATCGCAATTGCGGGCGCAGTGGTGATGTTTCTAGTTCCAGCAGGAAATTCAGAGAAACGCGCAATCTTGAACTGGAGTGAAGCGGTTAAACTACCATGGGGGGTTCTGATCCTGTTTGGCGGCGGGATCAGTCTCGGCCAAGCGGTAACCCGAACGGGTCTCTCAACGTTTATTGGCGACCAGCTGTCCGCGCTATCTGTACTGCCACCGATTTTCTTCATCGCCGTCGTGGTCGCTTTGGTCATTTTCCTAACCGAATTGACCAGCAATGTTGCAACGATGACAACGCTCGCGCCGATCTTGGGGGCGCTCGCAGCTGCGATTGGAGCGGCACCGACCAGCCTGCTCGCACCAGCGGCCGTGGCAGCGAGCTGCGCCTTCATGCTCCCAGTTGCAACTGCACCAAATGCGATCATATACGCGACGGACAAAGTGCCGATATCACAGATGATTCAACGCGGTGTGCGCATAAACTTGATCGGGATCGTGGTCATTACCGGTATCGGATACTGGTTGGCACCGCTGGTGCTGTAGGCCCTACTTACAAGCGCAGGCTGCATCTTCCGCTAGCTCGCCAAAGCCATCAGCAAACAAAGCTTCTACGGCGTCTAGCGCCGCCACCGCATCGGATCCGTCAGCGCTCAGCGTTACAGTGCTCCCGATCCCTGCACCCAAACAGAGCAGATCCATGATCGAGCGTGCATCGGCGGCCTCACCCTCAAACCCAATCATCACGACAGCCGGGAGTTGCAATGCGAGTTTTGCAAGCTTCGCTGAGGCCCGCGCGTGAAGGCCTTTGCGATTTATAATTTCTATCTGACGGGTTTCGCTGCTCATTTTGTGCGGCTCATAACTTGCGACCCGATACGGATATAGCGCTTACCGGCATCGCTGGCCGCCTGAACCGCCTCATCCAATGTCAGGTCCGACCTGATCTGCGCCAAGTGGATCAGCATCGGCAAGTTGACCCCGCCGATGACATCGATCTTGCTTGGCGCAAGACTGGAGAGCGCGAGGTTAGACGGTGTTCCACCAAACATATCGGTGAGGATGATCACGCCTTTGCCGGTATTGCAGGCCTTTACAGTGTCGCGAATTTCATCTCGGCGAGCATCAATGTCGTCTTCGGCTTCGATTGAAAGCGCAGCAAACGCGTCTTGCGGACCAACCACATGCTCGGCCGCGCGCACCAATTCGTGCGCAAGTTTACCGTGACTGACGACCACGACTCCGATCATGGGACCATTCCATTTACTCAGCGTATTTCAAATGCTGACACCACAAAGGTTAAGGTCAAGTCAGTTTCTTCATTGCCACTGTTAGTTGCCAGCGCTTTGTGGTCAGAGAGACACGGCGACTAGGTCGTATGCTCGGCAAAGAAATCTGCATAAAAATCATCAGCTTCTGACTTAAGAACACCGAGATCGACTTGAATTCCGGCCTCTTGCAAGCGCGCGATCCCGCCACTGCCCAAAGGGTGTGGATCGAGAGATGCGATCACGACTCTCGCGATACCGACCTCCAACAGACGTTGAGAACACGACGCTTCCCCGGTTGAGCGCTCTCTGCAAGGCTCAAGCGTCACATAGGCTGTTCCGCCTGCAGCGGCCCCCACGGGCAGGTCAATCAAAGCCAATTGTTCTGCATGCGGGCGGCCGCCATCGCCGGTCGCGGCTTCGCTCACTTTTAGGCCATCTCGGTCCAGGATCACGCAGCCGACGCTTGGGTTTGGGGCCGTCCGCCCAGCCTGCAGCTTGGCGATTTCTAGGGCGCGGCGCATATGAAGACTATGGGCGCTCACTCGAACACAACCGTGCGCATACCATTGAGGAAAACGCGCCCTTCAGCGTGCGCAGTGACGGCGCGGGCTAGGACACGAGATTCAATGTCTTTCCCAAGATCCGCCATTCGCGCGGCCGATAGGCGATGATCCACGGGCGCAACATCTTGAGCAATGATCGGGCCTTCGTCCAAATCGCTCGTCACATAGTGCGCGGTGGCGCCGACCAGTTTAACACCGCGATCATGCGCCTGATGATAAGGCCGGGCGCCTTTAAAGCTTGGCAGAGCGGAATGGTGGATGTTGATGCAGCGTCCCTCTAGTGCCCGGCTGAGATCACTTGAGAGGATCTGCATATAGCGCGCTAGGATCACAAAATCAGACTGTGTTTCAGATACCAAATCAAGCAAGGTCTGCTCAGCCTCGGCCTTCGTCTCTTTGGTAACTGGAATATGATGAAACGGTATCTGGTGGCGATCTGCGTGCCATGCAGCGTCTGGGTGATTGGAGACAACCGCGGCTATATCTGCCCCTAATCGCCCACGGCGGTGGCGATAGAGGAGATCATTCAGGCAATGGTCCCCTTTTGAAACCATGATCAAGGCGCGCGGCGCGGCTTTTTCTGGGCGCAGAGACCATTCGATTTCGCGACGGTCTGCCAACTGACCGAACCCATCGCGAAAAACAGTATCGTTGAACCCCTGTTCGGCCGAGAACTTCGCCCAAATGAAAAAGCGCTTTGTCTTTGGGTCACCAAAGTCATGGCTTTCGACCACGTTAAGGCGATGGCTCGCCAGATGGCCCATCACATCCGCCAAAATTCCAATGCCGTCGGGAGCTGCCGCTCTCAAAATATACGTGCCTTCGCTCATGGCAGATCCGGAAGGTCCTTTGCACGTTCTGTATCAAGGTATCGTGCAGACACTGGCTTCAAGGTGGCGTCGAGATCAAGCACCAGCGGATTGCCCGTGGGGATTTCAAGCCCGGTAATTGTCTCGTCCGCAACTTCAAACAAATGCTTCACCAAAGCCCGCAACGAATTCCCGTGCGCCGAAATAATCGTGTCTTGCCCACCTTCAAGTACAGGCCGGATCGCGCTGTCCCAATACGGAAGAACCCGCTCTAGCGTGAGTTTTAAACTCTCCGCGTCAGGGATAGGCACCCCTTCATATCGATCATCTGATGCGAGACTGTAGGGACTGTCGGCTGGAAGAGGCGGCGGCGGAATATCATAAGACCGTCGCCAGATATGCACTTGATCCTTGCCGTGTTTCTCGGCGGTCTCTGCTTTGTCCAACCCGGTTAAGCCACCATAGTGGCGCTCATTCAGGCGCCAGTGTTTTTCAACCGGAACCCAGGCCCGGTCCATCGCAGCGAGGCTGAGCCACAGAGTGCGGATAGCCCGCGTTTGGTAGCTGGTAAAAGCAAATGTCGGCGCAAGGCCTTCGGCTTTCAGAAGGTGCCCCCCCTTGGTCGCCTCGGCGACGCCTTTTTCGGTCAGATCGGCATCCCACCAGCCGGTAAACCGGTTTTCGAGGTTCCATTGGCTTTGGCCGTGACGGGTGAGAATAAGCTTCGGCATGCGGTGTGTTCCGTTACAAAATCGAAAGGCTGCGCTAGACGCAGTAATGAGGGTCGCGTTTCGCTGTGCGCGTTGCTATCAGAGGGTGGTCAGAATTTCTACCCTATCGCTCCACCCGACGTTGCAGGGATCATGCCTTTGAAAGACTCCGTTTTTTATCCGGTTATCGCGGTCGTCGTTGCCTTGATGATCGCAAGCTCGATGTATCTGGGACTGCAGCGGCCTCAATGCGGCCCATTTGGCGGCGCGGACGGCCCAGACGATTACAGCCTGATCATCCTGAAAGGCCAGGACTTGTGCCGGATGCAGGATCATCTTGGCTTCGATCTGGAACTGGAAAATGACGTCTTAGAAATCCGCGCCAGTGAAGAAGCGAACTTTCCCAATGTTCAGCAGAACGCTCATTTCGAACTGGGTCCAGATTTGGAAACGGTTTATGCGGGGCACAAGTTACGCATTTCTTTGACGGTTAAACCCACGGACGGGGCAGGGGCTCAAGCGTTTGAGTTCAACTATTCAGCAGGCAAAGCTGGCGACACGGGCTGGACCCGGTTCGACCTCAAGCCTGAATGGGAAACTTATACGGCGGAAGTCGATGTTCCCAGAAAACTGCTCGAGAACACGGTGGCGCTCGATTATCTTTCCGTGCGCCCCGTTGTGCCAGAAAAAACGCGCGGTATTGAGCTGAGCGAAATCCGGTTTCGGCGCTTGGGTAAGTGGTGATCAGGTCGCGCTAAGCCACGCGCGCTCAACCACATCGACGACATCATCCATGATTTCCGTCAGCTTGAAGTCTTTTGGCGTGTAGACGCGACGAACGCCCATTTGCCTGAGGGCCTGCTCGTCTTCGAACGGAATAATCCCGCCAACCACCAAGGGCACAGCATCCATATCTGCCTTTTGCATCTCAGACAGCGTTTCACGAACAAGATCGAGATGACTTCCAGACAGGATGGATAGGCCGATGACGTGCGCGTCAGCCTCTTTGGCCTGCGCGACGATTTCTGACGGCGTAAATCTGATGCCCTCATAGACCACCTGCATTCCGCAAGCTCTCGCCCGCGCCGCAATTTGTTCGGCGCCATTGGAGTGTCCGTCGAGGCCAGGTTTGCCCAGGACATATGTCAGATCACGTCCAAGCCGTTCAGACACGGAGACAACCTTTTCTTTCGTCGCCTCGATCGCCTCATCGCCGCCCGTATCAATGACGACGCTAACGCCCGTGGGACCGCGAAATTCTCCAAAGACGTTGCGCAAAACAGTGCCCCATTCGCCGCTCGTCACGCCCGCTTTTGCTGCTGTGATGCTGGGTTCCATAATATTCGCACCAGATTTGGCGGCGGCTTCCAGATCAGCAAGCGCAGCGTTCACCGCGCTATCATCGCGGCGGGCCCGCCAGGCCTTCAGGGCTTCAATCTGCTGACGCTCGACCATTGGATCGATGGTTTGGATCGCATCATTCCCAGCGCCGAGTGGGCTATCCTCAGATTGGGTATAGGCATTTACGCCAACAACTTTCAGGCTGCCACTCTCAATCCCTTTGACGCGGTCAATATGAGCCCCAACCAGGCTTTCTTTCATATAGCCGACCGCTTCAACGGCGCCGCCCATTTCATCAATCTTGGAAAGTTCTTGGCGCGCCTGTGCTTTCAGCGCTTCGGTTTTGCCGTCGATCACATGGCTGCCATCAAAGAGATCTTCATATTCCAGAAGATCGGTTTCGAAGGCGAGGATTTGCTGCATTCGCAACGACCATTGCTGATCCCATGGGCGCGGGAGACCGAGCGCTTCATTCCAAGCTGGCAGTTGCAAAGCGCGGCACCGCGCGCGTTTGGAGAGCGTCACCGCCAAAGCTTCGATCAGGATCCGGTAAACATTGTTCTCAGGCTGTGGTTCAGTCAGACCTAAAGAGTTCACCTGTACGCCATACCGGAAGCGCAACGCTTTTTCATTCGATACGCCGTAGCGGTCGCGGCCAATCTCTTCCCAGAGGTCGACAAAGGCACGCATTTTACAAAGCTCAGTAACGAACCGCACGCCGGCATTCACAAAGAAAGAAATCCGCCCAAACACGATCGAGAAGTCTTCTTCGGGAACCTGGCCACCTGCCTTTACGGCGTCGAGCACCGCGCAAGCCGTCGCCAGCGCATAAGCGAGTTCTTGCTCAGGCGTCGCACCAGCTTCTTGCAAATGATAGGAACAGACATTCATCGGATTCCATTTCGGAACCTCTGTATAGCACCAGCTGATCATATCGCTTATCAAGCGCATGCTCGGTTGCGGCGGGAAGACATAGGTTCCGCGCGAAAGGTATTCCTTGATAATATCATTCTGCGTGGTGCCGCGAAGCTTTTTGCGATCATCACCGCGCTCATCCGCCAGCGCGACGTACAAAGCCAACATCCACGCCGCCGGGGCATTGATTGTCATCGACGTGTTCATATCCTCGAGCGGCAAAGCTTCAAACAAAACGCGCATATCGCCAAGGTGCCCGACCGGGACACCGACTTTGCCAACCTCGCCGCGCGCCAGAATGTGATCGGCGTCGTATGCGGTCTGGGTCGGCAGGTCGAAAGCGATCGAAAGACCCGTCTGTCCTTTGGAAAGATTATTGCGGTAGAGCGCGTTGGATTTCTCGGCTGTGGAATGCCCGGCATAGGTTCGGAAAATCCATGGCCGGTCGGGGGCATGCTGATATTCAGTGTCGGCCATTCTATTCTCCTGATCAGCGTCAAAATGCTGGATTAGCGAGCCAATCGCAAGGGTGACGTGCGGCGAACCACGACATGCATTAATGCATATTCGTTATATAAAGTTATGCGGTCTCAAAATTTCAAAACCTGATATATGCCAATCTCTCTTGGAGCTTTCAGAAAATGACAGAAATTATCGGGTTGATCGCAGCGATGCTGACGACAATTTCTTTCTTACCGCAAACCCTGATGGTGCTGCGCACAAGTCAAACGGACGGCATTTCGCTCTGCATGTACGCCCTCTTCACGACCGGAGTTGCAGGATGGCTCATCTATGGTCTGCTGGTGGGCAGCGTCCCAGTCATAGCGGCAAATGCCATCACGCTCGCCTTGGCCGCAACAATCCTGGGCTTGAAACTCAGAGCCGTCTTGAGTGCGGCAGGTACGCCGTTGCCAGCGCAGTCCTGATCGCGCTAGGGCATAGGCTGCCCTCTTAACAGGACGCCCAACATGCCCGCGGCCCTACTCTTACCCATTCTATTGCGTCTCGCTGGACCGCTAGCCTTTATCAGTGCGGCGATGACCGCAGGCATTTTGAATCTGAGTATTATCATGGTGCCCCTGTTGGCAGCGGCATCCACAGCGACGGCGATCCTGATCAAAACTGTGACGCCATCCCCTGCGATGGAACTTAAAGAAATGCTCGACGGTAGCGCGCCTTCTGAAAAGCCAAGCCCGTTCAAAGGCGTCGGACGCGGTCTCGCGATCCGAACGCTGGGCTTTGGCGTGATGTTTGGGTTGGCGGCGCTGATTGCAGCTTTGTTCCAAACCACCGAATTGGAGCCCAGTATCCGAGCCAGCGATTTTGGATTTTTGATTGTACCAGCCGCGATTGCGCTAATTGGCGCTTGGATATCGGCGCGCATTGGTCTCAACCAAATGGCTGGTATGATGGGTCAAATGCAAGATGCCTTCGCGCAAATGCAAACCGGCCAACCGCAACCGGAAGCAGAAGATGGGGCGTTCACGTTTGAAGGCGAGATCATTGATCCTGAAGACCGCGAATCATAACCAGTCAATCTGGGCAAGATCTGCGCCGATATAGGAATAATAAGCCGCTTGAACCCGGCGCGTGATAGGGCCAGGTACGCCTTTCCCGATCAAGTGCTGATCAAGCTTTAAGACCGGCGCAATCACGACGCCGGTTGAACTGGTGAAGGCCTCTTTGGCCTGTCGCAATTCATCCAGCGTAAACGCGCGTTCCTCGATTTTCATATCCGCCGCTGCGAGCAGGTCAATCAATCGTCCCCGCGTGATCCCTGGGAGCAATGCTGAAGACAGGTCACGCGTGACCAACTCGCCGGCTTGGGTCACGATCCAGAGGTTCGCAGATGCCGCTTCTGTCACCAGCCCATCTTCATGCATAATTGCCGTGTCGGCTCCGGCACGGCGGGCGGCGCGATAGGCTAGCGTCTGGGATAGAAGTTGTGTTGTCTTCAAATCCCGGCGCGCCCATCGCGTGTCGAGCACAGAAATGGCCGTTAGCCCTGCTTCCGCCGTAGCCCCAATCAGCGTTTTCGGCGTGGTGAACATAAAGACTGATGGCTTTAAGGTCTCAGGCCCGTAATAGTCGCGCGGACCTTGATCGCCTGCAGAGGCCTGTAAATAGATAAGCCCTTCGGTCAGTTCATTGCGCGCCATCAGTTCGTAATGGGCCGCCAGCAAATCGAATTCGGGCTGCTCGATCTCAATACCTTCCAAAGTCCGCCTAAAACGAGCGAGATGGTGATCCATATCCACCAGCTTACCGTTATAAACCGCGGTCACTTCATAAGCGGCCTGAGCGAACAAAAAGCCGCGGTCAAAGGGCGAAATCTTAGCCTCTTCAGCAGCAAGGTAAGCGCCGTCTAGATAGACCCAGTTGGATTTTTTCATCTTCATCCTGTCTCGATCTCTTTCCAGCCCGCTCAAGAACGATCTTGCATAAATCTCGCTAACACCCGAATCTATCAACTGGAATGCGAATTGCGTAGTATTGATATGATTTTGTAGGAGCGACGCATGACAGCACATGGATCCCCCTTGGTCGCCCTGACCGCTGGTGGCCCACATGCATGGATCATGATCAATGCACTACGCGCCCGTTTCGGACATTTTCCGGTAATTCTTGAGAAGAGCGAATCCTCCAAAGACTTCTGGCAACGGCGCCGGAAACTGCTCGGGGGACTCAAAGTCGCGAGCATGCAGGCAGCCCGTATTCCAATACGATTGAACAAAGGGCCTAGCCGCGCGCTTGTGCGAGACATGATCGAGACTCAAAACCTGCAACCCGAACCCCCGCAAGGTCTGACGCCGATTATCGTCCAGACGATCAATAGTGAAGAAACCCGAGACGTGCTGCGTTCGCTTGCCCCAAAGGCTGTCTTCGTTGTCTCAACCCGAATGATCAGCAAAAAGACGCTAACCACCATCGGCGCGCCTTTTATCAATTACCATTCAGGCATAAATCCTGCCTATCGCGGCATGTACGGCGCCTATTTCGCGCTCGCGAATGGAGAACCCGAGCATTTTGGAGCGACGGTGCATTTGATCGATGAAGGCGTAGACACTGGGGATGTCCTGTACCAATCGCGCCTCGAGCCCGATCCCCGCGATAATTTTCATACCTATTTGTGGCGCCTTGCTGCGGGGAGCCGTGAAATCGTCGTCTCCGCGATGGAGGATGCGTTGAATGATGATCTTTCGCCTTATGCCGTCGATCTGCCGTCCAAGCAGTATTTCGCCCCGACGCTTGGCGGTTATCTTTGGACCGGCGTGAGAAGAGGCGTTTGGTAACACAGCGCAAGATGTTCCAATCGCTCAGAAATGATTTCTCGCCAGTGCGGATCTGGGGGTGCAGACTGGCGTACGAGAAAAGACATCGCGCCATTCATGGGAAGCTCTACCTCGAGCGCACGCTCAAACCGTCCATCAAATAGATCACTCTTCGCCGCGAGTGAGGATCCCGGGTCTCGTCCGACCAAGTAGCCGGTTGCCGTTTTTTGAAACCAGGCGCCGCCAAGCGTTTGCCGCATGCCCGGGGCATTTACGGTCTCTAGAAGCTGCGCCACTGCGCCGCCGCGCGGATCATCCGAGGTGCCGCTGGCACAGCGCGCGAGAAGGGTAAGGAGTTGGGATGAAAGTTGCGCAGGACCAGTGTCCATCAAACCATCCCCGTGGACAGATACTTTCAGTATTTCGAGCGCTAATTGTGATTGCGCCTCCGCGCGTTGGCGCTGAACCCGCATGACAAAATTCGATGCAATCTGGAAAAGAGCAGGGTGGCGCGCCAGGAATTGCCGCACCCGAACACGCTCATACTTCAAGTTTTCATTTGACGGGTCATCGGCCCAGCCGGAGTTCTGAGCCCGCAAATGGGCGCGCAGTTCCGATCGGCTCGAATGAATGAGAGGCCGGAGCAGGGTAATGCTACGTCCAGCGGGCCAGGCCGGAACCACCGCCGCCAAACTCGGGCCGGCAATACTCGCGCTGCGAACCCCGCGTCGGCGGCGAAGGATCGCGGTTTCGACCACGTCGTCAAACGTATGCCCGGTCAGCAAGCAATCAGCGCCGTTCTCCTGTAAGTAAGTTGCCATAAGGCCATAACGCGCGTGTCGCGCAGCGTTCTGACTAGGATTTGGCGCGCGCCAAACGAGGGTTTGATGTTGGTGCCCAAGTGTTTCGACAAGCTGCGCGACGTCCATTGCTTCTGAGGCCGAGGCGGCGCGAAGTTGATGATCGACCGTCAGCACTAAAAGCTGGCGACCGCGGTGCCTTGCCCATTTGTGCGCAAGCCATAACAGAGCGATTGAATCGCTTCCTCCGGACACGGCTAGGGCGACTGGTTTTGTAGAATTCGGACTGAAACGCGCGATCAGCGCGTCGAAGTCAGCCCCGAAATGCATTGACCTTAAGCGTCACAAGCTGAGCGCACGCGCTCTCCAGCGGCCAAGTTTTTGGTTACGCCTGACGCATTCGGATAGCGTTGTGGAAGCAGATCAAGCGCGTTACAGGCCTGATCGGTATCACCAACGAGGCGCATCGAACGGGCCAATTTCGCCAACGCTTCCGGCGCACGTGGGTCATCCGGATACGTCCGGATCATATCCGTATAAGCAGCGCCTGATTCAGCGAACGCTTCTTGTTGATAGAGGACTTCAGCGAGCCAGTATTGCGCTTCCCCAGCCTGAGGGTCATCCGAAAACTTGCTCAAGAATGATCGAAAAGCGTTTTCCGCGCCCGCATAATCAAACTGTAAGAGCCGAGATTTCGCTTCGGCAAAGAGCGGCCCCGCATCACCGGGCAAAGAGGTCGCCGATAGCGTACCGAGCGACCCTTGTGGCAGAGGCTCTCCATCAGGTCCGACTTGAGTAATCGTTCCGGTTTGGGCTCCAGACGTTTCTGTTCGACGGACGATCCGCGTTGGGCCAGACACAGATGCGGTTGAAACCATTTCCTCGTCACCCGACCCTTCATCATTGGCGCCCGCAAACTCTCTATCGCTCGATCCAGAAAGAGAGCGACTTGAGGATAAGAATGCAGGTTCGGGCTGCAATGTTTGAATCTTTTGATTGAGATCGGCAATCGTTTCGCTCTGTTCCGATACCCGACCCTCCAAGCGCGAAATGAGGCGCTCAAGTTCGGCATCATCGGACTGCATGCGATTAATCTCGTCGCGCGTCTCGGAAAGTAGAAATTCCAGCGTTTCCAGCTTACCATTCAAGCGCGCCTTATCCGACTCGATCCCGGTCATTCGTGCGCGCAATTCCGCATTGCTGACCCGGAGCTCATCAACCGTCGCTGCCAATTCCCCGCTGGTTACCCCTTGTACAATATCAGCTTGTCGCCGCTGCGCATCGGCTGGAAGCGCGGAAGACATGGCGAGAACCGCCAAAATGGGGAGTAGGGAATAACGCAACATATCAAACGGGCTCCACTTTCGCATATTGGAATGTGTGTCAGATATGAAAAGGCCGGGGCCAAAATGTGACGCCCGGCCGAATCATTTGCAGTTTAAGCAGTTGGCTTAGCCAACAACGCCTGAGATGAGCTGCGTGAAACCGTTACGGTTCTGCGCCCAAGAGCCGTCATTAGAGCCAAGAGCGATTGGACGCTCTTTGCCATAAGACACGGTTTGAACACGTGCTGGGTCAACACCAAGGTCAACCAAGTAGTTTTTCACGACAGACGCGCGACGCTCACCGAGCGCCAAGTTATATTCGCGTGTTCCGCGCTCGTCGCAGTTGCCTGCTACGAGAATATTCACGTTTGGATAAGACGCGAGCCAAGCGGCTTGGCGCTTGAGAATATTCTGAGCGTCTGCACTCAAACGGTACTGGTCGAGGTCAAAATAGACACGATCGCCAACATTTACCTGGAAGTCATCCAATGATCCGCGAACCGGGCCACTGATTACGGGCAGCGTTTCGGCCACCACAACTTCTTCTGGCTCTTCAATCACAACCACTTCTTCCGGTTCATCGACGATGATCGGCTCTGGCTCTGGTGTTGAAGAACATGCTGCGACGCCGATAAAGACGGCGATGGACGCAGTTGTCATCATAAGCTTACGCATTTGGGTCTCTCCTTGCTTACTCGCCCATCAGGTGCATTAGGCGGTTTATTTGTCAACTTCGTGTCACCCTATAATCCATTTTTTTCCGTTTTGGAAAGATTACTGTGTTTTCAGGTTCATCGTGCCTGATTTGCACCTAGTCGAGTAGTGGCGACCAGGCTGGATCTGAAGCATCTGTTGGGGTTACAAGCGGCCGCAGGTTTCGTCCAGTCAGATCAACAGACCAGAGTGTTGGCGACGCGCCAGGCGATGGTTCCCGGAAAAATGTGATCACTCGCCCATTAGGCGACCAATCTGGGCCTTCATCAAGATATGATTCGGTCAGCAAACGCTCCCCTTTTCCGTCGATTCCGATCACCCCAATATGGAACCGCCCGCGGCTTTGTTTGGTAAAGGCAATCAGATCGCCGCGCGGACTCCAAACCGGTGTCGAGTAACGACCGGACCCAAACGTAATCCGACAAGCGACATCGCGGCCGCCAGATGGGCACGTTCGCGGTGTGCCATCGGTATTCATAATGTAGAGTTGCGGACTGCCGCCGCGATCAGAGTTAAACACGATCTGACGTCCATCAGGCGACATAGACGGCGATGTGTCGATCGCAGGGTGATCGGTCAAACGTCGGTTTTGCCGGGTTTGCAGGTCCATCAGATAAACATCGGAATTTCCGTTGGTTGCCTGAGTTAGAAGCACTGAGCCGCCATCTCGCGAAAAGCGCGGCGCAAAGGTCATATTGCGGAAATTGCCCAACACTTCTTGGCGCGCCCGGCGCAGGTCATAGAGATAAACGCGCGGAATGCCGCCCTCATAAGACATGTAGGTGATCTGCTGCGCTTCGGGAGAGAAGCGCGGGGTCAGCACGGTAAACGCGCCGCTGGTTAGATATTTCACATTGGCGCCGTCCGCATCCATGATCGCCAAGCGCTTGACGCGCGCAGTCTTTGGACCGTTTTCAGCGATGTAAACGATGCGCGTATCAAAATAACCATCTTCGCCGGTCAGTCGGCTATAAATGGCATCAGCGATCTTGTGCGCAATTCGGCGTGTATCTTCAGGTGTTGTGGTGAAGCGACGACCAGAGACTTGGCGTCCGTTTGAATCTTCAAACCGCATCAGCTCTTCGCCATAAACGTCCCACATCCGAACCGAGCCGCGGATAAGGTCATTGCCGTCCCGCGTGATTTGCTCGACCGAGCCAACAACCAGGGCGTCGGTCTTGATGATTTTCCAATCCGCGAACCGCGGTGCGACCTCAATATTCAAGTCTTTTTGAATGAAAGCTTCTTCTGCGGTTACCGTGAAGAGCCCGGTCGATTCTAGATCAGAGCGAATAACATCGCTGATCTGCTGAGCTACTTCGGGGGAAACCCCGATGGCTTCAAAGTTTGGGATCGCGATGGGTGTTGGCTTCAACACGCCTTCATTGATGTTGACCTCAAATTGCGCCAACGCAGCTGGGCTCAACACGCTGAAAGCTATTGCAGCGGCACATAGCAGTCTTTTTATCATCTCTGAGGTCTCCGATATCAGCGTTGATTAGTAGGTGAGAAAGCGGGACCGAGATTTACGGTCCCTTCGCGCCAGACATCATAATCGTCATCTGGCAGATTGTAAGGCGCGCACTTTCGAACAGCACGCTTCGCACGATCGATCGCGGTCCGCATCGGCGCGTTGCCGATCGGTGCACGGGCAGGATCGATTAAGGTCACTTCGGCTACGGTTCCGTTCTGGTTCAACTTAACCCCCAAGCGCACATTCAAGCGGTCCGGGAAAGGCAAATCGACCACATCATCCCAGCATGGCACGATTTTGCTGTACAGAATGGCTTCAATGCGCGCTGTGTTACCGTTGCGTTCGCCAGCGCCGCGTCGATTTCTTGTCTCGGCCGGCTTTGGCGCATCCTTCAGCGCAGTTTGCGTCTTCGGTGCGGGCGGCGGTGTTGGCTCAGGTTGCTCGCGGCGCGTTTCAATTTCACTCTTAAACGTCGACTCGCTCTGATTGAGGAAGTCTGAAAGCGAATCGCGGGGCGTTTTAGGGGCCGGGTCCGGCTCTTTTTCTGGTTCAGGTTCCGGTTCAGGCTCGTCTTCTGGCTCTTCAGGCTCAAAATCGGGAAGCAGTTCTTCGGGATCTTCTTCGGCCGGCGCGGTGTCTTCGTTTGTGACATCTTCCTCGGCTTCAGGAAGCTCCTCTTCGACGGCGGGCTCTTCAGGAACCTCTTCGGGCTCTTCTGGCGCGGCCGCTTCAGGTTCGTCGCTTTCCTGCTCAACCAGAGGTGCGATATTATTGATCTCACCAATATCGGCAAAACTGACATCGACCGACTCAAATTCGATCATCGCGCGGCTGCTCGCGCCCCAATAGGGGAACGATAGATATGACGCTCCGAAGAACGCTGCATGCGCAATAATGGAGGCTGGAAGGCCGCGTATCATTTTCTACTCGTCGCGCCCCGGGCGCGCTTTTGGATCGGTAACCAACGAGAATCTCGTGAAACCGGCATTTTTCATTTGCGTCATGACATTCAAAACTTCGCCATAGGCTGCATCGGTATCGCCCTGCAGGAAGATACGCTCCTCATAGCCCTCGCCTGCAACAGCAAGAAGTTTTGCTGTCAGCTCGCCCGCTTCGATTTCGGTTTCCGAGATGAAGATTTTGGCGTCCTGAGTGACGGTGACGAGTAGCGGGGTAGATTTCGGAACCGTCAAACTGCTGGTTGCCGCCTTCGGCAAGTTGACCTCAACCCCGCGCTGAAGCGCCGTCGCGGTAATCATAAAAACGATCAGCAGAACCAGAACAACATCGACGAAGGGCGTGACGTTGATCTCAGCGTTGAACGAGCGCCGGCCTCGATTAGATCCAGAAGAGCCTAGCTGCATACCCATTAGACAGGTCCGTCGCTAGCGCGGCGCGAAAGTCGAACCAATAGATCCTGGCTAAAAGCGTCCAATTTGTCGGCATAGCGATTGAGATCGCCCGAGAATTTGTTGTAAAAAATTACGGCTGGAATCGCAGCAATCAAGCCAAGCCCCGTCGCAAACAGAGCTTCAGCGATTGGGCCGCCAACGACAGCAAGGCTAGTATCTTCCTGGGCACTAATATTGATGAACGCGTTCATAATGCCCCATACGGTACCGAACAGGCCAATAAACGGGGAGGCTGAGCCAATTGTCGCGAGCGCGCCAATACCGTTTGAAACTTTCGCTACCTCTCTGTCGACTGTCGCACGCAAAGAGCGTTCGGCGCGTGACACCAGTGCGCCATGCTCCGCAGGCGAGACAGATTTGGCATCGCGCCATTCTCTGGAAATAGCAGCAAACAGGCGAGCCCCTGAATTATCCGGGGCCTGGCCGGGGCGCATCTCATAATCGTCGGCGCGGCCATTCCAGAAGGCTTCTTCGAATTCATTTGCCTTTTTGCGGGCGCCGCCAATCGAGAAATACTTTTCAACGACAACCGCCCATGACCAGATACTGGCAATCACCAATGCAATCAGCACCAATTTGACCACAGGATCCGCCGCCAAAAGCAGCTCGAACATGGAAAAGGCCCCAGGGGAATGAACCTCGGCCAGCGCTTGTGATTCCATTGTGTATCCCAATTCTTATTTTGTGCGGTTTCTACCGCTTCATAAAAGCTCGTGTTTCTATCTGCGGAGAATCTGGCGGAAACGTGACAAGTCTGCCGTCTTATCTGCAATGTTCTGGGCATTGCAGCTTGATGGTTAAGGAATCCTCGATTTTGGTAAACTTGTTTGTGACTAGCGTTCCGTTTTTGCGCGCTTATGCTCGCAGCAGGGGCAGGAGGAGAAAACGAGTATGAGCGAGAACACGCTATTCGGCAGCGAAATGAGTTATTTTAGCGGTAAAGCCAGGGCTTACCTCCGCTGGAAGGGCATCGCGTTTACCGAAATCGCGCCGACGCCGGACATTATGAAGTCTGAAATCATGGCAAATGTCGGGTGGCCCGTCATTCCGGTCCTGAAGACCTCAGATGGAAAATATGTGCAGGACACTGCCGACATCATCGCCCATTTCGAAGCTCTGGATACGAGCACAAAGGCGCTACCACAGACACCGCTGCAATTGATGGTGACCTATCTTTTGCAGCTCTTTGCGGATGAATGGCTGACTTTGCCCGCTATGCACTATCGGTGGAACCATAATGAAGACTGGATCTATGGCGAGTTTGGCAAGAACGCAGCGCCAAATGGCACCCCTGATCAGCAATACGAAGCCGGGAAAGCTGTCGGCCAAAGGTTTAAGAGTTTCGTTCCGATGCTCGGCGTCACCCCTGAAACGGCACCTGGCGTCGAAAAAGCCTATGAACAATTCCTAAGCGACCTGTCTGCGCATTTGGACGCGGTCCCTTATTTGTTGGGGACACGGGCGAGTTTTGCCGATTTTGCCATGATCGGCCCCCTGTACGCGCATCAATACCGCGACCGTTTTACCGGTGCGCATATGAAGCGCACCGCGCCACTGGTTGCGGATTATGTGGAGCGCGTGATTGCCGGTGATGGGAAAGAGGGCGAATTGGTACCGCTCGACGATATTCCAGCGACCCTGATGCCAATTTTGAAAGTTGCGTTGGCGGAACACTTACCCGTCCTTTCTGCGACGATCGAACATTTCAATGAATGGGCTGAAACAGCGGAGCCTCGGGCTGAGGTGCCTCGCGGATTTGGAATGGTGCCCTTCGTAACCGGCGGACACAGCGGTATGATTGCCGGACGGACGTTCTCTCTGCTTCGTTTGCAAGACGCCTTGGATGCGTACCAAATCATGTTGCCGTCTGACAAAAAGCGAACGACTGCTTTCTTGTCGGCTTTAGGTGCAGATACATTTGCCGATCTGCGCATTGCGCCGCGCCTAACTCGGCGAAACTACAAATTGGCTCTGGCATAGAGATTTTCTCTTTCCTTTTTGGCATGGGATCCACTATTTAGTTACAAACGAAACTAAATGGAGTTTTCCATGTCAGCCATCTTGCATCTCGCCATCCCAGCAGGTGATCTCACCACGACACTCCCTTTCTATACGGATGTTCTGGGCTGCGCCCTGGGCAATCGCGAAGAAGGTCGCTGGGTTGATGTCAATTTCTGGGGCAATGAGTTGACCCTTCATCAGAGCGAGGAGCAACTGCCGAATGTTCGCCACGATGTCGATATGGGCGCAGTTCTGGTGCCGCATTTCGGGATCCATCTCTCCCAGCATGACTTTGATGGGGTAAAAGACCGGATTGCAGCCGCTGGCCTCACCTATATTGACGATCCATATCGCCGTTTTGAAGGCGATAAGTATGAGCAAGAGACCTTCTTTATCGCGGATCCGAACAATAATATTCTCGAGATCAAGACCATGAAATACCCTGAAGTGTTGTGGCCCGACGCCTAGCGCATAATTGAAAGCCTGCGCGCAACACCGCTATTTTCCCTTGCCAGTGCGCCAAAAGTGCTGCATCGGAGCGGTTCGACCTTTTCGCCGGACTATTAGGCTACGACAGCGGCGCCCCAAAAAGTGGGCACTCACCGCGGACGCGACTTAGACAACTCCTGAAAAAAGCATCGACCCATCGCCCGCAATTGTGCGGGTGAACACACTAATTGGAGTTCTCTTATGACCCCAGGTACCGTAAAATTTTTCAATGACCAAAAAGGCTTCGGCTTTATCGCACCAGACGATGGCGGCACAGACGTGTTCGTACACGTCAGCGCTCTAGAGCGTTGCGGCATGCGTTCACTTTCTGATGGCCAGAAGGTCAAGTACACGACCGCTATGGACCCACGTAAAGGCAAAGAAGCCGTGGACCAGATCGAAGAAGCCTAGGCTTTTTCTGATGCCCTGGGCCTGACCCGGGACATCAACAGATCAATTAAGCCGCCTGCACCCAATGGCCTTTCGGCCGCGCGGTGCAGGCGGTTTTGTTTTGCACGGTCGTTGAACGACGCCGCTACGGCATGATTGACCCCCCCAAGTTCAAGCGCATACCTCTCGCCCATAAACACGGAGGCGCGCATATGCCGGCGGCACAATTACTTTCAGACATCAAAGTAGCGGATATGAGTACCGTCATATTCGGTCCTTATTGCACTCAGACGCTGGCCGACATGGGTGCCGATGTTGTGAAGGTCGAGCCTGAAAAAGGCGACGATTTCCGCAATGTCGGCAAGTCGGCCAAAACCCGCCATATGGGCCCGTGTCACATGACCATGAATCGCGGCAAACGCTCCGTGATCTGGGACTTGAAGTCCAAAGAGGGCGCTGCCGCGATCCGCAAGCTGATCTCTGAAAGCGACGTGTTTATACACAATGTCCGCGCCTCGGCGATTGAACGGATCGGACTGACCTTCGAGCAGGTCAAAGCGATCAAGCCGGATATCGTCTATGTTCATTGCGTCGGCTTCGGGTCTGACGGACCCTATGCCGGACGCCCCGCTTATGACGACCTGATCCAGGGCCTTTCTGGCGCTGCGAGCCTGCTCCCGAAAGTCGATGGCAATCCCAAACCTCGCTTCATTCCGACCGCGTTTGCGGACAAAGTCTCTGGCCTGCACGCCGCCTATGCGACGCTCGCCGCGCTGCACCACCGCGATCAGACCGGCGAAGCGGTGCATGTTGAGGTGCCAATGTTCGAGTGCATCACCCACTTTCTGCTGGAAGAGCATTTCTACGAAGCTGTGTTTGACCCCGCCGTTGGGCCATTCTGTTATCAGCGCCAAGTCGACCCCTCGCGCCAGCCGCTGCAGACCAAAGACGGCTATATCGTCCTCGCCCCTTATGTCGATAAACGCTGGGTGAAGCTGTTTGAAACAGTCCTCCAGGCGCCGGATGAGCTCAACGATGAGCGGATCAATGATTATCGCGGCCGCTATTACAACATGGCCTATATGCTGGAGCGGGTTCAGCATTATCTGTCGCAGCATGGCTCGGCGCATTGGCTATCGGCCTGCGCCGAGGCGGACATTCCGGCCGCGCCAGTGAACGATTTCCCAGACCTCCAGAATGACCCGCATTTGAAAGCGACCGAATTCTTCCGCAAGCGCGAGCATCCAACCGAAGGCAGCTATTGGGAACCGCAACCGCCAGTTCGCTTTCACGGCGTCGCGGGGAAAGACATTCGCTCAGCCGCTCTGCCGGGACAGGATACTGAGATGGTTCTGGAACAATTGGGACTGGGTGCAAGATAAGCCAGCACCAATGATTTTAGCAATCTCGGGGCTCGCCCGCCTCAGAGGTTCGGTTGCCGCAAACAAGCATTTTCATGATGCGTGGCTTCTCAGCATGTCTCGTGTGCGCGTGCGCCGTGTCTGCAATGCCGAGGAAGTTACCAATGACGCCCAGAAAAGGCGGCGCGAACCGGAGACGTAGATCGACCACCTCAAACCCGAACTCTCGTGCGATTGAGTCTCTGATTTCCGGCTTGTTGAGATCTTGGTGGGTCCTATCCGCTTGGCCCCTCATCCACAAGTACTCAAGGTACGGAACGATTTCATAGGTCAGGATATCGTTGAGCTCTGAAAGTACTACGATTTTTGGAAGGCTGGTTCTCGCGTTTAAGGCAACATTTGTCTCTGCAGAACGGTCATATTCGGCCAGTTGACCCAGCCCTAAGAGCGGAACTTGGTTGCCCAGCATGTATATTTCAGGCGATTGATTCAGGATTTGATCGATAGCGGTGGTCTTTTCATTGCGCATTTCGGCTCGGAGAACATCAAAGAGGACCCGACTGCCAAAACTCTCACTGGCAAACGCGAACGACGCAGCATTCTCGACGCGAATTGACTGCTCACAGATGTTATCCTTGTCTAGGATGACCACTCGGGCTTTGTCTGATTGCGATCTTGCCCCGCTACCCCGTTCCTCAAGGCGCTGACCAGCCGAGTCTCCAGCTGCCAAACAAATCGAAGTCCGAACCGCTTTTCGAATCAGATCACCAGCCGGGCTCAGATAAACAGCCACGTCCGTCAGGCCGTAATTCAAGATTGTATCTTTGTAATCCTTATTGAACTTTTTCCGGCTTTCGCCGACGCGCTCATTAGGGGGGTCAGTTTTTCTGAAAACATCGTCGTCATATCCGACGTGTGGCCCTTGCAGGGCCTCCCATATATAGTCGTCCCAGAAGAGCCGGTAAACATTATATCGAATGCCCGCGCTAGTCGTGTAGGATCGTTGATCCATGCACCCAATTTCATCTACCGTTAGAATCGATGATCGCAGGTCCGTCGAGTACTGTAACTTTCCAATTCCTTGATCATTAGACAAACGGATCAGGACGCCACCGTCTGCGCTGCAAAGGTCCTCCTCTTGGGTGCTCAGGTTTCCGTCGCCATAGTGGCGTGCCAATCCTTTGATAAACTCTTTTGCGAGAGTCGATTCTTTCTGGGTCCAGCCCATACCGTGGAAGAAAACAATGTTTACATCCCGGACACCAAATTCATCCGGGGGCGCTGCTCTCGATTCCAATCCCTCAATTTGCCCCCTATCTGAGGACTTGAGTTCCATTGAGTTCATATTCAGAACGCTGGCTTTCTGTGAAGCACATCCCGACGCTAGCGCTAAGGCTAACAGCGCAAACATCGCTTTCATTCTGTAGTTCCCCCTTTTCTCAACTTGGTCGAAATCACTTTTTGCGACAACAGTGCCCTAAAAATTGAAACGCGAACGCTCTTCATAGCTAGTCGTATTTCGGGACAAACACTCCAACCACGCATTTTCGATCGTTCATTGATAGCTGCCAGTTTTGGAAATTGCACACCCCAAATAAATTCAGGTGTGCGTTATAATCGTCGATCGAACAAAGATATCGGCACTTATCCGACTCAAAGCGTACTAGTCCACTCACGTAAATCCACTTTTCCCCCAAATAAAAAAGCCGCCCCTTTCGGAGCGGCTTTCTTCTTCGTTTCTCACTCCAATAAGAAACGGTTTAGCCCTCACCGTCCGCATCGGTTTCAAATCCGCGAATGCGCAGGAGCGGTTCGATGGTGGGGTCTGAGCCGCGGAAATTGCGGTAGAGCTCGTCCGCCGGGCGCAGGCCGCCGCTTTCATAGACCCACTTTTTCAAGCGCGCCGCGAGCTCTGGATCCCAGATGTCGCCGGCTTCTTCAAACGCGGTAAAGCCATCTGCATCGAGGATTTCTGACCAGAGATAGGCGTAATAGCCAGAGCTATAGCCGCCCGCAAAGATGTGCGAGAAATACTGGCTGCGATAGCGCGGCTCGATTTCGTCGATCAGGCCGTATTTGGCCAGCGTTGCTTGCTCAAAGGCGCGCGCATCGGTGATCGCCAGGGCCTCTTCATGGCTCAGCATGTGCCAGTTGAGATCGAGCAGCGAGGCCGCGATGAACTCTGTCGTGCGGAAGCCCTGATTGTGGTTCGAGGCTTCGCGCATTTTCTCGATCAGCTCGAGCGGGATGGCTTCGCCGGTTTCATAATGCAGCGCATATTCGGCCAGCATTTCTGGCGCGCCGGCCCAATGCTCAAGGATCTGCGCTGGGAACTCAGTATAGTCACGCGGGCCATCGACGCCGGAGAAGTTGGAATATTTGATCTGCGTCAACAGGCCGTGCAGGCCGTGGCCGAACTCGTGGAAGAAGGTCTCAACTTCGCTGAACGGCATCAGGGTCGGGCCGTCGCCGGCCGGCGTGATCAAGTTCAGATTGTTGGTGATGATCGGACGAACTTCGTCGGCATCATCGTAATTGGTTGAGCTGCGATAAGAGCTCATCCAGGCGCCGCCACGTTTGCTGTCACGGGCATACATGTCCATCATGAACAGGCCGAGATGCTCGCCAGTGGCTTTGTCTTTGACGTCATATGAGGTGACGACCGGGTTCCAGCCGTCAATCGAAACGTCTTCCAGTGTGATGTCGAACAGGCGTTCGGCCATGGTCCAGGCGCCTTGGCGGACAGCGCTGAGCTCGAAGTAAGGCTTGAGCTGATTGCTGTCGAAGGCGTATTTTTCCTCGCGGACTTTCTCGCTGTAATGCCACCAGTCATGGCCAGCGAAGGTAAACTCGTCACCGATCATGGCCTGCATTTCAGCGCGCTCTGATTTGGCTTGCTCGAGACCCGGCTCCCAAACGCGGACGAGGAAGTCTTCCACGGTCTGGGGGTTACGGGCCATATTGTATTCAAGGATATAGTCGGCGTGGCTGGCATAACCGAGCAGTTCAGCGCGTTCAGCGCGCAGCTGGGCAAGCTTGATCGCGATCGGGCCATTATCCGCCTCGCCGCTATTCGCGCGCAGGCGATAACCGTCAAACATTTGCGAGCGCAGGTCACGGTTCTCAGACTGCACCATGAACAATTCATAGACCGAGCGATCAACCGTTAGCGTCCAGGTATCGCCGTCTTTCAGGGCGGCTTTGAAATCTTCAGACAGGCCAACAAGCTCAGCTTCGTCGGTGATTTCCAGTTTGAACGCCTTGGTCGAGGCGAGCAGGTTTTGGGCGAATGCGGTGGTCAGGCTGGAAACCTCTTCATTGATCGCCGCGACTTTTTCTTTGACCTCTGGGCTCTGGGTCGCGCCGGCGCGCTCAAAACCGCGATAGGTCAGCTCGATCAGGCGCAGGTCTTGTTCGTCGAGATCAAGATTGTCGGCCGCATCATTCACAGCACTGACGCGCGCAAACAGGTCAGGGTTGAAGTTGATCGAGTTCTGCACCGCTGTGACTTTTGGCCAGATCTTTGTCTCGAGATCAGCAAGCGTGTCATTGGTGTCGGTATTGGTGATGTTAGAGAATGTGAAAGCGACCTTGCTCAGCGTTTCCCCGGCTTTGTCGAGCGCCACGATTGTGTTCTCGAATGACGCAGGCTCTGGATTGTTCGCAATCGCGTCGATCTCTGCTTCCAGCTCAGCAATCGCAACATCCATGGCTGGCATGTAATGCTCATCCTTGATCTGCGCGAAAGGCGGCACGCCATAGGCTGTGTCCCAGTCTTGAAGCAATGGATTTTCAGCCAGCGCAACATCGTCGACGGATGCGGCATCAGAGGGTGCGGCCGTATCGGTTTCTACCGATGTATCGCCGCCTGGCGTCTGCACGGCATCACAGCCGGCGAGGATCAAAGCGAGCGCTGCTGCGCCGCCGAGGAGGTAAGTTTTTGCGGTCATAGGATCACCTTTGAGAGGAAATTTGCCGTGTTTAATCATTTTATAGGCCAGTCGCCTAGTGAAAACCTGTCACACTTGTAGCTGACTGAGGCGCGCAACCGTCGCTTTATACTGATCCATTGTCTCGTTCAGAATGTCCGCAACCGGGCGAACGCCCTTAATGCGACCGGCAACCTGTCCGGTCAGGGCGATCCCGGCCTCTAGGTCGCCGCCGAAGTAAACGTCTTGGGTTCCAGCGAACTCGCCGAAAATATTCTCAACACCGTCTTTTTCAATTCGGCTGGTCCGCTCGGTGCGCAGCGCGCGCAGGGCAGGGCCAGGGCCGTCGCGGTTGAGGAAGACCGTATCGGTCGAGTCAGCGTCAACGATCGCTTGTTTCCAATTCTCATGCACCGGGCTTTCCGCGCTGGAGAGGATGCGCGTGCCCATCAAAACGCCTTCTGCGCCGAGCGACATTGCAGCGGCCATCGTTGCGCCATCCATGATGCCGCCTGCCGCGACCACGGGCACATCGACCGCCTCGCAAACCTGCGGGATCAGCACCATTGAAGCCACGTCTTTCGGGTTCTTGAAGCCGCCGCCCTCACCGCCTTCGACGATTAATCCATCAACGCCCGCTTCAATCGCGCCGAGCGCGGCCTTGAGGCTAGGCACAACGTGGAACACGGTCAGGCCCGCTTCTTTGAGCTGGCCGGTATATTTCTTCGGGCTGCCTGCTGACGTGGTGACAAAGCGGATGCCTTGATCAATCACGAACTGAACGATGTCGGGATCGCGCACAAAGGCCTGCGCGACGTTCACGCCAAATGGCTTGTCCGTAAGATCTCGCATTTTGAGAATTTCAGCCCGTACCGCATCAAGCTCGCCTGAGCTGGTCTCGATGATCCCCATGCCGCCCGCATTGGAGAAAGCCGACGAAAGCTGGGACCGCGCAATCCAGCCCATAGCGGCTTGAATGATCGGTTTTTCGATCTCGAGCATTTCAGTGATGCGGGTTTTCAACGCCATGGGATATCCTGTCCTAAAATTGATTTTGAGTGAGATAGCGCCGCTATCGCTGCGGAAGCGCAAGCCCCCGCTACCGGGTTTGGAAGAGCTTGCCGCGTTCCGCCACGAAGACGATGGCAAGAGAGCTAACGCCTAAAGCAACAAAGCCCCACATAAACGGTGCAACCGTGCCGTTAAACTGTCCCGCCACCAGGTAACCAATTAGGCTCGCGACCGTTGTCGACGCGAAGCCGTAAGCAGCGCTGGCGGTTCCGGCGATTTTGCCCTGCGGCTCCATGGCCATGGCCGTGAAGTTGGCACCGAGCATTCCAAAACACCCAAAGATCAAGCAGAAGAGCGGGTAGAACACCCAGAGATGCTCACCAAACAGGTGCAGCGTCGCAACATTGACCAATGACAAAACAATAAAGGCCACCAAAACAGAGTGGCTAATCCGTCGCATTCCGTACTTTTCAACAATTCGGGAGTTCAAAAAGTTCGAGACAGCGAGCGCACCGGCGACCCCTGCAAACCAAAGCGTAAAGGTCTCATGCTGATTGAAAACGTCCGTAAAGATTTGCTCCGACGCTGCAACGAAGGCGAATAATGCGCCGAAGATCACACCAGAAGCACACATATAGCCAAACGTGATCCGGGTGGTCACGACTTGCCAATAGGCACCTGTAGTTTGCTTTAAGTTTAGTGGTTGGCGGTCGGTTTCGGGCAGTGTTTCTGGCAACCGCATTTGCACCCAAATCAAAATCGCGATCGCCGCAACGCTCAATAAACCAAACGTCCACTGCCACGGCGCGACCATCATGACGCCAGCGCCAATGGTTGGGGCCAGGATCGGAACCACCATGAACACGGTCATCACCAGCGACATGATGCGCGCCATCGCGCGTCCCGCCAAAAGGTCCCGAACAATAGAGACCGCGATGACGCGCACACCACTGGCAAACACACCTTGAATGAACCGCGCTGTCAGCAACGCTGTGAATGAATTGGTCATGATGCAAGCGACCCCAGCGATTGCATAACCAATGAGGCAAATCGCGAGCAAACCCTTACGGCCATAGCGATCGGAGATTGGTCCAAAGATCAGCTGCGGTGCACCGAACCCGGCAATGTAAGCGAAAATCACCAATTGCTGATCGTTTGCCCGGACCAGGCTGTAATGTTCCGAAATATTGCTGAGCGCCGGCAACATGATGTCGATCGCCAGCGCATTCAGCGACATCAAACCGGCAACCATGATCACGAGTTCCCATTGCGGCATGGGCAGCGCCTTAACCGGCGCTTCCATTTCTGGAGCTGATCTCGCCTGTGCCACGGCACCCTCTCGCAATTAACCAAGGCGCGGGTTGTGAACCCGCCTCGTTGCAATCGCAAGCTTTTTCTGAGCTGTATTCTGACGCAGCCAGGCTCGGGTTCGGTGCGAATACCTCCGCTCTTCTGACACAGCCGCAAAACGAGATTGAGGATTGGTCGGTTTTGTTGCAGATGGCGACAGCGACCGATACCTGAGCATGATATGACCGATCACAAATACGCCTCTCCAGACGGCCCTCTGAAAACCTTCGGACGACGCGGCGGGCGACCGCTATCCGGGCGCCAGAAAGTGCTGATGGATGAGGTCTTGCCAAGGTTGACGGTCCCGATTCAGCCCACAGAACACATCGACCCGCGCGATCTTTTTCACGACGTGGATAGCATTTGGCTCGAAATCGGCTTTGGCGGCGGCGAGCATGTTAGCGGGCAGGCGCAGTCAAATCCCAAGACCGGTATTCTTGCGAGTGAGGTCTTCTATGAAGGCATCGCCAAATTGCTCGGCCAGGTGGAGGACGCCGGACTGAACAATGTCCGCGTCTGGCCGGAAGATGGCCGGGACCTTGTCGATGGGCTGGTTGAAGATTGCATTGACCGCGCCTTCATCCTGTTCCCAGATCCGTGGCCAAAAGTTCGCCACCAAAAACGGCGGATTGTTCAGCCCGATTTCTTGGATGCGTTGGCGCGCATAATGAAGCCGAGTGGACGCGTCCGGTTCGCGACCGATGTGCGGTCTTATGCCGATGAAGCGCTTGAGCGATTCCTGGAACATCCGTCTTTTGATTGGACCGCGACAGGCGCTGATGACTGGCGGGTTGCACCGGCGGACCACATAGAAACGCGCTATCAAATGAAGAAACTGGGCGATGTTGAGCCAGTATATTTTGACTTCACCGCCCAAGCTAAAGTTTAATTGACGTATGGGAATGACAAGATAACACTCTTCTTGATGAAAAGGAGCGATCTATGCGGCGAATACTCTTAGCTGGCTTTCTTTTTTTGATGTCCATGGCGTGGCCGACGAGTTCGGCTCAGACCGATGACATTTCCACCGTGGTCCAATCCCAAGACGCGTACATCGAAAATCAGACTGCGGAAACACGAGCAAATCTATTTTCGGCTTTGCAAGCCTATAACGGAGCCGTCGCAGTAGAGACCGTCCAGGCTTACATGCTATTGGTCGCAAATGATGCGACCGCGGGTGATGCTCACTCGATGCGCGAATCCGCAGCCGCCGCCGCTGCCCACCTGGAACCGGTCGCGAACATCCTTCCGAAACAATATGTCGAGACGAAATTCGTCGCTGCGGTGGCCTACTTCAACGATGAGCAAGCGCAAGATGCGATGCTCGAAATGGCGCATGCCGAAGGCTTGGCTCGACAGTTTCGCAATGAAATGGACGAGCAGCCTGAATGGGCGTGGGACTTGATGTGGCGGGCAGATGCTTGGGGCATGACCATGCAGGCCTATTTCGAAAGCGCTAGAGAACGCTATCCCGCCGATTCTGAAATCAATGCCATTTTGGACCTCTATGGGGCCGACCCTGACAAGATGAATGCGGCAGCGATGGCCGATACTGACGAAGCAGGTTTACCGCCATGTCCTGGACGAATGATTCAGAGACCAAAAATGAGATACCCCTCTGGAGGGGTTCGACGCGGGATGTTTGGTGCGGTGATACTGGGTCTAGAATTTGATGCGGCCGGAAATGTCATCAATCCGCGTGTCCTTGCTTCAGTGCCAATCGAAGAATTCGACGAAAAGTCTTTGCGCGTTGTTGGTAAATGGCGGTTCAAGCCAGACGATCAATCAGAGGTCAGTGTCTCGTGTCGAATACAGCGCACGAATGTCGTGCAACCCTTGGTTTTTAGTCTCGACTAACCCGGTTTTGCTTGACCAAACAGCAAGAATATGAGCTTTATTTACTTATCGAATACGGCCGGTCTGAATTGAGAAGACCCCGCCAGACCGGCGGAATATTGATGTCCCTGCCTCTCCGTAATCGACCTAGCGACCTCCTGCACGGTGCAGGATCGGCGCGAAACAACGGAAAGGGCTCTCAATGGCCACCGGAAAAGTGAAGTGGTTCAACGCCACAAAAGGTTTTGGATTTATTGTACCTGATGAAGGCGGCAAAGACGTTTTCGTGCACATCTCTGCAGTTGAGCGTTCGGGCCTTCAAGCCCTCGCAGACGACCAGCCGGTTGAGTATGAACTCTACCATGATGAGCGTCGCAACAAGACGTCTGCTGTCGATCTGAAACTGATCTAGACAAAGCACAGGTTTGCGCCTATCTAGGCGGCAAGTCGAAACATATCGGCGGCGGTTCCGGGAACGGGGCCGCCGCTTTTATTTGTCTGAAAGAAATTCCGCTTGATCACCCTAAGCCCTCAAGAAGATCGTATTCTGTCTCTAGCCGCGCCACTAGCCAGTGAGCTCGGACTGGAAGTCGTGCGGATTCGGCTGATGGGCGGAAACCGGCCTCTCTTGCAGATCATGATTGAGAAAGCCGGCGGCGCACCAACCGATGTTGAAGACTGCGCCAAGTTTTCCCGCAATCTGTCACCGATCTTCGAAGTCGAAGATCCGATCAGTGAAGCTTATCGCCTCGAGGTTTCAACCCCGGGCATTGATCGCCCGCTGACCCGCATTGGCGATTTCGGCCGCTGGGTCGGTCACTTGGTGAAAATCGAACTGATCATGCCGCTCGACGGACGCCGCCGTTTCCAAGGCACGATCCAGCGCGAAGATGATAATGGCGTCGCGGTCTTGTTGGATGATCAAACCGAACTGGTGGCGCAGGTCCAAGAAATGGCCAAAGCCAGCTTGATCCTGACCGACGAGCTGATCGATGCCGCGACCAGTGATGGAACCTTACCGCCACAACCCGGCGATGAAGATTTTGTAGGCCTCGAGACAGATGAGGCCGAAACCGATACAATAGAAGATAACCAAGAGAGTGGAGCTTGAGGCCGATGAGTAATGTAGGCGTTTCCGCAAACCGGCTTGAAATCATGCAGATCGCAAAAGCGGTCGCAGAAGAAAAAGCGATTGATCGCTCCATCGTGATTGAAGCGATGGAAGAAGCGATCGAGAAAGCGGCCAAGTCTCGCTATGGCCAGGAACACGATATCCGCGCGATTATCGATCACGATACGGGCGAGCAAACCTTGTGGCGCATTCAAACCGTCGTCGCGGATGAAGAGTTTGAAGATCCGGCTCAGCAATTGACGCTGAAAGACGCGCAAAAGATCGATGCCAGCCTCGTACTCGGTGACGAGATCAAAGAAGAGCTGCCGCCATTTGATTTTGGCCGGGTTGCTGCGCAGACCGCAAAACAAGTGATCATGCAGAAAGTGCGTGATGCTGAGCGTCAGCGCCAGTTTGACGAATACAAGGATCGCGAAGGCGAAGTGATCAACGGCATTGTTAAGCGCGTTGAGTATGGCCACGTGATTGTCGACCTTGGCCGCGCCGAAGGTATTATCCGCCGCAATGATGGCATTCCGCGGGAGAACTTCCAGCCGAATGACCGCGTCCGCGCTTACCTTTATAAAGTGAGCCGCGAGATCAAAGGCCCGCAAATCTTCCTGTCACGCGCGCACCCTGACTTCATGGTCAAACTGTTCGCCGCTGAAGTTCCGGAAGTCTATGAAGGCGTTATCGAAATTCGCTCTTGTGCTCGCGACGCAGGATCGCGCGCCAAGATTGGCGTGATCTCAAATGATAGTTCAATCGATCCGGTTGGCGCTTGTGTCGGTATGCGCGGGGCACGTGTTCAAGCCGTCGTCGGCGAATTGTCCGGCGAGAAGATCGACATCATTCCATGGAATTATGACGACGCGACCTTCATCGTGAACGCCTTGCAGCCGGCCGAAGTTTCGAAAGTGGTTCTCGACGAAGAAGAGCACCGTGTTGAAGTTGTTGTCGCCGACGAGCAGTTCCCGCTGGCGATTGGTCGCCGCGGCCAAAACGTTCGTCTCGCCTCACAACTGACCGGTTGGCAGATCGACCTGGTCACAGAGACCGACGATTCTGAGCGTTATCAGATCGACTTCCAGCGCCGCACCGACTTGTTCATGTCTGCGCTCGATGCCGATGAGACTTTGGCGCAGCTACTGGCCTCTGAGGGCTTCGAAGCGGTTGAAGATATCGCTTACATCGCCGCAGAAGACTTCATGCAGATTGAAGGCTTTGACGAAGAGGTCGCTGAAGAGATCCAAGAACGCGCACGCGAATATCTTGAGAAGCTCGCTGAAAAGCAAAACGCTAAGCGGGTTGAGCTCGGCGTTGAAGACGCGGTTATGGAACTGGACGGCATGTCCCCTGGTTTCGCCGTGAAGCTTGGTGAGAATGAAGTGAAATCGGTTGAAGATGTCGCTGGCCTGGTGCCGGACGATCTCACCGGTTGGCGCGAAAACAATAAAGAAGGCAAGCCGGTCTGGCAGGATGGTATCCTGAAGAAGGGCGAGATGCGCAAAGACGATGCGCAGATCTTTATCATGAAGGCCCGCGTCATTGCAGGATGGATTGAGCCGGAAGCGCTTGAGCAGCTCGAAGCCGAAATGGCCGCCGAAGCTGCTGGCGCAGAAGAAGAGCTGACCGAAGAAGAGCGCGCCCTACTTGCGCTCGGTGAGCTCGGCAAAGTAAGCACAACAGAAACCGCGAGCAGCGACGGATTGGATGTTACCGACGAGGATATCCTAGCCGAATTAGAAGGCCTTGATCTCGACGAAGATCTTCTCATGGAGGGCGGCGATGATGCCGCAGAACCTCAATGATACTGGCCAGCGCCTAGAGGCGCACCCAGGAAAACGCGCTGGCGGCCCGGTCCGCCAGTGTGCTGTCACGCGTGAGCGCTTAGCGCCCGACGCGCTGATCCGCTTTGCGCGTGGTCCAGATGGCACCGTTGTTCCAGATGTTTTCAGCAAAATCCCTGGCCGCGGCGCCTGGATTTGCGCTAATCAAGCGACCTTGGAAGAGGGTTTGAAGACGGGCGTTTTTTCTCGTGCTTTCAAGGCACAGAGCACGCCGATTGACGACATTGTAGAAGAAGTAAAACGCCAACTCGTGCAGCGCTGTACTGGGCTGCTCGGAATGGCGAAAAAGAGTGGCGTGGCGGTGCTTGGATTTGACCAAGTGCGCGCCTATATCCGCAAGCAGGCGCCGGGCTGGCTGATCGAAGCGAGCGATGGTGCAGAAGATGGCCGTAACAAGGTTCATTTTCTGGCCAAGGCGATATATGAAGACGTGAAAGTCGCAGGCGCATTGTCGTCTACTGAATTGGGCGTAGCCTTTGGGCGGGAGCATGTGATACATGCGCTGCTTGAACAAGGTTCTCTCTCGGATACATTTTCAATCGCTTATCAGCGGCTGATCGGATTCCGAGACGCGCCCGAGACAGGCTGGTTCTCCGGCAGGCATGAAGATTGATGAGGTAGGGGCGCACGGCACGCGCCTCGTAGGAAAGGTTAAATACCAGGGTACGCATGAGCGATACGACAGACAAAGGTAAAACAACCGGGCGTAAGCCCCTAACTGTTTCGCGTGGCGGCGGGTCCGGCACGGTGAAGCAGACCTTCAGCCATGGCCGATCAAAACAGGTGGTTGTCGAGACGAAAAAGCGCCGGACGGTTGGCGCACAGAATAAAGCTGGTGCCGGTGGCAAAGCGGGTGGCAAGGGCGGCAAGGCTCCTCCAACCAAGCTGGAAGCTGCGGCTGCCAAGCTCGGGATCACCGTAGAAGAGCTGGTGCAACGCCAGAAAGTCCTCTTGCAACGCAAGAAGGCTGAAGAGTCGCGCAAGGTTGAGCAAGCCAAGCAGCAGGCTCAGACGAAAGCGCTGCAGGAAAAGCAGACCGCCAAGAAACAAGAAGAAAAAGAACGCGAAGAAGCTGAAGTCCGACGCAAAACCGAAGAGGAAGAGCGTAAGAAAGCTGAAGCTGAAGCGAAGAAGAAAACCGAAGAAGACGCGAAAACCGCACGCCCAGAGCGCGGTGGTAAAAGCACAGGTCAAAGCCAAGGGCGCGGCGGCGCTGCCCCAAGCCAAGCTGACCTGGAAGCCGCGGCGAGTTCGGGTGGCGGACGTCGCAAAAGCGGACGCAATGACCGTGATGACCGCGATCGCAGAGATCAAGGCGGCGGTCGCGGTGGACGCGGCGGCGATTCGAAACGTCGGCGCGGCAAGCTAACCATCGCCTCGGCGCTTGGGGATGATGGCGACCGCCAGCGTTCCTTGGCATCGGTGAAGCGTGCGCGGGAACGTGAGCGCGAACGCCGGATGGGCGGCGAACAGTCGGAAAAAGTATCGGTTGAGGTTACTCTGCCGGAGACCATCACGCTTCAAGACTTGTCAGGTCGTATGAATGAGCGTGTCGCGGACATTGTGAAATTCATGATGCAGCAAGGCGATATGATGCGCGGCAACGACATCATTGATGCCGACACAGCCCAACTGATCGCAGAAGAGTTTGGTCACACGGTAAAACGTGTTTCTGAAGCAGATGTTGAGATTGGCCTGGAAGGCACCGAAGACGATCCTAAGGATCTGACCGGACGCCCACCAATCGTTACGATTATGGGCCATGTCGATCACGGTAAAACCTCATTGCTCGACGCTATGCGCTCAACCGATGTTGTGTCGGGCGAAGCAGGCGGCATTACCCAGCATATCGGCGCCTATCAGGTGCAGTTAAAGTCTGGTGACAAGATCAGCTTCCTGGATACACCGGGCCACGCGGCCTTTTCTGCGATGCGGGCACGTGGTGCCAACGTCACGGATATCGTTATTCTGGTTGTCGCGGCGAACGACTCTGTCATGCCGCAGACGATCGAAGCGATTAAGCACGCTCAGGCGGCGGAAGTGCCGATCATCATTGCGGTCAACAAAGTCGACCTTCAAGACGCGGACCCGAGCCGTGTTCTGACCGATCTGCTTCAGCACGATATTCAGGTTGAAGCGATGGGCGGTGAAGTTCAGGCGCTGGAAGTGTCAGCGCTTAAACGTACTGGCCTCGACGAACTGACCGAAGCGATCACACTTCAGGCTGAACTGCTTGAGTTGAAAGCGAACGCTACACGCGAAGCGGACGGTATCGTTGTCGAGTCCCAACTCGATAAGGGCCGCGGCCCTGTCGCGACAGTACTGGTGAAGCGCGGAACCCTGAAGCGCGGTGACATTGTCGTCGCTGGCGCGCAATGGGGTAAAGTCCGGGCACTGTTCAATGAACGCGGCGCACAGCTGAAAGAAGCTTTGCCATCTATGCCGGCCGAAATTCTCGGCCTCGATGGAACGCCAGAACCGGGCGATGCCTTCAACGTTGTTGATAGCGAAGCCCGCGCGCGTGAAATTACTGAGTATCGCCAGCGCATGAAGCGTCAGAAGCAGGGTGTTGCAACACAACGCGCCTCGCTCGAGCAATTCATGACCAGCCTCAAAGATGGCTCAGCGGATACCAAAGATCTGCCAATCGTCCTCAAAGGCGATGTTCAGGGATCGGTCGAAGCGATTACGCAATCTCTCGAGAAGCTCTCTACCGACGAAGTTCGCGCAAATGTCGTGTACGGCGCCGCGGGTGGTATCTCCGAAAGCGATATCCTTCTGGCTCAGTCGTCAGGTGCGCCCGTCTTTGCGTTCAACGTTCGGGCGAATAAACAAGCCCGGGAATTGGCCGAAAAAGAAGGGGTCGAGATCCGCTATTACTCGATCATCTATGAGCTGATCGATGATGTGAAAGCGTCTCTCTCCGGCATGCTTGATCCAGAGAAGAAAGAAACCTTCATCGGTTACGCCGACATTCTGGAAGTCTTCAACATCACCAAAACTGGTAAGGTTGCGGGTTGTAAGGTGACCGAAGGTGTCGTGAAACGTGGCTGCGGTGTGCGCTTGCTGCGGGATGATGTCGTCATCCATGAGGGCATGCTGAAAACGCTGAAACGCTTCAAGGACGAAGTGCCGGAAGTTTCCAACGGCATGGAATGCGGCATGGCATTTGAGAAATACGAAGATATTCGCGAAGGCGACAAGATCGAGTGCTTCGAAATTGAAATGATCGCGCGGACGCTCGACTAGAGCCCCGTCGCTAACAAATCGAACAAGACCGCGCTTTTTAAAAAGAGCGCGGTCTTTTCATTTTGATCTATTTGTTTTTCGAATTCCCAAACTGTTTGCGCGTAGGATGTTGGGATGGAGACCACTCTCAGCATATCCGGAGCCCTGTCCAAGCGCGACACGAAGCGCCTGACCAGTGCAATTCGTAGCGGCACAGTTGGTCCGACCACACTTTATTATGCTGGCGTCACCGCCCCGATTATTGGGGCCGGGATCGCGGTCTTGTTTCGAGCGTCTTTGGAAGATGTTGGACTTTCAGCCTATTGGGTCGCCATGCTCTCGGCCTTCGCCGCCGCGTTCGCTGGGATCTCTTGGTATCTGATTTTCATGCGCTGGGCTTACCGCCATCAACATGGCCGCGCCGCAGAGACTCAATCGACGACCGAAATAGATCTAGATCCAGATGTTTTGATCATCCGTCGCGGCTTGGTTGAAACGCGAATTGATTGGGATGCGATTGATGAGATCAAAAGCAAACGCAGTTTTACCCTGATCAAATTCGATGGCGCTGAGCCTCTAATGATCCCGCATGACTGGTTTGGCGAAAAAACTGCGTGCGAGATCTTTATACGACGGCTCGGGCAGGGCATGAAGGGCGCATGAGCCGAAGCCGAAAATCCAATCATGGGGCCAATCCTCCAACCCAGCGCCAATTGCGCGCGGGAGAGCTGGTCCGTCATGCCCTCGTTCAAATCCTCGCACGCGAGGAATTTCGTGATCCTGTCCTTCAGGGCGTTGCCGTAACCATCGGCGAAGTTCGATCTTCGCCAGATTTGCGGCATGCGAACATATTCTGTTCGGCGCTCGGAAAGTCTGGAAAAGACGAGATGGATGAGATCGCAACCGCGCTCAACCGCGCGGCTGGCTTCTTGCGCGGTCGCCTGGGCCGCGAGATCGAAATGAAATTCACCCCGCAACTGCACTTCATTGCAGATCACTCTTATGACGACGCCGCGGATATGGACGCTGTGTTTCGCCGCGCAGAGATCGTGCGGGACCTCGATCCAAAAGACGACTAGGCCTGCGTCGCCCGCCGCACGGGCAAATGCTTTTTACCCCAGTCTCGAAATGCCAAGAGCGCGGGCGCGAACTCGTGACCCTTTTCCGTGAGCACATACTCATAGCGCTTGGGGCGTTCCGAATAGGCCTTCTTTTCGAGGATGTCCGCTTCAACCAGTCGTTTCAGGCGATCTGAAATTAGATGGCGCGTCGCACCCGTACTGGTCACAAATTGATCAAAGCGCGACATGCCTAAAAAGCAATCTCGCAGGATTAGTAAGGTCCAGCGATCCCCAACCAAAGAAAGGGTTCGCGCAACCGGGCACCAATTGTCGTCTAGATCTGTCCACTTCATGCTTGCATGCCTAACCTGATTTGCCTTAAGTTCCAAATAAGAACTAAGTTGCGGCCGGATCGCAGCTCAAAACTGCATTGGAGGACCCAGATGGCCAAAACGCTAGAATTCTTTTTCGACTATATCAGCCCAACCTCATATATTGCACGGATCCCTGTGCAACAGGTGATCGAACGGACCGGCGCGGAGTTAAAGCTACGGCCATTGTTTCAGGGCGGGGTCATGAAGGCCACCGGCAATTCTCCTCCAGGAATGGTTCCGGCCAAAGGTAAGTATATGGGCGCAGATATGGCGCGAATCTGCAAACGCTACGGGATCGATCTCCATTTCAATAAGCATTTCCCGATGATGAACACGCGAACGCTGACTTGCGCGACCCTGAGTCTCGAAGACGATCCCGAGGCGCAGAACAAGTTTTTTGAGGCGGCGTGGAAACATGTCTGGGGCAATCCAGATGGCGGCATAGACTCAGGCGATGAAGCTCAGTTTAAAGCAGCGTTTGCAGCAGAAGGCCTAGACGCAGACAAACTCTGGGAACTTGGCAATGATGCTGAGGCCAAAGCGATGCTGCGCGCCAACACAGAAGAGGCGGTTGAGCGCGGCGCATTCGGGTCACCGACCTTTTTTGTCGGTGATGAAATGTTCTTTGGGCATGATCGCCTCGATTATGCCGAGGAAGCTTTGTTGGCATAAGGCTTTGACCAATCTTAGTCGGCGCAAAGCGCATTACTCGAATCGCGAATGGCAAACAAAATCAGCGCAAATTGCTAAAGCCCGTTTTCGCGGTGCCTTCGAATCCCAATGAATATCGACCTTTTTCCAACGGCACAGACTTTGCCATTGGAAATAGGCGATCCGAGGCAAGATAGCTTGTTATGCAGGAAACTAGGATCGCGCCTCGAGGTTAACTTTGGAGGTTCGTCCCCACCCAAGTAGACTGAATTGGTCGCCTCGAGGTCCCCTTTTTAGGGTTTTCAAGGAGGCAAACATGAATGTGCTAAAGCAAAATATTCCCTTCGGACGGCGCCAAACCGATAGGAGCTCGTTTTGTGCACCATCTCCGAAAATTATTGAGTCTGAACGAAAAGTGGTCGAAGCGCGTCATAGCGCGAGAGAACATCTTTGGTGCGTATGTTACATTCACTCAAACCTGGCCGGACAAGAAGATACTCGTGAAGGGATAATGTTAGATCTATCTGACACTGGCGCTCGGATTCGATCGCGCAATCGCGAACGCTTTCCAGACGAGGTCATCCTCAAAGCCCCTCGGCTAGGCCTTAGGATAAGAGCTCGAAAAGTATGGCAGAAAGGCTTTGATACCGGCGTAACGTTTACGCGTTGATTCCCGCTTCCTTCGCCAAATCGGATAATGAAACTTCCGGCCGCGGACCATAGTGCGAGATGACTTCAGCGGCAGCGATGTGTCCGAGCCGAGCGCATGTCGCCAGCGGCAAGCCGCGCGCGACGCCAAATAGAAAACCGGCAGCGTATTGATCGCCGGCACCTGTCGTATCAATGACGGCACTCACCGGTTCAGCGGACACAATGATGGGATCTCCGTCGCTGATGATGACTGAGCCTTTTTCACCGCGCGTCACAGCTGCAAGGCCTGTTTCAGCCTGCAATTGTTCTAGGGCTGCATCAAAGTCTCGGGTCTCATACAAACTGAGCAGCTCTTCCTCATTCGCAAAGAGAATATCAACCTGGGTCCGGATGAGGTGCCGAAAACTATCGCGATGTCGGTCTACGCAAAAGCTGTCAGACAAGGTCAAAGACACTTTGCGGCCAGCGGCATGAGCGATTTCGGCGGCATGAACGAACGCCGCTTTCGCCGCATCCTTGTCGAAAAGATAGCCTTCCAGGTAGAGAATACCCGCTGCCTCAACGGTCTTTGGATCGACGTCTTCAGGCGAAAACTCAACAGATGCACCAAGAAACGTATTCATGCTGCGCTTACCATCCGGCGTAACGAAGATGATTGAGCGCGCGGTGGCTGGCCCTTCCATAAGGGGCGAGGTCTCAAACGGCACGCCGATTTGCTGCATATCCTCTTTGAAGACTTTGCCGAGGCGGTCGTCAGCGACCTTGCCGATATAGACAGCCTGGCCGCCAAAGCTCGCAATCCCAGCAATCGTATTCGCGCCTGAACCCCCAGAAGTTTCCAAAGCATCGACCGAAGCGTCGGTCAGCGCATCGGCGCGATCTTCCTCGATCAGGTTCATGGCATCCTTGTTGATGCCCCAATTTTCGAGGAATGCGTCATCCTGGCGAGAGATCACATCCACAATCGCGTTGCCGAGACCGACCACATCAAAAGCCGTTGCTGTCATTAGAATATCCTTGGAAATCGTCCGTGCCGGATGTGCCAGACAGACGGGGTGGACGCAACCTGTAAGGCCAGCTATGGCGCGGCTATGAAGAGAATTGCTTATCTCGCCTCCAAGGTCACCCTTCCAGGATCGCCGCTTCGTCGCAGTGATGCGTTCGAACATGATCGCATGATGGACGCGATGCGCGCGCCATTTGAAGCGAAGGGTTTTTCTGTTGAAGATGTCGATTGGGCCGATGAGGCGCTGGACTGGTCACAATATGGCGCCGCTCTCATCGGCACAACCTGGGATTATTGGGACCACGCAGATCTGTTCCTAGAAACCCTGGAGCGGATCGAAACGCAGACGCGGCTTTTCAATCCCGCCGCCTTGGTCCGTTGGAACAGCGACAAACGCTATCTTCAGGGCCTGGCGGAAAAAGGGGCGCGCACCATTCCGACACTTTGGATTGACCGCGTCGGCGAAGACTCGTTTCGCTCCGCGTTCGAAACCCTAAACAGCGATGACCTGGTGTTTAAGCGGCAAGTCGGCGCCGGCGCAGATGGCCAGTTCCGTCTGAGTCCTACCGATGCGTTGCCGGACATGCCTTATCCGATGATGGTTCAACCTTTCCTCAGCAAGATTCAGGAAGAGGGGGAATACAGCTTCATTTTCATCGATGGAAAATTCTCGCACGCCCTGCTGAAGCAGGCCAAGCCTGGCGACTATCGCATTCAATCGACCTATGGCGGCACGGAAACCCCCGTCACCCCAGGCGGGGCTGACCTTCAAGATGCCAGTGAAATCCTGAACATGCTGGACGAAACGCCATTCTACGCGCGCGTCGACATGTTACACGGCAGCGATGAGTGTCTGGTTCTGATGGAGCTAGAACTGATTGAGCCGTATCTCTATCCCGTGGAGGGTCCAAACCTCGGCGCGCTTATGGCCGAAGCCTTGGTCACCCGACTGGCTTAATTCTGACGCGCCGCTTCATAGAAGGCGATCGCTGCGGCGTTCGAAACATTGAGGCTTTCCATTTCCGACGTGATTGGAATTTTCGCAAGCTCCGCGCACGCTTTGGCCACGCCGGGACGTAGTCCCGGACCTTCAGCGCCGAGAACGATGGCGAGTTTCTCCGCACCTTTCACCGCTTGATCAATCTGCGCTCGACCTTCGCCGGCTAAGCCGACCGTATGGAAGCCTGCATCATTCAGCGCGTCCAAGGCGCGGGCGATGTTGACGACCCGACATTCGCTGACGGTCTCGATCGCGCCGACCGCCGCTTTCGCGACCGTGCCAGAAATAGGCGGCGCGTTTCGCGTCTGTAGCACCAGGGCGCCAAACCCAAATGCAGCGGCCGAACGATAGACTGCGCCCAGATTGTGCGGATCGCTGACCTGATCGAGCACAACGACACGGTTCACCCCACTGGCAATAACATCTTCAATTTGCACGGGGGGCAGCGGCTCGAAATGTGCTGCGACACCTTGGTGGACGGCATCTCTCGGCAAGAGATCATCAATTGCACCGGGCGCGAGATCCTCTGCGCGCTCAGGCTTTTTGGGCAATCGGTCGAGCCCATTCTTGGTTGCAACAAGCCGCGTCAATCGGCGCTTTGGATTCGCGAGCGCGGCTGAAACCGCATGTACGCCCCATAGCCAATTTTCGCCCGAGCCACTGGGCCGAGAGGAAGATTTGCGCCTGTGTGAATTAGGGCGGTTGCGCGGGCGGGGCTTGCTCATTATAAGGCCGTTTCCGGTTGTAAGACGGAGGTGTCAAAGCCCCCTAATGACGGTCGGAAAGCGCGACGTCAAATGGCGGTGTGTAAGTGCCCCTGGAGGGGTGGGAGAGTGGTTAAATCCAGCAGACTGTAAATCTGCCCGCTTAGCGTACACTGGTTCGAATCCAGTCCCCTCCACCACTTGCACAATCCATGCTATGGGTGTCGCAACCCTGAGCGGGTATAGCATAGTGGTAATGCGGCAGCCTTCCAAGCTGTTGAGCTCGGTTCGATTCCGTGTACCCGCTCCAACTCACTTCAAGAACGATTTCAGATAGCGGCGCGATAAGCCGGGGGCTTGTTCGTTGGGCGCCAGTGCGAACCTCAAATTCTATTGTTGTTCAGTCTGTGTGAGAACGCACAATATTTACACGCTCAATCTGGGCATCATAGATAATATCCCGCAGCTGAATAATGGTTTTGGTTTGCGCTGCGGGGTCCGCTTGAACAATCACCGCGGCGTTCGGTGATTCCGCACGACGTCTTTCGATGCTCGACCGAACGGTTGAGATATCTGATAGCGTTCCCCCCACTCGAATTACGTTATTCGCATCGACAAATATCACCAACGCAGGGAATTCAGGTTTGGGGCAACCCTCACAACTAGGTGGCGGAGGTTCCATTCCGATCGCCTCTTCCTGCAAAAACGTAGACGTTACTATAAAAAAGATAAGCAGGATAAAGACGATGTCCAACATCGGTGTGAGATCAACGTTGGCTTCTGCTAGGTTCTTGGTTGAGCGACTTCGCATGGCATATTCCTCCCGAAAGAGAGTATGTCATAATATTATATATTGTAAATATATTACATAGGAACCTGAGCTCGGTTCAGTCAGAAAAATTGTGCTCGAGGTCGGATAGGCCCCGACCTCGAGCTTTTGGTCTTATTGGATATCGTAGCGCTTCATCGCCATGGTCGCGGGTTGCAGATTGGCCATAAAGTCCGCTGCCGCTGGCGCCGTCGAAAAGGACGACATTGACGCATCGGCTGATGCTACCGAGTCCCAATGAACGACAACCAGCCATTGGCCATCTTCGTTGAGTCCGGTTTCGCGCGAAACAAATCCCGGTTGGAGCGCGACATGCTGCTCCTCTACCGCTTGGTCATAAACCGCAAAAACGCTGGCCGAAACACCTTCGTTTAGATCAAAGGTGGCAATTTCGATGACAGTCGCAACAACCTCTTCCGGCAACGCTTCGGTCGACGCACAGCCAGAAACAGCTGTGAATATAGACAGCGCCGCGGCGCCAAGAATTACAGAACGCATTGTGCTCTCTCCTAGAATTTTCCGTTATCGTTTTTCCAATCGCTGCGTGCTGGGATCGCTTGAATCACGTCCCAGTGCTCAACAATCTTGCCGCTCTCGAGGCGGAACAAATCGTAATAGGCAACATGCTCGCCAGGCGCTTTGCCAAATTTGCCTTCGCTCATGGCCAGAACGAAATTGCCTTCGCCCAGAATTTTGTGAGACGTGTCATAAATCATGACCATGTCATTCTCGGCAAAGTAAGCGAACGCAGCGCCCAGGCCATCTAAGCCATCGGCAACACCGCTATTGTGCTGCAGGTAAGTTTCAGGGCTCACATAATCGGTGATGGTGTCCATCTTTCCGCGGATCAGGATATTCTCAACAAAGCCAGAGACGACCGCTTTATTTGCCTCGGTCTGATCGAGGTCAGTGAGTTCGGTTGCGCCATCGAATTGGGTCCGGCCGCTCGGATTGGGCGGGGTGACAGGGGTTAGGTTGTCCCAATGCTCAACGATGAGGCCGTCCTCGAACCGGAAAACATCAAACCCCGCTTTCGGGCCGAAGAAATCGTATTCAGTATGTGCGACGACAAAGTCTCCGTCTGAGAAGACGCGCTTTACGTTTGCACTGAACCCTTGGGGCGGCGCGTTTTGCATGATCTCGCCAAATCCCGCCAGGCCGTCGGCCGCATCCAGATTGTGCTGAACGTAATTTTCAGGGTTGATGTAACCGATTGGGGCCGGGTCGCCCGTGTTAAAGCTGTCCAACAGGGCGATGGTTTTGTCCGCATTGCTTAGCACCGCGACAGAGTCAGCCGCAGGTTCTGTTGACCCTGCATGTGTGCAAGCGCCCATGAGTGCGAGCGCGGCCGCAGATACTATGAGGGTGAGTTTTCTAGACATGATTAGCTCCACTAAATTGATCTGAAGCCGAAATAGCCGTCCTTGGCCGAATTGAGTATTCGGTATAATGGAATACAGTGTTCGAATATTCGAACTAATAAGGATCAATGCGCGTGATTGACCATCTCAAATCCATGGCGATTTTCGTATCCGTCGTCGAAGCCGGAACTTTTCGGGGCGCCGCGACACGGCTCGGTCTTTCGCCCTCGGTCATTAGTGACCATGTCAGCAATCTTGAAAAACAACTTGGCGCCGCGTTGCTTTATCGCTCGACCCGCTCCCTTTCACTGACGGAGAAGGGCGAGCGGCTTTTTGAGACAGCACGCGATATGGTCGACCTTGGACGCGAGGGCCTGGAACAATTCGCAGACCGCGCAGAAAACCGACTAACCACGCTTCGGGTTGCGATGCCGGCGACCATGAACGCTCACCCGATCTTTAAAACGATCGCAACCTATGCCGCCGAGCATCCAGGGATCATGATCCACCTTATATCCTCGGATCGACAAATCGATCTTGAGCGCGATGCTATCGATGTTGCGATCCGGATGGGCTCATTCCGTGATTCAAATCTAAAGACGCGGCGGGTCGGGTCTGACCGTCGGGCCGTCATCGCGTCTCCGCTTTACCTTCAAAACCGGCCGGAACCTAAAACCCCGGATGAGCTTCGGTCGCATGACTTTGTCAGTTTCTCGCTGGTTCCAAACACCATTGCCATGTCGAAACCGGGTGAAGATGAGCAGGTCTTATGGGGGGTGACCGCAGCCATTGCAGATTCCGCAGATGCGGTTCGTGCGCTTTGTGTCGCTGGCATGGGGATAGCGGCATTGCCCCACTCGTCCATTCGCGAGGATTTGGAGCACGGCCGACTGAAAGAAGTTCTGCCCGATTGGACCGAGCGGATTTTGCCAATCAACATGACCTGGCCGCAAAATGCGACGCTAAACACGATGACCCGAAAGTTTATCGACTTTGTAAGCGCCGCCCGGATCGATCCAGCGGGCTAGAGGTTAGCGCTTCGGATGACAAATCACCGGCAACCAAGAATACCCTTTTACGAAAGAACTTGAGACCCGGCTCGGTTCATCCAGAACTTCGACATGCTCAAACCGCTCCATGATCTCTTCCCAGAGGATGCGCAATTGAAGTTCGGCCAAGCGGTTGCCGACGCAGCGGTGAATGCCGAACCCGAACGACACATGGTTGCGAGCTTGTTTGCGGTCGATGATCAAGCGATTTGGATCCTCGTCCCAAAAGCTCTCATCACGATTGCCCGAGACATACCACATCGCGACCTTGTCGCCTTTGCGAATGGTCTTGCCATGCATCTCAACATCTTCGAGCGCGGTGCGGCGCATATAGGCGAGGGGGGTTTGCCAGCGGATCATTTCTGAAACCATGTTTGGGATCAGGCTCGGATCTTGCTTCAGCTTTTCATACTCATCCGGGAATTTATTCAACGCGTAGACACCACCCGACATTGAGTTACGCGTCGTGTCATTTCCGCCAACGATGAGAAGAATGACATTGCCCAGCATTTCGTACGGATTCATGTCCCGCGTTGCTTCACCATGAGCTAAAAGACTCATCAGATCGCCAGCCGGTTCGGCATTCTTACGGCCTTGAAAAATCTCCCAAAAAACTTGTGCGCATTGCCCTAATTCTTCGCGCCATTGCGGCAGTCCGCCCGGGCATATGTCCGGGTCTGCTGGGTTCGTCGTAACGTCCGACCAGCGGGTCAGTTCGCGGCGGCGCTCCTGCGGATATCCAAACAGGGTGGCCAACATCATGGCGGTGAGTTCGATCGATACCGCATCGACCCAATCGAAAGGCTCGCCGATTGGTAGGCTATCCAATACAGCTTGGGTTCGGCTGCGAATGAGCGGCTCATATTCACGCAGCGCAGTTGGCGCGACAGCCGGTTGCGCGATCTTGCGCTGGGCCGAGTGGATTGGCTCATCGGCTGTGATGAAGCTGCGCCCGACCAGGCTTTCGCCCATGTTACTCAAAGTGATGCCGCCTTGGCTGGCGTCAGAAGAGAAGCGCTTATGATCTGAATCGATCGCAACAATATCCTGGTGCCGGGTCACGGACCAATAAGGCCCGAAGAAACTATCCGGCGTATAATGAAGAGGGTCTTCGGCGCGTAACCGTTCGAAACGATCCCACATCTTGTTCTGCCGCCAAACCTCCGTGTCAGCGAGGTCGATTGTTTCGAGATCGATCTCACGCGCTGGGGGAACGGGATCACCGCGCTTCAGATATCCGGGATAGGCTGGCTCTTTGTAACTTAGCTTGGGTCGCTTCAAAGCACTCTTTGTCTCAAACGAGGTATCAGGCATCAAGGTGTCTCCTGCGAGCGGCCACGATGTGCCGCCAGAACAAGCCTTAGCCTATGCGCTTTTTGGCGGGTGAAAACCGCAAAAACTTGTTCCCCCGCGGAAAAGGCGACGCGAATCATCGTCCCTCGCCGCGCGAAAATACAATTATTTCAATTATTACCGTGTGTTAGGAGCGTTTCGCTGTTAAGCGGCGGCACAATTCGTCCAATTGTTCGAGATCACCATACCGAATACGAAGCTCGCCGCCTGTCGGACCCTGCCGAATGTCGACTTTCAAGCCAAGGACCCGCGCCAAATCGCTTTCTAGCGCTTCAGTATCGACATCTTTGCCAGCTTGCTGGATCTTTTTGGCGACCGTGTCGAGCGTTCCACCATCCTTGAGGCGCTTCACCAGCGACTCAACATCACGAACAGACATACTCTTCGTAACAGCCATATCCACAACGCGATCTGGATCAGGGGCGCCCAAAGCGGCCCGCGCGTGACCCGCGGAGATACGTCCTTGGCGCAAATGCTCACGAGACGACTCGCCGAGATTCAATAGGCGCATCGTGTTTGCAATATGCGCGCGAGATTTGCCGACACTGTCAGCCAGGTTTTCTTGCGTGCGGCCAAATCGTTTGATCAAAGCGCCGTACGCCTCAGCTTCTTCGATCGGGTTGAGATCTTCACGTTGAACATTCTCAATGATGCCAACCTCAAGAAGCTGCAACTCATCCATGTCGCGCACGACAGCGGGAAGCGTTTCCAAACCCGCGCGTTGCGCCGCCCGCCAGCGGCGTTCGCCGGCGACGATTTGATACATATTCGGCGCGTCTGGATCGGGCCGAAGCAAGATAGGTTGCAAAACGCCGCGCTGCCTAATCGACGCGGCAAGTTCTTCGAGCTCGTCTTCAGAAAAAGTGCGGCGCGGCTGGGCTGGGTTCGGACGTATGTCTGAAATAGAGAATTCAGAAACGCCGCCGCCCGATGATGCGGACGTTCCAGAGTCTACTTCAACCGGCGCTAAACCGACGCCTTCGACTTCGCCGATAAGGGCGGAGAGGCCTTTACCCAAGCGATTTTGTTTTCCACGTGAAGGATCCGGCGACATATTTACCCCCGGATGGTGCGTTCGCGTTGCAACATTTCAGACGCGAGACGGATATAGGCCTCACTGCCTGGGCAACGATAATCATAGAGCAGCGCCGGCTTACCGAAACTCGGAGCTTCTGAAAGTCGAACGTTTCGCGGGATGACCGTATTGTAGACTTTCGCGCCAAGCACAGAGCGCACTTCGTCCGCAACCTGATCTGACAGATTGTTGCGGCGATCATACATGGTCAGCACAACACCCTGGATATCAAGGTCGGGGTTGAGGCCGCTACGGACAAGCTCAACCGTTTTGAGGAGTTGGCTCAAACCTTCCAAGGCGAGGAATTCACACTGTAATGGCACCAGGAGCGAATCCGATGCCGTCATCGCGTTGATGGTCAAAGCAGATAGCGAAGGCGGGCAATCGATTAGAATATAGTCATATTCCGTCAGGCCGCGCGGACCGGCTTGTTCGATATAACCACGCAGCGCGTTGCGCAGACGATAGGATCTATGCGGATCGGTTGAAAGTTCAGTCTCAACGCCGGCAAGATTTTCGTCACCCGGCACAATGTCGAGGCGAGGCACCAAAGTGTTGAGGACCGCATCACCGAGAAATTCATTGTGTACAACCACGTCATACGTGGTCAGTTGACGCTCTGGCCGAGTAATACCGAGGCCGGTTGAGGCGTTCCCCTGAGCATCAAAGTCTATAACCAGGACTTTCCGTCCAACCGCGGCAAGCGCAGTTCCGAGATTGATTGAGGTCGTTGTTTTCCCAACACCGCCCTTCTGATTGGCGATAGCAAGAATACGAGTGTTATGGTTCGACACGTGAAACCTCCGAAATCTTCAAAATAGCCCCATCCCCGGTTACACTGGGAATCGCTTCATAGGCGAATCTCCAGGATTCCTGCGCCGCCGTCAATTCCTCTTGCCAGCGTCTGCCCTTCGGGAAAACCCCATATGCTCCATTACTAAGCCATGGCTGTGCATATTCGAGCAATTTCGGAAGCGGCGCGAACGCTCGTGCCGTTACACATTGGGCTTCGTCAGGGTTAACCGCCTCGACCCGCCCCTGAACGACTTTGGCGCTCAAACCGGCCCGATCGATCGCGGCACGCAAGAACGCGCACTTCTTTCCGACACTTTCGATCATCGTCATGTGAGACTCCTGATTCGCGAATCCTGCGGCCAAGACCAAAGCAGGGAAACCGGCCCCGGATCCCAGGTCTACGGTTCGGCCGACACTGGGAATAAGATCGAATAACTGCCAGGAGTCGAGAACATGTCGGCGCCAAATCTGAGCGAACTCACCAGGTCCAATAAGATTGATCCGCGTCCGCCAGTCATCCAACTCGGCAATAACGCTTTCTATCCGCTCGAGTGTTTCACGTGAAACATTTGTCGCGTTCTGAAAGTCTTTAGGCCCAAAGCCATCCTGGTCAGACATTGGCAGCTTGTCCCTTAACCGGCTTTCGATCTGGGCGGCGACGAACAAATGCGAGTAACGCCGTCAGTGCGCCTGGGGTCATACCCTCAATCCGCCCCGCCTGGCCCAATGTGGTTGGTCGAATCTGTTCAAGTTTTGCACGCGCCTCATTGGTTAGGCCGCCAATCGCGGAATAATCCAGTTCCGCCGGAAGCATCAAAGCTTCTTCCCGGCGGAGTGCCGCGACGTCTTCTTTTTGGCGCTCAATATAGCCAGCGTACATCGCTTCGATCTCTAATTGGCTTTTGACCGCCGATGAGAGCATGGCGACGTTCGGAAACCCGGTTTCGATCGCCGTCATATCAATGTCTGGATAAGCGAGATAATCCCACGCACTTCGGCGTTGACCGTCTTGATTGACTTTCCACCCGAGTTTCTGGGCTTCATTTGGTGTGGACGCTTCAGATTGTAGGATGACGCGACCAGCCGCGAGGTCTTTTTGTTTCACGTGAAACACATTCGCTCGATCTGATCCGACCAGGCCTAACTCAATCCCGCGGTCGGTTAGTCGCTGATCCGCATTGTCGGAGCGGAGCGAAAGACGATACTCGGCGCGGGAGGTGAACATCCGATAAGGCTCGGTTACACCCCGCGTGACGAGATCATCGATAAGAACACCGATATAGGCTTCACCGCGATTGAAAACGGCGTGGTCTTCATCGCGTGTGTATCTCACCGCGTTCAGACCAGCCATTAGGCCCTGGGCACCGGCCTCTTCATAGCCGGTCGTCCCATTAATTTGACCCGCAAGGAATAGTCCAGGAAGGGCTTTCACTTGTAGCCCAACATCCAGCGCCCGCGGATCGACATAGTCATATTCGATCGCGTAGCCATACTCCAGGATCTCGACAGCCTCTAAGCCTTCAATCTTCCTGATGAAGGCATCCTGGACATCGCTCGGCAGAGAGGTCGAAATTCCATTTGGATAAACGGTATCATCATCCAAGCCTTCAGGTTCCAAGAAGATTTGGTGGCGATTCTTTTCTGCGAAACGATGGATCTTATCCTCGATCGATGGACAATACCGGGGACCACGCCCCGCGATTGCACCGGAATAAACTGCCGACTGATTGATATTATCCGCAATGACTTCGTGCACATCTGCGTTCGTGTGCGTAATGCCGCACGAGATTTGTTCCACGTGGATACGATCCGTAAGAAACGAAAATGGGATCGGATCATCGTCGGCGGGTTGCGTTTCCAATCGATCCCAATCAATCGTCTTCCCATTCAAACGCGCAGGCGTTCCAGTTTTCAATCGCCCGATCGGTAGATCAAGACTGTACAATCTATCCGCCAACCCGATCGCGGGTTTCTCTCCGACGCGTCCGGCCGGAATACGTTCTGCGCCGCGATGGATTATCCCTTTGAGGAAGGTTCCCGTTGTGATCACCACAGCGCCCGCTGTATATATTGCACCAGATTCGCCAATCACGCCGGCCACCAGGCCACCATCGACTTGAAGATCTTCGACGCCGTCCGCTATGACAGTGAGGTTCTCGTGATTCAAGATCTCATTCTGCATCGCTTCGCGGTAGAGTTTCCGATCGATTTGGGCGCGCGGCCCCCAAACCGCTGGCCCCTTGGATCGATTCAACATCCGAAACTGTATTCCAGAGACATCTGCCACGCGTGCCATTAATCCATCGAGTGCGTCGATTTCTCTGACCAAGTGACCTTTGCCCAAGCCACCGATCGCCGGGTTGCAAGACATCTCACCGATCGTTTCAATCTTGTGCGTGATCAAGGCCGTGTTCGCGCCCATGCGCGCTGCCGCAGATGCGGCTTCGCATCCGGCATGGCCACCGCCGACAACAATTACTTGGAATTCCATTCTCGCGGTCATTCAAAAACGCCTCTTCAAGGCGCCTCATATAATAATCGAAGCGTCAGAGACAGACTATTTCCCGATACAAAACGAAGAAAACACAGCCCCAAGGACCATTTCCGGATCTACGTGCCCAGTCAAAGACCCCAATTCGCGACTTGCAAGCCTGACTTCCTCAGACGTGAACTCCGCCCCGATATCAGCGTTTAGAAACTCGGATGCCTTTTTGAGATGTGTTTGGGCCCGCTCTATACCTTGCCGATGCCGAGCACGCGTGATCATCGGCGCGGACAGGTTTTGTGTTTTGGCGGATAGTCGCTCGATGATCGCTTGCTCGACGCGGCTGATACCGGCGCCATCCTTTGCGGTAATACTCAATGTTTCACGTGAAACATCTTTGTCCGACAGGTCCGACTTGTTAGCGACGATCAAATCCCCCGGTCGAACTTCGCCTGACTCGAAGGATTCCCGCTGGTCGTACAACCAGATTCTCAAGTCTGAATTCTCTGCCGCGGCCCGAGCGCGCCGAACGCCTTCAGCCTCAACAATATCTACAGTTTCCCTCAGGCCAGCCGTATCCGAAACCCAGACGAGATAGCCCCCCAATTTGAGTCTGACTTCGACGACGTCGCGGGTCGTACCGGGGATGTCGGTCACAATTGCCGCTTCGCGCTTTGCCAATTGGTTTAGGAGCGTCGATTTTCCTGCATTCGGTTTTCCCAGGATCGTCACCCGGAAGCCATCGCGAATTCGCTCAGTGATGTTTCCTTCTTCAAGCGCGCGATCGAGATCAGATTGAAGCTGAATGAGCATTTCTGTGACCGGTCCATCAACCCGGTCCGGCGCATCTTCTTCATCGGGGAAATCTATGCTGGCTTCGAGGAGGGCAAGACAATCTGTCATTTGAATGCGCCACCCGGAGTAAAGCGACTCAAGCGCGCCATCCATTTGGCGGAGCGCCTGACTCAATTGGGCTTCACTTTCGGCGTCGATGAGATCTGCCACGGCTTCTGCGCGGGTGAGATCCAGTTTCCCAGCTTCAAACGCGCGCCGCGTAAATTCGCCTGGTTCCGCAAGACGTGCGCCGGCAGAAATAAAAGCCTGGAGCGCGAGTTCGGTAATCATTCTGCCGCCATGCAAAGAAAGTTCGAGCGTATCTTCGCCCGTATAGCTTGCCGGCCCCGGCATGAAAATCGCGAGGCCGCTATCGATCACATCGCCGGTGCTGGATCTGAGATCGACTAAGGTTGCATGACGAGGCGTGAGGCGTGGTTTCGAAAGTCGTTGAGAGACTATTTGAACCACATCCGGACCCGAAATGCGCAGCGTTGCAATGGCCGCGGGAGGCGGACCACTCGCCAGAGCACAAATTGTGTCCCGGCGCAGGGGCATATCTAGTTCTTCATTGCCTCGAAGAATTCATCATTCGTCTTCGTCTGCTTCAACTTATCGAGCAGGAAGTCGATGGCGTCGGCGGTTCCCATTGGATTGAGGATCCGGCGCAAGACATAAATCTTCTGGAGCTGAACCTTTTCAGTGATCAGCTCTTCTTTCCGTGTGCCAGATTTCATGATGTCGATGGCTGGGAATGTTCGCTTGTCCGCAACCTTGCGATCAAGAACGATTTCAGAGTTACCCGTACCTTTGAACTCCTCGAAGATAACTTCATCCATCCGCGATCCGGTATCGATCAGCGCTGTCGCAACGATGGTCAATGATCCACCATGTTCAACATTCCGCGCGGCACCGAAAAATCGCTTCGGTCTTTGCAGGGCGTTTGCATCGACACCACCGGTCAGGACTTTGCCCGAGCTTGGTACCGTGGTGTTATAGGCCCGGCCGAGGCGGGTGATGGAGTCAAGAAGAATGACAACATCGCGGCCATGTTCGACCAAACGTTTGGCTTTTTCGATGACCATTTCAGCGACCGCTACATGTCGGGAGGCAGGCTCATCAAAAGTCGAAGAAACAACTTCGCCTTTGACCGAGCGTTTCATGTCCGTGACTTCTTCCGGACGCTCGTCAATCAACAGAACCAGGAGATAGCATTCCGGATGATTCTCTTCGATTGATGCGGCGATGTTTTGAAGCAGAACCGTCTTACCTGTCCGCGGCGGCGCAACGATCAAGGCACGCTGGCCCTTACCGATCGGCGAAACAATGTCGATGACGCGGCCAGATCGATCCTTCTTAGTCGGATCAAGTCCTTCCATAAGAAGACGCTCTTCAGGATAAAGCGGTGTCAGATTGTCAAAGTGGACTTTCTGTTGCGATTTTTCCGGGTCTTCAAAATTGATCGAGCTGACATCGGTGAGCGCAAAATAACGCTCATTCTCGCCAGGCTCTGAGATTGGACCTTCAACAGTATCACCGGTTTTCAGACCAGCCTTTTTAAGAACCTTGGGGCTGACATAAATATCGTCCGGTCCAGCCAGATAGTTCGATTCTGGCGAGCGCAAAAATCCGAACCCGTCTTGTAGCACTTCAACTACGCCGCGACCGACAATCTCGACTTCCTGCTCCGCGAGTTCTTTCAGGATGGCGAAGAGCATATCCTGCGTTCGTAGCGATGAGGCGTTTTCAACTTCCAACATCTCGGCATAAGCCAAAAGGTCGGTTGGTGATTTCGCTTTTAGCTCGCGCAAATAGACTTGGGACGGAAGATCGATTTCAGGTGCGGTATCAGGCATAGGGTGCCGGTATCCAAATTTAAGATTGGGAAAATATGGGAGCCCAGGACGGGCAATGCGCCGGACGGCGACTTGATGCGCATATGATCAATTGCTGCCCTTTGGTCAAGGGGCGGCGCTGTTGCAGATTAGAAAGGTTTCAAAACCGCCAGCAAGACAACACCGATCATGATCAGGAACGGCACTTCGTTTAGCATCTTCATTCTTGTTGGCGTTGGCGCGACATCGCCGCGATCAATCTTCTTACCGATCGAGATGAAATAGCCATGCATTCCGGTCAGCACGAAAACCAAGACCAGTTTCACATGCATCCATCCCATCGAGAGAAGATTTGGATTCAGCACCAGCATGGAGATCCCCAACACCCAAACCAGGATCAATGCCGGGTTTAGAATAATCTTCCGCAAGCGATTGGAAGCCTCTTTCATTGTTTCAAAAAGCGGCTCGCCCGGATTGGCTGAGAGTTGGTGAAGTTTATAACGCGGATAGATGAGCAGGCCGGCCATCAATGCGATGACGAAAATGATGTGAAAGGCCTGAACCCATAGATAAAGCGTCATAATTAAACACCCTCTCGAACAAGCTCGACAACACGCTCTACATTTTCGATCGGGGTTTCAGGACGAACGCCATGTCCCAGGTTGAAAATGTGCGAGCGGCCCTCATAAGCTTTCAATATTTCTCTAACCCGCCGATCCATCGCTTCACCGCCTTCGATCAAAAGAACTGGATCCAAGTGGCCCTGAACCGCGATTGTTTCCGGAACGGCTTTAAGGACATGAGCTGGATCAATCGCTGTATCTAATCCAATGCCATTGACCGCGACTTGCGATGCATATGAACCGATCAATGTCGCGGCGCCGCGTGGAAATCCAATGATTGGCACAGTCACGCCGAGCTCCCGTAGCCGAGCAACCAATGCTGCGTTCGGTTCAACGACAAGCGTCTGGAACAAATCAGACGGTAATCCCTCTGCCCAGGATTCAAAAATCATCACCGCGTCTGCACCGGCTTTAACTTGGGCCGCCAGATAGTGAGCAGAAATTTCGATCAATCGATCTAAAAGAAGTTTCAAAAGATCGGGTTTAGAATAGGCCCAACCCCGAGCTGTGCTCTTATCCGTGCCACCGCGACCCTCGATTGCGTAGAGCGCAACCGTCCAAGGCGCACCGCAAAATCCGATCAGCGCCTTATCGCCAGCAAGCTTTCCTCGGACCCGGTCAACAGTTCCATAGACGGGCGACAGTCTTTGAACCGCAGTTTCCACAGACGCTCGATTGAGGTCTGCCTCTGTCTTCACAGTTTCAACAATCGGCCCCACACCTTTTTCGAACCGCACATCTAGGCCCATCGCATCCAGGATGAGTAGGATGTCTGCGAACAAGATTGCCGCATCCATATCGTAGCGTTGGATAGGTTGAAGTGTGGCTTCTGCTGCCATCGCGGGTGAATAACAGAAATCTAGAAAGTCTTTTGCCTGGCTGCGAAGCTCAAGGTATTCGGGCAGATGCCGTCCGGCTTGTCTCATCATCCAGATGGGAACTGGAGACGAGGGTGTCCCATTAAGAACAGAAAGAAATCGAGAAGAACGCTCTTGCACCATGAAAACCTACAAACCCAAAAAAATCATCGAAGAGGCCTTATCATTATTAAGGCGGGAGTCTCGTGGAAAAACTCTGCTGAGTGAATATGTCCCGGCAATATCCACAGGCTATCCCCAGAAAGACCTTGCTTTAACCTTCTGTTAACCATTTGATTAAGTGGTAAATTTTGTGTTAACGATGACCCATAACGAATGTCTGGAACAGCTTATCAACATGCGGAGTCAGATTCGTTCACTTGTGCGATTCAGAGTCGGATTCGAGGCGTTTCCAACAATTCCACAATTCATCCACAGGGCTTGTCCAATTCGCATCCCTCCTGCAGAGACTTAGTGAAACAAACAGGATGAATATGCGGCTTTCGATCTATTTCAACGTGCACCTGGTTTCGGATTCAACCGGCGAGACCCTTAATGCCGTCATGCGGGCCGCTGCTGCACAGTTCGATCGAACGATTCCGCTCGAGCATAATTATTATCTGGTGCGCTCTGAGCGGCAGTTAGACCGGGTTATGGCGGAGATTGAAGCGGCCCCTGGGGTGGTCTGGTATACGATTTCTGACGAGGGCCTTCGCCGAAAACTCGAACAGTTCTGTCGCCAGCGCGGAATTCAGACGCTGCCTGTCCTCGATCCCTCGATCCATATGCTGTCGCGCCACTTGGGAATCGCTGCGAGTGAAAAAATTGCCAGCCAACACGCGATGAACGCTGAATATTTCAAGCGGATCTCGGCGATCGACTTTGCGCTCAATCATGATGACGGACAGAACGTTGCTGGCCTCGCCGATGCTGATGTCATTTTGCTTGGGGTTAGTCGAACATCTAAAACACCGACCTGTGTCTATCTCGCCAATCGCGGCGTCAAAGCTGGAAATATTCCGCTCGTTCCGGGGATCCCTTTGCCAAAAATGGTCGAAGAGATGAAACACCCAATGGTAGTCGGCTTGAAGATTGGGGTAGAGCGATTGCTCCAGATCCGTGGCCAGAGACTGATGTCATTGAATGAAACCTCAACCACCAACTATGTCGACGAGGAAGCTGTCCGTTCGGAGGTGACCGAGGCAAGCCGCCTTTTCCAGCGGAATAAGTGGCCAGTGATTGATGTGTCTCGGCGCAGCGTTGAAGAAACGGCGGCGGCTATCCTGAATAAATTGAATGAACGCCGAGGATTTGTTTGATGACTGAAATTATCCTGGCGTCCGGAAGTGCGAGCCGGCGATCGCTCTTGGCCGGCGCCGGTGTAGAGGCGCGCAGCATTAAACCGAATGTCGATGAAGACACTGCGAAAAACGCGATGCGCGCGGATGGATTGAGCGTTCGCGATCAGGCGATGCAGCTTGCTGAAATGAAAGCGGTAAAGGTTTCGTCCAACGAACCCGGGTTGGTAATCGGCGGCGATCAGATGTTGAACCTCGGCGGCGAGGCTTTTGATAAGCCGGTCGATATGGAACAGGCCGCAAACCATTTACACAAATTGTCCGGCCATTCGCATACGCTTGAAACCGCAATCGTCATCGCGGAGAATGGTAGCCCCGTCTGGCGACATCTCGCACGGCCAAAACTAACAGTCCGTACACTGAGCGATACGTTTATTGACGCATATATCGAAACTTGTGGCTCGCCGCTATTGAGTACGGTTGGCGCTTACCAACTCGAGGGCCCTGGCGCGCAGATCTTTTCAAAAATCGAAGGCGACTATTTTTCAATCTTGGGATTACCCTTGCTTCCACTATTGGATTATTTGCGGGTTAGAGGCGTGCTGACCGTATGACGAAATTGCTGGGAGTCATCGGCGACCCAATCGCTCATTCTCTATCCCCCCTTATCCACAATGGCTGGCTGCGCGACATGGGGTTCAACGCGACCTATGAAGCGATGCAAGTTCCAGATGGGCAATTCGCAGATGCGTTGAAGCTGCTCGAAGCGAGAGAAATTCTCGGTGTAAACGTAACGCTTCCCCATAAACACGCGGCATTGAATGCGTCTGTCGAGGCAAGCCAAGCGGCCGCGAAAATTGGTGCGGCCAACACGTTAACGTTCAAAGGGGATGGCCGGTGGCATGCGGACAATACTGACGCGCCCGGTTTCATGGCAGTGCTCGGCGAACCTTCGCCGGCTACGGACAAGGTCCTTATTCTGGGCGCCGGAGGGTCTGCCCGAGCTTTGGTCTATGCACTGGTCAATCAGGGCTATCCGATAACGGTTCTGAACCGCACGGTTGAAAAAGCGAAGGCGCTTACGGACGAGCTTGGTGACGAAAAATCCGTATACGGATCCATAAAACAGTACAAAGATCATATTGATAAGGCAACCATCGTGATCAATACGACGAGCATGGGATATTCCGGAGATCGCCTTGACCTTCCTGCAGGCGTGGGCCGAACCTTTTTCGATATCTCATATGGCAAAATTTCTGAGACTCAGGTGCGCCATGCGGAGCAAATGGGCTGGGCTGTCAAAGATGGTTTGACCATGTTGGTCGCTCAAGCGGCGTTTAGTTTTGAAATCTGGTTCGGCGAACGCCCCAGTTTTGAATCGGGTTTGCGGCGGTGCCGTAATGCATTGAAGGCAGTATCATGATCATACTCGGATTGACCGGTTCAATCGGCATGGGGAAATCAACCACTGCATCGATGTTCAAAGATGCGGCCATTCCCGTCTATGACGCCGACGCTGCGGTGCATAATTTGTACGCCAAAGGCGGCGCGGCTGTCGGACCCTTGTCCGAAAGATTTGAAGATATTCTCGAAAATGGCGCGGTCGATCGCGCCGCGCTTCGCGCACAAGTCGTGGATAATCCAGACGCGATGCGCGACTTGGAAGCCATTGTTCATCCCCTTGTGGGTCTAAGCCAGTTGAACTTTCGAGAGGAAGCTCTTGAGAGTGGAGCAGTTTTTGCCGTCCTAGATATTCCGCTTCTGTTTGAAACGGGCGGGGACAAAAGATGTGACTATGTCGCCGTCGTAACCGCCCCTGCTGATACCCAGCGTCAGCGTGTTCTCGACCGCGGCGAAATGAGCGAAGACCAGTTCGAACAAATCAAATCCAAACAGATGTCCGACGCCGACAAACGCGCCCGCGCAGACTTTGTCATCAGTACGGCATTTGGCTTTGACTTCGCCCGCGCACATGTTCAATCCATTACGGACCTTCTGAATGGAATGGAAACAGGATCAGGTGATGACTGAAACGGTAAGAGAAATAGCGTTCGATACCGAAACCACTGGACTTGAGTGGGATAAGGATGACCGGGTCATTGAGCTTGGCGCGGTCGAACTGATCAATCATGTTGCGACGGGCAAGACGTTTCAAACCTATATCAATCCCGGGCGCGCGGTTTCGGAAGCAACGATCCGGATTACCGGCATCACAGATGCTGACCTGGTCGACCAGCCCCCGTTTGAAGACCCGTCCATCGTTGATGCGTTTCTGGAATTTGTTGGCGATTCAATCCTGGTCGCTCACAATGCAAAGTTTGACCGCGGGTTTCTGAACATGGAGCTGAAACGGTGCGGGAAAGCCGAAATCCCTGAGGACCGTTGGATCGACACAGTCGCCATTGCTCGAAAGAAATATCCGGGTGCGCCAGCGAGCCTAGATGCGCTTTGCAAGCGCTTTGACGTCAATTCCGATGCGCGAACTTATCACGGCGCTCTGCTCGACAGTCAGTTACTGTCCGAAGTTTATCTGGAGTTACTCGGTGGAAGAGCCCACCGGTTTGATTTTGGCGGGCAGGGTGAGGCTGCAGCCGGGACGCGAGCGCCCGCAAAGCAGCGAGATGCTGCCCTCAAGACTGAAATGTCAGATCAAGAAAAAACCAACCACGCCGAGTTCATAGAAACACTCGGCGAGGATGCTTTATGGAACCGCTACGCCTGAGGTTCAGGATTTGGTTGCGGCGCTTCGGGGGCTTGTTCTTCAGCCGCAGCGGCGGCGCGTTGTTTTTGAGTGTTGTAGAGTTGACCAAAATCAACTGGATCAATGCGTAGAGGCGGGAAACCACCTTCTGCAGAAATGTCCGCTATAATTCGTCGCGCGAACGGGAACAGGATGCGAGGGCATTCGATCAGAAGAATAGGCTCCATGTCCGCTTGGGCGAAGCCTTGCAGTTGGAACAGGCCGGAATAGTCCATTTCGAGCAAAAACAGCGCCGTTTCTTGAGTGCCGGCTCGGGCCTTGAGTTTTAGAGTAACTTCGAAAACGCCTTCTTCGCCCTGTTTAGGGGTCGCGCCGACATCTATGCCAAGCTCAATATTTGGCTGATCCTGGACCGTCGCGCCTGGATTTTCGAACGAAAGATCCTTGATGTACTGGCTTAAAACGCGAATAGCGGGGCCGGGTTGCTGGGCATTGCTTTGCGGCTGTGTCGCCATATCTGGGGTCTCGGTCATAACACTTCACTCTAAGGCTAGGGATTACTGGCGCGTAACATGAGCCACAAAGTGGCGCAACGGTGGGTGGCACTTGTACGAAAGCACCTATATGAGAGTGTGAAACTGTAATAAAAGAGCCAAACATGTCCTCTTCGATGATCGAATTCATAGTTCTAGCCGGGATTGCCCTCTTTGTGGGGTGGCGATTGTTTGTGACTCTCGGACAAGACCAAGGTCCGCCAGAGGGTCGAAACCGGATGCCAAACCCCGGCCAAACCCCGACGCCAGCTGCAAATGCGCCCTCGGGTGGAGATGTCGTTCAGCTGAAACCGTCCTTCACAGGAGCCGGAGCTGCCGGCATGGAAGCGATTTATGAGGTCGATAACAGTTTCGACCCCCGCACCTTTATGCATGGCGCGCGCTCAGCTTACGAAATGATTGTTGGGGCGTTTGGCCGCGGCGATCGCACCGCATTGAAGCCACTTCTTGATACGGACGTCTATGAAGCCTGGGATGCTGCAATAACCGAACGCGAAACAACCGGTGTTGAGGGCATGCAACTTTTGCGCGTTCGCAAGGCCGAGATTACCGATGCTTCGCTTGGCGAAGATGGCATGGCGCGTGTGACCGTGCTCTACGAATCAGAACTCGGTGATGGCGAAACGACGACGAAGGCTGCGGAGCTTTGGACCTATATGCGCCAAACAAAGTCGAATGACCCGAATTGGCTTTTGGATGATGTTGATACGGCTGACTAGGTCACAGTTTTGCCTGACAATCGTAACTTGAGCCAGGCCGTCGAACCGGCCTAGACTCGCTTCATGCGAATCATTGCCCTTCTCTTCGGCGCACTTCTCGGCCTTTCGGCATGCGTTTCGAGCTCGGATCGGAGCACGCCTCGGCAGTCCAATACGCAGCGGCAGCTGCCAGCAGTGCAGACGAATTTGCCGGTCGCCCCTAAACCGGTCGCCTATGATACACTTCCCGGTTGGGAAACGTCTGATCTTGCGCCTGGTCTTTCAGCCCTTCGACGATCATGCGGCGTGTTTTCGAAACGCGCTCCAGATGCTTTCCTCTCTTCGAATGCTCGATGGGCGGGACGGGTTGATGATTGGGTTCCAGCTTGCGCGGCGCTAGATGTTATTCAAGATAATACCAGCGCCCGAGCTGTCTTGCAGGCCCTGTTTACGCCCGTTGAGGTCGTCGCCCCTGGTGGAAAATCGCGGTTCACCGGATACTTCGAGCCAACCTATGAAGCGCGCTTACGTCCGGAAGGGCCGTTTACCGAACCTGTGCCGGGCAAGCCGAACGATCTCATTTCATCTTCCGGCAAAGTCTATCAAACACTGCCGGACGGCACGCGCCGTGCCTATCCGATCCGCGCAGAGATTACGCGGCAAGGGGTGCGACCCCTCGCCTATGCCCACCCTGCCGATGTGTTCTTTTTGCAGATTCAAGGATCGGGGCGTCTGATCTTACCGGATGGTCGAACGCTTCGCGCGGTCTATGCCGCTAATAATGGTCAGCCATTCCGCTCGACGGCTAATTGGTTGATGCAGCGCGGTTGGATCTCTCGGGGTGAAGCCAGCATGAAAGGTATTCGCGCCTGGATGGACCGCACGACACCGCAGCGCGCGCGGGAGGCCATGAATGCCAATCCGCGATTTGTCTTTTTCGATATCGAAGCGGAAGGCGATCCTCGGCTCGGTCCGAAGGGGTCGTTCGGGGTACCCTTGACCCCGCTTGGGTCTGTCGCTGTAGATCTGGATTACCATGCGGGCGGTGTTCCGATGTTTGTGCAAACCACAGCGCCCGGACTAGGAGGCACTTGGTCCGGCATGGTTGTGTCTCAGGATACGGGCGGCGCGATTGAAGGGCCTGTACGCGGTGATCTTTATTTCGGAACCGGTGATCGGGCTGGCGCAGGCGCGGATACGGTCAACGCGCCGGGTCGAATGTGGGTCTTATTGCCTCGGGCCGTGGCCGAGCGCATACGCCTTCAAAATGCGGCGCGCGCAACAACCACTGGACCGATTGTTCTATCGCCCTAGAACCCTTCCGATGAGCGGTCGAAACCTATCTGATAAAGAAAAGCGCGCTTGGGATGCCGCGTCGCGCAATGTTACGCCGCTGTCCGGGCGCCGAGGCACGCCGTCTGGTAGCCCACGAAAACGCGAAGAGCCTGACTATGCGAGTCACCCGCCGCCTCGATCAAAACCATATGCCGCGCCTCAGAACCGTCAAAACGAGCGGAGTGTAAAACGCGGGCGACAAGAAATTTCGTCTAGTTTTGACATGCACGGGCATACCAGAGACTCTGCCTTTCGAGTGCTCCCAGCATTTCTTGCACGCGAGCAGGCAAAAGGCTCGCGTTGTGTGATCGTCATTACAGGCAAAGGAAAATCGGGAGAGGGCGTGCTGCGGCGCGCATTCCTAAACTGGATGGACCTATCTGAAGCGCGAACTTTGATAAGTGGCTATGCGCCAGCTCACGCTAAGCATGGTGGCGGCGGGGCCTGGTACGTCTTTTTGCGGAAACGTTAGATACGAAAAAGGGGCAGCTGAAAGCCGCCCCTTAATACGTAACACACTCTACTTGTGTGTTGGCTTACAGTCGGTCTGTTAATGATTTACGACTGTTTCGCGAGCAGGTTGCGAATTTCTTCGAGCAGAACTTCTTGGCGTGGTGGAGCCTCTGGCTCTGCCGGTGCTTCTTCTTCTGCTTTCTGCATATTGTTCATGCCCTTGATGATCATGAACATTACGAAGGCCACGATGATGAAGGAAATCAGAGCGGCAATAAACGCCCCAAGATCAACGATCGCAGCTTCTTTAACAACTTCACCTGCATCATTCAGAACAGCTTCTTGAACAGTGTAAGTGAGGGAGGCCAGATCAATGCCGCCCAGGATTGGCGCGAGCATTGGCAGGAAAACACCCTGGATAAACGCTGTTACCACAGTGGCAAAAGCACCGCCCAGGACGAAACCTACGGCCATGTCGACGAGATTGCCCTTCATGGCAAACTCTTTGAATTCTTTTAACATTTTAAACCCCTTCTGTCTTTCAGACCCAAAAGTCTAAGGCGAAGGGTGTTGGAATTCTGTCGCGGCGTCAATTCGCGGGAACAGTTGTTAATACAGTAGGTTAGCGAGACTCAGGATCTACGCCATCATTCACTCGTGCCCGCAATTCTTTGCCGGGCCGAAAGAAAGGAACCGATTTCGCGTCGACGCTAACAGCCTCGCCCGTGCGGGGGTTACGGCCTTTACGAGCTTTTCTTTCGCGGACGGAGAAGGCTCCAAAGCCGCGTAACTCAACGCGATCTCCGCGTGCGAGTGCGTCAGCGATTTCGTCGAGAATGACAGAAACCACTTTCTCCAGATCTTCGGGACGAAGCTCAGGATTCTCGTCAGCGAGTTTTTCGATCAGTTCGGATCTCAGCATGTCTTTGAACCTAAACGAAAAATGCGACGGAGACTAGAGCCTCCGTCGCAAATTTCTTATCCATTACCTTATTGTTAGGTAGGGATGTAAACGAGTTTACGCCTCGTCTGTTTCAGCGGCCTTTTTCTTGGTCGCTTTTTTCTTCTTCGGCTTCTCTTCGGCTTCGACTTCTACCGGAGCTTCAGCTTCAGTTTCTGCCTCAACCTCAGCTGGGGATTCGCCGCCCAGAGCTGCGCCAAGAATGTCACCAAGTGATGCACCGCTATCTGCAGAACCGTACTGTGCGACGGCTTCCTGCTCTTCGGAGATCTCAAGCGCTTTGATCGAAACGCCAATGCGGCGAGAAGATTTGTCGACTTGCGTGATCTTCGCGTCGATCTTGTCGCCGACCGCGAAACGCTCAGGGCGTTGCTCGGTGCGGTCACGAGATAGATCAGAGCGACGGATGAAGGCTTTGACCGGTGGCTCACCGAACTCAACTTCAATTCCGCCAGAAGCGACTTCGCTCACCGTACAGGTTACAATCGAGCCACGTTTGACGGCGCTTGAATTGTCAGCGATTGGATCGCCGCCAACTTGCTTGATGCCGAGTGAGATACGCTCTTTCTCAGTATCAACGTCGAGGACGCGTGCCGTAACGCTGTCACCTTTTTGGAAGGCCTGAATGGCTTCTTCGCCAGACTGTTCCCAAGAGATGTCGTTGATGTGGACCATACCGTCGAGGTCTGGGCCAAGGCCAACGAATAGACCGAACTCAGTAATCCCGCGAACTTCACCTTCAATGTCGGTGCCGACCGGATGCTCAGCCATGAAGGCCGACCATGGATTGTCTTGAGTCTGCTTGAGACCAAGTGAGATGCGGCGCTTCTCGCTATCCACGTCGAGGACCTCAACGAGGACTTCTTGAGACGTTGATACGATTTTGCCTGGGTGTACGTTCTTCTTGGTCCAGCTCATTTCAGAAACGTGGATCAAGCCTTCGACGCCGTCTTCCAGTTCAACGAATGCACCGTAATCCGTGATGTTCGTAACCTGGCCGTTCATGCGTGTGCCGACAGTGTACTTGGCTTCGATATCGTCCCAAGGGTCGCTCTCGAGCTGTTTCATGCCAAGGCTGATACGCTGGGTCTCTGGGTTGATCTTGATGATCTGAACTTTGACCGTGTCGCCAACATTGACGACCTGGCTTGGGTGATTGACCCGCTTCCAGCTCATATCAGTGACGTGCAGGAGGCCATCAATGCCGCCAAGGTCAACGAACGCACCGTAATCGGTGATGTTCTTGACGATGCCTTCGCGGGTATCGCCTTCATTCATATCGCCAACGATCTCAGCGCGCTGTTCTGCACGGCTCTCTTCGAGGATCGCACGGCGAGAAACAACAACGTTTCCGCGGGCACGGTCCATTTTGAGAACGGCGAAAGGCTGCACTTCGTTCATCAGTGGGCCAACGTCGCGAACAGGGCGAATGTCGACTTGCGAACCAGGAAGGAATGCATTGACGCCGCCAAGATCGACGGTGAAACCACCTTTGACCCGGCCAACAATCGCGCCTTTGACAGGCTCTTCCTTGTTGTAATTGTCTTCGAGGCGGATCCAGCTCTCTTCACGGCGCGCTTTATCGCGGGAAAGAACAGCTTCGCCCATCAGGTTTTCGATACGATCGAGATAAACTTCAACAATATCGCCAGATTCAGGCTGCTTTTCTTCGAGCAGGAATTCTTTCGCTGCAACGCGGCCTTCAGTTTTCAGGCCAACATCGAGAACGAGATAGTCGCCATTATTAGAAATGACGGTGGCTGGAACAACTTTACCCTCTTGCAGGGTTGCGGCGCCAGCGCTGTCCTCGAACATGGACGCAAAATCGTCCGTCGAGGGATTCATAGATTCAGTCATGGGGTCTCCAGATGCGCAGCAGAACGGGGTTCACGGCCAGGTGCAGGATGCTTCTGGTCCGCCGACGCTGCGATGTCGGGGATAAGCTATGAGGGCCTTTAGATTTGGGTCTTTAAGACCCAGAGCTCTCAGTGTTTTGGGCGATAACGGTCTCGACCGCTGCCCGTGCTTTATCCACAGCCGCGTCTATAGTCAGGAGAGTCGTATCGATCAAGACTGAATCTGCCGCTGCAATCATTGGGGCGTCTGAGCGATTTTTGTCGCGGTCATCGCGTTCCTGCAATTGGGCGATCATATCGTCCAATGTCAGGGTCTCGCCTTTTTCAGTCAGCTCGAGCCAGCGCCGCTTTGCACGCACCTCAACCGAGGCTTCAATCCAAAGTTTCACGTCGGCGTCAGGGCAAACAACTGTGCCTATATCGCGGCCATCCAGGACCGCACCGCCGGATTGATTGGCGAAGGCGCGCTGCAATTCGAGCAAGGCTGCACGCACTTCCGGGACAGCCGCCACTTTTGAGGCGGCTTGTCCGGCCTCGGCGGTTCTCAATGCCTCGTCGGCATAATCATTGAGGTCCAGCGTCCTGGCGACTTCGCCTAAGGCTTCAGGATCGTCGAAGTCGACCTTCTTCATCATAGCGGCAACGCCAGTCGCTCGGTAAAGGCGGCCTGTATCCATGTAAGGCAATCCAAACCAACCAGAGAGACGCCGCGCGATCGTGCCTTTGCCTGAGGCAAGGGTTCCATCGATGGCGATAATCATGGCTGACCGCTCTGCATGTCAGCGCCAAGTTCGCTCATATGCGCCATGAAGTCTGGATAGCTAGTTGCGATCATCGCGGCATCATCAATCGAGACCGGTTTTTGCGACGCGGTCCCCATGATCAGAGCGCTCATTGCGATGCGGTGATCGTGATGCGTCTTTACCAGTCCGCCCCCCGGCACAGCGCCGGCGCAGCCTTCCACGATGAACCCGTCTTCGGTCTCTTCCACGTCAACGCCGTTTACGCGCAGCATGTCTACGACCGCTTTGATCCGGTCGCTCTCTTTGACGCGCAGTTCTGCAGCGCCTTTGACTATCGTTTTGCCTGTCGCGAAGGCGGCCAGCACGGCAAGGATAGGAAACTCATCAATCATGCTTGGAACCAGATCGATCGGAATTTCGGTGCCGCGCAGGTCAGCGCTCTCGAAACTCATATCGATCAGGCGTTCCCCTGCCGCGGTGCCAACATCTTCGGCGCCGACGGGCGCGCCCATTAAGGCGGCGGCGCGATAAAACCCGTCCCGCGTTTCATTCGACATCAAACCCTCGATCACCACACCGCCGCGCGGCGAGATCATTGCAGCTGCAGCGAGGAAAGCCGCAGAACTCGGATCGCCTGGGACCACGGTTTCTTGCGCGACCAGTTTTTGCCCACCAATGATCGACACTGTATTTGCTGCGCCGTCACGTGCACTGCTGACCTCGGCGCCGAAGCCTCGAAGCATTCGCTCTGAGTGATCGCGCGTGATGCGTGGTTCGCGCACCTTGGTTTCGCCATGCGCATTGAGCCCCGCCAGCAGGATGCAAGATTTCACCTGAGCGGAGGCATGCGGGGGTTCATAAAAAATCGCGTTCAAATCGCTGCGGCCGTTCAGGGTTAGCGGCAGGCGTTTACCTTCGCTGGCTTGATAGGTGACGCCCATTTCGGTGAGCGGATCGAGGACGCGGCCCATTGGGCGGCCCGACAGGCTTTCATCACCGATGAAGCGGGCGTCGACGGGGTAGCCGGCAACGACGCCAAGCATCAGGCGCGACCCCGTTCCGGAATTTCCGAAATCGAGATCGACGCTCGGCGTCTGCAATCCCTTGTCGCCAACGCCTTGAACGCGCCAGGCGCCTTCGCCGACGCGGTCTACGGTCGCGCCAAGCGCTGCCATGACCCGGCCCGTGTTCAAGACGTCTTCGCCTTCAAGCAATCCGGATATTTCAGAAGTGCCTGTTGCCAAGCCGCTAAGGATGAGTGCGCGGTGCGAGCAAGATTTATCGCCTGGCGCGCGCAGTGTTCCGGTGATCTGATTCACCGGACGAGAGGTCCACACCATGTTCTAGTGGTTTCCTTTAGTTACAGTACCTAGCGAAAAGCGCTTTGACAGGCGGGAGCGTTTCTGGCAAGCGCGCCTGCAATGAATTTCACACCGACGGATGAAAAAATATGGCTGATCCAGAACTAGGCACCAAACAGGTTTGCCCGAGCTGCGAGGCGAAATTTTACGACTTAAACAAGCGCCCTGCCACGTGTCCTAAGTGTGGACATTCCTTCGACCCTGCGGATGAAACCGCCCAGGCGACGAAAACCAAGGTCCGCACCGCGGCGGCCAAGGAAGCTGTTCCTGAGGATGATGACGAAGATCCGGAAGAAGAAGCCGAAGTGAAAGCGGCGACTGTAACCGACGAAGACGAAGAAGAATCCAGTGACGATCAAGCCAAAGAGCTTGGTGGTGACGAGAATGAAGTTGTCCTCGACATGTCTGGCGGCGGCGACGATGATGATGACACGCCTGGCAAAATGCCAGCGGGCTTCAGCGAAGACGGCGTCGATGATGATGATGACGAAGAGAGCGAAGATGACAGCATCGATCTCGACGAAGAGTTTGACCTGGATGCCGATATCGATCTCGACGATGGCAACCAGCTTGGCGAGCCAGACGCAGACGACATCGAACCGCAAAGCGATGATAAATAGGACTTGATTGCGGGGCCGGGAAATTCTATTCCCGGCTTTCCCTCAAAGATGGGGCCATAGCTCAGTTGGGAGAGCGCTTGCATGGCATGCAAGAGGTCGTCGGTTCGATTCCGTCTGGCTCCACCATTTTCCTTATTCAGGTCTAATGCGGTCTAACGGCGCGCTTTAAAAAAAGCGGTTAGCAACGCGCCTGCCCGCTCCGCTGTCTCTAAATCTTGCTCCACCTGAGTGTGCCAATGACATGTCGGCTGTTCAAAAAATTTCGGGCCGTGCAGCACAGCGCCGCCTTTTGGGTCATCGGCGGCGAAGACGAGTTTCTCGATGCGCGCGAAACTAATCGCGCCAGCACACATCGCGCAGGGTTCCAGCGTTACATATAGATGCAATCCGGGAAGCCGGTAATTCCCAAGCTTCGTTGCCGCCAAGCGGATCGCGCGGATTTCTGCATGCGCCGTGGGGTCATGATCGCCGATCGGTTGATTGTGCGCTTCGGCGACAATCTCGCCTGTTCTTGGATCCACAATCACCGCACCGACGGGCACTTCACCGCTGGCTGCGGCTTGGCGCGCGAGGTCGAGAGCGCGTTGCATCGGATCGGGTGTGGACGTCATCTCTTCCCCATCGCGCTGCGAGCGCATAAAGGCAAGCCATGCGCATCGTAGCAGGACAGTTCAAGGGCAGGCCGATCCAGGCGCCAAAGACCAAAGCGACCCGGCCAACCTCTGACCGGGCGCGGGAAAGTCTGTTCAATGTGCTTGCGCATGCGGACTGGGCCCCGCCTTTGGAAGAGGCGCGCGTCATTGATCTTTTTGCCGGATCTGGCGCTCTGGGGTTTGAGGCTCTGTCGCGGGGTGCGAGCTTTTGCTTGTTCGTCGAAACCGCTCATGACGCGCGCGGTGCGATCCGGAAAAATGTTGAAGCCCTCGGTCAATTCGGGTCAACGCGCCTGCATCGCCGCAGCGCCGCGGCGCTTGGGGAGCGGCCCTCGGGAATCCCCGAGCGGTTCGATATCGCGTTCATGGACCCGCCTTACAATAAGGGACTGGTGGCGCCGTGCTTGGCGGGATTGAAAGAGGGCGACTGGCTCAGCGATAGTGCCCTTGTGGTCGTCGAAACTGCTGTGGAAGAAGCCCTCGCGCTCGAAGGCTGGACCCTGTTGTCAGACCGCAGCACTGGCGCCGCCAAGATGTGGTTCCTGAAAGCGGACTAGTCCTGCAGAAACTCTTTCTGGAGATCGAGGCTCGAAGTGCCACTGCCGAGATATTGCGCACAAGACCCAAGCCAGCGATCGGCTTCGGCGCGGCCTTTGTCGCGCAGTTCGGTTAGGAAGGTCCAACTGGTATCATATTTGGTCTGCAGTGAGAGATCGCGCAGAACCTGCCCGCCGCGCACCGCATGCACGGTGAGGCGGCGATACTTGTTGACCTCGGGCTCTTTCAACATGCCGTCATCCAAGAGCTTTTGGACAAAGGCGATGGCGCGCAATTCGCCAATCAGAGAGGCATTGAAGCTGATCTCGTTTAGGCGATCCATAATCTCCGGCACGCGTTTTGGCACGCCGAGGCGCGAGATTGGGTTGAGCAGAACCAGCAGCACGTCCAGAGGCGCGTTCGCATAGATGAGCGGGAACAGGCTCGGATTGCCCATATAGCCGCCATCCCAATAGGCGCTGCCATCAATCTCTACGGCTCGGAATGTTTGCGGCAGGCACGCGGATGCCAGCACGGCGTCACGCGAAATCTCAGCGCCTTGGAAGACTTTTACGCGTCCTGTTTCAACATTTGTGGCGGATAGGAACAGGTCCACCGGGGCGGCGTGCACCGCGTCGAAATCAACCGCTTCATCAAGCGCATCGCGTAATGGGTTGATGTCGAACGGGTTGAACTCATAAGGACTGGCAATGCTGGCAAAGGCCATCGCCGCTTGAAAGGGTCCGAAGGGCAGGGCGGTGAACGGCGAGCTGGCCCAGGAGAAAGCAGAAAACGGTGCCCCCTTCTGGGAGACTGTGCGCCAATAGCGTTCCAGGTTTTCCTTTGCGCCGTCCTCACCGCCTTGCGCCAGACCGGCTGCAAAAGCGACGGCATTGGTTGCGCCAGCGGATGTCGCGGTGATCGCTTTGATCGTCAGGCCCTTTTCCTCGATCAAGCGATCGAGCACGCCCCAGGTAAACGCCCCATGCGCGCCGCCGCCCTGGAGGGCGAGGCTAATTTCTCTGACTTTACGCTTTGGCATGATCAGCTTTCGTAATCGGGCCATCCCTCTCGCACAAACTGTTTACGAGGTCTTCAAGACATTCTGTGCAATCTGCCTGCCATGCATGCGCCCGCCAAACCCGTTAAAGACCTAAAACCCGTGCCAGCGGTCGGAATCGTCTGCTTTCGCGGCGACGAGGTTTTGCTGATCCGCCGCGGGACACCGCCCAAACAAGGCGAGTGGTCGCTTCCCGGTGGCCGGGTCGAGCCGGGCGAACCGGTGCGCGACGCCGCGCTGCGCGAGTTGATGGAAGAAACCGCAGTGGAAGCGCGTCTGATTGGTTTAGTGGATGTTGTTGATGCGATCTTTGAGAACCGCACCGGCGATTTGATTACCCGGCATTATGTGTTGATCGACTATGTCGCGGAGTGGGTCAGCGGCACGCCTGTGGCTGGTGATGATGCTGCAGACGCACAGTTTTTTCACCTTTCAGATCTAGCCTCATTGCAGATGTGGGACGAGACGCTGCGCGTTATCGACGCCGCCGCCTCTCTTCTACAGAATGAGCGAAAGGGCCGATCATGATGATCTGGTTGGAGGAAATTCAATCGGGCCTGTTCAAGGCTCAAGCCGCGCCGGCAGGTGATGGCAGCGAAACTCTGCCTGATCCAATTGAGGCGATTACGGAAACCACGGCGCAAGCCACAGAAGCGGCGACAGAATTTGTCGATTGGATTGGCTCAGGTGAGCTTGAAGCCCTGATCGCGCTTGGCCTGGTCGTTGCGATCACATTCGCACAATTGTGCGCCAAATGGGCGATTCTCAAGGGTATCGTCCGTTTGCCGAAAAGCGATGACTATTCCTTCGCGGCTTTGTTTCAGCGCGTGATCAAACGGTTCCACACCTATTTTATGATCATGATCGCCTTCGCGGTGACGGACGCGATGCTCGGCTTGCCGAATGCGGTGTCGGTGATTGTGAAGATCTTCTTCGTCCTCGCCGCCATCCTGCAGGTGGCCGAATGGGTGCAGGAGTTCGCTGTTTCTTTCATTCGTCGCAACGTGGCGCGTTCGAGCGGTGATGCACGTGCGCTGGCTTCGGCGTTCAATATCATCAAATGGTTTATCTCTGTCGCCGTCTGGTCGGTTGCGATTTTGCTCATCCTGGACAATGTCGGCGCTGACGTTACGGCGCTGCTCGCGGGTCTTGGTATTGGTGGTATCGCGATTGGTATTGCGGCCCAGGGCGTGTTTCGGGACCTGTTTTCGTCGCTCTCAATTGTCATCGATAAGCCGTTTCAGGTCGGGGACACCGTGCGCTATGGTGAGAGCTGGGGGATCATTGAGGATATTGGACTAAAGACGACCCGTGTGCGCTCCAAGACGGGCGAGCAAATGATCATCTCCAACACCAATCTGCTCGATTACGAGATCCACAATATGCAACGCATGGCGCGCCGGCGGATCGAAACGGTGTTCGGTGTCATCTACCAAACCGATCCCGATTTGGCCGACAAAGTGCCTGAGATCGTCGCAAAAATTGTCAAAGACGTTGCGGCGGTCGATTTCGATTATTGCGGGATGTCGGGTTTTGGGCCGAGTTCGCTGGACTATAGTCTGGTCTTCTATTCTCTGCAGCCGGACTTCAATCGCTCCATGGCGGCGCGTTCTCGTGTTTTGCTCGCGCTATTTCGTGGTTTGCAGGAAGAAGGGCTGGAATTCGCTTATCCAACGCAAACATTGTTCATTGAAGGTATGGCTGAGAAAGCGGCTTAGCGCTTTATTCGACGGTCCAACCGCGCGGGGTCTTTTTCGCTTCGAGCGTCATCGCGCCGTTTTCAGCGTTTTCTTCGTAGTGCGTGCCGCGCTTCTCGGTGCTCGACCCTGACAGACGCAGAATCAATGCGAAGGCGGCGAGCGCAATACCTGCAGCTGCAGTAGCCACCGCCAGGACACCTGCCATAAACACGATCGCAATTGCCAAAACGCCTTTGGCGAAGAGGTTTCTCATCCGCCGTAAAAAGGCGAACAGGGTGTGCGGAAAGCCGAAAGGGGCGGAGTGCGTAGCGGTCATATCAGTCCTCGTGCTCAAATAGATGGCGTGCAAGAGGGATGCCGTCAATGTTTTGATTGTGACGGATGATCAATTAACCGCGATGAGTCCACGTTCTGCGCGGATCCGGGCATAGGCGCTGGTAATCTTTGCAGCCTTCTCGTGCGCGGCTTGCTCAAACTCGCGCGGGGCGCCGTTTTGGATGACGCGGTCGGGGTGATTGTCCGCCATCAGTTTGCGATAGTTACGCCTGATATAATCGAAATCGGCATCGTGAGGGACGCCGAGGATATGGTACGGGTCATCGCGGTCGGCGCCCATATGACTGGCTTTGATCCGCCGGAAGGTCGCTTCACTAAACCCAAAAGCTTCTGACACGGTCTCTAAATAGGTGAGCTCGTCATCCGTGACGACGCCATCTGCGGTTGCGATCATGAACAAGCCGTCGAGCACGCCCTCGAGCAAACACGGCCTCGCGGCGTACTTGCGGCCAATTTTGCGCGCATAGGATTCGTAACCGCGGACGGTTTGTTGCGCCAGATTGAAAACCCGTCGGACCGCTGCAGCATCTTTGGGCGCGGTTTGGAAGACGCGGGAAAAGACCATGATCTCTTCATCGCTGACGCGGCCATCGGCCTTTGCCATTTTTGCGCCGAGCCCAACCACTGCGGCGGTGAAACCGACATCGTTTGGATCGGGCGCGCAATCGATGTCAGCCGGGACCGGTTCATCAACCACATCCACGTCGAACAAGCGTTTTCCGCTCTCAATGAGGCGTTGCCAAAGATTCATGAGCACACCTATAGCGCGTATTTATGAAAAGTGTGAGTGAGCGAAACTGACACGCCTATTAAGGCCGCGCGGCGACAAAGATTAAAATCGAGTCATTTATAATCTGTTTTATATACGATAGCGTATTGAATATGACGCCGATATGGTTCGGGTCGTAATTTGTTACGGAGATACCCCCGTGAAATTCGCTACTCTTTTGATTTCTGCCGGTCTGCTTGCTGCCCCTGCAATGGCTGAATGTTCTTCCAAAAATAAAGCTCCCTACACCGAGGCCAGCTATACGACCTCAATCGCTGGTGAAGGTTATACAAAAGCCACTGCAGACATTGTCGAAACCGCCACGGCTGCTGGTTCGTTTTCAACCTTGCTCGCAGCAGCTGACGCGGCAGGCCTTGTTGGTGCGCTAAAAGGCGACGGTCCGTTGACCGTTTTTGCACCGACTGACGATGCTTTCGCTGCCCTTCCGGCTGGAACCGTTGAAACCCTGCTGCTTCCTGAGAACAAAGATGCGCTCGCAGGTGTCCTGAAACTGCACGTCATTGCTGGCTCTAAAGTGAAATCAACCGATCTTGCAGGCCAGCAAATCACCGCAACCACGCTGAATGGTGATCTCGCCGTCGACGGTACAGATGGTGTCGTCCTGACCGCGCCGGGCTCAACCGCAACAGTGATTGCGGCCGATGTTGATGCATCGAATGGCATAATTCACGTCATCGATACGGTGCTGCTGCCAGCGAGCTAGCCTCGACTGCAGCCTCTAAAGCTTGCTGGGAAGCATGCGTCCCCCCACCCTGTAGCTTCCCAGACCGTCCCGCCAGCTTCCTCGCTGGCGGGACATCTTTTTGCGGGACGTGTTAGGTTTAGGAAGGGTCCTTGGCTTTTTCGGCGCGGAGTTGCGATATTTCCGACTTCAGCTCTTGCAGAAGATCGAGGATTTCATCGCGCTCTTTGTCGGCTGAGCCAAACTCTTCATCCATCTCGTCCTCGATCACATCGAGATGCTCATCTGTTGCAGCGCGTTGCTCTGCTGCCAGCGCATCGACGATTAGAGCGATGAACAAGTTCAGGACCGCGAAACTCGCGATGAAGATGAAGATTAGGAAGAAGAAGGGTGCGTACGGATTGCCGTCATCAACGACCTTCTGCACGACCTCAAAGCGCCACCCATCCATCGTCATCACCTGGAAAAGCGAATAGGCAGAACTTGGCAGGTCGCCAAAGAGTTGCAGCACTTCCGGATTGTCCGTGTCACCAAACAGATTGGTCGCCATAACCGCGCCGACATAGGTCAGCAATGCGAGCACGGCGAGAATGGCGCCCATGCCGGGCAAAGCATTCAGGAGCGCCTCAGTGATCCGGCGCAACATTGGAACGACATGTAGCAGGCGCAAAATCCGTAGAACCCGCATCGCCCGAAGCACAGAGAAGGCCGCGCCGCCGGGGACCAGCGAGACGCCAACCACCAAGAAGTCGAACCAGTTCCAGCCAGATTTGAAGAAATTCAATCGATAGACGGCAAGTTTGAGCGCAATCTCGGTCGCGAAAATGACGGTTACAGCCTGATCAAACCAGCTAAGAGAGGCCACGAAATCCGCTGGCATCGTTCGCTCATAGGTCAAGACACCAAGGATAACGGCGTTGATAATGATCAAGGTCGTGATGAAATGGCGAAAAAACTTGCCCTCGATGAACCGCTCGATGGGCGAATTGCTGGTCTCTAGATCGAGTGTACCCTGTTTCATCACGGTCGCCTTCTCATTGCCTGCCCCTCAGGCGAATCTCTTGAAAGGGGTTTACGCGGGCGACGCAGCAGGATCAATCGGCGACGAGCGAAACCTTCACACCTGCGAAGTCGAAACTGCTATCGGAGGTTTCCAGAGCGAGGTCTCTGGCTCGATCTAAGCATGCGCCTGGGTCCGGATGTCGGAACGTATAGCCGCTAAGGAAATCTCGATCGCCAGGCACCACGCGGATTGTGGCGCCTTCAAGCTCAAGATCCCATACATCATGGCCGGCGGCTTGTACGGGAATGCCGAGGACGCCGGCCCACTTGGCGCTGAGCTCGGGTGGGGACGCGGCGCTGATTTCGATATGGGTCAATGCACCAGGTTTCGCCTGGGTCTGCCAATCTGGACCGCCCCAACGCCAAGACGAAGGAGGTCTCGCCTCATCGATGGAAACGATCGCGGCGCCAATATCGCCGGGATGGAGATGGCTGGCGGAGATATCAGGCAGATCGATGTTCCAGACGCGCCTGATCTTGGCGGCGTCCGCATGTGACCGCACGCGCGCCAAATCATCGGTTTGGAAGATCGCCATATAGCCGCCGCGGCCTTTGCTGCGGTCCATGAAGCGTCCCGCCGCGGTGTTGTTTTCAACCGGCACGACGACTTCGAGAAATTGATCGCCGAGCGCGAAAACGCCATTGGTCAATCCAAACTCTCCCACGCCGGGGTCTACAAACCCCTCACCGAGATCCAGAATGGTCTTGAGGCGCTGAATATCGGCCGCGTCGCGAGAGGCGAAAACGAGTTGTCTAATGCGAGTTTTGGTCATTTTCAGTCCGCCGATGTGGTTGTGTCGCTGACAATTTTCCAGCTGCCGTCAATCTGTTTGAATACCAGGGTGAACAGGCCCGAGGGTTGATCGGTGTCGCGTTGTAACGCCCAAGCGCCATGCACGACCGCGGCGTCAGATCCTAGCATTTGGACATAGAGTTCATCAAAGGACAGGTTCCCCATTTTCGCGCGATCAGAATAATTGCTGTGATAGCGCGTACGGGTTTCTTCCCACCCCTTGGTAACCGAGCCGCCGGAGGCAAACCTGAGGTCCGCAGATTCCCAATACCCTTGCATGAACCCGTCTATGTCACCTGTATTCCAAGCCGTTTCCTGGTCGGCCATTACGGCGAGAATTTTGTCTTCCTCGGACAGACCTGAGCCTAGAAGTTGATTGTCATTTACGGTCAAATCGACCGTGCAGGCCGAGACCGCAATGGCCAGAACAGAACCGAGTAAAAGCGAGCGTAGCTGCATCCAATCCTCCCTAGGGGCTGTCTCTATCCGTCGAAATCATTTACCCGCTTGGACTTCTTGGCAAGTGCGTCCATATAATCGCCGAGAATTTGGGAGCAAAATTCATGATGATGACCGTCTTGATCCTCGCGGGGTTCGTGCTGCTCTTTATAGGCGGTGAAGCCTTGGTGAGAGGGTCTGTCGGTATTGCTCGAAAAGCCGGTATGTCCGAATTGGTGATCGGCTTGACGCTGGTTGGGTTCGGAACCAGCCTGCCCGAAATGGTCACCAGTCTGCGCGCCTTGAGCGAAGGCGCCGTTGGGCTTTCCATTGGGAATGTGATTGGCTCCAATGTCGCGAATATTCTGCTTGTCATCGGCGCCGCAGCTTTTGTACGCGCGATTACGACAAACCCTGCCGCCTTGGCGAGAGATGGCGCCTTTATGGTCGCGGTGACCGCCTTGTTCGCTGTGATTGTCTGGATTGACGGGTTCACGCGAAACACAGGCATCGCGTTCACTGTTTTGCTCGTCGCTTACTTGGTCGTCTCGGTTGTATTGGATCGCCGCGCCAATAGCGCCGCTGGCGGCATGCACGGCGAAGAGGCGGAAGAATTCGAAGCGGATGATCCGGTTTGGCTTTCGATTGTCATGACACTCGCCGGGATTGCTGCGGTGATCGCTGGCGCGCGATTCCTGGTCGATGGCGGATCGGATGCAGCGCGCCTGCTCGGCGTCTCTGAAACCGTGATTGGGATTTCCATCGTTGCGATCGGAACCAGCCTGCCGGAATTGGTGACCTCGATTGTCGCGGCGCGCAAAGGCAAAGCCGATGTTGCGCTGGGAAATGTGCTCGGATCGAACGTGTTCAACATTCTCGGAATTTTGGGCGTTTCAGCCATCGTCTATCCATTTTCGTTGGTCGACACGAGCGCCGTTGGTGTTCCGATCGAAGTTGCAGCTATGCAGTTTGGCCAAGCTGCGAGCATGGTCACCTGGACCGATATGGGCGCGCTCTTCCTGTCTGTCTTCTTGCTGTTTGTCTTCGCCTTTACGGGCCGCAAGCTGGCGCGATGGGAAGGCGGGGTCCTCTTATTCGCTTACTTGCTTTATATCGGTATGCGATTTGACTTGGTTCCAACATTTGGCGGCTGATTATGAGCGATAAGAGTATTTATGACGGCCTGGATCAGCTCGGCCAGCAGACCGGATCTCCAGCATCACCAGATGAGGCGCGGCTCGAACGCGTTCCGAACCCGCATGCGGATACGCTGTATCTGGCGCGGTTTGTGGCGCCAGAGTTTACATCCCTTTGCCCGGTGACCGGACAGCCAGATTTTGCCCATTTGGTCATCGACTACGCGCCTGGCGATTGGCTGGTTGAAAGCAAAAGCTTGAAACTGTTTCTGACCAGTTTCCGAAATCATGGCGGCTTCCATGAGGATTGCACACTCCGCGTTGGCAAAGACATTGCCAGCCTGTTGGATCCCAGATGGTTGCGGATCAGTGGATACTGGTATCCGCGCGGCGGCATTCCGATTGATGTGTTCTGGCAAACGGGCGCAGTTCCAGAAGGGCTATATGTTCCCGATACGGGCGTCGCGCCTTATCGCGGCCGCGGCTAGTGAACTGAATTTAAAGCGCTACTCACGTCCGGTTCAGCAATATCCTGCTAAAGCTTCAGTATGAAATGGCTGATCTCTCTCGCCTTTGCCGCGTGTTTCGGCGCCGCACCTAGCATCGCTCAAGCGCCTTCTTGTGCAAAATCAGAAGCCGCTTGCGTCTTAGATGCGGCCTGGAGTGCTGCGCTCATCTTACCCGATGAGAAGCGCGCTCGCTTGGCTCAACCCTTTTTGGAGATCGCCAATCTTTCAGGTGAAGCCAACCTGGTGACATTTTGGGAAGACCGGTTTGATCAAGCGACGCGAGCGACTGCCGCTTATCCTGACTATGGCTGGGAAAAGGCTGAGCCAATCCTGACATCAAAAGGCATCGACGCCTTGATCTCGATCGCGGAACGCCGTGCTGCGCCGCTCAGCTTTGGCCGGGCGGATGTGCTTCTTGCGGCTGGGGTAAAGCTGCGAGACGAAAACCCGCCCGGATCTTTGAAATTGAACTCAGCGCTGCTGGGCATGATCAAAACCGCATCGGCTTTCGAAAAACCCAACCTGGCCCATGCCGCCGCTGAATTGGCGATGGCGCGGTGCGATAACAGCCGTTTGGCGGACGCTGTCTCGTTCACCGATGCCCCTGATAATCTGCGCTATGCATTCTGGCGTCAGCGCATTTCGGGCGACGCTGTATCCCTTTTGAGTCGGGTGCGGGCCATCGATAATGACCAAGATACGCGCGATGTCCGCCGCGCACTGGACGGATATCGGGCGATTTTGGAGTTTGGATACTGCCCTGACGCTGAAAGCGTGATTGGCGGCTGAGCGATTCAGCTTATACTCCCCGAGATGATTGATCCGAACGAAGACCCCCCAGAAGCCGTTGTCGGCGGGCCGGAAGTTGGCGCGCTTGCGCACTTGTACCGTGCAGAAGTCTATCGTTCGACGATTTGGCGTCAGCGTCTCGATATGACGACCAACTGGGCCGTGGTCTCGACCGGGATCGCATTCTCAGTGAGTTTTGCGAATGAGCAAGCCTCGCCATTACCGATCGTTTTGGTCGGTTTGTTATCGGCGATGTTCCTGATCCTGGAAGCGCGGCGGTACCGCTATTTCTACGTCTGGAAGTTTCGCGCCCGGATGATCGAAATCACCAATTATGTGCCGATCTTGCGCGGCCAAGGCGCTCAGATCCCAATGGACAAGGGCACCGCGCTCTCAGACGACTATTTGCGTCCGCGCCACCGAATATCCTCGATGCGCGCCATTGGCCGACGTTTGCGCCGGAACTATGGTTGGCTCTTCCTAATCCAGGGCGTCGCGTACTACGCCAAGATTGGGATGCACCCAAGCGATGTCACGACCTGGCAAGAGTTTTTCTATCGCGCCCACATTGGCCCCATTCCTGGATGGCTCGCTCTGTCATCTGGCTTGGTCTTCCATTTCGGATGGATGGCTTTTGCACTCTATACGTGGCGACTTGAAAAGGCCGATAAGCGGATCACCGCTGACTATCTCGACCCGGAACTTGCCTCTGGGGTCGCTGACGGGGACGTGTAGATCCGCGTGATTGCGGCTCAAGGGCCTGACACGTTGCCGCCATCACACTGATAGCCCAGCGCGAATTTGATATTGCTGCTTTCTGTGCCTGCGCCATGAAAGATCTTGCAGGTTCCGTTACCGTTCAAGACCGCTTGCACGTCTTTGCAACTCATTCTGGCGCGCCTCACCATGCCGATATCCTGAGAGGCTGCGACGATTGTATCAAAGCCCTTATTGGCCTTCTTATCCACGTTCATTGTCTTACTGGCGCCGGCGAAGATTTGCAGCTTGTTGCCGACCCTGTCTTTATCGGCGTTTTCGGCTTTAACCACGATCGTCTGCGCGGATGAGGTCTGATCGAGTTCGGTACCGCCATCAGAGCCTTTCGTATCGCCGGTTTTGTTTTTGAATTTGATATTGCACTTCCCGCCATTCAGCGCGCACTTCGTTTGTGAGATGTCGCATTGAGCGACGGCCGTGGCGGGCGAAGCGAGCAGAATGAATCCCGCCAGCCCCGCAGCAAATGTGAGGGTCTTGAGCATTTTTGTTTTCCTTATTCTGAATCTGTCGCAGTCGCGTCATCCGGGCCGCCTACATTGCCACCATCACATTGGTACCCGAGATACCAGGTGATCGAGCCGTAAGCGTTTGACTTCTTGCCGTGGAAAATCTTGCACGTGCCATTGCCGTTCAGGACGGCCTGAACGTCTTCGCAGGACATTTGCGACGGACTAACCGGCAAATCCTGGGACGCGATCTTGATGTCCTCGAACTCCTTCTTGGCCTTCTTGTCCAAGTTCATCGTCTTGCTGGCGCCGGCAATGATCTGCAGCTTGTTCCCGGCCTTATGCTTGTTCGTCTTGCGCGCGGTCACCACTACGGTCTGTGCGGAAGACCTCTGATCGATGTTCGAGCTGCCGTCTGAACCGCCGGAATCGCCGGTCTTGTTTTTGAACTTGATATTGCATTTGCCACCATTCAGCGCGCATTTGGTTTGCGAGATGTCGCACTGAGCGCTGGCTATAGGAGCCGCGGCACCTATGGATGCAATTATGAGCGGGGCTGCTAACAAGCTTGATACGCGCATGGGGAGGTCTCCTGAGGTAGACCTGCATTTGAACAAACTAGGCGCTGCGCCGCGACTGTCAGATCCGCCAGAAGCACCGGCCTGACTCAATTGGCTTGCCCTTCTCCGCCTCTTCCTGTAAGTCCGCGCTTTCGAGATTTCAGGGCCGGTCAGTAATCGGTTCAACACCAGATCAAAGAGGCACTCGCGCTATGAAAGCCGACACGCACCCAGACTATCACTTCATCACTGTCGTCATGACCGACGGGACGGAGTATCAGACTCGCTCAACTTGGGGCAGCGAAGGCGACAAGCTCGTCCTCGATATTGACTCCAGCTCACACCCAGCTTGGACCGGTGATCGCAATGCGAACCTGGACCGCGGTGGCCGCGTGTCTCGCTTCAAAGACAAGTTCAAAGGCTTCATGTAAGCTTTCCGCCAATTGGCGATTTGAATTTCAAAAGCCCGTATCGAGAGATGCGGGCTTTTTTGTTTGCGGCGCGGTCTTCTGTCGACGCTATGATTTAGCCCGGCTAAGGTTGTGTTCTCAGCACTCGAAGGGCCTCGCATGAAACAGTTTGGATTGATTTCGACGCTTTGCTTCGCTGCGGGTCTTTTAAGCGGCTGCGCGCAGACTGAGCCTGAAACGACATCACCCCAGACCGCAGAGCCGCCGCAATGTGCGGTTCGCCTAATCGTTCTCGGCGCTGGACAAGACGCAGGTGCGCCGCAAATTGGCAATCGCAACGACCCCGCCTGGCGTGATCCTTCATTGCGTTTGACAGCGACTTCGATCGCGATCGTAGACGATGTCACGGGTCAACGGTTTCTGTTTGAAGCGACCCCGCACATCACGCAGCAAATAAACTTACTGGATGAGATTGCGCCGAGCGCGTCGTCCGGCCTCGGTATCACTGGGGTTTTTCTCTCGCATGCTCATATGGGGCATTATGCTGGATTGATGTTTTTCGGAACTGAGGCCGCTGGCGCCTCGGCGATACCGGTTCATGCGATGCCCCGAATGGGTGAGTATCTGCGAACGAATGGGCCTTGGGGACAGTTGGTTACCCTTCAGAATATCGAACTTTCGCAATTGCAAGACAAGGCGCCGGTCTCGGTTTCGGAAGCGGTCAAGGTTACGCCTTATCAGGCCCCCCACCGCGATGAGTATTCGGAAACAGTCGGCTTCGTGATCGAGACTGCGGATAAAAGTGCGCTCTTCATCCCCGACATTGATAGCTGGGATGAATGGGAAACCGAGTTTGACCTCAGGCTTGAAGATATGCTCCAGCGGGTTGACCTCGCTTTTCTGGATGCGAGCTTTTACGATGATAATGAGCTACCGGGCCGCGATATGAGCCTGATCCCCCATCCCAGAGTTGCCGGCACAATGGAGCGCTTGTCAGGGCTGAGTGATGCGCTCAAATCTCGCGTTCATTTCATCCACTACAATCATACCAACCCTATCCGGTTCAGCGATTCTGACGAAACGAAAACGGTGATTGAGAATGGCTTCAATATCGCCCGATCGGGCGACCGGCATTGTCTGGCGCTTAAGTGAGCCGGTGAAGGCCACGCGCTGCCAGCGTTTCAGGCGGAGACTTTTCCTGGGACGCGGTCAATACTAGAACGCGTGCGCTTTGGATGACCAAAGCTGCGCATTGAGAAGGCGAACGTATGAAACTCTATGATTTCCAAGGCGCCCCTAATCCGAGACGCGTAAAGATATTTGCGGCTGAGAAAGGGATAGATCTAGAATTAGTCGATTGCGACATGCGCAAGCGTGAGCATAAAACCGAGTCATTCCTGAAGAAAAATCCGAGCGGTAAGATCCCCGTTTTGGAGTTAGAGGATGGCCGCTGCATTCCTGAATCTGTGGCCATTTGCAGATATCTTGAGGCGGTGAACCCCGAACCTAATCTATTTGGAAGAGATGCTTTCGAACTTGGCTTTATCGAGGCGCGCAATCGTCAGGTCGAACTCGAATTTTGGCGTGAAGTCGGAACGGCATGGGTGCATGGCCCGATCGTGGCTCAACTTGGATTGATCGAAACGATCCCTGAAGCGAGAACCGCAAGCGTGAAGACTGTAAACAGCTACTATAAGCGGCTCGATCGAGAGTTTGCAGAGTCTCAATTCGTTGCCGGAGACCGATTTACGATCGCGGATATATCTTTGCTGACCGGAATTGATTTCGCGGAATCTCTGGTCGGTGTGCCTCCTGATCCCAAGCTTTCCAATTTGGCGCGTTGGAGGGCCGACATGGCGCAGCGCCCGAGCGTTATGGCTGCATAATATTGGAGTGCCCAAGCTAGACTGTTCGGTGTTCTCTGATTTGGATAATGACTATGTTACCTTCGAAGCCGTCTTAGGCTGTCTGAATCGACCCCAGCCATCGTGGTTTAGAGCCGTATCAGTTTTGGCTTGATACACGTGGCCCCACCCATGCGTCTCGGCGGTATCGCAATAATGGCGCGAGAAATCAGGGCATGTGGGGAGGACCATCAGGATCGAACCATCCTCAAAGCTCTTCACGCATTCAGCGACAAACATATCCATGAAGTTTCCGTACAGGTTACAAGTTGGCCCGACAGTTTGAGCGTCTACGCGTTTGATGACGACACCTTGTTCCAGCCAGGATCTATCGTCCACGAAATGCTGTGGGGGGTGCAAGTGTCCACCGATCGCGCCAGAGATCATCATATCCGCTTCGCGTACAACGGGGATCGCACTGACACAGGCAGTCATCGTCATTAAGCTCGCCGCGAGGGCCCAAAATTTGAGTTGTTTCACCATTATCTACTCCATTTTTTTGTTATTCTCAGAGTGCCAGACAAACCCTTCGCGAGCCCCAAAAACTGCGAAAAACCTTGCTGGGTGGATTTAACGACCCCGCAAGCGGTCATTCAGTTTCGATACATATTCAGCGTCATTTCTGAACAGATGCTCACGTTCATTCACCTTGGCGGCAGACATGGTTAGGCTGTTGTGGTTCAGATTCGAGTATTGTGCTCAATCTATGGAAGGCTTTGAAATTCTAAAGACCACATTTGTAGTCAAAGTGCGTTGACTTATTGTTTTTCGATATGTAAGTAAGGCGGGCGTTCAGGATCTATAACCCTTTTGATGGAGTGAACCCCATGATCCGTACTTTAACTGCCGCCAGCCTGATTGCGCTGGGACTTGCTGGTGCTGCCAGTGCTGAAACCCGTACATTTGATGTCGGGTCGTTTACAAATATCGACATTTCCGCAGGCCTCGACCTGTCTTTTGACGAGGGCGCGAGCCAGTCCATCTCTGTCGAAAACAAAAAAGGCGACTTCAGCGATATCGAGGTCCGGGTAAAGGGCGATACTTTGGTTCTCAAGCGCAAGAAGAACAATTGGGGCTGGGGTCGTAAGCGCGAGCGTTATGACATCACGGTCACAGCACCGGTCATCAATGGCGTTGAAGCTTCGTCTGGCTCTGACGTCACTGGCCGCGGCATGTCAGGAAGCGACATTTCAGTCGACGTCTCCTCTGGCGCCGATGTCACGGTCACGGATGTAAGCGGCGGAACGGTTCGCATTCAAACCTCCAGTGGCTCTGATGCGTCCGTCTCGGGCACATGTTCAAATGTCGACGCTCAAGCGTCGTCCGGCTCCGATCTCGAAGCGCGTGGCCTTGTCTGTCAGAATGGTCAAGCTGACGCGTCTAGCGGGTCAGACATTTCTATCTATGTCACCGGCAGCGTCGATGCTGAAGCATCCAGCGGCGCCGATGTCGATGTTTATGGCAGCCCAACGGATGTAAACTCGGACAAATCCAGCGGCGGCTCGGTTTCGATCCGCAGTTAAGCGAGACTTACTCGAAGTCAAAATCTTCCGATTTGTAGCCCGGGTCAGGCCAGGAGAGGTTCATATCCTCCAAGGTGCCACGAACGATCCGGGCGATCATCGCATTGCGCCGGGTCCGGCTATCGGCTGGAACAATATGCCATGGGGCATGCTCGGTTGAGCAGTTTTGAACCGCGGTTTCGTAAGCCTCCATAAAGTCTGGCCAGAGCTTGCGATCTTCCAGGTCTCCTGGATTAAACTTCCAGAGCTTATGAGGTTCGGTGAGGCGTTCGCGCAGGCGAATACCTTGTTCTTCATGCCCGACATTCAGCATGAACTTAAGCACCGTGACGCCATTTTCCGTGAGGTGTTTCTCAAACGCGTTGATTTGCTCATACCGCTGCTCGACTTTTTCAGCCGGGGCAAAATTACGGACCTTCACGACCAACACATCTTCATAGTGTGAGCGGTCAAAGACCCCAATCCGGCCTTTGCGCGGCACCGCGTCATGGATGCGCCAAAGGTAATCATGCGCGAGCTCGGTCTTGCTTGGGGCTTTGAAGGCCTGGACCTGCATGCCGAGCGGGCTGGTATCACCGAAAACATTGCGAATGACGCCGCTTTTTCCGGACGTGTCCATGCCTTGTAAGACCACGAGCAAAGCGCGGTCGCGGGTCGCGTAGAGCTTGTCCTGAAGCTCATTGATCACCGCGGCGTCCTTTTTCAGGCTGACGCGTGCTTCTTTCTTGTCTGGGAAGAGGGAACGGTCCCCAGTGTCTCGGTCCGAAAGTTTAAACGCCTTTCCTGGTTTGGCGATAAGGGCGTCACGGACGTCAGAAATATTTGGTTGGGTCACGCATTTAGCTCCTGAATTTGGCATACAAAAAAGCCGCGCCATGACAGCGCGGCTTTTGAATTTTGGCAAGCAGATAGCTGCTTACGAAGAATAGTATTCGACGACTTGCGCGGGTTCCATTTGAACGGCGTACGGGACGTCTGACAATTCCGGCATCCGGACATAAGTCGCGGTCATCGTCTTTGGCTCAACCTCGATATATTCCGGCAGGTCGCGCTCAGGAGAGCCGAGGGCCTCCAGAACCAGCGCCATATTGCGGGACTTCTCACGAATCTGAACAACGTCACCGGGCTTCAGGCGGTAAGAGCCAATATTGGTCTTGGTGCCGTTGACCATGACGTGGCCGTGATTGACGAACTGACGCGCCGCAAAAATTGTTGGCACGAACTTCGAGCGATAGACGAACGCGTCGAGACGCGATTCGAGCAGACCGATCAGAAGCTCAGCGGTGTTACCTTTACGGCGAGCCGCTTCAACAAAAGTTGCTTTGAACTGTTTCTCAGTGATGTCGCCATAGTGAAACTTGAGTTTCTGCTTGGCCATCAGCTGCATACCAAAGTCAGAGACTTTACCACGACGGTTTGGACCGTGCTGACCTGGTTTGTTTGGACGTTTGTTTACGGGGGATTTTGGGCGACCCCAGATATTCTCACCTACACGGCGATCAATCTTGTACTTCGCCGAATGACGACGTGACATATTAGACCTCAATTATTGACGTGGGCTGGTCCCTAGACTTGCGTAAGGAACGATTTCAACAGCAGCACCACACCGACCTGTCCTGAAGCGGCGTCTAAAACAGGATTAGAGGTCAGGAGTCAAGCATTCCGATGCGCACGTACTGACGAAATTGACCCAGCGGACGGCCTTGACGGCAACGTCTCGTTCCCACCCCATGCTTTAAAATAAATAATCGGAGGACCGCATGGCGGATTTATCAGGCAAAGTGGCAGTGATTACGGGCGCCGCGAGCGGCATTGGTGCTGCAGGTGTGGAAGTGTTTGTCGAGGCCGGTGCGCAAGTGGTCGCTGGTGATATACAGGACGAAAAAGGCGCGGCCTTGGTGGCCCGGTTTGGCGCAGATAAAGTTGCCTACCAGCATTGCGACGTGATGGACGCAGACTCACTCAAAGCGCTGATGCAGTCCGCCGTCGATACGTTTGGCGGTCTCGACATTCTTTGGAACAATGCTGGCAGCGGTGGCACATCGAGTTCAGTCGAAGAGCTCGATCTTGAAGGTTATGACTTCACCATGGATTTGTTGCTGAAGTCCGTTTTCGCGGGCACACATTTCGCGATCCCGCATATGAAGGCGCGCGGCGGCGGCAGTATCATTAATACCTCATCCATCTCCGCGGTGTGTGCTGGCTATGCGCCGATCACCTATTCGGTTGCGAAGAAAGCCGTCGCACATTTCTCTAAGCTCGCGGCTGCTGAACTCGCCAAATACCAAATTCGCGTGAACGCCATTCTTCCAGGATTCATCGCGACGTCGATCTTTGGCGCCTCGCTCGGCCTGTCGCGTGAGCAAGCGGACCAAATGGCAGAATTGGTGTCTCAAGCGGGCGGATCAATGCAACCGATCGGACGGGTTGGACAGGGCCAGGACATCGCGCAGATGGCGGCCTTCCTGAGTTCCAATCAATCCGGCTTTGTTACCGGCGGAGAGTTTCTCGTCGATGGCGGGATGACCGTTGGTCCACCGCACAGCTGGAACGAAGAAATTGGTGGCCCGCTGCTCGATGCTTTGGGCATTACCCCGGAGCAGGCTGAGCAAATGGCTGCGGCGATGAGTGCTGGCAAAGGCGCCTGAATATAGCCCTACGCGGCTAAGCCTGGAATGGCCTCAACTTGCGTCAATAAATCGCTCGGCGAGCCCGAGCGAGCGACCTCCGTGCCGCGATCATCGTATAGGATAAATTCGCCGTTTGACTTGCGTAACGGAAAGCGGCGCCAGTGCGCGCGAGTGCGGTAAAGTGTAATCTCTTCCGGAGTTTCACCGCTGGCCGACCAGCCGGTCCAAACATGATCTGCTGGTACTGACCGCCATAAGCGGTCTATGGCTTCAAGATCGGTTGCGGAGAAATGAGTCATGTCTGACAAGGAGGAAGCATCCGGTTACGAAGACGTTAATAGCGGTAAACTGTCGGGGAATTTGCAGGGCGCAATTCTGATGATGATGTCCGGTGTCGGCTTCACGATCTATCTGCTCCTCAACAAACTTCTATCGGCTGATGTTCACCCGGTCTTTCTGGCATTTTGGAGAGCGTTTCTGGGCATGTGGATGGCGATTCCGTTCGTCGCGATGCTTGGGATCTCAAAACTGCGGACCAAGCGCCCGGGTCTTCTAATCGTTCGAAGCCTTTTTGGAACGCTGGGATTCACGCTGGCAATCGTTGCTGTATCGGACTTTTTCACGCTGACGCTGGCGCAGTTTAACGCGATCAGCTTCACTCGCCCGCTCTTCGTGACGCTGCTCGCGGCTTTGGTATTGCGTGAATTTGTTGGACCGCATCGTTGGGTCGCCTTGTTTGTGGGGTTTGTCGGCGTGCTGATCATGGTGATGCCAGGCGTGTTCTTTTTCTGGCAGCCGGGCGCGCTTGATATGACCGGTTTTGATCTGGGCACTTTACTCGCCTTGGTCAGCGCCTTCACCCTGGCCGCTGCGATCGTTCTGGTGAAATTCTTAAGCGCTGAGCTGCCCGCCATGGTGCTCTTATTCTACGCCAACCTGCTCTCCAGCATCCTGCTTGCACCGTTTTTGTATGTGTTCTGGCATGAAGTGAGCTTGCAAGATTGGGGGCTCATCTTTGCTATGAGTGCATTCGGTTTCGTCTCTCAGTTCTGCTTCATCTATGCGATGAGTATTGGCGACGCGTCATTCCTTTCGCCCATCGACTATTTGCGCCTGCCAATGTCAGCCGTCGCTGATTTCTGGGTGTTTCGGCTTATTCCGGGTGTGAGCGTCTGGATTGGTGCGGGGATTATCGTTTTGTCGACGCTCTACATTGGCTGGCGAGAGCGCCGTAAGCGCTAAAAATCCGCTAGTCGTCCAGCGTGCACGTATCGGCGTTAAACTCCTCTTTCGTGACCGCTAAGAGACTCATTTTCGGGCCGCCAGAATCATAGAGTTCCAGATATTTATTCTTGTACCGGCTTCTCCAACTGGATGTCCGAGGGTTTTCATCCCCATTGCCAAGATGCGTATACATGCCTAAGCCAGCGCCAACTCAAAAGGGAATGGCGATGTACGTCACCACCATCTGTTGCACCTGTATCTGCGGTTAAGGCCATCCGCCTTAGCCTGCCCTCGCTTTTGATCCTTTTTTACAGACAGATGAGCCCGACATGTCTTCAATTCGACTCTATGACACGCTGACCCGCGAAAAACGTGCGTTCAAACCCCAAGATCCATCCCGCGTGACGCTCTATGTCTGCGGTCCGACCGTCTATAACCGGGCGCATATTGGTAATTTCCGGCCCGTGATCGTTTTCGATACGCTCTTTCGCTTGTTGCGATCAGCCTATGGCGAAGACGGCGTCGTTTATGCGCGCAACGTGACTGACATTGAGGATAAGATTATCAATGCGAGCCAAGAGACTGGCGATACGATCGACGCCATCACCAAAAAGTTCGCAGCGATCTATGACGCAGACGCTGCTGCGGTGAACGCTTTGCCACCATCGGTGGTACCTTGGGCGACCGATCATGTTGGCGAAATGCTCGAGATTATCGAAGCGCTCGAACGCAAAGGCTACGCTTATGCGACAGATGCGGGCGTGTTTTTCAACGTTCCGCAAATGCAGGATTATGGTCGCCTGGCGAAACGTAAGCTCGAAGACAATCAGGCGGGCGCCCGTGTCGGCGTCGACCTCGGCAAGCGCGACCCGGCCGATTTCGCGCTCTGGAAGTTTGCGAAACCAGGCGAGCCAGAAGACGCAATATGGGACAGCAAATGGGGCCGCGGCCGTCCCGGCTGGCATATCGAGTGTTCCGCCATGGCGGCCAAGCACCTCGGCAAAACGATCGATATTCACGGCGGCGGCGTAGACTTGCAATTCCCGCATCACGAGAATGAAATTGCTCAATCAGAGTGCGCCCATGGGCAGACCATGGCGAACTATTGGATGCATAATGGCTTCCTTGATATGGGCGGCGAGAAAATGTCGAAATCGCTCGGCAATGTGGTTCTGCTGAACGAGCTTCTGAACGATTGGGATGGCGAAGTGATCCGTTTCGCAATGTTGAGTGGACACTATCGTGCCCCGCTCGATTGGACGAATGATCTCCTTGAACAAGCCAAAACGACGCTGAACCGGATTTATGGCGCCCTGCGCCGTGTCTGGGATGCAGAGGGTGGGACGGCGCGTGATAGAGGTGTCCGCGATGCTCTGCGCGATGATCTCAATACGCCAATCGCACTGGCTGAACTGTCCCGTTTAGCAGGGGTCGCGAATGGCGCGGTTGATCGCAAAGACGAAGCCGCGATGGCGGATGTGCGCGCCGATTTGCTGGCGGCAGGAAAGCTCCTCGGCGTATTGATCAAGAGCCCGGCAGAATGGGAACAAGGCGGCGACGCTGATGGTAATGCGCGGATCGATGCTTTGGTTGCGGCGCGCGTTAAAGCGCGTACAGATAGAGACTGGGCCGAGGCCGATCGCATTCGAGACGAGCTCGCGGCAGAAGGCATTGAGATTATGGATGGAGCAGGAGGCGCGACATGGCGACGAACATAAAGACACTTTTTCTGATTGCGGCCGCGGCGTTTCTCGCGGCTTGCCAAACGCTTCCCGCGCCTGAAAGCGGCACGGCCTATTTGGTGCGTCATGCTGAAAAAGTGACCGCGGATAGCCAGATGATCATGGATGATCCGAACGACCCTCAATTGACGCCGGTCGGACTGGTGCGTGCGCAAGACTTGGCCGACCGTCTGGTCGATGCTGACATCACGATGATCTGGTCAACCGATACGACCCGAACTCGCAGCACGGCGGCGCCATTGGCAGCACGGTTAGGGCTGGAGGTTCAGATTTATGATGCATCCGATTTGGACGCGTTTGCAGCGCAGCTGAAAACCGATGCTGGCTCAAACGTTCTTGTCGTTGGCCATTCCAATACGACACCGAGCTTGGCTGAAGCGCTTGGCGCCGACCCCGGCGCGCCAATTGTTGAAAAGGGCGAAAACGATCGTTTGTACGTCATCGATTTGACAACCGGCGCGGGCGAAATCCAACGGTTTGGTGCGGCGTCCAAATATTAGGGCAGGGGCCTTTTGCGCCATGTCTGATCCTGTCGATCGTAACGACCCCTCAAACGGTTACGAAGCTATCGCGGACCAATTCATCGCCGTGCGCTCCGTATCGGGACGGGCTGTCATCCGCGCTTGGATTGAGGATCTGGCCCCCGGCGCTTCCATACTCGACCTTGGCGCTGGGTCTGGCGAGCCGATTACGTCAGTATTGATTGAGGCTGGGTTTGATGTGGTCGCCTTAGACGCGTCGCCGGCCATGTCAGCGGCTTTCAAACAAAACTTTCCAGAGGTACCATTTCTCTGCGAGCCGGCAGAAACGAGCGATTTCTTTGGTCGCCGCTTTGATGCAATCCTGGCGGTAGGGCTGGTGTTTCTATTGCCGGAGGACACCCAGACGGACCTCATCCAACACGTATATTCGGCTCTTACCCCAAGCGGATCATTCTTATTTTCTGCGCCCGTGGAAACCGGCGAGTGGGATGACGTGCTGACCGGGCAGCGCTCGCGGTCGCTTGGAATGGAAGCGTACTCAAATATTCTTCGCAAAGTTGGGTTCGCGCGGATCGAAAGCCGAAGAGATGAAGCGGGGTCGCACTATTATCTTGCGGCAAAACCATGATCTAAACGGAACGGGACGGTCAGGCGCGGTGCAGAGCCTTGAGTTCAGCTACGGCGCGGCGAAGCGCCGCCTCGGCGGTCGAAAGGCTTACCTCTAATTCTTGCAGCGTTTCTGGCGATATTGGCAGAAGCTCATCCTTTGCCCAAACCACAGCGCGCAGCATGTCAGCGATATATTCTATATCGATGGGGCCAAGTTCGTTGTCAGTCATTGGGCTTCCTTTAGCGCATGATTCACCTGTTTAGGGCTGGCGCGGGTACCGCTTTCTCGTCTCAGGGGAAACCGTATTCTGCAGTAAATTTCGAATCTTTGCAGATAAGATATATCATAACTTCAATAAATCTTCGGACAGTCTCGAACTAGGTCATTGGAATACTTAAAAAAACTTGCTGGCGTGTTCGTTTCTTACGGATTCAGCCAAAACGAGCGTTTGCGCTCGTGCAACCGCAAACAAATTGTCAGTCCAAGAGCTTTTGGCTTACAGGTGACGCATGGCTGAAGTCCGAAACCTGCGCACACTGTTGCAATCCCTATGCTCGCAAACCGACGGGGAAACGGTTTCGGTGGGCGATTTGTTGAACGCAGTGGGACGTCGTTCCTATGGGCCTGTTTTGTTGTTGCTTGGCTTCATTGCAATCAGTCCGCTGACCATCATTCCAGGGGCGAATGTCTTGGTCGCGCTGATTACGTTGATTTTCGCCGGGCAAATGGTTGTCGGTCGCCATCACCCGTGGATCCCCAAAAAAGCGCTAGAGTTCAGTTTTCCGCGCAAACACCTGATTGGCGGTGTTGCCATGGCGGACAAATACGTCGCTCAGATCGATCGATTCCTGAAGCCCCGCCTGACTTTTTTGACACGATCACCCTTCGTACAGGTTGTCGCGCTGGCATGTGTCGGCGCGGCGTTGGTGACCTTGCCACTATCATTTGTACCGTTGGGTCCTGTGGTGCCGAGCCTTGCGGTACTCCTGTTCGGCTTGGCGATTACGGCGCGCGATGGGGTTGTCATCGTGCTCGCCGGTGCGAGTTTGGCCGGTGCTTGCTATGTCCTGATGCGCGTTTGGGCGGTGCTGCCCTTCGCCTAGGGCTTGATTTTGCGGCGTTTCGGAGCGACATGAACGCTATGGTCGATTTATACCACAACCGTGTTCTAGAGCTTGCGGCTGACATTCCAAATGTCGGGACCCTTGCGGATGCGCATGGATCGGCCACAAAAGTATCCCGAATTTGCGGCTCCACGGTGCGCGTTGATGTCCTGCTCTCCGAAGACGGAAAAACAGTTTCAGCGATTGCAGTCGATCCGAAAGCCTGTGCGCTTGGCCAGGCCGCAACAGCGATCCTGGCAGAACACGCGGTTGGCGCAAGTTATGATGAGCTTGTCCAGGTGCGCGATGAATTGCGCGCCATGCTGAAAGACGGCGCCGAGCCGCCGCGTGGCCGGTTCTGGGAATTGCGCCACTTAGAAGGCGTGCGCGATTATCCGCCGCGCCACGCATCGACGATGCTGGCATTCGAGGCCATTCTCGAAGCCTTTGAAACCGGACGAACCAGCAGGGCTGCGGCAGCTGACGCGCTGCCCGCGGCCTAACTCAGAGCTAAAAAGGGCAAGCGCCCTGTTCGCCTGAGTGCAAAGCGTTTAAACCTGTTTTCAAGAGATAAATTGGGACTGATCTTTCATGTCCGGCCTTCGCCGCTCCATCGCGTATGGGATGCTCAAAGTCTATAAGTTGACCCTCTCACCAGTATTTATGGTGTTCGGGATCCGCTGTCGGCACGAGCCAACTTGCAGCCAATACGGCGCGGAATGTGTTTCGCGTCATGGTTTTTGGCCGGGCGGGTGGATGAGCCTTGCGCGATTTCAACGATGTCGGCCGGGCGGATCGAGAGGATATGATCCTGCTCCCTTGGAAACGAAATCTGTACCCTTTTGGGCTCCATGGAGATACGGCGATTGGGCTTTGACAGAGCGCCCATTTCCTGATCATGGGCCAGATACGAAATGAAAAGAAAAAGAAGATGATTAAAGTCACGCTTCCAGACGGCGCAGTACGAGAATATGATGACGGCGCGCGTCCTTATGATGTAGCGGCGAGCATATCGAACTCGCTTGCCAAAAAAGCACTCGCCGCAAAAGTTGATGGTGAGGTCTATGACCTTATGCGTCCACTCGAGGGCGATGTTCAGCTTGCCTTGCTGACAGCGAAAGATCCTGAAGGTCTGGAGCTGATCCGCCACGATGCGGCGCACGTGCTCGCACAAGCGGTGCAAGAGCTCTACCCAGATACACAGGTCACAATCGGACCTGTGATTGATGACGGCTTCTATTACGATTTCGCGCGGGAAGAGCCGTTCTCCTCAGAAGATTTCGAGAAGATCGAAAAGAAGATGGCGCAAATAATCGACGCCGATTACCCGATCGTGCGCGAGGTTTGGCAAAAAGACCAAGCGATCGAGACCTTCAAATCGATTGGTGAGGATTACAAAGCTCAGATCATTGATGATATCATCCCGCCCGGTGAGGCGATCACGATCTATAAGCAGGGCGACTGGTTCGACCTCTGCCGCGGACCGCATCTGCCGAGCACAGGGAAGATCCCGAAAGCCTTCAAGCTGATGAAACTCGCTGGCGCGTATTGGCGCGGCGATAGCAATAACGAGATGCTGCAACGCATGTACGGCACAGCGTGGACGAATGAGAAAGATCTCAAAGCCCACCTCAACCGTCTCGAAGAAGCTGAGAAACGCGATCACCGAAAACTGGCGACTCAGCTCGATCTCTTTCACCTCGATGGTGAGGCGGCGGCGGGGTCCGTTTTCTGGCACCCGAAAGGGTTCCAAACTTGGTTACAAGTCGAGGCCTATATTCGTCGACGCTTGGCTGCCGAAGGCTATGATGAGATCAAGACACCGCAACTAATGGACAGCGCACAATGGGAGAAATCCGGTCACTGGGGCAAGTTCCGTGAGAACATGTTTGTCGTGCCGGATTTTGTTCCGGACGGCGATGGCGAGGTGGTTATCCCTGCCGACAGCAAACTGATGGCGATCAAGCCGATGAACTGCCCGGCCCATGTCGAAGTGTTCAAATCAGGTCAAAAATCCTATCGCGATCTGCCACTTCGCTTGGCGGAGTTTGGCTGTTGTCACCGCAATGAGCCCCACGGCGCATTGCATGGAATTATGCGGGTTCGCCAGTTCACGCAGGATGACGCGCATATTTTCTGCCGCGAGGATCAGATCATTTCTGAGACTGAGAGCTTTTGCGCCTTGTTGCAGAGCGTTTATGACGATTTCGGGTTTACCGAAGTTGCCGTCAAACTCTCCACACGGCCTGAGGTGCGCGCTGGTTCAGATGAGGTTTGGGACCGGGCTGAGAACGATCTGGAAGAAGCGATCAAGCATACCGGATTGCCGTATGAGATCATGCCAGGAGAAGGTGCGTTTTACGGACCTAAGCTTGAATTCCAACTGACAGATGCGATTGGTCGCGTTTGGCAGTGCGGCACGCTGCAACTTGATTTCGTCCTGCCGGAGCGCCTTGGCGCGGAATATGTGGCGGAAAGCGGGGCGAAAGAGCGTCCGGTTATGTTGCACCGTGCGATTCTGGGCTCCATGGAGCGTTTTCTGGGCATCCTTATCGAGGAGTTTGCAGGCGCGTTCCCGATGTGGCTGGCGCCGGTACAAGTGGTGGTCGCAACGATCACAACTGAGGCGAATGGCTATGCCGAGGAAGCCGCTGAGGCCCTGAGGGCCGCCGGTCTTCGAGTTGAGACAGATCTTCGAAACGAGAAGATCAATTACAAGGTCCGCGAGCATTCGGTGCAGAAAGTGCCGATCATAGCTGTGGTTGGCGCTCGCGAAGCCGAAGATCGCAAACTGGCCTTGCGCCGGTTTGGCTCGAAGGCACAAGAGATCGTGACCTTAGAAGAAGGGATGTCTATGCTTGCGCTAGAGGCTCAAGCGCCTGACCTGAAACGCAAGGTGAGTTAGTAGATGTCCTTTGGCCCGAAGACTTTTGCGCCCGTCATTGCGGCGGCGTTCGTGCTCTGGCCAATTATCGCATATATGGGGGGCCAGGGCTTCACGGCAGTGGTCGCGATCGCTGCGATATACAGCATGTTTTACGTTCGCGTGAAACGCATCGAAACCTACGCTATTGTCGGTAGTGCTTTTGTACTTTGGGTTCTGGCGTCCAGTTTTTGGGCGCCAGAATCTCAAGGTTTCTTGACCGGAAATGTATTCTCCGGATCGTTTTCGATGGAAGCACCGGGGGTCCGGTTCGGTCTTTTGGCGCTGGCTGGGCTAGGCGTGTTGGTCGCAACCGGGTCGATCGCGCTAGGTGGGGCGCGTTTGAGTCTGAAAACTGTGCTGGCGGCGGCGGTGATTCAGTTTGCCGGGGTTGTCATAACCGCATTGTTTATGCCGCAAATATTGGCCTTGCTCGCGCCGTTCAGTGATCCGATTAGCGAAATGCCACAAAACCTGATGCGCAACGCCAACGCTTTTGCGATGATGTTGCCGCTCGCTCTGGCCTGGCTATGGCACCGCGAGACCAATGATCATAGGTATTTCGTCTCTATTAGCGTGGGCTTTCTAGCGTTTGCCGCGCTCGCGCTTACGGGAACGCAATCTGCGGTGTTTGGCCTGGCTTTTATGCTATGCTGCATGGCAATCGTGAAAGTGCTGCCCAAAAATGGGTTCAAAGTTCTATTTACAACGCTGGCATTCTATATCGTTTCAGCGCCTGCGCTCCTGAGCTGGGGTGTCGCTCAATTGCGTATGACCGGCGTTCCGTTGCCGAAATCCTTTTTTTCCAGATCCTATAGCTGGGAGCTGGTGGGCGGAAAAATTGCCGAAGCCCCGTTAATCGGCCATGGCCCTGAAGCTTCGCAATCTTGGCGTGATACATTTGGCGATCATCCCGCATGGCTCGCCGATGCAACGGCAAGATATGGTGAAGGGTATGCTTGGGAAGTGTACAGGGTTGTTCCGATCCACCCACACAATATGTCCCTTCAGATCTGGGCTGAAACCGGCATGATCGGCGCAGTCTTGGCGGCGACATTCTTGTTCTTTCTGGGGTGGTGCATAAAAGCCCCAGAGGACTGGTCGCCTGTTGCAAAATATGCCGCGGCGGGCCTGATCGGCATCTGTGCCGCGATCTGTAGTTTTGCTTACTCTATGTGGAACGAAGCTTTCTGGGCGACCGTCGTCTTGGCCGCCTCTGCAATCCTGTTGCACGCTCGCCATCAAGGGGGCCCGCGATCATGAGCAAAGAGCCGGTTTCTGCGATCGTCGTTACATTCAACACTGGACCACGGCTCAAAGAGTGCCTTTACGCTCTACACGCAGACCCGGACGTGTTCGAAATTGTCGTCGTGGACAATGGCAACCCAGCAGACATGCAAACCTGGCTTGAAGATTTCGCCAGCGCTCGCGCAGCTGTTGAGCTTTGCGTCGGGCAAGGAAATATTGGGTTTGGCGCGGCGGTAAATCTCGGTGTCGATCGCGCGAATGGACCGCATCTTTTGGTCATCAATCCAGATGCGGTCTTGCGCCGGAATTCCATAGCGCCGCTCCAGCAGACCGCGACAGGCTTGTCGGACCCATGGATCATTGGCGGGAAAATCTTTGACCTTTACGGGCGCGAAGAGCGCGGTCCGCGCCGCAAAGAGCTGACCTTATGGCGCTCCGTTAACAGGATGATTGGGATCAATAATTGGACGTTGGAGCAGACGCCTCCGCCCGACGGGCCAATAGAGATGCCAGTTATTTCGGGGGCCTTTTTCCTTACATCCAAGGGGAGTATGGCGCGGCTTAGCGGTTTCGACGAAGACTATTTCTTACATGTTGAGGACGTGGATTTGTGCCGCCGATGTCGAGAGGCAGGTGGAACGGTCATGTATGATCCTCGAGCAGGCGCTCTGCATTATGGATCCACGTCAGATGCGCCGAGCCGGATCGTCAGTAAACACAAGGCGGATAGTCTTGCGCGATACTTTCGCAAGTTCGCGACCGGACCATTGAGCCGGATCATGGCCGAGATTGCCATTCCGTTCATTCGCCTCGGCATGAGGCTGAAATCGAATTAGAAATCCCGTTCGACGATGCTCAACACGTTCGGCGTGAAGTCCTGAAAATCATAGTCGGTTAGCCGGAAGGCCCACCCTTCAGCCTTTTGATTTATCGCTTCGGCGCGACGTGCGCCTTCTCCCGCTTCAACGGCTCGCACAGTGACCCACAATCCGTTTGCCTCACGATAGGCACTTAGATCTATCTCAAGACCATCAAATGTTTCGCTGATATGACGCGCAATGGGTTGGCTGGTCAGATCTGCTGCGGGTTTAACGTCGACAGGCGAAAGCCGTGTGATGGCGAGCGCCGAGGTCGATGCGGCGAGACGAGATATCAGTCGATCGTCCTGGTTCGGGGGCGCAGGACGAAAACTGCGCGCATCGCCGCCTTCAGCGCGCCGCAAATAAAGGGCGCGATTGGCGAAATCAGTAATGCGGATCGAACGAATGGCGGACGGATCAATATCGATTATATCGAAATCCAACCACGCCCTGCGATTGTAAAATGGAGGCAGGTTCCCTTGAGCGCGAAAAGTTTGTACGCTTTCTGGGTCCCGAATGTAGATCGTATCGTTTTTGCGTCCGATAACCAGACTGTGAGTCGTGTCTGAATCCGTATTAAGGACTTCAATCAGTGCGCCATTGCCGCCTTCGAGGGGATTACCAAGTCCGATTCGGTCATGCTTATACGGATCGTCGGTCCGCTTTTCGTCGAAACTTAAGGTCTCTAAACCGCCGGCGAGATCTGCCAGCCTGTCTGGTCGTACTGGGTAACCCCCAGTTTCTTCCAGAGCCCAACCAGTTGCGGTGCGCGCGAGGGTGTAGCGTTCATCGGCCAAGGTGAACCGAATCTTCTGGGCGTCTGCCCGGGTCTGACTAAACCCGGCCAAGACCGCATCGCCCATTTTGCTGTGAGTGTTGCTGCCAGGGCTAAGCGTAAGACTGGTTAGCCCGAGCAAAACCCAAAGTGCGACCGCCAGGCCGGTTAGGGCAAAAATTCTGCGCTTGCGTCGCTGGGCGTGCGTCGAATTCATGTGGCAGCCCTCCGTCGATTGCGGAAGAAGAGGAGAAAGCCGCACAATCCGATCAAAAGTGGTCCACCGAGTATCGTAAAGAGACGCAGCATCAGCTCCAGCTGATCTATATCACTGCGAAAGTCTCGTTCGATCTGGCGAAGCCGGCTACGGGTGTTGACGATGTCTTCTCGCAAGCGGGAAAGTTCTTGGCGCTCAATTTCACTCAATTCCGCGCTCACATCGCCATCGAAGAAGCCGCCCGTCGCGCCAACGGATTGCAATTCTTCCAGGCGTTGCTGCGACGTTGCTAATCGCGATTCTAATCGCGCTTGTTCGTTAAAGAAGCGCGACTGAGCGGCTTCGCGCATGCGATCAACCGTCTCCATTGGGCGACGCCCGGGCGCTCGCGCTCTCAGGCTCATAAGTTCAGAGCCACCCGACAGGCTATCGAGGGCGTTCAGGATAAAGGTCGCATTATCTGCAAATGCGACACCCGATTGCAGATCCAGATGCAAACCGTCATCCAGCATATCAGCGTCGGCCAGAATAATGATATCTGCATCAACCGAGCTCGTGGCCTGATGTGGTGGCGCTTCTTCTGCAGCAGCGCGCGCCAGTTCGGCATAGATTGGATCGTCAGGAATATCAGCGATCGGTGCACCGTCCGGAAAAGCGCTGACTAACGCGCCGGAGACACGTACCGCAAGCGGCGCTGGGCCCGTATCGGCAGCTTGATAGAGGGCAACGGTATCCCCGGCCGAGATTTCGACAGCGGCCCGATCTGGGTCGATACGGCTCGGCGCTGGTCCGGTTCGCATCAATATTTCTCGGACGCCAGGCGCGCCATCGTTTAGAATCAATCGACCCGGTGCGCCAAGGTTTACGGTTCGCGCAAGGTCCGCTGTGACGATGTTTACCCGCGACATCAGGCTGGGTGGGACTGCAAGAAAGAGTGGGTGTTGCAAGACGGTTGTCCGACCGTCTCCCGCATCTGCTTCGATCGACAGCGCGGTTTCGGTGTCGGCTATAGCGTCTTCGCTCAGTCGCACGCCCCAGACGGGCGCGAACCGATCTAGATCGGACCGAATTTGCCGATTGGTCATATTAAACGGGCCGGTGCCTTGGGCCGTTTTAGCCGCTGGGTCGAGCAAGATCAGCGCGCGCCCCGTACGCAGGATGAATTGATCAATCTGCCAAAGCTGCCACTCACTCAATTCGGGGGGGTGGGCGAGCATCAGCACGTCAATTTCGGGCGGGATCTCGGTGAACTGTTCTTCGATCAGTTCGACGGTGAAAGTCTTTCCCATCTCGCGGCGAATTGTATATCCGGCTTCGTCCGTCAGTGCGCTCATACCCGGAAGGGTCGACAGCAGACCGATGCGGGCCGGCTCTGGACGATCAAGGCGCGCCAGCATGCGCGTGATATCATATTCGAGACTGGTTTCCTGTTCCGGCGCAAGGAACGGGATAACCCGCTCATCATCGACAGCATTGCGACCGATCAGGCCAAAATAGAGCGGGTCCCCGCCATTGGTATCAACCGCGACAAGGCCTGCGGAAAGCGCTTCATCTTCGGCTTCTGAGAAGGGTGCAGGATCGATTTCGCGAAGCCTGACTTTGCGCCCGCCAATCGTATTGTAGGCCTGCAAAAGCTCGCGAACGCGAACGGCATAAGCCCGGACAGCTGGAAACTCTTGCCCGACGCTGCGCGTATAAACGAAAGTTAGGTCAATCGGCTCGGCCAAGTCTGAAAGCGTCGCACGCGTGCCATCGGAAAGCGTGAAGAGTTGGTTCTCGGTGAAATCCGCGCGGGCCGATGAGAACCAGCTTTGCGCTAGCAAGTTGGCGGCGCCAAAGGTCGCGACCAGCAGGAAGCCGGCGACCAGAAGATAACGACGCGGGCTCATTGGGCGCCGCCTCTTCGATGGTTCACAAATAACGTATTCAAAGCAATGCAGAGGGCGATGAAGCCGAAGAAGAAGAGCAGTCCGCGAACTTCCAGCACGCCGCGTTGCGCCGTTTCAAAATGAGTGAGGAAGGAGAATTGCGCAATCGCATCCCCCGCACGCGGCCCAAGCAAGTCTGCGACCGCGCCCGAAACCAGCGGCCAGCCCGCCGCGGTTAAAACAAAAGCGACGAGGACACCGGTCACGAAGGCCAGCACGGCGCTTCGGGTTAAGGCTGAAACTGCCGCGCCGATCGCCAAGTAACCGCCGGCCATGAGTAGGCTCATCAGATAGGTCAGGGCGATCGCGGCATTGTCGGCAGGGCCGAGTATGTTCACGGCGATCCACCAGGGAAATGTCAAAAACAGCGCCAGGGCGGCGACCGTCCAAGCCGCGAAGAGTTTTCCGATGACGAGGCCTGGCAGGCTGACGGGCAGCGATAGGAGAAGCTCTGCAGTGCCTTGGCTGGCTTCCTCTGACCATAGGCGCATCGCCAGCGCTGGCATGAACAGCATGAACAGCCATGGGTGCCAGTAGAAGAACGGGCCGAGATCCGCTGCGCCTGTATCGAAGAAGCGCGATAGATCCCAAGTGAAGACGCCGAGGACCAGTAAGAAAATTGCGACAAAGACATAGGCGAGCGGTGTCGCAAAATAGGCCGAAATCTCGCGGCGCCACGCCGCGCGAAAGCCTGTCAGGGCGCCGCGCCAATCAAATCCCATCACGAAGCCGCCTCGAGCTTGTCAGCAAGCGCGATGAACGCTTCTTCTAATCCACCCGGTTGGCTGGCCGCGAGCGCTTCAGGGGTCTTGTCAGCGACTGTTTGGCCTTGGTCTATAACGATCACGCGCGAGCACATGGCCGGAACTTCGTCCAATGTGTGTGTTGAGATCACAATCGCCTTCTCCGGCGCCATGCGGGCCACCAGAGCGCGTACAGCGCGCTTTTGGATTGGATCGAGACCGTCCGTGGGCTCATCGAGCAGAAGCACGGCCGGATCGTGGATCAAGGCCGCAGCCAGCCCGACGCGGCGGCGATAGCCTTTCGATAAGGCGGAAATCGGTTTGCCAGACACGCTGGCGATGCGGGCATCGGCAATAACGCGCTCAACGGCATTCTTTCGATCTGCACGCGAGAGGCCGTGGGCGTCTGCCATGAAGCGCAGGAAGGTCACGGGCGTCATATCGCGGTAGAGCGGCGCGCCCTCTGGCAAATAGCCAATTTGACTTTGCGCCGCGCGGCGATCGGAAACGATCGAGTGTCCATTGATAAGGGCATCGCCAGCATCTGGCTCCAGAACGCCGGAGACCATTCGCATGGTTGTTGATTTACCCGCGCCGTTTTGGCCAAGGAATCCAAGCACCTCACCTTTGTTCAATTCAAAGCTCAAATCAGCGACAGCTATATGGTCACCAAAGGCTTTTCTGAGGTTTTGAAGATTGAGCATGAAGGCGCCGCAGTTGTTTCGGATTAACCGATAGGACTATTCTGTAGCGCAGGCCAGTAGACGCATCACCAAAAGGTTGCAGCTAAATTTCTGTTCATGCGTAATCCGCCGCACCGGGATTTTGCGGGGGGCAAGACATTGAGTAATTTAGGGAAAGTGTGTCGAGCGGCTCAAAACAGTCGCCCCGGGGGGCTGGGGGGGCTGATGGGTCCGGAAAGACTGCTAGACTTCGCCGCCCGACAATTGCAAACTGATGCTAATCGGTGACAGTCGCAAGGCGTGAATGGGGCAAAACTGCCCAATTCTGGATTAAAAAAGCGTCACTCCCCGGGCAACTGTAATAAACATTGGCTTCATGAGTAAAATTACACCTCTGAAAAAAGTGCAACAAAAGCCGAAAATCGCGTTTCAGCGGGCTGAAATGGGTTTAATTCTCGATGTTTACGGGCGTTTGGTGATGTCAGGTCAGGCGAAAGACTACGCGATTGGCGTGCACAAAGATCAAGCGGTGTTCGCGATTTTCAGACGTCACGCAGAAACACCAAACTGGTCGGTCGTTAAAACTCCCGCCTTGGCGCGGATGCAGGGGGCATACGCCGTGCTTGGTGCGCAGGGGCAAATTTTGAAGCGGGGGCGCGAGCTCAAACAGGTGCTCACCTTATTTGAATCGCGCAAGTTTGAGATTGTCAGTTAGCTATTGTCCGACGAGACGCTGAACCAGGCCCATAATTCCAGTGAACCGAAGCCCGCCATCGCGCACGGCGAGCGCATAACAAACGCCGTCCATATCGCCCGTAGGTTGGTGGGTATCGTTGGGACCTTTCAGGCTGATATCGCCTGGTCCAAAACTTCCTGTTTCATCGCTGAACCCGCCAGCAACGACCAAAGTGAACTCGCTGCCCGCGTGACTGTGCTTGGGCACGGTACATCCAGGATCAATCCGATAAAGCTCGATCTCGGCTTGGCTGCCGGCATCAAGCTTCAAACGGCGGATGCCTTGGGTTAGACCGCGCCACTTGTTTTCCTGGAACGACGTTAACGCGACTTCGCGCAGCGGTTCTGGCAGGCTGAGAAGCTCATCGAGTCCTTCTCCAGCGAGATGGATCGCATTGGCGCGAGGCTGCGAGCGTTCGCCTGCCTCAAACGCGTCAATCATTGCAAAGGCTTTGTCGATCGCACCATTGCTCAGCGCGCTCTGATCTTCGGATTCGAAAAATACGCCCGCAATTGTCTCGGCGCGGGCCACTGCGCGCTTAACATCGGGGCGTAGGGCGGCCTGGGTTTCAACCAGCAGCGAAAATGCTGGGTCTAAGCACCCGGCTGCGTAGCCGCTGTAAATCTCGCCAAAATCACTAATTGTCGCTTTGCCCATTGGCTTGGCGCTTTCTTCAAAACTATCACTCTTATGAGGCGATATTGTTGGGTTTGGGTTATCGTCAAGCAAATGCAGCTCCAGATTGCAGTCGCCGTCTCAGTGATCGCGTTCCAGTGATCCGCGCAAGCGCGAGAAGGCAAGCCGGATGCGCGACTTCACAGTGCCCAGAGGCAGGCCATAGGCCTTGGCAATCTCAGAGTGTGAAAGCCCTTCATAGAACGCGGCCTTTAAGAGGACGAGTTGCTCTGCGGGGAGGGTCTCGATGACTTCTCGGACTTTAACTTCCAACTGTCCGCGATTGACCGTGATGTCTGGTTGTTCGGTTGTCGCCGGCTGGAGCATTGGGTCTTCGGCATCAAGTTCTGGCTTGTTGGTTCGCCGAAGCATATCGATCCGGCGATTTCGCGCGATCCTGAAGATCCAGGTCGAGACCGAGGCTTGTTTGCGATCATATTGCTCGGCCTTACGCCAAACGTTCAGCATCACTTCCTGCATGACCTCTTCGGCGCTCGGGGCATCACTGCCAAGGCGGATGAGATAGCTCTTCAGTCGCGGCGCGAAATACTCGAAGATTTCTGCAAACGCAGCGCGCGAGCGCGCAGACGCGATCTGCTCGACGCAATCGGCGAGTCGGTCCCGTTCAGATGGGTCACTACCTGTGGTTACGAGGGACACACATTTCCCCTGAGCCGCTTCATACTCGTATAAAGCGCTTGATTGAGAAGAATTGCAACCTTTGCGAGATAACAATGTCATAATCGCCCGTTAATCTTGTGTGTCTTATTTCAGCCTAAACACTGTAACATAAGAAACTCGAATATGGCTAGATATAATATTGCATGTAGGAGAGTTTATATGCACCGGTTCGCTCTGGCGCTCTTCGGAACGTTTCTTGGACTACAAACAATTGCAGTGAGCGCCGCGCCAAGTGTCGTGCGCCAGTATTCCGACTGGGTCGTGTTTACCGAGGATGTTGGGGGTGAGCGCCTCTGCTATGCGGCGACACAAGCCACGGATAAAGCGCCGCGATCCGCGGATCATGGCGATGTTTGGTTTTATGTTTCGAGTTGGCAAAGCGGCAAGGCGCGGAACCAACCGAGTTTAAAGGTTGGATTCGAGTTGCGCGGCGATTTGCCGGGCAAAGCGCGCATAGGGCGCTCGGATTGGACGCTGTTTGGCGTCGGCCGCGAAGCCTTTGCGCAAGACAATGATGATGCGGCGCTCGTTCGTCAGCTGAAGCGCGGAAATGAACTTAGAGTTGAAGCTACGTCTTTTCGCAATACTCGGGTGACGTATCACTTCTCTTTGTCTGGCTCGTCTTCTGCAATAGACCATGCAGCTGCAGCCTGTCGCTGACCTTTACTGTTGTTTCTACGTCTCGTTTTGGAAGCTGTTAAGGGTTCCATGCGATACTCCGCTTAGCTTTTAAATTGGAGCGGGCGGAAAATGAACTTTCAACAGGTGCGGGGCTTACTCCCCCGTTTTGGCCTGGCTGCGGCGCTATGCCTTGGCTTTGCCGGTGCTGCACAAGCAGACAATACTCTCACTGAAGCGGGCTCTACGGTCTCAAACACATTTGAGCTGAGCTATAGCGTTTCAGGTACAACCCAGCCGATTATTACAAATGACAATGTGAGCCCTCCGGCTGGTGCGGTAACGCAAGGATCGCCGACACTTTTCACAGTTGACCGTAAAGTCGATTTTGTTGTCACAGCGACCAATAGTACGCTTTCTACCCCGCCAGGCGCAAACGCGACCCTGACATTCGAAGTCCTCAACGAGGGCAACGACACATCGGCTTACTCTTTCTCCATAGCGGATTTGGACTCAGGTGCAGGCACCTTTGATGCAAGCTCTGTGGTGGTGCGCTATTCGATCGATGCCAACGATGATGGGCTCGACAATGACGGGTCCTACGTCACGATTGCCGAAACCACGATTGGTGCTGCTGCTGGACCAGCAATTGTCACGGACGATGTCCCCAAGGGCGTCTTGGTCTTTGTCCAGGTTCAAGGTACGGTTGCGGCAAGTGTTGCCGATGACTCAACCGACCAGATCACGATCGTTGCTGAAGCGCGGGATCCTACGGCATTCCTGAATGAGTCCTCGTCACCTGAAGCCGTTACCGCGGCGAGTGGTGGTGCGAACTTGCTTGAAGGTGATGCTCAGAACGTTTTGGCCGATGGAACCGGGGTTGCCGGTACCGATGCAGACGCCGATGGCTTGTTTGCTGCCAATGGCATCATCGAAGTCGAGTCCCCGGACCTATTGGCTGCCAAAACTGTAACAGTCATTGAGGAACCCGATGCGTCGGGATCTGTTTCAGACTGTGCGACGGCCACAGCGGTTGCGAACGCTAAAGCGGTTCCAGGTGCCTGCGTCGAATATGTGATCGAGGTTGAAAACACAGGCGATACAGCCTCTGCGACCAATCTGGTGATTGACGATATCCTGCCGGCCGAAGTCAATTTCGTGGCCGCGAGCCTAGTTGCCGTAACAACCAACGGTTTTGTAGATGATCCCGCGATTACTGGAACGACTGGGCCTCTTCTGAGCTTCCCGCTGACGACGCCAGATAGCCTGTGCGATGGCGCTGTCACCTGTGTGATCCAATTGTCGGATGCATCGCTTGCTGCTGGGGAAACCGGGCAGATCGTGATCCGAGCGGAAATCAAATAGTCCGTTTCAAAGCGGCTTAAACCGACCCAATTGAACGCCCCGGTGCTGTAATGGCGCCGGGGCTTTTTCTATTGCCGAGAGCGATCATTAGATCCACGCTGATGGCCGACAAACCCCAGTGTTAACTGCACTTTCCGGCGAGATCGATCAAATTTCATCGATTTCTCAAGTCTGATACTAACCATGGACCGATACAGTCTTCACCATAGGGCGGCGTTAGATCCGCCCACGTTTAGAGAACGGATAGACCCGACAAAAGAGGTCTGCCGAATGATGGTGGAGATTGGGGATGAGCTTCGGGCGGAAGCACATCATAGCCGCTTTGCGGATGCTCACTTTTGCGTGGGTGTTTGTCTTGGCAACCGCGTTACCGGCACAAGCTGAGCTTGGGGCCCGTGTTTCCAACGTGGCTGTGGTGTCTCAGGATACAGATAGCGGGACATTGGTTCTTTCAACCAATGAGGCTGCATTTACGATCGAAGCGCGGCGCACGCCGTCAGAGATCGAGTTCTTTCGAATCATCGAAAACGCCCCAGACGCCATCTCGGTTCTGCTGAATGGCTCTGAGTTCAGTCCATCTGGTGAACTAAGCGGTCCCTTTGCTTCATTTGAGCAAGTGTCATTGCTGAGTCAAAAGACTTTAGATACGTCCGGACCCGTCAACATTATCCCGGCTCAGACGTATCTCTCAGGCGAGTTGATGGTCGTCCGCGTTATAGACTTAGGCCAGAATGGCAATCCAAACCGGATTGAGACTGTGGTCATCCAGGTCGCGGCCGACAATGGCGATATGATTACTTTGCGCTTGTATGAGGATCAGCCCGATTCCGGTCATTTCTATGCATTCTTCCCAAGCACGCCAGAGGATACCTCGCCTCACGACCGGGTGATAACTGCCCCACAAGACACGCTGCTCACGGCGACTTATGTAGATGTTTTCGACGCGACAGAAGTGTCGGTCGATACTGCTCTTGTTGATCCGTTTGGGCAGCTTTTCGATAGTTATACCGGAGACCTTATTGATGGGGTCAGTATCTCTATTGTGGATGCAGACACTGGGTTACCTGCAGAAATCATGGGCGTCGACGGTGCTGGCGCGTATCCGTCAACGGTTCAAACCGGCGAAAGCATTACGGATGGTAGCGGCATCACTTATCCGATCACGAGTGGTGTCTTCTTCTTTCCTATCCTGGCGCCAGGCCGTTATCGCATTCTCGTCGATGCGCCAGAGGGCTATAACTATCCTTCTTTGCGAACGGTGGAAGATCTACAAGCCCTACCAGACGCTCCATACGAAATATGGACGGATGCCTCGTTTGGTCAGACCTTTGAGGTGACGGCTTCTGGGCCCGTGAACATTGATGTTCCGATTGATCCCGCAGGCGACTTGCTGATCAACAAACGCGCCGCCGAAGCGCGCGCGGCGATCGGAGACTTTGTTGGCTATACGATTGATCTCGAAAATTCAGGGACTGTTCCTGCCCCATTCTCGCTTCAAGATACCCTGCCAGAAGGGCTGCGCTACGTTGCCGGCACTGCGCGCATCAATCAACAACCGTTCGACGATCCGTCGATTGCACAGGACGGCGTAAGCCTTACTTTTTCGGGCGGATTGGTCTTGCCTGGAACAACAGTACAATTGACCTACTTAGCTGCTGTTGGCCCAGGCACACCGCAAGGTGAAGCAATTAACCGCGTGATAGCGGTCAATTCGAGCGGCGCAGCCTTGTCGAACCGCGCTGAGGCGGCGGTCTATATCGAAGAGGACCTGCTTTCGTCGCGATTGACCATTGTTGGCCGTGTCGCCGAGGCGGCCTGTGCGCCGGACGAAGCGTGGGTGCGATCTATTCTGGACGGAAACGGCGTTCCTGGAGTGCGCCTCTACATGGAAACCGGTCGATATGTCGTCACCGATGAGAATGGCCTGTTTCACTTTGAGGGGATCAAACCGGGCACCCATATTGTTCAGGTCGACGAAGCGACGTTGCCAGAGGGCTATGAGCCGGTCATTTGTGAAGAGAATACGAGGTATGCGGGCAGCGCTTTCTCGAAATTCGTTGATGCGCAAGGCGGCAGTATCTGGCGCGCCAATTTCTATCTTCGTAAAACCAATGCGGTTACCAAAGCCGTGGCTGCAGATGTCGGGCCAACGCGTAGCGAGGATCTCTACGACACTGAGTGGCTCAACGCACAAACTGTATCCGGTGTCGAATGGGTCTATCCTGCACCAGAGCAAACCCCGCATGGGCGTTCAGTTGAAGTGGGTATCCTACATGGACCCAAGCAGCGCGTGCAACTTGAGCTGAACGGCAATGGTGTACCCGGGCTAAACTTCTCTGGCCGTGATCTATCGGCGACCCGAAATGTTGCGATCTCTCGCTGGGCGGGCGTGGATATTCAAAGAGGCGAGAATACCTTTATCGCGAAGCTTATCGATGAATCAGGTGAGGTCATCCAAACCTCTGAGCGGGTTGTATGGTTCGTCGACGAAGTGGATCGTGCCAGCCTGGTAGATGATCAATCTGTCCTGGTTGCCGACGGGCGAACGAAACCGACCATCGCCGTGCGCGTTGAAGGCGGCGATGGCCATGCGGTGCATGAAGGCCGGATCGTCGAGATTTCTGTTGCAGAGCCCTATCGCCTTGCCAGAGAAGCGGAAGAAGAGTTTGAATCCCCCGTCGACGCAGGCTTTTCAGCAGTTTCAGGGACGCGTGTCGGTGCCAATGGTGTCGCCCATGTTACGCTTGAGCCGACCTTGGAATCAGGCCGTGTGCGCCTCCAGGTAAAGCTTCAGGACGGTTCTTTTGAAGACATCGATGTCTGGCTGGCCCCAGAGAAGCGCGATTGGATTATAGTCGGCCTCGCCGAAGCCGAAGGCATGTCGTCTTCGCTTGAAGATGCCGATGGCCGTGATGTCGAGGAATTGATGAGCGATGGTCGGCTGGCCTTCTTCGCCAAGGGGATGATCAAAGGCGATTGGTTGCTGACGGTTGCGATTGATACGTCCAAACGCCGCGGCGCTCAGGATGGTGAGGTCTTCGATGAAATCGATCCGAATGCCTATTACACATTGTATGGTGACCGGACCTGGCAAAACAACAATGCAGAAAGCCGTTACCCGGTCTATGTGAAGCTCGAGAAAAACACGTTCCAAGCGGTCTTCGGTGATTTTGAAACCGGGCTGACCGAGACTGAACTCGGGCGGTATTCTCGTCGCCTTTCTGGCCTGAAAGCTGATTATGAGAGCGAAGATGTTTCGTTCACCGCGTTTGCGGCTGAAACAAATCAGCGGTTCATGAAAGACGAGATCGCTGCGGATGGCACATCTGGACCTTATGTCCTGAAATCTGCGCCACTGGTCCGTTCTTCCGATGTGATCACAGTCGAAACGCGCGATCGCTTGCGCCCCGATGAGATCGTCGGCACGCGCATCCTCAGTCGCTATATAGATTATGAGATCGACTATATCACGGGTGAGCTGTTCTTCCGCCAACCCGTGTCCGCGACCGATGCGGCTCTGAATCCAAATGTAATCGTCGTCGATTATGAAACATCCGATGATGGCGAACGCGGAATTACGGCGGCAATCAGAGCAGAGACTCGGTTTGCCGATGGCGCGCTCCAGACCGGGGTGACCATCATTCATGAAGAGGACGGTTCGACGCGCGACGCCGAAGGCTCAAACTTGCTCGCGGCGGATGTAACGCTACACCTGAATCAACAAACAGAACTTCGCGCAGAATACGCAGCATCAGACACCCAAAACGCTGATGGTGACCGCTCTGGGGAAGCGGTGCTCCTGGAAGCCACACATCGAACAGAAACGTTGAATGTGACGGGCTATTTCCGGGAAGAAGCAGAAGGCTTCGGATTGGGGCAGCAAGCCTCCTCCACGTCGGCGGTTCGCCGGGTCGGGGCGCAATTGAGCGCTGAGCTCGGTGTGTCAGACAGCGAAACCAGCAATGATCGCGCCGTGCAGCAGCTTGAGGTTCAAGCCTATCATGAAAGCAATCTGTCTCAGGATGCCCAGCGTAACGTTGCCGACGCCGTCTGGCGCCGCGACAGCCAGACTTTGGGGGTACAAGCGGGCTTGCGAGCTGTGTCTGAAGAATACTCTGAAACCGAGGGCTCTCGTGATTCCATTTTATTGCTGGCCGGCCTGCGCAAAACCTTTGTGGATCAGGGCTTGAGCATGAGCGCGGTCTGGGAAAAGCCACTATCTGAGAGCGGCGCAGACGATGAGGCGACACTGTTCCCAGGTCGTACCGTCCTGGGCCTCGACAAAACCCTTGGTAAGCGCGCGACCGCGAACCTTCGCCACGAGATCACCAATGGCGAGAACGCTTCGGGCCAGAATACAATTGCCGGTATTACCTGGCAGCCACTCGGCGGAACGCAAATTCGCGCCGCCACAGATATGATCACCAATGATAGCGGACGGCGCATCGGTGCAACCGTAGGCGTAGATCAGGTCTGGCAAGTGAATGATGCCTGGACAGTTGGCGGTGGTCTGGCGCGTCGTGCGAATGTGAATTCTGAAGACGCAGCGCTCGACTTAACAGCGGATGATGCGATTAGCCCGCTTGCTGACGGCGTACGCAGCGAACTGACACAAGCAGAACAGTATACATCTGCTTATGCTGGTGCGAGCTATCAGGCTGATGGCGTTGCCGGGTCTGGCCGCCTCGAATTGCGTGACAGCACCTCTGGAACGCGCTTGGTTGCTGTCCTTGGCGGCGCCCGCGAGATCACCAAGACCTTGTCCTTCTCAGGTGCGGCGCGTCACCAACGCGAGAATCTCGCCGAACAAGGCGACCGAGAAGAGACGGATGTTCGCATTGGAGCCGCCTGGCGCCCGCGAGGCGAAGGCCTGGTTGTCCTGAACCGGTTGGACGTTGGCCACCTGAGCGAAGAAGGCGTGCAAAACCGTTCTAAGATCGTCAATAACCTCGCCATCAATGCGATGGTGACCAAGCAAACCCAAGTTTCGGTCTATCATGGCATCAAGCGCGTCGAGACGAATTTCGAAGGCGCCAGCGCAACCGGGATTACAAATCTTGTTGGCGCTGAAGTTCGCCACGACATTAATGCCGGCGTGGACGTGGGTCTGCAGACAACCTGGTCTTCAAGTGATGCCAGCGGCACGCAAGCCTGGTCATTCGGTCCAAGTGTTGGATTTAGCCCTGAAGACAATGTCTGGGTGAGCCTCGGCTGGAACGTTTCTGGGTTTGACGACGCTGACTTTGAAGCTGCGAAGTACCGCAATGAAGGGCCTTACATCAAGCTCCGCGCCAAGTTCGACCAGAACACGGCGAAGGGATTGATCAAAAAGCTTGGCCTGGGTGCTGAATAAGTATTCACGGTAAGCAGGCCCGATGGGTCTGACGTAGCAGCGGTTCAACAGTCTTAGCTTGACTCCGCTCCCCTTGCCGAGCACCAGACGCGCCATGGCTCTGGTAAAGATTTGTGGATTGACGGACTCGGCGCACATTCGTGCAGCAGCGGAAGCTGGTGCCGATTGGGTTGGCTTTGTTCTGTACCCCAAGAGCCCCAGAAACCTTCTTGGCGAGGGCGAAGATGGCTTGGATGAGGTCTGCAGTCTGACTGAGTTTGCGCAGGAATTGGGCCTGCTTTCGGTCATCCTTCTGGTCGATCCAGACGAAGATCTGTTTGAAGACGTTCTACACGAAGTTGAACCGGACGCGATCCAGCTTCATGGCAAGGAAACGCCTGAGCAAGTGGTGCGCTGGTGGCGCGATTGCGCCGGAATATGCGAGCTTTGGCGCGCCATCAGCATCGGCTCCGAAAACGATCTCGAAGAGCTGGATCAATGGCGCGTCGACCGCTTATTGATCGATGCTGCCCCGCCTGAAGGCAGCAATATCCCAGGTGGTAACGGTGAAACCATGGATTGGTCTTTGCTCGAAGGCTTCGAACCGGGCGTGCCCTGGATCCTCGCAGGTGGGCTCACCCCAGAGAATGTTGAAGCCGCGATCACTGCAACGGGTGCGTCTGCGGTCGATGTGTCCTCTGGCGTTGAGCGAGAGCGCGGCTTAAAGGACGAAGACTTGATCCGGGCGTTTATTGACGCCGCCAAATCTGCTTAGAGAGCGACATTATGGATTTGAGAAATACCTGGGACCAATGGCCCGATGAGAATGGCCGATTTGGTGAGTTTGGCGGGCGCTATGTCGCTGAAACGCTGATGCCGTTGATCCTCGACCTGGAAACGGAATATCGTGCAGCGAAGAAAGACCCTGCATTTGCGGCGCAAATGGATGATCTGTGGGCCCATTATGTCGGCCGCCCAAGCCCGCTCTACTTTGCCGAGCGTCTGACCGAGCATTTCGGAAGCGCTAAGATTTATCTGAAGCGCGATGAGCTCAATCATACCGGTGCCCACAAGATCAATAATTGCCTGGGCCAGGTTCTGCTGGCGATGCGCATGGGGAAGACCCGTATCATCGCCGAAACCGGCGCCGGACAGCATGGGGTCGCCACAGCGACGGTTTGCGCGCGGTTTGGACTGAAATGCGTTGTTTTTATGGGCGAAACCGACGTCGAGCGGCAAAAGCCAAACGTCTTCCGCATGAAATTGCTGGGCGCAGAGATCGTTCCGGTCTCTTCGGGCACGGGCACGTTGAAAGACGCCATGAACGAAGCGCTCCGCGATTGGGTCACCAATGTTGAGGATACGTTCTACTGCATCGGGACTGCGGCCGGGCCGCACCCCTATCCAGAGCTGGTTCGCGATTTCCAGAGCATCATCGGTAAAGAAGCGCGCGCGCAAATCCTCGAACGCGAAGGCCGTCTGCCTGACGCGGTGATGGCTTGTATTGGCGGCGGATCGAATGCGATTGGCTTGTTCCATCCGTTCATTGAGGATGAAACCGTTCGCTTGATTGGGGTTGAAGCCTCTGGTCACGGGATCGAAACCGGCCAGCATGCAGCGGCGCTAAATGGCGGCGCGCCCGGCATTCTGCATGGGAACAAAACCTATTTGCTGCAAACCGATGATGGTCAAATCGTGGACGCGCATTCGATATCGGCCGGGCTCGATTATCCGGGCATTGGTCCGGAGCATAGTTTCCTGCGTGATACGGGCCGGGCTGAATATCTCAGCTGCACCGATGACGAAGCTTTGGAAGCTTTCCAACTTTGCACCCGCCTTGAGGGCATCATTCCTGCTCTAGAGCCAAGTCATGCTTTGGCCCGTGTCGGAGATGTTGTGGAGACGCTCGGCAAAGATGGTTTGATGATCCTGAACATGTGCGGCCGCGGCGACAAGGATGTGTTCTCCGTTGCCGAAGCACTGGGCGTCACGATCTAAATCTATTATTACTGATAGAGAAATCGAAAACTACCAAAATAAGTAGATCGTTAATTCTCTATCCCATAAGATAGATATATGGACAATCGCACGGATTATTATCTCCTTCTCGCCGATCTGAAAGGATCCAGCGGGTTTAGCGCTGAGCACGGAAATTCCGTCATAGAACGTCTTCTGCCGGAGCTCGAATGGCAGAACCAACGCGTTGGCGGCGATCTGGCTTATCCATTCGAAGTCAATTATGGCGACGAATTTGCGGCCCTATTTTTAACCCCGCGAATGATCAATCAGGTCATTTCCGATATTCGCGATATGCTCCGGCCCGTCGCTCAGTTTCGCTTCGTGGTGGTGCGCGGACGGATCGGATATGCTGGCGGAACCTTGCGCGAAATGGGCGGCCCGGTTTTTCAGAAAGCCGCACGCGCGCTCAAACGCCTCAAAAAGGCGCGCCAATATAGTGATTGGCAAATCAGCGACTCAGCGACGGATCTTGCCCTGACCGCAATGTCGAATGCAGCGGCATCTTTAGTTTTCGAAATGACGGATTATCAGCATGCGGTTTTCCTGCTGCAGAAAGCGGGGCTCAGCGGCAAAGAGATTGCGGAGAAGCTCTCCAAAAACCCGCGCTCGGTTTCGAATGCAAAGAAGACCAGTCATTCGAAAACCGTCCTGCAAATCGAGTCGGCGATGAGCGCGATGCTGGCGCTGGTCAGCGACGAGCCTTCAGAACCGCCTCAGAGTGTGGCCTTCCCAGTTGACACTTCGGCGCAGACGCAGGAAGTGGCGTGAATGTCGACGAACGATCTCACCCTTTACCGCATCACGTGCCCGCGCCAACGCGTGGCCCATGCCATTGCCGACAAAGCCGTAGAAACACGCGCGGCGGCTTGCGCAAATGTAGAGGGTCCAATGACTTCCACCTATCGGTGGAAAGGCGTGGTCGAGCAGGCATTCGAGTTTGTCCTCTGGCTAAAGGCGCCAGCGGCCAATTTTACCAAGATTGAAGCGATTGTCGCTGACCTTCATCCCTATGAAGTGCCAGCAATCGTTGCCTTGGGCTGCACCCAGGTGAATGCACCGTATGCAGCTTGGGTCGAAGAGAATACGGACCGCGAATAAATGCCCACTTCCCGAATAGTTACGCGCTTTGACAAGGTTAAAGCTGAAGGCCGCGCCGCATTGGTCACCTATATGATGGCCGGCGACCCGGATCTGGAATCTTCCTATCAGGCACTTTGCGCGTTGCGCGATAATGGCGCCGACATCATCGAGCTTGGCGCGCCGTTCACCGATCCAATGGCGGACGGCCCAGCCATCCAAAAAGCGGCGCTTCGGGCACTGGCTAATAACACGACTTTGATGGATGTCTTGGCACTCGCGAAACGGTTCCGCGAAACCGATCAAGAAACACCGCTTATCCTGATGGGATATGCCAATCCGGTACATATGCTGGGATATAAGGAATTTGCGGCCGCTGCGGCGGATGCTGGCCTCGACGGCACCATCCTGGTCGATCTGCCCCCAGAAGAAGATCAACCCATTCGCGATGCCTATGCCGAGCATGAACTGTCCGTCATCCGTCTTGCCACGCCGACCACCAATGCTGATCGTATGGCCAAAGTTGCCGAAGGTGCGAGCGGGTTTTTGTACTATGTTGCTGTTGCAGGTGTTACAGGTTCAGGCTCTGCCGACCCAGAGGATATCCGCGAGGGTGTCGAACTTGCGCAGCGTGTTTCGGGCCTGCCCGTTTGCGTTGGATTCGGCATAAAAACAGGCGAACAAGCTCGCGAGATGGCTAAAATCGCCGATGGGGTTGTGGTTGGCTCTGCTTTCGTGGAACATGCAAGACTTGCAAATGAGGCCAAAACCCCACAAATTACAGCAGAGAAGATGGGCCAACTGGCCCTAGAGTTGAGTACGGCGCTACGGGGGTGAGGTGCCAACCTAGAAAAGTCCAGAACCGGACAAAGGGATGGTTACGTAATGAACTGGCTGACGAATTTCAGAACACCAGGTCTGAAGGGTCTTTTATCAGGCACGAAAAAAGACACGCCGGATAATCTATGGGTGAAATGCCCGATCTCCGGCGAGTTGGTTTATCGCTCTGATTTGGAAGAAAGCTGGTATGTGACGCCAGCGGGCGCGCATTTGCGGATTTCACCGCGTCGCCGTTTCCGTTTGTTTTTCGACCATGAGCGCTGGGAGCCTATTCCCCTGCCGCCGGTCCCAGCCGATCCGTTAAAGTTCAAAGATGACAAAACCTACCCGTCTCGGGTGAAGGGCGCGAAATCCAAGATCGCCAAGCGCGACAAGGAAGAGGCGCCGGATACCGGGTCTGTCTCTCCGATTGCGCAGGATGATTGTATGGCCGCCGCCTTTGGTAAGGTCGACGGTATTCCCACGGTCATACTGGTCCAAGACTTTGCCTTTATGGGCGGATCTTTGGGTATGGCCGCCGGCGAAGCGTTTATCGCGGCCGCACAAATGGCCGTCGCGCGCAAAGCTGCGTTCGTTATTTGTACTGCGTCTGGCGGCGCGCGCATGCAGGAAGGGACTTTGTCCCTCATGCAAATGCCGCGGTCGACCCTGGCCATCCAGGAAGTGAAAGAGGCAGGTCTGCCCTACATAGTTGTCCTATGCGATCCGACCTCTGGCGGCGTTTCAGCATCTTATGCGATGCTCGGCGACGTCCACATGGCCGAGCCCGGCGCGATGATTGCGTTTTCAGGCCCACGCGTGATTGAGCAAACCATTCGCGAAAAGCTACCCGAAGGCTTTCAACGATCTGAGTTCCTGCGCGAAAAAGGCGCAATCGACATTGTCGTGGATCGCCGAGAGCTAAAAACGACGCTGACACGCGTGCTTGGGCATCTCATGCCGACGCGCCGTGCCGCGGATAAGGACATTTCCACGCTGCCGGTTGAAGCGCCATCTGCCGATGCGCCGGCCCCGAGACCTGACAAGGCCTAGACGCTCTATGTCTGGCGCTTTGGAAGCTGCCTTGGAGCAATTCGAAGGCCTGTACCCCAAAACAATTGAACTTGCGCTCGACCGGATCGAAGATCTGCTCGAGACGCTTGGTCGTCCGCAAGACAAATTGCCGCCGACCATCCATGTCGCGGGCACAAATGGCAAAGGCTCGACCTGCGCCTATCTTCGCGCGATGGCCGAGGCGGCTGGTCTAAAGGTCCATGTCTACACGTCTCCGCACTTAGTTCGGTTCAATGAACGCATGCGGCTGGCCGGGGAATTGGTCACCGATGAAGCATTGGTGGCCTGGCTCGACCGCGTCTATGACGCCTTGGAAGGACGACCCATCACGCGGTTTGAAGCGACGACGGCAACCGCTTTGCTCGCCTTCAGCGAAGTGCCGGCAGACCTTTTGATTCTAGAGGTAGGTTTGGGCGGGCGATTTGATGCGACCAATGTCGTGAAGACCCCCGCGCTAAGCGTGATCACGCCAGTTGATTTCGACCATAAGCAATTCCTTGGATCGGACTTAGCGATCATTGCCGGTGAGAAAGCCGGGATCATTAAGCCGGGCCTTCCAGCTGTGTCTGCCATTCAGGCGCGTGTTTGCGGCGATGTGATCCGGCGCCAAGCCGATGAGTTTGGGTCGCCGCTCACTGCGCTTCGCATGGAAGACATCGAAAAAGTACCAGAGCGCGTTGCTTTGCCCGGCACACATCAGCGCTACAATGCAGCTTTGGCCGGGCTCGCTATGCGAACGTTGAAAACACCTAACGTGCCGGAAGCGGCGATTTGGGAAGGCGCGCAGTCTGCGGTTTGGCCTGCGCGGATGCAGAAGCTTGGCGATGGGCCTGTCACTTCAATGGCAAACGGCGCCGAAGTCTGGCTGGATGGCGGACATAATCCACACGCGGCGACCGCAATTGCTGAATTGCTACGCGAAATGGGCGGTCGGACCGTGATGGTCACGGCGATGATTGCCAGCAAAGATCATGGCGGTTTCTTTCACGCGTTCAAAGGCGTGGTGGAGGCTGTGCACACACTGCCGAACGCGCCAGGACATGCGGGTGCGACCCCAAAAGACCTCGCAGAAACCGCGCGAACCTTCTTCGCCAAGGCGTTTGCGCATGACACGCTGGAAGATGCGATGGTTGCTGCAGCGGCGCATAATCCAGACCGGATCCTGATCGGGGGGTCGCTCTATTTGGCTGGAGATATCCTCGAGCGAAACCTTGAAATTCCAAGCTGATCAGCGCGCCGAATTGCGGATCAACTGATACAAAAACGGCAACGGCCAAAGCATCAGGAACAGGTTGGGGATCCACCAAGACGGATCGAAATCACCCATGATCGCCCAATAAGCAATCGCCATAAGACCCGCACAATGGGTCAAGGTCAGCGACACCGCCGCCATCGGTTTCCAATTCGGATGACCCGAATTTTCCAGTCTCAAAGCCATCAAACCGGTCACAGACAGGAAGATATCAAGCGGGAAAAAGGACCAGTTCCAGGCCATCACCCGTGGGTCGTGATAGTCTTTGAACAGCCACTCTCCCGGGATATCGAGCAACTTCATCGCCATGGCGATTGTCACGCCCCAATAGAGCAGCATGCCAATATCCGTGAACAGCATTAGGCGCCGGCGAAGCATCGTCGTCTCTCTATGCGTTCTTGATCGTCAAACCGCCATCCACGGGGATGACGACGCCGTTCAAATACGACGCTGCAGGGAGGCAGCAGGACAGGGTGATGTGGGCAACTTCTTCCGGGATGCCGTAGCGGCGGAGCGGTACCCGGCGCTTCGCAAAGATCACCTTGTGTTCGTCCGGAATGGAGGCGTTGATGTTGGTCTCGATTGGACCAGGGCAGATTGCATTGCAGGTGATGCCGTCGCGCCCAAGATCATTTGCCATCGCGCGGGTGAGCCCGATCACGCCATGTTTGGCAGCGACATAGGGTCCATTCCCGGGTGTTCCGCCAAGACCTTCAGTGGAAGAGATGTTGACGATCCGGCCGCCAGTTTCTGTTTTCATGAGGTGGGGCAACGCGGCGCGGATCAAGCGTTGATGCGCCGTCAGCATCACGTTGATACTGTCATGCCAAACGTCTTCATACGCCTCTTCAGATGGGTGGGTCAGCCGCGCAAAACCGGCATTATTGATCAGGATATCCAGGGCGCCAAACGCCTCCACAGTGGCGTCAACGCTGGCCTTAATGGCGCCGTGATCTGAAACGTCGAGCGCCAAAGCGCGAACCGCATCATATCCGGCATCGCGGATTTCAGTGGCAACTGCTTCGACCCCTTCCTGGTTCATATCTGTCGCCATGACGTTAGCGCCTTCGCGCGCGAAGAGGTGCGCCGTGGCCCGCCCCATCCCGCTTGCAGCGCCAGTGATAAGAACGGTTTTCCCGGCAACCGAGCGATCGAGATCCTGATAGGGTTTCATGCCTGCCTCCTGAATTTTGATCGCACGCTATACGATCGCGGGAACAAAAGAAGCCCCAGAATTATGCCAAAATCTGTTAACCTTTGCGCGTTCTTAGAACGACTTTTGGGATGAGGCCGAGCGGGGTTTACCGACGATAAAAACTCTGCGGGGCCAGTGATTGCAGTCATATACGACTGTATTCAGAAATCATTCACGCTGGATTTTGCATTGCGGGCATGGTTAACAGGCCGGAGGGGAACCAGCCAATGATATATCGCCAATCAGAACGAGAGCGCGAGATGTGGGACAAGCTAGGTGAGAAACACGCTAGCGAACGTTCAACGCTCAAAGATAAGCAAGAGCAAGAGAGGCGCGAGTTGAAATTTCGACTCGGATTGCAACAAGCGCCGCCCTTCAGGGAATCGCGTCGCGCCTGAGGCGGGGCGAGTCAGCCAATCGATCGAAAGTACCGCGGTTTCAACGCGTTGGGGGTGACGTTTCATAGCGTCATTGAGTGCGATACCGGCTGGCCGAATGCCCAATAAAGGCTGCACTATTTCGTCTGTCCGCCATCAACCGGCAAAATTGCCCCTGTAATAAAGCTCGCCAAGGGGCTCAGCAGGTATGCGGCCGCTGACCCAATTTCATCGGGGCGCCCAAACCGCTGCAACGGCACTTCGCGCTTGATCCATTTCATCCAGGCACCGCCCCGCTCCCCTGTAGATCGCTTTTCCCAATCGCCGTCTGGGAAAATTATGTTACCCGGAGAAATCGCATTCACTCGAACTCCTGATGCGCCAGCGACTCCCGCCAGTTCTTTAGCAAGATGGTTCATCGCCGCTTTAGCAGTTCCATAAGTGAGCGGTGTTCCGAGTGCTGCGAGGCCCGCGATGGAGCTAATCATCAAGATGGATCCTTCGCCCCTTGGTTCCATCTTGCGCAGCACAGCACGGGCCAAGATGAAAGCAGAATCCAGGTTTTGTGACATCCCGCCGCTCCAGGTTTCGTCGTCAATCTCGTAACCCGGTGGGCAGGGATGAAGCCCAACATTGGCAACCGCCCCCCAGAGTGGACCAAACTCACTTTCAATGTCTTCAACCATCTTATTGACGGTCTTACTGTCGCGCAGGTCGCCAGTTCCAATCCAAACGCGATCTTGGCCATAAAGATCAGCTAAGCGGTCTCGTTGTTGCTCCAATGCTGCCTTTCCACGCGCCGCCATGGCGACATTAGCGCCCTCGGCGAGACAGGCCTCGACTATGCCAAGCCCAATCCCTCGGCTTGCGCCCGCCACGAAAACCACTTTGCCTTTTAGCCCCAGGTCCATAATCTCAGCTCCTATTTCGGATTTTCTTACCGGGTTCAGTTCGGTAAAGATATCGTCCAGCTTCAGGACACCCCCAAAGAAAAGGCTCGCAGCCTTCGCCGCGAGCCTCCACTTTTCTATCAATCGGGTTGCTTGCTAGAAGCACGCGCCCTGATCTTTTGTTCCATCCTGGATCAGGTGTTTTCCTTGATCCATTCGGTGATTTTTTGCTTCGACATCGCGCCCGGATGCGTGGCGGTGACTTTGCCGCCTTTGAAAATCATCAAAGTTGGAAGTCCGCGAATACCATATTTGGATGCGGCCATTGGATTGTCGTCGACATTGATCTTGGCGACTTTGATATCGGCGCTCATCTCGTCGGCAACAGCATCCAGATGCGGCGCCATGGCTTTACATGGACCACACCATTCGGCCCAAAAGTCCACGACAACCGGTGTGTCGCTGGCGACGGCGTCGTCGAAATTGTCATCAGTAATGTGCTCAGCGGCCATAGTGACCTCCTATAAATCTCTCGTTGGTTATCAAATAGGGACTCTTTGCGCCCGTCAAACCCCGCTTTCAACACGGTTTAGGGATTCTGACATGTCGTCTGTGTCGAGTTCGATCAAGCGAGGTCCATCCGTGTATAAAAGGGCGCAGCGAACGGGGCGATCCGGATAGATAGATTGCAGCACCGCGCGATAAGCCGCCATTTGAACGAGATAGGCAAACTCGACGCTGGCCGCGTCCTTGGGGGCGGGCCGGTCGGTCTTATAGTCAATGATCAGGATATGGTCGGGACGGATGATCAAGCGATCGACCCGGCCATTGACCATTTGCCCGCCCGGCAGCGTCCCCACGATTGCGGCCTCGCTTCGACCATCAGCCGCAAACACCGTCTCAAAGTCTGAATGGTTTAGCGTTCGCAGAGTGACTTCAAGCATTTCCTCAATTTCACTCGGAGTGATTTCTGGCTCACGGGCCAGGAAACCGCGTCCGGTCGTATCGCGATGAGGCTCCGCGATTTCTGGTAAAATTTGCAAGAGTGAGTGGATCAATCGGCCGCGTTTCAGGGCGGCGGTTCGGCTCGCGCCAAATGGCTTGCTGACCGCAGCGCGGTCCTCAGTCAAGCGCGAGGGCGCAGCGAGACGTTGCGGAGGGAGCGGCGCTGGAGCTGGTCTTTTGAGCCACTCAGGCGCTGCGGGCGATTGATCGTCGCTCTTTACATGCGGCGCTGTGGTCGGAGGGGTCGTGCCAAATACCAAGCGCGTCTCTGGAAGGTCATCATCATCATCGAGGCCGTGCAAGCCGCGAATGGCGGTCAGACACCATCGATACCAGGATGATTTCGCAAAGCCCGCTTTGGCATTGCCCATGCCGGCCCCAGCTATGATCAAGCGATCCGAGGCTCGGGTCAGCGCGACATAGAGCAATCGGCGCGACTCCCGCTCTGCTGCCGCGTTCGCCGCTTCGCGTAGCGTCGCGGTCACTGCTGCATCGGTTCGCGAGGACGGGCTGTAAAGCGGCACGCCGTCTTCTCCGAAAAATAGGGCATCACTCACGGCTTTGGTTGCCCCTGTGGTGTCCGGTAAGATGACCACGGGAGACTGCAAGCCCTTCGCGCCATGCACGGTCATCACCCGCACTGCGCCATCAGGCTCGCCGAGTTCTCGCTTCAGCACGGCATTGTGTTGCTCAATCTCTGCTAAATAGGCCTGCAAGCTGCGGGCTTTGGTCATGTCAAAGCCAAGCGCGCCGGAGATCAGGGATTGTACAGGGTCACGTACAGGTTCACCAAGACGCTGTATCAGACGATCCCACCCGCTGAGCCCGCCCGCGTTTCGATTGGTCAGCGCGCGGGTGAGAAACTCAAACGCTGGCAGGTTGCGATGTTCGATGAGCGCCTTGCAGAACATCCGCGCCTCTTCGAACACGGGTGCAGGATGCGCGTTCAAACTGCCCCAAAGAGTCACATCCGCTCCGCGATCATGGGCCAGAACGAACAGATGCTTATCGTCATCGACCAAGCCGCAGAAAGGGCCGCGCAAGATTTCTGCAAGGGCCAGGTCGTCCCCTGGCTGCAAGGCAAATCGGATCAGGTTCAGGCAATCCTGAACGCCAATATTATCCAGAAGCTTTAGCCGATCGGCCCCGGCCACTGGGATCTCTTCTTGCTTCAAACTTTCGATCAAAGCATCGAACAGTTCGTTACGGCTGCGGACCAGGATGAGAATGTCCTCTGGCCGGGTCGCGGTCCGGGACCAGCTGCGATCTGGGTTCTCGCGCCAGACCGTTTCGCCGCGGTCGATCATCGCCTTTACAGCGCGCGCAACTTGCCGGGCCAGACGCCGCCGCGGCGCGTCGGCTGAAACGTGATCGGTTGGCGTCGTCCAGGCGCTGTCTTCGCCTTCCGTTGGGCTTGCAAGCTCTAGCGGCCAAAGCTCCACCTGTCCGGTTTGGTTGGCGCGGCGCGGTGCATGCGGCGTGAGGTCGGCGTCTCTTGGTGGCAGCGGATCTGTGGCGGCATCAGATAGCGGGACGCGGGCACGAACTTCATCGACAAATTGCAAAACTTCAGGAGTAGATCGGAAAGACATGGCCATTTCTGGCAGGTTGATGGAGCGATCTTCCTCGCTGGCGACGGTCTGTTCGCGGCGTAGGAATTCCTGGCGTTCGGCATCAAACTTTTGCTGATCCGCGCCTTGGAAAGAATAGATGGATTGCTTGGAATCGCCGACCACGAATTGCGTGCGGGGCTCTGCGGCGCGCTCACGGCCAAGGCCTGACTGGAACTCTTCAACAATCGCATTGATCAGCGCCCATTGGGATGGGCTAGTATCCTGGGCTTCATCCAGAAGCAGATGCGTGATCCCGCCATCGAGCTTGTATAGCACCCACTCCGCCGCATTCGATTGCGTCAGCAGCGCATGTGTGCGCGCGATCAGATCGTCAAAATCCAAAGCGCCCCGCAACCGCTTCTCTTGGGCATAGGCGTCGATGACGGGGAGGCCAATTTGCATCAAGGCGGCGCTTCTTTCGGCAAGCTCTATGGCTTTCAAACCGTTCTGAACGCTTTTCATTCGGGTGATCTCGTGGCCCTCAGGCAGATCGGATTTGAGATTGCGGCTGAACAGATCCGCGGTCTGCGGACTGGCTTTCGACGTGTATGGATTGCTGCCAGATGGAAAGTCCCATTTCGAACCGGCAATCGCGTTCATGTAGAGGCTATAGCGCTCAGCCGGGTCTTCTGTCGCTAGAAGCTGAGCGATCGCGTCCAGGAGTTTGGTATCGGCTTTCCCAGGTTTCGCGATGTCGCTGAGATCAGCCTGGATTTGTCGCAGCTGCTCGATTGGTAGGCTTGGCCCCATTGCGTCATCGAGTAAGTCCTGCGCTGTTTGGTCCCCAGCATTACAGGCATCGCGGATAACCGAAGAGAGTTCCTTATCAGAACTTACAGTTTGGCGGAATCTGCTGAGCGCCTGTCGCTTGAACTTCAGCGCTTCGAGCGCAGCTCCAATTCCCAAGCCACCGGTCGCTTCCGCGAGAACGCTCATCGCGTCTGGCCGTTGGGCAGCCGCATGTTCTAGCCCTGCGCCTAAGACGCCGCGCCACAGCAGATCAGCTTCATCTTCTTCAATCGCAGAGAACCCCGGCGAGACCCCCGCTTCCAATGGAAACCGGCGCAAGATCCGTGCGCAAAAGGCGTGAATGGTCTCGATCCGCAAACCGCCCGGGGTTTCCAGCGCGCGGGCAAACAGGCGTCGGGCTTCGCTGAAGTCTTCATCAGTATAGTCCGCTGGGTCGCGGCCTTCGAGCTGTGAGAGCGAGCGGCGCAAATCTTCATCTGAAGCGACGGCCCAATCGCCGAGCCTGGAGAATAAGCGCGCCAGCATCTCATTCGCGGCGGCCTTGGTATAGGTGATACACAGGATCGAATCCGGCGCTGCGCCAAGCCGGCCATCCGGGCGTCGTAAAAGCAGGCGCGCAACGCGGTCGATCAGGACTTTCGTTTTTCCCGATCCAGCATTCGCCTCTACCCAGGCCGATTGAGCCGGATTTGCTGCGTCAGCTTGCGCGCGCTTCGCGTCCGCGAACGCGGGTGTGTCAGGAGAGGTGATGGCTTCAGTCATAGGTCGTCAGCCCGGCCCATTCACCGCGCCGCGCGAGCCGAGTAAAGGCGCTTTCATAGGAGACGCGCTCTGGTCGCGGTGCACTCAAATAGGGATGCGCCGGGTCAGCAAAGGCGGTTAAGAGCTGGATCAATCCTGTCTCTGCGTCGGCAATCACCTCTTCAATCGGTTTGTCCTCGAGCTTCGCTCTCGAGGAGCCCGCCCCGATCTCGGAAACCTCAAACTGCGTTCCAAACCGGATATAGGTTAGGGCCTCGACGTCCGCCTTGCCGAGCTTGGCGTATCCGCCCTCGCGCGCGATCAGGCCCTGCAATGGCATTTGTGGGCTCAGCCCAGCACGGACTTGTTTCTCACTCGGCGGTTTTCCAGTTTTGAAGTCGAGGACGGCGCTCTTTCTGCCGATACGGACTTCAATTCGATCCGCGGTCCCGCTCAAGGTGAAGGGGGCGCCGGCGATTGTGAGATTCAGTGTACCGCGCTCTTCCGTGATCGGCGCAAGTTCGAGCGTATGAGCCTGAGCTGCGCGCCATTCGAGATAGTCTGCGCAGACTTTTCGGCGCTGGTCTCGAAGTGCGATCAAATCGGGTTCGGCCTCACCGCCAGAGCGCAACTCTTCTTCCAAAAGAGACAGCAAGGCGTCTCGTTCTTCAGAGATCTGCTCTTCCTCAAACCGTTCGAGCGCTTTGTGGATCGCCGTGCCGCGAACGCGGACATCGGGCGGGAGATTGAGGGGATCGAGTGGCCGCAGCTTTAAAATCGACTCGCAATAGATCGCGTAAGGATCACGCACCAATTGCTCAATGCGGGTCACCGACAAGCGTTTCGGGCGAGCCTCGAGGGGCGGGGTGGGTCGAGGCTGCGCGCTAAAGCCTTCAGCCAATACGGGCGCTTCTTCGATCTGCTTCAGCCAGCGGACCGGGTCTTGATCTGGGGCAGGGGCGAAGACGGCTGCGCCATCATGTCCAAGCGCGCCGCGGGCCAGCGTCTTCAGGCGCCAGACCCAGCGAGACGCAATCGCTGGCTTGTTATCCCGCCGACGAGAGCTCAACAAGGTGACATTCGGGGCGGCCGCCAATTGAGCGAAATCGTGCGCCGACAGACCAATCCGCTCATCAGGATCGGACAAGCCAATTTGTCGTCGGAACACGCGAGGTAAGAACGCATCTGCCGGAGGTTGTTCTGGCCAGACGCCTTCATTGAGCCCAGCAAGGATGATCCGATCGGCGGTCTGTAACCTGGCCTCCAACGGCCCCCAGATGGCCAGTCGCGGGTGCGGCTCCCCCGCAGGGACCGATTGCGCGACAGCCTCTGCTTCGAGGAGTTCTGTCCAGACGGAGGCAGGCTGTGGTCCCAGCGGTGCAGAGAGTTCCACCATGTCCCGGAGCAATCGAGACAGCGCGGCGCCATCTTCACCTGCCCAAGGGCGCGGCGGCGCACCGATCGCACTTACGAGGTTAGCGACCGCCTGAAACCAAGTCTCTCCCAAGACTGAAGCCTCGGTCAGAGCGGACATCGCAGTGAGGGCCTCGGTCAGATCCCGCAATATCTGCACCGCCTGTTCAAAGTCTTCAGGCGCGTGGGATTGGCGCGGGCGAGCGGCTTCTGGACCGATGAGTTCGATGGTGCGGGCCAAAGAATCCCAATCTGTCCACACGCGCGGCCCGCGGAGGAAATGCTTATCAAGGGCTTGGACCGCTTCTGCATCAAAGCGGCACGCTGGATGTTGAAGCACGGCCATCAGGGCAACGGGATGGGCTGGGTCGAGCATCCAATCGGAGACAAGCAAAGCGAGACTGCCGGCATCGGTTTGCGCGAGCGGTAGCCCAGCTGAGGGCGCAACTTGAATATTCCAGCGCGTCAGCATCGCGCTGACTCGGCGCGCTAAGCCTGCATCAGGCGTGATTAGAGCGGCGGTTTGGTCAGGCGTTTCGAGGGTTTCGCGCATCATGATCGCGGCGAGCCAGGCTTCTTCGCTGTCATCGGCCGCTTCGATCAAGGTGAGTCCGTCCAAAGCCTTGGTGACATAGCCTGCGGCGTCCCCGTCTTCAGAGATCTGACGCAGCTTGGTCGTCCAGTCGGCGGTACTCTGCGCAGGCGCGAGAGCTTCGTGAATCAATCTGCGCCGGGCGCTGAGGGACGTCGTGACTGCCGACTTTGGCCATGGCGTAACATCTTGCGGGGATAAGTTCAGATGCGCGAGGGCGCCGGCTAAAGCGTGCTGGGGGTGCGAGGGCGTGTCGCCCACATATTGCAGCGTTTTCTCATCAAGTTCCAAATCGAGACCCGGAAACACAATCATGCCCTTTGGCAGCCTCATCGCGGCCTGCATTAACAAGCGACTCGCAGGCGTGGCGCCTGTGGAGCCTGCTATGATGACCGGGGTTTCAGGTGGCTTTTGTTGCCAAGCCTCTACCATCGCTGCGGCCGCAGCATAACGCCGGGCATAGGGATCCATCTGCTTGGCGTCTTCGAGTTTAGCGGGCCATTGGTCGGTAATGATTTTTAGAAACGCGAGCGATTGCTGCCAATGTATTGCCAGTTCGGCTTGAGGCACCAGGTTTTCAAGCTCCCCCCAGGCGACATCGCCAGAGAGCGCAGCCTGGTCCAATAAACGCGCCAGCTCCCGTGCTGCCGACAGACAAGAAACCGCGGGTAGATCTGTCCCGTTGGCCGCATAGAATGCCATGACCAGACGCGTGAGAGATCCGATGCGTCCAGCCGGGGAAATGACTGGTGGCAAGTCTGCCAACGCGGCTTCAGCGCTCGGAGGTGGATCGCTGGTTTCAAGATCACCGAGTGCGCGGATCATTGGCAAAAGGCACGCTTTGCCACCAGCGGCTTGGTGTACCGCGAACGCGAGCGCGCGTTCCGAACGCCGGTTTGGCACGTAGATCAGAGCATCCGCGAGCGCTTCAGGATTGTTCTCGAGATCCGTTTCTCTGGCCAGGACAGAGGCAAGGTCGCCGAGAAAGTTTGCACCGGCGGGGATGGAGAAAACCTTAGATCCGCTGGGGTCAAACAGATCGGTCATGCGCCATTGCACCTCAACCAAAACTCGGCGTCCTTTAAAGCTCCTGGATCTCCAACATGTAACCAGAACCGGTCGAGCGGGTGACCAAACATCCGCTCTTTCGGGAGAAGGTCATTCCAAATGCGGTTTGCTGAGAAGGGCTCGATAGGGGCATCATCATAGAGTTGCGGTTTTAGAATGCGCAGGCCCGCATAGGCCCATGGCGCGCTCGGGGCGTCACCCCGGCGTGTAAGCTTTCCGGCCTTATCCAGCAAAAAGTCCCCGGCCCCCGGGAAACCGAGACAGCGTTTCGTATCCGCCAGCAAAAGAAGCTCATCCATGAGTTCCATTTTAAAACTTAAGGCAAGATCCCGGAGTGGATCCGGGCCACTGGGTTCCCAAAAGGCATCCGTGTTCACAACGAAGATCGGGTCATCGCCCAAAAGTGGACGAGCCTTTGCCAGCCCCCCTCCGGTTTCGAGCACCGCTTCGCGTTCGTCAGAAATCACGATTTCAATGTCGGAGCGCTTTTTCAGATGCGCTTCAACTTGGTCTGCGCACCAATGCACATTCACAACGGCCTTTTTGACCCCAGCCGCCGCGAGACTATCAAGCAAGCGATCAATCATGCTTCGGCCCGCGACCTCGAGAAGCGGCTTTGCGGTCGCATCCGTGAGCGGGCGCATGCGTGTGCCAAGCCCTGCGGCGAGCACCATTGCGGTGTGCGGCATTTCTATCATTCAGAAGCCTCCAGGATGAAGGGAGCAGTTTCGCCAATAAAGGCGCGCATTTCAGCGGCTGCGGGATGTTTGAGATTTCGCGCCAGCATCTCGATCTGTCGCGGTAGAAAAGCGCCATAACGCGGCTTGCCGTCGCGCTCGATCAAGCGCGCAAAGACGCCCGCAATCCTCAGCGCATTCAAGGTGCCGATCACCGCGAGCCGCTCTTGAAAGGCGACTGGATCTTTCCCGGTTGCGGTCAGATAGGAGTCGATCGCCGTTGTCGCGGCTTGTGGCGTCACAGCGCGGCGCGCATCCTGAGTGAGCATCGCCATGTCCCAGGCATCCCATCCCAAGACAGCGTCCTGGAAATCGAGCAATCCGATTTGATTGTCGGGGAGCCAGAGCAGATTTTCGGCATGATAGTCGCGAAGCGTGAAGTCGCGCGGGAACGTCATCGCTCTAGCAATCAGCTCGTCTCGCGCCGCAGTCCAGCGGCCACGGTCGGCGTCTGTCATGCGGGCCCGGTCGTCATGTACGTGAAACCAATCTGCAAACAGGTCTGCATTCGCGCCAAGGGCGACGTTATCAAACTCCAAGATTTGCCATTGATCATTTCCAAGCTGAAGGAGGCTTGGTTTGGGAAGGCTATGCAGGCGCGCGAGATCTTGCGCCGCCTGCTCATAGAGTGGAATTTCGTCCATACCCGCTTCGATGAGCCGGGCAAATTCGCGTTTATCACCAAAATCTTCGAGCAAAGCGAAACCGATATTTGCATCATGCGCGAAGATTTCAGGGGAGCGAAGCCCAGCGCCTCGCAAGTGTTCAGCGATCAACACAAACGCGTCGACACGGCTCGCGGCGAGGCGGGTCATGGCATTCCACCCGGCGCGCTTACGTTCAGCTGGGCTCATCTCTGGCGTGCACGGATCGTCCTCGATGCGCGGGGCATCCATCAGGATGGCCGTTTCGCTCATCCCGCGGCGCAGGCGTGCATAGCGCCGGGTTGAGGCGTCCTGATCGAACCAAAGCAATTCGGCATCGCGCCATCCAGCACGGCCGAGAAACGCATTGATTTGGTCGGTGCGATCAGCGTCAGAACTCATGCAAGCGAGTCTGCCAGTCTTCGCCGCGCGGTTCCAGTCGAGCAATGCGAATATCCCCAGAGATTTCCAGGGTCAGGTCTAGCCGCCAAGTGGGAAGCCGGGCGGCAGCGCGATCCGGCCATTCGATGAGCGCAAGTCCGTCTTGGGTGTCTTCCCAGCCAAGTTCATCTACTTCATCCGGGCTATTCAATCGATACAAGTCAAAATGGAAGATTGGAAAGGCAGGGCCGTCATAGGTCTGAACCAATGTATATGTCGGGCTAGGTACCTCGGTCGCCTGACCGAGCAGGGCTGAAATCAGAGCGCGCGAAAAGGTCGTTTTCCCGGCGCCCAATCCGCCATGCAGCGCAATCACGTCGCCGCGTTTCAACCGCGGTGCGAGCTTTTCAGCCAGCGTTGCTGTCGCCGCCAGATCGGGAAGGTCAAAGGGCTGCAAGGCTTGCCTCGAAGGCTTGAACGAGCGCTTGGGTCGGTTCGCAGCCTACCGAAAGGCGGACATATCCGTCCGCGACGTCATCGCCCCAACGGGCGCGCCGCTCGGCGCTGGTGTGCACGCCGCCAAAGCTGGTGGAGGCAAATATGGCCGGGCAGTCATTGATGAAGCGCTCAGCCTTCGCTTCATTCGCGAAGGTCAGGCCGACGAGGAAACCCATGCCCGGGAATTTGACCGCGTCGATGGCGCTATGCGCTTCGCAGATATCGTGCACCGCTAAAGCGTTCGCGCACATACGTTCCAGACGAACGTCCAAGGTCATTAATCCGCGGTGCAGCAGGAAGGCCGCGAATGGATCCGGGATGCTGCCGGAGACTTTTCGCCACTTGGCGACTTTTGCAAGGAGCGCGTCATCACGTGTCGCGACATGCCCGAAGAGGCAATCGGAATGACCAGCCATGGCTTTGGTATCGGAACTGACGACCATATCAGCGCCAAGGTCGAGCGGTCTCTGGAGAAGCGGCGTCAGGGTCGTGTTATCGACCACAACCGTCGCGTCTGCGGCCTTCGCGGTTTCGGCGATGGAGCGGATGCTACAAAGATCGAGCCCTGGATTCGAGGGCGTTTCTAGCCAAACCACGGAATAGGGCGAAAGATCAGCCGCCGCGAACGCTTTCGTTGGGATCGCGTCAAACTGAATATCATGACCTGACAAAATCTCATCGAGCATCACACGCGTCACATAATATCCATCTGACGGCACCAGGACGCGGTCGCCCGCTTGCGCCGTCACCATAAGCGCGGCGGTGATCGCCGCCATCCCCGATGGAAACGCCACAACCGGGGCTTCTTCGAGTGCCGATATAGCGGCTTCGGCGGCCTCTACCGTTGGGTTGATATCGCGCCCATACGTGTAGGGCGTATTCGGCGTGCCAGCGAGGGCATACTTCGCCGTCGTGACGATAGGTGGGCTGATCGGCTCACCATTTTCTAAGGTCCCTGACCGCGCGTGCAACATCGCCATGATGCGGGCTGTATTCTGTTTATCCATAAGGGGCTTGTGGCACAGACTGCATTGGTGGAAAAGAACTTGAAATCTTGCCGCAACGTCGCGACTTGCAAAAAAGTGACGCATGCGTCATGAAAACGAGAATTGGGAGGGTTGAAAGGCCGTGGATCTTTCTGGATCAGAACGTGTAGTGATTGTCGGCGGCGGACAGGCCGCTGCGCAAGCCTGCGCCTCTTTGAGACTGTTTGGCTTTTCTGGATCAATTACCCTGATCGGAGAAGAAGCAGCGCTGCCCTATCAGCGGCCGCCTTTATCGAAAGCCTATATGAAGGGCGAGCTCGCGGAGGAGCGGCTCTATTTCAAACCCGCCGCTTGGTATGAAGATCAGAACATCGATACCGTTCTGTCGGTGCGCGCGACCCAGATCGACCGCAGCGCGCAGACTGTAGCCCTCGAGCATGGTGGATCGGTTGCCTATGATGCCCTGATCATCGCCACGGGGTCACGGCCCCGCGCTTTGCCAGTAGAGGGTGCGGATTTGGATGGTGTGTTTGATTTGCGAGATCTCGCCGATGTCGAACGCATTCGTCCGCGTATGATTGCAGGCTCGAAATTGGTGATTGTCGGAGCCGGTTATATCGGCCTCGAAGCCGCCGCTGTGGCGCGCCAAATGGGCTTGGACGTCACCGTCTTGGAAATGGAAGAGCGCGTATTGGCGCGTGTTACCAGTCCAATCATGAGCAAGTTTTTCGATGAAGAACATACCCGCCAGGGCGCTGAGATCCGCACGGGCGCAAGGCTCGCCTCTTTACGCGGCGCAGACGAGAAAGTTACAAATGCGGTCTTGGCTGACGGCACCGAGCTCGACGCGGACATTGTCCTGGTTGGGATCGGGATCTTGCCCAATGTAGAATTGGCGCAAGAGGCCGGCATTGCCTGTTCGAATGGCATTCTGACAGATCGCGATGCGCGGACCAATGATCCCCGCGTTTTCGCGGCAGGTGATTGTGCGGCGCGTCAGCTGGTGCACTATGGTCGCAAAGGGCGGCTCGAAAGCGTCCACAATGCGATTGAGCAGGGCAAACTCGCCGCAGCAGCGATTATGGGCAAACCTCGTCCGACTGAAGACTGTCCTTGGTTCTGGTCTGATCAGTATGACCTCAAGCTGCAGATTGCCGGGCTCAGCCAAGGCTATGACGAAACCGTGGTCCGCGGCGATCCGGCGGCGCGCAAGTTTGCCGTCTTTTATTTGCAAAATGGCAAGCTCATTGCGGTAGATGCAATCAATAGCCCGCCAGAATTCCTGGCATCGAAGAAAATGATAATGACAGGCGCACGTCTTGCGCCTGCAACTCTAAGCGATACATCACAATCTATGAAAGAGATCGCGGCAGCCGCCGTGTAAGGAGACTTCAGACCAATGGCGAAAATTACCTATGTCGATCACGAGGGCAACGAGAGCGTTGTCGAGGCCACAAATGGCGAAAGCGTCATGGAAGCAGCGATCAAGAACTCGATCCCCGGAATCGACGCTGATTGCGGCGGCGCCTGCGCTTGTGCAACCTGCCATGTCTATGTCGACGAAGCCTTTATGGACAAAGTCGGTTCCCCTGAAGACATGGAACAATCCATGCTGGATTTTGCCGAGAACGTTCAGGCCAATTCGCGCCTGTCTTGCCAGATCAGCGTGAGCGATGCGCTAGACGGTCTGAAAGTAACGACGCCGGAAAGCCAGCACTAGAGGCTGCACCTGTTTAAGAGGCGCCCCTGCCTATGGCGGGGGCGTTTTCGTATCCGCTGACGTGGCGTGAGATATTGGTTCCGAAAAAGAACCCGCTATATCCCCTGCATACTCGTTGCTCCCAGGAGTGTTACAATGACCAGTTACACTGAACTGCTCGCCGGCCTGACCCATCGCGGCGACCATGTTGTCGAAGCTCATATTCCAGAAACCTGGATGCAGGGCCGCACGACTTATGGTGGTCTGACGGCGGCTTTGTCTCTGCAAGCCGCGTTGGGCCTCGTAGACGACCTTCCGCTCCGCTCGGCGCAGGTTGCTTTTGTTGGCCCTGTGGGCGGCGACGTTTCCATCAAACCGACTCTGTTGCGACGGGGCAAGAACACAGCCTTTGTCAGTGTAGATATTAGCGCCGAGTCCGGCGTCACCGCGCAATCGATCTTCGCCTTCGGAAAAGCGCGTGAAAGCGCGTATCACTTTGACGATATGCCCATGCCAAAGGTCGGCAGTCCGGATGAGATAAAGAGCTTTTTCCGCGAAGGACCACGACCTGGCTTTACGCAGAACTTTGATATGAAGGGCGTGCTTGGCGATCCTCCCATTTCAGCCTCATCAAGCAAGTCGATTGGCCTGTGGATGCGCCATCTCGATCCAAACGCTCCGCAAGACGCGACGGCGGTTCTGGCAATCGCTGACGCGCCGCCGCCTGCTGTTATGTCGATGTTTAAAGAGCCGGCCCGGATCAGCTCTATGACCTGGATGGCTGAGTTTATGACCGATACGATTGCGACTGATCCAGACGGCTGGTTTTTCGCGCAGTCTACCGCGCAGCTTGCTAAGGATGGCTATTCCAGCCAATCCATGCGGCTCTGGAACCGACAGGGCGAGCCGGTTCTTGTTGGACGCCAAACGATTGCGATTTTCGGATAAACGCCTATCCCAGACGATCGGGAGGCGCATTCGGTGCAAATCAAATCTATCATTGCAGCGATTGATGCTGGCGGCACAAGCTTTAAGTGCGCGTTGGTGCGGGGTGATGGCACTATCGTGTCCGCTTGGAGCGTCCCCACAACAAAGCCGGATGAGACGATTGAGGCCTGCGCCACATCATTTCGACGCGAGGCTGCCGCGCACGCGGTACAGCCGATAGCTCTCGGCATCGCGTGCTTCGGCCCGGTCGATATATATCCTGAGTCTCCCACCTACGGAACGATTACCGGAACGGCTAAACCTGGCTGGAATGGCGCAGCGCTCGGGCCACGCCTCAGTGGGCTACTAAGGCTCCCGTTTCACCTCGATACGGATGTGAATGCGGCGCTTCTGGCTGAAAAGCAGTGGGGCGCGGCGAAAGATGTTTCTAGCGCAGCCTATATGACTGTGGGCACCGGAATTGGCGTAGGCTTGTACTTGAATGGAGCGATGGTGGGGAGACCCGCCCACCCGGAGTTCGGGCACATTCGAGTAGCGCGTCACCCTGATGACCAAACATTTGCAGGCACGTGTGAATTGCATGGCGATTGTCTGGAGGGGCTGGCATCCGCAAAGTCCGTTGAAGCACGTTGGGGGGATCCAGCGCACTTGCCCGCAGACCATCCAGCGTGGGAGATTGAAGCCCATTATCTCGGGCAGGCCTGTCTCAACCTGTACCTGACAACCAGGGTGGAGCGGATCATTGTGGGCGGCGGTCTGATGCAAGCTGGGCACTTACTGGGCATGACAGCAGCGGAGTTCGATCGCTTATTGGGGGATTACCTTCCTGTAAAAGGCGCACAGGCGATCATCGCACCCGATCTCGGCGCACATGCAGGGGTTTTAGGGGGCGCTGTGACGGCGCTAAACGCGCTTAGTTGACCAGCGCAGCTTTCAGGCTTTCGAGATAAGCCACCTGCTCTTCGAGCACTGGGCTACCGTCTTTGCCAGTCGCTAGAAGAGCCTGGCGCGCCTCGTCCAGGTCCTTTTGAACGCTTTCAGCTGAGACGCTGTCCATGTTCACCGCTTCTTCGGCGAGAATGGTCAGGCCGGCCGGTGTCACGTCAGCAAAGCCGCCGCGCACGAACAGGCGCATTGTGATTTCGCCATTGTCTTCAACGCGAACCATGCCGTTCTTCAAAGTCGTCATAAACGGCGCGTGATTGACCAGCACGCCAAACTCACCATCCGAACCAGGGGCGATCACGTGATCAACCTCGCCGGAAAACAATTCCCGAGCAGGAGAGACGAGTGAGAAATGAAGTTTGTCAGCCATGGGGCACGCTTCCGTCTGGGTAGGTCGGCCCGCCGAAGCGGGCCAAATTCAGTTTGCTTAAGCCGCGTCTGCGAGCATTTTCTCGGCTTTGGCTTTCGCGTCATCGATTGAGCCAACCATATAGAAGGCTTGCTCTGGCAAGTGATCATACTCGCCTTCGATGAGGCCCTTAAAGCCTGCAACCGTGTCTTCCAGTTTCACCTGAACACCAGGCGAGCCCGTGAAGACCTCAGCCACGTCAAATGGCTGCGATAGGAAGCGCTCAACTTTACGTGCACGGGCGACGGCGAGTTTGTCGTCTTCAGACAGCTCGTCCATGCCGAGAATGGCGATAATGTCTTGCAGTTCTTTATAACGCTGCAGGATTTCCTGAACGCCGCGAGCCACTTCATAGTGGTCCTGACCAACGATTAGTGGATCCAGAATACGTGATGTTGAATCAAGCGGGTCCACAGCCGGGTAGATGCCTTTTTCAGAGATCGCACGGTTCAGAACCGTGGTCGCATCCAAGTGAGCAAATGAGGTTGCGGGCGCCGGGTCGGTCAAGTCATCCGCAGGCACGTAAACCGCTTGCACAGACGTAATAGACCCTTTGTTGGTTGTCGTAATCCGCTCTTGCAAGCCGCCCATATCGGTGGCCAGGGTTGGCTGATAGCCCACCGCAGAAGGAATACGGCCAAGAAGCGCAGACACTTCGGAACCAGCTTGGGTAAAGCGGAAGATATTGTCGACGAAGAACAGAACGTCCTTGCCTTCAACGTCGCGGAAATACTCAGCTTGTGCGAGACCGGTCAGGGCCACACGTGCGCGCGCACCTGGAGGCTCGTTCATCTGGCCATAGACCAGGGTCGCACGGCTTTCGCCTTCGAGATCGATCACGTTCGCGTCCTGCATCTCGTAATAGAGATCGTTACCCTCACGTGTCCGCTCACCAACGCCAGCAAACACAGAATAACCACCGAACAGTTTCGCGATGTTGTTGATCAGCTCTTGAATAAGAACGGTCTTACCAACGCCGGCACCGCCGAACAGACCAATTTTACCACCCTTTGTGTAAGGGCAGAGCAGGTCGATAACTTTAATCCCGGTGACCAGAACTTCCGCTTCTGTTGACTGGTCAACGAAGGCAGGTGCTGGTGCGTGAATTGGGGCGCGTAATTCAGTTTCAACCGCGCCGCGCTCGTCAATCGGCTCGCCGATGACGTTCATGATGCGTCCGAGTGTGGCTGGGCCAACCGGAACCATGATCGGCTCACCCATGTCAGAGACAGCTTGACCGCGAACCAGACCCTCAGTGGAGTCCATGGCGATCGTGCGAACCGCGTTCTCGCCGAGGTGCTGAGCAACCTCGAGGACGAGGCGGTTGCCATTGTTTTCACATTCAAGCGCATTCAGAATGTCTGGAAGGGCGCCATCGAACTCAACGTCGACAACAGCGCCGATAACCTGGCTTACGCGGCCAGTCGCTTTAGAAAGGTCCATGCGAGGCGTCTCCTTAGGAGCGGGTTTAGGTTTCGGAGCCACCGGTGTAGGGGCGGCAGTTGTTTTAGGGGCAGCGGCAACCGGAGCTGCAGCAGTTTTCATTTCAGAGGCATCGGCCGTCGCTGGCTTACAGACGCCGCACGGGCGGGCGTCTTTTTGGCCGAGCGCAGCCATTGCGGTGTCAGCTTCGTCAAATGACGCAAACGGGCCATGCCATTTGTCATCATCATTTGTTTGATCGCCGCCAACGCCTTGGCCTTCATTACAATAGCGGCAGCTGCCTGTGTGCAGACGTGCGCGCTTATTGCCGAAGTTTTCATAGATCCAGAATGACATCTTAAAGTGCCTCCGCACCGGAGATGATCTCGATCAGCTCTTTGGTGATTTGTGCCTGTCGGGCACGGTTATACTTTAGAGACAGCGCATCGATCATATCGCCCGCATTACGCGTCGCATTGTCCATGGCTGTCATTGAAGCGGCTTGTTCGCCGGCTGAGTTCTCAAGCATCGCAGAAAGGATTTGCGTGTTGAGATAACGTGGCAGCAGAGCCTCAAGAATTTCAGGCTCTGAAGGCTCATACGCGTAGATCGCGCCGCTAAGGTCGATCGTTTCAGCATCTTCCGGCGCTTCAGCTGGGATCAGCTGCTTTGCGACCGGGTTTTGCATCAGAACGTTTTGGAACTCTGAGAAGACCAATGTTGCGACGTCAAACTCACCATCCTCAAAGCGTTTGGTCAGGTCGAGCCCGAGACCGATTGCATAAGGGGTGTACTTGTCTTTCGCTTCGGACAGATCGACATGGTCGATGAACAGATCGGAATAGGTCGACTTGAGGTTCTCACGGCCCTTTTTGCCGACCGTGATGATCTTGATCGTCTTGCCAGCCGCTTTCAGCTCTTCGATCTTTAGGCGGGCCGCTTTGGCTGTGTTGGAGTTGAACCCCCCGCACAATCCGCGTTCCGCTGTCATCACGACGAGCAGGTGAACCTGGTCATTGCCAGTTCCAGCGAGCAGCTTCGGTCCACCAGACCCGTCGCCCATAGAGGCGGTCAGGTTGGCAACAACGTTCGCCATACGGCTCGCATAAGGCTTGGAGGCCTCAGCTGCTTCCTGCGCACGGCGCAGTTTCGCAGCGGCGACCATTTGCTTCGCCTTGGTGATCTTCTGCGTGGATTTCACGCTTCCGATCCGGTTTTTAAGTTCCTTGAGGCCAGACATTTGGTCAGCGGCTCCCGGTCGTTTGGTTCAACTTACCCGAAGGTCTTTGCGAAGGCTTCCAGCGCGTCTTTGATGCCGCTTTCGACACCTTCAGACAAAGCTTTCTCGTCGCGGATTTGCTTCAGAAGCGCTTTCTTGTCGTTCCGGAGGAAAGACAGGAGCTCAGCTTCGTAACGCGTCACGTCCTTGGTCGGGACAGCGTCAAGATATCCACGTGTACCGGCGTAAATCACGCAAACCTGCTCTTCCATGAGAAGCGGGCTGTACTGAGGTTGCTTGAGCAGCTCGGTCAGACGCTCACCACGGTTCAGAAGCTTCTGGGTCGCGGCATCTAGGTCAGAACCGAACTTCGCAAAGGCCGCCATCTCGCGATACTGCGCGAGCTCACCCTTCATCGAACCAGCAACTTTCTTCATCGCCTTAGTCTGAGCAGCCGAGCCCACACGTGACACTGAAAGACCAACATTCACCGCTGGGCGGATCCCTTGGTAGAACAGGTCGGTTTCGAGGAAGATCTGACCATCAGTGATCGAAATCACATTGGTTGGAATATAAGCCGAAACGTCGTTGGCCTGGGTTTCAATGATCGGCAGCGCCGTCAAAGAGCCTGCGCCATTATCCTCATTCATTTTCGCTGCGCGTTCGAGCAGACGACTGTGAAGATAGAACACGTCACCAGGATAAGCTTCGCGGCCGGGTGGGCGGCGCAGAAGCAGAGACATCTGGCGGTAGGCAACAGCTTGCTTGGAGAGATCATCATAAATGATCAGGGCGTGCATGCCATTGTCGCGGAAGAACTCACCAATCGTACAGCCGGTGAACGGTGCGAGATACTGCAACGGTGCAGGCTCAGACGCCGTCGCGGTAACGATCACGGTGTAATCAAGCGCGCCGCGCTCTTCGAGGGTTTTAACAACCTGAGCAACGGTAGAGCGCTTCTGGCCAATCGCGACGTAGATACAGAATAGCTTCTCGCTATCGTCTTTCGCGGCGGCGTTGGTTTCACGCTGGTTCAGGATGGTGTCGACACAGACGGCGGTTTTCCCGGTCTGGCGGTCACCAATAACCAGCTCACGTTGACCACGGCCGACTGGGATCATCCCGTCAATCGCCTTAATGCCGGTCATCATCGGCTCGTGAACAGATTTACGTGGAATGATGCCTGGGGCTTTCACGTCCACTCGGTTACGTGCCGCAATGTCCGTCAGCGGGCCTTTGCCATCAATTGGGTTGCCGAGCGGATCGACAACGCGCCCGAGCAGGCCTTTACCAACCGGTGCAGCCACAATCTCGTCGAGGCGCTTAACCGTGTCGCCCTCTTTAATCCCGCGGTCATCACCGAAGATAACCACACCGACATTGTCGGCTTCCAGGTTCAGCGCCATGCCTTTGATGCCGCCATCAAATTCGACCATCTCACCAGCTTGAACGCTGTCGAGGCCGTATACACGAGCGATACCGTCACCGACGGAGAGAACTTGTCCTACGTCTGAGACTTCAGCCTCGACGCCAAAATTTTCAATCTGCGATTTTAGGATACCGGAGATTTCTGCTGCGCTGATAGACATTGCGTCTTACGCTCCCTTCATGGCGGTGTTCATACGATCTAGTTTGGCGGCCACACTGGCATCGATCAGGGTAGATCCGATACGCAGTTGAATGCCCCCGACGAGGGCCGGATCGACCTCCGTCTCTAATTCTACGTCGCTGCCGACGGCCTTGGCGAGCACTTGCTCAAGCCGGGCACGCTGGTCAGCGCTCATATCTTTGGCGGTCCGTGCAATGGCGCGCTTCACGCCGCGCTCTTTCGCGTAGAGTTCGTCAAAATGCTTGGCGGCGCCGATCAGGTCGCTGGTGCGCCCGTTCTGCGCCATCGTGCCGACGAAGCCGGTTGCGGTTTTTGAGAGACCGGCCTGCTCAGCGACAGCGACCAACGCTTTAACCTTGTCCTCACGCGAGAAAGCAGGGCTTCCGAGCAAACGGGTCAGGTCTGCGCTGTCAGCCGCGAGGCCTTCAAGCGTTTTCAGGTCACCCGCAATCGTCGCGAGTTCCCCTTTATCTTTAGCGAGATCAAACAGCGCACCGGCATAGCGGCGGGCGGCTTCGCTGGCAGTGGTAGCAGAGGCTGCGGGCAAGGCATCGTCCGTAAGCTGTAGGGCAAAATTCACCCTGGGTTCTGAACCAATAGGAATCGGGGTGTGGTGACACCCATGTCCCTAAACTTGAGCGGGCACGTAGCACCTTGTTTGTAGAGTGACAACACGTCGGATCAGCCCAGGCTGCGACCGAATCGCGCGGTCGTCGCGTCATCTAGAAATTGAAACGCTTGCGAGCGTCTTCCCATTCTGCGAGTTTACGTAGATGCCACGCCCGTTTCCCGACAAATATACCGACCAGCAAACGCTTCTCGAAGATGGATCCGTCTCCTTCGTCTGTTCACAAGATAAATCTGTGTGGCCCTGGCTTCAGCTGGACGCGCTTCATCCGATTCTCGTGCAAACCATCAATTTTTGGGCGTCGGTTGATTCTGGCGAGTTTCTGGGAACTTTCGATCCAGAGGTTTGGACTGCGCTCACGCAAGTCGATTGGAGTTGCGGTGAGCCCGATGTCGGAATTCCCGCGCGCGGTCTCTATGAGAAAGTCCAGCAAGACAAACGCTCGCGGTTTAAGCTGACGTTTTATGATCACGCGGATCGATTGGTTGCCAGCCTCAATGGCCAAGGCGTTTCGTTTAGAACGCGTAATTTCGAGGGTTGGCGCGATGAAGCGAAAGAGAAGATCGTAAAGCCGGAACCGCCCGCCTTCGATTATGCAGCCAAAGATGCTGTCAGCGTGCAAACGGATTTAGAGTCGTTTCTGGCACCGCTCTCAAAAGGTGAGACAATCGCAACGACAGGCCTGATCACGAAACAGAATGGGTTGCGCCCTGCGCACCCTTATATTGGCGGGTCAGGGGATCATGTGAACTCAACCCATATGGGCGAGATTGGCCGCCAGTTTGGGGAACTGCTCCTCGGCCAACCGCTTCGCAATACAGGCGGAGAGATGGTGTTCAGTCATTATGTCGAGCTTGGCACCCCGTTCACCGTGGATCTGACAGCGCATTCCGAGGCAGATCGAACCTTTCAGCTGCTCGTTCGCCAAGCCGAGCGCGACTGCACCACGATAAGTATGACGTATGCGCTGACCGTCTAACCCATCGGCGTGTGCTGTCCGGCTTCGTATTCCTCAGCCAGTTTGAACTTGCGGATCTTGCCAGAGCCGGTCAGCGGCCATTCCGAGACCTGAACCCAGTAGGCGGGTGTTTTCTGCGGGGAGAGGCGTTCTCTCACAAAAGCTTTCAGTCCGTCTGGGCTAAACGCGTGATCCGACTCGCTGCGGATAAAGCATACAACTTGCTCGCCCCATTTTTCGTCGGCGACGCCAACCACCGCGACCTCATCAATCGCTTCATGCTCCAGCATGGCGTTTTCGATCTCGGCCGGGAAGAGGTTCTCGCCGCCGCGAATGATCATCTCTTTGACGCGGCCGGTAATCTTCACATAGCCGCGGGGATCCATCCGCCCCAAATCGCCGGTATGCAGCCAGCCTTCCGGATCAATCGTCGCCGCCGTAGCGTCAGGATTGTCATTATAGCCAAGCATCACACTGTAAGCGCGCGCGCAGATTTCGCCTTGCTCGCCGATGGGAATAACCGAGTTGGTTTTTGGGTCACGGATCGAGATCTCGGTGTAAGCCGCAGGCTGGCCGATCGTTTGAGTCAGGTCGACTTCGGTATCGGTATGCCAGGCCTGCGTCAGCACCGGCGAGGTCTCGGTCTGACCATAAACAATCTGGATCGGCGCGCCGAGCACCTCGAAGGCATCGCGGCAAAGCTGCGGTGGGACCATAGAGCCGCCGGACATGATGCATTCAACTGACGACACGTCCCGTCCAGATTTTCGCACTTCTTGGATCAAAGCAACCAACATGGTTGGGACGCCGAGAACGAACCGCGTTTTTTCACGTTCGATCACGCTGACTATCATTTCGGGATCGAACATTGGCGCCAATAGCATCGTGCTGCCGGTGCCGAGGCCGCCCAAGACAAGAATGGCGCATCCGGTTGTATGGAAGAGCGGCATATTGTGAACGAAGGCGTCGCCGGGCTTAATCCCAGCACGCGCCATCGTATCGACGCCGTTCCGGACCAAACCATTATGGTGCAGCAAGGCGCCTTTCGGGAAACCGGTCGTGCCGGACGTGTATTGGATCTGGACCGCGTCATTCGGTTTCGGGCTGCGCGTTTCGCCGGTGTCTTCTCCAGCATAGAGCGCACCATGATCATCAAGTAGGATGCGATGTTTGATCGCCGGGATTTCATCGCAAACGGAATCGGCAATCTCTTGCATCGGGTTGCCGCGGAAATCAGCGACATAGTAAATCGCCTCGGAGCGCGATTGCTCGAGGACGTATTTCAATTCGCGCTTCTGATAGGCCGGGTTCACGGTCACCAGGATGACGCCGGCAAGGCCGCAGGCGAGTTCGAGGATCACCCATTCAGGAACATTGTTCGAATAGACGGCAATGCGCGCGCCCTCTGCATGGCGGCTGGCCAATGCCCGGGCGAGACGTTCGCTGTCGGCGAGGAGCTCTTTATATGTCCAGGTTCGTCCAATCTCACCATCATATCCAAGCTCTTTGAGGGCCATCGTATCCGGCGATGTTGAGGCAGAGCCCCGTAACATGTCGCCTATCGTCATCGGCGTCGGTTCTGCGCCGCCTTGCGCTGGAAAATAGGATTCTGTGAGATTGAGTGAATACATTATAGGGCCTCCCGGACCCGAACTATCGACGCACATAACGGTTCACGCAATCCCCTTCGAAAAGTGAACAGCTGCACCTGACGTGGAGAAAGCCTTGCCTGTCGTTGCGAGATACACCCTAGCGGGAGGGGCATAAGCTCCTGGGAGAATTAGAATGACCGCACCCGCAACGATAGAGATCAAAGACGAAATTGCCATCATTACGATGGATGATGGCAAAGCGAACGCGATTAATCCGCCAATGCTCGAAGCGTTGAATGCGTGCCTCGACCAGGCCGAAAAAGAAGCGAAAGTTCTGATCATTACGGGCCGTGAAGGTCGGTTCTCTGGCGGCTTTGATCTGAAATTGATGATGAGCTTACCGGGCGCAGAGGTGAAAGCGCTTGTCGATGGCGGCGGCAGCCTTGCGCATCGCTTGTTTAGCTTTCCAATGCCCGTGATCGCAGCCTGCAACGGACATGGCGTGGCCATGGGGTGCTTTATCCTGTTGTCCTGTGATGTCCGCGTTGGGACAGCAGGCGCGTTCAAGATTGGGGCGAATGAAACGCAGATTAATATGGTTCTACCGATCTTTGCGTCCGAGCTGGTCAAGGCGCGCGTGTCGAAAGACTTCCTGACCCGCTCGATGGTGTTTGGTGAACTGTTTGACCCGGAGACGGCGGTCAAAGCCGGCTATCTCGATCATGTTGTTGAGGCGGATGCGTTAGCGGCGACGGCGATGGGATATGCTGAAGGTTTGAAGCCGCTTAGTGGGTCTTCGCTGACTGGAAACAAACGGCTTCTGCGCCAGGAAACGCTCGCCACGATCGCGGCGTCGCTTCCGGACTAGTAAAGCCCGGCCGCGCGAAGGAGGAGCACCGCACCAATCGCGGTGACGAGCCCTTTCATCCATTTGCGAAAATTCACATCATTCATCCGCTCGAGCACGCGCTTGCCCAGCGTCGTGCCGAGCATGGAGAGCGGTATCGCGGCGGCAAACAGCCACCAGGGCGGAAGCGCGCCCCATCCTGCGGCTGTAACGACCGGCACGCTCCAGAACCCGATTTTGACCAGATGACTAAGGGCCTGTGTCACAGACTTGGTCGCCACGATTTGCTGGCGGGTCATCTCTGCACGAACGAAGAAGAGATCGAGCAACGGGCCGGCCACCCCCGCGAGTGTGTTCAATCCCTGCACGAGAAAGCCAGCAACAATCGCGTGCTCACGTCTCCTAATGTCGAGATGCAAGCGCTCTTTCGGCAACCAGATCATCATCGGGGTGAGCCCGAGCAATAGATAAAGCGCTTGCTTGTCCGGCGTCCAGCTGACGAAAAAGAGCGCCGCGATGCCCGCTGCAGCACCGATGCAATAGTGGCCAAACACGCGCCAATCGATTGAGTCCCGGAGCAAGAAGGCGCGATAACCATTGGCAAACATTTGAATGCCGCCATGAATGATCATCGCCATCGCGACGCTGACCAATGCGACCAGGACGGCCATTAGGATAATGCCGCCGGCCATGCCGAAAATTCCGGAAATAAACGACGTCACCAAGGTGGTCGCTAGGATGATGGCAGCCACAAAAACACTCATCAACGCCCTCGTGAGCTGAGTCTTTCAAGGGGGCAAACCACCCTAGGATGTTCCCGGAGTGACGGTTCGTCTCAGTTGGCCCGACCTTACCCCGCGATACCGTTTTACAAGTTTACGTGCGCGTCATACCCTGTGGACAATTGAGATGTGGAAACAAGGAAAAGTAAAATGCCTTATACCGATAGCGGTCCTGGTGAGATGAACGACGATCTGTTTGACCTGCGGATGTCAGAAGATGCGCGCCCACTCTATGAGCACGTGAAGAAGTTTATTGCTGAAGTCGTTGACCCGATGTCGGTGAAGTTTCACGAATTCGACAAGGACAAGAAAGACATTTGGTCGTATGCGCCGGGTCAGCTCGAAGTCCTGGAAGAAGCTAAAGACGAAGCAAAGAAGCAAGGTCTGTGGAATTTCTTTCTGCCAGACGCCGACACCGGAGAAGGCCTGAAGAACCTCGATTATGCCTATATCGCGGCTGAGCTTGGCAAGAACTCGCTTGCGTCTGAATCCATGAACTGCTCCGCGCCAGATACGGGCAATATGGAAGTTCTAGAACGTGTCGGAACACCTGAGCAAAAAGAGCAATGGCTGAAGCCGCTGCTCGAAGGTAAGATCCGCTCAGCTTTTGCGATGACTGAGCCAGGCATTCCATCTTCGGATGCTAAGAATGTTTCAACGCGCGCCGTTCTTGAAGGCGATGAGTGGGTCATCAATGGCGAGAAGTTCTACATCTCAGGCGCCGGCGACCCGCGCTGTAAGATCATGATTACCATGGTCAAAACGAGCCCGGATGCAGAGCCACACAAGCAGCAGTCTCAAATCCTGGTTCCAATCGACACGCCCGGCGTGAAGATCATGGATGGCATGCAGGTATTTGGCGACTATGACGCCCCGCACGGCCACATGCACATCGTCTTCGACAATGTACGCGTCCCGAAGGAAAACATGTTGCTCGGCGAAGGGCGCGGATTTGAGATCTCTCAATTGCGTCTTGGACCAGGCCGCATTCACCACTGCATGCGCTCTATCGGCGCTGCAGAGCGTGCGCTCGATCTAATGGTTGTGCGCGGCATGACGCGTCAGGCGTTTGGTCGCGACCTGATCAAGCTGGGTGGCAACATCGAGAAGGTTTCTCGCGCGCGGATTGATATTGAATCCATGCGGATGATGGTCCTGAAAGCGGCGAAAGCCATGGACGTGCTCGGCAACAAGGAGGCCCGCGTTTGGATCTCTATGGTCAAAGCAATGGTGCCGGAGAAAGTTTGCCGGATCATCGATGAGGCTATTCAGATGCATGGCGCCGCGGGTGTCTCGCAATGGACGCCGCTCGCACGCCTTTACACAGGCCAGCGTACGTTGCGCCTCGCAGACGGCCCAGATGAAGTGCACCACATGGTCGTTGGCCGTGCCGAAACGCGCAAATATTCTGGTGAGGAAGAAGATCCAGCGATGGCTGCAGTCTGGCGCAAGTAAGCGACTATTACTCAATTTCATTGAAGAAGCGTGGCCCAATGGGTCGCGCTTTTTTTGTGGGTGCCCCAAAAAGAAAATGGGATGCACCAAAGAGGTGCATCCCAAGTAGTTGGCCGGGTTAGAGGGGCGGATGAACCCGAGCCTTGAGCTTGTCCGGTACGGTCATGGAGTAACCGCCTGCGACAGATTTCTACTTAGGCGCGATTTACTAACAAGAGGTAAACACTTGAGCATTTTTACAAACTGCATGTAAAAAGCTAAACAATGAGCAGGATTGAATATCTATATAAGTAAAGCAGATTCTAGAATCTATATATGTAGATTCTAATACTATTGATTGCTATGGCGCTAAGATTTGCTGATTCTAGTGTTTAACCAAGCAAAACTTCTACTTTAAATAGAAAAATGTATTTGTGGCCTCAATCGCTAACCAATTACAGGCCGCGGGGATCGTTCCATTCAGCCGCCACGCCTTGTCCGCCGCGGCGGGTCAGCCAGAACATTCCCAGCAAATCAAAGATGCCAGCGCCCAGCCGTCCAAGAAATCCATATTTAGATTGTCCATGCCACCGGGCGCGATCATTCACGAGCTCCTCGCGAACGTCCCAACCAGCACGTTTGATCAAGGCGGGTAAAAACCGGTGCATCGAAGCAAAATAGGGCAGCTCTCGAAACGCTTCTGTCCGGATGAGTTTCCAACCGCACCCTGTATCGGTTGCATCATCGCGCAGCATGAACCGTCTCACGCCGTTCGCGACCCGTGATTGCAACCATTTGAAACCGCTATCGTTTCGACTGTTTCGCTTTCCTGCAATAATTCCCAGGGTTCCAGCGTCTTTGCCGGCAATCAGCTCGCCCCAGAGGCGGGCGGTATCATTGATATCATTCTGGCCGTCACCATCGATCAATTGGGTCCAGGTTCCGCGCACCGATTTCAAACCGGTAAAGAGCGCTGCCGACTTCCCTGCGCGCTCAATGTGCGAAAAGACACTGACCGTCTCGGGCCAACGTTTGGCGGCCTCAGAAAGCTCCGCACCGGTCGCGTCATTCGAGCAATCATTGACGCAGACAATTTCAAACGCGATCCCGGAAAGCGCTTCATGAATTTCTTCTAAGAGCGGGAATATGTTGCCTTGCTCATTGTAGAATGGGATCAGGACGCTTAGCTCTGGATCACTCATTTGCCGGCCTCAATTCGGGCGGCCAGCGCTTCAATCCGCGTCGCCGTATCGTTCAACGCGTCTGCCGCGCGCTCAATATCCGGTCCTGCAGCCGCCGCCTGTGCTCGATGAGACGCGTCGAGTTCATCCAAAAGCGCCAGCGCCGCGATCAAAAGCAAACGGTCATCTCCAATATTTCCAACCGCTCTCGAGATATCCTGTATGCGCGCGTCGAGTTGTTTGGAAAGTGAGACCAAGCGCTCTTCTTGGCCAGGCGCACAGGCCACCGAGTAGGACCGGTCTCGAATTCGGATATCCGCTTTGGCCATTAAGTCTGACCCTCTCGCCCGAGGGCGGCGCGGACTTCAGCGATGGCGGCCCCTAGAGCTTCTGAGGCTTCGTCCGCTAAGGCTTGTAGTTCTTTCTCGCGAGCAAGCGATTCATCTAGCTGTTCGGCCAGACGCGCGCGGTCTTCCATCATTGCGGTCAGTTCCTGACGCAGCAAAGACGGATCTCCAGACCGGTCAAACAAAGTGCCGACCGCCCCTTCAAGGCGGCCAAGGGCTTTATCTAGACGGGTCGCCGCAGCATCGATCACGCTCATAGTGTAGGGTTTGCTCTTATTACGCTGAAAACTCAATAGTCTAGGATGCGAAGTCTTGACAGCGTTGACCACCGTGTTCATTCCCCGGACGGAATAAAAACAGGACGAGAGACATGACGGTTTCCACTCGGGATATGGCGAATGCCATCCGTGCTTTATCGATGGATGCGGTTGAGGCCGCCAAGTCTGGACATGTTGGCTTGCCGCTTGGCATGGCCGACGCGGCGACGGTTCTGTATTCAAAATTTCTGAAGCATAATCCGGCCGATCCGGATTGGGCCGACCGTGACCGGTTTGTGCTGTCTGCGGGCCATGGCTCGATGCTGGTTTACTCGCTCTTGCATCTGACGGGCTATGACAGTGTCAGCCGCGCCGATATTGCAAACTTCCGCCAACTGGGCGCGACGACTGCGGGACACCCGGAAAACTTTGTCACCAAGGGTGTTGAGACGACGACAGGCCCTCTCGGCCAAGGGATCACTACCGCCGTCGGCATGGCGATGGCCGAGCGACACATGAACGCACGCTTTGGCGACGACCTGGTCAATCACAAGACTTATGTGATCGCCGGCGATGGTTGCCTGATGGAAGGCATCAGCCAGGAAGCGATAACGCTGGCTGGCCATCTGAAGCTCTCAAACCTGATCGTTCTGTTTGATGATAATGCCGTGACGATCGATGGCGGCACAGATATGGCTGACAGCACAGACCAGTGCGCGCGCTTTGAAGCGTCGGCCTGGGTCACGCGCAAAGTCGATGGCCATGATGCGGCGGATGTCGAAGCCGCGCTTGCCTGGGCGCAGGATCAAGACAAGCCGGTTATGCTGGCGGTGAAAACCATCATTGGTTACGGCGCCAAGCGCGCGGGCACGGGCCCGGCCCATGGCGGACCTTATGGCGCTGAAGAAGTGGCGACCGTGCGCGAGAGCATCGGTTGGCCTCACGCGCCATTCGAAGTGCCTGCCGAAATCGAATCCGCTTGGCTCGACGCCGGAAAGCGCGCCCATGCGGATCATCTCGCTTGGAAAAATCGCCTCGACAACAATCCGAACAAGGCTGCGTTTGAAGCGGCAATGGCCGGCGCCCTGCCAGCCAATCTCTCTGACATTGTCAACGCGCACAAAAAGGCGGTTGTTGAAGGCGGCAAGGATGATGCGACCCGTAAATGGTCTGGCGCCGCGCTTGAGCCTCTGACGGCAGCCATCCCAGAAATGATCGGGGGGTCTGCAGACCTTACAGGATCAAACAATACCAAGACCAGTTCGACCGACCCGATCTCTCCAGACAATTGGGGCGGGCGTTATGTCCATTATGGCATCCGTGAGCATGCGATGGCCGCGGCAATGAACGGGATGGCGCTGCATGGCGGTGTGATCCCTTATTCTGGCACCTTCCTGGTCTTTGCGGATTACTCTCGCGCTGCGATCCGGCTTGGCGCGCTAATGGGCGAGCGGGTGATCCATGTCATGACGCATGACTCGATCGGCCTGGGCGAAGATGGCCCAACCCACCAACCGGTGGAGCATGTGGCCAGCCTTCGCGCGATGCCGAACATGACGGTCTTTCGCCCTTGCGACGGTGTTGAAGCGGCGGAGTGCTGGGAATTGGCGCTGCGCAACGAGACCGGGCCAAGCACAATGGCGCTAACCCGCCAGAAAGTGAAATCTGCACGCACCACGCACACCGATGAAAATCTCTCAGCAAAAGGCGGCTATGTCGTCTCAGATGCTGCCGATGCTAAAGCCGTTTTGATGGCGAGTGGCTCTGAAGTTGAAATCATCATGGAAGCCCAAGCCGCGCTGGCTGAAAAAGGCATCCCGGTGCGGGTGGTCTCAATGCCGTCCATGGATCTGTTCGAGCAGCAAACCGAAGCTTATCAAATGGAAACGCTTGGCGGTGATCTGCCAAAGATCGCGGTAGAGGCGGGGGTCCGTTTCGGGTGGGATCGCTGGATCGGTTTCGATGGCGGCTTTGTCGGCATGTCCTCATTCGGAGCTTCGGCGCCGTATCAGGAGCTCTACAACCACTTCAACATCACAGCAGACGCGGTTGTCGCTGAGGTCGAAAAACGCGCTTAGCGGCTGCTTTTTGGCGTCCCGGGAAGAATGCGCGCGGGCCAAGTACACAATTCCAAATCTCGGTTCACGCCGGGGCGTGGTTTGTCGGGATTGGCAAGGTAAGCCGTGAGGCTTGCGCGTGCAGCCACGTCAAAATCGACGGTTGAGAGATCTTTCTCTATGCGGCCAAGCGTGCGCCGCCCCCCACAGCGATGCAGATCAACATAGCGAATCTCTGAGATTTCCTCACCCGCGGCTGCGCGTCGGATTGCAAGTCGCATACGATCGCTTGAAAAACTCAAATTTGCTGGCCAACCTGGCCCGTAGGGTACGGCCACCCACGCCGCGCGGGTGCCGCTATTTCGGTCCATTTCGCTATAATAGATTTGATAGATCATACCGAATTCGGTCGGCTCGGCTGAGATCGCGACTTGCGGATGGCGCTCCAAGCGTGCTCGCCAAGTCTCGACCATGAAATCACGGGTCCGCCATGCCGCGCGGTCATCCCCATCAGCCAAGAAGGATGAGATCGCATAAAAGTTCTCGAGCACGCCAATCATTCGGCCTGCATTTCGAAAATGCTCGGCCGCACCAGGCGCATCGCCCATATCCGCGGCTGCCATACCGGCGACGCGGCTGGCTTCTGAATATTCCGGGCGGTCGGGACAGGCGAGCAGAAAGGCCTCGGTGACGCCTCGAATATAGTCAGGACTTTGCTCGATATTGCTGTCTGCGAGGGCAAGTTGCCAATTTGTGGCGTCCCGCAAGGTACAGGTTTGCGCCTCTGCCTTAGAGATCGCGTTCATTGCGATAAGTGTGGTCACGCCAGCTGCAATGGCTGCGCCCATATAGCGCTTCACGCGCTTACTTAGTCGATGTCTTCCGCCCATGGGACAGGGTGTTGCAAAGCAGGTGCCGGTTAACCGGAAATCACCCGTTCTATCGCCCAATAAGCCCCGACGAACCCAATCAAAGCGCTTGCAGGCCACACGGCGACGGCGCGATAGAGGGGTTCTGATAGATATCGCTTGGCCGGCCAGAAGAGTAGCGCTGCCAGGGCAATGACGCTCAACTGCCCGACCTCAACCCCAATATTGAAACCGATCAGAGCGCTCCAAAACTGCCCGTCCGGCAATCCGAGGGATCCGAAGAAACCGGCAAAGCCCATGCCGTGAATAAGACCGAACCCGAATACGATGAAAGGGCGCCAACGCGTCATGTCTTTGAAAATTATGTTTTCGATCGCCACAAAAGCGATGGTCGCGGCAATCAACGGCTCCACCAGGCTGGCCGGAGGGGAAAACACCCCGGCCGCCACCATACCCAACGTGATCGTGTGGGCGACTGTGAACGCCGAGATTTGGATCAACAATGGGCGTAAGCGCCGAGTTGAGAAAAACATAGCGAGCACGAACAAAATGTGATCCAGCCCGCCAGGTAAGATGTGCTGGACCCCGATCTTGATATAGAGCGCCAACGTTTCGAGGGCGGGGCGTTCGAAATCAATCGTTTCGGTCTGAGTGAAATCAGCGTCGGGCGCGGCCTTATCAGCTCCGCGGTCCATCTCTTGGAGGGCGCGGCAGAGCGCCGGATCCATGCCGCCATCGCCGGTGCAAAACTCGTCTTCGGGGTGGGCCTGAGCTGGGCTAGCGCTGAGGACTCCGATGACGAGGCCGATCAGGAGTATCCGGACCCAGTTCATTCCGGGTTACCTGAACGATAGCGACGCGTGGTCGGCGTGATCGTGGTCTTCGTCATCATGATCATGGATGTGCTCGGGCGCATGCTCGCCGCCAAGATGATCGTGATCATGTCCCGCAAAGGGTAATAGCAGCAGCGTTATCGCAATTGCGACGCCGATAGAAAGTGCGGCGAGGCCACGCGCAGGTTTAACGTCCTTGAGCGGCGCCATTAGCGGGCCCGTCGCTACGAATAGAAGCAACCCAGCAGACACGGCGAACAAATTCCCGAGCATGACATCCCCCAGGCCGAACATGATTGGCCCTGAAATGAGTACGCCGAGCGGGGTCGTTGCCGCAGCCGCCAAGAAGGCCCAGATAAACGACCAGCGATTGGAAACGCCGTGTCGGCGCAATATTGCAAATGCGATCACGCCTTCTGGAAACTCGTGAAGGATCAGCCCACCAGCAGTAAACACACCGGCGGTAAAGCTTGCGGCGAACGTCACAGAATAGACGACGCCATCAATGAAAGAGTGACACGCGATCGCGAGGATGGGCGTTATCGCCTCGCTCGGCAATTGAGAGTCTTCGCGCTCAGGGAACAGAGTCTTGATCAGATAGTGCAGGAGCAGTCCGGCAAAGAATCCTATAGCGAGCCCAATCGGGGTGGACGCTGAAAGGGCGAAAGCCTCTGGGATAATGTGCAGAAACGCCATTGTCGTCAGCATGCCTGCTGCGGCGAGGCCAAATAGGTCAGCGTAGCGCAAGCTCCAATCGCTGCGCAGCGCGACCGCGAGCAAACCGAGCGTCGTGACGAACGCAGCGATTAGTCCAAAAAAGAGGGGGGCCTGCAGAGCTTCAAACATGGTTGGTGAAACGCGTCCCAAGAACGCCAGAATGTCCTGTTCAATTCTACGAAATGTTATAGTATCTCAAATGTATCGCGCGAGGTAGTCATCGCATATCAACCTGTCAAACAAAAGCTGGAGTCATCCATGTTTCGGTCTTCCTTGTTCATCGCGGCGAGTGTTCTTGCCTTATCGGCCTGCCAACCTGCTGCGGATGCTCCGGAAGAGCTCGTCGTGGAAGTGCCACCAATTGTTGCTGAAGAGACTGTAGAAACAGTTGCAGCAGGGGCCGCAGCGGACGCTGTGGAAGCAGAGGCAGATCATGATCACGATGAGGAGGATCATGACGACGACGCGCACGAGGATCATAACGAGGAATCGGATGACGACCATGATCATGATGAAGAAGGCCATGATGACCATGATGACCATGACGGCGAAGACGAGCATGAAGATCACGATGATCATGACCATGCGGGCGGCGAAGCCCATGTGCATGGCCTATCGGAGCTCGCCGCATCTTTGGACGGGTCTACGCTAAGCGTCAGCGTCGAAGGAGCGCTTGCCAATTTCGGCTTGGATGAAACTCTGAGAACAATCGATGATCCGACACCCTATGCGAATGGAACGGTCGCGATCATTGGCGGCGACTGCGCGCCCGAGGCCAGCAGTGTCGGCGTTCGCGCGGTTGGCGATCACGGTAATCTGATGATCGATCTCACTTATGCCTGCGCCAGTCCCGATAATATTGAAGCCATCGATGTCACAGGCTTTGCGAGTTTTGCAGGCTTCGAGCAAGTCGATGCTGTGTTCTTGTCTGATACAGGGCAAGTTGCAGAAAGCTTGACCGGGAGCGATACGCGCCTAGACCTCAAGTAAATGACGACACCCATTGTCAGCCTCTCGAACCTGCATTTCGCATGGCCGGGCCAAGCGCCTTTGCTTCAGATCGAGGCATTTGAACTTGCGGCTGGAGAGCGCCTGTTCCTGCGAGGGCCCAGCGGATCCGGGAAATCAACCCTCCTCGGATTGATCGCCGGCGTGTTGGAAAGCTCGAATGGCAAGATTCAGGTGCTGGATAAAGACATGACGACTCTGTCGGGCAGCGGCCGCGATCAAGTCCGGGCAGATCATCTTGGGGTTATCTTTCAGATGTTCAATTTAGTGCCCTATCTCTCAGTCGTTCAGAACGTAATCTTGCCGTGCAGGTTTTCGAAACGCCGGCTGCAAGAGACCAAAAAAGCGGGCGGCGCTGAAGCAGAAGCGAAGCGGCTTTTGGCGCGGCTGGGTCTAGACGATGCAGACCTGTTGGCGCGGACCGTGACGGAGCTGTCTGTCGGACAGCAGCAACGCGTGGCCGCCGCGCGGGCGCTGATTGGCAACCCGTCTCTGATCATCGCGGATGAACCCACGTCGGCACTGGACGCTGATAGCCGCGACCAGTTCATCGAATTGCTCAGCGAAGAGGCCCAGAAGACGGGGTCTGCATTGCTCTTTGTCAGCCATGATGGCGGATTGGCGCCGCTATTTGACCGCGCTGTAGATTTGGCTGAGATCAACAAGGCTAACGAAACCCGGAGCGCGGCATAATGGGCGTTTCGATCCTCGGACTGGCATGGCGCAGCTTGATGAACCGCAAAGTCTCCGCTTTGCTAACGGTGATTGCGATCGCCCTTTCAGTGGCCCTCTTCCTCGGCGTTGAGAAAGCGCGCAATGCCGCGAAGTCCGGGTTTGATAATACGATTTCAGGTACTGAATTGATTGTTGGCGCACCGTCCGGGCAGATCAATTTGTTGCTCTACTCGGTTTTTCGCTTGGGCAACGCCACCGCAGAAATATCCTGGGACACGTATCAAGAGCTCGATGGACGCAGCGACGTGGCTTGGACGGTTCCGATCTCTCTCGGTGATAGCCATCGGGGATACCGCGTCTTGGGCAGCGATCTCGGCTATTTTGAGCATTACAAATACGGGCAGAGGCAGCCGCTTGTTTTCTCGCAAGGCGAACCCTTTGAAGACCTGTTCGAAGCGGTCATCGGCGCCGATGTTGCCAAGCAACTTGGATATGAGATCGGGTCGCCCATGGTCCTGACCCATGGGCTAGGCGCTGGTGGCCTCTCTGATCATGACAATCGACCGTTCCGCGTGATTGGCGTTTTGCGCCCGACCGGCACACCTGTAGATCAAACGATCCATGTCTCCTTAGAAGCGATCACGGCGATCCATGTTGGTTGGGAAACCGGCGCGCGCAATCCAATGGCCGATTCGATTTCCGAAGATATGATCCGGGGCTTTGATCTCACTCCGAAAACGGTCACCGCCGTGTTCGTGGGGTTGGAAAACAGATCGACGGTGTTGCGAACGAGACGAGACATCAACACGAACATGTCCGAGCCGTTGCTCGCCATCATTCCGGGCCAAGCGCTTGCCGAGCTTTGGCAAGTGATGGGAACGGCTGAGCGCGTGCTGCTCGCGGTCTCGGCCTTTGTGATTGCTGTGGGGCTGGTTTCCATTTTGACCAGCATTCTGACGAGCCTGAATGAGCGCCGGCGAGAAATGTCCATCCTGCGCGCCACCGGTGCGCGGCCGGGCCACATATTTGCGCTTTTGATCGCTGAAGCGACCGTTCTCGGCTTGGTCGGCGCGATCCTCGGCGCAGTCTTGATCCAACTCATTTTCCTGATTGCTGCGCCTATTCTCGCGGCGCAATACGGGGTCGCCTTGATCGGTACCGGGCCCGGAATGGTCGATCTCTATACGATCGCAGCCGTAACCTTGGCGGCACTCTTCCTGGGGATTTGGCCTGCAATGACCGCTTTGCGCCGTTCGCTTGCGGACGGATTGACCGTTAAGGTCTGATCACAAGCGCGATAGACCTCTAGTCGGCGCGTTCAATCGCGACTAAATAGCAATCATGATGAAACAGTTTTTGATCACCGGCGCCGCTCTGGGCGTCCTTGTTGCCTGCGGAGAAGCCAGTACCGCTGATCCCCAACCAACCCAGGCTCAAATCGCGGCAGAATTGATCGACGCGCAAACGGAAGAGCCTGCGCCTGAGCCGGAACAGGACTTGGAATCTTCCAACCGATTGGCTGCTGCGGGCGCCAAGGCGAATGACCTTGTGTCGCGTGGTGTGCGAGAACTTGGCTGGGAAGAACTTCTGCCCGAAGGCGAAGAAGAAAAACTCGCGCAACTTTATCAGCAACAAATGTCGATGCTCTATTCAGGTGGGCCGATCGCCGAAGGGTCGGCAGGCGACCAGATGATTCAGATCGGAACCTTCAATACAGTCAAAGAGCTGAATGAAACCAAAGTGCGGATTCCAGGATACACGGTGCCGTTTGAGTTTGGGGCAAATGCTGAAATCAAAGAGTTTCTACTGGTGCCATATTACGGAGCTTGCCTGCACGCGCCGCCGCCGCCGCCAAACCAGACCGTCTTTGCGATGACCGAAGAGCCGATCAAATTGCGCGATCTCGCGCAAGCAGTTTGGATTGAAGGAACGATCTTCACCCAGACCCAGGAATCGGAATTGGCGGATGCTGCCTATACGATCCGTGTGGATAAGGTCGAGATCTACGAATACTGACCGGAATGACGCGCGACGACCCGTCCCTAGTCGGATGGACTGATCCGCCCTACTTATGACAATTGTCTTTGAAAGGGCTGAGACATGGCCAGCGCACTCACGATCGCACTCTATATTGGGATTTTTGGACTCGTCGTGGTTCTTGCGATGGGGTTGATCAATCTCACGAAAACCGATGAGGGCCAGCGCAGCCGGTCCAATCAGTTGATGCGGATGCGGGTCATGATCCAGGCGGCTGTGATTGGCATCCTGATTTTGCTCGGCATCGTTCTTGGCTCGATTAAACTCTTTTAGGCGTACACCATGGTCAAAATCGACAAAATCTACACCCGCACCGGGGATGGCGGCAAAACACGCCTTTCGACCGGAGAGCCCGTCGACAAGTGGCATCCGCGCGTCACCGCCTATGGCACCGTGGATGAAACCAATGCGGCCCTCGGCGTCGCAGCTTTGCACGCGGCGGATGAGTTATTGGTCGCTATTCGCCGCGTTCAAAATGATCTGTTCGACCTCGGCGCGGATCTCGCGACGCCGGATCGCGGCAAGAAGCTCGAATGGGAACCGCTTCGGATCGTCAAAGTGCAGGTTGATCGATTGGAAATCGAGATTGATGCGATGAACGAGAATATCGCGCCTTTGGACAGCTTCATCTTGCCGGGTGGCAGCCCGCTCGCAGCGCAATTGCATGTCGCTCGTACGCTGTCCCGGCGCGCCGAACGCCAGATCGCGGAGCTGTTTGGAACTGAAGATGAAATCGTCAGTGCTGAGGCGCTTGCCTATGCGAACCGATTATCAGACTGGCTGTTCGTGGCGGGCCGCGTGGCGAATGCAAATGGCGCGGATGACGTCAAATGGGTTCCTGGCGCCAATCGTTAGCCGCTATTGAAGTGTCCGTGAATGCGCTCGGCTAAGGCGGCTGAGACCCCCTCAACTTCTTTCAAGTCCGCCAATTTGGCCAGGGCGACGCCTTTCGCGGAACCAAAATATTGCAGCAAAGCTTTCTTGCGCGATGGGCCGATGCCCTCAATCTCATCGAGTGGGTTCTTCTTGATATCAGCGCTGCGTTTCGCGCGGTGCGCGCCAATCGCCCAGCGGTGAGCCTCATCGCGGAGACGTTGTAAATAGTACAGGACGGGCGCATTCTCTGGGAGACGGAAAGGCGCGCGTCCTGGCTGGAAGAATTGTTCGCGCCCGGCATTTCTTTCGACACCCTTGGCGATTGAAACGAGATTAACGTCCTTAGGCGACAGACCGAGCTCAGCGATCGATTCGATCACACTGCTGAGCTGGCCAAGACCGCCATCAATCAGGACCAAGTCCGGCCAGGTGCTCCCATTGCCTTCATCGCGATCCTTCATGGCGCGTGCAAACCGGCGGCGCATAACTTCGCGCATCATCCCGTAATCATCGCCAGGTTCAACGGATTTGTCCTTGATGTTGAACTTTCGATACTGCCCTTTTTCGAACCCGTCAGGTCCGGAAACGACCATGCCGCCCACCATGTTTGATCCCTGAATATGCGAGTTATCGTAGACTTCGATACGTTGCGGGGGCTCCTCAAGATCGAACGCCTTGGCGACCTCTTTCAAAAGCCTCTCCTGACTGGCGCTTTCGGCGAGTTTTCGGCTAAGCGCTTCGGCGGCATTGCGGGTGGCTTGCTCGACGAGGGAGCGCTTTTCACCGCGCTGGGGTGTGTGGATTTCAACGCGGCGATCGGCCTTGAGCTCAAGCGCCTCCGCGATCAGGGTTCGGTCTGCGGGCTGATGATTGGTTAGGATCAGGCGCGGCGCGGGCCGTTTGTCGTAAAACTGTACGAGAAAGGCCGCCAGAATATCGGCTTCGCCTTCGCCTTTTTCATGACGCGGGAAGTGAACGGTTGCGCCCCAGTTTTGGCCGGCGCGGATGAAAAAGACCTGCACCGCTGACAGGCCACCTTCCATCGCAATTGAGAAAATATCCGCCTCTTCGATCCCATCCGGATTGATGTCTTGTTGCGCACGGACATGCGCCAGAGCGCGAATGCGGTCGCGCAGACTGGCGGCCTTTTCAAAGGCCATGTCTTCGGCTGCGACTTCCATCTGGGTGGCTAAGTCAGCTTGCAGATCGGTTGCTTTGCCCCGGAGAAAGTCGGCCGCTTGATCGGCCAATTTCTGATAGTCGTCAGTTTCGATCAATCCCACACAAGGCGCGGAACAGCGTTTGATCTGATGCAGCATGCAGGGGCGCTGGCGCGTGGAATAGACACTGTCCTCGCAAGTGCGCAGCAAAAACGCTTTCTGAAGCGTATCAATCGTACGGGTAACGGCACCAGCATTGGCGAAGGGCCCGAAATAGTCGCCTCTGTCTTTCTTGGAGCCGCGATACTTTAGAACCTGCGGCGCATCATGATCGCGGCGGATCAAGATATAGGGAAACGACTTGTCGTCGCGCAGCAAAATATTGAAGCGCGGTTTTAGAGACTTGATCAGGCTGGCTTCGAGCAGGAGCGCTTCGGTCTCTGTTTCGGTCACCACAAATTCCATGCGCGCGGTCGCCATGATCATCGCTGCGATGCGCTGGGTCTGTCCGCCGATCCGGGTGTATGACGATACACGCGCTTTCAGGCTTTTGGCTTTGCCGACATAGAGGACGGTCTCATCCTCGCCAAACATGCGATAAACGCCAGGCTTAGCGGGCAACCTGGACAGGTTGTCCTTGATGACGTCTACGCCGCGCTTTCGCGATTCTATGCTTGGGGAATCAGGCATCCTCGCAATTTAGGGTGCGAAACACTGAAAGCCTAGATCTTAAAGATGCCGCTATATGCGCCGCCGCCAGTTCCGAAAACGGCGTCGCCGCCAATCAGAACAACGCCGAGGACGAGAACCGCGCCAATGAATTGGCGTCCGAGGCTGCCTGGATTATATTTCCGGCGTGCGCGGGCGACGATGATATAGATCAAGATCAGAATAAACGCGCTGAGCAGCAACATGCGCTCGGCTGTTTCCAGATCTATGAAAAAGTCGCGGACCTCTCCTACGTGAAAGCGGACATCAACCATAAATTGATCGATAGCACGTTCGTATAGGTTGGTGCTTACATTACGCCCAAAAAACATAGCTCTAAATCCTTGGCCCCCAGCTAAGAAGGACAAAGTACAAGCAAATGATCACGTCATCGCTAACTAAAACAGTCAAATTTCACCGACTTTTTGGCGCTGCACGTGGTTGCTTAGCGTGCAATTGCATCTTACAGCAGCGGCTTCCAATTGGAGACCCTAGCTATGCCGAGCCAATTATTCCTAAGTGATGCCGTCAGCCGAGTGGCCCCGTCCGCCACGATTGCAGTGACGACCAAAGCCGCTGAACTGAAACGTGCGGGTGAGAATGTCATTGGCTTGGGTGCCGGAGAGCCTGATTTTGATACGCCAGATCATATCAAAGCCGCAGCGATTGCGGCGATCCATGACGGTAAAACAAAATATACGCCTGCCGATGGTTTGCCGGAGCTGAAAGAGGCAATCTGCGCGAAATTCCTGCGGGATAATGAGTTGTCTTACACGCCTGACCAAGTGCACGTGGCGCCCGGTGGAAAGCCAGTGATTTACAATGCCCTCGTTTCGACCCTGAATGAGGGTGATGAGGTGATTGTGCCGGCGCCGTACTGGGTCAGCTATCCAGAAATGGTGAAGCTCTGTGGCGGAACGCCTGTGGTGGTCTCTTGCGGCCCCAATGCGAAATACAAATTGACGCCGGAGTCGCTTGAAGCCGCGATTACACCAAACACCAAGTGGCTGGTCCTAAACTCGCCGTCTAACCCAACCGGTGCGGCTTATACCCGGAGCGAACTGAAAGCCCTGGGCGAAGTCTTGATGCGCCATCCGCAAGTTTGGATCCTGACCGACGATATGTATGAGCATCTGGTCTATGATGGCTTTGAGTATAGCACTATCGCCCAAGTTGAACCCGGTCTTTACGACCGAACACTGACCATGAATGGCGTTTCAAAAGCCTACGCTATGACCGGGTGGCGGATTGGCTATGCTGCTGGTCCAGCAGATTTGATCAAAACCATGCGCAAAGTGATCAGTCAGACCACATCAAACCCGAGCTCGATTTCACAGTACGCGGCGATCGCTGCTTTGAATGGCGATCATAGTTTTATGGCCGAGCGAAGCGCAGTGTTTCAGCAGCGCCGGGATATGGTTGTCGCTGAGCTCAATAAAGCAGACGGTCTAACCTGCGGGACACCAGAAGGGGCGTTTTATGTCTATCCGTCCTGCGCCGGCGCGATCGGTAAAACTGCGCCGTCTGGCAAGCTGATCGAAACCGATACAGATTTCGCGTCTGAGCTGCTCGAGCAGGAGAAGGTCGCGGTGGTTATGGGCGAAGCGTTTGGCTTATCGCCAGCGTTCCGGGTGTCTTATGCGACGTCTACGGAAGCGCTTGAGGATGCGATGGCGCGTATTCAGCGTTTTTGCGCAAGCTTAACTTGATCGCCTGGATGCTGAGGGCACGCCTTTAGTTAAACAGGTGATCGGATCCGGTTGGGGCTTCAAATAGGCGATAGCAACTGCGGCCATCGCTCTTTGCCTCGTACATTGCGAGATCAGCGTATTTCATCAGCAGCCGGGAATTCTTGGCATGCAGGGGCGCACAGGCGACACCGACAGAAGCGCTACAGCTCAGCTCCAAGCCGCCAATCTGAAACGGCCGAGACAGGGCTGTTACTAGACGCGCTGCCATCAAACAGGCATCCATGGGGTTTGGGATGTTGCGGCATACAATCACGAACTCGTCGCCGCCCAAACGTGCGGCCCAATCGTCTCCGCGAATGGTTTTACGAATGCGCTTGGCGACCAAATTTAGGAGCGCATCACCAGCCTGGTGACCGTGCGAGTCATTGATGCTTTTGAAATTGTCCAGATCAATCACTAAAAGCCCGACATTTTCGTCCTCACCAGTGCTGAGAATGTCGTCATCGATGCGCGTTTGGAACGTGTAACGATTGGCAAGGCCGGTTAGCATGTCATGCTCGGCCATATAGCGGAGACGGCCTTGCGCTTCGATACGGTTGGAAACGTTCGTGCCAATGCCAAGATACCCGATAATCTCTCCGGCCTGATCAAACCTCGGCGTTGCAGACAAGGAAATATGATACGGCTTTCCGTCTGGGTCATGCATCACGGAGACAATGTCCGAATAGGGTTTAATAGCCCTCAGCGCGATCATCATTTTCTGCCGTTCGGCAGCTTCGAGTTTGATAATTTTCAGATAATGCTGTCCGACGATCCTGTTCTTGTCGGGCATGATCTTGGGCATCAATCGGCCACCTGCGGTGATCACGATTCCGGCCAAATCAGTTTCCCAATACAAATCTGTGGCAAAATCGGCGAGATAAGAAAGCTGGCTTTCCGCTAAAACAGCAGCATTGGCTAAACGCCTGTCCTCGCGTGCGACGATGGCAAGACAGCCGAATGTGACGATCAAAGCCGCAGCGGCCTCTATGATCAAGACTTGATGACTGAAGTGAAAAACTGCGTCGAGCGAAAGAAAAATGAGCTGCAAACATCCAAATAGAATGAGAGCGACGAGGGTTATGGAATATCCACGTTTTCGCCCCGAGCCTGATGCAGATATCGCTGAAACCATAGCCGCATTTAGCAACGCTAGGTTGATTTTTAGTTATTTTCTATCGGCAGGTTTATCGTCGCCCAAACAGGCGTTCAATGTCCGCAAGCTTGAGCTCGACATAAGTGGGACGCCCATGATTGCATTGACCCGAATGAGGCGTTGCCTCCATCTGGCGCAGCAACGCGTTCATTTCTTCGCCATTCAATCGCCGTCCGGCCCGGACAGAGCCTCGGCAAGCCATATTGCCCATAACGTCTTCGAAGCGTTCTTTCAGCGCCAACCCGGCTTCGTACTCAGCGAAATCATCCGCCAAATCCCGGATCAAGCCTGCGACATCCATCTCTCCGAACAGAGCAGGGGTCGCACGAACGCAAACTGCGCCGGTCCCGAACGGCTCTATTTCCAAGCCGAGATCCGCGAGCTCTCCAGCGCGCTCTAGAACGCGGCCCGCTTCATCTTCGGTCAGCTCGACAATATCAGGAATCAGAAGGGCCTGCCGTTTCACTCCGCCAACCTGCATTTGCCGCTTCATATCTTCGTAGACCAGGCGCTCATGCGCTGCGTGCTGGTCGACAATGACAATCCCATCCTCGGTTTGGGCAACAACATAAGTCTCGTGCAGTTGAGCTCGAGCAACCCCTAAAGGAAAGTCGATATTTGGCAGGCCGCCTTCGGTTTCGACGCGCGCAGAAGGGTGGCTGCCGGGATCGATTGGCGGTGCTTCTTGAAAGGTTCCAACATGGCTGATGGGAGACGTATACTCGGTCGCGGATTGATGCGGGAAGGCGCGCGTGGGAGGTGCACTTTGTGGGCGTGGCTCCGCCCACAAGGTCGATCTGCGAAACACATCCGCTTGTAGGGGTTCAGCTTGCGCCTTTCCCAATGCTGCGGCGGCGACGGTCGTGCTTGCCCGGTGCCCGGCCGCTGCCAGCGTATGCCGCAGCGCGCCGATGATTAGCCCTCTGACATTACCGGCATCACGAAACCGGACTTCGGTTTTCGCTGGATGGACGTTGACGTCGACATATTCCGGGTCGAGATCAACAAAAAGCGCCGCCATAGGGTGGCGATCGCGTGCGAGAAAATCCTGGTAAGCTGCACGGATCACGCCGTTTAGCATGCGATCCTTCACCGGCCGTCCGTTGACGAAAAGGTATTGCCGTTGGGCGTTGCCGCGATTGAGGGTCGGTAAGCCAGCAAAGCCGGAGAGACGAACACCTTCGCGCTCTGCTTCGACAAGTAGGGCATTCTCGCGAAAATCGCGGCCCATAATGGCGCCGAGACGTTGCAGACGGCCGTCTTCGGTATCTGGATGTGCGGCGTAGCGAAAAACGCTGCGCCCATTACTCTCGAGGGAAAGAGCGACGTCTGCACGGGCCATGGCCAGCCGCTTCAATGTGTCTGTAATTGCAAGCGTTTCTGAGCGCTCAGACTTCATGAATTTTAGCCGAGCCGGCGTCGCATGAAAAAGGTCACGAACCTCGATACGCGTCCCGGTCAATCCCGTCCCTGAGAACGCTGCCGGTTTCGGGCCTTCTATGCGCCCGGCTTCAATGAAGAGCTCAGCAGCGTCTTCGCCAGCGGCGCGAGACGTCAGGGTCATCCGGCTTACGGACCCGATTGACGGCAGGGCTTCGCCGCGAAAACCCATTGTATGGATGTTGAGCAGGTCGATCCGACCATCTTCACCAGGGCTGAGTTTAGAGGTCGCGTGGCGCTCCAAGGCGAGGCGCATATCGTCGCCGCTCATCCCGCAGCCATCATCTTCGACGATCAGCCGTTTCAATCCGCCTTCTTCAATCGTGACGCGGATCGCGCGTGCGCCAGCATCCAACGCATTTTCAACCAACTCTTTGATCGCGGCGGCCGGGCGCTCGATAACCTCACCTGCCGCAATGCGGTTTACAGCATCCGGTGGAAGCTGTCGGATCACCGGCCGGTGCGAAAGGGGGGCAGTATCTTGCATTGGGTTAAAAAGATAAGGGCGTTCACCGATTCGCACCAGCGACCGCGCAAACAAAAAGCGGCCGCATCTGCAGCCGCTTTTTCAAATTATCCGTCGAACGCTAAAGTGCGAACTGGAACAGAACGATCAAGAGCTGAACGAACAGGGCCAAACCTGAAAAGGCGATAATGGTTGCGACCCAAGCGCCGCCAAACCCTAGTCCAAGGCCCATAACGATGCCGGCCCCGGCACAAATGGTCAGAGCAACCAACCAAGGCATCCCCATTGAAAGCGTAAACGTGGCATAGCCAAGCATCAGCATGGTAAGGATCGCGCCCCACATCCCGGCCTTCATAGTGCCTTCATACATGCTCTTTTGAGCATCAACGTTCATCTCGCCATGGGTATAGTCATTCGACGCCATTTTTGACTCCAGCAGAATTTGTTGTGTCTTTATCGGCGTTGTCGCCGACGTCAAGCTTAGTCGATGTCGCAGCTCAAGGAATCAGTCGCGACCCTTCCCAAGGCAAGCGGAATGTTTCAGGGTCGAGAGCGCTATCACTAGGGGTGCTTTATGACTGACGCCGCCGCACTTGCGGATAAAGACGATTCTTCGAAAATCGAAACAGATCCGGTGTCGGGGGGCGCTTTAGGAAAAAAAGGGATTGGATGGGCCATCTTCGAATGGGCCCGTAATCCGTACTACAATATCGTTGTGATTTATATTTTCACGCCCTATTTCGCCAATACGGTGATCCAGGGCGGCGAGGTGGGCCAAACAGTTGTTGGCGGAATGATCGCGGTAGCCGGTATTATTATGGCCATCGTCTCTCCGGTCCTTGGCAGTATCGTCGATAATGCTGGCCCCAAGAAGCCGTTCATATTCTGGACGCTCGGAACGCTCGCACTTTGTTCCTTTTTGCTTGGTTTCGTAACGCCTTCCTTCAGCGCAGCGATACCGCTCGGAATGCTTTTGCTGATCATTGGGTATTGCGCATATACGGTCTCGGAATTGCTCCATAATGCGATGCTACCGGGGGCTGGTAAGACGTCTTCCCTACCGATGATTTCTGGATTGGGACTTTCGCTCGGCAACGCGGCCGGAATGGTTTTGCTGGCCAGCATTGCTGTGATCGCAGCAAACCCGCCTTTCGGGTTGAGCGATACGGATGTCGCCAGGCTGTCTGGGCCGACGATTGGTCTTTGGTTGCTTCTATTTATCCCGATCTTCTTCTTGCTGATGCCGGATGTGTTCAAAAAAGGGGCGTCCTGGTCAGGGGCTGTGAAGGGCTTTCGGGATCCTGCCAATCGCGTGCACCCCTATTCCTGGGTAAAAAGTCGGTTTGTGGAGCATCCAAATGTGATGCGGTACCTGGTCGGGCGGATGATCTATGCTGACGGGATTGCGGCGATGCTGACTTTGGGCGGCGTTTATGTTGGCGGTGTCTTGGCTTGGACAACCCCACAGCTTGCGGTTTACGGAATACTGGCATCGCTTTTTGCCGTGGTCGGCGGAATTTTTGGTGGCTTTCTAGATGGCCTATTGGGACCGAAGCGCGCGCTGATGCTGGAGCTGTCTTGCGCCATCTTGATCGGGATATTCCAGATTTCAATCACTAAGGACGCCATCCTGTTTGGTCTCATTCCGGCTGGCCATACGGTGTGGGAGGGCGGGGTGTTCAGCACGCTGTCAGACATCGCCTATGTCTTGGCTGTCATTCCAGGCGCGATCTTCTTGGTCGCGACCATCTCATCCAGCCGATACATGTTGCTGCACATCGCACCACCAGAAAAAGTCGGCGAATTCTTCGGGTTCTACGCGATGGCCGGAAGCGTCACTGTATGGCTGGGACCTGGTTCCGTCGCGATTGTGACATGGCTCACGGGCGATCAGCGCGCAGGTTTTGCACCAGTATTGTTTTTGCTTGTAACGGGGCTAGCAATCATCACGACGGTGCGCGCCGACAAAACGCCGGAACACATGAAGACGCAGGCAATTTCGTAACGACCTAGACGCTTAAGAAGATGAATAAGCGCAGCTGAACGAACCCGCGGCGCGATCACGCGAAATCGAATCGACTCGGCGTGGGCGCAGATAGAACGTATCGCCCAGGGTCTTGGATGTGGTGAAAAAGTAACCAATCCCGGAATCATAGTCATACTCGATTTCCGACATCACGAGTGTGCCGTCTTCAGGAATGAGATTATCTGGAATCGTTAGCTCTTCATCGACCGTATAGGGCGTCATGTTACAGCCATCACTCCAGGCGACCTTAACGTCACCTTCGTCTTCATAGAGGCTGGTGATGCGCATCCGCGCGCCTGTCATATCATTGGGCTGCATAATCATCCGAGTCGCTTCGAAAATGTCGGATAGGCCATCATTGTCTACGGCTGCGGCTCTCGAGGTCAAATCCCCAAGCGCTGCTGTTGCGCCGGTGACTTTTCGGTCGAGCGTCATCATTAAAGAGAGCTCGATACTGCCGAAGTAAATAACGGCCATCAACGGTGCAATGAGTGCAAACTCAACCGCGGAAATTCCGTCTTCAGATTTTGCGACTTTGCGCGATACCCCAAACATACTCAATTCCTTATGTGCCAGCCGTGCTGGAAATATCCAATGACTCAGAATGGCTCGTTTCGAAAAGCGATAGTGGCCTGCAACAGGCGACGATTGTCGCTCATATTGGCCAGCGGCGCACTCATGACGGGGATGATGAGATCCCATTCGTAAAACACGCGAATGACCACAATCTCGTCCGAGTTTCCGGCATTGAATCCGAAGCTGTCAGTATCCAAGTCTCCTGTCGCCGCATCAATCGGTGATGGATCGGCGGTGCCCGCGAAGCTCGCAAAAGTTTGCACGTCGAGGCTGAGCTTTTCATCGCAGGTCATGAGATCGAACAGTTCGGCACAAACCGACGCTTTGAACTGGGTCACGCCGAGGCCAGATTCCTGGAACTGTCCCGTCTTAATTGACCGCGCGGCTTCATTTGCGCCGTGCTCGAGGATCGAAGACATGATGAAAATGACGCAAACTTCCAATAGTCCGAAGATTAGGAAGAAAAACGGAATCGCAACCATCGCAAATTCGACCGCGGCAACGCCGCGTTTATCGTCCGCAAAGTCTTGCAGTTTTTTCTGCCAGCGCGGTGCGAAGACACCGGGAATCGGTAAATTTTGCATTCCAGGCTCCATTCGACTCTCTCGTCCCTTGCAGCCTCTGTACCAGACCATGTTTTCCGCTCTGTTTACGAAAAGGGTGCAATTTCATCTAAATTGTGCGGCATGAAGGGGCCTTTACCTTGCCGCATTCTTTGCCCACATGAGGCTTATCCGTCCCGCATGAGGCCCGCAGCTTATGACGCACAATCCTATCCGCCCTTGGCGAAACATTGATCGTCGACAGTCTCGTCAGATCAAAGTCGGCTCCGTGCTGGTCGGCGGTGGGGCCCCAATTTCTGTTCAGACCATGACCAATACGCCGACGCCTGATGTTGAAGCGACGCTTGCGCAGATCCAGCGCGCGGCGGATGCTGGCGCTGATATTGTGCGCGTATCGTGCCCAGACGAAGATTCAACAGCGGCGTTCTCAGCGATCACCAAGGGATCTCCTGTTCCGCTCGTGGCGGATATTCACTTTCATTATAAGCGTGGGATCGAAGCTGCAGAAGCGGGTGCCGCATGCTTGCGGATCAATCCCGGTAATATCGGTTCGCCTGACCGCGTGAAGCAAGTTGTCAGCGCCGCGCGAAACAATGGATGCTCGATCCGGATCGGCGTCAATGGCGGGTCTTTGGAAAGACACCTGCTTGAAAAGTATGGTGAGCCTTGCCCCGATGCGATGGTTGAAAGCGCTCTAGATCACGCGCGCATTCTCGATGATCTGGGCTTTCACGACTACAAAATCAGCGTCAAAGCCTCGGACATGTTTATGGCCGTGGCGGCTTATCAGCAACTTGCGGAGGCGACTGACGCGCCCCTGCACCTCGGCATAACAGAGGCAGGTGGACGCCGGGTCGGGACGGTTAAATCTTCAATCGGTATGGGCAATCTGCTTTGGATGGGCATCGGTGATACAATCCGTGTTTCGCTTTCGGACGATCCGGTCGAAGAGGTGAAAGTCGGCTTTGATATGCTGAAATCGCTCGGCCTGCGCACCAGAGGTGTGAACATTATTTCGTGTCCGAGTTGCTCGCGTCAGGGTTTTGACGTGATCTCAACGGTGAAAACCCTGGAAGAGCGCTTGGCGCATATTGCCGAGCCGATCACGCTCTCAATCATTGGCTGCGTGGTGAACGGTCCAGGCGAGGCGGCGATGACCGATCTCGGTTTTACCGGCGGCGGCAAAGAGAGCGGCATGATGTATGTGTCGGGGCGACCAGATCATAAGCTTTCCAATGCTGACATGGTTGACCACATCGTTGAGCAAGTCGAAGTGAAAGCGGAGCGTCTAAAAGCGCAGCGTGATGATGAGGCGGTCGCCGCAGAGTAATTTCACTGTTCGATGGGCTGACAGATCGCGCCTGGAACCAAGCCTGCTGCTGCATCATATTCCGATTGGATTGGCGCCAAGCGTCGAACCAGTGCGACCCCGCGCCCATCAAGCGCCAGGGCATCTGGGGTCGTATTTTCGGCGGGGCGACGGACCTCTATGCCCGCAAAATTGCTGCCGGGGCTGAGATCCGCGACGAACACATTGTCGGTTTGATCATTGAAGATTGAGAGCGATCCGTATCCGTCGCCTACGGGTGCAGAAATAAAGATAGGTCCATTCGTGGTGTCGAACCGACAGACTGAGTAAGCCAGATCAGGTGACGGACGAACGATGCGCTGCGTTTGCGGTGTTTGGCGCGGTGACGCGACCCAGGTATTCATTGGCAACCCCCCGCGTTCGAACGTCTGGTGCGCTTTAGACATGATGAACCCTGGGATAGATGTCAGGACAAAATAGTGCGCGGCCAGGCCGCTGACGGCGAAAACGATAAAACTGTAAACCCAACGCATCAGCTTGCTCCTTCCGTGCAACTTACACGCTCTACGCGGGGCGGTACGAGTGTCGCTTCCGGGTCAGCGAGCAGAGCATCACTCGGCTGATAGAGCCGCAGGGTGAGGTCAAAATCGCCGCCAGCACGACTAGAGATCGCAGGCATCCCGATTTCGTCAGGCGGTGTGGACGAGACCTGAACTTCCCAGGCTTGGCGAGCGTCTTCGAACACGTCTTCGGCTTGGGTTTGATCAAATGACAGCCGGCCATCCTCATTCATGGGCAGCCGATTATCCGCATCATATAGCGTGATCGACCACCACTGCGCTGGCATCGCGCCGCCGGTAATCCGATAGGTGCACGCCTCACTCAGAGGATTTCCGGTCTCATCCTCTGTCGTCAGAAAATACACCGCTTCTTCCTTGCGCAGGCCCATAAGACCGTTTCGGGCAACGCGGGCGCGGACATATGGATCCGCATTCTCTGATCCAATCGACCAATCACTGTGCCAATTGCCGACTTCTATAGCGTTTCCGATACGTGGCCCGCCAGGTAGCATCCCACCAAGCCAAACCGCAGCTAACGCGCCCACATTGATGCCCAGGATAGTGAAAACTATAAATCGAAGAAAAAGACCCATCAGGCCTTATAGCTAAGATCGCGCAGTCGTGAAGTCGGATTTGGATGTCGCCGCTTGCCTTCCCACATGGTCTGTTTAATCGAGATCAGGCATCGAAGGAGACGCCGAGCATGTTCCTGCAAATTCTAAAGTGGACCGTCCGACTGATTTTGGCGGGGGTCATCTTGATGGGCATGTCGGCCTGTACGATGCTCGGATTGAACTATGCGAGCCTAGAGACCGACAATCGATCCGCGCCGACCCCGGACATCGCTCTGCCATTCGATGTCAGCGCAACCCGGGCGACACTTGAAGCTGAACTCTATGGACCTTGGCCAGATGGCCTTGCCGTTTCTGCCAGCGCGCCGCGCATCGTTGATGATGCTTATCTTGGCGGGCGTGGGACGCTTGAAGAGATTACGCTGACGATCGGCAGCGGCGAAGGCGCTCGAAGTTTTCCGGTGGTGATCGCGATCCCCAAGCAAGCAAAGAGCGGCCCTGTACCTTTGCTCGTCAGCCAGACCTTCTCTGACAATTGCTCGGTCTTTCCGAACGATCCTGTGACGGAATTCGGTGGCGCGGTCTGTGATGGATCGAACATGACCGGCGCGATGGGCTTTGTCGCGACGAATATTTTTGGCACCTATATCGCCTATGCCCCAATTGACCGGTATTTTGATGCAGGCCTCGCTTATGCGAGCTTCCCGGGGTGGAGCTTTGTACCTGATGCCGAAGCGGGCGCCCGCTTGGCGATGGCTGATCTGGAGCCCGGGCCAGCGCCAACCAGTGCGCTGATGTCCTGGGCCTATGGCTTTCATGCGGCGGCAGGAGTCTTTGCGGAAGACGACCGCATTCGCGCTGATGCGATCGCCGCAATTGGACATTCTCGATATGGAAAATCGGCTCTGATCGCTTCGGGCTGGTCTGACCGTATTGCAGCGGCCGTCGCGCACCAGTCTGGATTTGGCGGCGGGTCTTCGTCTCGCTCCAAAACTGGCGAGACCCTCAAGCGTATGTCTAAATCCTATCCACACTGGATGCGACCAGGGCTCGGCGAAGAGCTAGAGAATGGATTGGATTTGACCCTCGATCAGCATCATTTGCTGGCGCTTTCTGCCCCCAAGCCAATCTTCCTTGGCAATGGCAGAAGGGATGTCTGGTCTGACCCCAACTCGTCCTTTGTTTTGGCGCAGGCAGCGGACCGGGTTTTCGAGGCAAGCGGTGTTGAGGGTCTGCCTGATGGCGCCGCAATGCAGTCCTTCGATCCGGCCGCGGAGATCAGTTATTGGCTGCGGACGGGCGGACACAGCGTTGTCTCAGAGGATATTGACGCGTTCACCGCGTTCATGACCGCGCACTTCAGCAGCGATTCCCCTAACGAGACGGGTTTGCAACCCGCGCGATGAGCCCTAGCCTGCCCGGATAACAAAAAGCGGGAGGCAATTATGATGAAAACAGCACCAGATTTTGGGGCAATGATCGCAGCAATTCTAGACGGCAAAGGGGCGGAGCTTCAGGCATTTCTGACGCCCATCCTAATCCTTGTCTGCTGGACTCTGGTCATGTGGCTATGGATGTACGCGACGCGGATCCCGGCCATGCAAAAGGCGAAAATCGATCCTGATACAGCGCGCCACCCTGGCACCTATGGTGACAAATTGCCGGCGAGCGTTCGCTCGGTTGCCGACAATTATAACCATCTGCACGAGCAGCCGACGATCTTCTACGCCTTGATGGTCTTTGCTGGGCTTACCGGCGGCGGCGACACGCTGATGCTGCAACTGGCCTATGGCTATGTTGGCCTGCGCATTCTGCATTCTTTGGTGCAGGTCTTGTCGTCCAAGGTGACACTGCGCTTCCTGGTCTTCTCGATCAGCACGATTGTGCTCTTCGTGATGGCGGGCAAGGAAGTTATTCGGGTCTTCCTGTAGGACGCGTTCCGGTTTAGAGGCGGGGCATGGCAACGATACCACAGTCCCGTCTCGAACAAGTGATTGAGCGATTTGATGAAGTTGAAGCCCGGATGGGCGCAACAACTGACAGCATCGAAATCGTAGCGCTGTCGCGCGAGCATGCTGAGCTGAAGCCGGTGGTTGAAGCGGCACGAGAGCTGATTTCCATGCGCGAAGGCCTGATCGAGGCTGAAGCCATGACCAAGGGCGACGACCCTGAAATGGCTGAACTGGCGCAAGAAGAAGTCAACGAACTAAAATCGCAAATTCCAGGCGCTGAAGATGCGATGCAGCTTCTGCTCTTGCCGAAAGATGCTGACGATAAAGCGAATATTGTGCTTGAGGTGCGCGCCGGTACGGGCGGCGATGAAGCGGCTTTGTTCGCAGGCGATCTGTTTCGTATGTATACAAGATATGCGCAGCTTCAAGGCTGGAAGATCGATCTTCAGAGCGCCTCGGAAGGCGATGTTGGTGGCTACAAAGAAATCATCGCCAATGTTGAGGGCGAAGGCGTCTATGGCCGTTTGAAATGGGAATCTGGCGTGCACCGCGTGCAACGGGTTCCGGCGACCGAAACGCAAGGCCGCGTGCATACGTCTGCGGCTTCGGTGGCGGTGTTGCCGGCGCCTGAAGACGTCCAAATCGACATCCGTCAGGAAGACATTCGCATCGATACAATGCGCGCGTCCGGCTCTGGTGGTCAGCACGTGAACACGACCGACTCTGCGGTGCGCATCACCCACTTGCCGACTGGCATTGTCGCGACAAGTTCCGAAAAATCCCAGCATGTGAACCGCGATAAAGCGATGCAGCAGCTGAAAATCCGGATCTACGAAAAAGAGAAACAAGAACGCGATGCTGAACGCGCTGAAGCGCGTGCGTCTCAGGTCGGCTCAGGCGATCGATCTGAGAAGATCCGGACTTATAATTATCCGGAAAACCGGGTCACGGATCACCGGATTGGTCTAACCCTGCACGCCTTGGACAAGGTGATCGCAGGCGACAAGCTGGAAGATGTGGTCAGCGCCTTGATGACGGAAGACCAAGCTCGACGTCTCGCCGCCATGGAAGACGAGTGAGCGGCCCAACCTACGCCGATTTGGTTCGGAGCGGCGCAGAAACGTTAAGAGATGCCGGGCTCGAAGACCCAAGGCGAGACGCGCGCCAACTGATGCTTCTGGCCGCGAGAATTTCTTCAGCTGAACTGATTTCCGTGGAACAGGATACCGCGACGCTTGCTCATCGCGACGCTTTCGAGAAGTTCGTCAAAGACCGGGTTCTGCGAAAACCAATCGCGCACATTTCCGGATCGACCTCTTTTTATGGTCTGGAATTGAAGTCCGATAAGCGCGCCTTGATCCCACGAGCAGACAGCGAAGTGGTGGTCGATCTCGCCCTCACTCTGATCCTGGAAGACAGCGATGTAACCATCGCCGACTTGGGTACTGGCACGGGAGCGCTGCTCGCCGCCATATTGGCGAACCGTCCGCGCGCGCACGGTATTGCCGTGGAGGCGAGCCAAGATGCCATGGATCTTGCCGCTGAAAACTTTGAAGCAATCGGGCTTAGTTCTCGTGCGAAGGGCTTTCTTGGATCGTGGGCGGATTGGGAAGGGTGGCCTGACTGCGATCTGATTGTCTCCAACCCTCCTTACATCTGCAGCGCTGTGATCCCTGGGCTTGAGCCCGAAGTTCGCGATCATGATCCAATGCAAGCTCTTGATGGCGGCGAAGACGGCTTGGACGCGTATCGAGAGATTATTGTCTTGGCTAAGAGGCGCATGAGCCCCGGCGCGCACCTGGTCTTCGAGATTGGGTTTGATCAAAAAGCGGCCGTGAGCGACCTCTTGATAGAGGCTGGATTTACTGACCTGCAGCAACGCCGCGACTATGGCGGAAACGACCGCGCGATCGCTGCGACAAAAACTTAGCAGAAACCCCCTTGGCGAATCCGCATTGGCACGCTAACTAAGCGTCAAGGTCAGTGACACGGGGGCAACCTGTCCGACCTCTAGCCAGCGAGACAGTGAAAAAGATCGGGTCACACCTCGCGAATGAACCGTCCAAGTATTGGACTTTTGAGATCAGGAATTGCCTATGGCCATGCAGCGCAAGCGCCGTCGCCGCTCGGGTGGAAACAATAATAACAATAATAATAGTCCCAACCCAAATCGCCACTATGAGAGTAACGGACCTGACGTCCGTATTCGTGGGTCTGCGCAGCAAATCCTAGACAAATACATGCAATATGCACGCGATGCTCAAACAGCAGGCGACCGGGTCAAAGCCGAGGCGCTATTCCAACACGCTGAGCATTATGCACGCATCGTTGCCGTCTTCGAAAAGCAAAAAGAAGAAGCCCGCGTAGAGCGTGAAGCACGCGATGCGGCTCGGGCTGAGGAACGTGCTCAGCGCGACGCAGACCGCGCCGCTCAAGTCGAGAGCGAAGACGTAGACGCTCCTGCCAGCGAAGACGCATCGACCGAAACAGCTGAAGCCGCCGCTGAGGATCAGCCTAGCGAGCCAAAACCTCGTCGCCGCAGCCGCAAGCCACGCGAAGACTCTGGTTCTGAAGAACTAAAAGTCATCGACGGCGATGACGCAGATGCGCCTGCAGCGGTTGAGGCATCAGACGAAGCCCCTGCTGAAAAGCCAAAGCGTCGCCGCTCTTACGCGCGCAAAAAAGAAGCGCCTGTCGAAGCAACTGATGAAGCCGATGGCGTTATGAAGACCTTGGCGCGCGGCGCTGACGAAATCGTCGCCGAAGCCGAGTAGTCGACTTAAACCATACTTGCATCTGTTGGCAGGCCGAAGAGTAACCGGCCGGTCAGTTCCCATGTCGATGGCGCGGTCACAATGTGCTGTGTCATGGCGTGCGCATCGCGGAACCGTCTTTGTAGATCGCTGGCTTCGAATAGAGCGGCGCCGCCGCCCAAATCATAACATTTGCGGGTAATATCTGCGCCGGTGCGAACCATATGCGTACAGGCCATGCGCAGCGCGGCCCGGCGTTCGACTGGAATGTCATCGCTGTTCTGAGCAACGTCCCAAGTCTTTTCAATTTCGTCATGCAAATAGGCACGCGCGGCCCGGAAGCTCGCCATCATCTGTGCGCCTTCTGCTTGAATGATGTTTCGTTCACCGAGCGTTTTTCGTGAACCTTGGTTCTTTTTCACGCTGGCCAAGTCGATGAAGGATTGCAGCGCGCCTTTGGCATTTCCCATCGCCGTGGCCGCAACGCCAAGGCTCAACAATCCAAAGGCCGGGAACTTATAGAGGGCGCCATCAATGGTCGGCCGATCCGCAACCAGGCTGACAGAGCGAGCCTTTGGAACGCGCAGATCTTTCACTTCGATGTCACCAGACCCCGTTCCTTTAAGGCCCATCACGCGCCATGTATCGAGCAGCTCAACCTCTTCGGCGGGGAAGATCATCATCCGTGCATCCGGGCGCCCGCTCGGCAAAGTGCGCAGCTCGCCATCTTCGAACACCATCGACCCGCCACACAACCAGGTGCAGTTTGCTGAGCCTGAGCCCCACTGCCAGCGGCCACTTACGATATAGTCGTCACCATCAACAATCGCCTTACCCATGGGGGCGAAGACGCCGCCAGTAATGATCTTGGGGTCATTGTAAATCTCTTGCGCGGTGTCTGGGTCCATATAGGCCGCATTCATAGCCGTCGTCGCGCCAATCATGACGCACCAACCGGCACTCGCATTGGCTTCGGCAACGGCTTCTACGGCATCAACGATTTGGCTGGGCGTGCATTCTAGTCCGCCATAGGCGGCCGGTGTGATCATCCGAAACAGCCCGCCTTCTGCTAGCTTTGCGGCAAGATCCGCCGGCAAGCGGCGAACGTCTTCCATTTCTTGGGCGCGTTGAGAGAGCTCAGACTGGAGCGCGCGGGCGGCATCCAGGGTCGGGTGATTGGGTTCGATGGTCATGGGCTCAGCCTGCCTCAACTTTATTGATCTGCCAATAAGCGACTACTCTGGATTGCCGAAAGCGGCAGTGTCTCTATCTGTATTTCGGAACAGGAAATGGAGTCGGACAGATGACATACACAATCATACACCACACAGGTTGCGGATCTTCAAAAAAGGGACTGGCCCTCTTGCAAGAGAATGGGATCGAGCCGGTTGTCCGCAAATACATGAATGCTTCTGAGCGTTTCACCGTCGAGGAGCTGAAAGAGATCGCCGAGAAAATGGGCGGCGTGAGCCCACGGGAATTCTTACGTGCCAAAGATGCGGTGAAATTCGAATTGCCTGAGGCGGCCAGCGATGAAGAAGTGTATTCCGCGATGGTTGAAAACCCGAGACTTATCCAACGCCCGATCGGCATCAATGGAGATAAAGCGGTGCTCGGACGACCTAATGAAAAGCTGTTGGAAATTCTCTAATCGATAAAATTTCATCGATCAGACTCACGTCAATTCAACCGCGATCTGCGATAAGGATCTTCTGATCTTATTCAAAGGTACAGCTCATGCTGGCGCTTCAATTGATAGCATTTGCATTTCTGGCAGTTTCTGCAGCTCTGATGTTTGGGCCGCAGCTGGTTGTTTATGGCGTGCACGGCGCTCGTCGTATGGCGCGAGACGGTCAGTTTCAGTTCGTCGGCGGCTGCTTTAGCTCGCTCACAATCTTGATCTTTGCCGCGCCGCATTTTGGCGCCGCCTTTCAGTCTGGTGGCAGTGCCATTACCTTGGCGATGGTTGATCTTTTGACGATGAGCTTTAGCCCGGTCTAAGCGTATTTCGCTAGGACAGGCTTGACCCGATTAGCGCCTCGCCTGTTTAAGGCGGCATGACCAAATCAAATCCCGGACACTATTTCGAAGACTTCCATGTCGGCATGGAATTGCGCCACGCGACACCGCTGACTGTGACTTCAGGCGATATCAGCCTGTATCGCGCCCTCACTGGATCGCGGCACGCCCTTTACAGCGCCGCCACGTTCGCGAAAGCCAATGGATATTCCGATCTCGCGATAGATCCGCTGCTCGCATTTCATGTCGTGTTCGGCAAAACCGTGCCGGATATTTCGCTGAACGCTGTCGCCAATCTAGGCTATGCCGATGGACGTTTCCCGGTGCCGGTCTATCCCGGTGACACGCTAACCGCAGTCTCCGAAGTGATTGGCGTCAAAGAAAACTCAAGCGGCAAAACCGGCGTCGTTTATGTCCGCACGCGCGGGTTCAACCAGCGCGGCGAAGAAGCGCTTTCTTATGCGCGCTGGGTCATGGTGAATAAGAAAGACCCGTCCTCACCGCCGCCTAAAGTGCAGGTGCCTGATCTGCCTAAAGTGGTCGACCCGTCCGCCCTGGCGCATGGCCGCGCTTATGCTGACTGGGATAATGGTCTTGCCGGTGCGCCGCATCGCTATGACGATTATGCTGTCGGCGAGAAGATCAATCACGTCGATGGCATGACGGTTGAGGAAGCCGAACACCAGATCGCGACCCGCCTTTATCAAAACACAGCCAAAGTTCATTTTGACGGGCACGGACAGAAAGAAAGCCGGTTTGGCAAACGCTTGATCTATGGCGGCGTGGTGATCTCCATTGCGCGCGCCTTGAGCTTCAATGGCCTCGCCAATGCTGCCGAGATGATCGCCATAAATGGCGGCACCCATACAGGCCCCCTGTTTGCGGGCGACACCGTCTATGCGTGGAGCGAAGTGCTGGACAAAGCCGAACTTAGTGACACGGTCGGTGCGCTGCGCCTGCGGCTCGTGGCGGTCAAAGATCAAGATCCAGGCGCGTTTTCTCTGCGCGGCGAGGATGGCAAGTATGCCCCTGGGGTCTGTCTCGACTTCGATTATTGGGTGGCCATTCCGCGGTGATCGCTGATCTGTCGGAACGACTGATCTTCCAGAACTTCCACATAACCCCTATATGGCGGGAATGAATACGCTTTCCGGTCTTCCGCTTGTCTCTATCGCGCTGGCAACCATGTTGTCGGCTCTGATCCGGCTGATCCAAACGATGCAGCTGCGTCAGCGCGTTGAAATTGGACAAACCGGGGTTCGTGAATTGGCGGAACTCTCTGGAGTGACCGACCCGTCAGATCTGCAGGATCTCTTCGGTCCGCCGGGCATGAACCGGATCTGGGGTAATGTGAACTTGGCAACCATCGAGGCAAAGCGCCGACTTGCCGGAATGCTAATGAGCGACTCGCGCCTGCATTGGTTTTCGATTGCTGCAGGGATTGGCGCCTTCATCATAAGCCACTGGGTTGCGCAGATCCTATTACTGATTGCGGCGCTCATTCAAACCGGGGCCTGGCTCAGCGCCACGCAACTGCCAAAGTAAGGCCTTTCAAAAGCGGCATTACGCGATTATGTCACACGCCTAGCCTGACCCTGAGGGACGCATGCGAATTTGGAAAATGAACGGAGCTGGAAACGCTTTTGCCGTGTTCGATGCACGCAATAGCGCATTTGCGCCGACCGAAGCGCAATTGCGAGAGATTGCAAACTCTATGCGCGCAGATCAGATCATGGCGATCGAGAAAGACTTGCGCGCGGACGCCTTCCTCCGCTTCTGGAATGCCGATGGCAGCGAAGTCAAAGCCTGCGGAAATGGCACGCGGGCCGTCGCGCACCTCCTGCTGGAAGAGTCCGGCAAGGATGAAGTACGCATTCAAACCGAGGCAGACTTGCTCAAAGGCGCGCGCGCTGAGAATGGCCTGGTCAGCGTTGATATGGGATCGCCTCTCCTGGGGTGGGAAGATATCCCGCTCTCTGAAAAAATGGATGTTCGCGGCGTCGACGTAAAAATCGGCCCGATGGATGATCCGTATCTCTACATGCCAGCCGTGGTGAGCATGGGAAATCCGCATGCCGTCTTCTTCGTTCCGGATGTCGATGCTTATGATATTCCGGCGATCGGACCCTTGGTCGAATGGCACCCAACCTTTCCGGAAGGGACGAATGTCGGGTTCGCGCAAATCATCGATCGGCAGACCATTCGGCTGCGCGTCTGGGAACGCGGCGCAGGCCTGACCAAAGCGTGCGGGACCGGCGCTTGTGCGGCTTTGGTGTGCGCAGCGCGGGCCGGGAAAACAGATCGTAAAGCCAAGCTGATACTCGATGGCGGCGAGCTGATTATCCATTGGGATGAAGCGACCGATCATGTGATCATGACCGGCCCGGTCGAGTTGGAAGAGACGATCAACGTCTAAGAATGGCGCTGATGCTCGCCGCTCTTGGACGACGCAAAACGTCCGGCAACCAGAATAAACACCTCTAATGCTTGAGTTTACGCCTTATCAGAGCGATATCCGCGGCAATCATGTCTGATCCAAAGACCTCCTCCCGGCCTTCACAGGTCATCACGCTTGGCTGCCGCTTGAACAGCTATGAGAGCGAGGTCATGCGTGGACATGCTGAGAAAGCCGGTTTGGACGGCGCGATTATCGTCAATACATGCGCGGTGACCTCAGAGGCTGTGCGTACGGCGCGCCAAACGATACGTCGCGCTGCCAAGGACAATCCAGAGGCGCCGGTTATCGTCACCGGTTGCGCGGCGCAGATTGATGCTGAGATGTTTGCCGAAATGCCTGAGGTCACGCGCGTCATTGGCAATCACGAAAAGATGCAGGCCGAAACCTGGCAGCCCGTCGACTTGCTTGGCGGCATAGAAAAGATCCGGGTCAACGATATCATGTCCGTAAAAGAGACCGCCGGGCACCTCATCGATGGTATGGATGGCCGCGCTCGCGCCTATGTTCAGGTGCAGAATGGCTGCGATCACCGCTGCACGTTTTGCATTATTCCCTATGGCCGCGGGAACTCGCGTTCTGTGCCCGCGGGAGAGGTTGTTTGCATGGTCCAGCGCCTGGTTGAGACCGGGCATTATGAGATTGTTTTGACCGGCGTCGACTTAACGTCCTGGGGCGCCGACCTTCCCGGGCAGCCTGAGCTTGGCAATCTGGTCCAGCGGATTTTGAAACTCGTCCCGGAGCTGGAGCAACTTCGAATCTCGTCGATTGACGCAATCGAGATGGATGACGCGCTGTTCGAGGTGATGGGAAATTCTCGTATCGCGCCGTTTATGCATCTCAGCTTACAGCACGGCGACAATCTCATGCTGAAGCGTATGAAGCGCCGCCATTCGCGCGAGCAAGCGATTGAGCTTGCTGCGCGGTTGCGGTCGATCAGGCCGGATATTGCGCTGGGAGCGGATATCATTGCCGGTTTTCCGACCGAAACCGAAGCGGCGTTTGAGAACTCTTTGCGGTTGATCGAAGAATGCGAAATCGCCTTCTTGCACGCCTTTCCCTACAGCCCTCGTCCGGGAACGCCCGCGGCGCGGATGCCGCAGCTTCAGAAAGCGGATATCAAGGCCCGTGCTGCGCGTTTGAGAGCGGCTGGACAAACCGCGCTGGTTAAGCATCTTGATGCCCATATTGACAGGGAGACCGAGGTTTTGATCGAACGCGACACGAATGGCCGTTTACCAGACTTCACGCCGGTGACCCTGACACAAGGCAGCGCTGAGGCTGGACGCCCAATTCGGGCCCGGATAGTCGGACATGACACGACACGATTGAAAGCCATTCCTCTATGATTCTCTGGTTCGGAAAGAAAAAGAAAAAAGACGAAGTGCTTCTGGCCGGTGCTGAGATGGAAGCTCCAGAGCTTTCGACTGAAGAACTCGCGGCTCAAAAGGCGGCGGAAGCTGACGCCGCGCGCGCCGCCGAAGAAGAGGCGCAGCGCAAAGCCGCCGAACAAGCCGAGATTGAGCGCAAGGTCGCCGAAGCAAATCAGGCTTGGGAAGATCGGCAAAAACGCGAAGCGGCGGACGCCGAAGCGCGCACAGCGAACCTTGCGGAGGAAGCGCGTCAGCGCGAAGCGGCGCGTGTTCAGGCGGAACAACAAGCTGAGCAAGCTCGGCTGAAAGCTGAGGCCGACGCAAAAGCGGCCCAGGAAGCTGCGGCCGCGCAAGCAGAGGCCGAGCGGATTGCGCGCGAAGCGGAGGCGCGCGCCGAAGCTGATGCTGAAGCTCAGCGCCAAGCAGACGCTGCTCGCGCCGAAGCTGAACGTCTTGCCGCCGAAGCAGAGGCTAAACGCTTAGCCGATGAGGCTGCTGCTGAAGCCGTCCGCATCGCCGAGGAAGAACAATTAAAGCGCGAAGCTGAAGCCGAGGCCGCCCGAAAGGCGGAAGAAGACCTCCGTGCGCAAGAAGAGAAAGCCAAAGCAGAACTGGCTTTGCTCGAGCAACGCCGCGCAGACGAGGCGCTCCGCCAACAATTGGCCGAAGAGCGCGCGCGGCGTGAGGCTGAACGCCAAGCCGCCATCGCACGCGGCGAACCTGATCCCTATGCGGAGATCGTCGAGCCGGGTTTCTTCTCAAAACTCTCAACAGGCCTTGCGAAATCGTCTTCGAAGATGGGATCGTCGATCACCAGCCTGTTCTCGAAGCGCAAGTTGGATGAGGACGCGCTCGAGGATCTGGAAGATATTCTGCTGACCTCTGACATGGGCGGAAAAGTTTCCGCGCGGATCGTCGAAAATCTCGCCAAAACTCGCATGGATAAAGACGTCACCGACGATGAAATCAAACTCGCGCTCGCCGACGAGATCGAAGCGATCATGTCGCCGCGCGAAGAGATTGTAGATTTTTCCGAAGGCTCTCGGCCGCGCGTGGTTCTGTTCGTTGGCGTGAATGGCTCCGGCAAAACGACCACCATCGGAAAGATTGCCTCGAAGCTGCAAGAGCAAGGCGCAAAGGCACTCTTGGTTGCTGGCGATACGTTCCGGGCTGCCGCGATTGAGCAACTCACCGTTTGGGGCGAGCGTGCGGGCATTCCGGTGATGGCCAAAGAGCCTGGTGCAGATGCGGCAGGCCTAGTCTACGAAGCCATAGAAAAAGCGAAAGCTGAGGATCTGGACTTGGTGCTGGTCGATACGGCAGGGCGTCTTCAGAACAAGACAGAACTTATGGCCGAGCTGGCCAAGATCGTTCGCGTCACGCGCAAGCTCGACCCTGAAGCGCCGCATGATGTCATCCTGGTTCTGGATGCGACCGTCGGGCAAAACGCGCTCAGCCAGGTTGAAGCCTTCCGTCATACCGCAGATGTCTCGGGCATCGTTATGACCAAGCTGGACGGCACGGCGAAAGGCGGCGTGCTGGTCGCGATCGCAGAGGCGCATGCACTGCCAATCCATTTTGTCGGGATCGGCGAAAAGGCCGAAGACCTGCAACCTTTCTCTGCGCGTGCCTATGCCCGCGCGCTGGTGGGTCTCGCGGATATGCCGGTTGAAGAGATTGAGCCTGCATGAGCGAAGATAAACAAGCCCTCCGTGAGGATATGAAGGTCGTTCGCGATGAGCTCGCGGCGCGCGATCCGGATGCTGGCGAAACGCTCGCTGATAAGTTTCCGCTTAAACTGTTGGAGCGATATGGACCGACCGTCGCGGTCTACCTTCCGATCGGCAGCGAGATCGACCCACGGCCGTTAATGGGGAAACTCATCCAGGCTGGCGCAAACCTGGCGCTGCCTTGCGTGCAGGATGATGGCAGCATGATTTACCGGGCCTATACGCGCGGGGACATGCTTGAGAAGCGCCCATATGGTCTCTTAGAGCCGAACCCTGAAGTGCCTGAGATTGAGCCGACCTTGGTGCTGACCCCGCTCTTGGCTTTTGACCGAACAGGCAATCGTCTTGGCTATGGCAAAGGCCATTATGATCGTGCCCTGACGCGCCTCAGGGAAAAAGGCCGCGTGTTCGTTTGCGGGCTCGCCTTTTTCGGTCAGGAAGTGGAGGCGGTTCCGGCGGAGCCGCATGACGTTGCGCTCGATTGGGTTATGACTGAACGTGGTTCAATCCCAATTTTCATGATGCGCGCCATGGCAGAAACCGCGCCAGAAGACCCAAGCTGATCCCCTAATAGGCGAGTTGGCAAGGTGTTTGCTTCTCCTTTAACGCGAATTGATATTGTCTCGATTTGGCGCGGAAAAGGAACATTTGAATGTATTGGAGCCTTTTTGCGCTTGCTGGATTGGGATTGCTCTTCGCTCACGGCTTGAAACTGCCCGGAAGCGGATCACGCTTCGGGGCGGTTTCGGCCTTTCTCATTGGGCTCGTCCTCGCCGTCGTCGCGGTAAAATCCCTCGCCGCCGCGAATGGCATTGGTCGCACGACCGACTTCGACAAATTCGTGAACGCTGCGGTCGCTGAAGCACGCCAGGATGACGCACCGCTCATCGTTTTTATGGGGGCGAGTTATTCGCGTAACGGAATTGACCCAGCTCGCCTGACCTTGGCCTTGCGCGAGCGCGGCTATCCGCATCGCGCCGTCAGTCTCTCGATCGAGGCCGCCTCGATATTAGAGCGCGACGCGCATCTCGACCAATTTATGCGCGCCTCTGACCGCGTACCCGAAATCGTATTCGTCGAAGTCGCAAAAGACTTCGATCATCGTGCAGCCTATATGTTTGGGAATTCCAAGTTTAACGCCCGTGCGATCGAGCAATTTGATCTAGAGGCAACCGCTTGGACCGGGTTCGGCATAATGGGCGGCGCGTGTGACGGGCTAAAGGGCTGCGTATTGGATGCCGGGTATCTCGGCCTCCACACAGCTCTAAACGTTCTAAATGTCGGCTTGATTGGCGGCGGCGAAACGCTCGCCCAGGTTGATGCTGTTCCCGCCTATGATCCGCAAACAGAACCGCGTGTTGAAACTCAGCCTGAACTTGCACTGGAACAGGCGCAAGGTGATATCTTGGAGGGACCGCAATGGGTGCGATCTTTCCGGTTTCAACAACAAAAGCGGCTCATAGATCAGGGTGTTCGCGCGGTAGCTTATTACGCCCCTCCGGCGCTTGACCCAACATCGCGGGCCTATCTCGACGGCCTATGTGAGGGTGAGCTGGCCGAGCATACCTGCGTCTCGCCGAACGACCCGGCGCTAATGACGCAGCTCAATGGTGATCATTGGTTCGACCCGAGCCACCTGCTCGATAGCGGCGCTGCGATCTACAATGCTTGGTTGGTCGATCAGATCATTAGCTCGGACCTGCTGGAGGTCGTAGAATGATCTTCACGGATGCCATCTTCTTCGTCTTCCTCGCCGGCGTATTTGCCGCCTATTGGTTGCTGAGCGGCAAGGAAGCGCGCCTGAGTCTGCTGCTTATCGCCAGTACGGTGTTTTATGGTTGGTGGGATTGGCGCTTTCTCGGTCTGATCGGGTTTGTGATCCTGATCAGCTGGGCGGTCGCAAACTTCGCTGCGAAGCGCGCGCCAGGAGAAACCTATCGCCGCGCTGCACTCGTAGCAGGGATTGCCGCCAATCTCGGCGTGATCGCCGTGTTCAAGTATTTTGGTTTCTTTGCTGAGAGCGCGCGCGCCATGTTGGCAACAATTGGCGTCGATCCAGGTTGGACCGCGCTCAATATCCTATTGCCCGTCGGTATCAGCTTTTATGTGTTTCAGGCGATTTCCTACATTGTAGATGTTGCGCGCGGCGATCTCGATGCCGAGCCCAGACTGCGCCGCGTCGCGCTTTATATTGCGTTCTTCCCGCAATTGGTCGCCGGACCGATCGTCCGAGCCGCGAGCTTCTTTCCGCAAATGGAGCGTGCGAAAAAACTAACCGGTGCGCTGTTCTTCGCAGGTCTTCGCGCATTCGCTCTGGGCTTTGCCTATAAGGCCGGGATCGCTGACAATCTTTCTCAGTTTGTCGATCCGATTTATGGCGACGCTCAACTGGCCGGGGATACCGATCTCGCGGCTTGGTCCAATCTTGCATTAATGGGCGCAACCCTGGCCTTTGCGGGACTGATCTATTTCGATTTTGCTGGGTACTCGTTGATGGCGATCGGCGTTGCGCGCTGGTTTGGGTTCTACATTCCCAAAAACTTCGATTATCCATATTCCAGTCCGTCTATCGAAGACTTCTGGCGCCGTTGGCACATTTCACTGTCGAGCTGGCTTCGGGACTATCTTTACATTCCGCTTGGCGGAAATCGCTCGGGAGAGCTGAAGACATACCGTAACCTGATGACGACAATGGTGCTGGGTGGGCTTTGGCACGGCGCGGCTTGGACCTTCGTAGCGTGGGGCGCCATGCACGGTGCTGCGCTGGCATTGCACCGCGCGTTCTTCAAAGGGAGAAAGCTGGTAGGGGCAGCCTATAGCTTCGCCCTCAGCCTGTTGGTCACGCAAGCTTTTGTGCTTCTGACCTGGGTGCCATTCCGGGCAGAGAGCTTTTCAGACACTCTTACAATTTGGTCAGCTTTTACAGGGCTTCGAGACGGGGGGAGTGAGACAATCACACTCTGGGTCTGGCTCATTATTCCCCTGATTGCGTTGGATGCTCTGCTGGGGCGCGGGACCCTAAACGCGATCAAACAGGCGCGCGTCTGGCGTCGACCTGTTGTCTATTGGGGAAGCCTTGGCGTCCTTTTAGGCATTTTGCTAGCTCTTTACCCCTTAGAAGCTTCACCCTTTGTATATTTCCAATTCTGATGTCACCTATACCGGGTGCGCGGGACAACCGCACACGGACAGATTGCGTTCCTGCTTAGAATGCGTCAGAAAAGGGAAGAATTTGGGAGAATACGTATGGGCCTAAGTCGCCCCCCACGCGCAATTACGATAGACGACGTCGCTGAAAAGGCTGGCGTTTCTGCAAAAACGGTCTCTCGCGTTCTCAACAATGAGCCGAACGTTCGACCAGCCAAGCGCGAACTCGTTATGATGGCAGCGCGCGAACTTGGGTATCGCCCAAATCCTGCCGCGAGAAGTCTTGCAGGCGCGCGCTCTTTCCTGATTGCGCATTTGCACGACAATCCGGTGCCCGAATACATTACGGCTGTGAACACAGGCATCTACGAAGCTTGCCGTGCAAACGGATACTTCTTGTTGCCTGAACCGGTGGATCGCAATGCCCCAGACTTTCTGGATCGGTTGCAGAGCTTTTTGATGACGTCTCGCGCCGATGGTGTGGTTTTGACACCGCCGCTTTGCGATGACGCGGATATCCTGGCCCTGCTGAAAGACAATGGCACCTCCTATGCCAGCCTTTCGCCAGCCCGCCAGCCTGAGAATACCCCGGTTATGCGGCTAGATGATCGCCTCGCTGCGATGGAAATGGTCCGCCACCTCGTTGCATTAGGACATGAGCGCATTGCCTTCATCGCTGGGCCTGCTGGACATAACGCATCTACCGGTCGGCATGAGGGCTATCTTGATGCCATGCATGAGGCTGGCTTGAAAGTGGATCCAGATTTCATTGCGGAAGGCGATTATTCGCTGCGCTCCGGATTAGAAGCTGCGGGCAAGCTGATCGCGGTTGATCCAAAACCAACAGCCATATTTGCCGCGAATGATGACATGGCCGTTGGCGCGATGACGGCTGTGATGGCTGCAGGTTTGAAAGTTCCAGCTCAAATCTCGATTGCCGGATATGATGATACGCGTCTCGCTTCGGCTGTTTGGCCGCCGCTGACGACAATCCGCCAACCGGTTGTTGATATGGGGCGCCGTGCCGCGGAACGCTTGATGAGCTCTGACGATGGTGAGGGTATTGAAGAAGTGTTCGACTTTGAACTGATCGTTCGGCAATCAACAGGCCAAAATTCCGCGTGATCGCCGCACTTGGCCATCATAGAGCTTGTTCTAATCCACCTCAACGCTAACCTTTCTCTCAGACTATGGAGAATTGTGATGCGTATTGCCTGCACGGCTATTGCCGCAAGCGTTTTCGTCGCCGCGTGTGCGACGATACCAGAAGACACAGCCCCGGCCACAAAAATTGAAGCGGAGACTGGCGTGGACGTCGAAACCGAAATCACCCCCGAAATTGTTCAAGCAACAAGCGACGATCCATATCTTTGGATGGAAGAGGTTGAAGGCGACGCCGCGCTTGCTTGGGTCAACGCCCAAAACGAGCGATCCTTAGCGGCGATCAAAAGCCATGGCGTTTATGAAGACAATTACGCCAAAGCGGTTGACCTGGCGACCTCCACTGACCGGATCCCATATGGCACGATCCGCGATGGCCTCGTCTACAATTTCTGGCAAGATGAAGCCAATGTCCGGGGACTTTGGCGTCGAACGTCTCTGGAACGCTACAAGTCTTCAGACCCTGAGTGGGAAACGGTGCTCGATTTCGATCAGCTCGCAATCGATGAAGATAAGAACTGGGTTTTCAAAGGAACAGAATGTTTCAAACCTAAGGGCGCGGAGAAAACGCTTTGCTTTGTGGCGCTTTCCGATGGCGGCAAAGATGCGGTGATCAATCGAGAGTTTGATCTTGATGCAAAAGCGTTTGTTGAAGGTGGTTTTGAGACCACGGAGTCACGCCAAGGCCTGTCCTGGATCGATCATGATACGGTGCTGATCGGCGCCAATTGGGGCGGCGATGGGTCGACCATGTCGGAGTCCGGTTACCCCACGGATATTCGTATCTGGTTGCGCGGCACACCGATGGAGGCCGCCGAATCCGTATTCGCTGGAGAGATCACTGATGTCGGAACCTTCCCTTGGTCGAGCGAGCTTGAAGATGGCTCGATGATCTACGGAAGCGTTGTCGCCGATACGTTCTTTACGCGCTCCTATTGGCTGCTGAGCGATGGCGACGCCTTCCGGTTTCCGTTGCCGAGCAAATCCTCACTTGGTGACGATTATAAGGGCTGGCAATTTGTGACCCTTCAGGAAGATTGGACGGTGGGTGAGCAGGAATTTCTCACCGGAGATCTGGTTGCATTCAAGCTTAATGAGTTCCTCTCGACAAAAGAATTGCCGCCGGTCAGTCTGGTGTTCCGTGCGAATGAAAAACAGGCCGTGAATGGCGTCTCGGTTTCAAAGTCCGCGGCGCTCCTGTCGATCAATGATAATGTCGCCGGTAAAATTTTGCGGCTTGAGCATAATGAAGAAGGGGCGTGGGAAACCACGAACGTCCCCCTGCCTGGGACGGGTCAGGCCGGGATTGCGTTTGCCGATGACAGCGAAGAAACGGTGTTCCTGAACTATGAGGGTTTCCTCAACCCGGACACGTTGCTGACCTATGACGCGGAGACGAACTTATCAACGACTCTGAAAGCGCTGCCTTCGAAATTCGAAGCGGAGGGTCTCGTCGTTCATCAGAAAGAGGCTGTTTCTGCTGACGGTACGATGATCCCTTACTTCGTGGTGCATCGTGAAGGAATTGAGCTGGATGGGTCCACGCCAACCCTGCTCTACGCCTATGGCGGCTTCCAGGTTTCGATGACCCCAAGCTATAGCGGCGGCATTGGTCGTATGTGGCTAGAGCGCGGCGGCGCTTATGTTCTCGCCAACATTCGCGGCGGCGGCGAGTTTGGACCGGCTTGGCATCAGGCGGGTTTGAAAACAGAACGCCAGCGCATCTTTGACGATTTCATTGCGGTCGGCGAGGATCTCGTCGCAAAAGGCATTACCAGTTCGGATCATCTCGGGATCATGGGCGGGTCGAATGGCGGCCTTCTGATGGGCGTCATGATTACGCAGCGCCCGGATCTTTGGAACGCTGTGGTTATTCAGGTGCCGCTGCTCGACATGCTTCGCTATCATGAGCTTCTCGCTGGTGCCTCTTGGATCGGCGAGTATGGCGACCCGGACATCGCGGAAGAAAGAGCGTTTCTCGAAAGCATTTCGCCTTATCATACCTTTGACGCAGAGGCGGATTATCCAACCCCGCTCTTTGTAACGTCGACCAAGGATGACCGTGTGCATCCTGGCCATGCGCGGAAGATGGCGAAACTGTTCGAAGACGCCGACAAGCCGTTTCTCTATTATGAGAACATTGATGGCGGTCACTCCGCAGCGGCGAACCAGAAAGAGCGCGCAAAGCGAACAGCGCTCGAATTTACCTACCTCCACGATCGTCTCTTCCCGAGCGACGCAGCGGAATAGATAGACACCCAGAATATCGGGCGTAGACTGCGTGCCATGGCTTCTACGCTCGATATCACCCCGATTGCTGGGGCGCTCGGCGCCGAAATTTCCGGCGTTTCGCTGTCCGAGGATCTTTCAAACGCGCAGTTTGATGAGATCCATCAGGCCTTTCTCGACCATCACGTCATCTTCTTTCGCGGCCAGGTTGGTCTTTCGCCAGACGCCCAGAAACGGTTTGCGCGAAGGTTCGGGACCCTGAACGTGCACCCCTATGTAAAGGGGATGGACGGGCACCCGGAATTACTCGAAATCATCAAAGAACCCGAAGACCAACTGAACTTTGGCGGCGGTTGGCATTCGGATATGTCATTCCTGGAAGAACCAGCTCTTGGCTCTGTTCTCTATGGGATCGATATCCCGTCCTTCGGCGGGGACACATTGTTCGCAAACCAGATTGCAGCCTATGAAGCGCTCTCGGATGGCATGAAGGACATGCTGGGCAATCTAAAGGCGATCCATTCGGCCAGCCGTGAATACAGCGCGAAAGGCCTATCGGCGCAGGCCCGCTCGTCTATGCAATCCAAGACGGCAACAGATGCGCCTGAATATGAACATCCGGTCGTCCGCACGCACCCAGAGTCAGGCCGAAAAGGGCTCTATGTAAACCCGGCTTTCACGCTTCGATTTGCGGGCATGACGAAAAGGGAGAGCAAGCCCCTGCTCAGCTTCCTGTTTGATCATTCGCGCGATGAGCGGTTCACCTGCCGGTTCCGATGGAGCGAAGGCGCGGTGGCGTTCTGGGACAATCGCTGCTGTTGGCACTACGCTTTGAACGACTATCCCGGCCAGCGTCGCCACATGCGACGCGCGACCGTGAATGGCGACCGGCCGCATTAGAGGGCCTTGTCAAAACTAGTTTGGAAACCCGCCTGCTTTGCTCAAGCTGGAACTGACCTTGTGTCCTAGAGCCGTTTCCAGCCAATTCGCTGTTTCGATCAGTTTGCCGAGATCAAGGCCCGTCTCGAATCCCGCCCGTTCGAGCATGTAGACTACGTCTTCTGTCGCGACATTGCCCGTCGCTGCCGGGGCGAACGGGCAACCGCCAATGCCTCCGCAGCTCGCGTCAATGACATCGATCCCGGCTTCAACCGCGGCAGCCACATTTGCCAGCCCTGCGCCGCGCGTGTCGTGAAAGTGCAGTCGCAAGTAGACGTCCGGCGCCTCCATTCGAACGCGCTCGACGACGGTTCGGACATCCCACGGCGTGGCAACGCCGATCGTGTCGCCTAGTCCGACCTCGGCCGCACCCGCGCGTTGCGATTGGGCCGCGAGATTAGCGACCACTTTGGGATCGACCTCGCCTGAATAAGGATCGCCGAACGCCACAGCGATCGTGGCGGAGAGCGGGATTTCTGCCTCATGCACGAGAGGTGCGCACTGGGCCAACAAGTCAGCGCTCTGTTGCGGTGTCATGCGTTGGTTGCGCTCGCCAAAGCCCTCGCCCGCGACAAGAACGAAATTAATTTCGTCGGCGCCGGCGTCGATGGCCCGGCGCACGCCTTTCTCGTTCAAGGCGAGCGCGATGTGGCGGGTCTCGCCGCTACGGTCTAGGCCGCGAAAGACAGCTGCACTGTCGGCCATTTTGGGCACCGCCTTAGGCGAAACGAATGAGCCCGACTCCATGCGTCTCACGCCGCAAGCTTCAAGTCTGGAGATGAATTCCAGCTTCTGTTCAGTGCTCAAATCGGCTGGATCGTTTTGCAATCCATCGCGCGGACCGACTTCTACAATATCAATACGTCTTGTCATGACCGCCATTTAGCGGGCATTGAGTGAGAATGACAGAACCTATTGTACAGCCGCCCCTCTCAGGGCTTCGGGTGATTGAGCTCGGACAGCTGATTGCCGGTCCGTTTTGCGCGCAATTGCTCGGAGACTTCGGCGCCGAAGTGATCAAGATCGAGGCGCCTGATCGGCCCGATCCCGCCCGCGATTGGGGCGCAGTCAAGGTCAACGACGAAAGCGTCTTCTGGGCCATCATTGCCCGCAACAAAAAGTCGATGACTCTGAATCTGAGGCTAGAGAAAGGCCAAGAGATCCTGAAACGCCTTGTCAGTACCGCCGACGTTTTGGTCGAGAACTTTCGCCCGGGAACCCTGGAAAAGTGGGGGTTAGGGCCCGACGTTTTACACCAGATCAACCCGCGCCTGATCATAACGCGCGTCTCTGGATATGGGCAAACGGGACCTGAGAGTCATAAACCCGGCTATGCCAGTGTCGGGGAAGCCAAGGGCGGATTACGCTATGTGATCGGTGAACCGGACCGCCCTCCCGCCCGCGCGGGGGTCAGCCTCGGTGACAGCATGACGGGAACATTCGCGGCGCTCGGGACGATGATGGCTCTGTTTCACCGCGAGAAGTCTGGCCGAGGCCAAGTCGTAGACGCTGCCATCTATGAGAGCGTCATGGCGTTTATGGAAAGCTTGATTCCCGAATATGCGCTGGCCGGACACACACGCGAGCGGACCGGCGGGATCTTGCCGCGCATCGCCCCTTCGGGCGCCTATCCTTGCACGGATGGTATGGTCATTATTGGCGCCAATCAGGACACCCTGTTCGAACGGCTTTCAAAAATGATCGGGACAGATTGGGCCCAGGATCCACGCTATGCGACCCATGACGCCCGCGGCGAACACCAGTTGGAGCTCGACGAGTTGATCTCGGTTTGGACGCGTGGGCACAGTATGGAAGAGGTGCTGCGCCTCTGTGAAGCGCACGCGATCCCGAGCGGACCGGTCAACACTGCTAAGGAAATGCTGGAGGACGCGCACATGAAAGCCCGGTCTGCCATCTTGAGCGTTTTCTCGCCAATGCTGGGGACCGACGTTCCCATGCAAGGCGTGATGCCAAAACTGACCTTGACGCCTGGCGAGGTTCGGACGGCGGGACCGGCGCTCGGACAAGACACGAGTGCAATCCTAGATGTCCTGGGCTACAGCCTCGAGGACCAAACCACGTTGAGAGAACAGAATGTCATTTGAGCCGCCTTTATCTGGATCCAAGCAGGACGAGACGCATGAGCTGCGCCCAAAATTCAATTCGGATGGCCTTATCGCTGCAATCGCCCAGGACGCTGAAACAAACGAAATTCTGATGTTGGCCTGGATGAATTCCGAGGCGTTGTCGGCGACGCTGAAATCGGGCCGCGCAACCTATTGGAGTCGGTCTCGTCAGGAACTGTGGGTGAAGGGTGAAACATCGGGCCACACACAAGCCGTGGTCGACGTGAAAGTTGATTGTGACCAGGACGCCATCCTGTTGCGGGTGAACCAGAAGGGCGGTGCCTGCCACACAGGACGCCCATCTTGTTTCTATCGAACGATCGACCCGGACACATTTCTCCTAACGCGCGAGTAAACTGGTACGCTTCTTGCTGATTACGGAAGGTAATGAAGCGGAGTTGTTGAAGTGTTTGGACTGTTTCGACGTAAGAAAAAGCTAGATGATACCGAGCTCCTGGAGCCGGAAGTCACAGAACGTCGTCGTTCTGAGCGCAGCGATGTCTATGCGGATGTTGTCGCAATTTCGAACAAAGGCCGCTTCCTTAAGAAGGGCATAGCGCTCGATTTGTCCGCAGATGGCACACGCCTTCGGTTTGAAAATGGCGATAGCCTGCTCGACGGCATGGTGATCAGCATCGCGCGATATGGCATCAAACGCCGTGCTCGGATGCGCTGGCGCAGCAGAACCGATGTCGGCGTAGAGTTCATCGACGAAGCGGAATAAAGCTCATCCGCACTTACATTCGGCCTGGACTTCCAGATCTAGAATGGTAACACGCGCCAAGATCAAGCAAGTCGCCGAACATGTTTGGTTCGAATCCGGAACGAAATATTCAAATGATCCACAGAAGTGCGCTTCCTGTGGAATATTTCGCTGATTCAGGACGATTCTGCTCCCTCAACCCTCGACTCTTTTTCGATCTGAGTCATTCTACACCTGTCGGCAGCGAAGACCGGAAAGCCAACGGAACAGCTGCAGATAGAACGTCGCGCCCGGACGAAGTGGGCTCAAGAGAGAACCTCAGAAATGGGGGGAACGAAGGAGCTAGCGGAGACGAAGGGAATGGTACCGCGGCGTCTGTGGAGCCTCAACTAGAGGGGTGAGACAGGGCCATATCTGCGAACGGGGCACGAGCCGAAACGCAGACCAGAAAGAACACCGGAAACGGGAACTGGATGGTGGGACTTAACAAAACTGTGCAAGCAGAACGGGAAGTTTCAGGTCTCAATTGAGACGCTTAGACAGGGACTTAGCGGAAGCTGTCAGAGCGACACAAATGAACCAAATGGGGTGCGAGCCGAAAGGTCCGCACCCCTCTTGGTTTTTGGGCTATTGTGCTGCGAGTTCCGCGTTGGTTTCATCATCAAAGATCTCTTCGATGGATTTATTGAACACGCGCGCAATAGCAAAAGCGAGCGGCAGAGACGGGTCGTATTTACCGGTTTCGATCGCGTTCACAGATTGGCGTGATACGCCAAGTTCATCTGCGAGACTCGCCTGGCTCCAACCGCGTTCGGCCCGGAGGGCGCGGATGATATTTTTCACGAGCATTCTCTCCCGCCAAGCATCCGGTTAGAGAGACCATACGCTAAGAAGAATAGGGGACCGAACCAGAACACTTCGACAGCACCGATGACGTGAAAGAGTTGAAGGAACCCAACCAGGAAAACGATGCTTGTCGTGATCGCGCCGCCCCACGCAAAGCTCTTATACTGAATGAGACGCGTGTACTCATCGGTTTCATTGGCGTAGCGCAGCATTACATAAAGCGTGGCAATGACGGGGGCAGCGCTGGCCAGCGCGAGCGTGACTTGTAACCATTTCGGCTCAGGATCGAGCTGATTGATGCCGTAAGAGCCGCCTAAAATTATGACGACGTATATCGCCATTAATGGCCAGAATAGCCTGTGATATCGCCGTTTGGCTGACTTGAAGGTTTGTTGGGACATCCTGAAAACTCCTGGGAAGAATTAGATAACGAGCTCATTGAAAGCGCTCGAGATGGAATGCAGTTTTTCGACGCGCCGCCAAAGAAATGCGATGGCTGAAAGCGCGGGCAGAGTGAGAATTGGGCTTAGCCAAGCTGGTCCAAAGACGCCGATGGCGAACCCGATTTGAACAATCAAACAGATTGTAACGATCAGAGCGGTGGCTTTTTTCAACGTTTGCAGATCAAGCATGAGCGCCTCTTATGTCAAGTGAGCTTGTCATATGGACAAGGAAGCTTGTCATGTCAAGCGTCATTGACAAGTTTTTCCAATTGCCAAGAGACGCACAGGCTATACGACGCGCGCATGGCGCTGGCTCCTTCCTTCCAAATCTTCCGTCACCGGGCCTATTTGCAGTTCTGGTTGATGCGCGTGTCTGTCGCTGCAGCGCGGCAGATGCAGTTTGTTGCGATTGGGTGGCAGGTCTATGATTTAGCGCGTGACCCAATTGAAACAGGCGGCATGGGGCTCGGCATCAATGAGGCGGCCTTTATGCTCGGCCTGGTCGGTTTGGTGCAATTCATTCCAGTCTTGCTGCTATCCTTGATCGGCGGTCAGGCGGCGGATCGTCTGAATCGCAAGATGATCTTGGTGGTGAGCAATCTCTTCCGGCTTGTCGGGACGGTTGGGCTGTTAATGACTTTGGTCCTGCCTGCGAGCCAAGCCTTGCCGATGATTTTCTGCGTCGCGTTTCTGCTTGGGATCGTCAACGCTTTTACCCCGGCAGCAGCCAGTGCGCTGTATCCGCAATTGGTGCCGCGTTCTGATCTGCCAACAGCGATTGCGTTCAATTCTCTAGGGTTCCAAACCGCGAAGATTTTGGGGCCTGCCTTGGGCGGACTGCTGCTGGCTTTTGGTGGATTGAACATGGTCTACACCGCCGCGTTCATCTTGATTACATTTGCCATTATCTCGATCGCGACGGCGAAAACGCCACCGCACCAGAAGCTCAATAATGCCAGAGGCTTGGATATGGTGTTCGAAGGCGTGCGCTACATTGGACGAAACAAAATTGTCCTCGGTGCGATCTCATTGGATCTGTTTGTCGTCTTTTTTGGCGGGGTTGTGGCCCTGCTTCCTGTGTTCGCGCGCGATGTCTTGCAGGTCGGAGAAGCTGGGTTAGGTTTTCTTGCGGCTGCGCCGGCGTTAGGGGCAGTAACCGTCGCCTTCTTGCTGGCGCGTCGTCCGCTCGAGCGCCGCGTTGGAGCCTGGATGTTCTGGGCCGTGGGGATTTTCGGGGCGGCCACGTTGGTCTTCGGCCTTTCCACGATTTTTTGGGTTAGCTTTGTGGCCTTGATTGTAACCGGAGCGGCGGATGAGATTTCGGTTTATGTCCGCGCCTCTCTTATTCAATTAGCGACACCGGATGAAATGAAAGGACGGGTTACCTCCGTCTCATTCATCTTTATCTCGGCTTCGAACGAACTTGGAGATTTCCAAAGCGGCGTTGCCGCCCGGCTTTTAGGGCCGGTCGGTGCGGTGCTGTTTGGCGGCGTTGCGGCGATTGCGGTCGGCTTGTTTTGGACAAAGCTGTTCCCGCAGCTCGCGCGGGCAGACACTTTTGAAGGCGTCGAAGAACAGGCTGTTTAGGCCGCATTCTTCTTGCTAGGGACCAACTTGCTGAAGAACGCCCAGACATCATTGACGCCGGCGCCATGCACCGCACCGGCGCGATAGACACGCGTAGCGAGATACAAAATCAGGAACGTGGTGAGCGCCATTAGCCCAAGTTGCGCCAAAACCTCCCAAAGCGGGGGTTCGGTCGGCATCCGCAGGATCAACAAGAATGGCGTAAAGAATGGGACCCAGGCCATGATTTCAATCAACGCGGAATCAGCATCCTGGATCGCAAAAGCTAACATTGCCAGCGGCGCCATCAAAGTCACGATCAGCGGCGTCATCAGGGTCTGGGCTTCTTGAATTGTGTCGCACAAAGACCCCAACGCCAGGAACAAAGACCCATACATCAGATAGCCAAGGACGAAGCTGATAATCGCTGGGACGAACAAAGCAGGGTTGGCTGCAGCGGTTGCTACGGCGCCTAAGAATTGCGACGCCTCCGGCGGGATCGTGTCACGCGCGAACCAGGTCAACAATCCGGAACCGAAGCTCCAAAACCCGACCAAGGTCAACGAGAGCAGCAACACTGCCAGAAGCTTGCCTGCCAACAGATGCGGAAGTTTGACGGATGTTAGGAGGCTATCAAAAATCTTGTTTGAGCGTTCTTCGATCGTGCCCATCAAGAGATAGTTGATGACCGAAAAGATCAGGAACCAGAGCGAGAAAGCCATCATAATGGAAACCACGAAAGGCGCTTGATCGGCTTGAGTGACTTCAGACCCAGTGGCTGCGTCCTCCCCGGTTCGGACGCGTTGTTGTGTGATATCGCGGCGCGCTGCACGCGCCTCGGTGAGCACATCGCGATTGACGTTCACGGCCGCGAGAGCGCGATCGAGTTGTAACTCGGCTTCTGCTTGCTGTGCGGCGCTAATCAGGGTTTGCGCTTGCAGGTTCTCTGACCAGTATTCAATCTCACCAGAGGCTTCGTTGACTAAGATCGCCGCGAATAGAGGCTGCAGACCCTCTTCAGTTTCAACCAGTTCGATGCCCGCAATATAGGGCGCAAGTTCAGCGCTTGTTTGCACCGGAGGTTCAATTTCTACGAAGTCGCGCTTAGGCAACATATTCGGCTGACCCCCGGCGCGTTCGAAAGCTTCGGTGACCGTTGCGCCCTCTTCGAGCGCGGCGTCAAAGGCCTCGATTTTTTCGCTTTCGCGGTCTTCCAATGCCGCCATCGGATCCAGGACGGCGCGTGCCACAACGCTATCAGTGTCTGAAAGTTCGGCGCGCAATGCGTCCTTAAAGTCGGTGCCTTGTTCAATCACCGTGAAATAACGCGTTGGTTGAGCATTTTGGGCAAAGGTCGGCGCGAGAATAAATACGGCGAGGATGACCGGCGTGAATAGAAGGCCAAGCCAAAACCCCCAGGCTGAGACATAGCCAAGATAATCGCGGCGGGTGACAAGATAAGTCGAGCGGATCATGCGGCGTCCTTAGTTTTGGCGACAGAGTCTGCGGCGAGCGTATCTGTCAGGTCTTGCGCTTCGGCCTCGCTAACGAGCGAAACGAAGACGTCTCGCAGGCGCGCTTCTTGCGGGGTGAAACTGGTAATCGGCGCACCGAGGTCGAGGATTGCTCTTAAGACATCTTGAGAGGTTTGGTTCTGCGAAAGGCCAACCCGCCACTGCTCACCATCTTGAAGAGAGTCAAATCCCGCCGGCGCAAGCGCGCTTCCAAGATCGAAGCCATCTGCGACGCCGATATGAACGGCGCGGCCAAGTGCGGCAAAGGCTTCGTCTAAGGTTCCATCAAAAACTTTTCTGCCGCGCGCCATCATCACGATTTTCTGACAAAGGCGTTCTGCGTGTTCCATCACATGGGTCGAAAAGACGATTGTGGCCCCGCGTTTATGTTCATCGATGATCAAGTCTTCCAAGGCCTGCTGGTTTACCGGGTCGAGCCCAGAAAAGGGTTCATCCAAGATCAGGAAGTCTGGCTTATGGGCAAGGGCCGACAGGATTTGAACTTTCTGGGCCATCCCTTTTGAGAGCTTGGTGACCCGGCTGCGCGCGAACTCGCCTAGTCCCATCATTTCCAAGAGCTCATCAGCGCGCGTTTTGGCATCGCCATGGCTCATGCCCTTCAAGCGCGCGAAATAGGTGATGATCTGTCGCGGACTCATCTTTTTGTAGAGCCCGCGCTCTTCGGGCAGAAAGCCAACACGCTTCAGCGATTCCAGATTGGGGGGCGCCCCGAGCAGGCTGACGTCGCCGCGATCCGGCGAGAGGACCCCAAGCGCCATCCTGAGGCTTGTCGACTTGCCCGCGCCGTTGGGGCCCAAGAAGCCCACAATCGAGCCCTTGGGGACTGCGAAGTCGAGGTCGCGAACAGCCTGAAAGCTGCCAAACCACTTGCTGACGCCACTCATTTTTAGAGGAAAGCCGTCATCCATTTACCCGCTCCCAGTCCGTTTCACCGTTTATCGATATGTAGTTAAACTCTTTTGCCTTGCTAGGCTTGCCAAGCCCTTAAAGAGTGCACAGGATACTTTTCATGAAGACGACGCCTTATCCTCGAAATGGGGATTTTGCCGACGCTCGGGGGAAAAAGGCACGTAATAAGCGTGAGCCAAAACTCCAACCAGCGGAGACGAAGTCCTGCACACCCGCGCACACTTTAGGCGGGTGCAGCGGAACAGAAACGCTCGCTTTGATCGAGCGTGCTTTAATGCGCCTATCGTCGGGAACCTATGGGATATGTCTTTCCTGCGGCGCGGATATCAGCGTTGAGCGCTTGGACGATAACCCTGCTGTTGAAACCTGCGGAACGTGCCGCGGCAATCACCAATTTAAAGCGCATTAAGCGCCTGGGTCAGGTCTCGTTCTAGATCTCCAGCATCTTCCAAACCCACCGACAATCTGATCCAGCTTTCATCCAGACCCATCTCGGCTTGCTCATCTTCGCTCAATGCACGATGCGTGGTTGAGCTCGGATGGCAGGCAAGCGACTTGGTATCGCCGAGATTGTTAGAGATATCGATTAGATCCAAGCCATTGAGGGTCTTGAACGCTTCGGCTCGGGCGCCCTTCACCGAAAACGCAATCAAGGTTCCGCCAAGGCTCATTTGTTTCATGTGGATCGCGTGCTGAGGATGATCTGCGCGGCCTGGATAGCGCACCGCCCGCACATTGGGATGCTCGGCAATGGTATCGGCAATCCGCGCCGCATTCGAACACGCTTGACGCACGCGCAGGTCCAAAGTCTCTAAACCTTTCAGAACCACCCAAGCATTGAACGGTGACGCCGCAGGGCCGGTATGACGCAGCCATGGATCAATGTGCTCTTCGATGAACTCTGTGCGACCAAGAATGGCACCGAGCAGAACCCGGCCTTGGCCATCCATGTGTTTTGTGCCCGAGTAGACGGCAATATCAGCCCCGAGGTCTAGCGGCTTTTGTAGGATTGGTGACGCAAACACGTTGTCGACGACCAAAAGCGCACCCGCCGCGTGGGCGAGGTCTGCAACAGCGGCGATGTCGACCGCTTCAAGCAGTGGATTGGACGGGCTCTCGATCAGAACCAGGCGCGTTGGCTTGGAAAGCGCTCGCTTCCAGGCCTCCATATCGCTGCCATTCACAAATTCTGTTTTAACGCCGTAGCGCGGTAGGATTGTTGAGCAAATATGCCGACACGATCCAAATAGCGCACTGGCCGCCACGACTCGGTCGCCGGCGCTGCACGGGGCGATCATCGCGGAAGAGATCGCGCCCATACCTGACGCTGTCACGCGGCAAGTTTCAGCGCCCTCTAGCGCGGTTAGACGTTCCGCCAGCATTTGATTGGTCGGATTGCCATAGCGCGAATAGACATAACCTTCTTCATCGCCGGACATCCTCGCAGCGGCCTGCTCGGCGCTGTCATAGGCATAGCCCGAGGTGAGGAACATCGCTTCCGATGTCTCGCCGAACTGCGAGCGCATGGTTCCTTCTCGTACCAGTTTGGTCGCGAGGGCCCAATCATCACTGCGTTTCGTCATGGCGAAATCCTTTGCATTCGAAGCGCATCGTCATAAGCCTTTGCAGGTGAAGGGATCAAGCCATGGCTGATGTAAAACTGGGTGTTTTGCCCGATCGTGAACTCAGCGAGCTGTTTGATAACGGCGCGATTCAGTCGGAAAGTGCCTTGGATAAGGATCAAATTCAGCCGGCCAGCCTCGATCTCCGCTTGGCTTTTGTTGCTTATCGGATCCGCGCAAGTTTCCTGCCCGGCGGAAATCGCACCGTCGCAGATGTGCTGAAGGCGCCGGGAACGGAGCTCCACCGGATTGAGTTGACGCCACAAGGCGCCGTCTTGGAAACGGGATGTGTGTATCTGGTGCCCCTACAAGAGCGTTTGCATTTGCCAGCCAACATTTCCGGCCGGGCAAACCCCAAGAGCTCAACCGGGCGGATTGATGTTTTTACACGCGTCGTAACCAATCGATCCAAAGCTTTTGATGACGTTCCCACCGCCTATTCCGGGCCGCTCTGGCTCGAGATTAGCCCACGAACGTTTCCGATCCTTGTGCGCCCCGGCGATCGGCTCGCGCAGCTACGCTTGCGACGTGGGCAAAATACGGAAACTTCAGAAGAGACGGTCTCCATCGATCTTGACCGGCCGGATGGCAGCCCCGTCGGCTGGCGCGCTAAGCCGCATGGCGGGTTGATCGATTTACGCGGTATCGGCGTCCATGAGGTTCATGAGTTTTGGGAGCCTCTCTATGCGCGGGGCGGCCGCTTGATCCTGGACCCGGAAGAGTTTTACATCCTCGCCAGCCGCGAAACGGTGCAGGTCGCTCCAGGCAAGGCTGCAGAAATGGCCCCGATTGCGCCTGAGCTCGGAGAATTCAGAGCCCATTATGCCGGGTTCTTTGATCCAGGCTTCGGGACCAATCAAGGCGGTAGCCGTGCCGTGTTGGAGGTGCGCTCTCGCGATGTGCCATTTGTGTTAGAGCATGGCCAACCCGTCGCGAAACTGGTCTATGAGCCCATGTCATCCAAGCCTGTGGCGCTGTATGGTGGCAAGACAAGCAATTATCAGGGCCAAGGTTTGAAGCTCTCAAAGCATTTTGCCCAGCCGGATTAAACGACCGATTGGTCTCGCTCGATCTGGCGCGTCCGAATGATCAGATATGCCGCAAAACCAGTTGCCACCCCAGGCGCAAATGAAAGCGGAATGGCGATCCATCCATATTTGATGCCGAGTGATTTGCGCTCATAGATGATCCAAACGAACAATATGACGGCGCAGATGATCACGTCGAGCGAGTAGCCACTTGAGAACGGGTTGACGAACCCCGCCGCGAAAGCGCTTGGGATATCTCCAGTCTCGAGCAAGGCTGGAACGACGATCACGCCAAACGCCACCGCGAATGCTGCGCCCAGTGCCACGACCAGGACTTCAAATAGTGACTTTGACATACGCTGCTCCTCGCAAAGCCAATGGCTAGCATGCGCGTTGCGGTTCGTCTTCTACACTTGGGAAAGACTGCGAAAGGGAATGGTGGGCCCGGAGGGACCAACGAAGATGGACAACTTCAATCGTAAAGGGGTATGGAGGTGATTCAAAGCCCCCTACATTTATCCAAAAATAAAACGAGACTTTGCGCCGCACTTTTCGAATGAAGCGCCGCGACTGATTACTTGCCATCTTTCTTCGATGTCTCAATCTTGCCTCTGCTTTGCGATCGGTATCTGGAGAATTGTCGCAAACTATAGTGAACCACGTTGACATTGCAGGGTCACAAGTTCGAACTTTGTATGCGACATCATTTTGTGGCCGCGATCAGCCCAAATTTTCCTACGATATCGCAAAGACCAATCTTTTCTCTTTAAGCACAGAACCCTGCGCTAACACATCATGGACCTTCTAATTGGTATGGGTTTTCGGATTTTTGTGAACAAGCAAAGTTCATTTCCGGAAAACGAACATCGAATCCAATACGAATTTTAAGCAATATCCGACGCACAAACCAACTACGCCGCCGACATATCGCATTACCTCTTGCTCAAACGCGATATGGAAGCCAAGCTCGGTCCCCCAAAAAATCAGCGTCGTAATAACTCCCGTAACGCCATAAAAGAAAAATTGACGGACTTCCTCGCCGGATGCCTCAAATGCAACTTCGAAAACAAGAACTTTGTCCAAAATGTATTTCGCCAGGAAACCGGTGATTGTGCCAACCAGAACAGATGTGATAACCATCGTGTCGGATTGACCAAACGTCATCACAAATGCCCACTGGGAACCAATGTTAATCAAAATTGCTAAAACGGCAGCCAACCAATAGTAGATGAGTTTGCGCATCTAGATAAGCGCCTAAAGCTTCGTTTTGTGGAAAATGGGAACCGGTAGCGCGCGAACGATTAACAAAATGAAACGCCAAAACCACGGGACATAAATCCGGGAGCGTTTTTGTTTTACCGCTTTTGAAATGGCCTTCGCGACCTTTTCTGGTTTTGCCCACAATGGACCTGATCTATCTAGCCCTTCGGTCATCGGCGTTATCATAAAGCCAGGTTTCACCAATGTCACAGTGATGTTTTGATTTGAACCGAAACGGTGCGCCATTCCTTCGGCAACCCGCTCTAGTGCGCCTTTCGTCGCGCCATAAAGATAGTTTGACATTCGACCTCGATCGCCTGCCACCGAGCCAATGACGACGAGATGTCCAGTGCGTTGTTGTTCAAACTCAGCTGCGATCGCCTCCATCCAAAGTACTGGAGATATAAGGTTTGTTTGCATCATGCTTTGAAGTTCATCGGCGTCTGCTTGCATTTTGCCCTGATCGCTGAGGGTGCCGTACGCCAAGATCACTTCATCAATCGAGCCGGTTGCAGCTTTGATATCTTCGATCGCTGCTGAAATTTGAGTTGGATCAGACAAGGGGTTTACGATCGACACCGTCTTTTTGCTTGATAAGGTGGCAATGTCATTTTGAACCATCGCGAGTGTATCTTTGGTCCTGCCAACCAAGAAAAATTGATTGTATTCATCCTTCTGCGCAACGAGTCTTAAATACGCGTGCGCAAGCGCGGAAGTTGCACCCAATACGATCAATGACTTTGAGTTTTTCATTTCTACTGCACCTCAGTTTGGGTCACTCTTCGCCAAAATGAAGAGGAAATTTGTGGGTCCCTGATGGCTTCGAGTTTTTGCCAGTTAGGATATGACTGTTGATAAGTTTGCGGTGTCATAGTGGCATCTTTTGCCGGGTACATTCTTCCGCCATGAGAGAGTACAATATCGTCCAGTTCTCTTAAAAATTTAACTGTAGAAGGGCCGCGATTGACGAAATCTAGTGCCAGGCTAACCCCTTCGAGCGGGAACGTGTTGAGACCAGGTGAGGTTTCTTGTCTATGGGTCTTGAGTACGGCCAAAAATGACCCATCACCGTTTTGATCAATTGCCCTCAGGAGGCGTTGTATTCCGAGCTCGCCGCTCTCCATCGGAATGATTGATTGATGTTGGAAAAATCCCCGCTTGCCATAAATTTTGTTCCAATCTTGGATCCCATCCAACGGATAGAAAACGGACTCATATGACTGTACGCCCTGAAAACGGGCAGCGGGTCGGTGCCTGTAAAGCCAATTGAACGCTGAAATGGAGATCTTGTTCAAAGAATATGAAGGCGCTTCAAAAGGAAACGTCAGTTTGCTTGAGGCATCCGCAACATCAAAACCTCCTTGGGTCTCGTGTCGAGCTCGAGAAAATATCCCCCGTCCAAGCCGCGAAGAACGACTGAAGCAATCAACCCAAGCGGCCGTGTAAGGCCATTCAGCGCTGTCTTCGCTAAGTGCGAAGAAGTCGCTCAATGAGTTATATGGAATATTCTCGACGTGCATCAGACTGGATTCAATCTTCTTTAGCTGGATCTCCACCCATTCAACAAAGCCGGTTAGTCCGAGTCCTGACAGTGTTAGAGCGAACATTTGTGAATTTTCATCACGGCTACAAAGTAACCGCTCACCATCGGAACGAATGAGCATCAGTGATAGTACACTTGTACCAAAGCTTCCGGCTAAATGGTGATTTTTACCGTGAACATCATTAGCTACCGCACCACCAAGTGTTACATGTTTCGTACCCGGCGTGACCTGGATGAGCCAACCCGCGGGAATCGTAAGTTGATTGATCTTTGCGATAGACATCCCACTAAACGCCCGCAGTATTCCTCTTTGGCGATCGAAAGAAATACTGCAATCAAACTCGTTTGTTTCAATCAGTCGACCTTCATCGTTTAAACATACATCGCCGTAGGATCGCCCGTTTCCGAAGAAGCAAACCGAGCTATCGCCATGCAAGCAACTGCTTGAAAATTCCTCAAGCCTGTTGAGTTTCTGAGAGGCGTGAGTGAAGCGGTGCGAACGCCCCCAGCTCAGTTTTGATTGCTCCAAAATGGCCTCGTTATGTCGAATAGAAAGATTAAACCAATTAGCATAAGAGTGAGAAAGCTCGTTTTGTCTTTTATCGCAAAAATGACTGGGTCATCGTTAATTTGGCCACGCCCTGCCAGCAACCAGAATCTCATCAACCAAGATGTCAGAATTGTTGCGCAGGCAAAAATTGAAATTTCGAAGTTGAAAAGGACCGACGGCGCCAATAAGCCATAAATCAGCAAGGAAATCACGGAGGCAAAGCCTGCGGATATGCCGGAATTAAGTAGAATGGGTTTGTCTGCCGCGTAGTATCCGCGACCAGGAATAGCGTCATCTGCATCGTAATTCCGCACTTCGATATATCGTTTTCCAATCGCCAAAGCCAAAAAGAAACTTCCGATGAAGGCCAGTAACCAACCGCTGGGAGGTTCATTGATGACGTATGCGCCGGCGACAACGCGGCCCGTGAACAGTCCCGCAAGTACAAATACGTCGATGATGGGTAAGCGTTTGAGTCGGAAAGAGTATGCGATCGTTGCGAAAGCATAGGCGATCAAAATCACGCTGAAACTGCTTGAAATGAAATATGACAGGACGAAAGTGACCGGCACAGTAAGCCCGATCATCAATACCGCGAGAGGAATACTCAATCGACCACTAGCAAGTGGCCGCTTGTGTTTTGTTCTATGTGCGCGATCGTCCGGAATATCGAAAAGATCGTTCAAAATATAGGTCGAACTCGCCAAAAACGAAAAGCACAGGAACGCTGCAATTAACTGGATGACGCTGATTGCGGTCAACGATGAGATAAAAAGTGCAGGTACCAGGAAAAGCAGCAGATTTTTTGCCCATTGGTGCAGCCTCATTGCCTTGATTAGCGGGCGGATACTTTTACCGCCTTCTACCAGCGGAGTCACCGCCGCCTTAGAGCCATCGTCTCTGGACAAGTTATACGCGCCGCTTGGTGCATCGACGCCATATCCGCGATCTGCGACCTGCCAAATGGCATAATCAGCCGTCGAATTACCAACGTAAATGAAATTACTGCCGTGTCGCTCGACGAGAAATTTTGCTTTTGAAATGCTGGTCAAATTTTGTCCCGGGGTGGATCCTTTGTGAAAATCCACACCTACGTGATCAGCGATCTTTCGGACGAGAAGTTCGTCCGAACCAGAGACGATCTCTATGGCCGCCCCGCTCGATCTATGGTCTTCCATCAGATCAAGAACGGCCTGTTGGTAGGGCAAGTGTTTCGCTTCAATCTTCTCCCCGAAGCGCTCCGCAAGAAATCGTTTTCCATCGGATTTGGATCGAAAAAGTGTTACGAGCGCGATGAGTAGGAGATGGGGCTTCCAACGCAAACACAAGATTAGGAGCTCGTGCGTGAGATCATTGCGAACGAGCGTACCATCCAAGTCCAGAACAAGTGTTTTCGAACTCATGTTCAAACCTCAAAGTCGCACGCGCTACGGAACCGTTTGCTTCGAAAGCAGGGCCATATCATGCAGATTACTATTAGCTTCTATTGTAAGACTATGTCCCTATCAATATGAGTTCCGCACGTTGTTTTGTTTCGGAAAACATAATTAGTTGGCAAGGTTAAGCGAGCCGTTATACACCCAAAGTTTAACGGGCAGCAAAGCCCTAAACACAACTCATAATTTAGACGTCCGAGGAATTCATGATATTGTTGCAAAGGGCTTTGCCGCTCGCCAAAATGGTTGTGTCATACGGTTTCAAAAAGCACCTTTTGCTGTTGTCTTTGGCGAGCGTTCTAATTGTCGCTTGTTTTGTCCTCGCGTTTTTCGAACGTGTTAGTCTGTACACAATTCTGGCTTTCTATTCAGCAGATGACAGCTTTTACTACACGGAGGTAGCTCGACGATTTTGGGAGGATGGCTCCATTTCTTTTGATGGGGTCAACGTCACCAATGGATTTCATCCATTGTGGATGTTCTTACAGTCTCCGATTTTTGGTTTGCCCTTGGATAAAGAACAGGCCGTTTTCGCGGTAAAGACTTTGGAGTTTTTGCTCCTCGGCGTAGCTCCCATAGCGTTCCTCGCTTCGCGGCCAAGCTGGCCTATTTCGATTTTCGCTATTCCAATAGTGATCGTATTGATGTCAATGCGCCACCTCTATTTGGGATTGGAGGCGGCAACGACGATCGCGGCCGTCTTCTTCTCAATCTATGCTTATAGCAGGTTTTTGAACGAAAAAACGATCCGCACATCTGCGTTACTAGTGATCTCGAGTATTCTTGTCTTCACGTCGAGATTTGAGTTTTTAGGTTTCGTAGTCGCCGCAATAACTCTGCTATACTTGGACGAGTTCATCAAGCAAGCGAAAGCAAACTATCGGCATCTGAACCGGGTCGCGCTGGGGTTTGGTCTTTTCCTTTTGGCCTACGCATTGTTTGCGCACTTTGTGTTGGGGGGATTTGTCCCGGTTAGCGGAAAAATCAAATCGACAATATTCTCGGGTTCGCAATCAGGCGAGGTGCTCAACAATCTTTCCACCCTGCTGACTGATAAAAGATACTATTGGGGTATTGTCTTGTCGACTGTTGCATTGTCGATAATGTTTATCGAACGTTTGCTCGTATGGTTGAAAAAGCCGGAGCAATATAAATTCGACGCGCTTGACTATGTCATGTTTGGGCTAGCTGCACTAAGCTTTGTTCGCCCCTTATACTTTGCCCAAACGGTGAGACCAATTTTTGCTAAATATGGCTGGTATCTCACTCAATACGATTTGTTGATCTTGCTTATAGCTCCATTTGTTTTGCTAAAGGTTCTTCGCCTCTGCCATAAAGTGAACCTTCCAAAACAAACACTTATAAAGTCGGGGGTGCAAGTCGCTGCGATATTAATCGCAAGTCATTTGGCGTGGAGTGGATATAACGCCGCAAAACTGACTTTGAAACCTAAAACGGATCCCGTCGTGGCGGAATGGGAAGTGGCATCTTATCATATGGCGATGGCTTTGAATGAAGCCCTTAGCGATCGCCAGGAATACCCACTCATCGCTTCCAGCGACTCGGGTGTCCTCGGGTATTTTTATGATGGCCCCGTTTTCAACGTGGATGGACTGATTAATAGCACCAAATTCTTCAAAGCTCGCCTTAAGGGAGAGGGCATGCGCTTTTTAATGGAGAATGGACCCGAGTATTATGTGAATGCAAACTATACTCCGAATGCTAGCAACGGTGTCAGTGTGGCAGAGGGGTCGCTGTCACGAGGAAAATATCCACAGCAGATTGACCCGATTGACACCAGCGTTGTCGTAAAGGACGTATTCGCGTTTCCTTATAGCCGTCGGGTGCGCGCCTATGAAGTGTATACATTGGAACCGCGTGTTGAAAATGGAGCTAGCGCTCGCATCACAACTGACAAATTTTGGGAAGGCGCCGTCGTCTCGGAAGAATCTTGGTATACTTTATATCGAATTGGGAGAACTTTTAGGTTAGAGGTGCGCGAATGCACCAATACGACGACCGCTTCCGTAAAGAGCCAGGTTTTTGAGGCCAAAAACCATAGACTAGAAGTGGTCTCCGAACGGTCTTTGGACTTTCCCAATGGGACCTTGCTCAATAAGGATAAATGTCTGTACGATTGGCACATTCCATTAAACAAAGCGAGTAGTGCGAAAATAGTCTTGAACATCGAGAATGGGACAAATTCGATATCGGATTTAGTGTATTCGTTTCGCTTATAGAGCTCAGCTACGAATTGTGATGTTGGATTGAACAACACTTGCCTTTTTTGTTTCCTGTCAGGAGCTTTGAAACAGGTTTAGGCGCTCTGCTAAAGGAGTTTTTCTGGCTCATCATAGTCTCCTAAGAGATTGGTGATGAGAACGAGAACGCGTTCGAGTGGACCGGCTGACAACCATGTAATAGAGATTATGCGTGATACAGGTCATAAGGTTTTGGCGGAAAAGAAGATCCTGATTGTTCTGGATGGATAGCCTGGTCAGGGCCTGATCTCCGATCTTTAGCGGCGCGAGAGCATTACAAGAGCTTGTTTTATAGCTGGGCGGAAGCGCGGTTGGAAACCGGGGACACTAGAACAGCGTGAGATATTCAAATAGTACGTTCATTTGGTGCAACGGCCAGAACAGCATTTCATTTGGCCTTTCGTCAATCCGATGTCATTCGATTTGGACGTCAACATCGTAACGTTACTCATCTCAAAATGGAGCAGCAATAACCGCAAGAATGGTCGCGTTTATGCTTGCACCCGATCTCGCAAAAGCGCTGGATACATCGTAGAATTATGGATTTCTGTAAATCCAAAGAGCGCATAGCAAACCCCTTCTCTTTGATAGGTTTGGACGCTGTCGTAAGGCGCTCCGTAAAAGCGGCAGGGTTGCGTGCGAAGCCAATCAACAGCGCCTCGCTGATGCCGCGATTAGAAGATGTATAGAACAAAATGCCCCTGCGGGGCACTGATCGGAAGAAAGTTCAATGCTTTCAAGTGAGAACAAAGGGAGTGGTGGGCCCGGAGGGACTTGAACCCCCGACCAGACCGTTATGAGCGGTCCGCTCTAACCAACTGAGCTACAGGCCCGTGCTCACAAGATGAACGCTTGCATAAAACGCCAGACTTGATCTGGCCGCAATGGTACAATTCAATAGAGACTGCAAGTTTTTATACAGCCCCCGGAGGGACGCATGATGATACAGTCCAAGTCTCGTTTAATCGCAGGCCTATCTATGGCCTCCCTATTGGTCCTCGCCGCATGTGGGGGCGCCCAGAATGAAGGAGCTACGCCGATGTCCGTTGAATCCGACGCCGTTCCCGCGCCCACGGTGACCCCAAATGCAGAACCTCTGGCGACGACCCATCCAAACTCCATCCAGCCTGAGACAACGCTCAGCATCTCGGCGGAAGGCTCCGTCAATCGAGAGCCAGATATCGCGTTCCTGAACACCGGTGTGCAAACGCAAGGTGAGACGGCGCAAGCTGCGATGAGCGCCAATGCGACGGCTATGAACGGTGTGTTTGATGCGCTTGACGCAGCGAATATTGATCGCAGTGATATGCAGACGTCGAACTTCTCTCTGCAGCCGCAATATGACTATTCCAATCGACAATCGGGCCAGCCGCCGCGTCTGACAGGCTACCAGGCCTCGAACCAGTTGACCGTGCGCGTTCGTGATTTGGACACTCTTGGCGAGACCATGGATGCGCTTGTGGGCGCCGGGGGCAATACGTTCAGCGGCTTAAACTTTGCGCTTGAAGATGATCGTGCAGCGAAGAACGCAGCGCGCGACATCGCTATGAAAGAGGCGATCACGCGGGCGGAGCTTTATGCTGCCGCATCCGGGTATGAAGTCGCGCGGGTGGTGACGATCTCTGAAAGCGCCGGGTATAGTCCGCAGCCCATGGCGATGATGGCAGAAGCGCGGAGCGTTGATCGTTCAACGCCAATCGCAAGCGGTGAAGTGGGATATTCGGTCACTGTGAATGTGACGTTTGAACTGCGCCAACCGACTGAGTAGACGACCGCTTGAATAAGAAAACCCGCCAAATAGGCGGGCTTTCAAAACGCTACAACTCTAATGTCTTACGCTCGGGCGCGGCCTAATAAGCGGCGCTTGGCGTTTTGATTTCATTATGCTCGTCCATCAAAGCGACTTGTGGCTTGTGTTGACGCGCTAGCTCGGCCTCCATTTGAACGAAGGCCGCAATAACGACCCGGTCGCCCATCGCGAACTTGCGTGCTGCCCCGCCATTCACGCCAATCGTGCGTGATCCGCGCGGCGCTTCGATCGCATAGGTTGAGATCCGCTCGCCATTAGTGATGTTCCAAATGTCGACGCGCTCATGGGGTAAGATACCGGCTGCGTCGAGAAGATCCTGGTCGATCGAGACCGATCCTTCATAATAAACATCACACTGCGTAACCGTCGCCGCGTGCAATTTACCTTTCAGCATGTTGACCAGCAAAGCTCGCCCTCCTATCGAAAATCTACGTGGCAGGCCCCGCCTGCTATGCATATATGGGTACTGCATGCCCCTGGGTAAAGGAGTATTGTGCAGTGCAAGAAATTTGCAACAAGCACAAAAGTTCGAAAACGAAAAGGGGCATGATCGCGCTGTCAGCAGATGGTTGTAATTGTTAAGGTTTTTAACCTAATGAAAGACCGGTTAGAGTCTTGTTTATAAGGTCTAATTCGACGATCAAATCTCTGTGATCCTGCTGTTCTGCGAGTTTTTCGAGTGGGCCCATAACTGATTTTAGCAAATCATAGTCCCGATCATCCCCGATGACTCTCCCAGACTCTGCTTCGGACCGTAATGCGTAGCGCGTGGTCGACGTGCCATCTTCGATCACGGATTGGCGTTCAAACCGGACTTTCGCCGCGCCTGGAAGAGCTGCGAAGCGTAATGCGTTGATCCAGATTTCGCTCATTCAAGCGGCGCTCCAAGCTCTGACATGGTCTCGCGCAGAAGCGGTCCGATCTCGGTATGAACAACCAGATCGGCATAGACGTCGTGCTCGGTTTCTTCGCGATTGACGATGACGTATTTGGCACCATTCTGTTTTGCGATGATCGGAATATTCGCGGCCGGGTAAACCACAAGAGATGAGCCCAGCGCGATCATCAAATTACACGATTGCGCCTCACTCTCAGCAAACACCATTTTGTCTTCGGGCATGGCTTGACCAAACGAAATGGTCGCAGATTTGAGGAGCCCCATACAGAAATCACAAGTCAGGTCCTCATCCGCCTCCCAGCGGGGCCTCAGCACGTCATACTCGTAGCGTTTTCCGCAATTCAGACATTTGGCGTAGGACGCGTTGCCATGAACTTCGATGACTTTCTCATCGGGCACGCCGCCATCCTGGTGTAGGTTATCAACGTTCTGGGTCACCACGCTGGTGATTTTGCCCATTTCCACCAGTTTTGCGATCGCGTGGTGGCCAGCATTTGGCGTTGCGCCGGTCCAGCCTGCGGTGCGCTCAAACACTCTGCGCCAGCCTTCGCGGCGGGCTTCACGGTCGGAAACGAAGTCCTGATAATAGATCGGTTGCATCTTCGACCAGACCCCACCGGGCGAGCGGAAATCAGGGATCCCGCTCTCAGTCGATATGCCAGCGCCGGTGAACACAACCACCCGGTCCGCAGCTTCAATATGTTTGGCGAGGGTCGCAGCTTCATCCATCATGAGACGCTACTTTAGGACAGGCAAAACGCCAACCGGAAATCAGTCGAAAAGCCTTTTCGTCTCTTCCCATCAGAGAAAATTCGAAGTGCTTTCGGCAAGACAACAGGGCGCCCGTACCTGGTCTGTCACAATCGACCTCCCGCGTGGTAAAGACTTGGCGCTTTCAACCCCAGCGTCCAGTATCATGCAAAGACAAGGGAGTACGGCGCATGATCAAGGCAACAGGCATCCACCATCTCGCAATTATGTCCGCGGACATAAAGAGCCATATTGAATTCTTCTCAGACGTCCTGGGCTGCAAATTGTCGGCGCTGTTCGACATGCACGGCGTTCCTGGCGGTATTCACGCCTTTATGCACCTGGACGATCATTGCTATTTCTCAATCGTGCAGCTGCCGGAGGTCAAAGACATTCCGATCCAAATGGGGGTGACCCATTCGGGCACCGGCGCAGGGCCCAGCGCCGCCGGCACGATGCAGCATCTGGCGTTCAAAGTGGACACGCCGGAACAATTGCTTGCCATTCGCGACCGCATTCGCACCAAAGGCGTAAATGTCATCGGTCCAATGGATCATGGCATGTGCCAGTCGATCTATTTTGGCGGGCCCGACAATATGGTCCTGGAAGTTGCGACGTCCGAGGTCGAGGTTGATCAAAAGGCCTGGGTCGATCCATCGGTTCTGGCGAAAGTTGGGATCACCGCGGATGAAGCCGATACTTATCAGAACCCCGACCCTTATGATGGCGAAGGCGGTACGGTGAAACAGCCGCCTTATAATCCAGACAAGCCACATCAAGCCTATCCGGAAGAGATGTATCAGAAGATGCTACAAACGCCCGATCAAGTGATTTGGGACGCCGCATCCTTTGCGGATCCTCCAGTAAAAGTTGAGAGCTGATGATCAAAAAAATTGCGTTGGGGGCTGCGGCTCTGGTTGCTGTCTTGGTGTTAGGGGCGGGCATTTATACCTGGAACCCGCTCCCAAAGACCCCGTCGGCCCAAGTGCTGGCGCAAGCGGCCGCAAATTATGATGTCGAGATCATTCGCGATAAGTGGGGTGTACCGCACATATTTGGCGTCACAGACAATGATGCAGCGTTTGGTCTCGCCTATGCGCACGCTGAAGATGATTTCGAGACCATTCAGGAGACCGTTGCTGCAACCCGAGGTGTTCTGGCGCGCTATAAAGGCGCCGCCGCCGCGCCGACCGACTATTTGATTGAGCTGCTGAACGTCTGGGACACAATTGACGAGCAGTATGAAAGCGACGTGCCAGCGGATGTGAAAGCCTATGCGCAAGCCTATGCGGACGGGCTCAACCTTTATGCTTCTGAAAACCTGGATCAGACCTGGACCGGGCTCGCGCCGTTCAAGCCGCAGGATATTTTCGCTGGATCAATTTTCCGTACGCCTTTCTTCTATGGTTTTGATGCGACGCTGCTCGACATCTACAATGATGACCGGATTGCGAGCGTCTCGCTCGACCCGGGCGCTGGGCGCGAATCTTGGCTGGTCGGACCAAAGACGGCACCAGGGCGCGGGTCAAATGCGTTTGCCGTGGCGCCAGACCGCTCTGGCGATGACACGACCCGTCTGGTCATCAACTCTCACCAGCCCATGACCGGACCGGTTGCTTGGTGGGAAGCCCACATGGTCTCAGAAGAAGGCCTCGACATTCAAGGCGGTGTTTTCCCAGGGTCTCCGAGTATTCTGCATGGCTTTAACCGGCATCTCGGCTGGGCCAATACGGTCAGCAAGCCTGACTTGGCGGACGTCTACACGTTAACTGTGAACCCGGATGATGAGACACAATACAGGCTCGATGGCGAATGGGTTGATTTCGAAATCGAGACCGCAAAAATGGCGGTCAAATTGTGGGGGCCGTTCGCCTTCACAGCTAAGCGCGAAGTTTTAACGTCGCAGCACGGACCGGCGATCCGGACCAATACAGGTACCTATGCCATGCGGTATGCTGGCATGGGCGCCATCCGCCAAACTGAGCAGCGTATGCGCTCCGCAAAAGCCACCAATTGGGACGAGTTCTACGCCTCTATGGCGATCCATGCGGTGCCTTCGCTTAATTATATCTATGCCGATAAAGACGGCGTCGTCGCAATGATTCACAATGGTCAATACCCGGACCGCGCCCAAGGTTGGGATTGGACCCAGGACATGCCAGGAGATCGGTCTGACCTGATCTGGCAAGACTATCTGCCATATGACCGCGTGCCGATCCTGCGCAATCCAGTTTCGGGCCTGGTCTTCGATGCGAACAATCAACCCTATAGTGCCACGGATGGCCCAGACAATCTGCGCCCAGACATGTTCCCTGAAACCATGGGGCTTCAGACCGACCAAACCAATCGGTCCTTGCGGATCATGGAACTGACGGACGGAGAAGCTGTGATGACGCGAGAGGCGCTGCTCGCCATCAAGTTCGATAATTCGTATGCGCAAGGTTCAACCGCCGACCTGACCGTGAAATCGGTTCTGGCTGAGGATTGGAGCGAAGATACAGCGCTGCAAGCGGCGGCGGATCATCTTGCGGCTTGGTCCTATGGAACCGGCATGACGGATCGCCATGCGGCGCTCGGCGTTTTGACCACGATCCACGCGGTCACTGAGAACCTCACGGGTATTCCAGCGCCGAGTGCAGCAGACGCTTTCCGGCAGGCTGTGACCTATCTCGACACGCACTATGGCCAGATCGATCCGGAATGGGGCGAGGTTAATCGCTTGATCCGCGGCGACGTCAATCTACCGATCAGTGGTGGTCCGGATATTCTTCGTGCGATTTATCCATCGGAAATCGGCGAGGACGGCATCCTAAAAGCCAATGCGGGCGATACGTGGATCGCGATCGTTGAATGGGATGCGGACGGCAATCAAACGGCGGAGGTTATTCACCAGTTCGGCGCAGCTACGCTCGACGAAAGCTCTCCGCACTATGCCGACCAAGCCCTGCTCTTCGCGGCCGAGGAATGGCGCCCAGCCCTGATCGAGCGTGCGGACATCGAGGCGAATGCGTCGCGAACCTATCGTCCTGGGCGCTAGTCGAACGAACGCGCCCAGAGACGAACGTCTTCAACAAACAGATCCGGCACTTCCATTGCCGCGAAATGCCCACCGCGAGACTGTTCCGTCCAGTGCGTGATATTGTATGCGCGGTCGCACCAAGACCGCGGCGGAGCTGTATAGACAGTCTCACCCGGGAAATTTGCAAACCCTGTTGGCGTTTCGCAGCGCTCGCCTTCTGGAAGCGCGGCGCCGCCCTCGCCAAAGAAGGCGGCGTAATACCAAACCGAAGTCGCTATCGCATCATTGACGAGGTAAATCATCAAATTGGTGAGCAACTGATCGCGCGTATAGACGCTGTATAGGTCGCCATCTTTTAAATCTGACCAGCCGTGGAATTTCTCCAGAATCCAGGCGGCCGTCCCCATCGGACTATCCATGAGAGACATCGCCAAGGTTTGCGGCTTGGTGGCTTGCTGCATCAAATAGCTGCCTTCCATTTGCATCGCCACTTGCGAGCTTTGAAGCCAGGCAATCTCTTCCTCATTCTGCGGTGTTGCCGGCGTTGGCCGCAGGCCGAACATGTTTAAGTGGATCCCTTTGCAGCCGCCTTTTTGGTCAACAGTGCCATGATCAAAACCGATCCAAGACGTCACCATACCGCCCCAATCGCCGCCTTGCGCGAGATAGGTGTCATAGCCGAGCATGTCCTGCATCAGCGTGTTCCAGAGCTTGGCTGTCGCGCGCTGCCCCAGAGGCGCGGTAGGTTTACCTGAAAAGCCATAGCCCGGGAGGGACGGGATGATCAGGTCGAACGCATCTTCAGGTTTGCCGCCATGTTGACTGGGATAGGCGAGGGGGCCGATCGCCTCATAGAACTCAAACACCGAACCAGGCCAGCCATGGGTCAAGAGCAAGGGTCGCTTGCCTTCGGCCTCGCCGACAATGTGTAGAAAGTGGATCGGAAGCCCATCGATCTCCACCATGAATTGCGGATACTGGTTGAGCTCCGCTTCTGCTGCTCTCCAGTCATAAGATTCAAGCCAATAGGATTGGATTTCCTTCAACACGGGCGTCGACATGCCCAATTGCCAATCTGGCAAACCTTCAGGAGCATGAAACCAAGTATACGCCGACACGCGATCCCGGATCGCATCCAACTTGGCTTGCGGTATGTCGATTTTGAATGGTGTTGGCGTCGGCATAGAAACCCTCCCGGTTAAAGCGGAAGGTGCCGTACTAGAGTTTTAGGTCAAGATAGGACGCGGCGTGAGCTTATTCGCCGGCGGAACTCATGGCGCCGCCAACATCGTCAGCGACTTCATTCCATTTGTCAGCTGTGCCGTCGCCTGTGGCTGCGAGCGCGCCAAGCAAAGCCAGCGTCATCAAGCCAATAATCAGTCCGTATTCAACAACAGTTGCGCCTGAATCATTGCGCTGGAAACGTAACGCGGTGCGGCGAACGAAATTCATACTCTTTAGCCCCTTGTGCGGGCCGCCAATAGGTCAAACAGCGGGATATCGGCTGCTGGTGCTGGATAGCTGTGCAAGTCTTGCGGCGCGACCCAGGCGAGCGTTTGTCCCTCTGTCGGACGTGGCGAACCAGTCCAAATCTTCAATCCATATAAGGGCATAAATAGATGAAAAGTTTCGTAATTATGGCTCGCAAATGTGATCGGTTCCAGGTTGGTTTCGCTTACCACGATCGCCAGTTCTTCTTCTAATTCTCGCACCAATGCTTGTTCTGGTGTCTCGTCAGTCTCGATTTTTCCGCCTGGAAATTCCCACAGACCGGCCATGGATTTTCCTTCGGGCCGACGGGCGAGGAGGACGTTTCCGTCACTATTGAACAACGCCGCCGCCGCGACATAGACCGTCTTCACGTTCTGTAAGCTCCGTTAATGTCGATATAGGCATGGGTAAGGTCGCACGTGTATATGCGCGCTTCGCCTGGGCCATGTCCGACCTGCACCCGTATTTCGATTTCAGGTTCAGATACGGCCTGACTGGCTTTCTCCTCATCGTAATCGTCGGCGCGGGCGCCGCCCTCCGCCACTTGAATATCGCCGAACCAGATGGCCAGAGCGTTCAAATCGATAGGTTCTCCGGATTTGCCGACAGCCATGACGATGCGACCCCAATTGGCATCATTCGCCGCCAGCGCCGTTTTGACCAAGGGACTGTTAGCCACGTCTGCAGCCATGATTCTAGCTGAGGCATCAGTCTCGGCACCCTTCACAGATACAGCAATGAACTTGGTCGCGCCTTCGCCGTCTTTGACGATTTGCCAGGCTAGGTCGCGACAAAGGTCTGTTAGCGCCTCGACCAATTCGGCGTACCGAGGATCGGTTGTAGCTGTGAGAGGCGGCGCTTTAGAAGCCCCGGTCGCAAACACCATCAAACTATCGGAGGTCGATGTGTCACTATCAACGCTGATGGCGTTAAAGCTCTCAGCGCAGGCTGTGCGTAAGGCCGTATCGAGCACGGGCGCCGCGACCGCGAGATCGGTGAACGCATAGGCCAGCATGGTCGCCATATTAGGCGCGATCATGCCAGACCCTTTTGCAAGGCCCGCGAACGCGATTTCAGTGCCTCCGACCTGGCGCACGAACCCAGCGCCTTTTGGATATGTGTCGGTTGTCATGAAGGCCTTTGCACACGCCAACCAATCTGGTCGAGCCAAGTCTGCGTTCAATTCAGGGACAATAGCGCCGACATAGTTTGGATCTGGCAATGGCTCGCCGATAACACCCGTTGCGCCTAGGAAGCACGCGTCTCGAGAAACACCCAATGCCGCCACGACGGCGTCGAGGGTCGCTTTGTTTTTTAGCTCACCCTTGGGGCCAGTAAACGCATTCGAATTCCCTGAGTTTACGATCAAGGCGGCCGCTTGTCCTTGACCTGTGTCTAGCGCGGCGCGGCACCAAAGGACGTCAGCCGAAGCTGTAGAGGAGCGTGTGAATACGCCGGCACAGGTGCTGCCGGGATCGAATGCAAATAGAAACACGTCGTCACGCTCAAGACCTCGACCGGCATAGAAGCCGCGCGACGCGGTTGCAGCACGGACACCGGCCACAACCGGAAGGGCTGGAAATTCATCCGGTGCGAATGGGGATGGGGTGAGGTTCATTCGTTTGGCGTTTCATCGGTTAGGTCTGTGGGCTCATCATTGAGGTATTCAGACGGGTCGCGTTGCTGAATTTCGGCGCCTGCACGCAGCTCGGTCAGAACGTCGCTGATCTGTGTGAAGGTCAGGAAAGTGATGATTTCAGGCCGCATTTCTTGCTTGGTCTTAGGCGGCGTCGTTCGCCGCTCATCTACTTTCAGGATCAGCCATCCATCTTCGGTCTCAAAGGCTTCAGAAACCGTTCCGGTGACGGTGTTTCCAATCACGGCGGGAATGGGATCCAGCAGATCATTCGGGCTGACCCAGCCAAGGTCGCCGCCTTCTAAGCGCGTGCGGACATCATCCGAGTGCTCAAGTGCCGCTTCGGCAAAGTCCAGGCCGCCCGCGAGTTCGGCGATAATTTGATCGGCCAACTCTTTGTCCGCGACCAGGATCTGTCGCAAGCGAACCTCATCATCGAGCTGTTGTAGTTTGACCTGCTCCTCATACATCCGCTCAATGGCGTCTTCGGTCACTTCGTTTGAAACCAGGCTCTCGACCAAAATGTTGCCAAGCAAACGCTCTCGGCCAGCGGCCAAGCGCCGTACCGCTGCAGGGTCTTGATCCAAACCACGCTTAAGCGCTTCCTGCGCCAATAAGCGCTGATCAATCAACTGTTCCAAGATCTGGTGAAACTCTGGGTAATTCGGCCCGAAATCAGAGTTTGGTTCAATCAAACCCTGCGCCACTGCTTCAAGTTCGACGTCGCTAACATAGACGGTTTCACCGTTCACGCGCGCTGCTGTTTCGCTATCAATGACCGTGGTTGCGACCTGCACTTCCGTTTGCGGCGCACAACCAGCGATCGTGCCCAGAATGAGGGCGAACGAAGTCGCAATTCCGAGCGAATGATGTTTCAATTGCATGTGGAGCTTTCCTTTGCCGCACCCGGCTGATTGACACACGTATGCGGCGTTCTTAAATCCGCAATAGGCCTTGGTCGAGAGACCAGTTACGGACGTTGCTTTTGGCGCGTCCATATCCTGGAAAGTAATTTGTGCTTTTTGGGATCAATTCAAACAGTGTGGTAACCCCTTAAATGTTGTCCGTAGCTCAGAAGATTTTCGGTTCGGTAAATGATCGCAAGCTAAAGCCTTTGCGTCGGCGGGTTCAAAAGATCAACACGCTTGAGCCGATGATTGAAGCGCTTTCCGATCAAGCGCTGCGCGGAAAAACCGAAGAATTCCGTAAGCGGTTGGCCGATGGCGCGACGCTCGATGATATCCTTGACGAAGCTTTTGCGGTTGTCCGCGAAGGCGCCAAACGCGCGCTCGGCATGCGCCACTTTGACGTGCAGCTGCTGGGCGGGATGGTCCTCCACAATGGCGCGATCGCAGAAATGCGGACCGGCGAAGGTAAAACCCTGGTTGCGACGCTACCTGTCTATTTGAATGCTCTGCTCGGCGAAGGCGTCCACGTTGTCACCGTCAATGACTATCTGGCGACCCGCGATGCGGAGTGGATGGGCAAGCTTTACAATTTCCTCGGCATGTCGACCGGCGTGATCAAGCAAGGCCTGGCGGATGAAGAGCGCCGCGAAGCGTATGCGTGCGACATCACTTATGGGACGAATAACGAGTACGGGTTTGATTATCTGCGCGACAATATGAAGTACACGCTGGATCAGATGGTTCAGCGTAGCCACGCCTTTGCGATTGTCGACGAAGTCGATTCCATTCTGATCGATGAAGCGCGGACGCCTCTGATTATTTCTGGTCCAACCGATGATCGATCGGAATTGTACCGTACCATCGATGCTTTCATCCCAGATCTCGATGACGAAGATGTCGATCTCGATGAGAAAATGCGATCTGTCGTCTTCACCGAAGAAGGCTTGGAGAAAATGGAGGACCGCCTTAGTAAAGACGGCATCCTCGAAGGGTCTCTATGGGATCCGGCGAACGTTTCGATTGTTCACCACTCGAACCAGGCTCTAAAGGCGCACAAGCTTTTCCACCGCGATAAAGATTATATCGTGAAAGACGATCAGGTTATGCTGATCGATGAGTTCACCGGTCGGATGATGGACGGGCGCCGCCTTTCAGAGGGTCTGCACCAGGCGATCGAAGCGAAAGAAAACGTCGATATCAAGCCAGAGAACCAAACCCTGGCCTCGATTACGTTCCAGAACTATTTCCGCCTCTATGAAAAGCTGGCTGGCATGACCGGGACGGCGATGACTGAGGCGTCGGAGTTTGGCGATATCTATTCGCTCGCAACTTTCGAGCTGCCAACCAATAAGCCAATCCAGCGGATTGATGACGACGATGTCGTCTACCGGGTCGCCGGTGCGAAGTACAAAGACATTGTAGAAGAAGTTCGCGAAGCCCGCGCCAAGGGCCAGCCGGTTCTGCTGGGGACGGCGTCGATCGAGAAATCAGAGATTGTCTCGACCTATCTGACCTCTGCGAAGATCCCGCATAAAGTCCTGAACGCGCGTCACCATGCTCAAGAGGCTGAAATCGTTGCGAATGCTGGGGTTCCCGGCGCTGTTACGGTTGCGACCAATATGGCCGGCCGTGGGACTGACATTCAGCTTGGCGGAAATGTCGACATGCGCATTGTCGCTGCCGTGGAAGCTCATATCGAGAAAAAAGGTGAAGCCCCCTCCGATGGCGAACTTCAGCTGATCCGAGACCAAATCACGGCTGAGATCGAAGTTGCTAAAAAGCAAGCGCTGGAAGCCGGCGGCCTTTACGTGCTCGGAACCGAACGCCACGAAAGCCGCCGCATCGATAATCAGCTGCGTGGCCGAACCGGTCGCCAAGGTGACCCTGGCAAATCAAAATTCTTCATCGCGGTTGACGATGACCTTATGCGCGTCTTCGCAGCAGAGCGTCTGAACTCAATCATGAAGGGGCTCGGCATCAAGGATGATGAGGGCATTACTCACCCTTGGATGAATAAAGCGATAGAAACATCGCAGAAGAAAATCGAAACGCGTAACTTCGACCTTCGTAAGAACGTCTTGAAGTATGACGACGTGATCAACGATCAACGCAAGGTGATCTTTGAACAACGCATCGATTTCATGCGCGCAGATAGCGTGCTCGACGAAATAGAAGGCATGCGCGAATCCGTCATTGAGGGCATTGTTTCCCATCATATGCCGGAAAAAGCCCATGCTGAACTATGGGACACTGCGGGCCTCAGAGAACGCTGTGTTGAGCTCCTCGGTTTGGAGCTTCCGGTGGCAGATTGGGCTGGTGAAGAAGGCGTTGCGAACGTTGAGATCGCTGAACGTATTTTGATGTCTGCCAACACGGCCTATGAGGAAAAGACCAAGCTCGCTGCCGATGGGCAGTTCCGGCAGATCGAAAAGCAGATCCTTCTGCAAGTTCTCGATGGACGTTGGCGCCAGCACTTGCAGCAAATTGATCAGCTGCGCTCGGTCATTCACCTACGCTCTTACGGACAACGCAACCCGCTCAACGAGTTTAAAGAAGAAGCCTTCAAGCTGTTCTATGACATGCTCTCTGAAATGCGTCTTGAAGTTACGCGCTGGCTGATGACGGCGCAGGTGCAACCGCCGCAGCCACGTCCGGTTCCAAGCCCGCCACGCGCTACGTTCGAAACGCGGTTAGACCCAGACACAGGCGAGAATGAGCGCGCAAATACGCCGCAAGAGATCGCTGAACAAGCGCCGCACTCTATGGTGGCGCAAGCTGAAGAAAGCTGGGCGAAGACCTCACGCAATGCGCCATGCCCATGTGGCTCTGGCAAGAAGTACAAGCATTGCCATGGCGCCTTGTCCGCGGACGCAAAAGAAGCATAGCCGTCAAAAGCTGGGCCGCATTGCAGCCCTAAACTTTTCGTAATCTGAACAAGGCGAGACCGAGGTCTCGCCTTTTCTGTTTGTCATGAAGGCAGGCTCCTGAAGTTCAAATTTTCATTGGAGTCTATCCATGACGGAACCATCCCCTTCTCAGTCTGCGCCAATTTCTGGCGGGTTTGCAGACTTTTTGCCCAAGCGATCTGCCGGGTTAAAGCTGCTCCTTGTTTGCGGCCTTGCCGTTCTGATGATCATTCCTGCGCTCTTGGTTCATGGCATTGTCTATGAACGAAGCTCAGGGCTGCAAACCGCGATCAATGAGGTCAGTGAAAGCGTGGGCGGACAACAAGCAGTGCTTGGGCCCGTCCTCGCAGTGCCATACTCGCATACGCCTGATCCCAAAAAGCCTGACAAGGTCGTGTATGGCGTCGCGGTGGCCTATGCTGAAACCGGTACAGCCAACAGTATTGTCAACGTACAAGAGAAGAAGCGCGGCATCCATACGATCCCGGTTTTCGAGGCAGACCTTGAGTTTGATGCGGTGTTTGACCCGGCCGCCCTACGCGGTGCCATTCCATTAAACGCTGAGGCGATTTGGGACGATGCGCGTCTATTTCTGGGGGTCAGCGATACGCGCGGCATCAAAGAGGCAATCGACGTCACGGCGAATGGCCGCGCCCTTTCGATCGAACCGATATCGCAATCCAGTATAATGGGAGGGTATTCAATCGCTCCGGTAGCGGGCGTAACCTTGGCGGGCGGGAAGCTTTCAGGGCTGGCGACCGCAGAGCGCCCGATACAAGTAAAGGCTGCGTTTCGGATCAGCGGCGCTCAGCGTTTCGCGATCGGACCATTTGCGAAAGACACAACTGTCAGCATGACTTCAAACTGGTCGAGCCCGAGCTTTCAAGGCGGTGTTCTGCCAGATCGCCATACTGCCGGAGAGAGCGATGAAGGCTTTGAAGCAAACTGGCGTGTGCCCTATCTCGCGCGCGGCATTGCTGGCTCGGGCGCGAACCTAGATCTTAGCGTGGTGACGAGCTGGAATTACCGCGACATGGCGGTGAACTTCATCAAGGAAGCGAGCCCCTATCAAAGTGTTGAACGCGCTCTGAAATATGCGGCCATGTTTATTGGCTTTGTGTTCTTGGCCTACTTTCTGTTCGAGATTACCAGCAACGTGCGCGCCCACCCGGCGCAATACGTTCTGGTCGGATTGGCACAGACGATTTTCTATATGCTTTTGCTGGCTTTCTCAGAACGGATTGGGTTCGATTTTGCGTTTCTGATTGCCGCGATCATGACTGTGTCGCTCACTTCATTCTACGCGCAAAGCGTCTTTCGATCGCGGGCTTATGGTCTGCGTGCCTTCGGAATCTTGAGCGGTATTTACGCGCTCATTTATGTGCTGATGCGCGCCGAGAATCATGCGCTCCTGGCGGGCGCGATTGCCAGTTTCTCTGCGATTGCTCTGACTATGTATATGACGCGTAATGTCGATTGGTATGGCGACCAGAAACCTGCTTTGGCGGCTTAGGGTTCAACACTTTCACGCACAAAAAAGGCCGCTCCTTTCGGGGCGGCCTTTCTTCATTTTGGAGATCCTTGGATCTATTTCTTCGTCGACTTCATATTCTCGAGCTGAGCGCCGAACCACTCGCGGCCGCCCCAGCCAAAGCCGATGGCAATCGCGCCAGCAACACCAATTGCAGCGCCCATGGCGAGCAGTTTGGCAACATCGAGAACGAATTCACCGCCGGTTGGGTCGAGACCCATGCGAGAGATACCCAGGATGAGGGCAAGGCCAATGATGACCCATTTGACGATGCTCGCCGCCAAATCCGTTGCTGCGCCGCCTGCCGAAGACATTGTATTCGAGATCAAGCGGGCGAGGAATACGCCTGCAAAGATGATCAGCGCACCGAAGGCGATTGAAGCGCCCATATCTAGCACCACGTTCATGGCATTGGTCAGCACTTCAAAGTTCAGTACGCGTAGCGCTTGAATGACACCGAGCAGCGTGATGAAGAACGTCGCTGCCATAGAGACGATGCGACTAGCTGTTAGACCTTTGTCCGCGCCTTGCAGCACGCCAAGTTCCGCCACCGCTTTATTCAAGCCGGTTTCTGGAAGCGTCTTATCGATGAGCCCAGCAACAATCCGCGCGATGAAAATGAACCCTGCGAGCAGGAGGCTTGCGAGGAGCACGTTTGGAATGATGTCGAGCACATCGCTCAAAATCCCGCTTAATGGCTCTGTGAGTGCAGGAACCTGCAACGCGCCGAGCGCCGTTATCCCACCAATGATGTAGATAATGGTCGAAAGAACGGTTGAAGAAATCCCAGATACATCGACTGGGCCTGAGGCCAGGCCGAGTTTTTCTGGCATTGGATCAGCGAACACGAAGACCGCTTTCGCAGTTTCGCGGACAATGCGAGCGACCAGCGCAAACACCAGGAACAGAATGCCTGCTGCAAACACTTTCGGTAGATAGAAGATGATCTGGTCGATCATACCATTCAGTGGCTCAGCAATCTGAGTGAGCTCCAGACGGGTCAACGCTTGAATGACGCCAATCAGTAGGATGATCCAGAACGCCGCGGAACCTAAGCTCTTGCCCAGGGAATCTCCCTTGGGGCCAAGATCGTCGAACCCGGTTTTCTTGATGCCCTTTTGAACCGCCCATTGAACAAGCTTGCCGACAAAGTATGCGGCAATCAGTATAAGTGCAGCCCAAAGAATTCGAGGTCCATAGGCCTGAACTTGGGCAAGAATATTATCTAGAAATTGTTCCATCAACTTCCCCTTTCACATTGATGTGGGTGAAGTTAATCAAATGTAACCTGAAGCCAGGGTGAATTTGGCGCTATTTCCCTGAAATACTTGAATTAAACGCTGTTTCGGCCCCCGCGCTCAACTCTTGGGCGACATATTCGCGTAGAGCGAGAGTTAGTGAGTTGGCGTCTCCTTCGAGACGTTCAGGTGCAATCAAGGGCCCGAAAGTCATATCAAATGCGCTGCCGCGTTTATTGAGCAGCTCGTGAAAGAGGGTGATGTCGCGCAACTCCCCGTTCACGTTGGAGAAGAAGTAATAGAGCCAGGAATTCTTCGCTTTCAGATTTAGCGGCTGTACCGGCGCTTTATGCTTACGCGCGAGACTGACCACGGTCGGCATCCAGTCTTGCTCGGTCAGAACGCCGTCAACCTTCTTGGCCAATTTCCCAGACGGAAAAATCACCACGCATTTCTCGTCTGCAAACGCTTCCTTTGCCAGTCGCAGCGTCTCACGGGTCTTCGCCGGTGAGCGCTTGTCGACCACCCATTCGACCGGAATCAAGACATCCGAGAAACCGGGGTTCACACGCAGCGCATCGGCATTCGCAAAAAAAACAATATCGCGGCGGACCCGGCGCAGCGCATCCCAGACCGCAACGCCATCGGCCAAACCTGTTGGATGGTTCGCCGCAACCACAAGCCGACCTTCTTTTGGCATCCGCTCGATCGCGTTCAAAGTCAGGTCGACGGATAGTTCTTCGCTGAGATGATCAAAGCTGTCGCCGCCATTCAGCGTCTGCAAATAGTCGGTCGTCCGACAGGCACGGTCATAGCCAAGCAAGCTATAAAGCATCGGACGAATCGCGGGCCAGGACCAATGATCGACAAAAGACGGACATCTTTCTTTTATCAGCCGATCAACAATATGATCGTCACTCGCTTCCAGCTCCGCCAAAAAGGCAGCATGCGTGGTGGCCGCTGGTAGCGTCTTACTGGTCATAAACTCCCGTCTCCATTGGCTTTGGAGGTCTCTGTTTCAACTCTATCACAGTTCGTGCCAGCTTGGCGACGATGACCCTCAGCGCGGCGGAATCTGTAGCATTGTCAACACTTTGGTCATTTCTGCTTTACTATCCCGTAATCCCATAGTGGCAATGTGGGTTTCAGAAGAGGGCAGGGCGAGAAGCGCCGGGATTAACAACGGTAGAGTCGTAAGGGTAGTTTAATGAAAGTTCTTTGGGTCGAAGATCACGAACCGGTGCGTGAGTTATTGCTGGTTGCTGCTGAAAAAGCAGCACGGGCGCGCGTTGCGGTAGATCTCGTAATGGCAACGACCCTGATGGAGGCGGAAAATCGCCTGCGTCTCGAACGTTTCGATCTGGTTATCCTCGATCTGACTTTGCCGGACAGCTTCGATGGCGACATGACCATCGCGCGGGTCGCCAATATGGGCAAACACCGCATTGCTGTTTGTTCTGCGCAGCCGGAACGCGACCAAGCGGTCACCACGGCTCTGAAATGCGGCGCCAATGTTGCGCCGGAGGCAATTTTCAAAGCGAAACTGCCCTTCAATCGCTTCATCCAACGCGCCGAAGCGTTCCACGACTTCCTGCTTGAGCAAATGCCAGGTGCGAGCGATAAGATCGCTGTTGCGGCTTAAGTCTTATCCGGCGCTGAGGTGCTGCGCACCAGCCGGATGAAGCAGGGGCCCGATCCTCGCTGAGCTTGCCCGAAAAACCGGGCTGAGGGCTCTTGCAGGTCCAATTATTTCACCGACCATCCCGGGCTTGACCCGGGACCTCCCGCCTTGCTTCCCCAGGGTTTGGCGCCAGACCCCAGATCCAGTCTGGGGCTGAGGGGCAGTGACCATTTGCGCGCGCAACTATTCGATAATGGCCATCTCAATCCTAACGACATGCAATTATGCATTTCTGCCGCAACGTAATAGCCGTTCTTTTGCAACGCTGTTTTGTGTAAGACCAACGTACGGATCGCAACAGATCCGAAGACACGAAACCCGATTTCAAAAGAGAGTTCCACGATGCGCCTTCAAAAAAACCGCTCGCTAAGCCCATCAGCTCAAAAGTCCGCTAAATCACGCATTTCGGCCGTCTTGTCCGCCGTGCTTTGTTCCTACTCGCCGACCCAGTCGAGCGCAGGAAATGGCGCGCACGCGATTGATCGCTGGTAAGCACTCTCGCCTGATATGAAGTCGGGTGAGGTCTTTCCCTTAACCCGACGATCCCGGATCAAGTCCGGAACCTCGGAGCAGCGCGTACGCGAAAACCCCTCACGAGCCGTTCCGAACAAACCTCTCATCAGGGTGAGATGCGCAAGAGCTTACAGAAACGGGAAGTGGGTCAGATTGGGTCTGTCAGAAGGCAACCATTTGCCGCTCATCGGTCGCCGATCACTGGCTGCAACGCTGCCAACACTGCGTTCGAATTTTCCAATTGCGGCAAATGCCCCAGCCCCGGGAGCTGTTCGAAATGCTCTGGCCTGATCACATCTCGCAAGGCAAGGCCGCGATTGAGGGGAATCCACGGATCTTCTTCCCCCCAAAGGACCCATGTCGGGCACCTGATCTTGTCGAAGGCGGGTTCGATTTCCGCCGTGTAGCGTTCGTCCGCCTGCTCGAACTGGCGATAGAAGCTGATACGCCCTCGCTCAGAAAGCCACGGCGCCACCAAACCCTCTAAGTCGCTCGGCTCTAAGGCATTGACCAAGGCACCGCTAATGTAGGCGCGTACCACTGCTTCATGAATGTGCGGCGGCAGGCCGACAAATGCTTCAATATGCTGGCCAACATGGTCAAAAAAGTCCGACCCCCAAGGGCGTAGCGCGACGACGTTCATCAGGACAAGCTGCTCAAACTCGGCCCTATGCAGCAGGTGCGCCCTTAGTGTGATCGCGCCGCCAAAATCATGGGCGATGACTTTCGGGCTCACGAGGCCCCAATGTCCCAGCATTTCTACGAAGACCTCGCCTTGGATATCGAGCGATGTCGGTTGACCCGGTCGCATGTCTGAAGCGCCATATCCGGGCATGTCGTACCAGTAGACAGTATGTGACTGGGCCAGGGTTGGAATAATCCGGTGCCAAGAAAAGGAAGACCATGGCCAACCGTGGGCGAGAACGATTGCGGGTCCGCGTCCGGTCATTCCTGCGCGCACGGATCCTGCTTGTGTCTCAACCGTTTGGTTCAAGTGCCAACCCATGGATCGCTCTCCGTTGCGCTTAGACCGAGTAGACCACGAACCAAGCTATTTGGAAGGGAATTGATGAATTTTCATGAGCCGCATGAGTGTCTTGTTTGGGGCGGTTTAAGACACCAAAAATTTGATTACTCCAGCTCCTGTTTAAGCAATGACTTGATTTCGAATGCCGTGTCCAGTGACTGGCTCTGCCATTGCTCTCTAAGGATTTGCGTGCGGTAAATAACTTGGAGTTCGGGTTCCAATTCAACTAATTTGTCCCAATGAAAACCAATTGGAACATAGGTGGTTTCATATTTAGTATCAGCTACTGAATACTGAATCGCTCGATCTATTGCGATAGAGTCTCTAACGCCGAGTTGGCTGTTTAGAAGAACTTCATCCGCTTCATTGCTTCGTCTATAGGTCGCTAACTTATCGCGTAAGTTTTCGTTTCGAATTTTTGATAACTCGCCAGTGGCGACCAGTTCCGTATAGGTCGCAGAGAACTCCATATTCACCCAGACTTGGTTGATTTTTTTAAGATCTTCTACAAACTCACCCTCAAATTCCGGAAGGTTCTCTGAGCGAATATGAGCGATCACTCTTTGTATCGCGGGAATTTGTTCTTTCATGTGGGGGTTTAGATAACTTCCTTGTACAATTATGCGGTCAAAATCGCCGTTTAATCGTATTAGCCAGACATGTTCTTGTTTACGTTCATTCCGTGCCTCATTCCAATTCGTAATTTGAAATGCGATGAGGATACCGACCACCACGATTAAGAAATCGAGCGCAATCGCGAACCAGTTCTGGTCTTTGACATGTTTCGTGATGCGCCGCAGAAGCATAGCATTCCCCCTCTTTCCACGCGTATCAGAAGAATGGCGAAATTGTCAGTAAATGCAAACAGTTGAGAGCGTTATGAGCGATCGGCACTATTCGTGAGCGACCGGTTTTGGGCGTTTTATGCCATTCAACGCAAACATCAGATTCCATCCCTTCACCCCCTCCAACAATCACACCTTGCTATCTCTCCCCACCTACGCCATATGCGCGGTGGGCCAGCCTTCCCCAACGAAGGTCAGCCTATCTGTAAGGATAGGAGTAAAACAGATGACTGATGTCGCCAAACCCGACGTGCGTCCCGCATGTCCACATTTCTCTTCAGGTCCGACGGCGAAACGCCCCGGATTCTCTCTCGAAAAACTCGAATCTGCAGCGCTTGGACGCTCGCACCGCTCTGTCACAGCGAAAGCCAAGCTGAAGCAGGCCATCGATCGCACTAAAACCATTCTCGGCCTGCCTGAAGGTTACCGCGTCGCGATTGTGCCGGCCTCTGATACCGGCGCGGTTGAGATGTGCATGTGGTCGATGCTCGGCCAGCGCCCGGTCGACGTGTTCGCCTGGGAAAGCTTCGGCAAGGATTGGGTCACCGATGCGGTGAACGAGCTGCAGCTTAAAGACTGCAACATCCATGTTGGCGACTATGGCGTGCTGCCACCGTTTGAGCAGGCGCGCGACGATGCGGATATTATCTTCACCTGGAATGGCACCACGTCGGGCGTACGCGTCCCGGGTGCTGACTGGATCAAGCCAAACCCGGACCGCGTCGTGATCTGCGATGCGACCTCAGCTGTATTCGCGCAGGACATGGACTGGGAAAAGCTCGATGTCGTGACCTATAGCTGGCAAAAAGTGCTCGGCGGCGAAGCGGCGCATGGGATGCTGATCCTGTCGCCAAACGCTGTGGCGCGTCTGGAAAGTTACAAGCCGGACCGGCCACTGCCAAAGATCTTCCGCATGACCAAAGGCGGCAAGCTGAACGAAGCTTTGTTTGAAGGCGCGACGATCAACACGCCGTCCATGTTGTGTACCGAAGACTATCTTCAAGCGCTGGATTGGGCCGAAGAATGCGGCGGCTATCAAGGCCTGAAAGCGCGTTCGGATCGCTCGCTGCAAATCCTCACCGATTGGGTCGCCAAGACCGATTGGATCGAGTTCCTCTGCGCTGATGATGATGTGCGCTCGAATTCCGGGGTCACCTTGTCGCTCGTCCACCCGACCTTTGCGAAACTGGATGAAGCCGGCCAGCGCGGTTTCCTGAAGCGTATGATGAAGCGTCTCGAAGACGAGGACGCTTGTTATGACGCGAACGGATACGCCAAAGCGCCTCCAGGTCTGCGTATCTGGTGCGGCGCAACGGTTGAGCCGGACGACGTGGCGAAACTGACGCCATGGCTCGAATGGACCTTCGCTGAAGAGCTCGCTGCGCTCTAGTACAGGCCCTCAATTCCTGAATTCAAATAAGACCCTGGACCCAAGCGTCCGGGGCAGACGGAGCATAACATGCCTAAAGTTCTGATAGCAGACAAACTCGCCCCCGCTGCCGTGGAGATCTTCCACAATCGCGGCCTGGAAACTGAAACTGCCGTCGGTCTTTCGAAAGAAGACCTGATTGCCAAAATCCCCGAATTTGACGGCCTCGTCGTTCGTTCAGCCTGTAAGCCAGATGCGGAAGTAATCGCGGCGGCGGACAATCTGAAAGTCATCGGCCGGGCCGGGATCGGCGTCGACAATATCGACATCAAAGCCGCGACAGGCAAAGGCGTCGTCGTCATGAACACGCCGTTCGGAAACGCGGTAACGACGGCGGAACATGCGATCGCAATGATGTTTGCGGCCGCGCGCCAGATCCCAGCTGCGAACGCTGGCACCCAAGCCGGTGACTGGCCAAAGAAAGCCTTCATGGGCACAGAGCTGTCTTACAAGACGCTCGGCATGATCGGGTGCGGGAACATTGGTGCGCGCGTCGCGGAGCGGGCCAAGGGCCTGCAAATGAAAGTGCTCGCTTACGATCCGTTCCTGACTGAAGAGCGGGCCTTAGAGCTCGGCGTTGAAAAGGCCGAAGATCTCGATGCGATGCTGACCCGCGCGGATGCGATTACCTTGCACACACCGCTGACCGATCAGACGCGCAATATTCTGTCCAAGGAAGCGCTCGCCAAAACCAAAAAGGGTGTGATCCTGGTGAACTGCGCGCGTGGCGGCTTGGTCGATGAGGCGGCTGTCGCTGAAGGCCTGAAATCTGGCGACATTGGCGCAGCGGCGTTTGATGTGTTCGCAGAAGAGCCAGCGAAAGAGAACGTTCTCTTTGGTGCGCCAAACTTTATCGCGACCCCGCACCTCGGCGCGGCGACCAGCGAAGCGCAAGAAAATGTGGCGCTACAAGTGGCTGAGCAGATGAGCGACTATCTGCTCACCGGCGCGGTGACCAATGCGTTGAACATGCCATCGGTTACAGCCGACGAAGCGCCGCGTTTGAAACCGTTCGCGGCTTTGGCCGAAAATCTTGGTCTGTTTGCAGGTCAAATCAGCGATTACGGCTTTGAAGAAGTTGTCATCGAATATGAAGGTGAAGTGGCTGAGCTGAACCGCAAGCCTCTAACAGCTGCCGCGCTGGCCGGTTTGCTCCGCGCTTCTCGCGGTGACGTGAACATGGTCTCTGCGCCCGCGATCCTGAACGAGAGCGGCGTGAAACTCTCCGAAACCACAACCGAAGAGAGCCCTGTCTATGACAGCTTGATCCGGATCAAGGTTCTGACCAAACGCACTGAGAATGATCCAGAGTCTGGTTGGCGTTCACTGGCAGGGACATTGGTCGGGGGTCAGCCGCGCATTGTTGAGGTCAAAGGCATGGCACTCGAAGGCGACTTCAGCGACACTGTGCTCTACGTCAACAATCTCGACAAACCTGGCTTTATCGGATCGCTTGGCGCCTTGCTTGGTAAGGAAGAGATCAACATAGCGACCTTCCATCTTGGCCGGACGGATGCAGGTGGTGAGGCGATTGCTCTCATTGGCATCGATACCGAGCCGTCTGTAGATATGGTCAAACAGCTCAAATCCCTGCCGCATGTTCGGTACGCAAAAGTCCTGAACTTCTAAGGGATAGATTCAGAGGTTTCGGGCGCGCGATCGCGCGCCCGAAATCATTGCGAAAGAAGAGGGTTCGATGACCTATCGCGTGCGCAGCGCCGAAGAGCGCCGCGCTGAAATTCAGGCGAATGCGGCTGCCCTCGGCATCGACGAGGCCTTCATCTCGACCCTCGTGGAGACGTTCTATGACCGGGTCCGCGTGCATCCGGTATTGGGTCCGATTTTCTCGGATGCGGTCGAAGATTGGGATGCGCATTTGCCTAGAATGAAGGATTTCTGGTCCTCGGTTGCCCTGAATAGCGGGCGCTACGGCGGAAAACCTGTTCCCGTCCACCAGGCTTTGTCAGGTGTCAGCCGTGACGATTTCACCATCTGGCTCGGCTTGTTTGAAGAAACAGTGCGCGACCTTGCGGGCTCTGAAGAAGCGGTGACTTACTTTCTGGAGCGGGCCCAGCGCATCGCTAAGAGTTTGCAATTGGCGATGTTTGGCTTGCCAAGCTTAGACGACAATGCGCCGATTTAAAATTTAGTCTGGACTCTTTACGCGAGTCGCAAATCGGATTCTGATTCGTTTTCCTAATGAAACGAGGTGAACGAAATGGCGATGACTCAAAGACAGGCCCTGGACCTTTGGCGCTCTGCTTTGACGGCTTATGTGCGCTCTGATGAGTCAGACATGACCGCGCGCCAACAAGCCGTGTTGATGACAGTCGCGCTGACACCTGGCCCGCACACTGTTCGTGGGCTCTCAACGCATCTCAATATTGCCAAACCCGCCGTGACCCGCGCCCTCGACGTGCTGGAGCGCAATGATCTGATCCGCCGTATCCCAGACGAAAATGACCTGCGCAGCGTGCACATTGAACGCACCACGAAGGGCATGGATTGGCTGCGTGCCTTTGGGGGTCAGATTCAGGCGGCAGAAGCTGGCGAAGGCGCCGGTGAGGAAATCCCTGAGATTGGCCGCGCAGTCGCCTAGATAAATCCTTAGTTTCCAGCCTATATCTCTATCCGGAACCCGGTTGGAGGTTTGAATGCTATCTTATGATGATCCTCGACTTGTCCTGCCTGAGGGCGGTGACCGCACGCTGATGCAAGTGAATGCGGGCGTTGCGTCGATGCGCAAGTCGCCCGCCCCAGACAGCACGCAGGTCAGCCAAGTCCTGCATGGCGAGACGGTTTTGCTCCATCATGAAGACGGCGAGTTTGGTCTCGTTCAAAATAGCTCCGACGGATATGTTGGATGGGTGTTGATGGAGGCGCTTTCGTCACCCGTGTTGAAGCTGACGCACCGCTTGAAGGCGCCGCGTGTGCACGCATATGCGGAGCCGAAAATCACTGGGGCGCCAAATTTGGTGCTTGGCACTGGTGCATACCTGTCAGCGATAGGTGAGCGCGACGGGCGCTACATGAAATTTGAGCGCGCGGGCTGGGTGGTGGATCATCTGGTGGCTGCTGTGGAAGACTTGGACGCCGAGCCGGTGGCGGTTGCTGAACGCTTTATTGGAACGCCATATCTTTGGGGCGGTCGCGATTGTCTTGGGCTCGATTGCTCGGGCCTTACTCAAATCGCATTCGATGCTTGCGGTATCGCGTGCCCGCGTGACAGTGACATGCAATTCGAGTGGTTCGGGACATCCATTGAAGGTTGGAGTGAGCCCGGCGGGCTCCAGCGCGGCGATCTGATCTTCTGGGAGGGGCATGTCGGTTTCCTCACCGATCCTACGACATTGCTCCATGCCAACGGCACATTCATGACCACGATGACCGAGCCATTGGCGCCCGCGATTGAGCGGATCGCAAATGAATACGGCGAGCCGATTGGGGCTCGCCGCGTTGATCTATCTAAGTTGAAAGGCGTGAAGCCTGACTGGCTTACTCCTCTGGAGTAGCGTCCTCTACAGCTTCTTCGACAATCTCAACCAAATCCGTAGGCGTGTCCTCGGTAGCGTCTGCCACTGTTTCAGTCGCCGTTTCTGTCAGATCGGAAATCGTTTCTTCTGCTGCAACGGTCGCTTCCGCTATCGCAGCAGTGCCTTCGCCAGCAGCATCTTCAATCGCTTGGTCCGCGGCTGCTTCAGCCACGATAGCGGTGTCTTCAGCTACTTCCGCAGCATCCGGCGCAGCGCCATCGACAACCGTTTCGTCGGTTTCAGCGAGATCGCCTGCTGTTTCTTCCGCGTCGCCTTCTTCGACAACTTCTGGAAGTGGCTCAGGTGCAACCGGTGCATCCGGGCTGTAGGAGGCGAGATAAGCGAGAACGCTTGCGCGCTCATCGTCACGTTTCACGCCAGCAAAGGCCATGCTGGTACCACGGGCATAGCTTGATGGGTTTTCAATCCACGCATCCATGCTTTCCCAAGACCAGTCGCCCTCAGTGTTTCCGAGTGCGCCAGAATAGCTGAAATTCGCGCGGTTCTGCTTCACAGCGCCGAGTGCAGCGTAAAGATTCGGGCCTGTGCCGTTCGGGCCGCCTTCTTCAAGCGTATGGCAGGACGCGCATTTCGCTTTGAAGCTGCGCTCGCCGCGCGCGAGGTCCGCGCCGACCAAAAGCGCGCCGAGGTCGTAAATCTCTTCAACAATATCAGCGCCGCCGCCAGTTTCGGCGATATCGACGCGGTAGCCTTTGAAGTTTGATTCCGCCCACTTGTTCAGTGATTCGTATTCGTGGTGAGCGTGATGCCCGCCGCCAAATACGATGGTCGAAACTTCCTTCAGGCCCAGAACAACAAGGCCAACAGCCAAAAGTGCTCCGAAAATCTTATTTAGTCCGAGTTCGCCCATCGGTGATCCCTCATATTCCAGTCTTGCGCGCGCCTTCTGACACGCTATTCGTTCGCGATCAACATATACATCTGTCGCAGTCTACGCGTTATCATTTTCAGCGGCGAATGCGCGCAGGTCTGTTGGTAAAGTCTTAAAGCTGCCAGAGCAGGTAGATGACAGATCAGTCGGGAATTTGGAGACCGCAAAATGACGCGAAGCAAGATCGCCTATCAGGGAGAAAGAGGCGCTAACTCGCATATTGCGTGCCTTGATGTGTACCCAGATTATGAGCCCGTCGCGTGCCGCACTTTTGAGGACGTCATCGCTATGGTCGAGGGCGGAGAGGCGCAGCTTGCCATGATCCCGGTCGAGAACACGATTGCCGGCCGCGTTGGCGATATTCACCATCTGTTGCCGGCAACCAGTCTGCATATGATCGGCGAGCATTTGATGCGGATCAAATTCCAATTGATGGCCCTGCCAGGCACCAAGCTGGAAGACGTTGAGAGCGCCTATAGCCACATTATGGCGCTCGGCCAGTGCCGAAACTATCTGCGGGACCATAACATCCAGGCGCGAACCGCTGCCGATACAGCTGGCGCCGCCCGCCAAGTTGCCGAGCGCGGAGACCCGAAAGCCGCGGCGATTGCGCCAGAACTTGCGGCGCAGGAATACGGGCTTGAGATCCTGGCCAGAGACATTGAAGACGCGACGCACAATACCACGCGCTTCGTGATCATGTCGCCGGAGCCACTGGATCTGAGCCCGGATGATGGCCCTTCGATGACGGCGTTTCTTTTCCAGGTCCGCAACATCCCGTCGGCGCTGTATAAAGCGCTGGGCGGATTTGCGACGAATGGCGTGAACATGACCAAGCTGGAAAGCTATCAAATTGAAGGCTCCTTCAGCGCCTCGCAATTCTATGCTGAGATTGAAGGCCACCCCGATGACCGCTCGGTGCAATTGGCGCTGGAAGAACTTGGCTTCTTTTCGACCTCGTTGAAAATCCTCGGCGTCTATCCACGCAATATCGCGCGGGAAGGCTTGCAGGGCTAAACCGTGCTTGCTCCCCTAGCGTTAAGCCTTGCGTCGCCGTAAACTTCCGGCATTCTCTCCGATAAGAAAAATATAATCGAGGAGACGCGCTATGGCGGGAAAACACGTCATTATTATCGGAGCAGGGCTCGGTGGGCTTTGCGCCGCGATCAAGCTTCAAGAAGCCGGCCATAGTTTTACGATCGTCGAAAAGCTCGACCGCGTCGGCGGAACCTGGGCGCAGAACACCTATCCAGGGGTCGCCTGCGACGTTCCTGTGGCGCTCTACCAGTTCAGCTTCGCGCAGAGCGTCAATTGGAGCCGGGCCTACCCGCAAGGCGCCGAGATTCAGGCCTATGCCGACGAGATCACCGATCGCTACCAGCTTCGCCCGAATGTGAAGCTGAATGATGAAGCCGCCAGCGCCGTTTGGGACGAAAGCGCCAAGACTTGGACTGTCACAACTGCTAGCGGCGAGGTCTATACAGGCGACGCTGTCATCGGCGCCCTCGGACAGCTTAACCGCCCGAATTGGCCGACCATTGCCGGTAAAGACACCTTCAAGGGGTCGATCACGCATTCGGCGCAGTGGGATCACTCGATCGATATGAAGGGCAAGCGCGTCGGGATTATTGGTTGCGCGGCGAGCGCCGTTCAGATCATTCCTGAACTTGCCGAAGAAGCGGCGCAGCTGACGGTATTTCAACGCAGTCCAAACTGGGTCATCCCGCGCCGTGATATAGCAATGAGCGCCGAAGAAGGCGCGCTTCTTGGCACCAATCCAGAGCTCGCGATGAAGCTTGGCGCAATGAACCGCGAGATCATCTATGAGAATGCTGACACATTTTTCTGGCAGGCCTTTAAATGGACGCCGGAAGGCCGCACCGCTTACACCAAGGTTGCGATGCAGCAGCTCGAAGAGCAAGTGCCGGATGCCGAGCTGCGGGCGAAACTGACGCCGGATTATCCGATCGGGTGCCGCCGTATTCTGATCTCTGACGATTATCTGCCGGCTTTGATGAAAGACAATGTCACGCTGGAGACCAATGGCATCGAAACGATCGATGCGACCGGAATTCAGACTGTGGCGGGTACCCACCATGACCTTGATGTGATCGCCTATGCGACCGGTTTCGAGACCACTGGCTGGCGCTGGTCTGTCGACGTGCAAGGCCGCGGCGGGCAGCAATTGAACGCGGTCTGGAAGGATTATCCGGAAGCCTATCTCGGCATCACGGTCACCGACTTCCCGAACCTTTTCGTGCTGTATGGCCCGAACACCAATCTCGGGCACAATGCGATTACGTTCATGCTTGAGCGGCAGGTTGAGTATGCGGTCAAAGCGCTCGACGGCTTAGGTGAGACGGGCAAGGCTGCGATGGTGCCAACGCGCGCGGCGCAGGATCGTTTTAACGCTGAGGTTCAGGCCGATCTGCAGAAAACCGTTTGGGCCGATCCGGCTTGCAATAGCTGGTACAAGAACGAGCATGGCAAGATCACGCAAAACTGGTCCTCGCATACGCGCGATTACGCGGCGGCTGTCGCTGAGGTGAAGTTCGAGGATTATGAGCTGAGTTAGTCTACTAACTTCCGCTCATCCCCGCATGCGCGGGGATGGGCGGGTTGGGGGGACCCAGAGTTTTTGTATTACTAGGTCCCGGATAAATGCTGATGCATTTTTCGGGATGCCAATTGAGAGTGGTGTGCTCTGTTCTGTCACCCCGGACGCGCAGCGATCCGGGGCCTAGAACCCTTAATCGACTTTGCTCATATAAGTTGGGAGCCACGCTTCATGCGCTTCGCGAATTTTCGCGAGCGGCAGGTCAATGACATTCCCATTCAACTTAATTGAGGTGCCACCAAGGTCGCCTTGCTTGCCCGCGTACACGCCTGCTGCTTTCGCGCGGCCTTCAACGTCTGCGAGCTTCTCTGCCGAGACCGCAACCATATAGCTGCCCTGATGTTCGACAAAGTAGCCGAGCAAACTGCCTGAGGCTGGGAAGGTAATGTCAGCGCCCACACCGTTGGCGAGGCAAAGTTCTGTCGCAGCGCACATGTAGCCGCCATCCGAGACATCGTGAACGGCGTTGACCAAGCCATCTTCGATGAGCCCACGGATGAAATCAGCAACGCCCTTTTCTTTTTCCAAGTTGACCAGAGGCGGCGGACCTTCTTCGCGATCCAATATTTCGCGCAGGTAAAGCGATGCTCCAAGACCCGGGGTCGGGTCACCATTCGCAACCGCGACCAACACATCCCCAGCTTGCGCGCCTTTCAGCGTCGAAACCTTATCCAAGTCCTCAATCAGCCCGACACCGCCGACGACAGGCGTTGGCGGGATGGCGATGCCGTCCGTCTCATTATACAGGCTGACATTGCCGGACACGACCGGAAAATCGAGCGTTCCGCAGGCTTCCGCCATGCCTTCAATCGCTTTGACGATATAGCCCATTGTTTCCGGTTTTTCCGGATTGCCGAAATTCAGATTATCCGTGATCGCAATCGGTTTGGCGCCAACCGCTGACAGGTTCCGATACGCTTCCGCGACCGCCTGTTTTCCGCCTTCATAAGGATCGGCAGCAACGTAGCGCGGTGTGCAATCAGACGTGATCGCCAGCGCTTTATTGGTGCCGTGAATGCGCACGATCGCGGCATTGCCTTGCGATTGCGAGCTGTCGACCGTGTCGCCCATCACATGGCGGTCATATTGTTCCCAGATCCAGCGTTTGCTGGCCATGTCGGGTGTGGACATCAGCTTGAGCAGCACTTCGCCATAATCTTCCGGCTCGGGAATGGACGCCATATCAAGCGGCGCGCGTTTCTTCGGCTCAACCCAGGGGCGGTCATAATTCGGCGCGTCTTCAGCCAGCGGCGCGACTGGGATATCGCAAACGGTTTCGCCAAATTGTTTCAGCACCATACGCCCGCTATCGGTGGTCATGCCGATCACTTCGGCGTCGAGGTCATATTTCTCAAAGACCTTTTTCGCGACATGGATCTTGTCCGGATAGAGCACCATCAGCATGCGCTCCTGGCTCTCGGACAGCATGATCTCATAGGCGCTCATGCCGGTTTCGCGTTGCGGGACTTTGTCCAAGTCCATCTCAACGCCGATGCCTTCGCCATTCTCGCCGCCGCTATCGGCCATCTCAACCGAAGAGGATGTGAGGCCGGCTGCGCCCATATCCTGGATCGCTTGGATCGCGTCGGTGGCCATGAGTTCGAGGCAGGCTTCGATCAGGAGCTTCTCTGTGAATGGATCGCCGACTTGCACGGTCGGGCGGTTATCCTCGTCGCCTTCGGAAAACTCCGCCGACGCCATGGTCGCGCCATGAATGCCATCGCGGCCGGTCTTCGAGCCAACATAGAAGATCGGATTGCCAGGCGTTGCGCCGCGGGCATAGAAAATCTTGTCCTGGTCGGCGAGGCCAACCGCCATCGCATTGACCAGGATGTTGCCATTATAGCCTTTGTGAAACTCGGTCTCGCCCGCGACGGTCGGGACGCCGACACAATTGCCATAGCCGCCAATGCCCGCGACCACGCCTGCCACGAGGCTGCGCGTCTTCGGATGGCTCGGGTCGCCAAAGCGTAGCGCGTTGACCAGCGCGATCGGGCGCGCGCCCATTGTGAAGACATCGCGCAGAATGCCGCCAACGCCCGTCGCGGCGCCTTGATAAGGCTCGATATATGACGGGTGGTTGTGGCTCTCCATTTTGAAGATCGCCGCTTGGCCATCGCCAATATCGATGACGCCAGCATTCTCCCCGGGGCCCTGGATTACGTATTTATTCTTGGTCGGGAATTTCGAAAGGTGTCGACGCGAAGACTTGTACGAGCAGTGCTCTGACCACATCACCGAATAGATGCCGAGTTCAACCAGATTAGGCTGGCGCTCGAGCCTAGTGATCAGGCGCTCCCATTCCTCCGCATTGATGCCGTGTCCGGCAGCGTCGGTTTCGGTCTGTTCAGCCAGCATGGCGGCGGTAATCGCGGATGTGTCAGTCATGCGCGCGCTTTAGCGCTTGTGCCCGAGATTCGCTAGAGCGTTTCTGCTCGCTTTTACTTGGAACCAAGATAGGTCCAGTTGCGCAGGACGACTTCCATTGGGCCGCGTTTGAAGATCGTGCGCCAGAGGCTGCAGAATGCGATCGAGAATAGCGCTACCAAAATTGCGATCCCGATGACCTGCGCCGCGCCAAGCTTCGCATAAAGCCCGAGGGCGAATCCGTAAAAGATCAGGGTAAACAGCATGTTCTGCATCAGGTAGGCCGTGAGTGAGGACGTGCCGCCGCGCGCAAAGAAGGTCTTGATCGGACCATCTGGCGCCAGCGACCATTTCGCGATCAGGCCGAGATAGCCCGCGGTTGAAAACGGTGCACCCAAACTGATGAGGGCTGTCCCGAAAATCATGTCCTGGTCGATCATGTTCGCTGCGCCGGTCATGAACCATGCGCCGATGAGGCTGATGCCGATCCCAATCGGGAGATACAGACGGCGACTGGTCCGCCAGAATTTCGCACTTGGCTCAGCGATCGTATCCGAGCGCACTGCGGCCAGGCCAAACAGAAAGAAGGACATCGCGCCGAAACCCTGAACCAGGAAGAAGAAATATACGCTCGAAGCCCATTCGGTGACCCGTGCCGTAACGGTTTCCACGAACGTGCCGGACGAATAGATGGCGTGGGCCTCTGCGCCCATTTCAGCCATCAGTTCAACTTCCTTGGCCATTTCTTCTGGTCCAAAGGCGTGGCCCATAGCGACGAACCCGGCGAGAATAAATAATAGGATGACCTGGATCAGGTAGAGCCAGACCGCCCAGCGCAACAGGATTCCTGTGCTGGCCTTTCGAAACAGGAAAAGCAGGCTGCCAAGCACACCATAGACGAACAGGATATCGCCCTGGAAGAACAGAACGATATTGATCGCGGCAAAGAAAAAGAGCCCAATGATCCGGCGCCAATAGCGGCTTGCGAAAGAGGCGCCGGCTTTTTCGGCTGAAACCATTTGATAGGCGAACCCAACGCCAAACATGAAGGAGAACAGCGTATAGGATTTCAGTGCAAAGAGCGCATTCACGCCAAAAAAAGCGGCCTGGTCTAGCCCGGATTCCAAGCCGCCAGAGGCGTAACCGCCCTTCATCGCAGGATAGGCAAAGATGCCGACATTGACGAGCGCGATGCCGACCAATGCCCAGGCACGTGCGAGGTCTGGAAAGATATGCCGGCCAGACTCTTTGGTCTCTTGTAGATAAGCCACGCCAATCCCCTGTTTGTGGTCTGCAAAGACTATAGGATCAGAAGTTGAATTATGAAAACCGGCAGGTGGTTTAGGCGGCGGCCATCAGGCTGTTGAACATGCCGAGCCCGTCCGTGCCGCCTTCATGGCCGCCAATCGCGCGTTCTGGGTGAGGCATCATGCCGAGCACGCGGCCATTTTCGCTGATCACGCCTGCAATATCACGCGCCGAACCATTGGGATTGTCGACATAGCGAAACGCCACGCGGCCTTCGCCTTCCAGCGCGTCGAGCGTCGCTGTATCCGCAACATAATTGCCATCATGATGCGCGATCGGGATGGTGATTTCGGGGCTGCCTGCATAAGCGTTGGTGAAAGCGCTATTCGCGGTTTCGATCTTGAGGCGCTCTGGACGGCAGACGAATTCCAAACCGGTATTGCGCATCAAGGCACCAGGCAGCAATCCCGTCTCACACAGGATCTGAAACCCGTTACAGACGCCGAGAATGTAACCACCGCGTGCGGCGTGCTCATGCAGCTGTGAGATCACCGGGCTGTTTGCGGCCATCGCACCGCAGCGCAGATAGTCGCCATAGGAAAAGCCGCCTGGAACCATAACCAGATCTGTACCTTCAGGGATGGTCCCGTCTTTGTGCCAGACCATGCTTGGGGCGTGTCCGGTCATCTGCTGCAGCGCCACTTGCGCGTCGCGATCACAGTTTGAGCCAGGGAAGACAATTACCGCGGTTTTCATGGCCACTCCTTCAACTGCGACCGCCTTTAGCAGGGAGTCGGGTGAAAAGGGAATATCTCTCCATGCCTTTTCTGGCCCAGTCGTTTTGGCGATGCCATTTCTTCGTTGACGCGCGCGGTCTACACGGCCAAACCGCGCAGCATGTCTAAAGAGCACCTATATCGCGGCAATGCGCCAATTCGCATAAACAAGTGGATGGCCGAGCTTGGTCTTTGTTCACGCCGCGAGGCTGAGGCTTTGATCGAAGCTGGCGGTGTGATGGTCGATGGCGAAACGGTTGAGCGGCCCGGGCACAAAATCGAACCCAGTCAAACGCTGACTTTGGCTGAGAATGCCGAGCGCGCGATTGCCAGCAAATTCACCGCTGTTCTGAACAAGCCCGTCAACTATGTCTCCGCGCAACCCGAGGGAGATCAGGTCCCAGCGGTTCGTTTGTTGAAAACACCGAATGCGACAGATGGAACGCCGGGCCCCGCCAAGAATGCCAGCCTGGCGCCGCTTGGGCGTCTCGATCAGGATTCTCATGGGCTGCTTTTGCTGTCTGATGATGGCGTGCTCGCCAAAGCGATCATTGGCCCGCAACACAGCCTGGAAAAAGAATATCTGGTGACGGTTAGCGGAAAGCTTTCAGAGGGACGTCTAACCCTTTTGCGCAATGGTTTGTCTTTGGATGAGCGCCGCCTGAAGCCTGCCAAAGTGAATGTGGTTGAAGGCCAGACTTTGCGCTTTGTCTTGAAAGAGGGGCGCAAGCGCCAGATCCGCCGGATGTGCGATCTGGTTGGGCTTCGCGTGACAGATCTTCAACGCATCCGAATTGGCCCGCTCGAACTTGGCGATTTGGAAAAGGGCAAATGGCGGTTGCTGAAGGCGAAAGAGCGTGCGGCTCTGATTGCTTCATCTTTGCCGCCCAGGGCCAAACGCGTGACCGACGAGTCTGGTAAACCCGTCCGCAAAGGTCCGAGTTTTGTGGGACGCGGCGGCGCTAAGCCTAACCGCGAGCGATCAATCGAAGAGATACGAGCCCCCAAAGCCAAGGGCCAAAAAGGCCCGACGGGGAAACGCCCTAAACGCGATTAGCTGCTTGGGACGCGTTCTGCATTGGCGACGCCGTCAACATAGCCGGCGGTTGCATCATCATCACCTGGAATGAATCCGTTGCCGACAGAATAGTTCGGCGTATTCCCGTCGCGCTCAGTCCAAGGCGTGCGCGTGGCAACCGGCTGTGTCGGCGGTAAAGGTGGAATTTGCGCAGGCGCTTGCGCCACAGACGCGCGCTTAGGCGCAGCCGGCATTTTTCCATGTACGGCTGGCAAAGGTGCCGGAACACTTGCGGCGCTGACCTGACGTTTAACCACAGCATTATAGCCTTGAGCCGAAGCTTTCGGAGCGGCAGCGGTGCGCGCAGGGTCTTTGAAAGTTGTGACCGGCGCGGGCGGGTTTGCGGGCGCTGCAGTACGGATCGGTTCTTTATACAATGGGTGCGGTTCTGTCGGCGCAGGTTGCTTCACATATTCGGGGACCTGGCCAGATCCGGGGCCGCGGGCCAATTCAACGGGCGCTGCGGAGGGCGCAGCTTGTGGCGCGCTTGGTGACACAGTCGCGACACGCGTTTTCACAGGTGTTTGAACTGGACGGCTCATGACAGCAGAAACTTTCGGGGCCGGACCGCCGAGCAATTCAGGTTCCTTTTTCGGAAGCGGGTCGCCAAACGTCCGGGGCACCGGTGAGCGACGAACCTGATCGAGCGGAACTGCGGCAGGCTGGCGACTGGCTGGAACTTGCGGCTGGTAGCGCATCTCGCCATCGCGGCTCACATTCATTTGCCAATCCTCTGAAATTCCAGAGACAGCGCCTGGGCGATGGCTTGTCGCGCCTGGCGTACGCTTCAATTCACAGCGTGGTCCCATGCGAAACGTTGCCGGTGTAAGGGTCCATGAGGCGCAGGCGCTCTCCTGGCGGCAGATCAGGGCGCAGGCTTCAACTGTCGTGCCGCGTTGCGCACGGTAAAGGTCGCCGAAGCGATATGTATCATTCTCAACCGCGATTTCGATCGTCTCGATTTCGGGGGCCGATTGCTCTGCAAAGGCTGGGGTGGCCAAGAAGGTGGCAGCTAGAAGGACTGGCAAGACGCGCATGGTCAAAGCTCTCATCATCAATACATCAATGATCACTATGCCATGATCTAGCTTAATAAGACGTGTGCAGGCTGGATCTGCCCTGTCCAGATGACAGGGCTATTTCGCCAGGGCGATATCGCGGAACGACTCGCCGATCTTTTCAAACGCCTGCTTCAAGTCCGCGGAATTTTTCGCGTCATAGTAAAAATCAGGGTCCGTGGCGCAATTTCTCAGCAGTGTCTTGGTCGCGCTATCGTCAATTTCGAAGGCAATTGTGTAAAGCTCGATGCCATCGGATTTGATCTCGTCGCAAACCTCTTCTGTGATATTATTGGCGGCAATCTTGTCATTACCATTATGCTTGCCATTGGCCTTTGGCGACTTGGTGTTGGCACCGTCCGACATCAGCACGAGGGCTTTTCGGCCATTCTTGGCATTCAAGTCCGCTTTAGACAGGGCTTCGGTGAACGGGGCGTTATCCGTTAGGGTGCGATAGCCCCAGGTCAATCCGGTCGCGATATAAGTGTCCTGGTCGGCGTTGAGATCTTTCACCGTATCCTTCAAATCATCTATATCATTGGTCAGCTCACGGATCGGAGTTGGGCAGGCCCAAGACCCGCTGGTGATGAACCCTTCGACGGGTTTCGTTGAATACTGTGTGTCCTCGATATTGTAAGGATCTGGTCTCGATTTCACGCAGCCATGCCAGGTTTGCGTGCTGGTCTGATTCTTACACTTGCGCGGCGCGTCCTCTTTCTCTTTCGGATCACAGACCCAGCGTTTGCAGGTTTTTGCTTTTCCGTCTTTCGAGCAAGAATAGGACTCGCGAGTACAATTCTTTTTGTACCAAGAGTTTTGGATCCAGCAATTATAGCTGGTCGTTGACTTATCCGCCTCGACCTCAAGCCAAGACTCCCCCTTCTTGTCGGTGCCGACATTCACATAGGTTGCGAACGGCACGATCGACATTTTGACGGCCTCGCTGTCTTCTTGAACGAGGGTATCAATCATGTCCTCGGCGGCGACCCGCAAAGTCGACATCCGCGTGCCAGACATGGAATAAGAGGTGTCCAAAACGAGCGCGATTTCGGCAGAAGACGGCTCGCCAAAAACCGCCGCGGCCTCAGTGCCGAGCGGCATCACCTCTTGTCCGATAATCTGCATGATTGTCGTTGGCATCTCTCCGCTTACACCCAGCGAGATTAGATCCTCATCGCGATCGAATGTTAGAGGTTGCAGGGTCGCGTCGCCGAGTTGCTTCAGTTTGCCGTCAAAGAAGTTTTGCGCAATCACCTTGAGCTCACCATCTGTCGCCTCATTGGTGAGGGCATGGCGAGCGGTCGCAACGACGGCGAAGTCGAGCGCGTATTGAATGTCGTACTGGTAGTTTTTCTGCCGGTTCAGATCGAGCACAGCCCCGACAACTGCAAACAATGGAATGAGGCAGAGCGCGAAGATCATCGCTACATTGCCACGTTTATTATCTTTATAGGCATTCCAGCCACGAATACGAATCATTGCATCATCCCCATGCACTCAGAGTGAGAGGGGTACCGCAAATTCGCAAAGATTATGCTTTACTGCGCGCCGAAATTTCCATGAAATTCAATGCGTTCTGGGCGCTAGTTTGGTTCAGAGATGACTCGTCTCGCGATCACCATCGCTTGCACTTCGCCGGCGCCCTCGAAAATATTCAGGATCCGAGCGTCCTGCAACACACGGCTGATCGGGTATTCTAGCGCAAATCCATTGCCGCCATGTATCTGCAGTGCATTGTCTGCGGCGGCCCATGCAGCGCGCGCTGCAAGCAGTTTTGCCATGCCCGCTTCCAGATCGCAGCGTTTGTCTTCATCCTTCTGACGCGCCGAGAAATAAGTCAGCTGACGAATACCGACGAGCTCTGCCGCCATCATGACAAGCTTGTTGGCGACCCGTGGGAAATTAAAGATAGGCTGGCCAAACTGGCTGCGGTCTAGAGCATATCGCAATCCAAGCTCATAGGCATTTTGGGCCACGCCAACCGCGCGCGCTGCAGTTTGGATGCGGGCAGACTCAAACGTCTCCATCAAGTGCTTAAAGCCCATGCCTTCGGTTTCGCCGAGCAGATTGCTGGCGGGAACTTCAAATTCGTCGAAGCCGATTTCATACTCTTTCATGCCGCGATAGCCGAGCACTTCAATCTCGCCGCCGGTCATGCCGTCTGCCGGGAAAGGGGTCTCGTCAGATCCGCGCGGCTTTTCAGCGAGGAACATTGAGAGGCCAGAGAAATTACTGGTCTCTGGGTTCGTACGGGCGAGCAGAGTCATCAAATCAGCCCGGACCGGGTGGGTGATCCAGGTCTTGTTGCCGGTCACCTTATAAGTGTCGCCATCTTTCACGGCGCGCGTGCGCAGGGCGCCGAGGTCAGATCCGGTATTCGGTTCGGTAAAAACGGCTGTTGGCAAGATCTCGCCGCTGGCAATCGCCGGCAGATACTTTTGCTTCTGCGCATCCGTCCCGCCGATCAGGATCAGCTCTGCTGCAATCTCGGACCGCGTGCCGAGCGACCCCGTTCCGATATATCCGCGTGAAAGCTCTTCGGACACGACGCACATCGCCGTCTTGCCCATGCCCAAGCCGCCAAACGCTTCCGGGATGGTCAGGCCAAAGACCCCAAGCTCGGCCATTTCATGGACGACATCCATTGGAATGTATTCGTTCTTGAGGTGCCATTCATGGGCGTGTGGCGCGATCTTGTCGTCACTATAGCGGCGGAATTGTTCCCGGATCATCGCCATGGTTTCGTCTTCGCCGGTATTCTCGACCGTCGAACGAGACAAGCTGTCAGGCAGGAAAGCCGCTGCGGCGGCCATCGTATCAGGCGTCATGCCTTGCTCGATCAGCGTACCAATGGCAGGCGATGCAAACAAAGCGCTGGAAGCGTCCAAGGCATCGAGCTCATGCGGGCGAATGCTCTCGCCCTGGTTCATCGGGACGCCGCCGACCAGATCAGCCAGGTATTTGCTGAACAGGATTTGCGCGAGCAGGGCATCTACGTCGCCAAGCTTGCCTTCCGCTTCCAGGCGCACGGCCCAGTTTGCGGTTTCGCGAAGCGTTTCGACATAGGTGACGATCCAGGCATAGCCATGGGCGATATGTTGGTTGGCGGTGAACGCGCTTCGATCAATCTTGCCATCGGGCGCGAGCAGGGCGCTGACCTTGGCATGGACCGCAGTCTTATACGTATCCGCTGAGGTGATCGCCTCTTGAAGCAGGCCTGTAAGGTTTTCCAAGACTTGGTTCGACTGCACGCCTGTCATCCCGTCCATTACCATTCTCCGCGATATTGGTTTTGCGTAATGTATGGGGGCGGGGGGTGAGAGTCACGGAGTTTTGCTGCGGCGCACCGAAGCATGTATGCGCGATCCCCTAAACACCTTTTACGGGTATCTGATCCCGTTTGACGTCAAACCCCCTGTTTTCGGGGTTTTTGCCCTAAAAGGTTAACGAAATCAGGGGTTTTGTTAACCTTCTGCTTGTTGAATTAACACTCCATTAGGGTTAATGAACTGATAACAAATGGGCGCAGAAGCCCCTGCTGTTTTCCCATAAAAATATGCTATTCAAGGAGTAAAGGGGTATGAACCCGTATTCACGTTTTGGGCTGGTGTCGAACACAGTTTCGGCAGCCGCCATCCTCACCGTATTGGCCGTAGTTGGGCCACAAGTTTTAACTTCACTGGAAACCGTTCTAGGCGCCGATAGCGGCGCCAAGGCAACTGCGATTGGCGGCGGCGTTGTCGTTATGGTCGTGTTCTGGCTTGCAATGACCGAAGCCATCTTCCCCGCTCTGTTCCGCTTTAACTCTGTGCGCCGCATTGTGCTCGGTAAATACTATTTTGAAGGCACCTGGCTTCAATCCGAAAAAGGCGAAGATCATCAGCGCCTGTCCGTCATCGACATTCAACCAGACGGTAAGGGCTTCATCTTCTCAGGGTATTCCCTGAACAAAGACCTCGAGATCGAGAGCAATACGCTGATCGAATTCTCGAAAATGGAATGGCCTTTCATGACCTATAAGCACCGGAACTCACTGTCTGATGGTGCGGACGGTAAGCGCGATGGCGTCGGCGAACTTCAGTTTGAAATGAACCGCACAACCTCACGTCGCTATAATGGCTTTGTCCAGTTCGTCCGTAGCCCAGACCGTCTCCGCGTCGAAGGTGCAAAGCTGACCAGTGGCCGCGAAGTGAAGGATCTTCGGACCTTGCAAGGACGTCAAAAGGTCTTCGCTAAGTACTGGGATTTGTTCTTTAACACCTCTCTGCGTCAGCCTGCTCCAGTTGCGGCTCCAGCTCCAGTCGCAGCTCCGAAAGCTGTCACGGAAGCCCCAAAGCCAAAAGCTGAGCGCGATGTGATCATCGAAGCTGCGAAGCCAGCCGCCCCGGTCGAAAGTGTCTTGGAGCGCATGGAAGAAACCGCAGCCCGCGTTGAACGTCGCAAGACGGACACCCGGTCCAGCGGCCCTGAAAGCATCGTCCCACGCCGTCGCTCGAGTGACTGGTCGAAAGACGCTGAACAAGACGTCACAGCTGAAGCTAAAGACGCAGACACTAAATCGGATGACGAACCTAAGGCGGCCAAAGGGGGCCAGAAGTAAGCCAGAACCGATTTCGCATTCCCTGTAATGGTCGGAACATAACCTTCGGCTCGTGTTTATTCCCCTTTCCACAGTCGGGGCGTACGACCGAAAATCAGGGACCAGTAAGAGCGGCTTTCCAGAAGGGAGAGCCGCTCTTTTTGTTTTTGGGCGTATCGGCATCTTTTTGACTTGCAATGTTTCAGCAAGTGGATAGTAACCCATGCTAAGTGATAACATAACATGGTGAATAATGCCCCGTTTCCTCCTGCTTGCCAGCATCTCGCCCCTTGCCCTCACCCCTTTCATGTTTGCTCAGACTGTTGATGAGCGGCGCGAGGAAGTCGTTGTCGTTACGACGCCAGGCCCAGACCGCGAGGCGTCTGAGCTGATCGGCAATGCAACGGTTCTGGACCGGGAAGACATCTTAGAGACCTTGAAGGGTACACTTGGTGATACCCTTGATCGTCAGCCCGGCGTGTCGACGACCTTCTTTGGGGCAGGTGCCAGCCGCCCGGTTTTGCGCGGCCTTGGGGCAGAGCGCGTGCAAGTGCTAACCAACGGAATTGGCGTGATTGATGCGTCAGCTGCATCACCTGACCACCAGGTGTCCGCAGATGGCATCGACGCTGAGAAGATCGAAATTCTGCGCGGACCTGCCGCTTTGGCTTATGGCGGCCAATCGATTGGCGGCGTGGTCAATGTGATCGATGGACTGATTGCTGAAGAACTCCCAGAAAAGCCAGCCTCGGCCGATCTGTTCACGGCTTATAATAGCGTCAATGAAGGCACGGAGCTTGCGGGACGCGGGCAGTTTGCGGCTGGTCCTTTGGTCTTCACCCTGTCGGGGTCGATGCGCGACTTCGATGCCTATGACATTCCAGACTTTGCTGAATCCTCTCTCTTGCGCGCGCTTGAGGAGGCCGAAGAGGAAGAAGAAGGTCACGACGAAGAGGAACACGAGGAAGAAGAAGAGGTGCAGGGCACCGTCGAGAATTCCTTCGTTGAAACTCAAACGCTCGCAGCTGGCGTCAGCTGGGTCGGCGACAATGCGTTCTTAGGTGTCGCTGTGCGCCAGCAGACCTCTGAATATGGACTGCCAGGCCACGGCCATGAGCACGAGCACGAAGAAGAAGAAGGCGAAGAGCATGATGAGGAGGAAGAGGAAGAGGAAGAAGAAAACCCATTCATCGACCTCGAACAAACCCGCATTGATATTCGCGGCGGCGTGACGGTCGACAATGGTTTCCTGACCGACATTACCGGCACGCTCGCGATCGTCGATTATGAGCACACCGAGTTCGAAGCACCGGGCGAAGCGGGCACTGTCTTTACCTCTGAAGGCATCGAAGGCCGGGCTGAGTTTGGTCACACGATTGGCGGCTTCGAAGGTGCCTTCGGTGTCCAAGTCCTCGACAAGGAGTTTAGCGCTGTCGGCGACGAAGCCTTCATTTCAGCGACAGATACGCAAAGCATCGGCGTGTTCGTCTATGAAACCCAAGAATGGGATTCTGGCTTCGGCGTTGAGGGCGGCTTGCGGATCGAGAATGTCGAACTCGACAATGTCAATTTCGGAACCCGCGATTTCGATCTCGTCAGCGGATCCTTTGGCGTCCACCGACACTATGAAGGCGGCTTGTTCGCGGGGGCTCAAGTGTCTTACGCCGAGCGCGCACCGAGCGAGAGCGAATTGTTCGCTTTTGGACCGCACCTCGCGACCGATCAGTTTGAAGTTGGTGATGCGTCTCTTGGCAAAGAAAGCGGTTTGAACCTCGAAGGTACGCTGCGTTGGCGCGGCGAGAATGGCGGGATCGGGATCAACCTTTTCGTCAACGAGTTTAGCGATTTTATCTTCCTGACCCCCGGCGAAGTTTTGATCGATGGCGTCTTGGTGGACGAAGAGGACGAACTGGCTGTCTTCTTGTTCGCACAAGATGATGCGAGCTTCTTTGGTGGCGAAATCTATGCCGACTATCTCCTCGAAGGCGGGCCGCTTGGCGCCGACTGGACCTTTGGCGCCAGCATAGACTTTGTGGAGGCCGATCTCGATAGCGGCGGCAATGTCCCGTTCATTCCGCCGGTTACCTTGAACGCCGATACCAGCGCCGAATGGGGCGCTTGGGAACTTGGTGCAGCGATTACGGTTGCTGCCGATCAGGACGACGTGGGCACCGGACAGCTGCCAACCGATGGCTATACGACCTTGGATCTGCGCGGGGAAGTTGACCTTGCAGACTTCGGGTTCGGCACGGACGGCACAGAGGCATTTGTTGAAGTTCGCAATGTGACGGATGAAGAAGTGCGCTTTGCCACCTCGGTTCTGAAAGACTTAGCGCCCGCGCCGGGCCAGAATGTCCGCGTCGGTGTGCGGGTGGCCTTCTAGTGGCCGTGTCCGCACCTCGGACGGCAGCGATTGACGGCGTCGCCATCTCGCTCTCTGGCCTCTGTCTCATTCATTGTCTTCTTCTGCCAATCCTGTCGGCAAGTCTCCCACTTGTCGGCATGTGGGCGGAGGCAGAGTGGCTGCACAAGGCTTTTGTGCTTGCCGCTCTGCCCTTCTCATTCCTGGCCTTGAGTTCAGCGCCGGCCAATACAGTTGTGCGCGGCCTGATCATTGCCGGTTTCACGGCGCTCGCCTCGGGCGCGTTTGTCGAAGCGTTGCATGATTATGAAACACAACTGACGGTCTTGGGCGGCGTATTGCTCGCTTCAGGTCACGCCTTGCGCTGGGTCCGCGCTTATGGAGCGGACCAGTCATAAGCCAACCGAGCGGTTTCGATTTGGTCCAAATGGGCCTCAAGCGGGGCCCAATCATCCTTATCCGCGATTGACGCCCAAAGCGCTTCAACCGTCTCAACTACCAGATCCACAGGGCGTGCATTCTGAAAATAGCTTGCTGCGAGCCGGTCCGTTCGTACGGGTGTGCGCGCTGTCATCGCCGTTCGAACCTTCGCGAAAGCACCGGTCTCATAAAGTGCGGCCTGCGGACTTTCGGCCGCGCGGGCGAGACTTGCTTCCCCGCCAAACCAATCGAAGAAGGTTTGCGCCCAATTGGCCCCGCTTTCGGTCATCCAAGCATAATAGTCCTGCAAGAACAGCAAATCATCTCGCAACACTTCTGATCGCTCGAGGCCAAGCAGCGCCAGCGTATGTGCTGCAAAGCTCTCTTGATAGGCTGGCTCGTATGCGCTCATCGCGCCGCTAAGGTCATCGGCCTCGGCGATGAGAGACAGAGCGCCGCCAAGCTGTTGCAACGCCCAGATCCCTTGCGCGGGTTGTCGGCCAAAGCGGTACAGCCCTTGCTGGTCAAAATAAGCGGCTGTGAAATTGGGATCACTTTTAGGTAAAAATCGCCAAGGACCAAAGTCGAACGTCTCGCCGGTAATGTTGAAATTATCAGTGTTCATGACGCCGTGGACAAACCCGGCTGCCATCCACTGACCGATCATCTTGCCTGTGGCCTCAGCCATGCGCTCGAACAGTGCCGGTGATGCAACGGCGAGCGCTTCATCGGCGCAATCCGGGTAATAGTTCGCGATGACATGTTGGATCAGCGCCGCCATGCCTTCAGTGTCGTCGAAATAGGCGGCGCGTTGAAAGGTGCCAAACCGCAAGTGGCTATGATTGAGCCGAACCAGAACCGCAGACCGCGTCGGCGAAGGCTCATCATTACGGTGCAGCTCTTCCCCGGTCTCGATCAGGCTGAAGGCTTTAGACGTATTTACGCCAAGCGCCTCGAGATAGGACGCCGCAAGAATTTCGCGCACGCCGCCCTTTAGAGTGAGCCGGCCATCGCCCTGCCGAGACCAACGAGTTTGTCCGGACCCTTTCGTGCCAAGATCGAGCAGGCGCCCAGCGTCATCGTTTACTTGCGCAAACAAGAAGCCGCGGCCATCGCCAAGGTCAGGATTGTAAACGTGAAACTGATGGCCGTGATATCTCAGGGCCAATGGCCCCTCGAGATTTCCCGGCAGCGGGTCGAAGTGAGCGAAGTGTTTTAGCCAAGCTTCATCCGACAAATCGGACAATCCAACTTTCTGTGCCCATCGCGTGTTGCGGAAACGCAACACATTGCTTGGAAAGTTTGCGGGCTCTGCTGCATCTGCGAAGAAGGCAGAAATTTGCTCAATTGGCGCTGTCATGCCCGCGTCTAAGCGCGTTTTGGAACTTTTGGACAGAGAAAATGCGCGATATCGTTCTTCGATATGCGTTAGGGCGAACCTCATGTCGAGCGCTGTCAGAGTGTTTATGTTGCAATGCAGCATAAATCACCTCTTCCGCAAATGACCAACGTACATAGGTTGGTAATCTAAGCTGCGCCAAAGCAAGAGCGACAGCTGCGTATAAACATTCACGGAGGAATATATGACACTCGGAAGAAAACTGGTTTTCAGTGCTTCGCTTGCGGCCCTAACGGCTGGCGGCGCTGCACTTGCTCAAGACGCTGCAGAGGGCGATGAGCTGCGTCAACAAACGATCACCGTAACAGGTTCGTTTATTCAAGGAACGCCCGAAGATGCGGCACTCCCTGTAGATGTTTTGACCGCTCAAGATCTTAAGCTTGAAGGTAATCCAACGATTACGGACCTGATCAAGAATTTGGGACCGTCATCAGGCGCCGATGGGCAAACCAACCAGTTTGCTTCGAACGGCCTTGAGGGGACATCAAACGTCAACTTGCGCGGACTGGGCGCGGGTCGTACTTTGGTGCTCGTAAATGGTCGTCGTCAAACATTCTCGCCTTACGGTATCGGTGAGCAAGCACAGCTGTTCGTAAACACCAACAACATCCCATCGGCAGCGATCGGACGCCTCGAAGTTCTGAAAGACGGCGCAGCGGCGCTTTACGGTTCAGACGCGATTGCTGGGGTTGTGAACTTTATCACCCGCGATGATCTGGACGGATTTGAGTTGTCGGGTGACTATTCCACTTTCGACGGCTCAGATGGCGAGTACTCAGTTTCTGCTGCCTATGGCCTTCAAGGAAGCAACTTTAACTGGGTAACGACACTCGAGTACGCAAAACGTACAGAAGTGCCGCTTCTTGAGAAGGACTGGGCGATTTCCAGCATTCCTGAGAACCCTGTTGGTGGCTTCTCGTCACTCTCAAACCCAGGTCGATATGTCGTCATCGGTGCGACAGGCGTGATTGGCGCAGAAGTTGATTCTGGCTGTACCGCCGCTGGCGGTATCATTCACCCAACCATTGGTGATTGCCGGTTCCAGTTTACGCAGTTCGACAATTTGGTTGAAGAAGAAGAGCAGATCAAACTCTTCACTGAGTATAACCGCGATATTGGCGGCGCTGATCTACACCTAGAGCTGCTCTACTCAACGATTGATGTTCCAGAGTGGAAAACATCACCGTCTTACCCGCCACAAGAACTAGCGTCACAGTTTGTTCCAGCAAGCTCACCAGGTTATCAGCAATATTTGGCTGATAATCCAGGTTCTGCACTGGCAGGTGGTGTTGGAGCCCTCTTCATTGGCCGTACGTTCGGTTGGGGCGGTTTCCCAGGAACTGGCGGCGCTCAAGAAGGGTCTCGTGAGTATGAAACGCTCGCTGGTTCTGGATCGCTCGCCGGCACATTCCAAAGTGACGTGAACTATGATGTTGCATTGAGTTATTCGCGCACCGAAGGAACGCGTGTCACGAATGATACTTATATTGGCGGTCTCACAGCAGCGCTGAGCGGCTTCGGTATTTGTGCAGATCAAATCACGGGTGCCGTGCCAACGGGCGCCGTTGCCGGACAAGGTGGTTGCGAGTATTACAACCCATTCTCAAACGCGATCGCCGCAAGTGCGATCACGGGTGCCGCAAACCCAACTTACAACCCAGCTTTGGCCAATAGCGTTCAGCTCGCTGATTGGTTGACCGATGGCGTCGGCACTACCGTGACCACAGATCTATTGGTTCTCGACACAGTGTTCTCTGGTCAGAGCAACGTACAGGCCGCTGGCGGTTCTGTTGGTTGGGCTGCTGGTGCGCAAGTTCGCCGTGAGTCATATGAAGTCGTTCCGAACACCGTGACTGATCTGGCGCAAACGCCAGGCCCACTCGGTAACGGACCATTCTCGTTCCTGGCGGGTACCAATGCTGCTGATGAAGATCAGACGATTTATGCGGTCTTCGGCGAATTGCAGATCCCACTATATGATAATTTCGACGTTCAGGTTGCTGCGCGTTATGAAGATTATGGTGGCTCAGTTGGTTCAACCTTCGATCCTAAGGTTGCTGCTAAGTACACAGTGAATGACAATTTCGCCCTGCGCGGTTCGGCTCAGACAAGCTTTAAAGGGCCGACTCTGAACCAACTTTCAGGCACTGTGACGTCTTTGCAGTTCGTAGCTCCGACCTCAGCGTTTAAAGCGGTTGATCAGTCAGGTTCTGCGGATCTGGCACCTGAGTCAGCATTCAGCTTCAACTTCGGTGCATTGTTCGAGAATGATGGCTTTAGCGCTTCGCTAGACTATTATAATTTCGACTTCTCTGATCCAATCATTGTTGAATCACAGTCGGCAATTGTCGCTGCAGCATTGGCATCCGTACAAGCAGAGGTTGATGCAGCTGCTGCTGGTGCTCGTGCAGCCGATGCTGGTAACCTTGGTTCAATTGTGAATCGTCTATCGTTTGATGGTGGTGATCCGTTCAACGGCGGTGGAACAGTCGGCGGGAATATCTCGCGGATTTCGACCAATGTCACAAACGGACCAGACATTAAAACATCTGGTGTTGATCTGCGGGTTCAGAACATCTGGGACCTTACAAACGGCTCCGAGTTTTCACTCGGGTTGGATGCAACTTATGTCATCGAATACGACGTCAGTGAGTTTGCCATCGAAGATGCTGTGACACCTGGTTTTGATGCCGCTGGACAGTTCAACCGTTCGAATACGTTCCGTTCGCTTCCACAGTTGAAAGCCAACGTTACGGGTAACTATGCGATGGGAGATCACAACTTCCGCGCAGTGGCACGCTACATTGACTCTTATGAAGATGAGCGCGGCGACATTACCGGAAATGGTTCTGACGAGATTGACAGCCAAGCCACGCTTGACCTGTTCTATAACTGGTCGGCTCCATGGCAGCTGGATCTCGGTCTATCGGTTGTGAATGCGTTTGATGAAGATCCACCATTCGCAGCGTTCGACCTGAACTATGACCCATACACACACAACCCATTTGGACGGACGTTCAAAATTAGTGTGACGAAGACATTTGGCGGTAGCTGATAGCTGAAGCCTACAAACACAAAGGGCGGCCCGCGGGCCGCCCTTTTTTTATGCTGTTCACAAATTAGAGTGGCGACGACGGCGCCGTCTCTGAGTGGACCTAGTTCAGGCCTTCGCGGCCGATTGTGTAGAACCGTTCGCGGCGCTGCATTTTGAGCTCGTGCGGGGTCATCACCATCAGTTCTTGCAGCGCCTTATCGATCGCCTTGCTCGCTGCGGCCATGGCTTTTGCCGGATCGCGATGCGCGCCGCCAATTGGCTCTTTCACGACCGTATCGACGACTTTCATCTTGAGCAGGTCTTTTGCCGTGATTTTCATCGCCTCAGCCGCTTCTTTGGCCTTCGCCGCATCGCGGTAGAGTATCGAGGCGCAGCCTTCTGGCGAGATCACCGAATAGATCGAGTGCTCCATCATCATCACCTTATTGGCCGCTGCGATCGCGATCGCGCCGCCCGACATGCCTTCGCCAATGATTAGCGTGATCAGAGGAACGCTCAGTGAGAGACAGCGCTCAGTGCCGCGCGCAATCGCTTCGGCCTGGCCGCGTTCTTCGCCGGCTTTGCCCGGGAAAGCGCCCGCCGTATCCGGCATCGTAATCACCGGCAGTTCAAATCGTTCAGCAAGATCCATCAAGCGAACCGCTTTGCGATACCCTTCCGGGTGAGCCATGCCGAAATTATGTTTTAGACGCGCCTCAGTTGTGCGGCCTTTCTCGTGGCCAATCACAACCACAGACTGGCCCTTAAACCGTGCCAAGCCGCCAATTACCGCTTCATCATTGCCGAAGACGCGGTCGCCCGCGAGTTCCTGGAACTCGTCGAAGATGCCCTCAATATAGTCGCTGAAATGCGGGCGTTCTGGGTGGCGCGCCACTTGGGTTTTGCGCCATGGATTGAGGGACGAATAAGTGTCCTTCAACTGCTTGGCAGCCTTCTCTTTGAGCTTTTTCAGCTCATCATTGATTTGAGGGCCACCCTCTTGGGCGGCGACGGCTTCCAGCTCGGCGATCTTGGTTTCAAGCTCAGCGAGCGGCTTTTCGAAGTCGAGATATGTCGTAACCATGGGATGCTAAATAGCGGTGCTTTGGCTGAATCGCTAGCCTTTTCATGTGCCAGGCGAAAAACGCTCAAACAGGAGGACCGGCTCATCGCGATAATCGGTGGGGCCGAGCTCTTGATATCCGAGCTTCCCAGCGACCCGAATGGAGGCCGCATTGTCCGGATTAATGATGCAGGTCGAACGGCCAGGTAACACGTCATCGAGCCAATCATGAGCGGCCTTTGCGGCTTCACTGGCATAGCCACTGCCCCAAGCGGATTTCGCCAAGACCCACCCGGCTTCCGGGCGGCCTGAAATATCGGGTTTCAAGCCGCGTTTGAAATCTGCAAAGCCAACCTCGCCGACGAATTTTTCTGTTTTCCGCTCGCGGACGATCCAATAGCCGTAGCCTAAGATCTCCCAAAGGCCGCGATTACGAAGGTGCGCGAACCAAGCATCCTGCCCTTCGCGCGTATGCCCGCCGACATGGATGACGACCTCTTTGTCGGCCCACATCGCCGCCATATCTGGATAATCTTCGAGCGTGCAAGGCTTGAGGCTAAGCCGCCGCGTGAGCAGCGTCGGCGCGTTCAAGCTTTAGCTTTCATTTGCTCAAGCATTTTGCCCATCGACTCGTGGACCTTTTGCATCGCCTTGAGCGGGCGAACCATGACTTTGAAATCCGTGATTTGGCCGTTCGCGCCCCATTCGATCATATCGATCCCGTTGACCTGGATGCCGTCCATGACGGTCTCAAATTCCAGTACAGCTTTGTCGCCGCAATCAAAGACGTTGGTGTATTTAAACGTGCCATTGCCAAGCGTCCCGCCCGCGGCAGACAGGTAAGCGAAGGTGATCGCTTTGCCTTCTTGCGGCGTGTGCACGACGGGGCTGCGAAAGACGACATCATCGTGCAGTAATTCGAGCAACAGGTTCTTGTCATGCCCGTTCATCATATAGTCGAACCAGCCTTGCAGATTAGGCTGATAGCCAGTGATCGGAACATCATGCTGATTTGCCATTGGGCGTTCTCCCTGAATTTTCAAAAAGGGTGAACGCCCAGCAGCGTTTTGTCCAGATCTGCCTCAGAGGAAGATCGATGCAGCAAGGTCTGGGAAAAAGGCGAAAAAGCCTCCCAAACAGAATGCTGCGACACTGATGCCCCAAAGCGTCCAGCTGATCCGCCGCAAACGCGTGCAAGCGCGCGCTTGGACGGGGTCTATGGGGCAGGGCAGGTTGCGAGCATGCCATTGCCATGCCCCTGATGCGGCTAAGACCAGGCCGGTGAAGCCAAAAACAAGCTCCTTATTGGCACCGAACCATGTGATCCCTGGCACCGCGCCAATCACGCCTGACCAAACCGCCCCCATGCCGATCATCACCAACATAGCTGGTAGCGCGCAGCAGATCAGCGTTGTGGCTGACGTGAACAGGGCCAAGGTTGCTGGCAGCACACTTGGAGGTTTCACTTCATCTTGGGTTGTGGTCATGCTGTTTCGCGCTGGATGGAGACCAGGTCATAGCCGGATTTCTTCACCAGAGCAGCGACGCGCTCGTCGCTGAGCTCGGCTCCGGATTTCAGCATGACATGGATTTCGCCACGATCGAGATCAACGTGTACGGTCTCTACTTCCGTTTCTTTGCCGAACACTTTGGTGACCGCGCGGGCGCAAAAATCACAGACCATGCCGTTCACTTTGGCTGTGACCATGGTTTGTGAAGCAGTTGTCTGCACCGCATCTTCTGCTTGCGCAAATGCTGTCGGAGCCGTGAATGTGAGCGTTGCGGCGAGGGCCGCGATTGTAATGAGTTTCATCTGTTTGTTCCTCTTAAAAGCGGACGATCCAGTTCAACATCAGCTCTTCACTCTCGGGCGTATACCCGATTTCGAGCAGTTGAACGTCATAAAAAAAGCGCACCAGCGGTGTGACGGTCGTTGGCGTTTCTGCTTCAGGCAGGTTGCTGACCTCAAGCATCAGCCAAGTGTGTAAGTCGCCATAGTCACCAATATACGGGGCAATACCGACCCGAGCAGACTGCCTGGCATCCTGGGTAAAGCCGAGATCGTAGGCTCGCCCCTCATAAGAGACGAACCATCGGCGGGTCTCCCAATCGGCGCTGATACCGACAAATCCTGCCGCTTCACTCTCCATGTCGTCACCAAACGGATCGACTTGCCCGGCGCCTGCTTTGAAGTAGAGATTGGCTTGCGAGTTTGACGTGTTCCAGCGTTTGACCAGGCGATTGTACTGCACGCCGGTAAAGTGCCAGTCACTGCTCCAATTGCGCTCTGAGTAAAGCCCGATTGAATCGCGAAACGTCGGTGAATAGTGCGCGTGCAGCGCTGAATAATCCCCATTGTTTGTCTGCATGACGGTCCAGCCGCCGGGATAGGAGACGGGCCTCGCCTCGGCATCAGGGCTGCAAAGAGCAGCGCCTATCGCAAGGCAAAGCCCTGCTTGTTGGATGCGTTTCATTTTTGATTGTCCTGTTTGAGTTGATCTTTCTGACGAAAAGATCAGGCGCGCGGCGGCGGCGGCTCAAACTCGAGGAAAATACTGTTCGCATTTTCGGGCATAGGCGTGGCCCAAGTGGTTAGATAAGGAACCGGCTGATCGAGGGCAGGGGCGTCTGCATGGACGCCGTTTCCAAGTAGCGCGGCGCAGCAGCAAGCAGGCTCGCCATGTTCTGGCTGGTTTTGCTCCTGGTCGATCATCGCGATCATTTCATCGTGGCAGGGCATGTCTGCCATCATTTCATGATGCGATGTTGCGCCAAGATCGACCTGTATGGCACAGGGCTGCGCCATCGCCTCAAACCCGAGCGCAAGTGCGGCAATCAACCAAAGGAAAGACGTGACAGTTCTAAGCACACCTACAAGGTAGGCGCGTTGGAGCCTGGTGACAATCCCGACTAATCGGCGCGGCTAGCCTTCTCTTCCAAGCCAGAAAGCCCTTGGCGTTTCCGCAAGGCTGTCGCCACATTGTCCAGGCTGACGCCCTTCGAGCGTAAACCCACCAGCATGTGATAGATCAGGTCTGCCGCTTCAGACGCGCTTTCAGCTTTGCCTTCTGCGGCCAAAGCCAAAGCGAGTTCAGCGCCTTCTTCAGCGATTTTCTTACCGCAATGCAGCGGCCCTTTGGAGAGCAGTTTGGCGGTGTAGGAGTCTTTGGGGTCTCCGCCTACGCGCGCATCAACAATCTCCGCGAGATAAGCGATCAGGTCGCCGAGTTCGCTGGCGCTGCCGAGGGGTTTGTCTGTCATGCTTGTCTCCTCAAGCTGCCGCGGTCTTGAACGGCCGTACCGGGGCGCCAGCAGCTTCCAACGCTTCTCGCGCTTGTTCTAGACTGACCTCGCCAAAATGGAAAATTGACGCTGCAAGAACGGCACTCGCGCCGGCTTCCAGGATCGCTGGTGCCAGGTCTTCCGCGCGTCCGGCGCCGCCACTGGCAATGACGGGGATCGTCACAGAGTCTGTGATCGCCTTGGTCAGTGGCAGGTCAAAGCCTGACTTGGTGCCGTCTTTGTCCATACTGGTCAGCAAAATCTCGCCAGCGCCTTTAGAGGCTGCGAGCTTGGCAAAGTCGACGGCGTTGATCCCGGTCGGCTTGCGTCCGCCATGGGTGAAAATTTCCCAGCTATCGCCAGACTTGCGCGCATCGATCGCGACAACAACGCACTGGCTTCCTGCTTTCGCAGCGCAGCGAGAGATCACGTCCGGATCGCCGACGGCGGCGGAGTTGATCGCCACTTTGTCGGCCCCGGCACGGAGCAGTTGAACCATGTTCTCGGCGCTGCGTACGCCGCCGCCAACGGTGAGCGGCATAAAGCATTGCTCAGCCGTCGCGCTGACAATATCGAGCAGCGTGCCGCGACCTTCATGACTGGCGGTGATATCGAGGAAGCAAAGCTCGTCTGCGCCTTGTGCGTCATAGGCTTTGGCGAGCGCCACCGGGTCGCCCGCATCGCGCAAGTCGACAAAGTTCACGCCTTTGACGGTACGGCCATCTTTGACATCGAGGCAGGGAATGATGCGCGTCTTGAGCATGGGCGGCGTTTAAGAGGCAAAAGCCATGTGGCGCAAGCTCATTTCTTCGGTTTGGGCTTCCGCCGAGGGGCTTTTGGACCGAGCGACGAGACCGTTGCCGGGTCTGGCGTTTTGTCTTTGAACTTGCAGAGATGCGTGATCGAGCAGGTCCAGCATTTTGGCTTGCGCGCCACGCAGGTATAGCGCCCGTGCAGGATCAACCAGTGATGGGCGCCAAGCTTGAACTCATCAGGGGTCGTGCGTTCGAGGCTCGCCTCGACCTGGTCCGGATCTTTGCCGGGCGCGAGGCCCGTGCGGTTTGAGACGCGGAAGATATGGGTATCGACGGCGATGGTCGGTTGGCCAAACGCTTCGTTCAGAACGACATTGGCGGTCTTTCGCCCGACGCCGGGTAGACGTACCAGCTCATCGCGCGTCTGCGGCACCTCGCCGTCAAACTCGTCGAGTATCATCTGGCTAAGCGCGATGACATTCTTGGCTTTGTTGCGCCACAATCCGATTGTTTTGACGTGCTGTTCGACGCCTGCGAGGCCAAGCTTCAGCATTTTCTCTGGCGTGTCTGCCGCCTTGAACAGGCCCTTAGTGGCTTTGTTGACCCCGACATCGGTGGCTTGCGCGGACAGGGCGACCGCGACGACCAGGGTGTAGGGATTCACGAAATTAAGCTCAGTCTTTGGGTCCGGGCGATCCTTGGCGAGCTCTGCGAACAGCTCTGCCGCCTTCTCCTTGCCAAAGGTACGGGGCGCGCGTTTGCGTTTCGGTTTGGATTTTGTCTCAGCCATGCATCTTCCCTACGCTGCGGCGATCTGTTCTGAAAGCGGACATTCCAGACAGCTCAATTGGTTTTTCCCGCTGCATGTTGCTTAAGCCCCAGTCTTGATATCTTTCTCAAGGATTGTTCTGACCTTTGTGACTTGCTCGGCCCAAGGAACGATGCCGAACCTGTTTATTACGGAACTAAATCGGTTCATGTTTCCGGCGAGGGCATTCATCGCTGCGCGATTTTGCGAGAAGGCCTCCGCATCACACATAGCTTCAGTGGTAAAATATGTTCGCTCAGGCGCGTCTTCGAGCTCTGTTCTAATGGGTTCTGCTTTGAACAGTTCGGGGTGCATCGACATAAGTTGGTAGCCCTGAGTTTCGGCAATATCCATGATCCGATCGAGCGACTCTCGCTTTTGGGTCAGTGTCGCCAAGCCTCGCCGCAGCTCAACGTTCCTAACAATGTTTGTTCTTCCCGCGTCGCGCAGCGCTGTCCATGACGGCAGGCTCGTGGCAACAATTCCCGGAGAATGTGAGGTTGAAATGGCATCACACTCAACCTCTGTTAAATCCCGCCATTCCGTCTTCCCAAATAGGACGTCCGAACCAGATCCGATCGCGTTCAGCTCTGCAAGGCGCAAATCAATTAGCTCATTCGAGTTCTTCTCCAGCTCAAGGACGTCTTGATATAGAGCTTGCAAGAACACAGCTTCATCTACGCGATCAATGCGGGATTGGTTCCAGGCATTGACCTGAAGGCCGAGAAAGATGCCGATCATGACGATCACGATTTCCAGCGAAACCGTGAACCAATCCTGTCGCCGAAACGCATCTGCGAGCCTTCTCAAAATCATATTTTGTCGTCCCCTCGAGCCCATTCAGTCGTGCTGAGATTCAGAATGAAACGTCTCTCGCAGATTGGCAAAGGCCAAAGTGTGCTTTTGGTCCGAAGGAGACATAACGTACCCCATTCCCTCTCCCATATTTTAGCGCTAGCGTATCAAAAAAATTGAGAGGGAATGGAGTACGTTATGTGTGATGAAACAACAGATCGCGAACTGGATGATTACCTAAAACGCAAGGCGATGACACGGCGCGACTTTACAGCGCGTGCGACAGCAACATTCGCGGCGAGCGGCTTACTTGCAACTGCCTGCGCGACACCACCGCCTGCTGCTGGCAAGCTTTCTGAACGCAATGTGCTGGTGCCTATGCCTGACGGAAAAACGGCAGACGCACTTTTTGTACACCCCACGGAGGGCAAGCATGCCGCTATTATAATTTGGCCGGATGTTCACGGCGTCCGTCCTGCCTTTTTTGATATGGCGCGCAAGCTCGCCAGCTCGGGCTACAGTGTGATCGCGGTCAATCCTTATTACAGGACTCTGAAAGGGCGTCTGTTCCAGGATGGCGAGTATATTGACGATCCGGGCGGCCGCGACCGCATTATGCCTCATATCAGTGTGTTCTCTGTCGAGGGTGTAACCGCTGACTCGATTGCCCTTGCGAATTGGCTCGATCAACAAGAAGGCGTTGTCGATACGAGCCGAGGCGTGGGAGCTGTCGGGTTCTGTATGACTGGCTCATGGACGCTGGCTGCTGCTGCGGCGGCTCCAGAACGCATACGTGCGGCGGCATCATTCCATGGTGGGCGGCTCGTCACCGATGACGCGCAATCTCCGCACCTTCTCGCCGAAAAAATCAGAGGCGGCGTTCTGATCGCCATCGCGGAAAATGATCACGCGCGCGCTCCGGAGGTGCGCGATACGCTCGTCAGCGCATTTGAAACATACGAAGCAACTGCCGAAATCGAGGTCTATGAAGACGCCATGCACGGATGGGTAACGACTGACTCCCCTGCGCACGATCCGGAACATGCTGAACGTGCTTGGAACCGTATGCTCGCCTTGTTTGACCAACACCTTTCTTGAAGAGGTGAACGGAGTCGCGTGTTTCTTATGCGAGTGCTGGTTCTAATGTCCGCATTGGCGCCGAAAGCAGACGTTCATCCTCAACCCCGCCGCGTCCCATCTGCCCGAGCGACCCTCTTGCGGCGCCGCGTCGCGCTTGTGGTCTTGGTTTAAGTCTGACCTATACTCTTTCTCATGAAGCCGACGACCGAGATCACCTATCTGGACGCCACGCTGACCCCGAACCGGTCGCTGAGCCCGCGGGCCTTTACGATCGTGATGGGTGTGGTTGCAGTGATGAGTTTTGGGGCGGGGCTTGCGTTTGTCTCGATGGGCGCGTTTCCAGTGATCGGGTTCTTTGGCCTGGATGCGCTGGCGATTTGGCTCGCGTTTCGATGGAACTTTCGCAAGCTGAAGCAAGAAACGCGGGTGCGGGTGACGGCTGACCAAATCCAAGTTGAGCACACGACGCCTGGCCGCGCCCCGCTGAAAGCAAAATTGCCCACCGCCTTCGCGCGGGTCAGCCTGGATTATCCGGAGCGCCGGCCTAGTGAGCTGAAGCTCTCCCATGCCGATAAAGCCTGGATTATAGGGCGCTTTCTGACCCCGGCTGAGCGCAAGAGCCTGAAGACCGCGCTTGAGACCGCGATCCGCAAAGCCCGCAATGAGCGATATCCCGCATAAAATTGAAAAAAGTGACGCATGCGTCATGGTTTTTTCTGAGGAGTTATGTTACGGTGACGCCGACGTCATAATTGCGGCAATCAAGACCGCACTTCCGGAGGCCCAGATGGCAGACACGCTGACTAAGATTCCACACAATCTCGACCGCCCAAGTATTACGGCGCGCGAACCACTTCATCCGGGATACCTGGAATTTGATGGCGCTCTGCCAGATACCAAGAATATCCCGCTGGATGAGATGCATCTGCTCGACCCGGAAATCTGGCGCAAAGGCGCCTATTGGGACCTGTTCGCCCGCATGCGCGAGCAAGACCCGCTGCATTGGACGGAAGACAGCTTTGCTGGCGGATACTGGTCCGTGACGCGCTACGAAGATATTATGAAGGTCGACATCGACCACAAACGCTTCTCTTCCAGCTGGGAGCATGGCGGGATCGTTCTCGGCGAGCCGATCGAAGATTTCGAGCTGCCTATGTTCATCGCGATGGATGAGCCCAAGCACTCTGAGCAACGCAAAACCGTTCAGCCGGCCGTTGCGCCAAACATGCTGAAAGAGTTCGAGCCGATGATCCGTGCGCGAACCAAGGAAATTCTCGACAAGGTTCCAGTTGGTGAGCCTTTTGATTGGGTCGATACGGTCTCGATTGAGCTGACCACGATGATGCTCGCGACCTTGTTTGACTTCCCGTTCGAAGATCGCCGCAAGCTGACACGCTGGTCGGATGTCTCTACGAACCGCGAAAACCCTGACATTTGCCCAGGCGGTGAAGAGCAGTGGCGTCAGGAATTAATGGAATGCCTCGGCGCGTTCATGGAACTGTTCCAACGCAAGCAGAGCGAGCCCCTTCGCAATGATCTGATGAGCTTGCTCGCGCATGGTGAGAAGACCAAAGACATGACGCCGATGGAATTGCTCGGCAATGCCATCCTGCTCATCGTTGGCGGCAATGACACGACACGGAACTCGATGACGGCTTCTATCTATGGCCTCAACAAGTTCCCTGAAGAGTATGCCAAGCTGAAAAAGGACCCGTCTCTGATCCCGAACATGGTGTCAGAAGTCATCCGCTGGCAAACCCCGCTCGCCTTCATGCGCCGCACTGCGCTCGAGGATGTGGAGATGCACGGCAAGACGATCAAAAAGGGCGACCAGATCGCAATGTGGTATGTCTCTGGCAATCGTGATGAGGCGTTCTGGGATGAAGATCCAAACCGTCTGATCATCGATCGCAAGCAGGCACGGAACCACCTCTCGTTCGGGTTCGGTATTCACCGTTGTGTCGGCAATCGTCTCGGCGAATTGCAGCTCCAAATTCTCTGGGAAGAGATCATGGAACGCTTCAGCCACGTCGAAGTTCTGGATGAGCCAAGCCTGACCTCAGGCGCGTTCGTGAAAGGCTACACGTGGATGCCGGTGATCTGTCACCCCAAGTAATGCGATAGCGCCTCTAACAAGAGTGCAGCGACTTTTAGCGACTAGGCCTTTTGATAAGGGCCTAGTCGTCTTCGTTTTGAACGATGCCAGACAAGAAGCGACGGCCGCCATCCAGGGTGATCGCTTCGCCAGTGATAATTGCGCTGTTCGGGCTCGCCAAGAATGTTGCGGTTTCGGCAATCTCCTCCGCAAGCGAAGGCCGGCCCATGGGTGTTCGGTCTTTCAGCCAAGGCTCACGGCCTTCCGCGCGGGGGCGTAGCGCAACAATTGCGTTCACACGAACCGCTTCGCCTGCAAGCTCAATCGCTGAGGCTTTTACAATCCCCATAATCGCGTGCTGAGAGACGCTTTCACTGAACCAACCCGGCTGCGCCATGCTCGCGCCAAGCGATAGGACAAATGTAAACGTGCCCGTCTGCCGGGTCCGATCGGCGGCGTTTTCAGTCTCAGGGCGTTCAGCAATCAGTTCCGGCGTAAACACGCGAAGGGTTTGAACCGCGCCGCGGGCGGTCTTCATCAAGACCGTCTCGAAGTCTTCCATATCCAGGTCTAAAAGACGGTCTGCTTCGGGCAGCGGCGGGATGCAAACGACATTATCGACGAATTTGTAGGTCTCTAACGCGGCCGCCATCGCATTGCGAAGCCCCAGTTTCGTATGCACAGCGCCGTGATGATAGGCGATCTTGTCGCCTGTCGTTTTCTCCAGCTCGTCGAGGAGACGTTGGTCTGGGTCGACCACGAGCACGGCGTGGCCTTCGGCCAGAAAGCGCCGTGCGACGGCATCTCCGACGGTTTGGCCGAGGCCGATGATCAGTGTGACTGGTTTATCCATTGTCGCGGTTCCGCCTGCTCAATTGGAGGATTGGCGGGACCACGTAAGATTGGTGGGCGCCTAGCTCGCGCGTAACATACCAATCTCTTCTTTAAGCCTAAGTTTCTGTCGCTTGAGATCTTTTACAACGATCTCGTCGGCCGACGGTCGTTTTTGTTCTTCGTGAATTTCTTCATCGATTTTCGCATGGCGCTTGGCGAGCTCTTCAATCCGGCCTTGCAGTGACATAGGCGCACTCCTTCTTGGTGAAATGGTATCTGTGTCTTTATGGCAACAAGTAACCATAGGTTGAGCGCCGAGTCACGGGCACCGCGCGAGGTTTCTCAAATTCGAAATAATCTTGCGCTCGAGGCCGCTACTGCGCCCGCTTTTTTTCGTTTTTGCGTCGAAACATGGTTTCATCTGCCTCTGCGATCAGGCTGCTAGCATCGCGTCCGCGTTGCCACAAAACAGTGCCGCAAGAGGCACCAAGTTGGACCGCCCCGTCGCCAGATCCTTCGGCCTCACGGACCGTCAAAGCGCCGATAACCGACTCCAATCCATTCGCCTTTGATTGACCGACACTGTAGTCCGCATGGGTCAGCGCGATACCAAACTCGTCGCCGCCAAGACGTCCGACAATGTCACTTTGGCGAACATTGTCGAGCAGGGTTTGCGCCACATGCTGGATGACTTTGTCACCAGTGGCATGACCGAATCGGTCATTGATCAATTTGAACCGATCGAGATCGATGAATATCAGACAAAGCGGTGTGCCATAGCGCTCGGCAAGTGCGATTTCCCGGGTCAGTTCGCGTTCGAAGGCGCGGCGATTGAAGATCGGGCAAAGCGTATCGCGATCCGCCAGATGAGCCGCGTTCTCAAGTTCACTGGCGAGGCGTTCGCGATCTTCGCGCAGACCGAGCACTTCGCCCGCCAATGCTTCGATCGCAGCCTTCACGTCGCGGGGCAAATTGGTCGTGTCCACGCCAATCGCGGTGATCAGGTTCCGCCGCGCTGCACTGCGCGCTGCGAAGCGGTCTTGTTCTGTTAAGGGCTCAACCGAGTCAGGCATGCGTGGAGTGTAGGGGAATCGTGCTGCAAAGCCCAGAGCCATAACAGTTGACGCGGCAGGCAACATTTTTATGTTGCGCGCTTTGAAGCGGGGGAGCCAATGGCCCTAACCTCGAACAGTGAAACGCCGGTTGTCGGTGTCATCATGGGAAGCCAATCTGATTGGCCTGTCATGGAAAAAGCCTGCGAATTGCTCGATCAGCTCGGCGTCGCCTTTGAAGCGCAGATCGTATCAGCGCATCGAACCCCGCAGCGACTCTACGACTATGCCAATGGCGCCAAGGCGCGTGGGCTCAAGGTGATTATCGCTGGCGCCGGCGGCGCAGCGCATTTGCCAGGCATGGCGGCCGCGATGACGCCGCTGCCTGTCTTGGGTGTGCCGGTTCAGTCGCGTGCATTGAATGGCATTGATAGCTTACTCTCGATCGCGCAGATGCCAAAAGGCGTGCCCGTCGGGACTCTGGCGATCGGAGAAGCGGGTGCTGCGAATGCAGGTCTGCTCGCCGCGTCGATCATCGCCCTCGAAGATACTGGCGTTGCTGAGAAACTGGACGCGTTCAGAGCTGCGCAAACGCAGGCGGTCCAGGAGACTCCAAAAGCATGACCGCACTGACCGCCGGCGCGACAATCGGCATTCTAGGCGGTGGACAACTCGGGCGGATGTTAGCCAGCGCCGCTTCTGCCCTCGGCTTTGACGTGTCCATTTTCTGCCCAGAGGCGGATAGCCCAGCCGCGCGTGTCGCGGCGCATCATGTCATAGCGGACTATACCGACATTCCGGCCTTGCTGGCTTGGGCTGAGAATTGCGATGTCGTCACGTATGAGTTTGAGAACGTCCCGGTCGAGGCGGCCGTCGCTTTGATCGAGGCCGGTAATTTGGTTCGACCGGGCGCCAAGCCGCTGGAAGTGTCGCAAGACCGGGTGGTCGAGAAGGCGTTCCTAAGGGCGTGCGGGATCGTGACCGCGGACTTTGCGCAGGTTGATCAAGCGTCTGATATTGCAGAGCCGATCAAAGCGTTTGGCGGGAAAGCGATCCTGAAGACCCGGCGCGATGGCTATGATGGCAAGGGTCAAGCTCGTCTCGAAGCCGGTGATGATTATGAAGCAGCACATAAAGCCCTGGTCCACGCGCCTTGCATCCTTGAGGCGATGATCCCGTTTGAGCGGGAGGTTTCCGTGATCATCGCGCGCGATCGGGCGGGGGAATCTGTTTGTTATGATCTGCCGCGTAACGAACACATCAATGGCATTCTAAAACGCTGTGTCGTGCCGAGCGATCTTTCTGACGAGGTTTGTGAGCGCGCCTGTGCTGCAGCCAAATCGCTTGTCGATGCGCTCGACTATGTGGGTGTTCTGGCGCTGGAATTCTTCGTGCTCGAGGATGGCAGCCTGCTTGCCAATGAGTTTGCGCCGCGCGTCCACAATTCGGGCCACTGGACCCCGGAGGCGTGCGCTACTGGGCAGTTTGAACAGCACATCCGCGCTGTCGTGGGCTGGCCGCTTGGCCCCGTCACGCGGTTCCATGATGTTGAGATGCTAAACCTTCTCGGCGAGGAAGCGACCGTGCCACCTGAAGTGCTGGCCGCCGACGGCGTTCTCACCCTGTACGGAAAGCGCGATGCGAAACCAGGCCGCAAAATGGGTCATTTGGTCAGGCGTCGGTCTTAGCGCCCAATCTTTGCGCCACCACAGCAAGATTTCCATGAAGACTTGGTGACAGGACAATTCACCAAGTTGACCGCGAAACGGCTTTGCGGCAAAGGAGATCATGACGAAACTAGATACTCCAAAAAATATAATAGATGAGCTCGATAAGCTCTACACGCAGTCGGTTGATGCGCTTTGCGCGGCCCTGCAAGATTTCTTGCATGAGGGAAAAACCCCGGACCCAGAAGATAGAGCCAATGGCCTCTTCTGCTATCCAGAACTGATCATCCGCTACAATCCGAGCGGACCGCCGCCTCCCATCTCTCGCGCATTCGGCAAAATGTCAGAGCCAGGGACCTATTCGGCCACGATTACGCAGCCGGACTTTTACCGGCGCTATCTGTCTGAGCAGCTGGTTCCGCTGCTTCGCGACTATGAAGTCGAGGTTGAAGTTGGCCTGTCGACGGCTGAAATTCCCTACGCCTATGTTTGGGAGCAGGGCCAAGCCCAGGGCCTCGATGAGATCAATCCGGCCGAACTGGCCAAATGGTTCCCAGCGCCGCAGCTCAGCGATATTGGCGACGAGATTGCCGACGGCGAATTGTTTGAACCTTACGATAATCGCCCACTGGCTCTGTTCGATGCGCCGCGCACAGACTTCTCTCTGAAGCGTTTGGCGCACTATACCGGCACGCCGACGAAGGATTTCCAGCGCTATTTGCTGTTCACCAATTACCATCGCTATGTCGATGCGTTCGTGGATTGGGGCTTGGAGCAACTCGCAGAAGGCGGACGTTACGAGGAACTGTCTGTTCCTGGCGGTCTCGTCGTCGATGCCAAAACCAAAAATGCCCGCGAGCAGATCGACAATGCGCCATGGCGCCGGTTCCAGATGCCCGCTTATCACCTCACGGCGAAAGATGGGTCTGGGATTACGTTGGTGAATATTGGCGTTGGGCCTTCTAATGCGAAAACGATCACCGATCATTTGGCCGTCTTGCGTCCAGAATGCTGGATCATGGTCGGCCATTGCGGGGGCCTGCGCCACAGTCAGTCGATTGGCGACTATGTTCTCGCGCACGCTTATTTGCGCGATGATCACGTGTTGGACGATGTCCTCTCGCCAGATATTCCAATCCCGCCCATTGCTGAAGTACAAGTCGCCCTGCAGGAAGCCTCAGCCGAAGTGACGGGCGAGACCGGCGAGGCCTTGAAAAAGCGCCTTCGAACAGGGACAGTCGTTACGACAGATGACCGTAATTGGGAGCTTCGTTTTTCAGACAGCGCCCGCCGGTTCAACCAATCGCGGGCAATTGCGATTGATATGGAAAGCGCCACGATTGCCGCCAACGGGTTCCGATTGCGGGTGCCGTATGGCGTCTTGCTCTGTGTTTCGGACAAGCCGCTGCATGGCGAGATCAAACTGCCGGGCGCGGCGAACAAGTTCTATGAGAAATCGATCGGCCAGCACTTGCAGATCGGCGTCGCGACGCTCGAAAAATTGGCGAGCGGCGATGCGAAACTTCACAGTCGAAAACTGCGGGCGTTTGACGAACCTCCATTCCGATGACGGGACCCGCGGCAGGACCGTTTAGCTTCTCTCGCGTGTTCTCGGGGTGGTGGTGGCTCTTACAGAGGGATGTCGGGCGCCTGTTTCCTGTTCTGCTGATCTGGGCTTTTGTGACCTTCGCATCGCTCAGTGCCGACCATGCGCTTGGATTTACGTCAGGCCTCGGCTTGGTGAGTACAACCTATCTCTCCGATCCATTCTTTAGCGGCATCTGTTATTGGATTGCTTTGAGCGTTGAGCGCACAGAACTGAACGAGGCGGTTCAGCTCTCGATGAGGCGCTATTTCGCGCTCGTGGCGTTGTTTGTTCTCGCCTCCGTGGGGGCTGGGCTGGGATTTCTGTTGCTCATAATTCCAGGCCTTGCATTGGTCGTGTTTTGGGCGGTGGCGACACCGGTTCTGCTGTCTGAGGAATTAGGTCCCATCGCAGCTCTGCGGCAGAGCTTTCATTACACCAAAAAGCGATTCTGGCCGCTGCTGCTTCTGTTTGCGATTTATGCATGCCTCGCCCTGGCCATCGTTCTGATCATATTCGCGTTGGGCGTGGCGAGCGTTGATGGTGAACCAGGTACCGGTTTGGCTGTCGAATCTGGAGCGGCTGTCGCAGTTAACATAATCAGCGTATGTCTAACCGCTTCAATTTACCGCGAATTGCTTTTTACAGATGATCACGATTTGAGTGCGTTCGATTAAAATTTGCTCGCCTCGCGTCATTATAGACCCACCTTCCAATCCGCACTAAGTGAGCGTCAAAAGCCATAGAGGGAGCTGACCATGCAAGACCGGGTCAAGAGTTTTGAGAATGTCCGCAATTTCCGTGACTTTGGCGGCTATGAAGGCGCTGGAGGGCGGCAGGTGCGTACCGGTGTTCTGTTTCGGTCCGCCCAGTTTGGCGAAGCGAGCGAAGCCGATTTAGAAGCGCTCGCGGGGTATAATATCAAACTCCAGGCGGATTTGCGCCGTCCCGATGAGCGCGAGCGCCATGGTCATCGCTGGCCGATTGAAGGCGTTCAGGTGCTCGCAAGTGAGAAGGGGTCTGCAACCCAGGCGCCGCATGTTCGTTTCTTGTCAGAGGTGGCGGTCGATGCAGCGAAAGCCCATGGCTGGATGGCTGACTATTACCGCGCCGCGCCCTTTAAAGAGCAGCATGTTGAGACCTTCTCGGAATGGTTCAAAGGGCTTCGGGCGCTGGGGCGCGATGATGCGGCCGTCGTGAATTGCGCTGCCGGAAAAGACCGCACTGGCATCCTATGCGCGCTGACCCATCACGTCTTGGGCGTCGATCAAGATGCGATCTATGCCGATTATGAGTTGACCAATACGGCCGCAAACGTTGTCGAGCGCTTGCCCGAAATGGCGCGCATGTTCAATGAGCATATCGGCAAGAACTTTGACGACGCGGTCTATCATCCATTCGTCGGCGTTCACTCGGAATTTCTTGAAGCGGCAATGGCGAGCATTGTCGGCCAATCGGGCGATCTCGACACCTATCTGGCAGAGACGCTTGGTGTTGGCGCCAATGAGCGCGATGAGCTGCGCGCGGCTTATCTCGCTTAATTCGACGTGCGCCGATCAAACTTTTTGTGAGCCCCTTGTTTAGGCGGTCGCTTCCGGCGTATCGGACCTTATGACTGATATTGTTCGCCTATGCGCCGTGCAGGCCGCGCCTGTTTTGTTCGACAAGCAAGCCAGCCTCGAGATTGCTCTGAACTGGATTGAGCAAGCGGCCAAGGAGAAGCCGGACGTGATCGCGTTTGGCGAGTCCTGGCTGCCCGGCTATCCGTTCTTCATTGATAGTCCGCTCTCTGACACGTGGTGGCAGGCGGCAGCGGAGCTTTTAAAGAATGGGGTTCGGTTAGAGGGACCGGAAGTGAAAGCGCTTTGTAAGGCCGCAAAACGCGCCAATGCAGATCTGGTGATTGGCGTGAATGAGCTCGATCCGCAAACCGAGGCGACCTTGTATTGTACGATGCTGACGATTGGGCGCGATGGCACGCTGCTTAACCGGCATCGTAAGCTCAAGCCCACGCATCATGAGCGCTCTGTCTGGGGCGATGGAGACGCTAAAGGGCTGAAACCTGTGCAGCGGGATTGGGGTCGATTGTCATGCTTGAATTGCTGGGAACACAATGCGGTTCTGCCAGCCTACGCGTTGATGGCGCAGGGCGTCGATGTGCATGTTGCGGCTTGGCCAGGCCGGGAACCGGAAGAGGCGCCAAGCCAACCTGTTTGGGCGCGGCAGCTCTTACTGAGCCGCGCCTTTGCCAGCCAAGCTGGGGCTTGGGTTATCTGCTCGGCGGGTCTGCGGTTGGAAACACATGTGCCGGACCGGTTTAAGTCTTTGTATGAGTTCGACCATAATGGCGGGTCGGCAATCATTGATCCGCGCGGCGAGATCGTCTCCGGTGTTCTGACGAATGAAGAAGGGGTCTTGGTCGCTGATGCGGATCTCGCACTGGCGCGCGCTTGCAAAGTCGCGAGTGACCCTGCTGGGCATTACTCACGACCGGATCTCTTCCGTTTGGAAGTCGATGGCCGTGAGATTTATCCAGGTGATCGAGGCTAGGTGTCGCTTAACTCAGTGGCGAGCTTCTTTGCAAACCGGCGCGAGGCGCGATTGGCGTCACTCCAGGTAGAGCCTCCGAAAGCGTCCCGAATATCGTTCTCGAACCAGCCATATTCCTGGGTCGCGACGACTTCGCCTTCAGCGTCATAGACGGTGCCGACCAGTTTCATGCCGCCGATTGAGATCGATCGAAGCGCATCCAGGCCTGGCTCATCCGTCAATTGCTGGAAAGTTGGGCGATTGGGTTTCGCATTGACGATGGTGATGTCGACCTTAGCCGGGCTAACGCCTGCACGTTCGAACGCATGATCGAGATCTTCGATGATGTCTTCGGTCAGGGTTTCCCCTTCGCGTTCGCCATAATTATCAGCTAATTCTTCAGCGAAATCATCGCTATAGGTCACGGCAACTTCGGTTGCAGCGGCCGTCGGAAGGATGGCAAGTGCGCCAATGGCGGCAAAGATGGTTTTCATGGGAAGGCTCCTTTCGCAATCAGAACAAAACTAGACATAGGGCAAAATCCAGTTTTGTTCCAATCACGGACCCGCGAGGGCGGGGTTTCTGAGATTAAATCGTGTCCACAAATACAATTTCTGCGTCTTCAAGCCCTTTGAGCGTGAGCTCAGCCCCGCCCGTAATCGCCGCTGCATCACGAGCATGAAGCACCTCACCGTTTAGTTCGACGGAACCAGCGGCGAGCACCAGATAACCATGTCGACCGGGATTAACCTCATAGGTGAGCGCTTCACCGGCTTTCAGGGTTGCGCCAAGCACAGCGGCGTCTTGGCGGATGGGGAGGCCGTCTACGTCGCCTCTCCCGCTGGCCAGGGTGGCCCATTCACCGGAACGATCGGTTTTGGGAAAGGCACGCGCGCCCCAATCGGGATCGCCGCCGGCTTGAGCGGGCTCTATCCAAAGTTGGAAGATTTGCGTGTCTTCGCTTTCGGCGTTCCATTCCGAGTGCTGAACGCCGCTGCCGGCGCTCATGACTTGGACATCACCTGCTTCGGTTCGTCCTTTATTGCCGAGGGAATCCTGGTGCGTGATCGCGCCAGAACGAACATAGGTGATGATCTCCATGTCTTTATGCCCATGCGGCGGGAAGCCGGTTTGGGGTTGGATCGTGTCATCATTCCAGACCCGCAACTTACCATGTCCCATGCGATCTGGGTCGTGATAGTGCGAGAAGGAAAAATGATAGTGGGCCTTCAGCCACTCATTCTGAAAAGTTCCGAGGTCGGAAAAGCGTCTGATCTCAATCATGATCATCTCCTATTGGGTTGCGTTGAGGAGAAGATAACGATGCGGGGAGCGCCGAGTAGATTGGCGCCTCTGAATTCAATTATGCGATTTCGACATGAGCCCTGACCGTAAAAAGAAAACCCCACCAGAAGGCAGGGTTTTCACTCTCATTTTGAAACCTGTGCGTGGGTTCCAGGGAGGAGTTGGGTGGGCTTAGCGTATGCTGACAGACGCGCCGCTTGATTTGTCGGTTGTGACATCAGACGGGTTGCCGCGAACCGAGATCGAAGAGCCGCTAGAGGCATCAACATTGACCATTTGCGAGGCGTAGACGCGGATCGAGGAACCACTGGAAGCATCCACATTGGCGCGCTCGCATTCGAGCTTATCAAGCGAGATGCTTGAGCCAGAGGAGGCATCGAGTTTTAGGCTCTTACAGGCGCCTTCCATAGAAAGCGACGAGCCGCTTGAGGCATCAATGTCGAGATCGCCTGCAATAACGCTGCCCTTGAAAGATGAGCCTGATGACGCATCAATCAGCTTCAAGTTTGGCGAAGAGGCGTAGACCGTCAGTTGTGGTCCATAGCGGCCCCACTGGCTGTTCTTCTTTTTCTTCGCGATCAGCGTGTCACCATCAACTTTAATGTCGATCTGATCCCAGCTGCCGCGCTTCAAAGTTGCGGTCACCGAAGCGTTCGGGTCTTGCGAATAGACCACAGCGATGCCGCTTCCGACTTTGATCTTGCTGAATTTCTGAGTTCCAAAATCACGGGTCTCTGGGGACGAAACACCGTCATAGTCAGCGCCGGCTTCGGACTTGTGTGCTTTCATCTCGGCGCGGCGTTCAGCCCGCTCCATGTCTCGTTCGGCACGCTCCATGTCTCGTTCAGCGCGAGCTTCTGCACGCTCAGCCTGCGCTTCAGCGCGTTCGACCATAAGCTCGACCTGGTTTTCCCACCGGTCGGCCTGCGCATCGGCCCAAGCGTCGATATGCGGTTCCATTTTGTCGGTCCAAGCGTCGGCTTGCGCTTCGACCATGTCGCCCCAGTCTTCCATCTCTTCGCCCCAGGCCTCCATTTTGGATTCCCAGGCTGCGAATTCTGGGGTGTCTTCCATGGCGTCCAACTCATCCGTGTCGAACGACATGTGAAAGCTGTTTCCGCTCTGCTCGAATTCCATACCCGGCATTGGCGGCATAGCGGGCATAGGCGGCATTGGCGGGAGGTCTGCCATATTGAACGAGAAGGTTTCACCATCCACGGTGATGGCAAAGCTCATGTCTTGATCGTCATTAAAAGCAAAGACCTTGTCGCCATCGATTTCCACGCCGGCTTCGCTCTGCGGGGCACCATCGAGTTCCTGGGCGGCCGAACTGGTGCACGAGGCGGTGGCGAAAATTGCGCCAGCTCCAAGGGCGACTGCAAGCGAGCCTCCCATCAAGCGGCTGCGGAAAGAAGGGGTCGGATGCGTCATCATTATTAGTCTTTCTTTTATGGGATGAGCGAGGGTCAAGCTTGCCGCAGCGATGCGGCGGTCGGAGGGGCGGGCAAGGCGTGCGGCCTTGACCAGAGTGCGGCCATAGGCGGCCGGGGAGAGTTTTGCGCGTCCAATCACGTCAGCGTCACAGGCGGCTTCCTGATCGGTGCGGAAAGCCCGTAAAGCCAGATAAGCGAGCGGGTTGAACCACTGAGTTGCGGCAATGATACGGGCGATTTGGAAGGCCCAAAGATCGCGGCGCTTCAGGTGCATGAGTTCGTGGACCAAAGCGTCGCGGCGTTCCGGGGCTGTATAGTCCTCTTCAAACCACATGGGCAGCAGAATGACGGGGTTCTTGAGTCCTGTGACCAGTGGACCGCTGCAAAGCAAGCTGGCGCGGACATCTGGGACACGCTTGATGCCAAGCTGTTTCGCGATCCGAACTGTATCAGCGGCTGTGTCTGGGTTTGCAGGCTCCGAGTCAGCCTCGATGAGTTCCAGGAACTGGCGCTGCTGATAGATCGAACGTCCGAGCCAGAGAGCCACCCCGACAAGCCAGACAGATGTCAGGATCAAGGGCGCCTGGGCCAGGGTGGCCTCTAGCAAGCTGGTACCAGCCACCGGTTCAGCGATGAACTCGGTGACAGGTTGAGGCGTAGAGATGGTCGCCGTCTCTGATGCAGAGAGGACGATTGTCTCGCGCGCTGCGGTTTCGGTTGGGGCAGCGATTTCGGTGGTTGCGGCTGCAGGAAGCACAGCAATCGGATCAGCGGCAATTTCAGGCGCGGCGAACTCGATTGCTGGGCGGAAGACTGTTTCGGTGGAGACCGCTGTCTCTGTGTTCAGAGGCGCCGGGCGGTTGAAGCCGAGAAAGCCTGCGAGCGACCAATTGCCTGGCAAAGGCGGCATCACAAATCGGGCGAGCGGCAGGGCCCAAAGCAAATAAGCTGCTTTGGCACCGAAGCGTTTTGCGAACGGGCGGCGGACCGTCAGAACGAGTAAGACCAGCAAGCCGACCGCGAACGTGGTCAAAGTGGCTTCTTGGATTAGCGGGTGGAATTGTGTCCAGCTCATTGCTTTAGTCTCCCCAACAAAGCTTCGAGTTCTTCAATATCGTCTTCGGTAAGACCGCGGGCATCCGCGAGCTGTGCGACCAGAGGTGCGGCGCGGCCCCCGAAGAGCTTGTCGATCAAGTTTCCGGCTTCTTTCTTTTGGTAATCGCGCTTGGCGATCAAAGGGCGGTAGAGATAGCGCCGCCCTTCGGCTGCGGTTTCAAGCGCGCCTTTTTCGACCAGGCGAGCGAGCAGCGTCTTCACGGTGCGCGGGCTCCAGTCCTGTTCTCCATCCAAAGCGTCGACAACTTCTGACGCGCCTATGCCAGGGTGTTTCCAAAGCACGGTCATGATTTCTAATTCAGCGGGCGTAATTTGCAGACTCATGGTCTCACCTTTTGACTACAAGTGTGGTCTTAGGCGATGACTACAGATGTGGTCAATAGGTGAATTGTGACTCTTTTGTTATTTTTTCGCAGATCGGTTCTGCGTGTGAGACACTTTGATATCATTGCGAGCCCGGGCCGCGACATTCTGGGGATTAACGGGGCATAGGATTTGTGCGAGCTGATCGCTCGCTTTGCTTGGAGCCTTATAATGTCTCTCGCTATAAGACGCCTGTCGCGCGTCCATAAGATTATTGGCGCCGTCGTCGGCATCCAGCTCTTCTTCTGGACGGTGAGCGGCCTGTTCTTCACCCTGTTTCCAATCGAGACCATTCGCGGTGATCCATGGCGGCCGCAGATTGAACATGGCACGCTCGAGACGATGGCGGTCCAAGTGGGCGCCGTCGAAGCCGCGGCGAAAGTTGAAGGGGCCTGGCTCAGCGCGGAGCTGCAGCCATTTCTGGATCGCCCGGTTTGGGTGATCACAACCTCTAAGACACGGCAAATGGTGGATGCGACGACCGGCGATATCTGGTCGCCCCTGGACCCGGTCTCGTTTCGAGCTTTGCAAAGACGGTTTGCGGATGCTGATGGCGCCGCGAAAATCCCGGGAACCGAAGCGACAGCGATCTATCTCACCGAGGCGGCGCCGCGCGAATATGGTGGGGCGTTGCCCGTTTGGGTGATCGAAGATGCGCGGACCCAGCAGCGTATCTATTTCGATGCCACCACCGGTGCGGTGAAATCTGTGCGAACCAATCAATGGCGCGTGTTCGATGTGCTCTGGCGGTTCCACATTATGGATGTGACCGGGGAAGACCGCTTCGATACCTGGTGGATGAAGCTGTTTGCGTTTCTCGGCCTGAGCATGGTGCTCAGCGGCTTTGCGCTGCTGTTTGATCGCTGGCGCAAAGGCCGTCTGCTCAGCTAGGCGTTTTCGTCCCTAGGGGATTTCACCATTTCAACCTTCAGGGTCGAGCCTGGTGTGATCAGGATATCCTCATGGCGCAGTGGGATATCGATCCCGGCCTCCCGGAACTTGTCCCAGATGTTGAGCATCACGGCAGAAGATACGTTTGAAACGCCATTTTGCGGGTCATCAATCCAGAAGCGCACCTCGATCTCGATGGCTTCATCGCCGAATTCCATCACCAGACATTTCGGCGCTGGGCGCGCCAGCACGCGCGGGGTCAGCATGGCGCCTTGCTCGACAAGCTCGACGGCTTGCCGAAGGTCGGTTTCATACTCGACCCGCAAGCGTCGCTTCACCCGGACTTCCTTATTAGAATACGACCAGTTCACCACCTTGTCCGTGATCAGCATCTCGTTCGGGATGAGGTGTTCTTTGCCATCCCTCGTGATGACCGAGGCATAGCGCAGGCCAAGCGATTTCACGACGCCATAAGTATCGTCTACTTCGATAACATCGTCTGGTTTGATTGAACGGTCGGTCAGCAAGATCACGCCTGAGATGAAATTGGCGACGATCTGCTGCATACCAAAACCGAGGCCAACACCGATTGCGCCGCCGAGCACAGCAAGCCCGGACAGCGGGATGCCGATGCCTGCCATGGCCAGTAGCGCCGCCCCAAAGAACAGGCCGATCTGCACCGCATTTCCCAACAAGATCCGTAAAGACGGTTCCACTTGCGGCAGTTCGTCGACCCGCGTTTTAAGTTTCTTGGCGAGCCAACTGGCCGCGAACATAAAGATTGCAACGGTGGCAATCGCTTGGACAACAAATACCGGGCTGATCGTGCGGCCGCCAAAGGGTGGGCCAATCGTGTTCAGCCAGGTCATCGCTTCGTCGAGCACACCGAAGGCAAACAAGGCTGCAAACACCCAAATCACCCAACTGGCGGGTCGTCGGAAGCCTGCAGGCAAAATCGCGGTCACAATGCGGATGAGCAGCCAGGCGAGCGCCAAAGATGAAGCAATACGCACCAATGTGGCGTCCATGCCGGAGCCCGCCATCGCGGCTTGCGCAGCATAGAGCAGGCCTGCCCACAAGGCTGGACGAACGAGGCGCGGCGCCGTCTCATCCGCAACGGCGCGAATACTGTCCGGCAGGCGCACGAGGACGGAAATCACGAGTGTTCTAAAGCGCGGCGTCAGAAGGGTGCCGAGAATGAGCGCCGCGACGATTGCAGCGGCCTGCCAGAGATACGGCATCAGGATTTCAGTGTTGAGCAGGTTCGCTTGCGCCCATCCGATCGGATCTTCGAGGATCGGCTCTGTCCATGCGAACAGGCTGCTCGCAATGTCGGTCGCCGCCTCTGGCGCAGCCGCTTCCGCAACTGGCGCTTCAGGTGTCGCCATCTCGTCTGGGACGAGAAAATACTCGCCCTCTGGCCCCTGCACCAGCTTCATCGCTTGGGCTGTTTCAGGAACCGTTTCGATCTGTTCGATCGGCTGAGGGCTTGTATCGTCTTGCATGGCGGCCTTCTTGCTCGTCCTAGTATGCGAATCCTAGGCCGCCGAATTACCCTAGACCGGCGGGTATGGGAACACAGAGGTTGTAGCGCCGAGATCGGTAAAGCTGCCTTCCATTGCGCCAAAGCCCTGTTCAATAAGGGTTTCTGGCGTCCAACCTTCCAAACGTGAAACCGATTTCACAGGACGCGGTTGGCTGAACAGAACAACTTCATTGCCCCGCACGCTGAAGATTTGTCCAGAGACGTGTTTTGCGCCGTCTGCGCACAGCGTGACCGCCAGCTGTGCGACCTGGTCAGCGCGCATGCCTGTGCGCATTCGCTCAACCCGCTTGGCGCCTTCTTCGTCTTTCACCGGAATAGAGGCGATCATCCGCGTCCAGGCGAAAGGCGCGATGATATTGGAGCGCACATTCTTGCGGGCGCCTTCCATTGCAACAATGCGCGACAGACCGGCAATGCCCATCTTGGCCGCGGCATAATTGGCCTGGCCAATATTGCCGATCAGGCCGGACGTTGAAGTGAAGAGGACAAAGCTACCATCTTCTTGCTCACGAAAGTGTTCCACCGCGGCGCGGGTTACGTTGAATGAGCCATGCAGGTGAACGTCGATCACGGCTTTCCAGTCAGCTTCGCTCATCTTGTGGAACATGCCATCCCGCAAAATGCCGGCTGGGTTGATGATGCCATGCAGGCCGCCAAACGTGTCTTTGGCTTGCTCGATCATGCCTTCTACGGCGGACATGTCAGTGACACTCTCAGAGTTCGACACCGCCTCGCCGCCCGCCTCACGGATTTCTTGAGCAACTTGTTCGGCCAGGCCCGCGTCGCCAGAGGCCCCGCCATCATCGGTCAGCGTGCCACCGAGGTCATTGACGACGATTTTGGCGCCCTCGCTTGCGGCTTGTAACGCGCACTCTTTTCCGATCCCGTTTCCGCCACCGGTGATCAAAATCACTTTTCCATCTAACACGCCCATACCGGCCTCCTGCTTATCTGCTTTAACCGCGAGACAGCATGGATTTTGGAGGCGAGCAAGGGTGCCGCAGCGACCGTAAAACTTAGCCGGTTGAGAGCGGGGTCAACGTGTCGCCATTGCGTTGGCTGACATAGGTGGTGACATCGCTGGCGGTATATTCGGGCGCGGTCACATCGGTGACTTTCTTGAAGTCGGCGCGCACGTCATCCTTGGTCAAGGTGACCAAGGTCCAGCCGCTATCAAAGGGATCATGATAGTCGACTTCCGGATTCGCGGCTTCAAACTGCGCCCCGAGATCTCGGACCTCTTTGATATAAGTCCCGAGACCCGGAGAGGTGACCGATGTGCAGCCGAACTCAACGCCGCGTTGCTCACCATCAGCATCCATAAGCGTATTGGCCCAAGCCGTGTGAGTGTCGCCGGTCAGCGTGACCAGTCTCGCATTCGCGGCTTTCGCACTGGCATAGAGCCGATCACGCGCTGCAGGAAAGCCATCCCAAGCGTCCAGATTAAACGGCAAACCAAGCTGACTGAACGGGATCAGCTGCTGGATATAGCCGACATCTTGCGCCGCTTTTTGCGTGTCCGACATGGTCTGGGCAAAGTTTGGCGGCCGGACGCGCGCCATCACGATCTGATTGGCCAAGACTTGCCAGGACTTATTCTTCGCCGTTGAATCCTTCAATTGCTCATCAAGCCAAGTTTCCTGAGCTGCGCCGAGCATGGTGCGCTCTTCGTCTTGAACTTTCAGCATCGTACTTGCTGCGGCTAATGGCACAGCGGCGGGATCTAACCCGCCAATCTCAGTGAACCAGCTAATTTCATCGGAACGGCCGGTCAGTCTGGTTTCAAGACAGATGACGGACGCGACATCACCAAAATCGAAGCGGCGGTAGAGCGCCTCGCGGGCCTTGCCGACTTCTGGGTCGCGCACTGGCATCCATTCCAGATAGGCTTGGACGGCGGCTTGTTTGCGGTCGGTCCAATTGCCTTCACCGGCTTCCGGGTTGTGGTTCTCGGCGCCCGATCGATAGGAATTATTCGTGCTCTCATGATCATCCCAAGTGCACAGCCAAGGCGCCGTAGCGTGGGCGGCCTGAAGGTTGGGATCAGTCTTGTATTGGGCGTGCCGGGTGCGGTAATCGTCTAGCGTTACGATTTCTAGCGGTGGCTCATGATTGCGGTCGATGCTTTGGCCAATACTGCCGCCATAGCCGTCAATGCCGTACTCATAGAGATAATCGCCGAGATGGATGACAGCATCCAGGTCAGGCGTATTCCCAATCTCGCTGTAGACGTGGAAATGGCCAAATGGGAAGTTGGAGCAGGAGATAACCGCAAATTTTACCGGAGCTTCTCCGCCGCTCGCGGTTGTTTTCGTTCTTCCCATCGGCGACGGGACGTCGCCAGAGGTCACGCGGGCAACGAAGCGGTAGTAATAGACCGTATCTGGTTCGAGATCGGTGACATTCACTTTAACCGTGTAATCGCGGTCTGGCAGAGCATAGCCTTGGCCATACTTGACCGGCTGTTCCATCGCTTCGTCTTTGAACACAGCAAAGCTAACGGGCACGGCAATACCTGGATAGGCCGCATCGGGCGTCACACGGGTCCAGAGAATTACGCTATCGGGCAGAGGGTCGCCTGACGCGACACCATGAATGAAATTCACGGTGCCCGGATAGGCCGCGCGATCATCGGGACTGACTGTAATCCGAGTTTCTGGATCCAGGATCGGGTCGCGGCTACAGGCGGCTAGTCCCAAAATACTGCTACTTGCGCCAAGCAGCCCGCGCCGTGTCAGCTTTCCCATGATTTTTCTCTCTTCTTGCTGCTGCAATTGAGATTACAGCATGACCTAATGCGTCGCGTCAGTTTATACTGATCTGATGACAGAATTATCAGCTTTAGCAGCGGAAACCGATAAGGGAACCCGCCTCGACCGTTTCTTGAGTGAGCAGATCGAGATCCTATCCCGGTCGCGCGCAAAGACGCTGATCAAGGAAGGGCATGTTCGCCAACGCCAAAGCGGTGGGACGACAGTCCAAAGCGATCCGCGCGCGCCGGTTCGTCCCGGTGTTGAATACATTTTGGAAATGCCGGACCCGGTGCCGGCCACGCCCGAACCGGAAGACATACCGCTCGATGTCTTGCTGGAGGATGAGCACTTAATCCTCATCAACAAGCCGATGGGTATGGCGGTGCATCCGGCACCAGGCAGTTGGCAGGGCACTCTGGTGAATGCCTTGCTGCATCATTGCCAAGGCGCGCTTCCGGGGATTGGCGGGGTTGAGCGGCCCGGCATCGTGCACCGGATCGACAAAGACACGACGGGGGTTCTGGTCGTTGCGAAAACAGAGGCTGCCCATAAAGGTCTGTCTGAGTTGTTTGCGACGCACGATATTGAGCGAACCTATCTGGCTTTGACGCGGGGCAGCCCGCGCCCGTCCGCTGGAACCGTGACCACTGATATTGCGCGTAGTCCGCGAGATCGCAAAAAAATGGCGGTCGTTGAAGACGGCGAGGGACGCCATGCGATCACACATTACAAAGCGCTCGAAACCTATGGTGAGATCAGCAAGGTCGAGGCGCGCCCGGCAGCAGCCCTGATCGAATGCAAGCTGGAAACGGGACGCACGCACCAGATTAGAGTGCATATGGCGCACCTTGGCTGCTCACTGATCGGCGACCCGGTCTATGGGCGACATCGCGGGATAAAGGCGACAGGGCGCGGCGACGTGTTTGATACGGCCACAGGGTTGGCACGAAAGCTCACACGACAAGCGCTACATGCGGCGAGCCTCGGCTTTAAACATCCGGTGTCGGGCGAACCCGTTTTCGTCGAAACGCCGTTGCCGGAAGATATGCACGCTGTGCGTACGGCTTTGCAGCGTTTGTAATCAGTCGCGGACCATCGCGGGTGGCGCATTATTGCTGCGCTTAGCGAGGAAATTGGCAAACCCTTGGGAGAGCGCTTTGACGTCATTCCTGAGGCGTCCATATTTTCCGCGCAAGGTGCTGTAACTATCAAGGTCCATGCGATCCATGGCGTTCAGAGCCTGGACAGATTCTGGAATGTTCGGGCCGAACGTCCGATCCTTCAGATGGACTTCTTTCAATTGCTGTTCGGCGTTACGCGCGTATTTCGTGTTTCGAAACCGCGTGATGACGATGAAATTTCGGGATGCCAAATGAGGGGTGACTTGCGTGCCCACCCAATCGGTAAATTGCTTTGACCCCCAGATAGAGACGGAGTCAGCCAAGGTCGGCGTGATATAATTTGTGGCGATTGAAAGCCCCGCACGCGCAACGGGTGACATGTATGGCGGCGTGTCGATCAGGATCACGTCATAGATGGATTTTAGGGGTTCCAGCGCTTTTTCGATATGGCCTGCGATATAATTCGCGAGCCGGCTTGGCGCCATACCCTTTGAATAGATCTTCTCTTCCAAGGCCATTTCAGTCAGGCGCAATTGAGAGTGAGAGGGCAAGATTGAAATCCAACCATTGCGCTCATCTCGCTCTTCGGCGCGGCGCAACTCTTCTAAGGTGACAGCATTGGGCAAAATAAGATTACCAATATTGGCAGGCTCATTATTCATGAATTGCTCAATCAGGTGGTGCACGCCTTTGCCTTGATCAAATGCCATTTGCAAACCGCGATCGGTCAACAACATTTGACTGGAGCTGGCTTGTGGGTCGAGATCAACAACGAGGACATTGGCGCCGTAAAAATACGCCAAGCCATCCGCTAACATAAGCGTCGTCGTCGATTTCCCGACCCCGCCCTTTAAATTGGCAATCGCCGCGATCGTCGCTGTCATAATTGTCCCTCTCCGCGCGGGCGTTGTGGCACAAGACAGCCGTTACAGGAAGGGCCGTAAAAGAGTCAGAATAAAACTTCCGGTTCGATTTAGTCGCGAACAAATGGTGCTCCGTCCGCAACGTAAATGTGGCCAATTTACTGCTCTGAAGCGTAATCGCAAATATTCATCGTGCTTCAGGAGAGTATAATTGACACCGCCATGTCGTCGTGATTTTGAAAAAAGAAAAAGCTCGCTGGGACGATTAACATAATGGCTGGACGGAATGCTTTCAGGTTTGCGCCTGGAGTGGTTATCTTTCAAATCGCAATTGTGGCAGTCGCTTGCGCGGCACCTGCCCCGAGCGCGACAGCCGGCCCGCCTGACATGGGCGAAGACTGGACATTAACGTTCGAAAGTGAATTCGAAAAACCAGCTGCAGCCTCTAAGGATGATACTCTCCAGGTTGAGGTCTATGACACGCTTGCGCCGGAGTCGGACAATGCGAAATGGGAGTACCGAAAAGGCCCAAACAAACAAGCTTATGCGGTAGAGGGAAACGCCTTTATCAGCGAACGAGAGGGCAGCGCGGAATCTGTTCTGGTGTTGCGGACATCAGAGGATAATTCAGGCGACGGAAATTTCTCCAACCCGATGCGGACAGGCTATGTCCGCACCCGCAACTATCGGAATACCGGTCCCGACGAAGAAATGCGCTTCGCGCAGCGCTATGGGTATTTCGAAGCGAGAATGATCCTCGATACCGCGCCAGGCCAATGGGGCGCGTTTTGGTTGATGCCGTTTAAGTCAATCTGGTGCGCCGACGCTTCTGGCCGCGACGGCACTGAAATTGACATTGTCGAAGGCTATCCACGCAAAGGGTCTTCTAATTTCAATCGCGACAAGTCGGTCCATTTCGCGATTCATTATGACGGGTATCGCAGCTTTCACCAAAAAGAGATCCAGCCTTTTCCGGCAGATGGACAAGGGCGCAACTTTCCAAATTTTGATGCGTCAGAATTCCATACTTATGGCCTGCTTTGGACGCCGGATAAGTATGTTTGGTATGTCGATGGATACCCTGTTCACGAGATCAATGATCCGGATCAGATCGCCCAAGTTCCGAAATATGTGAAGCTTTCGACCGAAGTTGCAGAATGGTCAGGCCAACTGAACTCCAAACACTTCCCTGCTGATACGATGGTCGATTGGGTTCGCGTTTGGCAGACTGACCGCTTGGCCAAAGGCAACCCGTATATTTTTGAGGTTGAGGATGAAAGCGTGGAACGCGCGCCCGGGGTCTCCACACAATCCCTCAAAGCCGGCACATGGTGCGAGAGCGTGTTTGCCAAAACGGAACGCGCGCAGCCGGGTCGGATTACGATTCCAATTTCCGACGCGGTGCACACCAATCATATCGGCATTCGGGTGAGCAATCCGCAAGATGCGTCGAGCCGGTTGGAGCTTCATGTCGACGGTAAAATTCAGCGGGTCTGGAATGAGATTGATCTCGATTCTCTGTTTATTTTGAAGCATGGTTTTGACGCCATGATCGCCGATGAAATCGAGATTGTATGGTCGGGCGGGATCGCCATTGATCAAGTCTATCTTATTCCAAGCAAACCTGTCCTGAATTAGGGTTTGCGCAACAGAATTGTCCTAGATCCACTCGGTTCGCACCGACGGGTTGAGAACACAATATGGATCGTCGTCAGGGGGTGACGCGGCCGATCATCATTGGAGGACAGGATGTCCAAGACTGGATCTGTAAGACGCTCAGATCTCGACGAATATAGACTACGGCTTGCACCAACAGACTTGTTGGTTGAGCGCCGTTTGGGGAAGGCGCGCAGTCTATTGCCGCAAAGAGTATCGGCTGCGCTGAAAGCGTTTGGAAGCCGTCGCAAGTTCAATCAAATGTTGGTGCTGAGCGAAGACATGGGCTTCTTGCTGGGCGGATTGCTGAAACTATCTCGGTGGAAGGGCAAGCTGCATATCGTTGTCCATGCTGGCCATGGCCGCCGCCGCAAGTTTCTGTTTGGTTTGACCGACAGTCCGCGCGTCGCCAACTACATTGTTTTTTGCGAACGCCAGAGACAGGTTTTAATCAACGATGTTGGCTTTGACCCCAGCCGCGTTCGCACACTACTCAATCCGATAGACACCGTCTTTTTTGATGCTCAGAAGGTCGAAAGCCAGGCCGGATCGGGTGGGCATGTTTTTTCATGCGGTTTAGAAAATCGTGATTACACGACCCTCTCACAGGCTGCGGAAAAGACAGATATCCCGTTCATTGTCCAAGCCACCGGGTACTTTAACGAAAGTAAGGACCCAAAGCAGCATCCAGCCAATTTTGATGTTCGAAAGACGCGCGTCAGCTTCGAGCGGCTACGCGAATTGTATCATGAGAGCCTGTTCGCTGTGGTGCCTCTAAACGCTGTAGATTATGCTGCGGGTGTGAATGGTATTTTAGAGGCAATGGCAATGGGCAAGGCGGTTATCGCCATGCAGTCTCCGGGCTTGGCGGAGTACCTTGCTGTAGAGGGCGTTCGCGTTGTTTCACCGCATGATCCAGAAGCCTTGGTCGCGGTGATCGAAGAGCTGCGAGCGTCACCAGAACTCTGCGCCGAAATGGGCGCAAAGAATCGGGCCTGGGTCGTGGAAAATTGCGAAGTGTCCAATTATGCTGACAAGGTCGCAAACTTGATGTCGTGAAAGGGCTGTTTAGACCTCTATCGCTGCGTTGAGAAAATCGACAACTTCCTGATTGTCCAGAACGCGCTCGGCGTTTTTCCGAGAGCTAGAGGCTTGCTTTATGCGCGCGTCATGATCCGTCGCGAGGGCAACAACTTCAGCGGCAAAAGCTTCTGGTGTTTCTGGGAGAACCACCAAGTCGTTTAGGGCTGATTTGAACCCGCCTACGGCGAGGGGATAGGCGACACAGCTCATGTCGAGCATCAAATACTCGGCGACTTTGATGCTAATGCCGGTGGCCAGGCGCGTCGGCGCGACGCCAATTGAATCTGCGCCGCCAACATCTTCCAGGCGCTCCACACGCCCGAGCACTTTGACGCCTTTGATAGCCCGTTGCGCCTCGTTGAGCGTTTTGCCAACGGACCCGGCAATCCAAAGCTCCAGGTCCGGCGTTTTCGCCAGCACGCTCGGCCAGATATCCGCGAGGAAATGATCGAGCGCATCGGTATTTCCAGCATGCGTCGTACCAAGGTACAAAACCCGTGCTTTGCCGGTCGATTGTGTTTCATCATAGACCGGTGGCTCTGGGCGCAACCAAACCGCTTTGCTGCCGGGAATAGCAGGCTGAAAAGCCTCTAATTCATTCGCCGACGCATAAACCATCAATTCCGCGTCCTGGCACCACTTTGCTTCTCCGTCATAAGAGACTTCGAACAGGTCAGGCGGGCTACCTTGATCGCGCCAGATCTTGCCGCGATCGGAAAGCAGGTCGTGCATCAACACGCCGCGGCGTGTGCTGCTGGTTAAACGGCTTAAAACGGGGCCCATGGAACTGTATTCGGCGATCGTAATATCACCCGGATCTTGATTGCTGGCCTTTGCAACTGCAACCTCATCGGCGGCGATCAGCGGGCGCCCCAAATAGCTGGGCACCAGGATGGATAAACCGATTTTGCGGCCGAGCTCTTTGAGCGCGCGCACAAAGAAACGCCCCCAAACGCGCGGCGACCTGGACCAATAGAGGGCGCCGATTTTGACACTGCCAGGCCAAACGATTTCATCAATCAGGGAGTCCAATCGTGGATGGATCCCGGCCCAAGGACGGTTGCCGAAGGAGTGGCGCGGCGCGAAAACGATCCGGGTTTTGAAGCCAGCGCGTTCGATCACGCGCAGGAACGTTTCCAAATAGGCGCCATTGCCTGTGCTAATCGTGTCCAATTGGCGCTGAACGAGAATGTCTACGCGTTTGTTTGTTCGCGACGGCATGCGGACCGTTCCTTTTAGGCTGTTATTAGACTTCACTTTAAATCGAGCTTGTTCTTGGTATTTGTGCAAGAACAGCGCCATTCTGGACTATGAAAATTGCGGAAGTGTCTATGCGTCGCTCATAGCGTCGAAGCGGTGCGCCGGGTTAGATTTCCCAGCGACTAAAACTCCGCCCTGTTAAAGCGCGTAGCGCTGCAACATCATCGATGAGGCTTTCGCGGATTGTTTGAAGATTGCGATCTGAAAACTTGATCGCGTTCAGATCCGTTGTTTTGCCTCGAAAGAAGATTGATTTGAGAAGCGTCACAGTATCCCGAGGGGTTTTGGAACGCACCCATTCGACCAGCGGCTGATTTCTAATTTGTCCCCACCAGGATGGAACACGCTGCAAATCGTCAGCAGAGTTCGTGTGTAAATCTTCTCGATCTACAGGGATATCAGGCAAGCCCAGATCCTTGAAGAGTTTTGCCAGAGTGCCCCATTGATCTGTGACGAGGTCTTCAAATTCAATGATATGAATGTCGTCAATGGACCAATATTTGAGATAGGGCTGCAATTGATCGAAGTAGCGACTGCACTCGTATCCGGTATCACCATTTTGGTATAATTCATCAGGCGTCGGTAGGTCATATCCCATGGCGGTTCCGTGCCGGTACTCAGAAACCGCGCGTTTGACCGGGTCTCTTAGGATATAGACGAGTTTGGCATTCGGATTGGTTTCGTAGATCCGCTTCGCAACGCCAGGAAAAATGATCTGTCTCGTATAATTAGGAGACATATCGACAAGCGGTTTTGAGAAGTCGCTATACTGATTGTTGAGCCACTGAAGGCCTCGGCTGAATTGCTTCTCAAGAAAAAAGTCCGTTTCCTTCATCCGAGGGACGGAGACTAAGCCAGTTTCACGCAGCATCTCATAAAGCGTTGTTGTTCCAGCGCGCATGGCGCCAATGACAACAATATCAGGCGGCGACAAATCGGATGATTGAGGGGAAGACGTTTTTTGTGTCATATATTCTCTACCGGCATACGCATAATCTAAATAAAAAGGTGAGGTCCCAGAGAGAACCACGATCTGTGATACCCCTGATATTCAAGATTCTTGCCAATTCGAGTTCAGGCCGTTCGCTGCCAGTTTCGCCTCGGTGACGCGGAGCTCGCTTAAGCTGGAGCTGCGACCAGTTCTTCATCGTCCGACTCTGGTATCAGATTCAAAATCACGCGCTTCTTGCGATACGCAGAAGCGACTGCAGTTATACCTGCCAATTGGAAGATGTAGATTGAGGGCTGGAAATAGCCGAACAAAAACGATTCCGTGAACGTCATGGACATCGTGATCAACACGGCAACAAAAAACGCAGCGCGCTCTAATGTGGCCTCCATGAGAAACGATTTTGTAGATTTCCAAATGATCATGGCAAAAGATAGAAGCAGGAAAAACAGGCCCACAAATCCCAGGTGAACCCGTGTTTCCCAATAGGTATTATGGAACCCAAGCGCCGTACCGGCTTCTCGGTTATCGTTCAAAGCAAGGGTTTGTGCCGCGCCGACATCATACTGCCAAAACGCGCCAACCCCGACGCCGAGGATCGGGTTATCTGCACTGGTTCGTTCGGCTTGTTCCCACAAAGCCGTACGGCCCGTAAAAGTTGTATCTTTCCCGACCGCGGACAAGCCATCACCAATTAGGGCACCGCTTAGCGCCCCGAGCGCGACTAGCGCGCCGGCGCTGACGACAAACACTGAGAAGACCGCGACAAAGGCACGAAGGCCTTGCACGCCGCGTGAACTGACCCAGAAAATCTGTGCGAAAATTAGAAGGAATAAAGCCAGAAACGAAAGCACCATCGACGTTGCTGAGTCCGCGGCGAGAACCAAAAACAAGTCGATTGGAATGAGCGCCAAGCCGAGCAATCGGAGAATAGAGTTTTCATTTTTGTTCATCGCCATCGCGAAACCGGCAATCATACCGATCATCATCTTCATCGCATAAAAGTTCTTCTGCCCGAGATATGCGCTGGTCTGTGTCGACATGATCGCGCCGAGCTCTGTAATCGCCAAACCCGTTCCGGCGAGCGCACAGAAGAACAGAGCCCGCAAGATTTGCCGCTCTGTGAGTATCGCCGAGAGGATGATTAAGATCAGCGGAGAGAGTAAAAAGAACAACCCGAACCGCATCGAGGCGGACGGATAATCACTCCAGGTAAATGACAGGATTGCGAGAATAGGCATTGGAAAAATCCACCAACACCTGACCACAATCGGCATAATCCGATCGCGTTCAAAATAGAGCGTAACCATGAAGATCGCGCTGAGGGGATAAAGAAAGTACGCGTTGCCTGGAAAAACTGCAAAGGTCGAAACAAACCACAGAAAGGCAACGACCTGCATCCAGATCGGTCCTTTGGTGGTGTCCCGCATGATGGCGGAAATCTGCACCGGCTCTGCGGTTGGGGCGTTGTCGGCCATACTCAAAATCGTCCCGCTTTGTCTCTTCAGACAGGTCCAACGCGTAATCAGATCAACCGTAGAGGCTGATTAATCGATGCGGAGGAGGTTTAACTTTAACTTCAAAAGCAATTCTTGTTCCACTCTCGATATCGCGCAGTCAGGTAAACTTTCGATTTCAAATGCCGAATGAATGAGTGCAGTTTGCACAATAAAGCACTGAAAATGCGGCGGCTCGAATGGATGGAGTTGGGAAATCTCCCTGTACTTGCAGTTGTGGACTTTTTTCTGCGTCCGCAAAAAAATATTCTGACAACTGACAAGATGCCTCTCTTATGCCATAAAAATCGTGTGACCTTAATCGGTCGCATAGCGCCTAAGAATCTAGGTGTTTGTGGGACAACGCTCAATCGGAATTCTGATGGATCGTTGGTGTTTAGCGACGCGCTGAACGCATAGTACAACGAGGATGCAGTAAGCATTTGGTAGGTAATGGTTATTCGAATTGTAACTTGGCACGTGCATTGCTTCTTCACGTTTAATGATCCGGGGTGCGCCTGGGTCCAGTAAAGTGGGGATTTTTAAATCCATGAAGAATCTACGTAATATATCAATTCTCGCGATTGCCGCGTCTGGCCTCATCGGTACACACGCCAACGCCCAATCAGACTTCTATAGCCGTGATAAGTATGAGTCCGTGTCAGAGCGCGCTCAGCCAGATTTCGATCCGGAGCCGGTCCGTCTTGGAACGTTCCTTGTCAAATCTGACCTGACCGTTGGCGCCAGCACGACAGACAACGTCCTTGCTGCAAGCGGCAACCCGTTCGTAAACGGCACAGGGACCACGATCCAGGACCCGGAAGAATCAGACACGATCTTTAGCGCCGCGATTGGCGCCGATGCGCGCACCGATTGGAGCGTTCACCAGATTGGGCTGCGTGGCCGGATTGAACAGAATGAATATTCTGACTTCTCCGAAGAATCCTACACAGAGATCGATCTTGGTGCAGGTGGCCGTCTAGATGTGTCACGTGAGCTTAGCTTGAATGCAGACATCGATTATCTCGACAGTGTTCAGCCTCGTGCAAATTATGCGAATGGCGCTGAGCTTGCTGCACCGATCGAATTTAACCGTACCACGTTCACGGTTGGCGCTGACTACCGAAATGATCGCATTCAGTTGAACAACAGTCTTCGCGTCACCGACCGGGATTTCAAAAGCGGCGTAAACCGCGTCACCGGAAACCCATTCGATCAAGATTTCCGTGATAATCAGAACACAAATCTGACATCCCGCCTGTCTTATGCAGTTTCTCCAAACTTTGCTGTGTTTGGGCAAGGTTCCGGGAGCCAGTCTAGGTACGACAATGATCAGACTTTCTTAGACACCGACCCAACGTCTGCAGGTTTTGGAACCGTCTCATCGCGAACACGCGATTCAGATGGTTATACCGTTGCCGCGGGTGTGAACTTTGAAACGACCAATCTTCTGCGCGGCGATATTGCTGTCGGGTTCTTCTCTGAGGACAAGAAAGACGAAGCGTTTGAAGATGTAGACGGTCTGTCTGTTGATGGCCGGGTTGAATGGTTCCCAAGTCGTTTGACCACTGTCGAGTTCCTCGCGGGTCGCCGTGTCACTGACAATGGTTTGATTGAGTCACCCAGCACGCTGCAAACCACTTTCGGCGCTACGGTTGATCATGAATTCTCACGCCAGGTTGTTGCAAGTGTCTTTGGTGATTTCACTGAGGATGATTATCAGGAAGTTGACCGGACAGATGACTATCGTCGTCTCGGCGCTGCGGTGACCTACAAGTTGAACAAGCGCGTTCACTTGACCGGATCTGTGCGCAATGTTGAGCGCGATGTGAACCAGATCACCAATCAGTTTGATCAAAGCTTCTCAGCCAACGAAATCGGCTTCAAGCTCTCATTCTTCCCATAAGAAGACCATTTAAGTCCTGGCCGGCGCGTCCGGCCAGGACCCACTAAATAAATATAAGTAGTACTATTCACAGGGTGACACACGTGAGCACACGATACAGCATCGAATTGCCTCAGGCTTCCGCGAATAGCGGTTTCGAAGACCAGGGCTTGCCCGTCACGATCAAATCGATCGTCGAAGTCGTTTACCGGCGTTACTGGCTCATCGGGCTTGGATTTTTGAGCGTTTTCTCAATTGTCGCCTATATGACCTTCACCGCGACGCCGACCTATACGGCTGAAGCGACGGTCATTGTGGATACTAAAGAACGCAATGTTATTGATCTTGGCAGCGTGATTGGCGGCGTCGGCGGCAATACCGCTGAGATCGATACCGAAGTCGAAATTATGGGATCTAAGTCACTCTTAACCCGAGTGGTGCGTGCCCAGAACCTGACCGAAGACGGTGAGTTTAATCCGTATCTGAATACGAACGGTTCAAAAGGCCTCAAAGCACAGCTCACAGGTTTTGTTGGAGGCCTATTTGGTGGCTCTGATGACGAAGATGTCGATCCGTTTGAAGGGCTGAGCGAAGAAGAGAAAGCTGCTAAGATCCTTGAAGACACGACCAATAATTTTTCCCGGCATGTGTCCATCTCTCGGGTTGGAACAACCTTCCTAATTGATGCGCAGGTCTATTCTGTTTCTGCGCAAAAAGCTGCGGATCTTGCCAATGCGGTTGCAGATCAGTACCGCGTTGACCAACTCGAAGCGAAGCTCGAAACCACGCAACGCGCCACAAGTTGGCTGCTTGAGCGCGTGTCAGGGCTGCGCGATGAGGTGTCTCAAAAAGAACGTAGCGTCGAGGCCTATCGGTCAGAATCCGGACTTCTTGCGGCGGCAGGTACGTCTCTGACGGAGCAGGAAATCGCTTCGCTATCAGCGCAAAAAATTCAACAAGAAGCAGCGCTTAACCGCGCTCGGGCTCGATTTGAAAACGTTCGCCGCGCTCAATTGTCAGGTACCGGTGTCGATTCGATTTCGGAAGTCCTGAACAATCCGGTCATTTCGGATTTGAAAAGCCAACAAGCGGTGGTTCTGCGTCGTCAGGCGGATCTTGAAAGTACGCTCGGATCACGTCACCCGGATCTCATTCGTGTGCGCAGCGAATCCGCTGATATTGAGCGTGCGATTAGCCTCGAAGTTCAAAAAATTATCACCACGCTCGAGAATGAGGTGCAGTCCGCGCAAGATGAGGTCAGCAAGCTGAACTCCTCGATCGGCCGCGCCCGTGGGCAGCTGATCCAGAACAATCGCAACCAGGTTCGTTTGAACGAACTGGAACGCGACGCGGAAGCAAGCCGAGTGCTCTACGAAGACTTTATCAGTCGCGCGAAAGAAACCGGTGAACAAGATGATCTCGCCGAAGCCGATGCGCGCATTCTTTCAAGCGCCTCTGTTCCGGTTTCACCGAGCTCCCCGCAAACAATGATCAATCTGGTGCTTGGCGTTCTGCTGGGCGGCATGTTCGGGATCGGTCTCGCCATGATTGCAGAGATGTTCGACATGCATGTCAGCTCGACGGATGATGTTGAGCGCAAGCTTCGAGCGAAATCGATTGGTTCAATTCCATTCATTTCAAGTCGCGGTATTCTGGGACTTGGTAAGAATAGCCCGCCAGATTTCATGACGACCAACCCCCTGTCAGCCTATGCTGAAAGCGTTCGCTATTTGCGAGCCGCGATTGCGTTCTCTGATCTCGACAGCAAGACTAAAACGGTTGCGATCACATCGTCTTTGCCGAACGAGGGCAAGACCAGTTTGACGCTCAGCCTGGGTCGTATGTCGGCCATGTCCGGCTCGCGTACTTTGGTTATTGATGGCGACTTCCGCCGTCGTGAGCTGACCCGTATGGTTGGTATCTCGCCAAAGATTGGCTTCATCGAGCATTTGTTCGGCGCAGGCTCTCTGGAAGAAGCGATCCACCGCGATACAAAATCGACGCTGGACATTCTGCCGCTCTCCAAGACGGGTCATACGCCGCACGATGTTTTTGGTACGCGTGCCTTTGACGATTTGTTGGACGAGTTGAAAAAACACTATGACAGCATCCTGATCGATACCGGTCCGCTGCTCTTGATGGCAGAAGCCCGTATTGTTGCCGGTAAAGCCGACAAGACAATCTTGATTGTCCGCTGGCGTCACACCAGCCGCGGCGCAGCACGTCAGTCTTTGAACTTGTTGAAAAACTTCAATGCAGACTTGCTCGGTGTTGCGCTGAACATGGTCAATCTGACCAGCCGCCGACATCACAAAGATCCGAGCGCCAGCAACAAAGCTTATAGTAAGTACTATTCTATGGGCACGCGGAACAAATTGTTCAGCGGCAAGAACAAGCTTCCGCCAATGCAGGCAAACCCGGTTGTGCGACAGCCGACGCTTGAGCCAGCCAACGAAGAGATGCCGAAATTCAGTGGCACATCAGACGCAAGCGAGCCAGCCAAGCAAGCCAAATGGACGGGATCGTCCACGAAGTAAGCGGAGACGCGTTGATATTGTTCGAGGCCGGGCTCCGACGCCCGGCATTGCGCGCCGCTTGGAGTATTTAGATGTCTGAGAAGAAGCAGTTTGGATCGTCGTTTCGCTCTGCTTTGGGTTGGAACATGCTCAATATTGGCGTTGGGCAGGTCATGACGCTGGGCATATTCTTGCTGCTCACAACGCGGCTATCACCAACCGTGTTCGGCATCTTTGCGCTGGCTTTGGTGTTCATCGAGTTCTTCAATGCTGAAGGCCGGTTTTCGATTATCGACACTATTCTTCAAAAGCAGCGTTTCGACAAAGCTTCCCTTTCGACGATTTTCTGGGTCGCGTTTGGGATCTATGGCAGCTTCGCGGCGCTGTTCTTCTTTTTAGCGCCGATTATCGCCAATGGGTTTGGATACCCCGAAATTACAAACGTCTTGCGAGCCCTCGCGGTGACGTTGCTGATTATCCCATTTAGCTTTGCGCCTGCCGCGGCTTTGTTTGAGCGCCACGATTTTAAGTCGGCCACCTTGCGCATACTTTTTGCCAAGGTGATTGGCGGCGTGGGTGCACTGGTCGTCGCGTTTGGACCAAATCCAGAATGGGCCCTGGTTGCCCAGCGGGTTCTGTTCAACAGTTCTGAAGCTATCTTGCTGATCATCCAGACCCGAATATTCCCGGCGTTCAGTTTCGAAAAGAACTGGGCGAAGGAGTTTTTGACGGAGACAAGCCGCATTTTCATGGCGCAAACCTGCGTTAAATCGCTCTTGCGCGTTTTGGATGTTACGATTGCCGTGTTTTTCGGCGCGGCGGCGGTGGGATTGTGGCGGATCGCCGAGCGCGTCATGCAGGCGATCTTTGGGGCCTTTGCGAACCCGATATCATCCCTCTGGGTTATTTTGCTGTCAGCCAAAGAGACGAGCCCCGAAGAGAAGCAACGGATCTTCCTCAACCTGACCCAGCTTGGGACGATTATTCTGGTCCCGGTCTTCATTGGCATCTCGCTCATCTCGCAAAATTTCATCGACGTGTTTGTGGCGAAAGAATTTAGTGCGGTGGGGCCAATCTTAGGGCTGTTGACGCTGTTCGGCGCCTTGGCCCCATTCTACAATTTCAGGAATGCCGGTTTGATCGCGCTGAAGCGCACCCGGGCACTGGTGAAACTGGCGATCTGGGACTTGGTTCTGTTGACGACGCTGTGCTTCTTGCTCCGCCCATTTGGAATAACCGGTTTGGTTACCGGACTTGGTGTGGTCTATGCGGCGTCAGCCATCTTGTTCATGCCGATCGTCCTGAAAGAGGTTGGGGTCAAACTCTCAACCCTGATCGAGCGTGTCGCGCCAGCTTATCTCGGGGCGCTGGTGATGGCAGCGATTGTTCTCAGTGCGAGTAGCTTGATTGCGCACATGCCATCGCTCCTACAAATCGGGATCAAGGCGAGCCTCGGTGCGACGGTCTATGCGGCGTACCTATTCCTCGTCCATAATGCGTGGCTGCGATCGACGATCGAAATCGTCCTTGATCGCGGCAGCCAGATGAAGCCGGCCTAAACAACGTGGCAAAGCCTGACACGCATATCGCCTTTTTCGGTCATGACTCCGCTGACGCTGCCAATCGACGGCGCGTACAAGCCTTTCAAGATGATGGGCTGCGCGTCACCGGATATATGATGCACCGGCGCGACCCCGGCGCGCTGAACTGGGAGAATGTCGATCTTGGTGAAACCCAGGATTCCGCTTTTGTGCAACGGATTCGATCTATCTTTTCTGGGGCCTCTGTAGCAGCGGGCGACGCGGAACGCCTGCGCACGGCGGACGTTATCTATGCTCGTAACCTGGACATGCTGGCGCTGGCATTTCTGACCAAACGCAAAATGAAGCTCAAGACGCCGGTCATCTATGAGAGCTTGGATGTGCACCGCATGCTCAGCCGCACCGACCTGATCGGTCGGGTCATCAGATCGATTGAGCACCAATTTTTGAAGCGCAGCATCGGTCTTGTGGTTAGCTCTCCTGGCTTTCTCAAAAATCACTTCGAACGCTATTACCCGGGCGACTTCAAGGCCTATCTGATCGAAAATCGGCTTGCTGCTGGCGCTGACTATGGCGCGCGCCCGGCCCCTGAACCAATTTCTGATGCTCGACCTTTGCAACTTGGGTGGGTTGGAAAATTGCGCTGCAAACGCTCGCTCGATCTGCTTGCCGAAGTGGCGGATAGGTTGGGTGATAAAGTCCATATTCATCTGCACGGCATTCCGGCGCGGACTGAAATTGAGGTGTTTGAGCCGGTCATCGATGCCCGGCCCAATATCACTTATCATGGACGCTATCGGTCGCCGGAAGACCTCTCCTCGATCTATGAGAAACTGGATGTCGTCTGGGCCGGGGACTTTATGGAAGCCGGACACAACTCGGTCTGGTTGCTGCCAAACCGGATCTATGAGGGCGGATATTACGGTGTCCCATCGATTGCGCCGAGCGGCACAGAGACCGCCGCCTGGATCGCAGACCATCAAGTTGGCTTTTCAGTGTCTGAGCCGCTGGAGCAGACTTTGCCTATTTTTGTCGCCGACTTGGCGTCAGAGCGGCAACAGATCGCGCATTACAAAAAAGTACTACTTTCAAAACCCACTGATGTATTTGTGCAACCAGACGGTTTTTTATCCAATATCATCAACGATATACTAAACCAAAAATAAAGCTTGCAGCACGAATTCCACAGGCCGCCTTCGTCGAGCCAAGTTGGAATCGCTTGGTATCCTGGATTTTTCGAATATTTATAGAAACAAGCCACGTAAACTCTTGAAAGAGCCCTTTTGAAACAATCGAATTAATCATTCCGAAACTTCGGTTTTGTTGTTTAGAAGCATGAGCGATCCCCTATTGATGAAGATTGACCACCCGATGATCGGAGACCACGCTGCGAGCCATGCCCTCGCAGAGACGGTACGCGGCCCGAAATGGCCGGTATGGGTTCGTCTATTGATTATGTTCGGGATAAGCGCCGGTTTGTGGACTTTGATAATGTACGGCGTCGGTACGCTCTTCTTCTAGGAATGCGCGGTTAGATCCATCGTAAAAGTTGCGACAGCTTCGTCCCAAAGTGCGTCTGTTTCTCGAACAATTCTATCGACAGTTTCACTATCCAGACGCTCGCGCCAAGCATCTTTAAGCTTGGCGGCTTCGCGCTTCAAAGAATGCTGCGTATGCGTGGTTGGATTGACGAAATTGGAAGCGCCCGTGTGGGCTAGAATGTTCTTTTCGACATCGTCCGTGAAGGGCAGGCCAACCGAGGCGAAAATCTCTTTGAACACCTCGACCGGGTGATCGCAAAGTTGATGGTGCAAACAAAACATCCAATCCGGATGCAGCTTGTGAAGATCCAAGGTCGCCTGCGTGAACAGTTTCCATTGCAAGAGAACAGCGCCGACGCGATCATCAGGGTTGGCGTGCCATTCAGCGATTTCATGATCAAACTTCCCGACCGAAAGCGGCAAGGGATGATCGACAATGTACTTGGTCTCCGGTTCCCACCCCAATTTCAAGAACGATGAGACAATCCCGCCAGGGTGTCTGCACAGCATCACCACGCGGGAACCGTAGGTCTCAGCCAACCATTCGGCCGAGAAGAAGGCGATTGGGTCTTTCACACTCACGCGCGACGCATGCAGGAAGCTCTCTCTGTCCTGGACCAGCTTTTTCAAAGCTAGGGCTGCCGCCATATCCTTGTCCGTGCGGAGACGGTCAAATGCGGCTCGAGGAAGGTGGCTCACGCGCGTCGAGAGATCGCCAAGGTCGTACATGCGATCGAGGCGCGGTTTAAGCTCGGCGTGATTGTCGTCAGTCAGCCGCGCGAATTTTGCCGGCATATCCAGGTGATAGGTGAAGTCCGCATTGAAAGGTTCGTACACTTCGAACACTTCCGGGGCCTTCGAAATCATACTGCCACAAAACGTCGTCCCGGATCGCGGGCATCCAGAGATAAGGATTGGGGCCTGGGTCATACTCTCAATATCCAACAGTTGCTGAGCTTGATCTTGGCGGAGCAAGATTGCACCCACTTCAGTCTCATATAGAAATTGAAGACAGCTTACTAATTTTGAAAAGGCCGGGGCGGGCTGTCGTTTAGACAGCGCCGCGTGAGGCTAGGACGGCTGGGATAGTTTTCACAACGATCCATACATCATTCCAGAAGGTGCGGGTTTGGACATAACGTACGTCCATTTCAACACGCTCTTGATAAGTCGTCTCAGTACGACCTTCAACTTGCCAAAGGCCTGTCAATCCTGGGCGAACTGCGGTGTAGAACCGGTAGCTATCGCCATACTTTTGGATTTCATTTTTAACGATCGGGCGGGGCCCAACAATCGACATGTCGCCGCGCAGGACATTCCACAGTTGCGGAAGTTCATCGATAGATGATTTGCGCAGGAATTTTCCAAGCGGTGTAATACGCGGGTCGTTTTTCAGTTTCTGTGACGTGCGCCACTCTTGCCGAAGGTCTGCATCTTCAGCGAGAATCCGATCCAAGCGCTCTGCTGCATCGGCTGCCATAGATCGCAGCTTATAGCATTTGAATGTTTTTCCGTTGAGGCCGTAGCGGGCATGCGAGAAAAACGCGTCGCCGCCATCTTGGACTTTTACCAAAATTGCGAAAAGCAAAATTAGGGGAGACAGTAGGACAATCGCTACTAAGGCGACACAAATATCAAACACACGCTTTAACGCGTCAATGTTCGGTACAATGTGCTCTGCATGACTCGCTTCAATTCTAACACCAGCGAGATGCATGGGATCTTCGGTTACTCTAACACGCATTCTGCGCCCCCAAATACTCTATCGACAACTTCTGCCTAAACAAAACCAGCACATCCGGGATATCAGTAAAAACACGCAGCTACCGCGGATGAGCCATTCCCCTACAGCTTTGCAAGAAGCTCACCGACTATACGCCCCCGTTTCGCTTTTTTTGCTAGTGTTTTCCCCTATTAGGAGAGCACTTTTTCGCAGTTTGTTAAGAAAGAGCCAAATTTGGCCCCTTTTCTACGTTCCGGCGTTCGAAAATGGGACACTCAGACAATCAGATGTTTCACGGAGCGAATTCAGGTTTTATAGATTTGAACACCGGGTTAGACGTCTTGCCCCAAAACGAAACAGCGCCCGGTTGATACCGAGCGCTGTTCAATTTCAACCCTGAGAAAAAGCAGGATCTCGTTAGAAGATCCGTTCACCGATCCGAAGCGTGTCGCCCGGCGTCACTTGTGTCGTAGCGGTAAGCGCAACAGGCTGTTCAGCCGCAGTATCGGTTCCACGTACAAAAACTGTGTTCTTGCGGGCGCGATAGGTAAAGCCGCCGGCGGACGCCACGGCTTCCATCACAGTCAAACCGTTCGTGTACGGATATTCGCCTGGATTGCGGACTTCTCCAAGAATATAGAAAGGACGATAATTTGCGACTTCTGCGCTGACCCGTGGGTTTTTGAGATATCCATCCGAGAGACTTGTTGCGATCCGCTGTTCAAGCTGCGGAACGGTCAAGCCTTCCGCGCTGATCTGTCCAATCAGTGGCATTGAGAATGTGCCGCTGCCGTCAACATCGAACTGGCCAGATAGATCCGGTTGTCCAAAAACGGTAATTTTGACCTGGTCACCAGATGACAGCGTATATTCTGTCGATGCGGCAGCTGCCGTTGGGCTCGCGCCTGGAGTTGCGATAGGCGCCGGCGCGGGCGCCGGTGCTGATTGACAGGCAGTTGCAAAAAGCGCGGTCAGGCCAAGCGCCAAGCTGCAGAGTTGGTGGGGTTTCGGCATGTCAGTCTAGCTCCTATTATCCGTTTTTGGGATTATTGTCCGTGCACGGCAACCGTGCATATCGGCATTATGTTGAAAGATAGTCTATATCTTGGTTTAGAAATTTGGCAGCGGTTAGGCGACCGGTCATATAAGCACCAGTATCCAATCCGACGCGGCGATTGTCGCGATGAACAAAGTCCGTTGGCGTATGTCCATGGACGACGAGTTTTTCGAAATTGCCACTGGCTGCGAGAAATTCTTCTCGAATCCAGAGCATGTCTTCGCTGTTTTGTTGCGCGATCGGAACTCCCGGTCGAAGACCCGCATGCACGAAGACATAATCTCCGATCGTATGGGAGACTTTTAGCGACTGGTAAAAGTTCAGATGTTCGGCTGACAAAGTCGTCCGAAATTGGTTCCAAAGCGTGACCCAGGCGTCGCGCGCGGCGCCGGGATTGCTCGCACTCAAGCCTCGCGGCGGCGGTTGCAAGCCGTAGGAAAATAGTGTTTCAGCGCCGCCATACATCGCCCATTTCTCGCCGAAGTTTGGATCCTGGACGAAGTTCAGAAGTGCCTCTTCGTGATTGCCCATCAAATAGACGGTTTCAAAAGCAGACAGTCGATCGCTCAAGAATAAGTCGATGATCTGGCGCGATTGTAGACCCCGGTCGATATAGTCGCCGAGAAAGACGATTGTCGTTTTGGTGTTTGGCTCCAGTGTCGCCGCATCGTCTTCGATCTGTTTAATCAGGGCATCGAGCAGATCGAACCGCCCGTGAACGTCGCCAATGGCATAAACGCAATTGCCTTCCGGGACTTGTGTAACCCGTGTGACAGGCCGGTGAATGCGATAATTTTCATTCGCGGCGCGCGGTGCGCTCTTCTGGACCGGACGACCGGTGATCGGTGCCAGCAGGTTCAGCACATTCCGGCCGAGCGATGAAATTACGGTGGCAGGTGAGAAACTGAGAGAAGAGGCCCAATCGCCGATCGAGAGTCCACCAGTGACGCGATCGATATTGTTCTTAAGGAACCCAGCGGCCCAGCTCATATGCATGGTGCCGACGGCCACGCCTGCATGCAAGCCGCAAAGGGACCGGTGCTTGAGGGCGACATAGGCAGAGGCCAATACAAGCACGCCCAAATAGCCAACCGGCAGGATGAGTGCAGGCGCGAAAAACGGTGCCGCAATCAGACCTGCGAGATTAGCCAGGAGCGCGAAAACCGGCAAAAGCTGTCTTGGTTTCAAAGGCGTTTTGTTTTTCGCGGCGTTACGGGCGCGGCCTTTGCCATAGTTAAAGTACTGTTTCGCAAGGCTTTTAACCGTGCCGCGAGGGATGTACTGAATTCGAATGTCGGCATCAAGGAAGATGCGGCCACCTTGGGCCGTCAGGCGCGCGTCATACTCAGCGTCCTCATTGTGTGAGAAGCTTTCATCATACCCGCCGAGACGCTTAAAATCGTCTATGGCAAAGCCAGCATGGTGCCCGTGATCAACATAACCCGATATTTGGCCGCCGCGATGGGCAGAGCCGCCAGAGCCAAGCGGAGTGTCTACAACCCACGCATTCGCCTTCTCAAAACAGCTGGAGCCGACCGCGTCCATCGGGATGACGACGGAGTCGGCGCGCGTGGTCACCAATGCCTCGGCGATGTCGAGAATGAAATTTTCTGGATAGATCGAATGCGCGTCGCACCGAACAAGCCATTCAGATGTGTCTGAAGCGCGCTCATCAACCGCCAGGTTGAGGGCTGCTGCTTGTAGTTTCTTGGGATTGTTCAGAACGCTTAGATTCGGAAACTCGTCTTTTAGGCTTTCGACAATGCCGACTGTATCATCGCTGCTGCCGCCATCGGCGACAATCAACGGGATTGATTTAAGCGCAGGGTGTCCAGTCATCAGCGAACGAATACAGGCCTCAATGTGAAGCGCTTCGTTCAGGGTTGGAATAACCGCAAGGATCGAGTCTGGCTCGACGCGAGGTGCATCTACAGCCATTTCATTACCGATATTCGTTGCCACCATGGACATGCTCTAGGTTCCGTCATCATCAGAAGTCGTAATCGTCCCCGGTATTGAGCAAGTCTCATACCAGACTACGAAATAACCTCTGAAGTGTCATCAACCTATCGGCGGTGGAGACGCCGCAGGGCGTTTCTCCAACCGGTTTGGATCTTGGCAGTCTCTGTCTTGATCGCGGCGGACTTAGTTGATGCCGCAGACAGGCTTGGTGTCCAGCGCTGCTGCGAGATCTGCCGATCGGCATACACCCGAATGAACGTTATCGACGTCTTTTGCGGTTCCGAGGACCGCTGGGAGGAAATGACCGGTCATCGGGAATAAATCTCCGCTCACGGCATCCATGCAGGTGAAACGACACTGCGTGACAATGGACTGATCGATGAATCTCGAGATCGCAGCCGAATTAATGTCCGGCGATCCGTCTGAGCGGGGCCGCAGGAATATCACGGGTTGGTCATCGATGATCGACGCTTGTAATTCGGACGGCTCTGCAGAGGTCAGCGTCAGCTCTGGATCGTTCGTTGTTTCAGCGGGCGTCGTTGCAGCAGGCTGCGGCGCGAGGTCTGCCGCGCTTTCAGAGGGCGATGTCGTATCGCTTTCGGCTGTTGCTTCGATTGCATCTTCTGTGATGGCTGTGGACGGGGCGACGGTGAGAGAGGCAATGATCGGCATCGAGTTTGTTTCAACAGACGGATCTAAAGCTGCGACCTCTTCGCTTGCTAAGCTAGTATCGCCCAGATCAAACGGGCCCTCATCCAAACTAACAGTCGAATAGCTCGCCATTGTTGGGTTTGAAGGCATCTCTTGGGCGCCGGGCGTAAACGCGATCCGCTGCACAAATACATCGGTTGGGAGATAGCGCTCGCGGCGGACGCTTCCGGCGATTAAATACTCGCCTTCATCGATCTTGACCAAGCCATCCAATGTCGCGCCTTCCGGTAAAGCGTAGGAGCGCTGTCCGAAAGCGGCACCGGTCGCTGTGCGTTGCTCAAGCATCAGCTCAACCCGATTGCCCATCAGGGCGTAAGTGCTGGCAATTAAAACATCGCCGTGCTCGGCTTCAATCATGCGCGCATCATTCAAATGCTGCATATAAGGCAAGTCGGTGCTGGTCAGGCGCTGGCCAAAGGAATCAAATTGAATCAGCCGAGGAAACTCGCCTGAGACAAACAGTGTCACGCCGCCTTCTGGTCTGGCGGCAAGGCCTGAAACAATGTCTTCATTGCCCAGAGTGACGCGTCTCTTGCGAATGATCCGACCGTCCATGTCCACCGTGGCAACGGTCTGATCCCCGATGGCCTGGCCACCATTGTCTGCGCCGAGCAGAGCGTAGGTTTGGCCATTTTGATCGACACTGACGTACGATTTTTGCCAGGTGCTGGGCCGGTCGAAGCTGTTCTGCCATTCGACGAGGCCGTCGCTATCGATTGAAACCAGTCTCGTCATGACGCGGGTTTCACCCGGGGCTGAGATAATAAGGCTTTTCGCGCCTTCAGAAATCGCGACTTCTGAACGATCGAGCGCGCTGGTTGGGAAAGATTCGGTCCAGAGGGTGCCGCCATTCTCATTCAAGCGCGAGACGCGCAGCATCTCTTTATCGAGCGTGACTGCGATCAGGGCGCCGTCTTCAAGGCGTGCAAGATGCAATCCCTCACCTTTGAGTGATTTGATTTGGCTGCCCGCGAGGGGTGTCCCGCTGACATCAGAAGCATTGTAGCGCATCAAGCGCGTTTCTGTGCCGTTGGAGGCAACGCCCGCATAGCTCTTGACCAGCATCAGCGCGTTTCCACTCTCAGTGGGCTCAATCGCTAGAACTTGATCAGAAGCATCCGACCCCATGAACACGACATTCGAACTAGCGCCGCTTAAGAGTGGCTCGCCGGATAGAACGGGCGCAGAGTCCAATAGGCTAAGCTCGCTAATCGCTGGCCCGCCTGAATTGCCAAACAGACCCCGGCCGAAATAGCCGGATGCGAGACCAATCAGAAGTACGAGAAGGATCACGGACAGCCCAGCCAGATAATCACTGGAGCCGTTTTCGGAAACTGTATCAGCTTGCGGTAGCTGGGGGGTTGTAGGCGGAGCAGAGTGAGCGGATTCCAGGGCTGACACAGCCAAATGATCTGTTTCCAACGGCGCCTGAATAGGCTCCGGGTTTGGATTAGCTGCAGGTTGATGATAGCCCAGCTCTAAATACGCGTCACGCCCCGACATCGGTATACTCTCCTAATGCAAATCGAATTCTTCGATTGCCACGTCCCACCGCAAGGGCATTAACCATACCCTCGTGAGCTTCTGATTTTCACAACTTATTAACGTTTAAGCAATGTGCGAGAAGGTTAATTCCTATGATTGTTGCATATCCGCAACAAAACTAGGCAGTGGGGCCGAAAAGCTTGTTACAGATGCGCGATCGTTGCGCATAGACAAGAGCTGTTTTGCATGGTCAAAGCGGGCATTCGATTCTGAGGCTGCAGCGAGAGATTTAAGCCATGGCAAAAGGACTTGTGACCCTTTTTGGTGGGTCGGGCTTTATTGGCCGATACGCAGCGCGGACCCTGGTCAAAGCCGGCTATCGCGTTCGTGTTGCTGTGCGACGTCCGCACCTGGCCGGAGACGTTCGTTTGGCCGGATCTCCAGGTTGGGTCGATATTGTGCAAGCCAATATCCGAGACAAAGACTCCGTGGCGCGCGCGGTTGAAGGCGCAGACGCTGTCGTAAACCTGGTCGGCATCCTCTATGAAAAAGGACGTCAAAGTTTTGAGGCCGCCCAACGCGACGGCGCGATTAACGTTGCCGAAGCCTGCCGCGACGCGGGGATAGAGCGTTTTGTGCACATCTCGGCCATCGGTGCAGACGCGTCTGCCGAGGCTGACTATGCCGAGACCAAAGGCGAAGCTGAAACGGCGATCCGCGAGCTTGTTCCAGAGGCCGTGATCTTGCGCCCGTCCATCGTGTTCGGCCCAGAAGACCAGTTCTTCAACCGCTTTGCGGCAATGTCGGCGCATCCGATTTCGACCATCGCGCCGTTTTTGCCAGCGATTGGCGGCGGCAACACCAAAGTTCAGCCGGTTTACGCCGGCAATGTCGCGGAAGCGATCGCAAATGCGGTGGCGCAAGATGATGCGCGCGGCAAAACATTCGAGCTGGGCGGCCCGCGCACCTATTCCTTCAAAGAATTGTACAAATATATTGGCGAAACGATTGATCGAAAGCGATTTGCTTTGCCGCTGCCCTTCTTTGTGGCGAAGCCGATGGGGCTCACATTTGGTGCGCTGTTCCGATATGTCTGGCCGCTCTCGTCCGGAATTCTTGGCGCACCGCCAATTACTGGCAACCAGGTCGAATTGCTGAGAACCGATAATGTGGTCTCTGAGAGTGCGCTGACTTTGGCGGATCTCGGGGTCACAGAACTCGAGACGGTCGAAGCGATCGTCCCGAGCTATCTGTATCGTTTCCGGCCATACGGTCAGTACCACCAAAAATCAGAGACGGCGTAGGCGTTACCCGTCTTCTGGCATTAAGAGTGGCGTCTCGATGCCGTCAGTGTCTGTCACGCGATACTCTAACGGGTAGACGACGCCCGTTCGAATGACGGCTTCACCATCGACTATTTTCGGTTCGAAGCGCAGCGTCGAAATCGCGTTTCGAGCAGATGCATTGAAGCCCGGATGGCCGCATTTAACCTCTAGATTGATCACATAGCCTTCGGGGCTGACATCAAAATAGTTGTCACATTGAGCGCTGACGCCAGCATTTGCCAAATCGATAGGGTATTCGGGGACTGGGTAATCAATTGGCTGAGTATCTCTGTCAGCGAAGCTGGGAGAAGCTGAGAGTGCGGCTATGGCCAGTGCCGCTGCGATGGCGCCGCCTAAGCCGCCTGTTGTTTTGATTGGGTTACGAATGAGAGTCATCGAGATGTCCTTTGCGATGCGTTTGGCTTTCATCCGGCGCGAGCGGCGCAGATAGGCATCGACAAAGGCTCGTACGGCATGGCTCACCGTGATCCCTTCCTCTTCGCACGCCTGCTTGAAGGCTTCTTTCTTGGAGTGCGGCAGGCGCACTTCAATCATTTCCGTCTTCTTTTCAGGGCGTGGTTTTGTCATGCCAATCTTCCGCATTTCGTGCCGGAGCCAGCATCAGGCCCGGTTCGCAAAGGCATGAAAACCGAAAGCCGGTTCATACGCCAGACTTTTCGTGTCCGGACAGGCTTTCGGTCTCTCTGAGTGTCGGAATATTGGCGCTGAGCCGCCTATTCAATATCCACGTCAACATCATCGTCTTTGATGATGATTTTGGTGAAGGTCTCTGTATCGACGTCGATCTCCGCAGCGACCAAGGCTTCTTCGATCAAGGCCTCGAGTTCGGCTTCGGAGAGTTCTTCGCCTGAACCCGTCCGTTGAACGATGACTTGTTTCTTGACCTCGGTTTTGACCTCGCCATGAATTTCGCCGTCTTCGGCGGCGCCAAACTTGATCACTTTAATGGTTTTCCGCTGAACGGTTTCGCCATCGTCGCTGGTTTCTGAATGATCGCGATCAATCACGATCTCATTGCCCGCGGCTTCTAGCTCAGCCTGGCTAACCCCGCCCGAGCCGTCTGTGTCGAGTTTTTCAATAATATCTGCGTCATAGCCGGGCGCGATTTCCCCTTCAGTGAGGATGCCATCATTGTTTTTGTCGAGATGGTCGAAAACGGTTGAGTCCGCCGCTGAGGGCAGGGCAGTGACGGAAAAGACGCCGATGGCGGCGCCGGCTGCTGTGGCAATTGATTTGAAGCGATGTCGTGCGAGGGTCATTGATATCTCCTGGACCTTACTAGGTTGTTCGGCCAGTCGAGCCTCCTCGATATAGTCAGAGATGAACGCCCGCAGGACTTGAGACGCGGTCTCGCCCTGTTGTTTCGTTGCCGCCATGAAGTCTTGCTTCTGTTGGTAGGGCAAACGGATATCTAAGCTTTCGCTTTTCTTTTCTCGGCGCTTCATTTCTCACCTGATCGGATTGGCTGGACCAGTCGCCCGCACTTTTCGACATATGCCTCATTATAAAAGGAGGATTGTGCCAAGACGCCAGTATTAAAGTGTCGGGACAGAAAAAAGTGCTGCTAAATCAACCCCAAAACTGGTGCGGCAAGCAGTAGACCAACGCCTAATAGCAAGCGGTAGATGACGAAGGGCAGAAAGGTCATGCGCTTCAACAAGGTCATCAAAGCGTGAATAGAGGCAATCCCAGAGACAAAAGCCAGCGCCGCGACGATCATCCCGTCTTGCAACGTGACGACCCCTCCAGCAGCGTCCGCGTCGAGTAATCCCAGTGCGCCGTAGAGCCCTGCTGCCGCCAAGATTGGCGCGCCGATCAGCATAGAAAAGCGCGCCGCTTCTGTGCGCTCATAACCGAGCATTCGAGCCGCTGTCATAGTGATACCAGACCGGCTGGTACCAGGGATCAGGGCGGCGATGGCCTGAGTCGCGCCAATCATCACGGCGTGGCCAATTGTCATGTCGGCTTCTGTGCGATCTTTGCCGCCCGCAACGTCGGCCCACCAGAGGAGGAGGCCAAACCCGATCGTCGCGCCAGCGACGGTCCAAATGCTCCGCAGGCTGTTCTGGATGCCTTCCGGGATAAAGACCTCATGCGCGATGGCGGCCGCGAGTGCGATCGGCGTCGCGACGATGATACAAAGCGCCAATTTGGCGCCGCGAGAAAGCGGGGTCTTGCGAAATCCGGCGCCGATGAGTTCGAACCCGCCCAGCGTCGCCGCGGCTACGTCTTTGCGGAAATAGATCAACATCGCCGCCAGTGTCCCAAGGTTTGAAACCGCGTTGATCAACAGCTCATCCCGGCCTTCGAGCGTGAAATAGTTCGCCGCCAAGAGGACATGGCCAGACGACGAGATTGGAAGCCACTCGGTCAGGCCTTGAATGAGCGCGATAATTGTGAGTTGAAGCAGTGACATGTCGAACCCGCAGATTTCTTAGGTTGAATGGCCTGTCGCACAGTTTGGCCGATTTCGCACGATCCAATATTATATATAATAATGATATATATATGAAAAAGTAGGACCCAGAATCAGTTTGAGGCTTCTCAAAGTCCAGTATATAATAATCATTATGATATGTATAGGCGAGAATCTCCCTTGCGACCGTTATCTGGGGGGCTCATAAGCAAGGCTCTACCCTTGGGAGCCCGTTATGGCAGAAAAAATGCTGCAATTCATCAAAGTCGACCGCGCGATGCCAAAGAAGCGCGCAGCCAAAACGCGCAAAGCGGATTTTGATGAGATTTACGGCGACTACGCAAAAAAGGCGGCGCGGGATCAAGCCTCACGCTGTTCGCAATGCGGTGTGCCTTTCTGCCAGCAGGGTTGCCCGCTCCAAAACAATATTCCGGACTGGCTAAAGCTCGCTGCCGAAGATCGGTTGGAAGAAGCTTATGCGGTCTCCAGCGCAACCAATAACATGCCGGAAATTTGTGGCCGGATTTGCCCGCAAGACCGTCTGTGCGAGGGCATTTGCACGATTGAACAATCTGGGCACGGGACGGTCACGATCGGCTCAATCGAGCGCCACATCACCGACACGGCCTGGGAAAAGGGTTGGATCAAACCGATCAACCCACCGCGCGAGCGTACGCAATCGGCTGGTATTATCGGCGCGGGTCCTGGCGGCTTGGCTGCGGCTGAACAACTTCGCCGCAAAGGCTATCAAGTGACCGTCTATGATCGCTATGACCGCGGTGGTGGCTTGTTGGTCTATGGCATTCCCGGGTTCAAGCTTGAAAAAGACATTGTCGAGCGCCGCATCAAACACCTCGAAGCGGGCGGGATCACGTTCCGGTTCAATTGCGATATTGGACAAGATGTCAGCTTCAGCGAAATCCGTGACAGCCACGACACCCTTCTGATCGCGACCGGCGTTTATAAAGCGCGAGACCTGAAAGTTCCGGGTATTGGCGCAGACGGCGTTTCGCCTGCGCTCGAGTTTCTTACCGCGTCGAACCGGATTGGCTTTGGCGACGAGATTGATGCCTTTGCGGACGGCTCGCTGAACGCAGAAGGCAAGCGCGTGATTGTGATTGGCGGCGGCGATACCGCAATGGATTGTGTTCGAACCGCTGTGCGCCAGGGCGCGAAAGCTGTCACCTGTCTCTACCGCCGCGACCGCGCCAATATGCCGGGCTCACAGCGCGAAGTGGCGAATGCTGAAGAAGAGGGCGTCACGTTTGAGTGGCTATCCGGCCCTGAAGCTGTGCTGCACACCAAGGCGAATAAGGTCAAAGGCGTGAAAGTCCGTCTGATGAAGCTCGGCGCGCCGGATGCCTCAGGCCGCCAGTCTCCGGAAAAGACCGAAGAAACAGTCGATATGAAAGCCGATATGGTGATCAAGGCGCTTGGCTTTGATCCAGAAGATCTGCCAGTTCTGTTTGATGAAGCCGCTTTGCGGGTGAACCGTTGGGGCGCCGTACAGGTCGACTTCAAGACGATGGAAACCAGCTTGCCGGGCGTTTATGCGGCGGGCGATATCGTGCGCGGCGCCTCGCTCGTCGTTTGGGCGATTGTCGATGGCCGCGAGGCCGCTGAGCAAATGCACAAAGCCATGCGCGCCGCTGCGAAACAGCAAAAAGTGGCAGCGGAGTAGTCAATGAGTATTGAAGGAAAATGCCTCTGCGGCGCTGTTCAATTTGACGTCGACGCGGTGCATGAAATTGATGTCTGTCACTGTAATACCTGTCGACGTTGGAATGGCGGTCCGTTTGTCGGCGCCGATATTCGCGGGCAGGTTCAGTTCACGTCGGATGAGACCCTGACTTGGTATGAGAGTTCAGAATGGGCCAAGCGCGGCTTCTGCAATAAATGCGGCGCGTCCCTGTTCTATAAGCTCAACGAGCAGGATGATTTTTGGTCGATCAGCGCAGGCTCGCTCGATCTTCCAGATGGGCTTGCAATCGCGAAAGAAATTTTCGTCGATGAGAAGCCCGATTATTATAATTTTTCAGGAGACCAGCCCCGTCACACAGGGCCGGAATTCCTCGCGATGATCCAAGGACAAAGCGATGACTGATTTTGTAGAAAACTACCTCGCCAATCGTGAGCGCCTGATCGAAGGTCACGCTTACAATCCTGAAGACGAGCATAGCGCTTGCGGTGTTGGCTTGGTTGCGGCGCTTGATGGCAAACCCCGCCGCGAGATTGTTGAGATGGGCATCAAGGCGCTGAAGAATGTTTGGCACCGCGGCGCGGTCGATGCAGATGGCAAAACCGGCGACGGCGCCGGCATTCGTGTTGAAGTGCCCCAGGAGTTTTTCCGCTATCAGGTCAGCCGTTGTGGCCACAGCCCAACAGATGATCCGATTTGTGTCGGGCAGATCTTTTTGCCGCGCACCGATCTCGGTCAGCAAGAAGCGGCGAGAGCGATTGTCGAAACCGAAATCCTGCATTTCGGCTTCTATATCTATGGCTGGCGCCAGCCGCCGGTTGATGTCTCGATCATTGGTCAGAAAGCGCAGGATACACGTCCTGAGATTGAACAGATCATGTTCCGCGACGACCGTGCGCGCGATCCCGAAGAGCTGGAGCGGGCGCTTTATATCTGTCGCCGCCGGATTGAACGCCGGGCGCGCGAAGCTGGCATTCCTGGCTTTTACATTTGCTCGCTCAGCCACAAGTCGCTGATCTATAAAGGCATGTTCCTCGCTGAGGATATCGACAATTTTTATCTCGATCTGCGCGATGAGCGGTTTGAATCTGCGGTGGCGATCTATCACCAGCGTTATTCGACCAACACGTTCCCGCAATGGGCGCTGGCTCAACCGTTCCGAATGCTCGCGCATAATGGCGAGATCAACACGCTGCGCGGCAATCTCAACTGGATGAAAAGCCACGAGATCAAAATGGTCTCTGGAACCTTTGGCGACTATGTCGACGATGTGAAGCCAGTGGCGCCGCAAGGCAGCTCGGATTCCGGCGCGCTCGACGCGGTGTTCGAAATCCTATGTAAAGCTGGCCGTACCGCCCCGATGACGAAAGCGCTGCTCATCCCGGAAGCCTGGTCGAAGCGTGCTTCGATCATGCCGGAGAAGCATGCTGCGCTCTACGCCTATTGTAACTCCGTGATGGAACCATGGGACGGCCCTGCTGCCGTGTGCGCCTATGATGGCCGCTGGGCCGTTGCCGGGCTTGATCGCAATGGCTTGCGTCCGCTGCGCTATGCGCTGACCGGCGACGGTATTCTAGCTGTTGGGTCTGAGACCGGCATGTGTCCGTTGTCTGGCCACGAAGTCGTACGCCGCGGCCACGTTCAGGCTGGCGGCATGATTGCGGCCGATCTGCAGAACGGCAAATTCTATGAGCACGAAGAGATTGTCGACGAACTCGCTGATGAGCATCCTTATGACAAATGGCTGAAAAACGTTCGTGACCTCGATCCGGAAATTGGCCCGGGCCCAGAGCCTCGCCTGTTTGAAACCGAATCCATGCTGCGCCGGCAAAAAGTGGCCGGCTTTACGATGGAAACGCTCGAGCTGATTCTCGCTCCGATGGCTGAGAATGGCAAAGAAGCCATTGGCTCTATGGGCGATGATAGTCCGGTCGCCGTTCTGTCTGAAAAATTCCGCCCGCTCTCGCATTTCTTCCGGCAGAATTTCAGCCAGGTGACCAACCCTCCGGTCGACCCTTTGCGCGAAGACCGCGTGATGAGTTTGAAAACCCGGTTCAAAAATCTCGGCAATGTCCTGACGACCGATGAAACGCAAACCGATGTGTTCGTGCTCGAAAGCCCGGTGCTATCGACCGGCATGTATGACCGCCTCACCAAGATGCTTGGAAAAGGTGTTCAGGAGATCGATTGTACGTTCGATTTGATGGAATCAGTGGGCGATGGACGGGCTCTGAAGGCCGCGCTCGCCCGCATTCGCCAAGAAGCCGAAGACGCGGTCCGCGCGGGGCGTGAACACATCGTTCTAACGGACGAGCATCAAGGCGAAAACAAAGTCGCGATCCCAATGATTCTGGCCACAGGTGCGGTGCATTCACACCTGGTCGGACAAGGGCTTCGCTCATTCTGCTCAATCACGGTTCGCGCGTCTGAGTGTATTGATACGCATTATTTTGCGGTTCTGATCGGTGTCGGGGCGACCTGCGTAAACGCTTATCTTGCACAGGACGCAATCGCCGATCGTCATGCTCGAGGTCTGCTCGGGGACGAAAGCATCGGGTCAGCCGTCTCTAACTTCAAAAAAGCGATTGAGGCTGGCCTGTTAAAGATCATGTCCAAGATGGGGATTTCGGTAATCTCTTCCTATCGCGGCGGATACAATTTCGAGGCGCTTGGACTTTCTCGCGCATTGGTGGCGGATTATTTCCCTGGCCTTGCAAGCCGGATCTCTGGGCTCGGCCTTGCCGGGATCGAAGAAAACGCGGTAACGCGTCACGAACAGGCGTTCGATGAAGACGTTGTCGCGCTGCCTGTTGGCGGTTTCTATCGCCTGCGTGCACGGTCTGAACCGCATGCATTGGATGGGAATCTGATCCACATGTTGCAAGCGGCTTGTGATCGCGGCGATTATGACCTGTTCGCGAAATATGCGGCGGCCGTGAATGATCGCGAACAGCCGATCCAGTTGCGCGATCTGCTCGACTTCAAACCCGCCGGTCCTGAAGAACCGCTCGAGCGCGTGCAGTCGGTCAACGAGATCCGCAAGCGTTTCGTCACGCCGGGCATGTCGCTTGGGGCGCTCAGCCCAGAAGCGCACGGCACGTTGAACGTTGCGATGAACCGGATCGGCGCGAAATCGGTTTCTGGCGAGGGCGGCGAAGTGCGTGAGCGCTATCGTCCACTGCCAAACGGCGACAATATGAACTCAGCCGTCAAGCAAGTTGCTTCTGGCCGCTTCGGTGTCACGGCAGAGTATCTGAACAAGTGCCGTGAAGTTGAGATTAAAGTGGCTCAGGGTGCAAAGCCTGGCGAAGGCGGGCAATTGCCTGGCTTCAAAGTAACTGAATTCATTGCGAAAAACCGCCATGCAACGCCTGGCGTGACGCTGATCAGTCCGCCGCCGCACCATGACATCTATTCGATCGAAGATCTGGCTCAGCTGATTTACGATCTCAAGCAGATCAACCCGGATTGCCGCGTTTGCGTAAAATTGGTGGCACAGTCTGGCGTCGGTACAGTCGCCGCTGGGGTCGCGAAGGCGAAAGCCGATGTCATCCTGATTGCGGGCGGCGTCGGCGGTACAGGCGCGTCTCCGCAAACCAGCATCAAGTATGCGGGTCTACCTTGGGAAATGGGTCTGGCTGAAGCGCATCAAGTGCTCAGCCTCAACAACCTTCGCGATAAAGTCACCCTGCGGACCGATGGCGGACTACGCACCGGCCGCGATATCGTGATCGCTGCGATGCTCGGCGCCGAAGAGTATGGCATCGGCACGGCCAGCTTGGTCGCGATGGGCTGTATCATGGTGCGTCAGTGCCATTCGAACACTTGCCCTGTCGGGGTTTGCACGCAAGATGAATCGCTGCGCGCCAAATTCACTGGGACGGCTGACAAAGTCATCAATCTGATGAGCTTTGTCGCTGAAGATGTCCGCCGTATCCTGGCTTCGCTCGGATTGAACTCGCTGGATGAAGCCATCGGTCGGACCGATCTGCTTGCGCAGGTTTCGCGCGGTGCGCCTCACCTTGATGATTTGGACCTCAACCCGCTTCTCGTTCAGGTCGATACTGAGGCGCCGGTGATCTATCAGTCGACCCGCCGCGAGGAAGTGCCGGACACACTCGACGCTCAAATCTTGCGCGACGGCGAGCCCTTCTTTGAGCGCGGCGAGAAGATGCAGCTCACTTATGAAGTCCGAAACGTGCTGCGCTCAATCGGCGCGCGATCTAGCTCAGCCATCGTCCGTAAGTTTGGCGAGAAGGCTCTGCCAGAAGGGCGGCTGCATATCCGTCTCACCGGAAGCGCCGGTCAATCGCTGGGTGCGTTCAGTGTTCAAGGCCTGCTTTTGGATGTCATCGGCGATGCCAATGACTATGTCGGTAAAGGCTTGTCAGGCGCGACCATTCAATTGCGTCCCCCGGCGAACGCGTCCTATCTCGCGGGTCAAAACACGATCATCGGGAATACATGTCTCTATGGCGCCACCAGCGGCAAACTCTACGCTGCCGGTCAAGCCGGTGTACGATTTGGCGTGCGAAACTCAGGCGCAGAAGCGGTGGTTGAAGGCTGCGGCGCCAATGGCTGTGAGTACATGACTGGCGGCCGCGTCGCGATCCTCGGCTCGATCGGAGACAATTTCGGCGCCGGTATGACCGGCGGTGTTGCCTATGTCTGGGATCCGGAAAAACGCTTCGAGCACGTCGCGAACCCGGATGCGATCGATTGGTATCCGCTGGTGGATATGGACCAAAAGCACATCGATGTGTTCCTGATGATGCTCGAGATTCACAAAGAGCGCACCGGATCTGTCCGAGCCGCCGATCTGCTAAAGGAATGGGGTCAAACGCTGAGTGATACAGTGATGATCGTGCCTAAGGAAATTGCAGACCGTGTTTTCGGCGACAGCAAACTGGAAAAGGCGGGATAGGCCTGCAGTGAAAGGCCTTGCACTTCGGCTCGGACCTCCCCACCTTGGCGTTTGAGAGAGTGAGAAATAGGTACCCGCTTTATGAGCAAACGCGATTATTATGACGTGCTCGGCGTTGACCGGTCCGCAGACGATAAGGCGCTAAAAAGCGCCTATCGTAAGCTGGCCATGAAGTACCATCCTGACCAAAATCAGGATGATGCTGAAGCTGAGGCGATGTTTAAGGAAGTCGGCGAGGCTTATGCCGTGCTGTCTGATGCTGAGAAAAAAGCGGCTTATGATCGGTTTGGCCATGCGGCGTTTGAAAACGGCATGGGCGGCGGAGGCGGCGGCGACCCGTTTGGCGGCGGCGGTGATCCCAACGATATTTTCCAAGACATTTTCAGCCAGGTCTTTGGCGGTAATCCATTTGGTGGTGGACGCCGACGCGGCGGCCCGCAGCGCGGCGCAGATTTGCGCTATGACATGGACATCGCTCTTGAAGAGGCCTTTCAAGGCAAAGACGCAACGATCAATGTTCCCTCCGCGGTCGATTGCGACCCGTGCAATGGAACCGGCGCAGAACCCGGCACGAGCCCGGAAACCTGTCCGACTTGCCAGGGTGCAGGTCGGGTGCGCGCACAGCAGGGCTTTTTCACCATGGAGCGCACTTGCGGGCGCTGTAATGGCAAAGGCGAAGTGATCGCGAGCCCCTGTAAAACCTGCCGCGGCGCGGGTCAGGTTCAGGAAGACCGCAATCTATCCGTGAAGATTCCAGCGGGCGTCGAAACCGGCATGCGCATCCGCCTTTCCGGCGAAGGTGAGCCTGGCGCGCAAGGTGGGCCGAAAGGCGATCTGTACATCTTCGTGAATGTCGACGAGCATGATATTTTCGAACGCGATGGACCAAACCTCTATTGCCGGACCCCTGTTTCCATGGTGACGGCCTCGCTTGGCGGCGAGATTGAGATCCCGACAATTGATGGCGGGCGTGCCCGCGTCACGATCCCTGAAGGGGCTCAGACCGGCCGTAAACTGCGTCTTCGCGGTAAGGGCATGCCAAGCTTGCGCGGCAATCACCAGACGGGTGATCTGTACATTGAGATGTTTGTTGAAACCCCGCGAAATCTCACCACGCGTCAGAAAGAAATCCTACGCGAGTTTTGCGATTGCTCTGGCAAAGACTGCAACCCGGAATCTGAAGGCTTTATGGGCCGCGTGAAGAAATTCTGGGACGGTATCGGCGCCGAAGACGAAGCCACCAAACACTAAACTGAAGCTTTAGTTGAACGCACATCGCTCGTGGTCTAGGACCCTCTCAGATATTGGGAGGTAATGATTATGACCGACAGAGAACTCGGCTTCGAAACAAAGCAAATCCACGCAGGCGCAGCGCCTGACCCGGCAACCGGCGCACGCCAGGTTCCGATCTATCAAACGACGGCCTATGTCTTCCGTGATGCGGACCACGCAGCGGCGCTCTTCAACCTCCAGGAAGTTGGCAATATCTATTCGCGCCTGACCAACCCGACGGTTGGCGCGCTTGCGGACCGGATCGTGCATCTTGAAGGCGGCGCGGGCGGTATCTGCTGTTCGTCCGGCCACGCGGCGCAGCTTATGGCGCTGTTTCCTTTGATGGAGCCAGGCCGTAATGTTGTCGTCTCGACCCGGCTCTATGGTGGTTCGGTGACGCAGTTCACGCACACAATCAAACGCTTCGGTTGGGGCGCGACCTTTGTCGACTTCGACGATGTTGATGCGGTCAAAGCGGCGATCAATGAAGACACGCGTGCGATCTTCTGTGAGACGATCGCCAATCCAGGCGGCTATGTCACCGATCTCGACGCGATTGGTGCGATTGCTCAAGCAGCGCAGATCCCGCTCATCGTCGATAACACGACGGCGACGCCTTACCTCTGCAACCCGATCCAGTATGGTGCGACGCTGATCACGCATTCGCTGACCAAGTATCTGACCGGCAATGGCACAGTGACCGGCGGCGCAGTTGTCGACTCGGGTGCATTTGATTGGAGCGCGACAGACAAATTCCCATCCTTCTCGCAGCCAGAGCCAGCCTATCACGGCCTCAAATTCCACGAGACCTTTGGCCCTGCCGCTTTCACCTTCCATTCGATTGCGATTGGACTGCGCGATCTCGGCATGACGATGAACCCGCAGGCGGCGCACTATACGCTGATGGGCATTGAAAGCCTGTCGCTGCGCATGGACAAGCACGTCGCCAATGCTGAGAAAATCGCGGCCTGGCTTGAAGGCCATTCAGCGGTTTCCAGCGTGACCTATGCCGGGCTCGATAGCTCTCCATACAAGGCACGGGCTGAGAAGCTTTGCCCGAAAGGCGCTGGCGCACTGTTTACGGTGCAGCTGAAAGGCGGCTATGAGTCTTGTGTGAAGTTCGTCAACGGGCTGGAACTGTTCAGCCATGTCGCGAATCTAGGCGATGCGCGTTCGCTGGTCATCCACCCGGCCTCGACAACGCACCGGCAGCTGACAGATGAGCAGAAAGTTGCCGCGGGCGCAGCGCCGAACTCTGTGCGGCTTTCGATTGGGGTTGAGCATGCTGAGGATCTGATGGCAGATCTCGATCAGGCGCTGAACGCGGCGGGGTAACCCTTAACCGAGGTCCCGGGCTCGACCCGGGATCTCGCGCCGTGGCTTGCGGGACTCGTCGCCCGAGATCCCGGGTCAAGCCCGGGAATACGGAAACACCTAAACCCCGGTCACAAAAGTCGAGATCACTTTCTTCAAGCCCGCTTTCTCAAACGCCACCTTCAGCTTCGTCCCATTCGCGTCCATGACTTTGCCATAGCCGAATTTCTCGTGGAACACGCGCTGGCCGAGTTTGAAGCCCGACTGGCCCGTCTCAGATGCCATCAGCGTCGCTTTGCCTTCGACCACTGGGCTAGATTCGTATTTTCCAGCATTCTCTTTCAAGCGCCGCCAGCCTGGCGACGTGTAATTCGAGCGTTCGCCAAGGTCCTCGACTGTACCCGTGAACCCATCCTCACCGCCGGGCAGGGTCGAATAACCGGTCTCTGCTTCCGCCTCGACTTGATCATGCGGCAGCTCATCGACAAACCGGCTCGGCAAGACGCTTTGCCAGCGGCCAAAGATCTGGCGATTGGCGACGAATGAGATGCGGCATACTTCACGGGCGCGGGTGATGCCGACATAGGCCAGGCGGCGTTCTTCCTCGAGGCCCTTGGCGCCGCTCTCATCGAGCGAACGCCGGGACGGAAACACTTCCTCTTCCCAACCGGGCAAGAAGACCAGCGGCCATTCCAGGCCTTTGGCGCCGTGCAGGGTTAGGATCTGAACTTCATTGCCAGTCGACTTGCCGCCCGTGTCCATGACCAGTTCAACATGCTCAAGGAAGCCGGTCAGGTTCTCGAACTCGCCCATCGCGTTGATCAGCTCTTTCAAGTTGTCGAGCCGGGTCTGCGCTTGCGGGCTGCGATCCTTTTGCAGCATGTCGGTATAGCCAGACTCGTCGAGTATCACTTGAGCGAGTTCGGTATGGCTGAGGCCCGCATTGTGGCGGTCGCGCCAGAGATTGATCTGGTCGATAAACTGGGTCAGGCCGCGCTTCCCGGGGCCCTTAATCTCGTCCGTCTGCAGCACCATCGGCGTCAGCGTGTAGAGGCTGCGGCCATCATCGCGGGCATAGCGTTGCAGCTTCTGTACAGTCGTATTGCCAACACCGCGTTTGGGCTGATTGACGACGCGCTCAAAGGCGAGATCGTCATCGACCGATCGGATGAGGCGTAGATAGGCCATCGCATCGCGGATCTCCGCGCGTTCAAAGAAACGCGGGCCGCCAATCACGCGGTAGGGAATGCCCAGGATAATCAGGCGCTCTTCAAACAGGCGCATCTGCCAGGAGGCGCGCACCAGAATGGCGCAGTCTTCATAAGAGTTCTTGCCGCCCTTGGCCGCCCAGGCTTCGACCTCGTCGCAGATCATCCGGGCTTCGGCCTCGCCGTCCCAGAGGCCGCGAACTTGGACCTTCTTAGCGTCCGGATCACCCGCCCAATCGCCGCCGACGAACAGCGTCTTACCAAGGCGGCCTTTATTGTGCGAGATCACCGATGAGGCGCAGGCGAGGATCGGCTCGGTTGAGCGGTAATTGCGCTCAAGCTTGATCACTTTCGCGCCTGGGAAATCCTTTTCGAAGCGCAGAATATTATCGACCTCGGCGCCGCGCCAGCCATAGATTGACTGGTCATCATCCCCGACACAGCAAATGTTCGAATTGCCCTGAGCCAGCAGGCGCAGCCACAAATATTGGGCGACGTTCGTATCCTGATACTCGTCAACCAGGATGTATTTGAACTTGCGATGGAAGTCGGCAAGCAGGTCAGGATTGTCTTGAAACAGCGTGATGTTGTGGATCAGCAAGTCGCCAAAATCACAGGCGTTCAGAACCTTCAATCGGTTCTGATACGTCTCATAGCATTTGATGCCTTTGCCATCCGCGAACTGATACGCCTCATCGCTCGGCACTTTATGCGGCAGTAGAGCGCGGTTCTTCCAGCCATCGATCAGGCCAGCGAGATAGCGCGGCGTCCAGCGTTTCGCGTCCAGATTCTCAGCGTCGATAATCTGCTTACACAGGCGGACCTGATCATCCGTATCGATGATGGAGAAAGAGGATTTCAGCCCGACCAGTTCGGCATGCCGCCGCAGGATTTGCGCCGAGATCGAGTGGAACGTGCCGAGCCAGCGCAGGCCCTCACCCGCATCCCCGGTCAGCTTTAACGCCCGCTCACGCATCTCGCGCGCGGCTTTGTTGGTGAAGGTCACGGTCAGTGTCTGGCTCGGATAGGCGAGGCCGGTGCCAATGATGTGCGCGAGGCGGGTGGTCAGAACACGGGTCTTGCCCGTGCCTGCGCCCGCCAGAACCAGCAGCGGGCCTTCGGTCGTCAGCACCGCGTCTTTCTGTTCAGGGTTCAGCCCGTCCAGATAATCAGCCGTATTGCTCGGCACTGGCGCCCGAGCGGCGGCCATTTCGGAAATACTTTGTGTGCGATTCGGTCCCGTCATGCGGGCAATATAAGCATGTTCTTTCGCCCCCGCGACTCCTTCTCCTCTTCGCGGCTGCGGTTTTAGCCCTATGTTTGTGGAAACAGCCTCATAGAGCGACCATGACCGATACGATCGACAATGAAAAAGATCCAGAACGTAACCGCCTGTCTGCCCGGCTTGGGCGGACGGTGAAGGTTGGCACCAACCTTTCTGGTGCCGGTCTGACCTTTGCCGCGAATGCCATGATGGGCGGTGAGAAGGGCGATGAGCGGATCGCCAAAGCGCTGGCGGCGGCTTTGGGCAAATCCAAAGGGCCGTTGATGAAGGTCGCGCAAATGGTCTCGACTGTGCCGGACTTTCTGCCGCCGGAATATGCCGATGAGCTCAGCCAGCTACAGGCCCAAGCGCCCGCCATGGGCTGGCCCTTTGTGCGCCGCCGGATGCGCGCTGAGCTCGGCGCCGATTGGCAGAACAAGTTCGCTGAGTTTGGCAAAGAAGCGGCGCATGCGGCCAGCCTGGGTCAGGTCCACCGCGCCACGCTACATGATGGCCGGGAGGTGGCGTGTAAGCTGCAATATCCGGACATGGCGTCGGCAGTAGAGAGCGATGTCGGGCAGCTGAAAATGATGCTCGGCATGTTCAAACGGCTCGATGGGTCTGTGGATCCGTCTGAAGTTGTTGAAGAGATCACAGACCGTCTCCGCGAAGAGTTGGATTATGCGCGCGAAGCCAAACATATGGCGCTCTACCAGCATCTCTTGCGCGACGCGGACTATGTCCAAGTGCCCGACTTGGTGCCGGAGCTTTGCACAGATCGCCTCCTGACCATGAGCTGGGTTAGCGGCGACCGGCTCGATGATTATGAAAGCGCGCCTCAGGACGTGCGTAACACGATTGCGCGCAATCTGTTTTGGACGTGGTGGCGACCCTTTACAGGCGCCGCGGTGATCCACGGTGATCCGCATCTTGGCAATTACCAGGTGACGCAGGACGGGCAGGGGCTCAACCTGTTGGACTTTGGCTGTATCCGGATCTTCCCGCCAAATTTTGTCGCCGGTGTCGTGGACCTCTATCGCGGTTTGCTCGCGGATGATTTCGACGCGATCTATGCAGCGTTTGAGAAATGGGGCTTCAAAGGCCTGAACACAGAATTGGTCGAGGTCTTGGCCATCTGGGCGCGGTTTATCTATGGGCCGCTGATCGATGACCGTGTGCGCAGCGTCGCGGATGGGATCAAGCCGGGGGACTATGGCCGCAAGGAAGCCTTTGCGGTGCGCAAGCTCTTGAAGGAAAAAGGACCTGTGACGATCCCGCGAGAGTTCGTGTTTATGGACCGCGCGGCGATCGGGCTCGGCGCGGCGTATTTGCGCCTCGGAGCGGAGCTGAACTACCACCAGCTTTTCGAGGAGAGCTTGGACGGGTTTAGTGAGGTTGCGCTTGGTGAAGCGCAGGCAGCGGCGCTGGACGTGGTGGGGTTGTAGTGCCCAATCACCGCTCATCCCCGCGCAGGCGGGGATCTCCCTCGTGACTTCAGGACTTGTTGCACCGGATCCCCGCCTGCGCGGGGATGAGCGGGCAAAATGGCCTTTCCAAATACAACTAAATGTGCGACACGCGCGGCTTGTTGCGAACAACGCTCAAACCTAGCCCTTCTGGACGACATCCCGGTCGAGGCTGAACCTGCGCGGCGCTCCTTCAAAAACCAAGGCCATATGGCCGTTTCAATCACTCGCCCAAGGGCGATATAAGGATACTTATCGATGTCGATTACACTCGAGCGTAAAGCCGAACTGATCAAGAAATTTGCCCGCACCGAAGGTGATACAGGCAGCCCTGAAGTCCAGGTCGCGATCCTCACAGAACGGATCAACAATCTGACCGGACACTTCCAGGACAATAAAAAAGACAACCACTCCCGCCGCGGGCTTTTGGCGATGGTCGCCACCCGCCGCAAACTCCTCGACTATGTGAAGAGGAAAAGTGACGAGCGTTACCAAACGCTCATCGGAGAGCTCGGCATTCGCCGCTAGGCTCTCAAATCAGCCCGCCCAGGCATTTGGCCGCGGCGGGCTTTTCGTATGTATGAAAGAAAGCAAAACGTATGTTTGATAAGCAATCAGTCTCGCTGGAATGGGCCGGCCGGACACTGAAAATCGAAACGGGCCAAGTGGCTCGACAAGCAGATGGCGCGGTCATGATCACCTATGGTGACACCACCGTCCTCGCAACGGCAACCTTCGCGAAATCCGCGAAGCCGGGACAAGACTTCTTCCCGTTGACCGTCAACTATATGGAAAAATACTACGCGTCAGGCCGCATTCCAGGCGGCTTCTTTAAGCGCGAAGGTCGTCCAACAGAAAAAGAGACGCTGACGTCTCGTCTGATTGACCGTCCGATCCGTCCTCTTTTCGTCGACGGATTCAAAAACGAAGTTCAAGTCGTTCTGACGGCTGTGTCTTATGACCTCGAGAACGATCCAGACGTTATCGGCATGATCGGCGCTTCTGCAGCGCTCGTCCTGTCTGGTGCCCCATTCATGGGCCCAATCGGCGCTGCACGCGTCGGCTATAAGGATGGCGAGTACGTCATCAACCCAACCGTTGATGAACTCGAAGAGTCTGAGCTCGATCTGATCGTTGCCGGCACCAATGACGCCGTGATGATGGTTGAATCAGAAGCGAAAGAGCTTTCTGAAGATGTCATGCTCGGCGCGGTTATGGCTGGACACGAAGCCATGCAGCCGGTGATCGATGCGATCATCAAGCTGGCTGAAGCGTCCGCGAAAGAGCCTTTCGAGTTTGAAGCAGAAGACCTCTCTAAAGAGCTTGCTGCGATCCAGAAACTGGTCGGTAAAGATCTTTCGAAGGCTTACCAGATCACTGAGAAGCTCGACCGTCAGGTTGCGGTTGGTGAAGCGCGTGCAAAAGCTGCTGAAGCTCTGGTCGCGACCGAAGAGAAGCCAGACGGCATGGACGGAAACGTCTTCAAGTCTGCCTTCAAAAAGGCCGAAGCCAAAGTCGTTCGCGGCGATGTCATCAAAACCGGTAAGCGGATTGATGGTCGCTCACTTGATCAGGTTCGCCCGATTGAAGCTGAAGCTGGTTTCCTACCACGTACGCACGGCTCTGCCTTGTTCACGCGCGGTGAAACCCAGGCGATTTGTGTGGCCACACTCGGCACCAGCGATGATGAGCAATTCATCGACGGGCTAGACGGCACGCGCAAAGAGAAGTTCCTGCTTCACTATAACTTCCCGCCATACTCTGTTGGTGAGACCGGACGCATGGGCGGCACGAGCCGCCGTGAAACCGGACACGGGAAATTGGCTTGGCGCGCCCTGAAAGCGGTCCTGCCAGAGCATGAAGAGTTCCCATACACGATCCGTATGGTCTCTGAGATCACTGAATCAAATGGCTCGTCTTCTATGGCAACTGTTTGTGGTAGCTCACTCGCGATGATGGATGCTGGTGTGCCGCTGAAGCGCCCTGTTTCCGGGATCGCTATGGGTCTGATCAAAGACGATGATAACATCGCGGTTCTGTCCGATATCCTAGGTGACGAAGATCACCTCGGCGACATGGACTTCAAAGTTGCCGGGACCGAGAAGGGCCTGACCAGCTTGCAGATGGACATCAAGATCGCTGGTATCACCAAAGAGATCATGGAAACCGCGTTGGAGCAGGCCAAAGGCGGCCGCGCTCACATCCTCGCGGAAATGGCCAAAGGTCTCGATACAGCCCGTACCGAGCTTGCGGACAACGCACCGCAAATGGAAATTGTCAAAGTTCCTTCTGACAAGATCCGTGACGTCATCGGCTCCGGCGGTAAAGTCATCCGCGGCATCGTTGATGAGTCTGGCGCGAAAGTGAACATCGATGATGATGGCACGGTCCAGGTCTCAGCGACCGATCGCGAAAGCATCGAAAAAGCTCTGAAGATGATCAAAGAGATCGTTGCAGAGCCAGAAGTTGGCGAGGTCTATGAAGGCAAGGTCGTCTCGATCAAAGACTTCGGTGCGTTCGTGAACTTCTTCGGACCAAAAGACGGTCTGGTGCACGTTTCGCAAATGGCGAATGAGCGCATCGGTCACCCGAAAGACGTCGTCTCAGAAGGTCAGAAAGTCTATGTGAAACTCATGGGCTTTGATGATCGCGGCAAGGTTCGCCTGTCGATGAAAAACGTTGATCAGGAAACTGGCAAAGAGGTTGAAGACGAGGCCTAAACCGCCGGGTTTTCCCACTAGAAACGACACCTGAATTGAAGCCGCTTCCAGAAGGGAGCGGCTTTTTTCTTCTTGTTATGTCCGAGTTGGGATGATTATATCTCCGAAGCCGGACTATTTTATTTGACACATAACCGTCATATAACGTAAGTGATGGTATGTTACATAAATATGACAAACTAAAATCCTCCCTGCTGTTGGCACTCGCGGCCGCTGGAGGAGCAGCGATTTCAGGTACAGCAATGGCATCGGAAGCTGGCTGCAGCCTGGACAATGGCTATGCAAGCGATCTTGCAGCCTATGTTGCTGAAGCCTCTACCTGCATCGAACAGGCCGACAATTTCGAAACGAATGTTGCTGATGGCCTCCTGACAGAAATCAATCTTGAGCGCGCTGCCAATGGGCTTGCGCCACTCAATCGACGGGCGTCTCTGGATATGGCCGCGAAATCTCACGCGCTTGATATGTCTGCACGCATCTATGCCGATCACGTTGATCCTGAAGGGCGTGATCATTTGCACCGCATTCGCGCCTTTGATCGCACGATGTTGGTTGGCGCGTCCGGTTCGAACGTGACCGTGAGCCTAGCTGCTGCTGATGCAAGCGCTGTTCACAACAAGATCAAAGCTGATGCTTTCAATGCAGACAACATTTTGCGCGCAAGCTTTACCGATGTTGGCATTGGGGTGGTCGAAGAGGCTGGCCAGTTTTATGTCGTTCAGGTTTTCGCCGCAGCTGAAGGCGATCTTGAAAAAGCCTTGCCAGTTGCCGCCAAAGGCACAGCGCCGCTGAACGTGCGTTTGTCTCATCGCGACCAACGCGTTGTCGCTTGGGGTCTGGTAGATGCCGACTCTGGTGAGATGCTGGCGCGCAGTTCTATGCCGCGCGTTCGGTTCAATGGGCTAAACGGCGCAGAGGCTCAGCTCAATGTCCTGGTCGGTCTACGCGATGCCACACATGTCCTCAAAGGACCTTTGGTGAGCGGGCGAAACTAGAGTTCCCCAAAACTCGAATAAGATCGGCCGAGTGTTATGCTCGGCCTTTTTTATTGGGCTAATTGCCCCATTCCATACCCATCGTCTTCTTCATCCAATCGGAGAAGGTCGCGGGCTTTTGTAGCGCCTGCGGATCGAGCGAGCCGTAAGAGACGATCGGACCATCTTTCGCTTCGAGACGGACTCCGCTGAGGCGCTCGCCATTGCCCCAATTCCCATATTCCATGCTTGGATCCAACAGGAGCATGACCTGCGTCCCGCCTTGGCCGCTCTCATCAGCGCCGAACACCAGACCGTAGACTTTTTCGCGGCCGAAGAAGCCTGAAGAATGGGCTTGGCGTTTGCCATTCAGGAGAACCTCGTCCCAGAGCAGGTTTCGTCGCCACTGCAGAACCTGCATGTTTTCATCATCGACGATTTTGATGTCGACTTGATGTAGACCGAGGCGGACGATTTCAGCATGCATGGGAGGGCTCCTTCTTATTGATAAACAATAATGCATCTTTCCAGAGACGTCAATAAAAAGCCCGGGACACGCGGTCCCGGGCTCTTAAAGCGTAAGCGTTGTAGCTTATTCTGCCATGTCTGTGATCGTGGCCGTGCCGCCGCCGCCCGTCGAGAGCGTGTAAGTGGATGTGTCACCCACAGCTGTTCCGGCTGAGTCAAAAGTCGCGCATACGCTGCCATTGTCCGGAATGTCTGCGCAAAGCTTCATTGCCGCTTCATCATATGTGTAGGTCGTGGTCAGGTCGCCTGAGACAGCGGTGCCATCGTCGTTGAGCGTCCATTCTTGAGTTGTGCCATCATCATTTGCGAAAGACACTGTCATTGATGCCGCAAATGCAGGCGCAGCAATAAAGGCTGCAGCCAGGGCTACGCTGATAATTTTTTTCATTAAACCATCCTCCCAAAGGGGTCATACCGCGCCAGGATCTTGGGCGGCTGCGTTAGGGTTAACAAAAGACTCTGCAGGGGGCAAATGTTGGTTCAGGAACGTTCGGACACCGACAAGACATTGCCGTCTGGGTCTTTGAACCAAAGGATGCGCGCCCCGCCGTCTGGGCTTGCCCAAATCCCCTTTTCATCCTGCCCCATGCCATCAAAAATCGTAAACTCAACATCGTTTTTGGACAGGTGCGCATGAGCGGCTTCCAAGTCGGGGACTTGCCAATCGAGTACCGTAAAGGGCAGGGGCGTATGGCTTGGAACCTTAGAGAGACGAAACTCGGTTCCCGCCAGCTGGTAGACCAAGGCATACGGGTCGTCCGCAGCCAAGCTTAGCCCAAGCTGCCCCTCATAAAAATTTCTCGCCGCTTCCGGGTTGGAAGTGGCGAGAAATATTGTCGTTTTCGATGTGTTCAGGTCCATGCTTTCCTCCCAGATCTTGCTTCATCATCGAGCAAAATCCGGTGAGGTCAAATGGCTCTACTGTTCGGCGATCCGCAAGAAGCGATTACGCAAGTCTTTGTCGGTTTTGAACACGCCGGTAAACTGGGTCGTCACCGTTGTAACGTCCTTGTGGTGTACGCCACGTGTCGACATGCACTGATGCTCGGCATCAATCAGAACTGCCACACCCATTGGAGCGAGGCTGTCTGTGATCGCGTCACAAATTTGGGCTGTCATTGTTTCTTGAGTTTGCAGGCGCTTAGCGAAAATCTCGACAACGCGGGCGAGCTTGGAGATCCCAACGACCGCCTGGGTCGGCATGTAGGCGACGAAGGCCTTGCCGAGGAATGGCGCCATATGATGCTCGCAATGGCTTTCCACATCGATATTCTTGAGAATGACGATGTCGTCATAGCCTTGCACATCATCAAACGTGCGAGATAGATATTTTACCGGATCTTCTTGATATCCAGCGAACCATTCCTGGTAAGCTTTGACAACGCGCTTTGGCGTGTCCAGAAGACCTTCGCGCTTTGGATCGTCTCCAGCCCATGCAATCAGCGTTCGGACAGCGTCCATAGCTTCTTCCATACTGGGGCGTTCAATTTCATCAGCGCGTGTCATTTGATCGTCGGGTGTCATGGCATCCATGGCCATAGTCGTAATCCTTAGTCTGAGGGACGGAGGTCGAGCCAGATTTGCGATGGACCATTCAAGGACCCGGCCAAATGAGGACTTAACGCCCGCCCGGAGTTTGTACCCTCAGGGCGATGGTGAGAACATAGTGGCGAATTCCACATGTTACCAGACTCTCTCTACGGTATGTGTGTGGAAGTGGATCTCAATTATTTTTGATGGAATGATTTTCGTTGCGCGCGGGGCTCACGGACTTTGGTGTCACGTGCCCTGTTTAGCGAGGCTGAAACACCCGCTCTGACCGCTCGTTCATGGTACGCGTTTTGCAGGTCAATGCGGTACCAAAAGTCTGAATGCACGGTACGGCGTCATGAAACTGAACAATCTCCAGGCCCTTCGCGCGATTGCGGCGATGATGGTTTTTCTCGTTCATTTGAACCAAGTTGAAGCGAAGTATGGTGGTTCGGACTTGCAGCTCTTGGGATCATGGACGTCTGTTGGAGCTTGGGGGGTCGACTTATTTTTTGTGCTCTCAGGCTTTGTGATGATGCTTGTGACAATCGACAAAGTTGGCAGCACCGGTTTGGGTTGGAAATTCATATATTCTCGTGTGACCCGCATCTTCCCGCTTTGGTGGGCCTGCTTCGGTGCCTTGCTTGCGGTTTGGTTCGTTGCCCCAGAATTGATTTATGGTGGTAAGCATACTGACCCACCCATCCTGAAAGACTTTTTTCTGATCATTCATGATGGTCCTCCGCTTTTGGAAACAGGCTGGACGCTTCGTCACGAGCTTAGTTTCTATGCGGTGTTCGGCGCCTTTTTGTTCCTGCCTATTGGTCTCGTAGGTCGATTGTGGGGGCTGCTGCTTTGGCTCTTGGCAATTATCGGGGCGCATATGTTCCTGACAATGGAAGACGGAACTTTGTTCGGCCTCGCAGTGCATCCCATGACTTTGGAATTCATCGGCGGTGCGTTCGCAGCTTGGGTTTGGCACAAGACCCAAGGCGCCTTTGGGTTCAGTGCACTGTTGCTAGGGGTGATCTCGTTCTTCTTGGCCGGTGCCGTCATGTTGGTCGACCCCGATCCCGGCGTCGCTTTCGCCAATCCGTATATGGATGACTGGCTGAGAGCGATCTTGATGGGGCCGTCTGCTATTCTCATCGTCTACGGTGCTGCGGCGTTGGAAGTTCGAAACAAGGTCAAGGCTGAAGGGGTTTTCGTCAGCATTGGCGACTGGTCTTACTCGCTCTATCTGACCCACATGCTCGTTTTGAACGCGCTTGGCGTGCTCTGGGGGCGCATGGCTCATCCGAACCTGTATGACAATGTCGTTGTTCTTCCGGTTATCATCGTCGTTTGTATCTTCGTATCCTGGGTATCCTACCGGATTGTTGAGCAGCCGAGTCTTGCCCTCTCGCGCGCTTTGATTAGCAAGCCGAAGCCGAGTTCAGCGTCAGCTTAACATTGACGCGCGCTGCAATTTCGGCGCTATGCGGGCTTGTTTTGGAATGAGACGACGCGATGTTTTACGAACCTAGGAATGGCCACGGCCTGCCGCATAATCCGTTTAATGCGGTGATTACGCCGAGGCCGATCGGATGGATCTCGACGCGCGGGGCCGATGGCTCTGAAAACCTAGCCCCTTATTCGTTTTTCAATGGCGTTTCCTATGATCCGCCGCAGGTCATGGTGGCCTCCACAGCAGGCAAGCCAGATCGCGAAAAAGGCAAGGACTCTGTTGCCAATATCCTGGAAACCGGCGTGTTCTGTGTGAACGTTGTCGAGTATGCGATGCGCGATGCGATGAATGCGACCGCCGAGCATTTCCCCAAAGAGGTGGATGAGTTTGAGCGTGCTGGGGTCACTCGCGCCGACTGCGAAACCATTGCCTGCTCAAGGGTCGATGGCGCCCCGGCGAGCCTGGAATGCAAATTGGTCGATCATGTCGAATTGCCGGGGGTGTCAAACTTGGTCGTGTTTGGCGAGGTGATCGGCGTCCATTTGCGTGATGATTGCTTGGTCGACGGTAAATTTGATGTGACGCGCTATCAGCCATTGTCACGGCTTGGCTATCGCGATTATGCGCGGATTGCTGAAGCTTTCACGCTTAAACGCCCCGGCGAATAGGCTAGTCGCCATCCATGCGCAGCGCCGCCACGAAGGCTTCTTGCGGGATTTCGACTTTGCCGAACTGACGCATGCGCTGCTTACCGGCTTTCTGCTTGTCGAGCAGCTTGCGCTTACGCGTTGCATCGCCGCCATAGCATTTCGCAGTCACGTCTTTGCGCAGCGCTGAGATGGTTTCGCGGGCAATGATCCGTCCGCCAATCGCGGCCTGGACCGGGATTTTGAACATTTGGCGCGGGATCAGGTCTTTTAGCCGCTCACACATTTGCCGGCCGCGGTTCTCGGCGCGGTCGCGGTGCACCAGCATCGCCAGAGCATCGACCGGCTCATCATTGACCAGAATGTTCATTTTCACGAGGTTCTCAGCTCGGTGGCCGACAATCTCATAGTCAAAACTCGCATAGCCGCGCGACATGGATTTCAGGCGGTCATAGAAATCGAACACAACTTCGTTGAGCGGGAGCTCATATTTGACCATTGCTCGATCACCGACATAAGAGAGTTCCTTTTGAATACCCCGTCTATCCTGACAGAGTTTCAAAATGGAACCTAGGTACTCATCTGGCGAGTAAATTGTTGCTTCGATCCAGGGTTCACGAACTTCAGCGATTTTTACAACGTCCGGCATATCAGCCGGGTTGTGAAGCTCGATCTCTGACCCATCCGTCATTGTCATCTCATAGACAACGCTCGGCGCAGTCGCGATCAGATCAAGGTCAAACTCACGGCTGAGGCGTTCCTGAATGATTTCCAGGTGAAGCAGCCCCAAAAACCCGCAGCGAAAGCCCATGCCGAGCGCGGCGGAGGTTTCCATTTCCCAGGTGAAGCTCGCATCATTCAGGCGCAGCTTGCCCATCGCAGCGCGCAACTCCTCGAAATCGCCCGCATCCATTGGGAACAGGCCGCAGAAGACGACCGGCTGCACGTCCTTATAGCCGGGTAAAGGGTCGGTCGTGCCGCCTTTTTCCAGCGTGATCGTGTCCCCGATGGCGCAATCTGCCACTTCTTTGATCGACGCAACCATGAAGCCAACTTCGCCTGGGCCGAGCTCATCAATGTCTGTCGGTTTGGGTTTGAAGACCCCAACCTTGTCGACATCATAAGTCGCGCCGGTTTTCAGCATCCGGATCTTCATTTTCTTTTTCAGGACGCCGTCATGCATCCGCACGATCACAACAACCCCGAGATAGGGATCGTAATAAGCGTCAACGAGCGCAGCTTTCAGTGGCGCATCGACCTCGCCCGTGTCCGGTGCAGGCAAGCGCTTAACAATTGCTTCCAAGACGTTCTCAATCCCGAGACCGGTCTTGGCGGATATCTCCACGGCGTCTGAGGCGTCGAGACCAATAATGTCTTCAATCTCGGTTTTAACCGCATCTGGGTCCGCGGCTGGGAGATCGATCTTGTTCAGGACTGGAACGATTTCATGATCTTGATCGATCGCTTGGTAGACATTGGCAAGCGTCTGCGCCTCGACCCCTTGGCTCGCATCCACCACCAGGAGGGATCCTTCGCATGCGGCGAGGCAGCGGCTGACTTCATAAGAGAAATCGACGTGGCCCGGCGTGTCCATCAAGTTCAGCGTATAGGTTTCGCCGTCATCGGCTTTATAGTCGAGGCGGACGGTTTGAGCTTTGATCGTAATCCCGCGTTCTTTCTCGATATCCATCGAGTCGAGCACTTGCTCCGACATTTCACGCTCGGTCAGTCCGCCTGTCTTTTGGATCAAGCGGTCTGCAAGCGTCGACTTGCCGTGGTCAATGTGAGCCACAATCGAGAAGTTACGAATTTTATCGCGCGGTGTCATAACCGCGATATAGACCTGCCCGATCCTTTAGGGAAGCAAAGCTGCAACAAGAACTGCGATAAATAGAGAGCTTGATGCCAACCGTTTTCGTGGTGATCGGATGGCCTACCCTTTTCACATATATGCAAGAGCAGTCGGCGCCCGCAAAGTACCGGGCGAAAACGGGTGGGACGTCGTAAAATGGCGTCACCCGCTTCAGCTATTCAGTTTAAGCCTTTTGGATTGTAAGGGGCTTCAGCCGCTCTGGTATTTCGATCACTTTGCGGCGCCCTTTCAGGACGTTCTTGATCCCTTGCAGCTGCCCAATCGCATTGGCGACACGCCAGATTCTAAGGCGCGCAGACCGAGTGCCCGGCAGCACGCTGGTGGCCAGCATGACTGTGCCGACGGTTAGGTGATAAAGATTGTAAGCAAGATATCTGAAGACTGAACGTGAGCCATATTTGGCGGCAATCCTGGACGAGCAGAGGCCATACATCCGGCCTTGCTTGAAGCGGGCTTTGAATGAGGTGCGCTGGCGATAATACATCAGCGCTTCTGGAACGAACTCGAGATCAAAGCCTGCAAGCTGTGCCTGCCAGCTATAGTCAATGTCCCACAAGTGGCCGATCTCGGTGTCAAAACCGCCAATCGTTTCCCAGAGTTTGCGAGAGATGCCGATGGTACAGCCAACCGCATAAGGCAATTTCAGCGGGCCGCTAAAGTTTGGAAAGCCATTCTCGCGCGTCTGCATTCCGTCGCCAGGTCGGATCAGGTCTTTGTTGAGCTCATAATCGTCGATCGCCGAGCCAACGAAGTGCGCGGTTTGCATAGCTTCGACCATGTGAACGAGCCACCCATCCGCGGCGATGTCATCGGACTCGCAGGTGATGAAGATGTCGCTTTGGGCCACCGCGAAAGCTTTATTGTAAGACGCCGAAGCTGGCTCTCGCTCGCCTTGGCCGGAATATACGTTCAAAATCCGCATATTGGGGATACGGTCGGAATATGATTGCACGATCTCAACAGACCGGTCTGTGGACCCATTATCCGCCATGATGAACTCCCAATCATCGCGCCATTCCTGACGTGCGAGGGCGTCCATTTGTTCACCAATGGTGTCTTCACTATTGTAGCAAGGAAGAATGACTGTCGCTTTCATTGCCTGTCGGCTCCCGGTCCGTATTTGGGGTTGTGATATAAGCTTACGCTTTCTGTCGGATTGGTTGCAAGACGCATGCCTTTGTGAGGCGTTATTTCGAGACAAATATTCTGAAAATGCTCCGGGCTGTCCGGGGCGCAAAATCAATCGCTCTATTCTGGTACAAAAACCCTATATTTCTCAGCTTGTTAAAATCCTGATCTGTAACAAGCCTTAGAGAACGCGCGGTCATCACCGATTTTATTATTGGGCCTCAATTAACCAAACGCAGGGCACTGTGACAAGAGTGACGGTTGCCAAGTCTAAGCCAGTCTGTGTACTCAAATTAGGGGACAAAAGTTGAAGGGACGCAGCTCAATCTCCGCTCCAGTCGCGACCCTCGCTGATCTGGAAAATTACTTGAACCAGATCAATTCGACGCGTTTTAGAGATCGCGTCGTAAAATTGGTATGTTAGCTGCATTCATTCTCAAATTGTAACGCTTAAATAGAAGCGATTATCGAGACACTGGGACGATAAAGGAGTATTTCGGTGGAGTTCTTTACAAAGACGGCTATGGACGCGGCGCTTTTAGCGGGGGATCACCTGCTTGGTGCGTATAAGCGACACCACGTAGAAGTGTATGGGAGCGACACGCTCTCCGTCTCCAATCGAGGTCTAACCAAAGAGATCACGTCTATTCGGGATCACGAAGCGGACAAGTTGATCATTGATTTGATTTCAGCCCGTCACCCAGATCATAACATCCTCACCGAAGAGACTGGGTCTATGGACAAGGATAGTCCGTACACTTGGGTCATCGACCCGCTCGACGGAAGCTCCAACTATGTCAATCACAACCCGTTCTTCGCCGTCTCGGTTTGTCTTGCCTACGAGAACAAGCCGATCACCGGCGTCGTGTTCGCGCCCTTTATCGAAGAAATCGCTGTTGCGCGCCGTGGCCATGGCTGCACGCTAAACGGCCGCCGTGTCTCCGTGTCCCCGACCAATGAGTTCAGCAAATTCTATACAGTCGGATGCCCAGGCGGCGACAAGAATAATGACCGTTTCGCCAAAATGAGTGGCACCTTGACCGAAGGCATTAAAGACTTCCGGAAAATGGGATCCGCCGCGATCGAAGCCTACACCGTGGCCGCTGGGCGCGTGGACGCGTTTGTGACGCTGAACATCTCACCTTGGGATATCGCAGCAGGCGCTCTCTGTGTCGAAGAAGCGGGCGGTAAGGTCACAGATTTTAACGGCCAGCCTTGGGAAATGAACAAGTCGGACGTTTGCATGAGCAATGGTCTCGTCCACGACGAAATCCTTGATCGTATTCAGATCGTTAACCCGAGTTCCGATCGGTATACCAACAAGCGGCTCTTCGCTGACGCCTAGAGAGAACGGCCATGTCATATCAGATACTAAATAGCGAAATGCTTCCAGACTATGTGCTGACGATTCAGCGCTGCGTAGACGTCTTGGGCGGCGATGGTGAAGATCTTGTCGTCACCGAGATCGGCGATGGCAACCTGAACTATGTCTACCGCGTCACGCGCCCGGGCACAGAAAAACGCTCGGTCATCGTCAAGCAGGCTGTCCCATATTTGCGGATGGTCGGCGAAGAATGGCCGCTGAGCAAAGATCGTATGATCACCGAGATCAGAGCTTTGCAGGCCTATAACCGGATCGCCCCTGATTTTGTTCCCGACATCTATCATGCAGATGAAGAGATGTGTGTCCTGATCATGGAAGACCTGGGCGACGTAAAGGTGCTGCGCTATCCGATGATGGAAGGCGTGGCCTTTCCAAACGTCGGTGTCGAGATTGGCCGCTTTTTGGCGGTCACGCTTTTCAATACCAGCTATCTTGGCATGCAAAGTGTTGAGCGCCGGAAATTGATGGCCGATTTCACGCTCAATGATGATCTCTGTAAATTGACGGAAGAGTTCATTTTCACCTTCCCTTACATCGATCATGAGTCGAATTACGAAAACGCACCGACAAACAAGTACGCGTTGGAGCTGTTCCGCAGCGATCCAGAATATTTGACGCGCGTCTTGCACTTCAAAGAGCTCTTCTTGAGCAAGGCAGATGCCTTGTTGCATGGCGATTTGCACACTGGCTCGTTGATGGCAGGCGGCGATCAAACCTTTATTATTGATACAGAGTTTGCGTTCTTCGGTCCGTTTGGCTTCGATGTCGGCAAGATCATCGCGAACTTCTTGATGTCCTACACATCGCACTTCCACCGTTCGGGCGGACCCAAGTACCAAACCTGGTTGCTTGAAGAGGTCCGGAACATTTGGACGACATTTGAGCGCGAATTCTCGGCGCTATGGGCGGCCGCTCCGGCATCGGCGCTTGTGCATGACGGGTTCTTGGACGCGCAAGACCTGGCGGCGTACAAAGCTGGCTTCATGAAGCGTGTTTTCCAGGATGCTATCGGGTTCTGTGCGTGCTCACTTGCGCGCCGCACGGTCGGCATCGCGGGGGTCGCAGATATTCGCGACATCGAAGATGTGAAGGCGCGAACAAACCTCGAAAAAATCAATATTGGTCTCTCATATCGATTGATGATGGACCATGACCAGATCGACGATATCGATGCGTTCATTGCAACGGTCGAGACGTTCTACTCAGAAAAAATGACGTTAAGCTAGGGTGACAATTATGACGAATTCTATGTTGGGAATTATTCCTGCAGCCGGGAGTGGTGTACGGGCGAGACCCTATAGCTACGAAATCCACAAAGGCTTGTTTGAAATCGATGGCCAGCCGAACCTGGCTCGGACGATCGCGATCATGCGAGACGACTTGGGCATCTCTGAGATTGTTATCATTCTGGGCTATATGGGCGAAGCGATCAAAGAAGCGTTCGGCGATGGCAGCGCGATGGGCGTTACCCTGTCTTATATCGAGAACAACCACCTCGACCGCGGTTGGGCCTGGTCTGTTGTCCTTACAAAACCCATGCTTGCCGGCCGTCATGCTTGCGTGATGTTGAGCGACGAGTTTTACCTGAACACCAATATCAAAGACATCGTTTCGGGTGATTTTGCCGACCAAATGGTGACTGTCGCTGTGAAGCAGGAAGATGATCCAGAGGTCATCAAAAAGAACTTCGCGGTTGAGCGGAACGGCGATCGTATCGTTCGCCTGATCGAGAACCCAGTAACGGTTCAGAATGACAATCTCGGCGTGGCGACATTCATCCTGGATCCTGAAGTCCTAAAGCTGCTTGAAGACGCTTTCGATCGCGGCTCGCCATCGATTGACTTTGTGAGCTTTGTCGACGGCCTGATCCGTGATGGCCACAGTGTAAAAGCGTTTGAGCTCGAGGGCGAGTATATCAACTTGAATGATGTATCGAGCCTTGAAGCGGCTAATGATATGGCCATTCGTGATCGGCTGCTAAAAGCCGGAAGCTAGGTTCAAAGCTTTATTGCAAAACACTGATCTGCGGTTCTAAAGGTCGCAGATCAGGCAAGCGCTTGATTTCCGGTCATCGGAATCAGGCGCTTTTTCTTTGCGCGGTGCCCAGGCCATGTCCAATGCTGAGAAAACCGTCCGTTTTGCCATTTTATCGTCTTGATTTCGGTCAATCAGACGTTTCGCCAAGATCTAACTTTAGTTCGAGGTGACCGTTTTGGAATCGGCCGATACGGTGGGGATTAATGAGACGGACCAGGACTGCCCATGCTGCGAAAGCTTTTCATTGCCATAGTGATGTTATCTGGCGCGCAAGCGTCGGCGGACGAGACCCATACACGCGGTTGGATCGAGCATGCCCGTGTTATGCCGTCCAATCTGCTCATGATCGCCAAGCTGGATAGCGGTGCCAAGACGACCTCGATCCACGCTGAAATTCTACCTTTCGACAATAATGATGAGGTCCTGACACCAGAGGATCTGCTCTTGCTTGCGGAAGAGATGGAATCGGCAGCTTTCGAGATGATGGGCACGCGTATGGTCGGTGGGCAGCCACCAGACGATCCGCCCGGCGCGGAAATCGAAACCATTGAAGACGGCGTGATGTCAGAGCTGATGCCTGGCAAGATCCGCTTCCGCCTGACCAGTCGCGGCGGCAAAACACGAATTCTAAAGCGGCAAGTTGTGCGTTGGGTCTCGATCCGGCGACGCGGCGGTGGGTCGATTGTGCGGCCCGTCGTGCGGCTGAAACTGTGCCTGGCAGGGCGCCGCATAGAAGGCGAGGTCAATCTCGCTGACCGGAGCGGCTTTAACTACCCGCTTCTGATCGGACGTAACATGCTTTCCGACGCGGGAATGAGTATCGACTCCCGGGAGATTTTCGTCGCCAAGCGTGCCTGTCCCCCTGAAGAGTGACGCTGCAATCGCTGCCATCCCATCTATTGGGTTCACGCCGCGGCTTTCCTATATAGCCTGGCTGCGACGATGATGAGCGCCTGTAATGATCAGACTTTATAAACGCGACGATACCGGAAAACCTGTGGCCTATCACGAGGCCTGGATTGAGCCGCAAAATAAGCGCATCGTTGAGCACTGGGGCTATCTCGGGGATGCCGGCGATACAGCAACCCATAGGATCAAAATCCTCGGTTCTCTGGAAAAGCAATTTATTGACGTTTTGCAACCCGCCCGCGAACTGGGATTTGAAGAACTCGCCGACGGTGAGCTGTCGGCTTTGATCATCTCCTATTCCGTTGAGGGGCAAGGCAGCGACGCTGATCGTGACGCCCAGGACGATATCCAAGATGCGCTAAATGAAAAGCTCGGTTGGACTGGGCTCGGCCATTGCGACGAAGGCCGCATCCACGCGGGCGCAATGGAGATTTGTTGCCGCGTTGTAGATGTGGATTTAGCCAAAAAAGTCATTACAGACGCGCTCGACGGATCCGAGTTCGCGGGCTATTCCAGCATCTACCAAGAATAGGTACACCTCTCATATGTCCTCTCGCGAGACGCTGATTGATACGACAAAAGCCACCGGTGTAACGGCGGAGGGCTGGCTAACCGATAGCTGGTATTTTTTGTGCGTATCGGCGGATCTGAAGCCCGGAAAGCAAGTACGGCGGATGGCGCTTGGTCAGCCTATTGTCGTGGCGCGCACAGCGGCTGGCGAGGCCTTCGCCCTGCGCGATATTTGCCCGCATCGTCTCGTCCCGCTCAGCGCAGGTCGCCAAATTGAGACAGAGGGCGAGCCGACCTTGGAATGCCCGTACCATGGCTGGCGCTTTGGGACGGACGGTGTTTGCCGGCTCATGCCAAGTCTGATCGGATCCGAACCCTATGACACGTCAAAGGTGAAGGTTCGGCGCTATCCTGTGCATGAAGCGCACGGCGCGATCTTTGTATTTATTGCCAGCGATCCGCGCTTTGACGGCGAGCCGGATGTTCCCAAGCCGGATTTCGGACCGCTGCCTGAGACCCCAAAATTCGTTATCGATGATGTTTTCAACGCCGATATGGACGATGCGATTATTGGCTTGATGGACCCGGCCCATGTCGCTTTCGTGCACAATCAGTGGTGGTGGCGCCCGCCATCGGTTGGGTTGAAACTGAAGGAGAAACCTTTCATTCCAGCTGATCGCGGTTGGGCGATTGATCGGCATAAACCGAGCTCCAATTCGAGGCTGTACCGCTGGGTGTTCGGGGATAATGTTGAAACCGAAATCCGGTTTCAATTGCCAGGGTTTCGTTGGGAGATTGTTTCGAACGAAAAGGCCCGCTTTGTGACGCTGACTTGCCTCACGCCAGAAGCCCAGAAGCGTACGCGAATTACCCAGCTTACCTGGTGGACTGGCGCGCCGCTCCTAAATCTCGCGATTCCGCTTGCGAAGCCTATGGCCCGCAAATTTTTGCGCCAAGACGGTGAAATGGTCGATCTTCAAAATCTCGGCATGGACTATCAAAAGTCGATGCTCTGGGTCGATGATATCGATATCCAGGCCAAGTGGTATCAGATGCTAAAGCGAGAATGGGTCGCCTCACGCGCTGAACAACGTGTGTTCGAGAATAAGATCGAACCGACCACGCTGCGCTGGCGCAGTTAGCGGGTCGGGACCGGGGCGTCGCCTGAATAGTCATAGAACCCGCGACCCGCTTTGCGGCCAACCCATCCAGCTTCAACATATTTTACCAGAAGCGGACAAGGGCGGTATTTCGTATCCGCGAGACCGTCATGCAGCACTTGCATGATCGACAGACATGTATCCAAGCCAATGAAATCCGCGAGCGTCAGCGGCCCCATCGGGTGGTTCGCGCCGAGGCGCATCGCGGTGTCGATGCTCTCAACCGTGCCAACGCCTTCATACAAAGCGTAGACCGCCTCATTGATCATTGGGACCAGAATGCGGTTCACGATGAAGGCGGGATAATCCTCGGCATTGGTGATGGTTTTTCCGAGACGATCGGCCAGACCCTTGGCCATTTCATAGGTTTCTTGATCGGTCGCGAGCCCCCGAATGATCTCCATCAGTTTCATCAACGGCACAGGGTTCATGAAGTGCAGGCCGATAAACTTTTCCGGCCGGTCTGTGGTGGAGGCCAGACGCGTGACAGAGATCGAAGACGTGTTGGTAGCGAGGAAGGCGTGTTTTGGCACGACTTTACAAAGGCCAGCGAAGATTTTCTCTTTAACTTCGCGGTTCTCTGTCGCCGCTTCAATCGCCAGGTCAGCCTCGGCGAGCGGGTCGAGCGACGCAGCTGTTCTTATCCGGGCTTGTGCCGTTTTCATCTCGTCCATCGAGATTAGTTCGCGAGACAATTGACGCCCCAAATTCTTCTCGATTGTGACAAGACCCGCATCCAATGCGTCTTGAGAGATATCGCTAAGGATGACGTCATACCCGGCAAGGGCGCAGACATGCGCGATCCCATTGCCCATCTGCCCTGCGCCGACAACGCCTATGGTCTTGATTTCCGCCACATTAGTCTCCCGTCGGAAAAAAATTACTGTAGGCAGATACGGTCGCTTGTGCAGTGCCGCAAAGCAACCATGGATTTCTTTCGCAGTTGCAATATGCGCCTGGCTGTCTCTTCATAGCCACAGCTAAGGTCGACGCTGCGCCTTTAAGCTGCGGGCTCTACTTCGCTTGTGGCACCCGCTGCGCGAATGGTCTGGAGCAAGGACCGGCGCAAAGATTTGTCCGCGATTTTTTGGAAGGCCTTCACCAATTCCATGGCTTCACTATCGAGAACCGGGAGGCTGGGGGGATGATCGCCGTCATGAACGAGCTGGCGCGCTGGCGCATCGAGCAAATCGTCGACACCTTCATAGAAATAGTTGATTGCGATTCCGAGTACTTGGGACATTTCGAAAAGGCGGCCCGCAGATATTCGGTTCACGCCTTTCTCGTATTTCTGGACTTGTTGAAAGGTCAGCCCAAGTTTTTCGCCAAGCTGTTCTTGGGTGAGTTTCAGTTCACGTCGGCGCCATCTTAGTCTTTGGCCAACAATTCGATCAATCCCACTTGGAACTTTGTTCTCTGACATTAACGGATCAACTTTCTATACCATCGATTTCTTTCTAACGCCGCCAACTTACAAAGGCTAGTCCCGCAAATAGGACCAATGTCAACCAGAAAAACGTCTCTCCAAACCTTTGATAGGGTGTGTTTTCTAGCGCTGCGGGAAGTCCGGTCCGCACAACCGCCGAACGCCACCCAGCCGGATCGCCGGGAGCGGGATTGCCGCGCGCAACCTCGCGGCCATAGCCGTCGACCATGGCCGTCATCCCGCGGGTTGCGACCCGGGCCATGGGCAGGCCGCTTTCAATCGATCTGTAGCGATTTTGCGCATAGTGCTGGGCAGGTCCCAGGCCGCCGCCAAACCACGCATCATTCGAAATCACAACGATCCACTCCGCCGCGTCTCTTTGTGGCTGCGCGTCGCGAACGATTTCTGGGAACAGGCCTTCATAACAGATCAGTGGAATGAAGGGCGGGGCCACAACCTGTGGCAACAAAACGGTAGGCTGCGCACCGGGTTCGAATCCATTGCGCGCCATGCGCTGCATCGCCGATGGCAGGATATTAGAGATGCTCTCCCCAAACGGGATGATCTTGGAGGCCGGCAGTTCGCCGAACGGCACCAGTCGATGTTTGTCATAGAGCGCTGCGAGTTCTGCCGTGTTTGCCCCAGCGGTGAACATCACCAAGCTATTATAGGCAAGCGTTTGGTCTTCATCGCGAGTGAAGCGCGCAGACCCCGCAATCAGGGCGCGGCGATCGAGAAAGGCTGAGACCAGATCAAGCGCATTATTGTCTTCTAGCAATCCATACGGAAGCGCGCCTTCTGGCCAAATGATGATATCGCCATCTTCGCTGGGCACCTCACGGAGGAGGCCGATATAGCGGGCGACCACAGGTTCGCCTCGGTTTTCAAACTTCTCAGCTTGAGGAACGCCAGCGTCCATGAGCAAGATCGAGCGTTCGGTCATGATCGTATCATTAGCGAGGCGTTGCGAGCCCCAGGCGAATGAAAACCCAACCAAAGAAACGGCGATAGCCACCGGCAAGGCTCGGCCAAGGACGGCTCTATCGTCTCGCGTATCGACCAGAGCGGCAGGTGACGCGGCCACAAATAGTGTGACAAGGGTCAGCCAATAGACGCCGCCAAGTGAGGCGACTTGCGAAAGTGCGCCGCCTGGGGCCCATGTCGTGCCCGGAAGGTTCCACGGGAAGCCGCCAAACAAAGTCCCCCGGATCAGTTCTGCGCCGCCCATGAAAAGGGCAAAGATAAACACGCGCGACGGCGATGCGGACCAAAATGCGCCGCCCAACGCGCAGGCTGCCCCCCAGATCAAGGCCATCCCACCTGGGAGAGCGATCAGAGGCATCCATAAGAAGATGGCGTGTTTTTCAGGCTCCACCAAAAAGGGTAGGGCGGTCCAATACATTCCGACCAGAAAATAGCCAAAGCCAAATCCCCAGGCCCGCGCGAACATCGCGCGTCCCCAGCGTCTCTGGCCACGCGCGCCATCGAGCATCCAGACCAGGCCAACGAAAGCGATAATCAGAGCTGGAGAGAGATGAAACGGGGCAAATCCGAGCGCACAAAACGCACCAAGCAGGATCGCGAATAGCATCGCGGTCAAACCGCGGGTGCGGGCAACGGCTTCGTGCAGGGCGGTGAGAACCCCTAGGCCCTGGCTGCGCGTATCTTGTTGTTCGATCATGCCAGGGGCTCCGCAGCAGGTTGGCGCACCACCAGGCGGTGAATGCGGCGCACATCGCTTTCAAGAATTTCGATATCCACGCCTTTCGGGTGGGGCAGAACTTCGCCGCGCAAAGGAACACGGCCAGCCAGAGCAAAGGCGACGCCGCCGAGCGTGTCGACATCATGATCCTCAAGCTCAAGCTCAAGGCCGGTTTCTTCGGCGAAGTCTTCAGTTTCCATGCGGGCATCAACTTCCCAGGCGAGGCGCCCGCGTCGCACCAGCATCGCAACTTCTTCGTCATGCTCGTCTTCGATGTCGCCGACGATCTCTTCGACGAGATCTTCGAGGCTGACCAAACCATCGGTCCCGCCATACTCATCAACAACCAACGCCAAATGGGTGCGAGACGCCTGCATTTTGACCAGAAGGTCAGGCAGCGGCATCGATGGTGGAACAAATAATATGTCGCGGCGAATTCGTTCCAACGGGTTATCTGTCGGAGTAGAATCTTCGTCGTTGGCGCGGGCGATCTCACTGATGAGGTCGCGAATGTGCACGACGCCCACCGGATCATCCAAAGTCTCTCGGTAGACAGGAAGCCGCGAATGAGCCTCAGTGGCGTAGAGTTGGATCAGATCTTTCAGGCTCGAAGACAGCTCGACCGCGATAATTTCGGCGCGCGGGATCATCACATCCTCAACGCGTGCGCGTTCGAAGTCTGCGATCCGCAGGCGCATCTCTTTTTGGGAGCTTGGTTCCGGACTCTCTGGAACAGGGTCGGCGGGGTCTTCGCCGTTTTGTTTGAAAAGGCCAAACAAGCCTTTGCGTCCTTTGGACATGTCGCTCTATTTTCCTGCGTGCGCGTATTCGAATCGCTAATTAGCTATATGGATCAGGCCACCCTAAGGATGCAAGCGCTGCCACCTCTAACGCCTCCATTTCACCAGCCTCTGTGTCATCTTTGTGATCATGTCCAAGAAGATGGAGAAGCCCGTGGATTAGCAAATGAGACAAATGCTGATCCAATTCAATCGGTCGCGCCTCGGCATCGGTTCGGGTCACCCCCATTGCCACTGCGATATCGCCAAGAAAGGGCTGATCCAGAGGATCGGATGGAAACGACAAAACGTCGGTCGGTTTGTCTTTACCCCGCCAGTCTCGGTTCAGGATCTGAATTTCCGCATTATTGGTCAGCAAAAGGCTGACCTCGCCTGAGGCTTGCTTTTGCTGCGCACCTGCGTTGAGCGCGCGTTGGCAAATCGAAGCAAGATCAGGAAGCGCTTCGGTCCAAGCTGGCTCTGCGACGCGCAAATCAAGCTCAAGCATCGCGTTCCCGTTCAGCCTCTTTGTCATAGGCTTGGATAATCCGGCTGACCAAGGCATGACGGCGGACATCTCTGGCGGAGAAAGTTACGCGCCCGACGCCTTTAACCCCGCGCAAAATTCGTAAAGCGTGCGCCAGCCCCGAGGGCTGGGAGCGCGGCAAGTCCACCTGACCTGGATCGCCGGTGACAACCATGCGGCTATCCCGGCCCAGGCGCGTCAGGACCATTTTCATCTGTGCAACCGTGGTGTTCTGCGCCTCGTCCATAATCACAAAGGCACTTTTCAGCGTGCGCCCGCGCATAAAGGCGAGTGGCGCCACCTCAATTACACGTTTCTCACGCAGACGCGCTGCCTGATCGGCACCGAGCGTTTCGTCCAGCGCATCCCAGATCGGGCGCAAATAGGGTTCGACTTTCTCTTCTAGATCGCCCGGCAAGAACCCTAGATTTTCCCCGGCTTCAACAGCGGGCCGCGTGATAATCAGTTTCGAGGCGGCTTTGTTCTTCAGCGCGGCGGCACCTGCGGCAACGGCCAGGAAGGTCTTCCCGGTTCCGGCTGGGCCAACGCCAAAGATCAGGTCATTCTCGGTGCCCGTCAGCAGGTCGAGATATTTTGCCTGCGTATTGGTTTGCGCTTTGATCGGAACTTTCAGGCCAGTCAGGGTGCGATAGTGCTGGTTTGGTGTGCGCGCTTGCTCGACCGCGCCTTCGAGTGCGGCGATCCCGGCATTGGGGTTCTGGGCCAAGACGGTTTCGAACACGCTGAGCGCAAGCTCTGCGGTTGCCGTGGCTTCGGTCGAGCCTTCCAGCCGGATGCCGCCGCCCTGGCTCTCTGCTTTGAGCGCGCCATCGCTGAGCTCGTGCTCCAAGTATAAGAGGTTCATGTGGTTGGGGCCACAAATGACCGGTAACAGAGCAGCGTCTTTGGGGGTCCAGATCTGGCTCAAGCGGCAACCTCTTTCGAAGCGCCCACGCGTGTGCCGGACAGCGAACTCATGGTCGCGTCTTCAATCTCGACATCAACGATTTGGCCGATCAGTTCCGCCTTGCCGTTAAAGTGAACCGATTGCAGCCAAGGTGACCGGCCATGCAATTGCCCATCGCGGCGACCTTCTCCTGTGATCAAGACCGGAACCGTCTCGCCGATTTTCGACACGTTGAAGTCTGTTTGCTGTTCCCGCAGCAATTTCTGGAGCGCTTGAAGGCGTTCATTCTTCACGTCTTCAGGCACTTGCCCAAACATTTCGGCGGCGGGTGTGCCAGGGCGCTCGGAATATTTGAAGGAATAGGCGATCGCGTATTTCACCTCGCGCACCAGATCCATCGTGTCTTCGAAATCCTTATCGCTTTCGCCCGGAAAGCCGACAATGAAGTCAGAGGCGAGCGCGATATCGGGCCGCGCTTCTTTTACGCGGCGCATGATGTCGAGATAATGCTCGCGCGTGTGACCGCGATTCATCGCTTTCAGTATATTGTTCGATCCCGATTGAACCGGCAGGTGCAGGAACGGCATCAGCTCTGGCGTATCCGCATGGGCGGCGATCAGATCGTCTTCCATATCGCGCGGATGGCTAGTGATATAGCGGAGGCGGTCAAAGCCGCCAATCTTGGCGAGATGGCGCACCAGCTGTGCTAGCGTCCACTCATCGCCGCCTTCAATCGCAGGTGCGGCGCCGTGATAGGCGTTTACATTCTGACCGAGAAGCGTGATTTCGCGCACCCCTTGCGAGGCCAGACTGCGCGCTTCAATGGTGACGTCATCAACCGGGCGTGAAAGCTCGGCGCCGCGCGTATAGGGCACAACGCAGAAGGTGCAGAATTTATCGCAACCTTCTTGCACGGACAGAAACGCCGTCGGGCCATCAGCTTGCCGTGTTTTCGGAAGCGCGTCGAACTTCTCAAGCGTCTCGAACTCAGTTTCCAGGCGTTCGCCGGTGGAGCGGTGAACGCGGGCAATCATCTCAGGCAGTTTGTGATAGGCCTGCGGCCCCAGAACGAGATCAACCGCTGGCTGTCGGCGCATGATTTCAGCGCCTTCGGCTTGAGCGACACAGCCAGCAACAGCAATCGTCATTTTGCCCCCCTGCGCCTGCTTTAGCTTTTTGATTTGCCCAAGCTCGGAATAGACCTTTTCCGTCGCCTTCTCCCGAATGTGACAGGTGTTGAGCACAACCAGGTCGGCCCCGTCAGGGCTTTCAACAGGGGCATAGCCTATGGGCGCGAGCACATCTTTCATGCGCTCGCTGTCATAGACATTCATCTGGCAGCCATAGGTCTTTATGAAGACCGACTTGTTCGGTTTATCTGAGGTCGTTTTAGTCATCGCGCGGCTTATGACGGAAAACCGCTCAAAAAGCCATATGCGCCTTCAGTTCTGACGCATTAAAAAACGATATAGACGCCTTTGACGAGCCCGACCAAGAGAACCGAGGCGACGGCCGTCATTATTGCGACATAGGTCCCTTCGCGAAGTTTCTCGCGATCAACAATTGGGCCATTAAACTTTTCTACGCGGCTTTCACCCTCACGGTGCATCGGAAGCGTATTCATTTTTATTTCTCCCTTTCTGCAGGAGTTATCCAAGCTGAGATATGTAGCATGCCCTCATAATAATGCAACGAAACCGGACGAAAAATATGAGGTAATGCGGATTAATATTGGGTCATAACTCGCCTCCGCCCTTGTAAGGGCAGCGATTTTGAGCGCTCGCAATCATGTCAGTTCATTGCAATGCCGACTGGACGCGGGCCCCTAATGCGGTCATTGCCTCTGCCATGACCCGAACCTTGATCTTCAACAAACCTCACAACGTCCTGTCGCAGTTTACCGACCGCGGTACCGAGGGCTCCGACCGCCAAACCCTATCTGATTTTATCGATGTGCCGGGGGTTTATGCTGCGGGCCGCTTGGACCGAGATAGCGAGGGTTTGCTCGTGCTAACGGATAATGGCCGCCTACAGGCGCAGATCACCAATCCTCGCAATCGAACGCCGAAAACCTATTGGGCGCAGGTTGAAGGTATCCCGGATGATGCGACGCTAGAGGCTTTGCGCAAAGGGGTCGATCTAAAAGATGGCGTCACAAGCTCAGCCAAAGTTGAGCTGCTGGAGCCGCCATCGGATCTGTGGCCGCGCACCCCGCCGATCCGGGTGCGAAAGTCTATTCCGGATTGCTGGATTTCGCTGACCATCACCGAAGGCCGTAACCGGCAAGTGCGCCGGATGACGGCTGCGATTGGGCACCCGACTTTGCGCTTGATCCGATACGGCGTCGGCAATTGGAACTTGGATGGCTTGAATACAGGTGAATGGCGCGACGTCTAACGCTTAGAAAGCCGGGCTTTCGTCATCCCAATATGCGATCTTGCTGTTGCCGGGTCATCCGGCCAATCGTGCTTTGGATAACGCCCGCGCATATCCTTTGCCATGTCGCGATACCCGCCCTGCCAGAAGCCTGGAAGATCGCGTGTGGTTGCAACCGGTTTCCCGCCCGGGGATAGGATTTGCAGCGTCACCGGCAGGCGCCCGTCAGCGACACTGATATGTTGGGCGGCGCCGTAAAGCTCCTGCGCTTTGCACTCAACCAAAGGCGCGCGTTCGTCCAGCCAATCAATTTTGGCTTTTCGACCAGATGGCAGCGCAATTGATAAAGGCGCTCTCTGATCGAGCTGTTGCGGCAAGGGCCATTCGAGCTGCGCTTTCAAGGCGTCTGCGATCATTCCGGGTTTGGGCAAAGCGAACGCGTTTCCGCTCATGGCTGGACCGAGCCAATCGGCCACGGTTTCGGTCATGCCCTCCAGCGTCCATTCGGGCCAAGGGTCGCCATAAAGGGTTCTCAAATGGGCGATCCGAACCAAATGCGTGTTAACCGTCTCAGCCAGCCCTGAAGACTGAAATCCGTGTTCGGCGAGATGCGCCAGGAAAGCCTGGTTCGCGGTTTTAGTTGAGGGCTTAGGTAGAGGTTGTTCGGTCAGGACGATCGCTCCGATCGTCTTGACGCGGCGGGCTTTGAACGTGCCCTTGGCAGGGTCGAACTCAGCCGTCTCTTTGGTTTCAATCTGTCCAGACCCAAGCGCGGTCTCTTCATCAATTGCGGCCGCCAGCGTAATTCGCGCCGATTTCGCGCCGCCCACCATATCCGCGACGACGATCCAGTCTGATTTCGCCAGACCCGAGTTTTCGTCAACTTGCCCAGCGCGTCCTGAGGCCAAAAGGAATTGCCCTTTAGTGCCGGGCCGTTTGCGGGCGATCATATCTGGCCACCCGCGCGCCAGCACGGCGCCGGCTTTCCCAGACGCCGTGCCGCCGCCGCTCCAATTCGACGCTTGGCGTCGCAGGATGTCGGCGCGCTTGCTGCGATCCGACCCGAAGCGGGACAGGCGTTCGGCCAAGTCGGCGCTATTACCGCCAATGCCGCGTTCGCTGACCAAAGCTGCGATATTCGCCGCCAGAGCTTTCTCCGACGGGCTCTTGGCGCCGACAATCAGCGCAGCCAAACGCGGCGCGAGCGGAAGCTTGGTCATGGCGCGCCCGGTTTGTGTCAGAGCGCCAGTTTCATCGATCGCCTCAAAATCGATCAAGTCTTGCCGCGCGGCTTTCAATCGTCCTGCGGCGGGCGGGGTCAGCCAGTTCAGGTTTTCTGGATTGGTTTCGCCCCAATCCGCGAGCGTTAGCAGCAGGCTCGAAAGGTCTGCGTTTTGGATCTCGGGCTCGGGCGCGGCCGTCAGACCCCGAGACTCAGCTTCATCCCAGAGACGATAACAGATGCCCGGACCGAGGCGTCCTGCGCGCCCGCGGCGCTGATCGACATTCGCCCGCGCGGCCCGCACGGTTTGAAGCTCGGTCGAAAACCCGCCGGGGATATAGCGTGGAACGCGGGCATAGCCGCCATCCACAACGACGGAGACACCTTCAATGGTCAGGGCGCTTTCGGCGATATCGGTCGCGAGCACGACTTTGCGTTTTCCGTCTGCGCTGGGCCGAATGGCGGCGTCCTGGTCTTGCAGGCTGAGCGCGCCAAAGAGCGGCGCGATGATGACATTATTATTGGTCTCTAGCCGTTCGGCAGTTCGCCGGATCTCGCCCGCGCCCGGCAAGAAGGCGAGGATGGACCCATCGGTTTCGCGAAGGGCGCGGCTGATAGCGCGGGCCATTTGGTCTTCCAAACGATCCTGGCCACGTCCGAGATAGCGCGTTTCGATCGGATATTGGCGGCCAGCGCTTTCGATCACTGGGGCATCGAGCTTCTCGGCCATGCCGCCCGTATCCAAGGTCGCCGACATGGCCAGCAAGTGCAAGTCATCCCGCAAGGCGGCTTGGACGTCCAAGGCTAGCGCCAAGCCGAGATCTGCGCTGAGGCTGCGCTCGTGAATCTCATCAAAGATCACGGCACTGACCCCGGAGAGTTCCGGATCGGCAAGTAGACGACGTGTGAACAGACCGTCTGTGATGACCTCGACGCGCGTCTCTTTACAGACCCGGCGATCGACCCGGGTCGATAAGCCGACTTGGCCGCCGAGTTTTTCGCCAATCGTTTGCGCCATGCGTTGCGCCGCCATACGCGCCGCGATCCGCCGGGGCTCGAGCATAATGATTTTGCCAGGTAGCGCCTCAAACCCGTCGATCAACCCTGCGAGCGCCAATGGCACGCGCGTTGTTTTGCCTGCCCCTGGAGGTGCGCCGAGGATCAGCCTTTTGCGCGCTCGCAAGGTCGAGGCGATCTCTGGCAGAAGGGGTTCAATGGGCAGATCGCTCATAAAAACACTCATGTCCTCAGTCTGGAGGTTTCGCAATCGGTTGATTTCAACTAAAGGCAGGCCTTTCCTGGTTTGTGGAGTCGCCCCGTGGCCCAATCCCCTGAATTTTCGGTTTGCGTACCGATGCACAATGAATCCGGCAATGCCGAGCAGCTGATCGATGAGATCGCGGCGGCTTTGGCGGGCCGCGCGTTTGAGATGGTGATCACGGATGACGCCTCGACCGATGACACGCGCGCTGTTCTCGTCGGTCTAAAGTCCAAGTATCCCGAGCTGCGCGTGATCTCGCATCGCGGCAATGCTGGACAGTCTCGCGCTTTGCGGACCGCGATCCAGCATGCGCGTGCGCCCATTGTCGGAACGCTTGACGGCGATGGCCAAAATGACCCTGCTGACTTGCCAGCGCTTTATCGCAGCCTGACGCGTGTTGATGCGCCGGAAGGGCTGAAAATGGTCATGGGCCGCCGCGCCAGCCGTAAGGATACGGCCTGGAAGCGCTTTGGGTCTCGCTTTGCGAATGCGTTCCGCAAGCGCTTGCTACGCGATGATTGCGACGATAGCGGTTGCGGAATCAAAGTGATCGATCGCGCCACGTTCCTCGCGCTGCCCTACTTCGACCATATGCACCGCTACATGCCCGCACTGATGAATGCCGAAGGGCATACGGTTGAGTTCATGAACGTCAATCACCGTGAGCGCGGGACAGGGCAGTCCAAATATACGAATTTTGGCCGGTTAGGTGATGCGTTTTCGGATCTGCGCGGCGTCATGTGGCTGATCCGACGCCGGCGTAATCCGGGCGGTGCGGACGAGCTCTAGCGCGCCATTTGATCGAGGATGAATTGAACCCGGTCTTCGATGCTTTGTCGGGGCACCTGGATCAGGTCATAGCCGCAATCGCTATAAGCGCGCCGAATAAGCTCTCCAAACGCCGCTGCGCCGGCAAAATCCAGCGTGCGTTCATCATCTTTGCGATAGATCTCTTTCCAAGGCGGACAAAAGAACACTCGGCGTCGATAACGCCGATCTTTCAACGCTTCGACGATCACGGTTTTAGGGAGCTCATAATGGGCGCAGAATCCCAATAGATCTGGCAAGCCGCGGTCGAACACGGTTGTTCCGTCGGCACCATCGAAATCTGCCGACGCCAGCGATAGCATACGCTCCACAAAGAGATCGGGGTTTTGCTCGCCAGTGGCAAGGCCGCCCGTGCGTCTCTCTTCAGCTAGAACGCGTCGCGCGGCTTCCGGGATCGTGCTGACCGCCTTGGGCAACGCCTCAAGGATAGAGGTTTTTCAAGCGCCTGGGGGGCCGGTCAAAATGAAACGAGAAGGTGTTTCTTCGATTGGGGCACACATACTCACTTTGCATTAAGCTCCATTACGGTTAACTGGTCGAGCGAGGAGATGGGTATGTCAGTGATCTTTCCGGCCGCTGCAGCCGCCCGTCTCGAAGAGAAAAACAACAGGGCTTTGCGCCAGAATGGTAGCAGCCCGCGTAGAAGGGGAAATCTGATGCGAGTTCTGATGAGCGCGTTTCCGCTCTTTATCATTCCCGTTGGCATTTACTGTCTTATTGCCCTGACCTCAACCGGCGATCCAGTCGTATTGATGCATGGCTCAGAAGTGTTGAGCGAAAAAGCATCCCCTCTAATGGGTATTCTGGGGCAGAAATTCTTCTCGATCGGCATGATTGGCGGCGAGATTGAGTGGGTGCTGACCAAAGGCGATGCCTTGCTTCTGCTGTCGATTGCGGTCTTGTTCATGGAAATCCTGAAGTCGACCAGCACCGGTACGGCGACGATTATGAACCATGCGCTTTCAATGATCGTTTTCATTGTCTGCCTGATGCTGTTCCTGTTGCATCCAAACTTTGCGACCTCGGTGTTTTTCATCCTAACGATTATGGCGCTGCTGGATGTCTTGGCCGGCGTGGTGGTGACGATTGTGTCTGCCCGACGTGACTTTGGCGTCGGCGAAGGCTTCGTTGGATAGATTTACCGCAAACGGCCACATATCTGCAAAAACTTGATGACGGGCGCTTCACAGCGCCCGTTTCTGTTCTAGGGTGCGGGCTCGTTTGTATAACAGCATTGCCGGGGAGGCATTATGGAAGGTTTCGAAAACTTCGTGGATCTTTTGAGCGGGCTCATTTGGGGCGGCGCTTGGGGTGATACACGTATTGTACCGATTATGGGACCTATCGCTTGGGTGCTGCTCGGCGCCGGATTGTTCTTCATGATCCGGCTCGGCGCACGTCCATTGGTCCGCCTCGTTCCTGCACTCAAAGAAGTTTGGGATGGCCGAAAAGGCAATGGTGACCCGAACCAAATCACCGCTTGGCAGGCCCTTTCCACAGCTCTTTCGGGACAAGTTGGAACCGGGAACCTCGCTGGTGTTGCAACCGCGATTACGCTCGGTGGTCCCGGCGCGATTTTCTGGATGTGGGTGACCGCCTTCTTCGGCATGGCGCTCGCTTTTGCTGAGAGTTCGCTCGCCATCAAGTATCGTGAGAAAGACGAATATGGCCGGATCAATGGCGGCCCGATGTACTATATCAAGAACGGCCTCGGTAAAAAGTGGGTCTGGCTCGGCGTCCTATTCTGCATCGGTACGATCATGTCGGCCATGGTCACCGGTGGCATGACGCAGTCTAACTCAATCACCCAGACGGTTGTTCGAAGCGGCACTGAAATCGGGCTTGGAATTCCGCCTTGGGCTGTCGGTGTTGCGATCGCGGCGATGACTTTCATTGTGATTATTGGCGGGATCAAATCGATCGGGTCTGTTGCGGGTAAAGTCGTGCCCTTCATGGCTGCCCTTTATGTTCTCTGTGCGGCGATTGTTCTGGTGATCAATTATGCTGAAATTCCAAGCGCCTTCGCGATGATCTTCAAGTCAGCCTTCGGTCTGCAAGAAGCGGCGGGTGGTCTTGCGGGTTATGCGGTGCTTTCCGCGATCCGGTTCGGGATCGCGCGCGGCTTGTTCTCCAACGAAGCGGGCCAAGGCTCAGCGCCAATCGCTCACGCTGCGGCGCAGACCAAGAACCCGGTCGTTCAAGGCGAGATCGCTATGATCGGTGTGTTCATCGATACGCTGATCATTTGTACGATGACAGCCTTGGTAATCCTGACCACAACCGGCACATGGGAAACCGCGGCGGGATTGGTCGATACGGTTGGACCGACAACGCAATATGTCTGGCAAGCCGCCGGGCTTGAAGCGTCTGGCATCACCAATGAGGCTTATTCACGGGCCATTCCGGGGGGCGGCTGGATTGTGACCATCGCGCTCACCCTGTTTGCGTTCACGACGATCATTGGTTGGACCTATTATGCCGAACAGGCCGTGACCTATCTGGTCGGCGAATGGGCAACCATGCCGATCCGCTATTTCTGGGTTGGGGTCATTTTTGTTGGTGCGATCATGGAGGTTCACTTCGTTTGGATCTTCGGGGATTTAGCGAATGCCGCCATGGCCTTCCCGAACTTGATCGCGATCCTGGCGCTCTCGGGCGTGGTGGTCGCGATGCATAAGAAGAATGGCGACCCTGATACTGAAGACGGCGATAGTATTATGCTCGGCTCAGACGGGAAGCCGTATCAGGACCCTTCAGGGCAACCAGCCGAATAGGCAAAGCCTAACTTAATTCAGACGGGCGCTCTTCGGGGCGCCCGTTTTCGTTTGGCGTTAAGGTCTGGGGCCTAAGACGCTTTGCATGTCTGATATGGTTCGCATCGAAGCTTTTTTGGAAATGATGTCTGCAGAGCGCGGCGCCTCTCCGCATACGTTGGATGCCTATGGCCGAGATCTGCTGGATGCGTCCGGGTATCTTGGTGGCGGGCTTTGTTCTGCGGATGCCAGCGAATTGTCGGCGTGGCTGCAAAGCTTGGCAAAAGATGGCCTTGCAGCCTCTACGCAGGCTCGAAAACTGTCCTCTCTGAAGCGTTTCTTTCGGTTCTTGTTCGAAGAGCGCGACCGCAAAGATGACCCAACCTCAAAGTTAGATGGCCCCAAGGTTCAGCGCGAAGTGCCAGATGTCCTGACCCGCGAGGACGTCGATGGTCTTCTGCGCGCTTGTGTGGATGATGCCCGCCTAACCTGTTTGCTCGAGCTTCTTTATGGCGCCGGTCTGCGCGTCAGCGAGCTGGTGAGCTTGCGCCTGGGGGATTTGCCGCGCCGCCGTCTCGGGCTTTGGGAGACGCGCGATATGATCGTTCGCGGCAAGGGCGGAAAAGAGCGGCTTTGCCCGCTTGGCGCGCCAGCTTTGCTAGCTTTGCGAAACTGGTTGGAGCTACGAGACGGCGATAAGTATGGCACCGGAAGCGGGGCGTACCTGTTCGCGTCACGCGGAAAGTCAGGTCATCTGACCCGCCGCCGCCTTGCGCAAATGCTGGAAGGCCTGGCCTTGAAAACAGGGCTGGCACCATCGCGGGTTCATCCTCACGCTTTGCGCCATGCCTATGCGACGCACCTGTTGCAGGGCGGCGCTGATCTTCGCAGCGTTCAAACCTTGCTGGGCCATGCCGATATCGCGACGACGCAAATCTATACGCATGTATTGACCGATGAGCTTGCCGAGCTTTTGGAGACCAGCCACCCGATGGCGCTCTAGTCGACCGACCCTGTAGTGATCCAATAAGCATCGTGCCCCGTAAAAAGGGCAGTATCTTCAAAGGACATTCGGTATGAAATCGCTCGCGCTCTCATTGCTCCTCTCATCTATCATTGCTTTGCCGGCCTCGGCTGAAAACGTACCCGCTTTGACTCCTGAAAACTTGGAAACTGTGATTGGCGCCGATTGGTCCGGAAGCTTGACCTATCTCAACTACCAAGAGCCTTTTGAGGATGTGACCATCCCTGCTGAGATCGAGGTTGAAGTCATCGAGAATGGCCTTGCCTTCGCTTATAATTATCCGGCCGAACCGCAAGCTAACTCGACCGGAGAAGCTCTGATCAGCGCAGACGGGACGTCCTTTGTAGGAGCACCCATCGTCTCCAACCAAGTGCTCGAAACAGGAAGCCGTCAGGTGATCACGCTTGAGGATTGCGAAGATATGGGCCGTGAGGCGATCTGCGCGATGACTTACACGTTCGCCGCGAATGCGTTTCAAATCGAAAAAATGGTGACGGTGAAAGGCGAAAGCGAAAGCTTCCGCCGCAACGAATATGTCTTTACCCGTTAGGCTGCGACCATCTCCCCATTGCGTCCGGGCCTTGCCTCGCTAGGTTGCGCGACAAATCGGAGGATCATCCATGAGCCAAAAAGCGCCGCGCCAATTCTTTAAGCCCCTTGCCGCGGGCGCTCCTGAGCCAATGCGAGACCTCCCGGTACGGGTTGAGCGGATGATCCAATTCGTCCCGCCGCACCTCGATAAAGTCCGCGCCAAGGTCCCAGGCATGGCGGATACTTGCGATGTCGTGCTCGGAAATCTTGAGGATGCCATCCCGGCGGATGCCAAAGACGCAGCCCGCGCGGGGGTGATCGAAATGGCAGGCATGCTGGATTGGCAAGCCAAAGGCACCGGGCTTTGGAGCCGGGTCAATTGCTTGAACTCGCCCTGGTTTCTGGATGACGTGACAGAGCTGGTGACCAAGGCCGGGCAACAAATCGACGTGTTGATGATCCCGAAGGTCGAAGGGCCGTGGGACATTCACTATGTCGACCAACTCGTCGCCCAGCTCGAAGCGAAGGCCGGGCTTACGCGCCCGATCATGCTGCATGCGATCCTGGAAACGGCGGAAGGTGTTGCGCGCGTTGAAGACATCGCTTTGGCGTCGCCGCGCATGCAGGGCATCTCGCTCGGACCGGCAGACCTGGCAGCGTCCCGCAAGATGAAAACAACCAGGGTTGGCGGCGGACATCCGTTCTACCGCGTCATCGAAGATCCGCGCGAAGACGGTGCGCCGCGCGCCGCAGCGCAGCAGGATCCGTGGCATTATACGGTTGGCAAAATGGTCGACGCATGCGGCATGGCCGGGATCAAACCGTTCTATGGCCCATTCGGCGATATTGCTGACTTGGACGCATGTGAGCAGCAATTCCGAAATGCCTTCCTCATGGGCTGTGTCGGGACTTGGACGCTGCACCCCAGTCAGATTGCCGTCGCCAAGAAAGTCTTTAGCCCGGATCCGGACGAAGTTGCCTTTGCTCGCCGCGTGCTGGACGCTATTCCAGATGGTGCCGGTGTCGCAATGCTGGATGGCAAAATGCAGGATGATGCGACTTGGAAACAAGCGAAAGTTATCGTGGATCTAGCCGATCAGATCGAAGCGAAAGACGCTTAGGCGACTGGAAGCATCAACTAGAAGTTTTGTGCGTCGCTCATTCGTTAATGTCCTGATCACCCGGATCGTGGCATAGTAAAACAATGCGAGTCAGGTACTCTCTCTCTTTCCGCCGCCTGATGGTGTGCGCTGCCATTATTGGGATGGCGGCTGCGCCGGTGCAGGGGCAAGGCGATGTTTCACGCGCTGAACTGGATGCGCTCGAAGCTGAGCGCGCCGAAACCCTGCAAAAGCTGGCAGCCTTGGAAGAGGCCGGCAATGCTGTGGCCGGGGATTTGGAAACCCTTGAACGCGACTTGATTTCCGCTGCTATGGAAAGCCAAAGACGCGAAGAGCAAGCCACGTCAGCCGAGCTAAAACTCGTTTCTCTGCGCTCACGACTAAGCTCCGCGCGGACCGAATTGGTCGATGGCGAAGAGGCTCTCGAAGATTTGATGGCCTCGCTCGCTGTGTCTGGGCGTCACCGCCCACCGGCGCTTTTGACTCAGCCGAAAGATGCCAATCAGGCCATCCGCGCCGCCATCCTCATGGGCGAAGTCGCCCCTCAGGTGCGCGTGAAGACAACGACCTTGACCGATGAGATCACGCAGCTGCGCCGCTTCGAGCGTCAAATCGTGCGAGAACAAAAAGTCCTCGCCGCCGCCGATGCTGCGCTCGCTCTAAAACAAGAAGAGATTACGCAGCTGAGCGCCTCCAAACGCTCGGTTTTTGAAGACGTCAACGCAGATGCCGAAAGCCTTCGTCAACGTGCTGTTTCCTTGGGAGAAAAAGCGGGTACCATTCGCGAGTTGATCGCGGCATTGGAAGCCGCTGCACCCGGCGCGCCCCGTTTGAAGCCTCGCCTTTCAATGGCCGAGCAGAAACGCCCGCGCACGACCCAGCGCGCAAACTTGCCGAGACCAACCGTCTCGCAACCGCTCGGTGTTTTGGCGTTGCCTGCGACTGGCCGAATGGTCCGCGCCTGGGGTGATAAGATGCCCGGCGGCGCGAAGTCAGAGAATGTTGCGTTCGCGACGCGGAACGGCGCACAAGTGACTGCGCCGATTAGCGGAACGGTGGAATTTTCAGGGCCGTTTCGGAGCTATGGGCAGCTGCTCATCCTCTCGACAAGCGACGGATACCATGTTCTGTTATGGGGCATGTCGTCGAGCTATGTTGGCGTCGGTCAATCAGTACGCCAGGGTGAGCCCGTGGCCGTCATGTCCGAGCGCGCCAGTGGTGAGCCAGAACTATATATGGAGGTCCGTCGTGGCGGTGAGCCAATGGACCCCGCAAAGTGGATGAAACGCGGCTAAGGCCGAAACAGGAGAAGTGTCTATGAGAGCAATGCTGACAGGAGCCGCGCTGGGGGTCGTTTTAGGTGCTACAGCAGTGGGTGTGTCAGCAGTGGCTTGGCCGGACGCTGAATATGAATCGCCGCGCTATGAAGCGGCGTTTGAGCAGCTCTCACTCTTCACCGAAGTTATGGCGCGCGCAAAAGCTGACTATGTTGAGGAAATCGACGAGGTCGCGGCGCTTGAGGCAGCCATTGATGGTATGCTGGGGTCGCTCGATCCACATTCTGGCTATATGTCGCCGGAAGAATTTGAGGCGCTGCAGGTCACGACATCTGGCGAGTATGGCGGCCTCGGCATCGAAGTGACGATGGAAGATGGCTTTGTTAAAGTCGTAACGCCTATGGACGATACGCCCGCCAGCCGCGCTGGACTGGAGCCTGGCGACTTGCTGACCCATATCAATGATCAAGCCATTGTCGGCCTGAGCCTGGATGATGCTGTCCGCGATATGCGCGGCGCGCCTGGATCCGACTTGGTGGTCACGGTGTATCGCGATGGGCAAGACCCATTCGATGTGACGCTCACGCGAGAAGTAATCTCGCCAAAATATGTTGAGTTTGAAAATAAGGGCGACGATGTCGCTTATATCCGCATCGCGACGTTCAACAATAAGAAGACGACCACCAAACTGATCGAGTCTTTCGATCAGATCCGCAATGAGATTGGGCGCCGCCCAACCGGGATCATTCTCGATCTCCGAAATAATGGCGGCGGTCTCCTGGATGAGGCGGTATCGGTCAGCGACCAGTTCCTGTCAGGCGGAGAAGTGGTGTCGACCATTGGCCGTCGCCCAGGCGATGTGATGCGCTCGAACGCGCAAAAGGGTGAGGTCTTCAAAAACGTCCCAATCGTCGTGCTGATCAATAATGGTTCCGCGTCGGCGTCAGAAATTGTCGCGGGGGCATTGCAGGACCGCGACCGCGCAACAGTGATCGGCATGACCAGCTTCGGCAAAGGGTCTGTGCAGACGGTTGTTCCGCTTGGGGCCGAGCGCGGCGCCATTCGGCTGACCACTGCGCGTTATTACACGCCGTCAGGCCGCTCGATCCAATCGACAGGGATTAGCCCCGACATAGAAGTCGCCAATCGCCGGGTGAGCGAAGAAGACCTTGCACGGTTCCAGCGTTATTCTGAGGCTGATCTGCCAAACGCGCTGGATAATGAAGACGGCGCTGCGCGGAACGTACCGCACATCCCGGATGATATGCCGCCTGAAGATTATGAGGGCGACTATCAACTTGAAAAAGCGATTGAATTTCTCAAGTCTGGTGGTGTGGTCGCAAGTACTGAGACACGCGCTGGTTGAACAGCCCAATCCGATACCAAAACTAGACCTGACGCTCTGACCGAATTGTAATGGAATTCGGCTCGAATTGCAGTGCAAATCACCGCAAAGGTTAATTTGGGTTTGCCTCTTCTTAACCATTAGGCGGGCAAACTGAACGCTGATCCAATTTAAGTGTTCTCAGGAGCCTCAATGTCTGTTCGCTCGATGCGCGATCCATCTCCATTCCGAAGCGGCCTGGTGCATAGCGCATTGGGCGCTTTTACGTTGACTGTTGTGCTTGGCTCAGGCGCCTCGGCAATGCATGTCCTCGGCACGTCTTCAGATGCCAGCCCAGCGGTTCGTATGGCTTTGTTTGACGAAGCTCCCAGCGATGCACCGAACTTAAACCCGAGATTGCCCGGCTATCAGGCCGCCATTGGCCTGGCAGAGGCAAGACCCGCGGCGCCTTCGCCGACGAACTCGGATCTGCCTCAGCCAGACCTTGGGGTTGAGTATCGCAGCGCCCAGGCCGTTTCAGCTGTAGCTTCGACAAAAACATCCACCTCGAATGGCGTTCGTATCAATGGTAAAACGGTCCTGCCGGGACAATCGCTTAGCCAGGTTTCGCAGACGGTGCAGATCTCTGCTTCGATGACAACGACAGACGGCCAACCGGTCGTTGAAGGCGCGGTGCCGGGCCTGTCGGCGAATGCGCCTCTGGTTCGCAATGCGCTCGCGTTTTCGAACCCTCAAGGCAAGCCGACGGTTTCAATCATTGTTGGCGGTCTGGGCACCAATGCGACCAGAACGCGGGCGGCGATCGATCAGCTTCCACCAGAAGTCACACTCTCATTTGCGCCCACGGCAGACTATAGCTGGGTCCGAAGAGCGCGCCGCGCTGGGCATGAGGTTTTGATTGAAGTGCCGATGGAGCCTTACGATTTCGGACGGCAAAATCCGCACCCGAATGTCATGCGGGTCGAATATACTGCAGAAGAGAATACCAGCCGTCTGGCAAGACTGCTGACCCGCGCACCAGGCTATATCGGTGTGATGAATTATCAGGGCGCAAAATTTGCCAAAGACGCGAACGCTGTCGATCCGATTATGGCCGAGCTGAGCTCAAAGGGCCTCGCCATGTTCGAGGATGGCAGCCTGACGCGGTCCAAGTTCAGCGAGAGCGCCAAGACGTCTGGCCTGGCCTTTGGTAAGGCGACCAGCGCGATTGATGCGCGCCCGGGCGCAGATGAGATCTCGAATGAATTGATGCTGCTGGAAACCACGGCGCGCGAACAAGGCGCGGCGCTCGGGACCGGTACGCCTTTCCCGGTGACCTTCGACATTCTGCAAGAATGGCTGCCAACTTTGGAAGGCAAGGGCATCCTGCTCGCGCCAGCATCCCACTATGCCAAACGGTCACTGAAATCTGGCCAGATTCAACAGGCTAGTTTAGACCCGCAGGGGTGACACAAAAGAAACGAGACCCAGCGCTCTATCGCGCCAATGTCGGCCTGGCTTTGTTTTCAAAGGCTGGGCACGTTTTTGTTGGTCGACGGGTCAATGGGCGCGGCGCGTTCCAATGGCAAATGCCGCAGGGCGGTGTCGATGAGGGCGAAGAAGCCGTCGACGCAGCTCTCCGCGAAATGGATGAGGAAATTGGCGTTGCTGCAAAGCTCGTTGATGTGCTCGAAGCGACGGATGACTGGCTGTATTACGACTTCCCGCCAGACCTGCTGCGCCGAATGGGTGGCCCTTATCTCGGCCAAAGGCAGAAATGGTACGCCTTGCGGTTCAAAGGCTCAGATAGCGATGTCCGCCTCGACAAGCATAAGCCGGAATTTGATGCCTGGCGTTGGGCGACGCTGGATGAAATACCTGACTTGATCGTGCCGTTTAAGCGCCCTGTTTACGAAGAGGTTGCGCAACGGTTCGCGCAGTGGAGCGAGCCGGTCTAGGTCGCCTAAAACTCTATTCTTTCCAAACCCGTGAGACTGCGCCTATGCTGCTTGAAAAATATCAAGCAGGAGGACGAACGCAATGAGCAAGACGCTTCTTATGATACACGGCGTGGGGTGTGGCGGCGATGTGTGGGATCGCATGAAACCTGACTTCACGATGGCCGGTTGGACGTGTGAAAGCCCAACACTTTTTCCCGACCTTCGGACGAAGAGTACGCCGCCAGATGGATTAGCCGACCTGACTTTGGCTGACTATGTGTCCTCCGCGCAGAAACACGCGAATGAGATTGAGGCGCGCGATGGCGTTGCTCCAGTGATTATTGGACATTCCATGGGCGGATTGATTGCCCAGAAACTGGTGGCATCCGGCGCGGCGCGCGGCGGTATATTTTTGACACCCGCGCAACCTGAAGGCTGCACCGTCACAGATTTACGAGTGTTGCGCACGTTCTGGAACATCCTGAAAGTCGGGCAGAAAAACGTTCCCGGGGGCGTTTTCAAAGTTGGCCCGAAAGGGTTTAGCTGGGGCGTATTGAACGCTGTGCCGCGTGAGCGCCACGAGGAAATTTACGCAGATGCGCTCTTCGATAGCGGCCGCGTCTATCACGACCTCGCCAACCCGGACGCGATTGATGAGGGCGAGATCACCGTCCCGACTTTGACCATCGGCGCCAAGAATGATCGTGCCACAGTGATCAAGGCTGTCCGCAAAGTCGGAGCGAAATACGCCAAGGCGGCGCATCCTGGTGACTATATCGAGTATGGCCGCCATGCGCACTGGATCGTTGACGAGCCCGGCACCGAGCAAGTTAGCGCTGATATTCTCGAATGGTTGGATCGAACGCTTTAGTCGATCGCGCCAATATAAGGCAGGCCGCGATAAAGGCCGGCATCATCCATGCCGTATCCAACCAGGTACCGGCCAGGGGCATCAAAGGCGTGATAGTCAACATTGTCTTCGCCTTCTGGCGCCCACGGTTTGCGGGCTAGCGCGCAGGTGACAACTTCGCGCGCGCCTTTCGCAAGCAAGTGGCGTTTCGCAAAGGCAAGCGTGCGGCCTGTATCGAACACATCATCAATGATCAAAACGCCGCGGTCTTTCACTTGGCGGGCAATATCGGCCCGAACAACGACGCGGCCGCTGCTTTCGCGAGCATCGCGGTAGCTTTCCAGCCAAAGCGCATCCAGAACCGGGTGGATGTCGAGCCGAGCCAACGCCTTCATCAGATCGCTGGTAAACGGGGTCGCGCCGATCAAGATATTGATCGCAGACCACTCGCCTTCCAGCTTTGGCGCGAGGCGTTTTGCGAGATCGTCTATCCGCGCCATTAGATCGGCTTCGGAAAGGACGGACTCAAATTTTGGGTGGCTCATTATTGTCTCAACCTGTTCTCAGCAAGCGCGGTATCTGCCGGAACGAGATCGAGTTCAAGCTCGAATGACTCAAAAGGCGGATTTTCCACACGTGCTGCGAACACGGCTGTCGCCTCTTCGGGAATCGAAGAAGGTTGGATGGGCGCAAAAGCCTCTGCGACCTTAACCCCTTGATCATCAAGCAAAATAACCCGCACGAGAGGCGACGCGACAGTGTTGCTCGTGACATTTTGAACGGCGCCGCGGACTTCCAGGATCGGCGTCGTACCATCGAAAAAGCGCTCAGCCTCGGTCTCCATAAACTCCAACCCGAAGCGATTTACCGGCATTCCTATGGCGGCATAGGTGCTAGCTGATTCGGGCCAACGCTTCACAACTTCACCGCGGAACAGCACCAAGCCGGTCAGGACCACCACAAAAGCAGCTGCTGTTGCCGTCCATGCGCTTAGCGCTGCAGCGCGGCTTTTGCGACGACGGCGTTCCCTGACCTTTAAACGATAGGCTTCGTGTGCGCCCAGCGTTGCTGCGCCTGTACCCGCGCCTTCAGGTCCGACGAACCACGAATGTCCGCACGTGGCGCACTTCACCGTTCGGCCGCTTTCGCCGATTGTGGAGTCTTCAGCGAAATACTGAGTCTCGCATTCTGGGCACGTGAGGATCATAGTTTGGACATTCGCTCAATTTTTAGGAATAGTCGATATGCCCGACCTCCTATTGCTGAAGGATTTACATTGGCGCGTTTTCGACCAGATCTCAGTGACGAACCTGCGGTGCGTTTAGACGGGGTGAGTCTCACCTATGAACGTACCGGTGAAGTGCTGAGTGAAATTGACCTGGTTTTGCGCCAGGGCAGCTTCACTTTCCTGACCGGGCCGTCTGGTGCGGGCAAGTCGTCCTTGCTTAAACTGATGTACCTTGCCCATGCCCCAACTCGCGGCGGCGTGCGCCTGTTCGGGCGCCAAACCTTTGACCTGAAACGCAAAGACCTTGCGGCTATGCGCCGCCGGATTGGCGTTGTCTTTCAAGAGTTTAGGCTGCTTAGCCATCTCACCGCCTTTGAAAACGTGGCCTTGCCGCTGCGCGTGGCTGGCCAAAAAACGGAGACCTATCAGAATGAGGTCATCGATCTCTTGCGCTGGGTCGGGTTGGGCGAGCGTGTCGACGCGCCGACCCCGTCATTGTCAGGCGGAGAGCAACAGCGCGTCGCGATTGCCCGCGCCTTGATCAATAAGCCAGACCTGTTGATCGCAGATGAGCCGACAGGGAATGTCGACCCTGAAATGGGGCGCCGCATATTGCGTCTTTTTGCTGAACTAAATAAGCGCGTGGGCACCACGATTTTAATCGCGACTCATGATTTGGAGCTGATCAGAGAGTTTGATGCACCCGTTCTGCGCCTTAGTAATGGCCTCCTGGTGCGAGATGTTGAGTATGGAGGGGCTTCATGAGCCGCCGAGATACACCGCTTTTACCAGCGACTGACGCGCGCGAAGCCGCCCTTTTCTTTGTGATTGGCGCTTTGTGCTTTCTCGCGGCGCTCGCGGCGCTGACCACGCGCGGCACGTATAAAGCTGCCGAAGCTTGGGGCGCGCAAATCGAAGGCGACATTACCGTCGTCATGCGCGACACGGACCGCCGCACGGCCGAAGAGTCGGCTGACCGGGTTAATCTTCTTGCAAACGTATTCGAAGCGCGAGTGTTGTCCCGCGACGAGGTTGAAGTCCTATTAGAGCCGAGCCTGGGTCCTGGCGGTATGCCAGAAGGTCTTCCTGTTCCGATGCTGATGGTGGTTCAGGCCGATATGGCGGTTGGCGATCCGAGCCCGGATATCCAAAGGATTCTGAATGAGCTTGGCATTGATGGCGATGTCGCGGGCAATGCGGGTTATGCCGATAATGTCCGCGGGGCGCTTGGCGTCTTGCGGCTTGTCGCGCTTTGCATCGTTGCGCTCCTCTCGGCGACAGCGATCGCAGTGATTGCCTTTGCGACGCATGCAGCATTGTTGGCACGGAGAGACATTGTCGACGTCCTACACCTATCAGGGGCGGAAGACAGATACATTGCCGGACTGTTCGAGCGGCGCTTCTGGGTGCTTGCTTTGCAGGCCGGTATGGGCGGCGCGGTCGCAGCCTTGATGGTGACAGCGCTCATCGTGTTCTCGGGCAGCGGCGGACAAGGCGTTGAGGCGCAATTGCTCCCACGCCTCAGCTTGGATTTCTGGGATATTGTCATCCTGCTCGTCACGCCGATGGCAGCTGGGATCGCAGCGCGAATGGCGGCGCGGTTGACGGTTCTGGCCTCTCTGAAAGATACGTTGTGAACGCAATTCGGTCCTTTCTCTATGCGGTCTGGTTATATGGCTGGATGGCGATTTTGGCGATTTTGGCATTGCCGACTTTGCTGCTGCCGCGCGCGGCGGTGCTTTGGTTCATTCGGCTCTATGCCCGGTTGGTTGTGCTGGGCCTGAAATGGATATGCGGTGTTCAGGTAGAATTTCGCGGCCAGGAGCATGTTTCGGGTGGCCCGGTCCTGATTGCTGGGAAACACCAGGCTATGCTCGATGTGTTTGTCCCATTCCTGGTGTTCGATGACCCTGTTTTGGTGATGAAAAAGGAGTTGCTCTGGTATCCGGGACTTGGTTGGTACGCGCTGAAAACGCGCATGCTGGCGATTGACCGATTGGGCGGCGCCAAGACGATGAAGAAGATGCTGGCGGCTGCTGAGCAGCGCGTAAACGGCGAAACGCGGCAAATGCTGATCTATCCTGAAGGTACGCGCGCGCTACCCGGGGCAACACCAGATTACAAACCTGCTGGCGTTCGTGCTTTTTATAAGAGCCTCGGTGTTCCGATGGTGCCGTTCGCGACCAATTCCGGCCTCTGCTGGCCCGCTCATGGCATGGTGCGCACGCCGGGCAAGGTGGTTTATGAAGTGCTGCCGCCCATCGACCCGGATCTCAATCCCAAAGCGATGTTGAAAGAGTTGGAGCGCCATCTCGAAGCAGGGAGTGAGCGACTTTTGGACGAAGGCCTCGCGGCGCAAGGCCGAACCCGCGCTGACTTAAAATGACAGCGCCGAGCCCCGCAACGCTTACGCAGGCCTGCGAAGCCTTGGCCGCGCACGCTCCGACGCTGGCTCTGGCCCACGCAAAAATTGGTTTGCCGAATTGGCGGTCGCGGCCGGCAGATTATCAAACCCTCGCGCAAATCGTCGTCTATCAACTGATCTCGACAAAAGCCGCGGATGCGATCTGGGCGCGTGTTTTGGATCGGCACAGTGTCGTGACTGCGCCGCTTATTCTTGGCGATGATCAGGATGCGCTTTTGGCCTGTGGCCTGTCTCGCCCAAAGCTGGCGCACCTGAACGCCATCGCGACCGCTGTCGAGACAAAGACTGTGGTGTTCGAGGATCTGGCGAACCAGCCGATCGAGGTGGCGCGAAAAACACTGCTCTCGGTGCGCGGGATTGGGCCCTGGACCGCGGATACGTTTCTGATGAATGCGCTCGGCCGACTAGATGCCTTCCCACATGGCGATGTGGCGCTCATCGAAGCCTATAGACAACTGAATGGTGACGATGAGCGCCTCAGTTCGAAGGCCTTCTCCGCTGTCGCTGAGACCTGGCGGCCCTACCGAGCCGTTGCGGCGCATTTGCTCTATGATTGGCTGCATTCGGTTCGAGACTAGACCGTCGATTTGACCAAAGCGCTCAAACTTGTTGTCATATGACCGACACAGCGAATCGGTAATGCTACGTACAACGAAGAAGGAGTGATCGCTTTCAAGACGAAGGTTCGACATCCCCAGACCCTCATGATCCAGACCCTCATACAGGAGGTGCTGCGTCATGGCTGAGGTCCTTTCCACCCCACCAAATGGCCGGCCAGCTCTCGTATTGAATGCGGATTACCGCCCGCTTTCCTATTATCCTCTGTCTCTGTGGCCGTGGCAGGATGTCGTCAAAGCGGTTTTTCTGGACCGGGTCGATATCATTGCCGAGTACGATCATTACGTTCGTAGCCCGAGCTTTGAGATGCGTCTGCCATCGGTCATCGCGCTGCGCGAGTTTGTCCGCCAAGACCGAGTTCCAGCCTTCACGCGATTCAACGTGTTCCTGCGCGATGGCTTTAAATGTGTCTATTGTACCTCACCCAATGACCTGACCTTTGACCATGTGATTCCGCGCTCGAAAGGCGGTCGGACGACATGGGATAATATTGTCGCCGCTTGTTCACCCTGCAATCTGCGCAAGGGTGGCCGGATGCCAAAAGAGTGCGATATGCATCCGCACCGTAAGCCGGATCGGCCGAGCAATCACTTCCTTCAGGAAATGGGCCGGAAGTTTCCGCCGCACCATCTGCACGAAACTTGGATGGACTATCTCTATTGGGATATTGAGCTCGACGGCTAACGCTTAACGCTTGTTAACGCTGAAAAGCTTTGCCATGGTCTCTGCGGAGAGGGACTAATCATGTGGCAATTCCTGCGTTCGATTTCGGACACGCTGGGCGTCGGTTTTTTGGCGATGCAGCTGATAAAGCTGATCGGCATGGTGTTTTCCCTGGTTGGGCCGCTGAAATTTATCTCCAGTGTGTTCGAGGGAATATTCCCTTTCATCGCCAGTTTCTTCAAAATCAATTTCGGCCTGACGATTAATGGCCTGGATGTCATGGCAATCGCGATCGCGATGTCTGGAACGTTAATTGTGTGGTCATCTGTGGCCCGCGAAGAGGCGATGGGGACGCGCTACTTTTTCCGGTTCCTTATGATTCCGTACGCCTTTTTGGTCATCGTGATTGCGATTGTTGTGCAGGTCACCACGCCGATCGTTGAGATCAATCAGTTCAACGGGCAATGCAAAACCGAGGCGGTTGAGGCCTCTTTCTATGGCAGTTCGTGCGAAGAAATGGCGCCGCAATTGGCGTTCTGGCAGGACATGTTCGGCGATGAGCCGATCAGTGAGGCGCCGCTTACAGATCAAGAAGGTTTGCAATCCTTCGCCGAAAGCGATCCAGACGAGGACCTGACCGGAATCAGCTTCATTTTCGCGCTGATCTACCTCTCGCTTGTTCTGCCGCTGGTGTCGCTTTTTGTATTTTTCTTCAAGCGCCTATCGATCAATAGACTGCTGAAACGGGTCGCGATTGCGGGGGGCTCGGCGGTCGGCCTGGCACTAGCGTCCTCGGCCTATGCGTCGACATTTGGCGGTTAAGCCTCGCCGCGACTGCGCAGCCAGAGCAGCAAAAGCGGGATCCAGATCAAAGACAGCGTCAAAATACCTTTGACGGCCTGATATCCAACCCACCACCAGAAGAAGCGTTTCTTATTCGCGTTCAGCCATCGAATGCCGTTTCGAAGACGGCCAATCGGACCGGGTCTCGTCGCGGTCTCAGGACCAGGTTCAGTCGACATTTGGTAAGTTGGCGCTGGCTTGGCGAAGACGTTTCTCCAAGAGCGGATGCAAATCAGCATTACTGGCGAGGATGCAGCCCGTGTCGAGCGGATCGCCCTTGCCGTTTAGTTCGCTTGTGACGCCGCCGGCTTCACGCACCAGGACCATACCAGCGGCGAGGTCCCAGGATTTGAGGTCACTTTCCCAAAAACCGTCAAAGCGACCCGCAGCGACCCAAGCCAGATCAAGCGCAGCTGATCCATAGCGGCGAATGCCACCGACGGATCGCGTCATCATGCTGATCTCTGCAGCAAAGCGGGTATGATATTCTTCGGATTTGCCTGGCCAAGGTGTGCCGGTTGCGATCACGACTTCCTCGAGCTTTTTGCGGCCTGCGACGCGCAATTTGCGCTGGCCAAGCCAAGCGCCGCGGCCGGTTTCAGCCCAAAAAATCTCATTCTTGGCGACGTCATAGACCACGCCCGCAAACAATTTGCCTTCGCGTTCCAGCGCAATCGAAACCGAATAATGCGGCTGGCCATGCAAGAAGTTCAGTGTGCCATCAAGTGGATCAACGATAAACCGGTTGGTCTTGTCGCTGCCTTCGACAATGCCACGCTCTTCCATCACGAACCCATAGCCCGGGCGCGCTTTGGTCAGATATTCATAGATCGTATCTTCTGCGCGGTGATCGGCGGCTGACACAAAGTCTGAAGGCCCCTTTTTGGTGACCTGCAAAAATTCAACTTCGCCGAAATCACGGGCGAGCGAGCGGCCAGCCTTGCGAGCTGCTTCGATAAGCACATTGCCGAGCGCGGACGGTTTGGACATGGTTTATACTGCCTTAGTCTGCGCGTCGCAGGTATGTGCGGTCTTCAGTTTGAACAATGATGCGCTCACCGACCCCAATAAAGGGCGGCACAGTTACACGAACACCATTGTCGCACGTCGCGGGCTTAAAGCTGTTCGCAGCAGTTTGGCCTTTGACGACAGGCTCTGTCTCTTCAACCGTCAGCGTGACTTGCTGCGGCAGAGCGACACCGATCGGCGTATCAATGTGGAACTCAATCTCGACGATCATGCCGTCTTGCAGGAAGTCACCATCCTCGCCGACAAAGTCTTTTTGAAGTTCGATCTGTTCGAACGTTTCCTGGTCCATGAAGGCATAGGCTTCGCCAGCATCATACAGGAATTGAAACTTTTTCTGCTCCAGGCGGACCCGCTCAATCGTTTCATTGGCGCGGAAGCGTTCATTGGCCTTGGAGCCGTTGAACAGGTTGCGCATTTCAACTTGGTTGAAGGCGCCGCCTTTGCCGGGCTTCACATGGTTGCATTTCATCGCGCGCCAAACGCTACCATTATACTCGATAACCATGTTGGGCTTGATTTCGTTGCCGTTGATTTTGGCCATGTGCAGTCCTCATCAGTAGAGCGCGCGGCGTAGCCGTGACGGGAGGTTTGGTCAAGTTTTGTGGACAGACTGGCCCGCTTGCGATTGAATGAATGCATTAGCGTAACAAGGAGGGGTAATCATGGGCATGATTTCTGGTTTTGTGAGTTTCGAAAAATCGATGGGCGCAACACTCACGCGCATTCTATACTATTTGGGCATTGCTGGAATTCTCTGGCATGCCGTTCGCCGGTTTTGGTTCTGGATGACCTATCTCGACAATGATTGGGACACGGCCTTGTGGGGCATGATCAAAACACCGATTGGTGCGATCATTGCGATCCTGGTGCTTCGTGTTGTGGCAGAGTTGGTGCTTGCACATTTCCGAATGGATAAGTCGCTGCATGATCAAGTCACAGGCCGCGCTGCGCCGCCAAAAGCCGACTAGATCTTCGACGTGGCCATGGCCTCGTCAATCACTCGATTAAACATCGCAACCGCGGCGGCGGGGCCATCATTATGGTTCCATACGCCGCTTGAAACCGCCAAAAAGTCCGCGCCTGCTGAAATAAGGGGCGCGGCATTGTCGACGGTAATCCCGCCAATCGCGGCGCAGGGCAGGGTCAGGAACATCTGACACCAAGTCAGTACGTCTGGCTCAGCCCGCACAGTGCTTTGCTTGGTTTCAGTTGGGTGGAACGCTCCGAAAGCGACATAGTCGGCGCCGGCCTCGCCCGCGATCATGGCTTGGTGTCGCGAGTCTTTGCAGGTCGCCCCGATAATCATATCCTGACCAACAATTTCGCGCGCTTCGGTGATATCCATGTCATCAAGTCCAAGATGTACACCGTCGACTTCAAGTGCGCGGGCGAGTTGGGGACTATCATTGACGATCAGGGCGATGTGCTCGGCTTGGCAGATTCGTTTCACCGCCTGCGTTACTGCGCGTGTAGCGGCGGTGTCGATTTCGTCGCCTTGCTTGAGCCGGATCTGCAGGCTGGCAATATCGCCGCCCTGGATAGCTGCGCGGAGCTGGTCCACAAAGGCAGCAACATCCTCGATTTGAGGCGGGGTGATCAGATAAAGGCGCGGGCGTTCGCGTTGCGGTTCAGACATGATGGCTGGGTTTGCGCGATATCATGCCGTCTCGTCAAGAATTTCGATCTGTTCCAGTCAACCAATTGGTCAGCATACGCGCGCTAGGCCCCCAGATCAGGGCTGCGAACCACGCCACCGGATAGGCAAGGCTCCAGCCAATAAGCCAGCGCATCGCAAGACCATCCTCAGTGCCTGTATTCACGATTGTCACGATCAGAGCGACGAGCGCGCTCATCCCGCCCGAGAGCAGGCCTGTATGGATCAATCGCCAAATCATCGACATTTGCCACCAGGGTGCGCGTGTAAAACCATGAGGGTGCAATGCCATGAATGCGACAGGCGCGCCAGATATGAAAAAGGCGGCCATTCTAGGCCGCCTTTTTGAAATTTAGATGGATCGCAGCTTAGCCCGAGCACGACGCATCATAGATGCTGTCAATCGTACCGGCCAGAACTGTATCGAAATCGCCATCGCTCTGTTTCGCAGAGAGACCTTGGGTCAGCGCGCGCGAGAAACTCGCAATCACGCCGGAATTTTCACAAAGACGACGGTTGGCTTCATCACGGTCATATCCGCCAGACAGCGCTACGACGCGCATCACGCGTGGATGCTCAACCAGAGTTTTGTACTGATTGCCTTTTTCAGGCAGCGACAGTTTCAGCATCACTTGCTCGTCAGTCGGTAGCGCATCCAACTGTTTGGTTATCTCCGCGAGCAGGATATCTTCGGCTTCCGCCTTGTCAGAGATCGTGATGGTGATTTCAGGTTCGATGATCGGCATCAGGCCATGGCCGATAATCTGACGGCCAACGGCAAATTGCTGAGCCACGTTGGCGGCGATGCCTTCAGCATTCGCTGCGTGAATGACCGAGCGCATCTTGGTGCCGAAAATACCGTTCGCAACGGCGCGCGTCAGCAAAGCATCAAGTTCCGGCATTGGGTTCATCAGCTGAACGCCATTAGCTTCCGGCGCGAGCCCTTTGTCGACTTTCAGGAAAGGCACAACCTGGCGCTTTTCCCAAAGAAACTTGGCGGTCGGCATCCCGTCAATCTCGCCATCCATGGTGCGTTCGAACAAGATCGCGCCCATAACTTTGTCACCGCTAAAAGCTGGCGACTTGACGATGCGCGCGCGCATGTCGTGGATCAGGCCGAACATTTCTTCATCGCTTGACCAGGCATCGTCTTCGACGCCGTAAAGTTTCAGCGCTTTAGGGGTCGATCCGCCCGACTGATCCAAAGCGGCCACAAAGCCGGCTTTCTCAGCAGCCTGCTGTGTCATTTGTTGGTTTGCCATCTAAAGGTCCCTCTCGAGATAGAAAAAGGGCTGAACGCGTCTTTGCATCCAGCCCGAATTGAGTGTTGAATTTAAAACTGACACCGCTGTCTTTTGGGTGGCTTCGGCTTCCGCGGGATTAAACAGCCAGCGGAAGAGAAGCGTGAAAGTCATTTAACGGCCTTTGAGCGCCTCGACACCGGGTAGAGGCTTACCCTCCATCCATTCAAGAAACGCGCCACCTGCGGTGGAGATATGTGTAAAATCTTGAGCCACTTCGGCATGGTTTAACGCCGCTACAGTGTCACCGCCACCGGCAACGGCAGTCAGTGCGCCAGCCTTGCAGCGTGTGCCCGCCGCCTGAGCAGCTTGTACAGTCGCTGTATCAAACGGGGTCAACTCAAACGCGCCGAGCGGGCCGTTCCAAACCAGCGTCTTAGCGATGTCCAGCGCAGAGGCCAGGATGGCGACCGTTTGTGGGCCGGCATCCAGGATCATCTCATTGTCGGCCACTTCATCCAAACCGCATGTGCGGTGCGTGGCATTGGCGGCGAAGTCTTTCGCCACGACCACGTCCATCGGCAGAAGGATATCGCAGCCCGCGGCCTTGGCGTTGGCTTCGATTTGTTTCGCGGTATCGGTCAGGTCATGCTCACAGAGCGATTTGCCGACACTATATCCGCGCGCGGCGAGGAACGTATTGGCCATGCCGCCGCCGATTGCCAGAGCGTCGACTTTGGAAACCAGGTTCTTTAGCAGGTCGATCTTCGAACTGACCTTGGCGCCGCCGACGACGGCAAGAACAGGTTTTTGAGGGCTACCCAGCGCGCGTTCTAGCGCGATCAGCTCCGCTTCCATGAGCAGGCCCGCACAAGACGGCAATAAGCGCGCGACACCTTCTGTTGAGGCATGGGCGCGATGTGCCGCTGAAAAAGCGTCATTGCAAAACACGTCACCCAGGGATGCTAGGAACCCTGCCATTTGTGGGTCATTGGCTTCTTCCATCGCGGTGAACCGTGTGTTCTCAACCAGGATGACCGCATCGGCAGGGGCAGCATCAATCATGGCGCGGTCAGGCCGCTCCACAAAGGTTACGGTCTTGCCAAGCGCAGCTTCCAAAGCCGGAACGGTGATCCGCAAGGACATGTCCGGATTGGGCTGACCTTTCGGACGTCCGAAATGGGCAAGCAAGACTGGCTTGCCGCCCTTTTCCAGAATTTTCAGGATGGTGGGGGCGACTTTGTCGATCCGGGTTGTATCTGTGACGCGGCCATCTTCGACCGGCACGTTGATATCGATCCGGGTCAGCACCGCTTTGCCGGAAAGATCGAGATCCTGGAGCGTTTTAAAGTCAGCCATCCACCGAGGTCCTTACAGGAATTTCGACATCGCGAGCGCTGTGTCGCTCATCCGTGTGGCGAAGCCCCACTCATTGTCATACCAGCTGAGCACGCGAACCAGCGTCCCGTCTGTGACATTGGTGCCGTCCGCAGAGAAGGTTGAGCTGTGCGCATCATGGTTGAAGTCAGCGCTAACCAGCGGCGCGGTTGAATAGGCAAGCACGCCTTTCATTGGGCCGTTTGCAGCGGCTTCGATCGCAGCGTTTACTTCTTCAACGCTTGTCGCGCGGCCGGCATCAAAGACCAGGTCAATCATAGAAACGTTCGGGGTCGGGACGCGGACCGCAGAACCGTTCAGTTTCCCGGCCAGCTCTGGAAGCACCAGACCAACCGCTTTTGCAGCGCCGGTCGAAGTTGGGATCATAGAGCTTGCTGCAGCGCGGGCGCGGTACAGGTCTTTATGCATCCGGTCGAGCGTCGGCTGGTCACCAGTATAGGCGTGGACTGTGGTCATGTAGCCGCGTTCAATGCCAACCGTGTCATTCAGAACTTTCGCGACAGGCGACAGGCAGTTGGTTGTACAAGACGCATTGGAAACGACCAGATCGTCGGCGGTCAGTGTGTCATCATTGACGCCGTAAACGATGGTCTTGTCAGCGCCATTCGCCGGAGCTGAAACCAGAACGCGCTTTGCGCCAGCTTCGAGGTGGGCAGAAGCCGTCTCTTTAGCGGTGAAGATGCCGGTACATTCGAACGCGATGTCAACGCCCATATCGCCATGCGGCAGTTCAGCAGGGTTGCGGATGGCGGTGCATTTGAAAGCGCGATTGCCAACCCGGATCATGTCGCCGTCGACAGACACTTCTTCGTTCAGTTTGCCGTGAACCGTATCATACTGAAGCAGGTGAGCATTGGTCTCAACCGGACCCAAATCATTGATCGCTACGACTTCGATGTCTTTGCGGTCATGCTCGATGATAGAACGTAGGACGAGGCGGCCGATGCGGCCAAACCCGTTGATTGCGACGCGAACAGCCATGATAAACCTCTTTTGCCAAACTATTGATTTCGTCGGGTCTTTAGACGCAAGATTGACGCCAGTCCAGCGTGGCGCGAGCGCGCATCTCATCTGATTACGCTGTCAGTATAGTGGGACTAACGCTCTGAGGAGATTCCCTCTTCGATTATGCCTCGTAAAGCGAGAATCCTTTGCCGAGGGCAAGACGCAGCAGCGCATACAGGAGCAGGCCAACGGGACCAAAAATGAACGACCCGAGAATGCATGGCACGGTTAGCCAATGCGAAATTGACAGGCGCTGTGCATCGCGAGCGATCCAGGAACCGACAAACAGATCGAAGACCAGATAGTGAGACCACCCCGTCAGCACGCCGTTCGGGTGATCAAACAGCGCTTGTACGCCTTCAAACGTGAACCCGGCATCTGGATCAGACAGTCCAAACGCCAGCGCCCCGACCAGGGAGGCGGTGTAGATCGCTCCCATAACAATCGGCCAGAGCATAGAGTGAACCGCGGCGCGCGTGATCTTTGCGCGCGGCAAGAAGACTAAAAGCAGCCAAGCCGGTACCACCATGGCATTGATGATGGTGAATCCCATTTCCCAATTCATTTCGACTCTTCCTCGTTTTTCGGCGGGCCCTTTGGGTTTTCAGGCGAACCTTCTGGCTGGTTCATCCAGTCGGTAAATTGTTCCCAATCGATCCATGTTTTCTTTTTTCGTCTCAGCTTCTGCCAGAACCGGCGACGCTCTGGTGTGGGCAGCGGTTGCAGGTTTTCGAGGAAGGCGAGGGCGACCGACCGCCAGCTATACCCCTCAGCATAGGTTCGGCAGACGCCGCGATCGAGATCGAGACAGGCGATTGCGCCCGCTGCCAGATCGCCTTTGATCGGCGTGATTGTACCGGCATTCGAGCCTGGGATAACGTCTTTCGGGCCCGTGGCTTCATAGGCGGCCACCGGCGTGCCGGATGACATGGCTTCCAGGACGACAAGGCCGAACGTGTCGGTGAGACTTGGGAACACAAACACATCAGCGCTGGCATAATAGTTGGCCAGGTCCTCGCCAAAGCGGGCGCCGAGAAAGTGCACGTCCGGGTATTTCCGCTTGAGGCTTTCGAGGGCTGGACCATCGCCAACAACAACCCGCGATCCTGGCAGGTCGAGTTCGACAAAGGCCTCGATATTCTTTTCAACCGCGACACGGCCAACATTTAAAAAGATCGGCCGCGGCAGGTCTGGAAACGGATCGTTCGGCTCGCCGGCTTCAACCCGCCTGTCTGGATTGAAGAGTTTGGTGTCGACGCCGCGCGTCCATGCCACCAGATTGATGAATTGCTTGGCCTCCAACTCTTCAACCATGCTCGGCGTCGGCACCATGACCTTGCCGGAATACTTATGGAACCAGCGCACAAAACTATATCCGGCGCGGGTTGGTATGGGCAAACGCGCAGAGACGTATTCCGGGAACCGCGTATGATAGGCGGTCGAAAATGGGTGTCTTATTTTGAGGCACATTTTGCGCCCCGCCATACCGAGCGTGCCTTCGGTCACGATATGGACTGCATCCGGCTCGAAGATCTCGAAACGCTCTTTGATCCGGCGTTCGGCGAACATTGCTAGCTTGATTTCAGGGTAGGTTGGCAATGGCATTGTTTTGAAGCCGTCGCCTGGATGGACGATTTCGAACTCGTGTCCTTCGGCTTCGAGCTCCTCGATCACACGCTGCATCGTGCGAACCACGCCGTTGACTTGCGGTTCCCACGCGTCGGTCACGATCATGATGCGCATGCAAAGCTCCTCGTCGCCCCGATGACGATTATGGAGGAGTTCTAAGGAGCAGCGGTGAAAGCGTAAAGTCGAGGATCAAATGAAACTGTTGAAGCTCAAGACAGATCAAGCGGGCAGGGCAAATAATTGAAGGCGCCCGGGCTGCTACCATCCGACTTTGAGATCACGGCCGTCAGTGTCGCGCCGTCGCGCGCATAGCTGATCTTTTGCGGGAAATCATGTTCGGGATTGGCGAACACAATTGATTGCTGCGAGACCTCGACCGCCGGAAAAGCGAATGGACCCTGACCGGCTGGATAGGCATTGAAGACGGGCATCGATGCGGGGTCTATCCGCATTTGCTCGAAAAACACGATGTGTCCATCTCTCTTCGTCGTGGCGTATCCGAAATAGTAGCCATCTTCTGACGCGGACCAGACTTCTTGTATTTTGCCATCCTCGCTTTGCCAGCACCCGGTTATCCAATCGAGGCGATTTGAATCGGCTTCCTCAGCTAACGAAATGGAAGCGCAGGCACCCAAGATGAGCAAGCTGAGACAGAAGCGAATCACTATCAGGGTCCTTTGCGGCGTGAGCGGGCCTCCAAAGACCCTATGACCGCCCGTGAAATTTGTGAATGATCAATTGGAACAGGCCAACCTGCGGACTTATGAAGGACACCTACTAGATGTAGGGGGCGGCGTTTCACTCGACGGCCAGTTGTTCGTTTTTTTGGGCGCTCTGGCCGACGCCATATTTGAGAAAAAATTCAAGCGGGTTTGAGTAAAAAATTTTTTCAAAAAAAGCAGTGCCGTCAAACCCCTAATTGGGACGGGCATGGGGGTAGAAAATTAACCTGCCATTAACCACTTATCCACCGCCAAAAAGACGTTTATGAGACGACCCCTGTTGACCAGTCATTAACCTTACAGGCACAATATGTTGTGTGAGGGCTGATTTGAAATACCGTATATGGCGGTTTTCTGATTAATACCTATATATGATGGGCCTTATGCAAGGGGTAAGACACTATGGCTGGCACTACTAACGCAACACTCGCAAAATCGGTCAAAGACCAGGACGTGCAATCCGGCGCGCCAGATCTGCGAGTCGTGCCGAGCGTACAAGTTGATCGGTCGCGCGATGCGCTGCTGACCGAGTTCGGCAAAGTCACACTAGAAGATCGTTACCTGCTGGAAGGCGAGTCCTATCAGGACATGTTTGCGCGCGTCTCTGAAGCGTTTGCCGATGATGCTGATCATGCGCAGCGCCTTTATGACTATATGTCGAAGCTCTGGTTCATGCCGTCGACCCCCGTGCTTTCAAATGGCGGCGCGGATCGCGGCTTGCCCATCTCCTGTTTCTTGAACCAGGTTGGCGACAGCCTGGACGATATCGTGAGCACCTGGACCGAGAATGTCTGGCTCGCGTCAAATGGCGGCGGCATCGGCACCTATTGGGGCAATGTTCGCTCGATCGGTGAGAAAGTCGGCAATAGCGGACACACCAGCGGGATCATCCCCTTCATCCGCGTTATGGATTCACTGACCCTGGCAATTAGCCAAGGTTCACTGCGCCGCGGATCGGCCGCGTGTTACCTGGATGTCCACCACCCGGAAATCGAAGAATTCCTGGAAGTACGGAAACCATCTGGCGACTTCAACCGGAAGTCTTTGAACCTACACCACGGCATCAATATCACCGACGCTTTCATGGAAGCGGTCAAGAATGATGCGGAGTTTGATCTGCTGTCACCAAAATCAGGTGAGCCGCTGCGCAAGGTTAGCGCTCGTAAGATCTGGCAGAAAATTCTTGAGCTTCGTATCCAAACGGGTGAGCCGTACTTGCTGTTCACTGATACTGTGAACAATGCGATGCCTGCCCACCAGCGCCAGCTCGGCCTGAAAGTGACGCAGTCAAACCTTTGTTCTGAGATCACACTGCCAACTGGCATCGATCACAATGGCGAAGACCGTACCGCTGTTTGCTGCCTGTCTTCTGTAAATGCTGAGAAGTTTATGGAGTGGAGCAAGCACGAGACTTTCCTGGAAGACGTTTACCGCTTCCTCGATAACGTGTTGCAAGACTTCATTGATCGGGCACCGAACGAAATGGCGCGTGCGGTTTACTCTGCGAAGCGAGAGCGGTCTGTTGGCCTCGGTCTCATGGGCTACCACTCCTTCCTTCAATCGCTGAACCTTCCAATGGAAAGTGCAATGGCGAAGGTTTGGAACGAGAAAATGTTCAAACACATTCGCCAAGGCGCCGATGCGGCGTCTGTGAAGCTCGCGAAAGAACGCGGCGCTTGTGAGGATGCAGCAGAAGCCGGCATGATGGCGCGCTTCAGCAACAAGATGGCAGTGGCGCCAACGGCGTCTATCTCCATCATCTGCGGCGGCACCAGCGCTGGCATCGAGCCGATCCCAGCGAACGTCTATACGCACAAGACCCTGTCTGGGTCTTTCACGGTTAAGAACCAGCACCTCGAGAAGCTGCTCGATCAAAAAGGCGAGAACACAGACGAGATCTGGACCTCGATCCTTGAGCATGAAGGCTCTGTCCAGCACTTGGATTGCCTGGACGAGCACGAGAAAGACACGTTCAAAACGGCGTTCGAGATCGACCAGCGTTGGATCATCGAGCATGCTGCTGACCGAACACCTTATATCTGTCAGGCCCAGTCTCTGAATGTCTTCCTGCCGGCTGACATCGATAAGTGGGACCTGCACATGCTGCATTGGACCGCTTGGGAGAAGGGTGTGAAATCCCTGTATTACTGTCGCTCTAAGTCAGTACAGCGCGCGAGTTTTGCTGGCGCGGAAGAAAAAGAGGTTGAAATGGCGGGAATGGATGTTCCAAATACCGACTATGACGAATGTCTTGCCTGCCAATAGATAGTATACTTAATAAGTCTCCAAAAACCCTGCTCAATCGAGTGGGGTTTTTACTTTTCTTCTGTGTTGATAGCGACCCAAATATTGATGTGTTTAAACAGTAAATGGGACGCGGAAGTGTGTTTTTGGTGCGACGCTAGCGAAAAAAGTGCACAAATCTTGCAAAAAGTGAAAGAAATTCGAGCACCAATTAACTTTGTTGCAGAACAGCATTTTCAGCCAGACTCCCTGTAAACACGGGCAAAGTCACAATTCCGTGATGACAAAATGTTTAATAGGCTCTAGCTCAAACGGATTCGGCAGCGTGAATTCTTCATGCTAAGGTAAGGATCACAAGCCAGTTTCTGGGGGACGGAACGGAGCTGGCGTGATGAGAGGCATTGGACGCATGATAGTTGCAGGCGCATCATTAATTGCCAGTATGGCATGTCATACCTGTGTGCACGCGCAAGCGAACACAGGACCTCAAATCGACAATGCGACGATTATTGCCGCAAGCCGAACCCTTGGCGCGGAATCTTCGCAGACACGGGTCAATCTTGTTTATTCGGGATCTTTCTCCAAATCTGAAACCACACGTCATTTCGGCTTTCAGGTTCCGCAGAGCACGGATCTGAATTTTGCCGCGGATCCAAAAGCAGGCTTAACCAGCCGACGTCTCTACTCGAGTGCGATTATGACGGATGTCGCTGCTGATCGTGCAAGTGCGAGCTTGTCTCCAGTGCCAAGAGAACAACGGACCCTGACGGCCGAAATCGCGCTTTCCGCGCCATCTGAACAAACCGGACTTGGTTTCGATGTTGGGATCGCGCCGCGAATGGAAATTACACGTGATGGACTGTATGCATCTCGCCGCTTCGGGGGTGAAGTTCGGATCGGTCAGAATTTCGACAAGCGCGGTGAATTGCCGATCTCAAGTTGGTATCTGTTTGCAGGCGCCGACGGGGAAGCCCTCGTATGGGAGCCGGACGAGCAGGGCCGCGTTGCGGTCGGCACGATGGCTTTGCACGATCAGGTTACCGTTGGCGATATTCAGGCCGGTGTTTCCATTCAACGCGGCAATGGCCAATTGTCTTTCAGCTATATTAGACGAGAAGTTGAGTATCGCGAGCGCACATTGGGTGCGAGTGAGAATGAAGACTTCGCAGGCGTGAGCTTTACGATTAAGCGCTAATCTTATGGTTGCTCATCGCATAATAGGAGCCGCCAGCTTGGCGGCTTTTTTTATGGCTGCTGCTGGCGCGCAAGAAGTGGAAACGCCGGCTTTGGAGCCTGTGCGGAAAGCTGGCGTCTGGTCGCTAACCTCTGAGAATGATCTGTTTGGTGGTACGGACCGGAACTATTCGAACGGCATTCGCATGGAGCGCGTACGTCCAGCCAATGACGTGACGCCTGGTTTGAACTGGGTCGCAAATCGGATTCCATTTCTCGACCTGGATCGGACAGAACTACGCCAAGGCTTTGCGCTATCGCACACGATCTTTACGCCTGAGAACATTGAGACGGAGACGCCCGATCCAGCTGATCGCCCTTATGCGGCATGGCTGTATGCGTCGGGTACTGTGGTCGGAACAACCCGGCTTGGGCCCGGCGAAATGGTTCAAGACGTCTTGCAAGTCAATCTTGGCGTTGTCGGTCCGTCTGCCGGCGGAGAATTCGTGCAGGAAAATTGGCACGACCTGATCCAGGCGGTTGAACCAAACGGGTGGGATTCGCAATTGAAGGATGAGTTCGGGATCGAAATCACGGCGCAGCGAACGCGCCAGTTTGAAGGCCCGGATTTGCCATTTGGGTTGGAGACCGACTATGCGCTGCATGGCGGCGCCACTTTGGGGAATGTACGCACCTATGCCTCTGTTGGGGGATTGGCGCGGATCGGCTGGGACCTCTCTTCTGATTTTGGGCCGCCTAGGATCAGACCTGCGCTCGCTGGGGCTGGGGTTTTTCGTCCCGGTCAGCCCTTTGGAGGCTATGTCTTTGCCGGGGTGGAAGGGCGCGCCGTGGCGCGCGATATGTTCCTGGACGGCAATCTATCGCGCGACAGCGCCCGCGTCGAAGATCGCCGCGACTATGGCGGCGACATGCAGATTGGAATCGCGTTACATCAAGGTGATGTCCAGGTCGCGTTTACCTATATCCATCGGACCGAGGAGTTCGTCGCGCAGAGCGGTCCGCAACGTTTTGGTGCGGTCTCTATTTCGATTGCGCGCTGAGCGAGCAATTTCGTTCATAGATCTGATTCGGGGTTAACAATCGCTTTCCTGTGGGCAGCCTGTGGAGAAGTGTCGCGGACCCGCAGGATACATCTTGCGTGCAGCAGCGGCTTCAGACACTATATGTGGTGTTGATGATTTAAGGCAGGGGTAAAGCTATGGCCGACGGTATGATAAAACTTCCCGGACTGATGACACCATCTAAGTCCTACAAGCCTTTCCGCTATGCGTGGGCGTATGATTTCTGGAAACTCCAGCAGCAAGTGCACTGGCTTCCGGAAGAAGTGCCACTTGGCGAGGATTGCAAAGACTGGGTCAACAAGCTGAACGATAAAGAGCGTAATCTGCTGACTCAGATTTTCCGCTTCTTCACGCAGTCAGACGTCGAAGTTGGCGCCAATTACATGGAAAACTACATGCCGCTGTTCAAGCCGGTAGAAGTGCGCATGATGTTGGCCTCGTTCTCAAACATGGAAACCGTGCACATTGCCGCTTACGCGCTATTGCTCGAGACGATCGGCATGCCGGATTCTGAGTTTTCTGCGTTTATGGAATACGAAGAGATGGCTGCCAAGCATGACTATCTCGGGCAGTTCGGCACTGATTCTGAGGAAGACATCCTCACCTCTATGGCGGTGTTTGGCGGCTTCACTGAGGGGCTCCAGCTCTTTGCTTCATTCGCGATGCTGATGAACTTCCCACGCTTCAATAAAATGAAAGGGATGGGGCAGATCGTTTCCTGGTCTGTGCGCGACGAGTCGCTGCACTGCGAGGGCATGATGAAAATGTTCCACACCTTTGCGGCTGAAACCGGGGCCCTCACCACAAGCGTCAAGAACCGCATTCGCGAAGCTTGCGAAACCGTGGTTAAGCTCGAAGACAAATTCATCGATCTGGCCTTCGAAGCCGGTGAAGTCGAAGGCATGACGCCAACCGATATTCAGCAATACATTCGCTACATCGCAGATTGGCGGATGGGTCAGTTGAAGCTCGATCCGATCTTCGGGGTCGAAAAGCACCCAATTCCTTGGCTGACGGAAATTCTGAACGGTGTTGAGCATGCGAACTTCTTTGAAGCGCGCGCCACAGAATATTCTAAAGGCGCAACTCAGGGCGACTGGCACGGCGATTCAGGTGTTTGGTCGATGTTTGACAAGCGCAAGCCTCAAACAATCCTGGCTGGATAGCTCCGCCACATAATCAATCTACGAACGGCGCGGCTAGACAGTCGCGCCGTTTCTGTGTCTGCTCGACTTGGATTGAGGGAGACGATTATGAAACAAACTATGCTCGGCATTGCCGGACTTGCATTGCTGTCAGCATGCGGCGCCAATCAAGAGGCTGAAATTGCGACGGCTTGCCTAACCATAATGGAAGACCCCGACATGAAGCGCGACATCGTTGCGGCAAGTGTCGAGAATGAAGACTTCTGTGCTTGCGCCAGTACGGCTTTGCTATCTCTCCCAGAAGATATAAGCGCCAACTCTATCTCAGCGATTGGGCTTATGGCTGAAGCCATCACTGAGCATAATGGCTCAGCCGAAGATGCATTTAGAAGCATTTCGCGTGCCGCCCGCGCCGATGATGCGACGCCGGAACAGATCGCAAATCACAAGAATATCGACGAGCTGGGCGAGCAGCTCGAAGAAGTTCTGGATGGCATGCGGACCGCCGGTGGCAGCTGTCCGGTTTAGACTTTCACGCCGCCTTTTTTGGCGTCTTCGAGGAAGGTCGCCAGACCTTTATCGGTCAGGGGGTGATTGGCGAGGCCTTTCAGAACATTCGGTGGGACCGTCGCAACATCCGCGCCTGCCAGGGCGGAGAGCTTCACATGATTAGCTCCGCGGATCGAAGCGGCCAGGATTTCGGTCTCGAACATGTAATTGTCATAGATGACGCGGATCTCTTCGATCAGCTCCATGCCATCAATGTTGAGGTCATCGAGCCGGCCGATAAACGGCGAAATGTAAGCCGCGCCGGCTTTCGCCGCGAGTAGAGCTTGGTTGGCCGAGAAGCAGAGTGTGACGTTGACCGCTGTGCCGATATTGGCAAGTTCACGACAGGCGCGCAGCCCATCCATTGTGAGCGGCAATTTGACCGCAACATTAGAGGCGATCGCTTGAAGCTTCTTGCCCTCTGCGACCATGGTTTTCCAATCAGTGGCAACGACTTCCGCGCTGACATGGCCTTCTGTGAGGTCACAAATTTCTGCAATGACTTCGGCAAAGTCGCGCCCTGATTTCATGATCAAAGACGGGTTCGTGGTGACCCCATCGATCAATCCGGTTGCGGCCAGTTCTTTAATCTCGGCGGTATCTGCCGTATCAACGAAGAATTTCATTGCTCTGCCTCCAAGGCTTGGTGGATCTAATTCGGACGCCCGATCGACGTGTAGGTGAAGCCGCGCTTGACCATGTCTTCGGGCAGATAAATGTTGCGCAGGTCGATAACGGCGTTCCCTTTAAGGGTCGTTTTCACGCGGTCCAGGTCGAGCGCGCGGAACTGATCCCACTCGGTTAGGATGACCATCGCGTCAGCGCCTTCAATGGCTTCATACGCATTCGCGGCATAGTTCACGCCTTCGAGCAAATGCGATGCTTCTTCCATCGATTCTGGATCATAGGCTTTCACGGTTGCGCCCGCTTCAATCAAGGCTGGAACAATATCCAGGCTCGGTGCGTCGCGCATATCGTCGGTGTTTTGCTTAAACGCCAGGCCAAGCACGCCGATCGTCTTGCCAGAGACGTCGCCGCCCATGGCATTGATGATCTTGACCGCCATCGCCTTTTTACGCGCCGCGTTCACTTCAACGACGGTGTCGACGATGCGCACAGGTGAGTTGTAATCATTGGCGGTCTTGGTCAGCGCCAGCGTATCTTTCGGGAAGCAAGAGCCGCCATATCCCGGGCCTGCATTAAGGAATTTCTTCCCGATGCGGCCGTCTAAGCCAATCCCGCGAGAAACCTCTTGAACATTCGCGCCAACGGCTTCGCAGAGATCAGCCATCTCATTGATGAAAGTGATCTTGACCGCCAGGAACGCATTCGCAGCATACTTGATCAACTCTGAGGTTCGGCGCTCTGTAAAGACGATTGGGGTCTGGTTTAGGAAGAGCGGTCGATACAGCTCTTCCATCAGCTTCACCGCGCGTTCGTCATCTGTCCCCACGACCACGCGATCAGGAATTTTGAAATCTTTAATCGCCGCGCCTTCGCGCAGGAATTCTGGGTTAGAAACGACCGCAAAATCCGCGTCTGGTCGTTTCTTGCGGATGATCGCTTCGACCTCATCGCCAGTACCGACCGGGACGGTCGATTTCGTGACGACAACCGTGAAGCCATCCATCAGCTCAGCAATCTCTTCTGCGGCCGCATAGACATAAGACAAGTCAGCATGGCCATCACCGCGGCGCGAAGGGGTTCCGACGGCGATAAACACAGCATCAGCTTGCGAGATCGCGTCCTTAGCTTCGGTCGTGAAGAAGAGGCGCTCTTCCTTGACGTTGTTTTCGACCAGGTCATCAAGGCCAGGCTCATAGATCGGCATGATGTTTTGATGCAGGCGATCAATCTTGCTGGCGTCTTTGTCGACGCAGGTGACGACATGTCCGAAATCGGCAAAACAAGCACCGCTCACCAGGCCAACATAACCTGTTCCGATCATTGCTACACGCATAGAAAACCCTCTCTACTTTTACGTCCCCGAGCAGAGCGGGACAGGTGCAATTTTTGCTCGCTCTGGTCAAGCCCAGCGGGCAGACTCTATCAGAGCTGAAATACTTTTTTTGGCTGGAATCGCCCGGCGCGAACTTCCCCAAGGGCTACAGCTCGCTCTCCGGCCATGGCAAGTGCCAATCGGTCATCACTGGACGGGTCAGCATCGGCGCGCCATTGGTCAAGAATATGCGGCAACAGAACAACCTCTCTGCCCTGGTGGATCGCGTCAGCGTCACGCGTTTCAATCTCGAGCTGCGGGACGTCATCAAGCACGGTCTGCAACGGCTTTAGCAACTCCAGGAGCGCCGGCTTGTCTTCGGCATGCGCCTCGATATCTGCTAAGGTAATCGACCCGGCTTCGTCGAGCGCGCCCACTCTTGTGCGTCTAAGCTGACTGACATGGCCTTCTGCACCAAGCGCACTGGCGAGGTCACGGGCGAGGCCGCGGACATAAAAGCCTTTGCCAGAAACCACGCGAATGGTGGCATGGTCTGCGTCTGGTCTGTCGACCAGCTCTGCTTCATAGACGGTCACCTGTCGGGATGGGATTTCGAACTCTTCCCCCCCGCGCATTAGGTCATAAGCGCGCTCGCCTTGAATCTTGATCGCAGAATACTTTGGCGGAACCTGTTCGATGTCGCCGATAAATTCGGGCAGGGCGGCCTCAATATCTTCCCGGCGTGGGCGAACGTCAGAGCTGGCGATGACATCGCCCTCTTTGTCTTGGCTGGCCGTGGACGTGCCCCATTCAATCGTGAAGATGTATTCCTTGTCGCAATCCATCGCCCATTGAGCGGTTTTTGTTGCTTCACCGAATGCGATCGGAAGGATGCCATCCGCCAACGGGTCGAGCGTGCCGCCATGCCCGACTTTCTGGGCATTGAACAAGCGTTTGAGAATGCTCACCACACGCGTCGAGGTGACATCAACAGGCTTATCTATGGCGAGCCACCCGTGAACGGGGTCGCCTTTACGTTTTCTTTGTCGGCCCATGAGGCACTCCATTCGTTACCGGCGCGGATCGGACGCAGACGGAACGCAGGGTTAAAATTTGGACCTAGAAGGTCTCCACTTCGAACAGGTCGTAATCGTCTATCGCAAACCCATCCAGTACGCTTTGATCGGTGAGCGCGTTTCGCAGCGATTGTTTGATATCAACACCAACGGTCATCTCTTCAGTCGCAATGATAACGACACGACGTTGCGGTGATGATCCGCCGCTGGGACGAGTATTCTGGTGTTCCCCAAGACTGATCGAGAATAGCAGCGGTACGCGCCCGTCAGTGCAGTCTCCGCGATAACTGGCCAAGGTTTGCGCTACGATCTTCCCGCGCGCTTTCGCGAGACGGTGGTTAGGGGCGGTTGGTCCCTCGTGGGACGCTGCGCCGAGGGCCAAGGCGGCCTTCGCTGAGCAGAACCGCTCAAAAAATTGCGGCGTGTTGAGGACGTTGGAAAATTGAACTGGAGTGCCGTCTTCTTCGATCTGCCGAGACGATCCGAGGGTCCAACTGTAGCGATCGTGGAGAACGTAGAGGCGAAACTTCGCTGCGCGACCTTCATCATCAAGACCGGATACGGGGCGGGTGGCGCCCCAAGTTCCGCTATCCAATGGCGTCAATCCGCACGGGTTCTCTTCGAGCACGATTTGGTCCCAAAGCGCAGCAATTGCATAGCTTGGGTCATCGGGGTTACGGTTATCATCCGCGTCGTCGGTGCAGATGATCTCTCCGGTTCCCCGTTCAATTCCATAACTGTCCTGAGCGACCGCTGGTGCGGCTGCGGCCAAAGCGGCTGTGACCAATGCCAAAGAAAGTACTCGCATATTACGTCTCCCTTCTGAATCTCGTAACTTAGTCCTTAAACGCGCTGAAGACATCTTCTGCGGAAAGTTCTTCTTTCGGCGCTTCAGGCTCAACAGGCTGCTCAACCGCAGCGGCAGGCGCCAAACCTGGGCCCTCTTCTTGAGCGGCGCGTTCAGCATCCATCTTCCGGCGCCGGCTTGACGCTTTCAGGATCACTTCATCGAGCTCGATTTGAGAGCACAAGCCCGCCGTTACAGGGTCAACCGGCTTGATTTCTTGGCTGTTCCAATGGGTCTTATCACGCACATTGGTGATCGTTGCTTTGGTTGTGCCGATGAGTTTCGAGATTTGCGGATCCGTCACCTCAGGGTGATTGCGGATGAACCAAGCAATCGCATCCGGCTTGTCACCTCGGCGGGCAACTGGCGTATAACGCGCGCCTTTGCGCTTCGGCTGTGGGATGTGCGCAATCTTCGACGGCGCCGTCTTGAGGCGATACTCTGGATCTTCCTCGCCCTTTTGAATTTCTTCGCGGGTCAATTCGCCGCCGGAAATTGGATCAACGCCGCGCATGTTCTCAGCGACATCGCCATCCGCGATGCCTTTGACTTCGAGGTGGTGCAGACCGCAGAGGTCCGCAATCTGGTCAAAGCTGAGGGTCGTGTTGTCGATCAGCCAGACCGCGGTTGCCTTTGGCATCAGAATATCGGCCATGGGGAAGCTCCTTGAAATGGGCGCCAGAAATGCAGCCGCCCGAGACGGGGGTCTCGGGCGGTCAGGATTCAGGCGATAAATACCTAACGCGTTGGATATAGCCCTATCCGCGAGACAAGGGAAGCCTAACTTTGCTGCCGTGAGAGTAAGATTTTCCCGATATGTCCGCCTTTGCCCATATGCGCTTGCGCGGTTTCGGCTTGCTCGAAAGAATAGACGGTATCAATCACTGGTTTAATCTCGCCTGAGAGCACTGACGGCCAGAAATCAGCGAGTACAGCATCGCGAATGCGCTGCTTCTCCGAATTGGGCCGGGCCCGCAGCGTTGTGCCCGTTAAAATAAGGCGTTTCAGCATAAGCGGCAGCAAGTTCAGCTCGACCTTTGGCCCCTGCATATAGGCAATGTTGACGATGCGCCCGCCGACTTTCGCCACAGAGATATTTTTCTGCACATAATCGCCGCCAACCATATCCAGGATGATGTCGGCGCCGCCGGCTTCGCGAACGGCCTGCTCAAAATCATCTTCGCGATAATTGATCGCGACATCAGCGCCGAGTGATTCGGCGTATCGGCACTTCTCGGCCGTGCCAGCTGTGATCATGATTTTCGAGGCCCCAGCGGTTTTCAGCATCTGGATTGCCATCGTGCCGATCCCGCTGGTTCCGCCATGGATCAGCACGGCCTCGCCCGGTTTGAACTGGCAACGGTCAAAAATGTTCGCCCAGACCGTCATCATCACTTCGGGCAGGGCGCCGGCCTCATTGAAGCTCATACCGTCTGGGATCTTGAACAAAGACCCCTGATCAATCAGCGTGAACTCAGCATAGCCGCCGCCCGCCAATAGGCCGCAAACGCGGTCGCCAATGGCCCAGTCAGAGACGTCAGATCCGACCGCAACTACGGTACCGGCGCACTCAAGGCCCATAATTTCTGAGGCCCCAGGAGGCGGCGGATACAGTCCCATGCGTTGAACAAGGTCTGCGCGGTTCAATCCGGCTGTCATCACTTCAACGAGGACATCGTTTGGACCACATGCGGGCTTTTCAACCTGACCTATTTTCAACGGTTGATCGTCTGTCACCACTACGGCCCACATTGTCTCGCCCATTTGACACTCCTGTTTGTTTTCGTGTTCTTGCTTACATAGAGTTGAGGACCCCACTAGGGAAAGGGCAAACCATGTTTGAAGATGAGCCAATTCCAGAAAAGAAACTCGATTTGGAGCGGTTATCCGTCGAAGATCTTCAGGAACGGATTGAAGAATTAAAGGCCGAAATCGCCGCCTGCGAAGCGGAACTCAACAAAAAGCAGTCACATAAATCTGCAGCTGATGCACTTTTTGGTGGGAGTGATTAAGATCTTTTAAGGACGCGCAGAAGTAGAGTCTGCGCAGAACCGTCAATTCTGGAAGTTGCTCACGCATGGCTGATCAGTCGAAAACCCCGACACCCTCGCTCACGGACCTGTCATTTACCGATGGCAAAGTGTTCGAGAAGGTCTTTGTTGATGGCATGGCGCTGGTCGAAGAAACCGCATCATACCTTGATGGCCCGGGTCGGAAACTCTCCTCCAGCCTGCCACGAGAGGCGAGCCTGACCTATGCCGCCTGGAGCATGGAACTAACAACACGCCTGATGCAAGCCGCCAGTTGGCTCGTCATGCAAAAGGCGGTTCGCGACGGGGATATGCCCCCCGCGGATGCGACCCAGTCTAAATATCGGATCAGCCGTGAAGACCCAGCACTAGATGCTAGTGCGCAGCGCGGACGCGGTTTGCCGGACGTTTTCCTCGATCTGGTTGATCGTTCAGAGAACCTGTTTGAACGCATCTGTCGATTAGATCAGGCAATCTATGGCGGCGGCTTGGTGGATTCAGGCAGCCCGGTCGGAGATCAACTCGCGCAACTCCAGAAGGCGGCTGAAACCGGCGCTTTTGATCCGCTCCGTGTTTGGGGCAAAGCTCGCTAGCGGCGCAGCGAAACGCGCGTATCTTTCATCCGCGCTTCACGTCCATCTTCATCAACAAAAGCAGGCCGAACCTTTTGGCGGCTTTTGGCGTGCGTGAAGGAAATTGGCGGCGGCGCACCGTCGCTGGCCCACTCATCTCCCCATTGGGTCAGCGCCATGAACACCGGACGAAGCGCTTCGCCGCCATCTGTCAGCAGATATTCCGGACGCGCGCGCTTTCCGTCCTCTTTGTAAGCTTTCTTGGTCAGCACATCCGCCTCGACCAGCTTTGCCAACCGGCCTGACAGAACCGTACGGGGAATGCTCAATTCCTTTTGAAAGTCGTCGAACCGGCGGACGCCAAATAGAGCGGCTCGCAAAATGAGGAGTGTCCAGCGATCACCAACCGCTTCTATAGCCTTGGCCAGGTGACAAATATCGAGCGGAACGGGGGATTTTTGTGCGCGAGGTATCATAGAGCCTCTGTTGGCTGAGTTTGGACGCCGAATCCAGCCCAAATTTTTGCCTGCGACCAAGGTTACATTGCGCGCAAGCCCTGGCTCGGCTAGGGGAGGCGCCAGACGGTTTAATTTTTTTACAGGAGACCCGGATGGCTCGCAAGAAGATCGCACTTATTGGTTCAGGTATGATTGGTGGCACACTCGCTCACGTCGCAGCCCGCGAAGAGCTTGGAGATGTGGTGCTTTTCGACATCGCTGAAGGCCTGCCACAAGGCAAAGCGCTTGATCTGGCTGAATCGACTCCGGTCTATAACAGCTCAGTTTCACTCAAGGGCGCGAATGATTATGCCGATATTGCTGGCGCCGATGTGTGCATCGTTACCGCTGGTGTTGCGCGTAAGCCTGGCATGAGCCGCGATGATCTGCTCGGCATCAATCTGAAAGTCATGAAAGCGGTTGGCGAAGGCATCAAAGCCCATGCCCCGAACGCCTTTGTGATCTGTATCACCAACCCACTCGACGCGATGGTCTGGGCTCTGCAGCAATTCTCTGGCCTGCCGACAAATAAAGTCGTTGGCATGGCAGGCGTGCTCGATTCCAGCCGTTTCGCTTACTTCCTGTCTGAAGCCACCGGCGTTTCAGTTGCCGACATTCACGCTTGGACACTGGCTGGCCACGGCGATTCAATGGTCCCAATGGTGCGCCACTCTACTGTTGGCGGTCTGCCTTTGACCCAACTCGTGGCGCAGGGCTGGATGACCCAGGAAGAGCTCGACGCCATCGTGACACGGACCCGTAAAGGCGGCGGCGAGATCGTTGCTCTGCTGAAAACCGGATCTGCCTATTATGCCCCGGCTGAATCAGCGATCTCTATGGCGAAGTCTTACCTGAAAGACCAAAAGCGTGTCCTACCATCTGCGGCGTGGTGTGATGGCGAGTATGGATTGGACGGCATGTATGTCGGCGTTCCGACCCTGATCGGCGGCAACGGCGCTGAAAAGATTGTCGAGTTCGATTTCACGGACGAAGAGCGCGATATGTTCATGACATCAGTCGCGGCCGTCAAAGGCCTGGTTGATGATTGTAAGAAGCTAGAGCCTGCGCTCGCTTAACGCTCAGCGCTGAGTTTCAATGCCGTCGCCGCCTTTGCGTGGCGGCGGCTTTCGTTTAACTGGAGGTTGATCAAACTCACATCACAGGCCTGTGAGCTCCCTATTCACAGGCCCGTCGCCCATATAGAGACGACGCAAAGATGGACCTAAGGAGGGTCGTTCTCATGTTTCGTTCTTTGATAGCCGCATCAGCGATGTTGATGACAGGCGCAATCGCAAATGCAGATGACCATAGTGATGGCACGACATCGATGGTCTGCGTTGAAGCCGGTACGGTGGCGCCGACCGTTACTGCCCTGACAAGTGCTGGCGAAGCGGTGGACTTGGCCGGGATCACCGGCGAACACGGCGCAGTCATTGTGTTCAGTCGTTCACTCGATTGGTGTCCTTACTGCAAAGCTCAAGCTCTTGAGCTTGAGACGATCACCGCGGAACTGGACGCGGCAGGTTGGAGCCTCAATCTGCTAACTTATGATGCGCCTGAGACGCTGGCCGCATTCGCGTCTGAAAAGTCGCTGTCATATACATTCCTGTCCGACACAGATTCCGTCACGATTGATGCGTTCGGTCTGCGCAATGAGGAGGTTACGGCTGGCAGCCGGTTTGACGGTATTCCGCACCCTGCGATTGTTTATATCAGCGCCGATGGGGAAGTTTCCGGGGTCCAGAAAGAAGAGGGCTTTAAAGATCGTCCTCCGACTGAAGGCATTCCGCAATTGGTTGCTTTGATCAATCAAGGTGCGCCGGTCGCCCCGTAATTATTCAAAATCGGCATAAGTGTTTGCCGACAATTAGATCTGTTAGAATGCGGGTCGAAGGTCCACCTCGTTTGCATTGCAAATATGGAGGCATCTTTGGCCCGTAACATTCTTCACATAGACTCGTCCGCTCGCACTGACGGATCGATCACCCGTTCGCTCAGCCAGGCTTTTGTCGAGCGCCTTTCAAGCGCTGATACCCAAGTGGTGACGCGCGATATCGGTGTCGAAGCACCGCCGTTCCTGACCGAGAATTGGGTTGGCGCAAACTTCACCCCGGATGAAGCCCGGACACCGGCCCAACAGGATACGCTCGCGCTCTCGGACACTTTGATCGCTGAGCTTGAGGCCGCCGATACGATCGTTCTAGGAGTTCCAATCTATAATTTCGGTGTTCCTGCTGCTTTCAAAGCCTGGATTGACCTCGTCGCTCGCGCCCGCAAGACGTTCAAATATACTGAGAATGGGCCGGTCGGTCTGCTTGAGGATAAGAAAGCCTATCTCGTTATCGCATCGGGCGGCACGGCATCTGGATCTGATATAGATTTCGCGACGCCGTATGTCCGCCACGTGCTTGGATTTTTGGGGATTCATGATGTGTCGGTCATTGCCGCTGATCAGCTGATGGCTGGCGGAGACGAAAAGATCGCTAGCGCACGTCAAGCCATCGAAGCCTTGGCTGCTTGAGCCAGGACGCGCAACATACGCCCATTAACGCTGGACGCTGTAGCAAATTCTACTAATCTCTCCCGATAACCTTGGGAGAGATTTACCATGTTCAAGCGCATGATTGCTGCGGGACTCGCGTCGAGTTTGCTGCCTTTGCTTGGCTTAAGCCAAGAAGCGGCAGACCTTGCACCAGAGATTGAGAGTACGGTGAAAGTGCTCATCGCTCAGGCCGAAAAAGATGAGGTTGGCTTAGGCTTTGTTGAAGATCTGACCACCGAAGTTGGGCAACGCCTTGCTGGATCTGAGTCAGAGGCGAAAGCCCGCGATTGGTCTGTTGCAGAGCTTTCTGAGCTTGGCTTCGACCAAGTGCGCATAGAGCCGTTCGAAATCCCGTTCTGGTCGCGTAAATCCGAAGCCGTCTCGGTTGTCTCTCCAAGCCCACAGCCCTTGGTCGCGACCGCGCTTGGCGGATCTGCACCGACGCCTAAAAAGGGCGTCTCGGGTGAAGTGGTCCGGTTTGCAAACCTCGCGGCATTGCAAGCCGCGCCGATCTCTCAGGTCGATGGCAAGATTGTCTTCATCGATGAGACCATGATCAAGACCATGGATGGCTCTGGATATGGCATGGCTGTGCGTAAACGCAGCCAGTGCGCGCAAGCGGCTTCAGACAAAGGCGCATTGGCCTGTCTGATCCGATCTGTGGGGACACAGCCGCACCGCATGCCACATACCGGCATTATGGCCCGCGATGGCGCAGAGGGCGCTGGCCCGGTTGCCGCAATTTCCGGGCCTGATGCCGATCAGCTAACCCGCTTGCTTGAGCGCAGTGCGGTGACGGTCTCGGTCAACATTCAGACCGAGATCAAAACCAATGCCCCGTCTGGCAATGTGATCGCCGAACTGACGGGAACCGACCTCCAGGATGAAATCGTCTTGATCGGTTGCCACCTCGATAGCTGGGACCTTGGCACGGGCGCCCTAGATGACGGCGCTGGCTGCGGAATTGTGGTTGGCGCAGCAATGTTGATCGCGAACCTGCCGGAACGCCCACGCCGGACGATCCGTGTGGTGCTGTATGGCGCCGAGGAAGTTGGTCTGTTCGGCGCAACCGCCTATGCGCGCGAGCATGGCGATGATCTCGACAAGCACGTGCTCGCGGCTGAAAGCGACTTTGGAGCTGGACCCGTCTGGCGTTTCCAAACGCGGTTCGGGGAGGCGGCTCTGCCTTATGCCCGCACAATCCAGGCTCTGCTTATGCCGCTTGGTGTGACCCCGGATGATAATCGCTCTTTTGGCGGTCCCGACATCGGGATTCTCGCGCGCGCTGGTGTGCCGGTGGTGACGCCTGGTCAAAACGGCATGGACTATTTCGATTACCATCACACGCCGGACGATACGTTCGACAAGATTGACCCCGATGAGTTTCGCCAGAACGTCGCTGTCTATGCCGCTTTCACCTATATCGCGGCGGAGACAGGCTGGGATTTCCGAGCGCAACCCGAACTTGAGGCGCCAGGGACGGAATGACGCCTGAGACGGCCCTAGCAGAAACAGTTCGCTTGGCCGCGACGCATGCCCGGCAATATCCGGACGATGCGGCCTCTGCGCCTTGGTTGGTGACCGCGACGGTGCTCGGCGCGCAGCAGGCGGCTGCAATCGCCTTGCGAGCGGCCGGAGATAGTATTCCCTCGCAGGCCGGCGCGACCGAGCTTTTGTTGAGAGCCGCTTCGAAAGACCGATTGCCACCGCCTTTCACCTTGCCCTTCGGAGCGGCGACCCGGCAGAGCTTTGATCGATTGGTCGAGGCGCGAAACACATTCATGCATCCGCGCGGTCTGACCTGGTTTTTCAGCCAGGATACGCTTGCGCGGGGATTGTCAGTGGCCAGTCAGACGATCCGGCATTTGATCCTGACGCAACCCGTCCTGGACGATCTGGTGTCTCCCGATCAGCAAAAAGCCATGCATGATGGGCTAGAAGAGATCGAAGCGCTGGCGGAGTTTTTGGCGGATTAGTCCAACTGTAAGGTGAGAATACTCGAGGTCAGTATATCTGTTCCGACATGAAAATCTGATCCCGGCCCAGCATGCTCAAAGCCGCGTTTCTCGTAAAATCTCTGCGCCCTCATGTTTACATTCGAAACACTGAGCCAGAGCTGTTTCGCGCCCATCTTACCCGCTTCGCCAATAGCGTCTTCAAACAAGACTTTTCCAAGCCCGGTGCCATAGGCAGGCGCGAGCAAATAAATCTGTTTCAACTCGCAGGCTGGACGTTTCGTGCCAATCGGGCAGGTTTTTCGGGTGAGCACGTAAAAGCCCTTCGGCGCCTCGATCTGTCCAGCGATCTTGCAAATCGTGTCTTCATCCGCGAGCGCTGCGGTTGCGGCGCTTAGAGTGAAATTGCTGTCGCAATAGGCCGAGAGGCTCGCCGCGCTATGCACGTCTGCATAGGCCTCGCGAAACGTCGCCGCCCACAAATATGTGAGCGTTTGCGCGGAGGCCTCAGTAGAACGCAGTAGAGATAGATCGGTCATCGAACAGGCTAATCCACAAGTGTGTCTGATTGACAAGTCCGCGCATAAAAAAAGCCCCAGACCATTGGCCCAGGGCTTTTCTTGAAATTTCGGAAGACCGAAAAGCCTATTCAGACTTCTCTTCTTCGGCAGCAGCCTCTTCGGCCGGTGCTTCTTCTGCTGGGGCTTCCTCTGCAGGCGCTTCAGCTTCAGCCTTCGCAGCTTCTTTTTCGGCTTTCGCAGCTTCCTTAGCGGCTTCTTTTTCAGCCTTGGCAGCTTCTTTAGCTTCTTTTTCTGCTTCTTTGCGTGCGGCGGCTTTTTCGACTTTTTCTTCAGCGCGCTCTTTGGCTTTGTCGCCAGGCGTACCCTTTTGTGGGTTGTTGCTCGCGGTCCAGCCATAGATCGGGGCTTTTTCGCCTTCGAGCGTCATCTGGTTCAGGAAGCGGGCAACGCGATCGGTTGGCTTGGCGCCTTTCTTGATCCATTCAGCAGCTTTTACGCCGTCAATCTGGACGCGATTTTCGCTGTCTTTTGGTTGGCGCGGGTCATACCGGCCAATTTTTTCGATGAAACGGCCATCGCGTGGCATGCGGCTGTCAGCAATAACAACGCTATAGAATGGACGTTTTTTTGACCCGCCGCGGGCGAGTCTGATTTTGAGGGCCATGTGTGTACTCCTAAGTGTTCGGCGTCTCGGGGTTCGGGGTGGAACCCCTAATTTTTTCGTGATGGCGAATGACTTCAGCCACGATGAAATTCAGAAATTTTTCGGCAAAGACCGGGTCGAGATTGCTCTCTTCGGCGAGGCTACGCAGGCGATCGATCTGCCGGGCTTCGCGCGCTTTGTCGGCGGGCGGCATATCATGCTCGGCTTTCAGCTGGCCAACGGCTTGGGTGACTTTGAAGCGCTCCGCCAGCGTGTGCAGCAGGATAGCATCGAGATTGTCGATGCTTGAGCGGTACTGAGCGAGTTTATCGGTTGGGGAGGTCACTTCTTCGGTCCTCCAAGGCCAGGAATGTTCGGCATCCCGCCTGGCATCGCGCCGCCGCCGCCCATTTTGGCGAGGTCCGTTGGCGATACGCCCGCCTGGCCCATCATGTTCATCATGCCCTTCATGCCGCCCTTGGACATTTTTTTCATCATGCCAGCCATCTGCTTGTGCATTTTCAAGACGCGATTGACGTCCTGCACGGTGACGCCCGCGCCCGCGGCAATCCGCTTGCGGCGAGAAGCATTAAGGAGCGCAGGTTTGGCGCGCTCTTTCTTGGTCATTGAAGAGATGATCGCGCCTTGGCGCAGGATCACTTTATCGTCCATGCCAGACGCATCGAGCGCCTGTTTGGCTTTCTTGGCGCCGGGCAACATGCCCATAATGCCGCCTAGGCCGCCCATTTTCTGCATTTGCTGAAGCTGCTGCGCGAGGTCGTCCAGATCGAACTGCCCCTTGGCCATTTTCTTGGCCATCTTCTCAGCTTTGTCGGCGTCCATCTGGTCGCCAGCTTTTTCAACCAGCGAAACAATGTCGCCCTGGCCCAGGATACGTCCGGCGAGACGCTTGGCATCAAACGCGTCGAGCCCGTCTAGTTTTTCGCCGGTGCCGAGGAACTTAATCGGAAGGCCAGTGACCGCGCGCATAGAGAGCGCTGCACCGCCGCGCCCATCACCATCCATCCGAGTGAGGATCAGGCCGGTCAGCGGCAGGCGCTCATGGAAGCGGCTCGCAGTTTCAACGGCGTCCTGACCAGTCAGAGAGTCCGCAACCAGCAGGGTTTCGTTCGGCGAGGCGATCTTGGCGATCTCGCTCGCCTCAGCCATCATCTGCTCATCGATCGAGGTCCGGCCTGCCGTATCGAGGAAGACCACGTCATAGCCGCCAAGCTTTGCCGCCTGGAGCGCGCGCCGGGCAATCTCGGCCGGGCTTTGGTCTTTGATGATCGGGAGGGAGGAAACACCGTCGCCGCACTGATCGGCGAGGATGGCGAGCTGCTCCATCGCCGCTGGACGGCGCGTATCGAGCGAGGCGAGCAGGACTTTTTTCTTGTCGCGCTCTGAGAGGCGCTTGGCGAGCTTACCGGTTGTAGTGGTCTTACCAGAGCCTTGTAGGCCGGCCATCATCACCACAGCGGGCGGGTTATCAACGCGAAGACCGGTTTCGGCTTCTTCGCCGCCTAGCAGCTTGACCAAGCCATCATGAACGATCTTGACGACTTGCTGACCTGGCTTGACCGAACGGATGACATCTTCGCCAACCGCATCGTCTTTGATCGACGCGATGAACTCTTTGACGACCGGAAGCGCGACGTCGGCTTCGAGCAGCGCCACTCGGATTTCGCGGAGCGCAGCCGTGACCTCTTTCTCTGACAGCGCGCCGCGCCCGAGAAGTCCGTCAAATACCCCGCCTAAGCGGTCTGTTAGCGCGTCAAACATCGCGTCACTCCTATTGCCAATCTATCCTGACAGAACAGATAAGCGCTCTAAAGCACAACACAAAGCAGTAGCGCCCCACTGAGCGAGCCTTCGCCGGGTGGGGGACATCGCCGGGCTCCCGCTTTTGAAAGCTTGTCCCGGTCAACGCGCACGTACTGTTAGTGCGGTGAATGTTGCGCGCGTAAAGCACGGCTGTGGATAAGAATCAAGCCTCGCTATCGACCATGATCTGCGTCAGGCGGGTCATCGCTTCTTTCGCATCGTCGCGGAGCATAGACAAAACGGCCATGTCGACCCATTCGCCATCGGCGAATTTCTCATATTCACGCAGCACGCCTTCTTTTACGGCGCCGATTGATTCAATCGCCCGAATGGCGCGGGTATTACGATCTTCGACATACCACTCAATTCGCTTCGCGCCCCAATCGAGTGAGCGTTGGATAAGCAGTTTCTGGATTGCGGCATAAATGCCTTGCCCGCGCAGATGAGGCTCTAGCCACGTATAGCCGAGCCGGATGCGTCGATGCATTTTGTTGGGCTCAATCAAAGCTGTGACGCCGACGAAGCGGTCGCCATCGTTTGGATCGAGCAAAGCAAACCCGTAAAGATCGTTCTGGCGGCCATTCTTCAGGACGTGATCATAATACGCGTCGAAGCCTGCGCCTCTCTGGATTGCCGGAAGGGAGAGCCAAATTGAATCAACCGCATCACTGGCTCGCAAATGCTCGCGGAACCGCTCATCGAGGGGTTCTAAACGGATGAGGTCATTGCTGAGGCCAGAGGCGTTGAGTTCCATATGTCTAAAATGCCCTTCAGGGCCTGTGTGGCAAGTCAATTCTCGTTCACCGATTGTCTCATTTGGTCGCAAACGCGTTGGCCCTGCCGGATGACCTTGTTCTTTAGGGGGAGGAAAAGGGCCGGCAGGGCCTCGCGTTCCGGTGGCTGAGGGATTGGGATCGGGGGCCACCGGTGCGAATAATCGGGGCCGTTAGTGGCCGCCTATGATAAGAAAATGGCGCTTGTTCACTCGCTTTCAAGACGGATGGGGGCGCCGTTCTCATCAACTATTTGTGAGCCTAAAGCGAAAAGCTGTCAGCGTATAATTGATAATTGGAGTTGAAGGGATAGATTAAACCTATGCATCTTCCCACTCTAAGACAGCTCGAATTCCTTTGCGCGGTTGCTGATAATGGCTCTTTCTCGAAAGCCGCAGAGGCATGTCACGTCACACAGCCAACTTTGTCGGCAGCGATCAAGGAGGTTGAAGGCCTATTGGGCGTGCAATTGATTGAGCGCGAATCGCGCGGGGCCTCGCTCACCCAGGCCGGTGAAGCCGCAGTTGAGCGTGCACGAACCATCCTCTCCGACACAGCTGATCTGATCGCTGCGACCCAGCAAGCGGGTGCGCCGCTGACCGGGGGCTTTCGCCTCGGCGCGATTCCGACCATTGCGCCATTTTTGCTGCCACGCACGCTGAAGGCGCTGCGGAGCGCGTATCCAAACCTGAAGCTCTATTTGCGTGAAGACCAAACCGAACGCCTGATCGAGGGGTTGCGTTCGCGAAAGCTCGACGCGGCGTTGATCGCTCTGCCATGGGAGGCGTCTGGGATTGAGACGATGGATCTTGGGGATGATGAGTTTCTATTGGTCACCCCGACCGGACATGATTTGGCGGCGCGCGAGGGATTGAAATCGAGCCATTTGGTCGAAGAGGACGTACTCCTCTTGGAGGACGGGCATTGCCTGCGCGATCATGCGCTCTCGATCTGTCGATTGCCAACCAAGCGAGGCGGCGCAGATGTTACCGCGACCAGCCTACCAACCCTCGTGCACATGGTGGCGGGCGGTTTGGGTGTATCGCTTTTGCCTCGGCTGGCCATCGATGCGGGCGTGACCTCAGGCGCAGAGGTTGAGCTGCGCGCGTTTGAAACACCGATGATAGGCCGCCGCATCGGGATCGCGTGGCGGGTCGGGTCACCGCGCGCTAACGAAGCCCGAATGATTGGCGAGATTGTTCGCAGCGCGCTTTAGGCGGGCTCGCGATCATCGACATGCGCCGAAAGATTGTCTGCGGCGCGGAACACACCTTCATCGAGATCGCCTTCCCACTTAGCGACTGCCGTCGCGACGGCGGCATCGCCTGTGACGTTGGTCATTGTCCGCATCATATCGAGCAGGCGGTCAAATGGCAGGATGAAGCCGATGATCAAGAAGGCTTGCTCTTCCGGGATGCCGACTTGCGCGAGTGCCAAGCCTGAGAGGAGCAATCCGGCACTTGGAATGCCCGCTGCGCCAATCGAGACCAAAGTCGCCATCACGGCGATCAGCACGTATTGCATGAGGCTGACCTCGATGCCCATAGCTTGCGCGCCAAACAAAGCGACCATGCCGATATAGATTGCCGTACCATCCATATTGATCGTCGCGCCGAGCGGCAGAACGGACCCCGCGACGGCCTTATCGATGCCGAGATTCTCCTCGGCGCAGGTGATCGTGACAGGCAGCGTCGCAGAGGAGCTCGCAGTTGAATAGGCGACGGCTTGCGCATCGGTGATCCCACGCAAAAACGGGATGAACGGCAAGCCGAGAACCAGCTTGATGATGATCCCACCATACGTGATCAGGATGTGAATGGCGCAAGCGAGATAAAGCGCGATTGCAAGCGTGCCGAGGCTCTGCAAAACGCCAAGCCCCTGGGTCGCCATAACGGTCGCCATGAGAGCAAACACCCCAATCGGCGCGGTTTCCATGACGATAATCGTCACCTTCATCATCGCTTCGGACGCGCCATCGAACCATTTACCGACGGGCTCGGCATGTTTGCCAGCCATCAAGATGCCAACGCCAAACATGATCGCGAAAAAGATGATCTGCAGAATGTTGCCAGAAGCGAGCGCATCCACGGGGTTGGTTGGAACGATATTGAGAAGTCGATCGACAATCCCACCGGCTTCATCAGCGCGGGCTGAGACGGCCATCATGCGGTCTGTATCCGCACCTGCAAATGTCTCAGGTGTCAGGCTGGCGCCAGGGCGGAAAATAGTTCCCATGATGAGGCCCAACGTGACCGCGATTGCGGTTGTGCCGATATAGGTTCCGATCGTGCGCAACCCCAAGCTGCCAAGGCGCTTCGGATCCCCCATCGCGATGATGCCAGAGACCAATGTAAAGAAGACCAGCGGCACGATCAGCATTCTGATCAAACGTAAGAACAGGTCGCCGGCCCAACTGATCCAGGATTCAGCAAATCCACCGCCAGCTTCCGCGCCCATGCCATATCTGAGACCCAGGCCAACTGCTAAACCCAATATGAGCGCGGCAATCACGCGCTTCCAAAGATCAATCTTGAACCACCAGCTCATGCCCGCTCCCATTAATTCTGCGTTTCGGCGACGCTAGTCCGCATTGTAACGCTATTCAACATTGTTGGCTCAGGATAAGAGCTTTCTCATGGATATGCTCGATCGTCTCTCATCTGGCTGGAAAGCCTGGTTCATTCTGTTTGCCATCACTTTTACCGCTGCTGCGCCTGGCGTGTTCAACATTCCTGCGCTCGACCGAGACGAAGCGCGGTTCGCGCAAGCGTCCAAGCAGTACATTGAAACCGGCGACTATCTGATCATCCGCTATCAAGATGAGTATCGGAACAAAAAGCCCGCCGGAATTCACTGGCTACAATCTGGCGCAACCCAGCTTCTTGGTGACGAAGACAAGCTCGATATCTGGACCTACCGGGTTCCGAGCTGGATTGGCGTTTCGCTCGCGACCATGGCGACGTTCTGGTGCGGGATCGTCCTGATCGGGCGGCGCGCGGCATTTCTAGGGGCAGCCTTGTTTGGCGCGACCTTATTGGTGACCAGTGAAGGGCACATTTCCAAGACCGACGGGGTTCTGATCTTCCTGACGGCGTGGGGGATCGGCGCTCTGGCGCGGCTCTATATGGACAAAACGGACAATCCGAAACGGATCGCCTTAGTCTTCTGGTTCGCCATGGGGTGCGGACTTTTGATCAAAGGCCCGGTGACCCCAATGGTTGCGGCCTATGCCGGGTTTGGCGCCTGGGTCTGGGCAAAGGCTGGCGAAGGCAAAGGCGGCGATTGGTGGCGGCCTCTCATTTGGTGGCCTGGACCAGCATTGGCTGCGGCGATGTTCCTGCCATGGCTGGCCGCGATCCAGTTCGCGACAGACGGAACCTTCCTGCAAGGCGCCGTCGGTAAGGATCTGAAAGACAAGTTTGCCGGCGCCTCTGAGGGACATGCTGGTTGGCCGCTTTATCATCTCAGTCATATCCCGGTTTGGTTCTTCCCGGCCGTACTCTTGCTGGTGCCTGGCATGACGTTGGCCTGGAAATATTTGCGCGGCAGCAATGATCTTGCGCGCAAGCGTGGAACCGATGCCCTATTCGTGTTTGTCGCGCTCGGCGCGTTCACCGCACTCGCGACTTGGATCCTTCCAGGCGAGCTCGGAAATGGCGCGCCCTCGGCCTTTGCGGGCCTGATTATTGTTGGGTTTTGGTGGCTCAGTACGCGGCCAGAGTGGCAAAATCGATGGTCTCTTGAAAATGCCGCTCCGGTCACGGATGAGATCAAAGCCATTCGGTTCCTGGTCGCTTGGGCCGCGCTGACGACGATCTTTTTCGAGCTTATGCCGACCCGCCTTAGCCATTACATCCTGCCGGCTTATCCAGCTATGGGCCTGCTTTGTGGATGGGCTGGATTGAAGCTGATGGACGGCGCAAAATTGCCCGTTTCTAAGGGCGTGAGTTTTGCCATCTATCTGCTCGGCGGGGGGCTGTTGCTCTTTGTCAGCTCGCCGCTCGCGGCGCGGTTGATCAAGACCGAAGCGGCGGGTGATTTCAAAACTGCAGCGCCAGAGGTGGTGATCGATCAATGGGCAAGCTTCGTAAACTTCCCGCTCTGGCTTTGGGGTCTGGGCGCAATCGTCTTTGCCGGATCTATAGCTGCGACGTTCGCCAGAAAGCTCGGCGTCACTTTGTTCCTGGGTATTCTGACCAGCCTGTTCCTCGGATGGCATGCGCGGATCTATTTCTTGCCGACACAGCTTTGGGCGCAGCCGACAGAGACCGCGCGGCTCGCGCTTCAAGACGTTTGCGGGGTGCCGAGCGAAACGTGTGAGGATGGCCGCACGAGCCCTGAACGCATTCTCGCGCTGGGCTATGCTGAACCGTCTTATGTTTTATCGCTGGGGACGCAGAACCTGCACTCACCGGAGACGCCGCTGCTCTTGCCGGACGACGAGGCCGCTTATCCGGTTGTCTACCTGCTTAACTTGGAAGGCCGGGGCAGCCCGCCGCGTCGCTGTGAAGCGCTCGGTGATGATTGCATTCCAGCTGTGCCTGACATTCGCGATGATCTCATTGCTCAGGCCGACGCTGCAGGTCGCTGTGTTTCTCAATCAGCACCCGTTTACGCGCTCAATTATTCGAATGGCGACCCGGTTAACTTCGTCGCCTATCGATTTGAGGCAGGCGGCTGCTAGCTCTAAAAAGGTGGCACATTCTGTCGCGCGGCAATCCTGCGTCTGATGTTTGAGTTACGGGGTCTTACCTAGGGAGTGTACCCTAAGGAGGCCCCGGATGAGCTATCTCGAACCCCACCGCAAACCAGCAGGTTTGCGAGATCGCATCGCTTTCGCGTTTGTAAAATTCTTACGCTTTTTCGCGGATCTTTTCTTCCGGAAACGCTATGGTCATCGCGCAGTTGTGCTTGAAACCGTAGCGGCTGTTCCCGGCATGGTCGCTGGGCTTTTGCAGCATTTGCGGTCTATCCGCCGGATGCAAGATGACCGCGGCTGGGTCAAGGAACTCCTCGACGAAGCTGAGAATGAACGCATGCATCTGATGACCTTCATTCAGGTTGCGAAACCGACTCTGTTTGAGCGCGCTTTGATTATGATTGCCCAGGCCATCTTCTATAATTTCTATTTCTTCCTGTATCTGTTCGCCCCTAAAACAGCGCACAGGGTCATCGGCTATTTCGAGGAAGAAGCGGTCACAAGCTACACCCACTATTTGCGCGAGATTGACGAGGGTCGTCTTGAAAATGGCCCAGCTCCGCAGATCGCCATCGATTATTGGGACTTGCCCGCAAATGCGCGCCTCAGAGACGTTGTGATCGCTGTGCGCGAAGACGAAGCCGGTCACCGGGACCGGAACCATCTTTTCGCGGATACGCTGATTGCCGGAGATGAGCCGGTCGGTGAGGCCGAAGCCCGCGTGCCAGCCTAAGCGTTGCGCAAGACGTAGCCGACCCGCGGGAAGTGAACGTGCAGATTGTCTGCGCGGTCATCCTGGCGGGCAATGATCACCCTGTCAGAGTTGGCAATGACTAAGTCGCCTTCGACCCAGTCCTTGGCATAATCATCCGGCGCAATGGCAACGCGGTCGCCTGGTTGGAAGTCGCGCAAGTCGCCCGCAGTTGATGCTGGCTTCAGACGCGGCGCGGCTTTGTGCGCGATCTCTACAGCCTCTTCGCCAGAGATTTCTTCTGGGGTTTGGCCTTTGAAGCCTTTGAGGCGGCCATACCAATCCTTGGTCAAAGGCGCGCTTTCGAAACAGGTCTCCAGGAAGTCCGGAATGTTCTTCTCGACAAACCACGGGTTCATGAAGGCGTGCACATCGATCATGCCAGGCTTGGTGCCAACGAGCCAATCGCCGGTTCCGGCATGGCGCCCTCCTTCGAGGCGTTCTTCAATCCATAAGAGCTGACTGCGCCATTGGTCGCGCATGATCGGGGCGGCTGCTTTCATCGCGTCGACATCGAATGGGCGGCCAGACATCTTGGTGCGGTCGTCGATGAATTCTTTTGGCATATGCTCGCCAACGGCCCCAAAAATCACGGCGACGCTGGATTGAAACCACTTTCCGTCGACCCAGCTTGCGACCATTTTCGAGAGGCCTTCATGCCCCGGCAGGTCGAGCGCCGGAAGATTAAAGCGCTTCTCCAACTCGGGCAGCATAATCGACGTGTCGCAGAATATATCGGCGCCGATCTGCATCACTGGGGTTCGGCGATATCCGCCGGTCAACGGCATCAGATCCGGCTTTGGCATGATCGATGGAATCTCCACCGACGCCCAACCGAGATTCTTCATCCGCAATGCCAATCGAATCTTCTCCGAGAAGGGAGAGCGGTCGAATTGATGAAGAATAATGCTTTGGGCGTTTGCCATATTGTTTGCCTCCCCAGACTTGGTTTGCAGCCTAAGCGTGTTTGTTGGGGCTTTCCAAGCTAAGAATGATGCCTAAAGTCCTATTAAAGTCAAAAACACTCGGGAGGTGGTTACCCATGCTTGATACGAAATCTATGCCGCACGTTGCAGATATCCCTAGAGTACAGGCAAGTATTCGTGGATCTGAGATTGCGTTTTGGTGTAAAGGTGAAGAAACAACATTCGCCCAGCTAGACGAGCGCTCAAACCAAGTTGCCAATGGTCTAAAAGCCCTCGGCGTTGGTCCGGACCAACGGGTTGGCTATCTCGCGAAGAATACAGCTGTCTATTATGAGATGATGTATGGCTGCGCGAAATCCCGCTCGGTGATCAATGGCGTGAACACACGCCTCGCCGCCCCCGAAGTTCAGTTCATTTTGTCCGATGCGCAGATTTCGGTTCTGTTTGTGGGGCCTGAATGGTTCGCGATGGTTGAAGAGATCAAAGACGAGTGTCCGCATCTGCAGCACATCATTACTGTCGAGGGCGCGCACGAGGGTTGGCCGGAATATACAAGCTGGCGCGATGGTCAGGATGCAAGTGCGCCTGGCGACAAGACCGAAGACCAGGATGATGTCATCCAGCTCTACACGTCGGGTACAACCGGGTTGCCGAAAGGCGTCATGCTGACCAATGCCAACTATGAGTCCTTTCTAGAGCAAGCCAGCGTCCTGCAATGGGCCGCCTATGAAGCGGGTGAGACCGTGATGAACGCGATGCCACTTTTCCACGTGGCGGGTGTGAATGCGGGTCTGGTTGCCACGGCCCAAGGTTCGAAAACAGTTGTTCTGCCTGAGATTAATCCGGCTGAAATCCTCGACTTGATCGAGACGCAAAAGGTCAATCACGCCTTTTGGGTGCCCGCGGTTATCCTGATGCTGTCGCAGATGCCGGATTATCGAGAGCGTGATTACTCGACCCTGAAACAAGTCTTCTATGGCGCCTCACCGATCACCGAAGATCTTTTGACCAGTGCGGTTGAAGTGATGGGCGCGCAGTTCACACAGCTTTACGGTCTGACAGAAACAGTTGGCGGCGGCACCTATTTGCCACCCGAGGCGCACAATCCGAGCTGGGGCAAGCTGCGCTCTTGCGGTGTGCCATATCCGAGCACGATTATTCGCTGTGTCGATGGCGACGGCAATTCAGTGCCAACGGGTGAGGTTGGCGAAATCGTCATTCAGTCTGGCTTTGTCATGAAGGGATACTGGAACCGACCTGAGGCCACCGAAGAAGCGATCCGAAACGGCTTCTTCTATACCGGGGATGCCGGCTATTTCGACGAAGACGGGTTCCTGTTTATCCATGACCGGGTGAAAGATATGATCGTCTCGGGCGGCGAGAATGTTTATCCGGCTGAGGTTGAGAATGCGATCTTCGGGCATCCGGATATTGCCGACGTTGCCGTGATCGGCATCCCAGACGAGAAATGGGGCGAGGCTGTAAAGGCGATCGTCGTTGCCAAGGAAGGCACCAACCCAACCGCTGAGAGCATCATCGATTGGGCCCGCGAACGGATTGCCGGATACAAGTGCCCCAAATCAGTTGACTATATCGAGGCACTCCCGCGTAACCCTTCGGGTAAGATTTTACGCAAAGACTTGCGTGAGCCGTACTGGGCCGGACAAGAGCGACGTGTTGGAGGTTAGAAATGGATGATGCGCATGGCGTTCACGACTATGTTTACGACGAACGCAATGCCGACATTCAAGTCTCGATCAATGGCGAGCTGAAGCATCGCGATCAGGCGACAGTTTCGGTTTTCGAAAGCGGCTACCTCCTCGGCGATGGCGTTTGGGAAGGCATGCGGGTCCATGCCGGCGGTGTCGCCTTTTTGGATGAGCATCTGAAACGGCTCTATGCCGGCGCCAAGACGATTGATATGGATATCGGCCTGACCCGCGAACAGCTGGCTCAGCAATTGTTCGACTGTTTGAAAGCCCAGGACATGCAGGACGGGGTGCACATCCGTCTGATGGTCACGCGCGGGGTCAAGAAGACGCCGTATCAAGGCCCGCGCTTCACCATCACGCCGCCCACGATTGTGATCATTCCGGAGTACAAATCGCCGGTGCCAGAGATTCAAGCCAAAGGGGTCTCTCTGTTCACGGCGCATGTCCGCCGCACCGGCCCAGCGGAGCAAGACCAAAAGCTCAACTCGCACTCCAAACTGAATTGCATCCTGGCCTGCATTCAGGCCGATAAAGCCGGCGCGGACGAGGCCTTGATGCTCGACCCGGATGGCTTTGTTGCGACGTGTAACTCGACGCATTTCTTTATCGTGCGGGACGGCGAAGTTTGGACCAGTCCGCCAGAATACTGCCTGGGCGGGATTACCCGCGCAAATATCATTCGCGTCTGCCGTGAGAATGATATTCCCGTGTTTGAGAAGCGCTTTTCGCTGTTCGACGTCTACTCCGCGGACGAAGCTTTCATCACGGGCACCTTTGCGGGGGCGACGCCGGTGCGCGAGGTTGATGGCCGGACGATTAGCACCCTGAACGGGCCGATGTCGCAGCGCCTGTCCGCGCTCTACAAAGACTTGGTCGAGGCGAACCTGACCCCGATTTCATGACCCCCGAACCGCTCCGTATCGCGATGTGGTCTGGGCCGCGCAATATGTCGACGACAATGATGCGCAGCTTTGGCGCGCGGCCGGACACGGTCTGTGTTGATGAGCCTTTCTATGCGGCCTATCTCGACCAGACGGGCCTGCGTCATCCGATGACGGAAGAGATTTTCGCGACGCAAAGCCGCGCCCCGGTCGCGGTCGCGCGGGATATGACAGATTGCCCCGACGCGGCAGCCAGCGTGTTTTATCAAAAGCATATGACGCATCACATGGTTGAGGGCATTCCGCGCGATTGGATGGCGGCGTGCCGCAACGTCTTCCTGATCCGTCATCCCGCCCGTGTGATCGCCTCCTATGCGCGCAAGATGGACAATATCAGTCTGGAGGCGATTGGATTTCCGCAGCAGCTCAGCCTGTTTGAACACGCAAAAGATCTCGAAGGCCGTACGCCTTTGGTGATCGACAGCACCGACATTTTGCGCGATCCGAAAGGCATGACGCGGGCACTCTGTTCCGCGCTCGGGATCGAGTGGCGCTCAGAAATGCTCGTCTGGAGCGCAGGGGAGAAGCCGGAAGATGGGGCTTGGGCGTCGCATTGGTATGACGCCGTCTGGCGCTCAACCGGGTTTGGGCCCGCGCCTGGTGGGTTGCCGGAGATGGGTACAGAGATGGCCAGCATTTATGACGAAGCTTTGTTGATCTACCACCGGCTCGCGGCGCATAAGCTGAAAGACCAGGCCGGCTAGTTCCCGAAACGCTTGGGTTTGATTAGACGTGGCCACATCCACCTTGTGGGATATTCGATCGATATCTAAGGTCGCTCTGAAAAGACGGAGGAATGGCCATGTTTTACCGTAAGACATGTTTGATTGCAGTCGCGGGGCTGGCTGTCTCGGCGTGCGCCGTATCGCCCCCCTCTCTATCCGCCGCTTTGGAAACAGCACCCTTGGCAAATTGCGACTATGGCAGCGCTCACCCCGATGCCCCAGAAGAATTTGCGCAATTCTCCTTCCTGATTGGAAATTATGACATCACCAGTCATGCGATGACGCCGCGAGGTTGGTCGCCGCCGCGCCCGGGTCCGCATGCACGTTGGAGGGGTCATTACTCGCTCGATGGAATGACGATCACTGATGAGTGGTATGATCCCAACCCTGATGTCGATCCGAATGCACCGCGTGGCGTAAACGTCCGATTATACGACGCCGATGAAGGGGTCTGGAAGATGATGTGGATTTCGACGGTCGGCAAACAAGTTCAGGATTTGCGCGCGGAGATGCGTGATGGAAAACTAACCATGTGGAATGTCTATCCTGCGGATATAAAATCTCTAGCTGAGTTCACGGTAGAAGATGCCGACCACTGGTATCGCACCAGCTATGTCAACGACCCAGACAGTGGATGGGTGCCGCAATTTAGACTTAGAGCCACCCGCATACCTTGCGACTGAGATTTGTTGAGAGCCCCGGCAAAAACCGAGTCACCGACTTGTTTGAGGTGAATTTAGCTCGCTCAACTCATATCAGCTTTCGGCACCGGCGGGGTGGTTAGCTTCTCCGGGGGGAGACCGTCGAACTAGCTGAAACTTGAGAGCCAAAAGATTTGTGCTGCCATATAGGATCCAATCGCGGTCGCCAGCGCAAGCACGACCACGCCGCCCGCCATGAAGGCCTGCGAGATAGGGTTCTTGCTGTCGCGTGACCGGAAGAACAATTCCAAACACGCCAATGGAACCAATGTGATCGCAAAGCTCAGCGCTATATCGAACGGCCCGTCGAGCATCTGTGAAGAGCCGGGTGACGCCCCGCCCGACAGGAAGGCGTATAATCCGTAGCCCAAACGCATATACCAAACGCCGCTAACCGCCAGGAACAGGCGCAATGCCCATCTCTGGTGCGACTTAAAATCTCGCGCCATCGCGGTTCGGGCCGTGAGCGTTGCGAACGTTAGGATCGCGATTCCATTGAGCGTTATGCCAATATCATTCAGGGGCTCGCCAATCCCATTGCGCGTCCAAGTTAAATACAGTGCGCCAAGGCTAATGATGATCGCGCTGGTCGCATAGACGCGGCCATTCCAGCGATGAAATGTTCGAAACCGATTTCGAATGGTTGGAATGAATTGAACGGGGCCGCTAGCGGTAATGATAAAGGCGAGCGTGATATGAAGAATGATGTTGAGATTACCCAATATGTCGCCGGAGATGAAGCCATTGAACATGCGTCCGTCCCAGGCATTGAAATCTCCCTTCAAGGCTGTTCCGCCATAAAAGGCGGCGATATAGGCCACGAAAGCCACCTGCCCTATGACAGTGACTGTGAACCAGAGTTTTGCGGAATGGTTCAGCAATTGTCGGCTCGAATAAGATTGTGAACGTGATGGCTTGATGGCGATGTCGGTCATGTATGCTAACTTTAGTTTTGTGGGTCTCTCCGAGCTCCAAATTGGCAGTCGCGCCAGAAGGTGGACATGACGCCTTCCATCAAAGACATGACTTCTGGTAACAAAACTGTCTCGAGCGCGTGCTGAAAGGTTATCATCTAAATGGGACATGCAACCGTATCTGTTGGCTATGTGGCATCCTTGATTGATCTTGCGGTATCGATCGGCGCCGATCGCGGCGCTCTGTTAGAGCAGGGGGGCATTGCGGAGGACGCGCTTAACGATCCCGAAAAGCGCATTCCGTTTTCGGTGTTTAAGGCTGTGATGAGAGCTGGAAAAACGCTCGCCAATACGCCTGAACTGGCGCTGACCTTCGGATCTGTCGTCAAATTCGAAGAGCTATCGATCGTTGGTCTGGTTGCGCACTCGGCGACCACCATGCGCGAAGCGTTCGAACAAATGAACCGCTATCATCGATTGATTATCGAAGTCGAAGGTGTCGCGGAGGGAGAAGATCGCTTCCGGTTGATTAAGCGACATGACGGCTTGTGGATTGATGATGCGCGAAAGAACCCAAACGATTTTCCAGAACTGACCGAGTCAACGCTCGGCCGGTTCATTTGCGGCTACAATCGAAACTTCAAAGACTTGAAATTAGTCAATTTAGCCCACGTCACCCATGAGGCTCCGAGCTACGCTGAGCATTATGAACGCGTTCTGGAGTGTCCAATTGTGTTTGGCTCTGATCGAAACGCGATGCGCGTCGATGCCGCCTGGGAGAATTTACAACTTTGGCCAAAGCCTCGCTATGTTTTCGGGGTGCTGACCAAACATGCCGACCACTTGCTGGCCGACCTTGAAGCAAGCCGGACGGTGCGGTCTGAAGTCGAGCAGCATCTGCTACCGATCTTGCACACGGGTGAGATCAGTATGCAGAAGATCGCCGATACCATGCTTGTGTCGCGGCAAACGCTCTATCGTAAGCTCAAATCCGAAGACATTACCTTTGAAAACATCCTCGATGATCTACGCCACCGCATGGCGCGCCACTATCTTGAGGGCGAAAAAGTATCGATCAACGAGACCGCTTATTTGGTCGGATTCTCCGAACCGAGTTCATTCTCGCGCGCGTTTAAACGCTGGACTGGCCACAGCCCAGGGAAGCTGGGGTCTGAATTGTAAGCTGAACGTCAGTCTTAGGGCGTTCCACAAGAGTCGTGGGAACCGCTCAATGGACCAGAAATCTAAACGCCAAACCGCTGCCGAAAGCCAGCATCCCAGGGGAGCATGCTCCCCAAAACTATGCGCACAGGACCGAAGACGCCGTCTTTGGTGCTCGTATCCCGTCGACCTAGATGCTAGGTGGGTGCCGGTTAGTTAGGACCACGGTCCAGTCCAGAGCCAGCTCCCTGACGGTAATTAAGGTCGGCGGATAACTGACCGTTCTCGAACGCCCCAGCCACTGTGCTGTCGCTATATAGGCATGATTGGTCTGATCGGTAAGGGACCTTAAGCGGCGAGTTTCTCACCAAGCTCGCGCAAATAGGCCCAGGTGTAGAGCCCATTGGCATGACCATCGCTGAAATGGATCCGTACAGCATAGCGGCCAACCGGGTCGGCTTTTTCGACGCCTATGTCATCACTGACAATCGGCGGCGGCGGTTTTGGGCCGCTGCCATGGCCTTGGACATCCGCCGATGGGCTTTCCAGGCGCAGCATTTTATAGGGCAGGGCAAACGCCTCACCATCATCAAAGCTGACGGTCAGAGCCTGCTTGTGCTTTGAAAACCGCAGCTCGGTTGGCCAGGCGCGCTTGCTCATGCAGGCGGTGCGTCCAAGTCGCGGGCTTCGGTTTCGAGCAGGATCGGCAACCCATCTCGGATCGGAAAGGCGAGTTTCGCTTTCTTGGAGACGAGTTCACACGCGTCGCGATCAAACACGAGCGGGCCGCCGGTAACGGGGCAGATCAGCACCTCTAAAAGACGCGGGCTAACGCCGCAGGGCGCAGATGTAGTATCAGCAGTTTTGTCAGTCATTGTACGGTCGAGCTGTCATCCCCAGGCACGTCCATGTCAAGCAAGGTGATCAGCGTTTGCGCGCGGTCCAAAACTGTCGGAGCCTCAAGCAGCGCCTGCTTTTCAAGCGTTCCAAACGGACAGCCCGCACAAAGGGCATTGATCAAGGTTTCCATCGGGGCGTGTTCGACCGCTTCCCAATCAACTTCCATTGAGTTGATCTGCGTGTAGCGCTTCAAGGAGTTCACCAGCATCAACCGGTCGGGCAGGGTGTTGTCCGGCGGCGACGCCAAGTCTTTCTCAAACGCATCCCAATTTGCGCGAACCTGGCGATAAGGCGTTTCAGCCTCAAGCTCGCGGCCGACATGGAAGCGGCAAATCCCGCTGAGCGAGATCAGATAGCGACCGTCATCGGTCTCTGAATAAGAGGTGATGCGGCCAACGCAGCCGGTTCCGACCAAAGAAGGCTGAATGCGGTCATCGCCGTTTGATTGGATCATGCCAATCAGGCGAGGCCCGGACATCGCATCATCAATCATGTTCAAATAGCGCGGTTCGAAAATATTGAGCGGCAGCGACCAACGCGGGAAGAGAAGCACTCCCGAAAGCGGAAACACCGGAATTGTATCCGGCAGATCCGAGGTTTTGCGATAGGTCTCTAGGGCCACAACATCTCCTGTTTTTCCCGCTCCATAACATGAAATGGAGTGATCCGGGGGATCGGCGAGTTTTGTTTGCTCAGGTTTAAGCAAACATCAGCGAGCCGAGGCGTCTGCGCCCTTCGATGGTCACCGGGTCTTTTGGGCCGGCAGCCTCAAAGATCTCAAGCAATTTGGTTTTGGCTTTACCGTCTTGCCAGTCGAGTTTGGCTTCCAGGATGGTCAGAAGATGATCTGCGGCGTCTTTGTTTTTGCCTTGGCCAATCAACTTCTCGGCGAGCTCAAACCGGGCATCATGGTTTTCAGGATTGGCAGCGACGGTTTCTTTCGCGCTGGCAAGATCTTCGTCGAGCGGCGCCTCGGCCATCAGGTCGAGAGCGGTGCGAACGGACTTGATCGCGGGATCGTTGGCTTTGTCTTCTGGCGCCGTTTCGAGGATTTGGCGCGCCCGCTCTGGATCGCCGTTTGCGAGATAGCAGCGGGCGAGCCCGGCAATCGCGGCAGGGTTTTCCGGATCGGCTTCCATCACCGCGCCATAGAGCTGCGCGGCGGTGCCAATATCGCCGGCTTGTGCGGCCGCTTCAGCTTGCTCCAGCGCTTCTTGTAACTGTTTCGCGCCGTCTGTTCCGCCGAGGATGGACTCGATGAACTGACGCACTTGGCTTTCGGGCAAGGCGCCCTGGAAACCGTTGACGGGTCGGCCTTTATCAAACGCGAAGACGGATGGAATAGACCGCACACCCATCTGGCCAGCGACGCCTGGATGCTCCTCGGTGTTGATTTTGACGAGCTTCACTTTGCCGTTTTGCTCACCGATAACTTTTTCGAGCGTCGGGGTTAGTGTTCGGCACGGGCCACACCACGGCGCCCAGAAATCAACCAGGACCGGTTGCTCATTAGAAGCTTCAATGACGTCAGTCATGAAGGCGTCATCGGAAGAATCCATAATATTCGGAGAAGCGGCTGTATCGGACATGTCTTGAGACTCCATCGGTCAATCTGGCCCCTATGTGGGCGTTTCCACCCATTGAGGCAAGCGTCGGTATGGATCGTGGCCGAGCTGGAGGGCATAAATTTTGGTCGTAAGCGCGGCTTCGCGCGAACAGATCCGCCTAGCTGCGGCCGTCATTTGCCCAGACTTCGGCAACGCGCTTATCGCGGCCACATCCTACCCGGTAGAGTTTGTAACGCGCCGGGTTCTTTTGGTAATAGTTCTGATGATAGCCCTCGGCTTCATAGAATTCGGTCTCGTTCAGAACCTGCGTGACGATCGGGCCTGGCAGAATGCTCGCGCTGCTGATGGATGAGAATTGGGCTTCGACTTCGCTACGCTCGTCGTCGCCTTCAACGAAGACCGCCGTGCGATAAGAATTCCCGCGATCGCAGAACTGGCCGCCATCATCGGTTGGATCGATATGTCGAACGAAGAAACTGACCAGTTCGCCATACTCAACTTTCGAACTGTCATAAACAACGCGCACCGCTTCCAGATGACCCTCTTTGGTGTGGGTCTTGTAGGTTGGGTTCGTGGTTGCTCCGCCAGTATAGCCAGACACTGTTTCCAAGACGCCATCGACTTTATCAAAGTCGCTTTCCACACACCAGAAGCATCCGCCCGCGAAGATCGCTGTTTCAATATTGGCATTATCTGATGAGACGTGCTGGCTGTCTTCAGCGCCTGCACTCATAAAAAAAGCCGCCATCGCCGCGAGGCCGCCTGCGAGTAGTCCGATTGAAAGTGGATGCGTGAGTTTCATTTTCTGATCCAAAGATGCGTGTCGGGTATGCTGAGGCATATGACGATTCGCGATTAAAAATGCGAGCGCTGATTTCAGCTCTCACAGCTTTTTGTTCTCGCGTGATCTGCGCGTGGCCTTACCCGGCGAGGCGCTCAATCTCTTCGGCAGAGAGTTCGGAATTGTCATAGATGTTTGCGACATCGTCGAGATCGTCCAGCACATCCAGGAGCCGCATCAGCTTTTCAGCATCGTCGCCCTCAATCGGAACCGTGTTTTGCGGTTTCCAGATCAGCTTGGTTGATTTGGCTTCGATCTCGCCAAACTGGCCTTCCAACGCAGAGGCAACATCGGACAGCTCTTCGCGTTCAGTATAGATGAAGTGGCCATCCTCATCACTCTCAACATCGCTGGCACCAGCTTCCAGCGCGGCTTCCATCAGAGTTTCCTCATCGCCTGCTTCCAGCGCGAATTGAATTTCGCCGACATTCTCGAACCCGAAAGAGACCGATCCTGTCTCGCCGAGATTGCCGCCATTCTTGGAAAACGCGGTGCGGATTTCACTCGCGGCACGGTTCTTATTGTCGGTCGAGGCTTCTACGATCACGCCGACCCCGCCAGGGCCAAAGCCTTCATAACGGATATCGACATAGTCTTCGCCGCCGCCGCCTTGGCCTTTTTCCACCGCCCGTTTGATATTGTCTTTGGGCATAGATTGGCCGCGCGCATTGGCGATCGCCAGACGCAGGCGCGGATTTCCATCAGGGTCAGGACCGCCCATCTTAGAGGCGATGGTGATCTCTTTTGAGAGGCGCGAAAATAGCGCCGCGCGCTTCTTATCCTGGGCACCTTTGCGATGCTGAATGTTTGCCCATTTACTATGGCCAGCCATGAGGGCTCCTGCGGTGAATTCCTAGAACCGCGTGCTTAACTCAGCTTGCGCAGGAATTCAAAGGGTCGGCAGTAATTCAGACAAACGCCCGCCGACGCGGATCGGGTCGCAGCGTTTGGCGAGGCCGGTCGCATCATCTGTTTCGACGAACAGGCCGCACAGCGTACCCTCGCCAAGCGCAGGCTCATAGCGTGATCCGGGAAGCTGGGTGGCGAACCGGCGCAGCGAGTTATCTTTCTGCATGCCAATCACGCTGTCATAGTCGCCGCACATGCCGGCATCGCTTTGATAGCCGGTGCCGCTGCTGAGGATCATATGATCGGCTGTCGGGACATGCGTATGGCTACCGACGACCATGCTGGCGCGGCCATCGCAATGGTGGCCCATTGCCATCTTTTCCGATGTGGCCTCGCAATGCATGTCGACAATCACCGCATCCGCGACAAGTCCGAGCGGCATTTCATCGAGTGCAGTGTCCACCGCGCCAAACGGGTTATCGAGCAATTGCTTCATAAACACGGTGCCCTGGGCCTGAATGACCCCGACGCGGCGACCATCAGGCAGTATAAAAAGATGCGCGCCTTTGCCTGGCGCTTGCGCGGCCTCAGGATAATTGAGCGGGCGGAGCAAGCGCGGTTCGCGCTCAATGTAGGTCAGGGCCTCGCGCTGGTCCCAGGCATGATCGCCGAGCGTCAGGCAATCGGCGCCCGCATCGAAGAACTCATTCGCGATATTCTCGGTTAGGCCGAAGCCGCCTGCAGCATTCTCGGCATTGACCACAACGAAGTCCAAGCCAAGCGTTTGTCGCACGTCCGGAAGGTGGTCGCGCACCGCTTTTCGGCCTGGTTTGCCGACAACATCTCCGAAGAAAGCAATTTTCATACGCTGATTATGCGCCTTTCGAGCCCAAAAGAAAAGCGCGCGATACGTTTCCGTACCGCGCGCTCAATTAAAATTGGTTTCTGAGCTTATTTCTGTGTGGCGGTAAAGCCGAGCACATCTTTGGTGTAAGCTGCTGGATCTGGGTTCGCCATGATCGAGGCAACAGAAAGCGGAGTCTCTGGTGCCAATTTCAAGGTCAGCGTTCCACCATCATTGATGAAGCTAGACAGCGCGCCAGTGGCTTCCGTAACCAACGCCATATCAACGCCAGAGCCTTGCGCCATCATTGGCGCCATTGCGAGGCCCATACCGATTTGCGATTTCAACTCAGCAGGGTCTGCGCCTTGGGCGGTTGCTGCTGCGTTAAATGCACGATCGAGCAAAGAGTCATCAGCGATCGACATTTCAAAATTATGGAATGTCAGGCCGCTAAAGGCGTCTTGCATTGCGCTTGGGTCTGGTTCGCCGCCATTTGAGAGGGCCTCAAAGTCCATCGCTTCGCCCATCTTACGATTGGCGTCTGCATAGCCTTCGATCTTGCCACCAAAGCTGAACTTGGCACCGTCTACGAGTTCGAAATAGTTAGAGCCAGCATCGAAGGACACGATGTCTTGGTCTGGATCGTAAGACGCAACGCTTGCGCCTTTCATTTCGAGCTCTTCATAGCCAACAACGCTGAGGCCTTGCAGCAAAGCTTCGCCAACTTCGCCGCCAGCACCATCGGCTTTGAGGGTCATTGAGTAAGGCTCAGTGATGAACTTTACAGGCTGTCCAGCGGCATTGCGCTCAACCCCTGCAACAAGACTTGGAATGGCGAAAGAAGCGCCAGCCACGTCAACGGCTAGGTCGTCCAGTGTGAACGCGTCATAGCCTGGCTCCATTGGATTATCATAAGCCATGTCCATGATCGCAGACATCATCGCCTCTTCATCATCGACATTCTCTTGGATTGCTTTGATGAACTTCGCGTCGACATTCGTCGCGGTCATGCTGCCAAGCTTGATGTCGAAATCAACATCATCCGAAGAGTCCGTACCGTTTAAAGTAAGGCCACTGATCACAGTTTTAGCTGCTTTCAGATCGGTCATGTCGCGGATTTCGATTTTGTCGATCCCGAACGTGCCTTCAGCTTCCGTATCAGAGAAGTCGCCAGTCAGGCCGTTCATCGACCAGCTGTCAAAGACAACTTTGTCGGCAGCCGGGAAGGGCACTTCCTGGCCGTTCAGGCTTGCCGTCAACCAACCTGCCAATTCTGGCGATGGATTGATCAGCTCAATTGAGCCGAGCTTCACTTCGACGTCTTCACCTTCTTCAGAGATGGTGATGTCGTTGAGGCTCATCTTGCCGAAATTCGCTTGCTCGCCTTCCATGTCGAGCCCTTCAAACACAAGCGATCCAACGTTCACGGCGTCTTCGCCGGTAATTGTCAGGTCCGTAAACGTTGCTGTCGCACCGTCTGTTGTGCTGCCTGCGAACGATAGAACGCCGCTGCCACTGTCTGTGAGAGACATCGCTGCAAGGGCTTGCGCCGCTTCAGCAGGGTCGCCTGCACGAACGGAAAGCTCTTTGAGGATTGGCTCGGCGATGTTTACTTCGGCTGGGGCATCTGCTCCGCCACATGCGGCGACCAACACCATTGCTGCTGCACCAAACATTAATTTATTCATTATTGATTCCCCTATCAGGCGGTTTCCCATAGACTTATCTCATATTGCTGTCGAGGCGTATTTAATGATTATCGATAAAGGCGACAAGATGGCGCTGGTCGCAAAATGTGGCAGCACTGTTAATGTTCGTTTGGAAGTGAACCCGAAAGCCCGGCGCTTGATCTTGCGGCTGGACGAAAGAAACCGTGAAGCCGTTGCGGTTGCGCCCAGCAAACGCAAAATCGGAGAGGCCGCTGCCTTTGCGAAAGAGCGGGTCGACTGGATTGCTAAGCATTTACAGGCACTTCCGGAGGCTTTGACCTTGGATGATGGCGAAGAGTTTATGCTGCGCGGTGAGTTGTGTAGTATCCGCGCTGAGGGTGAGGGACGGGTCGCGAAACTAGAGATCGGGCCGCCGCTGACACTACATGTGCCTGGCGAATTAGAAACGACGGGGCAACGTGTAGAACGATATCTGCGAAAATCCGCAAAGTCAGATTTATCAGACGCAGTGATTCGCTATTGCGAGCTTTTGGGGGTCGAAGCGCGCCGGGTCACGGTCAAAGACACTCGATCTCGATGGGGATCTTGCACCTCTGATGGCCGATTAGCTTTCTCTTGGCGCCTGATCATGGCGCCGCCGCGTGTCTTGGAATACGTCGCTGCGCATGAATGCGCGCATCTATTAGAGATGAACCATAGCCCAGCATTCTGGGCCCATGTCTCGACCTGCCGGCCAGACTGGAAAGGTGAGCGCGGATGGTTGCGTAAGAATGGGCGCGATTTGCACGCCGTTAGCGCCAGTTAGACCGGCGCCAGCTCTGCTTCGCTCTCAGGCTGATCTTTCAGTTCGGGCGCGTAGCTGATCATAACGGCACCATCGCCGCCGCGCGCTTCGCGGTTTGGCCCCAACAGCATCAGCGTGCCGTCTGGACGAATTTCGGCGACGATGTCCGCATCAGGGCGATCCTTACGTAGGTCTGCCAGCGTGTATTTCTCAGTCAGAGGTGTCCGCGCAAATTCCCATCCGCGATACTGATCTCTGATCAGGCTGTCATAGGTTCGGCCGCGGCGGATCAGGGTTCGCCCGCGCGCGTTTGAGCTCAGCCCGCGATCATCGTTCTCTTCGTCATCATTGATCGAGAGTTGATAGACCATGTGTCGGCCGACTTCTGGCGCGAAATGGCTACAGACGAGCGCATTGTAAGAATCATTCGTCGACAAGGCGATCACGGTCGAGAACCGCGCATGGTCGAGCTTCAGCTCTGCATCCTCGGACATGACTTCGCCCATGAAGATATCAAGGCCAGCGTCTCTAGATGATTTGAGGCGGCGGTAATTGCTGTCAGCGACGATCACTTCAATGCCGCTTTGTTCAAGGGCGCTGGCGAACTTTACGCTCCACGCATTCGCGCCAACGATGAGCACGCCCGGCTTTTCTTTACGGGCGAGGCCAAGGCCGCGCGATAGGGGGCCAATCGTGAAGCCGTGCAAGACCACCGTCGTGAAGACCATCGCGAACGCCAATGGCGTAATCTGGTCGGCGCCCGCGAAGAAGAAACGACCTTCCCGCGACAGGTCGACCAAGAGGGATCCGAATAGACCTGACACGGCAACGGCCACAATCCCGCGCGGTGCGATCCAACCCAGCAATAAGGCTTCATTTCGCGATAGCGTGCCATATGTGGCAATCCAAACAGACAAAGGGCGGACGATGAACAGCATACAGGCCAGAAATGCCAATGTGTTCCAATTGATCGCCTGCTGAATGATTTGCGGTGTCAGATCGGCGGTCAGCATCACGAAAACACCTGATACAAGCAGGATCGCGATATCTTCCTTGAACTTTTGCAGCTCGGTTAGGCCAGCAAGCTTTGAATTGCCCAGCATCATTCCGTAGGCTGTGACGGCGATCAGACCGATCTCCTTCTGCATCATCTCCGCCATCGTGTAACACAGCACGATGGAGGCCAGGATGATCGGCGCTTTCAGATATTCTGGCGTCCAGCCTTCTCGGAAGGCCTTTGCCATGGCCCAACCGAACGCGACGCCGAGAATGATACCGTATGATGCGGCAACAGAGATAAAGACGGCGGCGCCGAAAATGCTTTGGCCCTCTGACGCCACACGAATGAATTCAAACGCGGCCACGGCAAACAGGGCCCCAATCGGATCATTGACGATGCCTTCCCATTTCAGGAATTGCGCCGGGCGACCGCCAAGTTTCGATTGCCGCAAAAGCGGGATAATAACGGTCGGGCCGGTCACAACCATGACGCCCGCAAAAACAACCGCACTGGCCCAGTCTAAGCCGGCGGCATAGCGCGCAGCAAACGCGCCGAGGAACCAGGCGAGCGGGCCGCCAATAAAGATCATCCGGCGCACTGAAGCGCCAGCTTCGCGCAAGTTTTCAAATTTCAGAACCAGGCCGCCCTCAAACAGGATCACGGCAACAGCGAGGGATACAATCGGCCTGAACACATCGCCAAACGTGGCTTGTGGGCTGAGCAAAGGCTCGCCAAAGGCGACCGACCAGAGCGGTCCAACCGCCAAGCCAGCCAAGGACATCAATACAATTGCTGGGGCCTGCAAACGCCACGCGAGCCATTGTGCACCAACCCCGAGCGCGCCGATTAGCGCACACGCGAAGATCACGCTTTGACCGGCACCTCCTGCGAGAAGAACGCTGTGTTCCATGAGTTCAGCTCCCGACGGCCCCGATTAGGCCATCACCTCATCTTCATGGCGGGAAATGTCGAAGCCGATCTCGCGGCTGCTATAGTCTCCGGCTTCATATCGTTCGATCTGAACCTGGAACCATTCCAGCACGTGCTCGTAAATGTGGTCGTAGAAGGGTTCCGGATCATTGTCTTTCAGCGGGATGGAGAGCTCATACTCTTCGCCGCCGACAATTCGGGCGATGAAATCATCGCCAATTTTTTGGCATTCCATCGTCACACGCATCCAGTCGGTTTCAGAGAGCACGCGAACTGCGAGCCCAAACTGGATCGCGCCAAGAGGACGAAATCCCTTTGGCGGCATCGAAAACGCCTGATCGCCATAGTCTTTTGGTTCGAAGGGGCCAGCGGGTGGCACCAACCGAACGCAGACGCCGTCTTTCAGACCGATATGCGCACACAATCCGGCGCGAAGCTCTTCGGCCAGGGCGCGTACGCGCGTGTAATTCTCTGCTGCCAGAGTCTGATAATGCGTGACCGTTGAGATCAGTTTGTCAAATCGCGACAAGCCCATACTCCCCAAAGAACCTCTCAAAGAGAATAGGGCGCTATGGTTGCGAAAGCTAGTGTTTAGATGGCTTGGCGCGCAGTTACACGTGATCTGACTGCTGAACGATCGCGTTCCAATAGAGCTGCAACGCGCAATAAGCGAAGACGATGCCGAGATTGGCTGTAACAATCGTGGAAGCGCCGCCATGCATTGTCGGCACCAGGAAAAGCTCGACAATCACCGCGAAACCAAGCGCAATCATCGCCGCAACCCCGCGGCGCCGAATACCGATTGTAAAACTGATCCAGATCGTAAGTGCAGCGAAAGATGCGGCGCGCACAGAGTGATTAAAAAGCGTCATGTCACCGCCCGCCGCTGGGTCGTAGGCCACAGATTTCAGCGCCACGAGGACGGCTATGATCCCACACAGTCCGGCTGCGATCTGATTTGGAAGGCCTTGAATCCAATACTCTCTTGAAAATTCTAGTCGCGCGATTGGTTCAGCTCGGGTCATGTCCCACTCCGTTCTAGGTGTCAGGACAGTGTCTTCGAACTGTTTTGAAGTTCGTTTAAATCACAGGTTGAAATTTTCAGAGACTTGGAGACGCTTTGCTCAGCATACTAAGCGGCGCGCTGAGCCGGGTCGATGCGGATGACATTGAGGCGCTCATCGAGATCCGTAATGTTGGGTCGCAAGGACGCCGGCAAACTGGCGCGGGCCATTTCGATCGCCGTGCGTGGTGCGGTATCCTGGGTGAAAGCCGTGATGATTCTGGCGATTGTATCGAGATAAGTGGCTTCTTCTTCGATGATCTGACCAAAACGGCTCGCGATCGGACCGACCAATCCATAGGCGAGGAACACCCCAAGAAATGTGCCGAGCAGCGCGGCTGCGATCATCTCGCCGAGCACGGCGGTGGATTGATCGATCATGGCCATGGTTTTGATAATGCCCAAAACCGCCGCAACAATTCCGAGGGCCGGCAAGGCGTCCGCGAGGGTTTGCAATGCGGTCACCGCGCGTTGCCGCTGATCAACGATGTCAGCGACTGTATCTTGCAGATAGATCGCTGTTTGGTCGCGCATGGCGGGGTCCAAAGCGATTAGGCGGAAACTATCGCAAATCAAGCCAATGGCCTGCGGATCTTGTTGCAAGCGCGGCAGCGTTGAGAACAGCTCTGATTGTTCGGGGGCTTCGATATCAGCTTCTATTGCGACGATCCCGCCTTTGCGGGCGCGTTTGAGCAATTCATGCATCAAAGTGAGAAGGCCTGCATAATCGGCTTTAGACCATTTCGAGCCGCGCAGGCTCTGCGCGAACCCATTGAGCGCGGCTTTGGCGACCGGAGCTGAATTGCCGATCATCACAGTTCCGATGGCGGCGCCGCCAATAAGCGCCAATTCAAACGGCAAGGCAGAGAGGACCGCAGGGCCGCCGCTGACCAGCAGGGCGCTTGATACAATCAATAAAACGATCGCGAATCCAAGCAGTTGGATCATTTTTCGGTCCTAGCGAGAGTTACTGTCTTTTAAGGTAGTGGCAGAATATCCTTTCGAACCTGTTGCGCTCGCAGCGATTTTGGCGATGACGAAATCCGTACAGCACTTGAATCCACTGGACCGAGCCGTTGCGGGATGTGATTCACGGTGTTAACCAAATCTTGGCTGTGAAACCCCGGAGAATGCGGGGGATTGCGGCTGAAAAAGGGACTTCACAATCGAGCGTCGGGAATTCGCGTTAGGGGATAACGTGGTGTTAATCGACGTCCGGTTTAATTGAGATACGACTTTATAGGAGCCACCGTTCCATGAAACATTTGATTACCGCCTTCATGCTTGCCGGAACCCTGGCCATGACCGCCACAGCGCAGCAATATGCCGCGAACAGCAATTACCGCATCTGCGCGCCAGCCGCGACACAGCAAGGCATTCAAGCCGCGTCGAATCAGTGCGGCGTTGTCAGCGCCCCAAATTTTGCGCTCTTGTCGATTGGATCTACGACCGAGTTGAAATCGCTTGAAGCACAGCGTGAAACGTTCCGCGGCGATGTACAAGCTTACGGTCAGTGCATCACACAATTGATCAACTCTTATCGCCGCCCCGGAGCTCCAGCTGACAGCCAGGTGCCAGATCAAGCCGCATGCGCGCACTCTTGGGCGGAAGACCAAGCCACTCAAGTGGTGAGAGACTTTGGAAAAGCCTGCATCGAATATTCAAATCGTTCGATCATGGATTCAGACCTCGATAATTATACGGGGTCTTGTTACCCGTCGGCAGGTACGGGTCGGGGCTAACTAAGTCTTGATTTTGACAGCCATGCGATCGAAGAAGGCGCATGAGCGAAGCAGAAACCCATTTAGACCAAACGCCCCAGCCTAATCGGCGCGGGGCGTTTTTTCTGCTCTTCTTTTCGCTAATGGCGATCGGCGCTGGCAATACAATGCTGATTGCTGCTGTGATCCCACCCTTAACCCGGGACCTCGGATTGCCCGACTGGATGGCGGGGGCAATCTTTTCATTCTCCGCTTTGTGTTGGTCGATTTCATCACCGTTTTGGGGGAAACGTTCGAATCGGCACGGTCGCCGCCGAATCGCATCCTTTGGTTTGGCGGGCTATGCCGTCTCAATGTTCTTGCTTCTGATCTCATCCTGGGCGGCGGTGTCAGAGTTGATCACCGCGCCGTTCGCGATCTTTGCATGCTTGGCGCTGTCACGGTCTGTGTTTGGCCTGATCGGTTCAGGATCGAGCCCCGCTGCACAGGCTTATGTTGCAGACCGTACCGAGCCAGCAGAGCGGCAAAGCGAGATTGCCTTCATCACGTCCGGCTTTAGTTTTGGGACAGTCGTTGGGCCTGCTTTTGCAGCTGTTCTGGTGGCGAATTTCGGCATTCTCAGCCCGATGTTGATCACTTGTATTTTGGCCGGAACCATGTCGATCCTGTTATGGAATTTCCTGCCGGAAAACCGCAAACCCGTGCAGGATGCGACGACGATTGAAACCATTCCCGGCGCGATTGGCCTTTGGCGCTCGCGCGATGTGCTGCCGTTTTTGATTTATGCCGTCACGCTCTCACTCGTCACCGGTATTCTGACGCAAGTCTTTGTCTTCGCGGTGATGGACAAGTTGGGTGTGACGGGCGCCGACGCAGCTAAGTATACCGGTCCCGCCTTCATGGTCGGCGCGATGGCGGTGATGACAGCGCAACTGGTTCTGATCCCGCGGTTGAAGCTTAAGAATAAAACGCTGATGATTACCGGCTGCATACCCCTTTTGATCGGGGCGCTTATCCTGATCCCTGCGCAGGATTTCCCAACCTTGATACTGGCGCAATTTTTCCTCGGTATTGGGCAAGGGCTAACCCGGCCTGGCTTCTCCAGTGGGGCCTCGCTGGCAGTGTCGCCTCAATTGCAGGGCAATGTTGCAGGCCTAGTGATTTCAGCCAATGGCATGGGCTATATCATCACGCCTTTGTTCGGCCTGTTCTTGTATGAGTTTGTCGACCCGTCACTGCCATTTTGGATCTGCGTCGTCCTATTGATCGCGATGGCGCTGTTCGCGTGGAAAGCGATTGCTCCGGGGGTTGGCGAAGCCGACGAGGTTCAACCCGCCGATAAGACTTGATCCAGCGCAATCGTTGTCGGGTAACCGTCTGCCGGGACAATTCCGCGAGCTTTCTGAAACCGTCGCAACGCCCCTTTTGTGCCGCGGCCAGCGATGCCATCCACCGAGCCGGCATCAAAGCCCAAACGGTTGAGATTATCCTGTAAAACCATGATGTCTCGGCGGGTCAGGAGTTCCAGATCGGTTGGCCAAACGGCGACGGGACCGTTATTGCCCGCTACGCCATCCGTCAGCAATCCAACCGAGAAGGCGTAACTATCGGATCGGTTATAGGTTTTGTAGACGTCGAAATTCTTGAACAGCAAATATTTAGGCCCTGTTGCGCCCGAGGGTAGCCAAAACTCAGCGTAGGCTGTTTCAGGGGCATTGAACGTCGCGCGCGTCATCGGGGTCAAACCATAGCTTGACCAGGTTGAGAGGCGGCGGTCTTCGCCGTCCGCAAGCGACCAATCAAAATCGCTCGGCGCCAAGATCTCAACGCCCCAAGGCAGGTCTTTTTGGTATCCAGAGGCTCGCAGATAATTTGCAGCAGAGGCCAGGGCGTCCGGCGCGCTGTTCCACAGGTCTTTCCGGCCATCGCCGTCAAAGTCGACGGCATACGTCAAAAACGTCGACGGCATAAATTGCGTTTGTCCCATCGCGCCTGCCCAGCCAGAGACCAAGGCGTCGCGGTTCACTTCGCCGCGTTCCTGGATTTTCATAAGCGCGGTGAGTTCGTTTTCGGCCAAAGTCTGACGACGACCTTCGACCGCCATATTGGCAAGCGTGTTCGCGGCGTCGAAATTGCCAATATAGGAACCAAGGTTCGTTTCCATCGCCCAGATCGCGGTAATCGCCTCGCGGCTGACGCCATATTCAGCTTCGATTCGGTCGAACGTTGTCGCGAGCTCTGCAATGCGCTCGGCGCCGCGCGTCGTGCGCGATTCGGTGACCGCAGATCCGACATAGTCCCAAATAGGTTTGGCGAACTCGGCTTGGTCAGCAACATCAGTCTTGGCGACGCCAACATCTTCGGAAAGATAGAGATCCAGCGGAGAAATGCCGGCCAGTGTGTCATAGACAATCGACGGGTCGCGCCCTTTCGCCACCGCACGGGCGGCAAAGTCATCACGCCATGCGTCCATGCTGGCATTTCCAGAGGCGCTGAAGGGCGGCAAAGACGGCACCGTCACTTCGGGTGCCTCAGGCTGGGTGACCCCACCAGACGGCTCCGGGTCGGTTGTATCGACCGGTTGCGGTGCCGATTGCGGCGTGGCGGCGCAGGCGGTCATAAGAGCCGCGCCTGCCAAAAGGCCGTAAACCGGCCGCTTCAAAATAAAATTTTTCATCAAACGCACCCCTTTGCGCATCATCGTGTAAGCTGTGATTGACTCAGCCGAACCCGCTGTGTATGTCCCGCCCTTTCGTAAATACTGTTCTAACGTTTGGGCCAAATCCATGAAAGTGAAATCCTCGATCAAAGCACTGAAGTCGCGCCACCGTGACTGCAAGGTCGTTCGCCGCCGTGGCCGGACCTATATCATCAACAAGACTGACCCTCGCTTCAAAGCAAAACAGGGCTGAGTCAGAGATGAACAGCTGAGCCTCATTTGAGATGGGTGCTCGTATCGTCCTTTTCGATCTAGGTCATGTGGTTGTCGATTGGCAGCCCATAAGGCTTTATCGCGACCTGTTTGAAACTGAAGCAGAGGCCGAAGCCTTTGTCCGCGATGTATGTAACATGGATTGGCATGTTCACCATGATCGCGGCGTTTCCATGGCAGACAATGCGAAACCTCTGATCGCGCAATATCCACACTATGAGACGCAGATCCTCGCCTGGCGCACACGCTGGCTGGATATGTTTGAAGGCTATGTGCCTGGCATGCCGCCTCTGATGGCGCGGCTCGAAGAAGCGCGCGTGCCACTTTACGGGCTCTCCAACTTGCCGGCTGAAATAGCCGAAGAGACGTTTGATGCGTTTCCGATGATCAAACTGTTGCGGGATGTGGTTGTGTCCGGCGCGGAGAAAACCGTGAAACCTGAGCGCCGAATCTATGAGATCGCGTTAGAGCGCATGGGCAACCCCAACCCAGCCGATGTGATCTTTGTCGATGATCGCGAAAACAATTGCGAAGCCGCAAAAGCGCTTGGTATCAAAGCTCACCATTTCACAGGGGCTGCAGGGTTTGAAGCGCGATTGGTGGTTGAGGGGCTGCTTTAAGCAAGCCCTGCATCTTCGCGTAAAGCTTCTCGCCGCGCCAGATTATCCGCTGACCAAACTTCATCGTAATTGTAGAACTGTTCAACGGCTTTGGCGCCGTCAGGCAGCTGGACCCAAGGTTGTTTAGTCGACGTGAAAATGTGGACGTCTGGCGGCAGGAGGTCGGGATTATCCAATGTTCCGACCCGGATGAAGCGGATATAGTCTTTCAATCCGCCCATATAATAATTGCTCCAAACCGCGATCCGGCAGCTCTGGCATCTCGCTATGGTTTGCCCTCGTCCACTGGGCGATGCGACGGCCAGGATCTCCACCTCACCTTTTGTCACTCGCACATGCTCAGCTTCGAACAAGGCGTTCAGAGCGAAGGCTGTCCCGGTTTGGCGCTGGCACCAGCGGCAATGGCAGCAATGCACGATCAACGGGCTTGATAAGACTTCGTACCGGACCTCGCCGCAGGTGCAGCCCCCTTCAATTTTCTTCGTCATCTTGAGAGTCTCCATTCGAGAGAGGTGGTTAGCCACCAAGTTTTGGGAAGAGGTGTCCTGTTTCTTGTCGATAGCTCAAATAGGCGTCGCCATGCTCTCGGATTAAGTCACGTTCTTCAAACCAAAGCCCGACAAAAATGTACGCTGTGAACCCTAAACTCAGAACGATTTGTGTCACGGACATTGAGGGCGTCGCCCAGATGCCGATGAAAACGCCGGTCTGAATCGGATGGCGAATATACTTGTACATGGCGCGTTTTACGAAACTAAGCGGCGGACGCGGCTGCCCCTTGAAGTTGAGAAACACCTGGCGGAGCCCAAACAGGTCGAAATGATTGATCGCGAAAGTTGCCGCGAGCAGGAAGGCCCAGCCGAAGATGAAAATGGCCCAGATCACATAGGCGATCCCGCCAGATTCTATATGCCACATCTGGCCTTGCAGATTTTGCCAAAACCCGATCAGCATCACGCTGGTAATGCCTGAGATCAAAATATAAGTCGCCCGTTCCGCTGGTTCTGGAATGAGCTTGGTCAGGACAGCTTTATATTTTGGCCGTGCGGTTAGGGTATGAATGCTTCCCCAAACTGCGACGAGCAGTAAGTTCCATATCACCGGGTGGACGAATGAGGCCGGCCCGTCCAGCCAAAATCCATAAGGAACGAAGCCAGCAAGGGCGCCGATGATACAGGCCAAACCAGCGACACCGATAAAGTACGAAGCGATCCCATAGATCAGTATCAGGGTTTTCGTCATTTCCTTCTCCTCCTCATCACGCGGCATTGCACGCGATCGAAACGTGTTTTGTTTCGAGAAGGCTCGCATGTGCATTCATTTGGGGGTATTCCGGAAAAATCGAAAACGGCTGTGCAAAAATGCACAACGAAGGAGGGGTTAGATGGATTGGGATGATGCGAGAATGTTTCTGGCCTTCGCACGAGACGGCTCGTTCAGCGCGGCGGCTAAGCGATTGGGCGTTCAACACTCTACGATCTCGCGGCGCATACATGCGCTTGAAAAGGATTTAGCAACGCCATTAATGGAACGCAGCGCGACCGGATATGTTCTAACAGAAGCGGGCGAGCAGCTTTCCGAATCTGCAACCAGAATGGAGCGGGAGCTGCTTTCATTCGAGGCTGCAAGCTCGGGGCAGAGCGATGCGCCCTCGGGAGAACTACACGTCACCGCCATCGCAAATATGGCGTCCACGGTGTTGATGCCGCTCTTTGCGCGGTTCAATGAAGCTTATCCCAACATCGATCTTCGTCTTGAGGTTACCAACAATTCTGTGCGATTGGCTGAGCGCGATGCCGATGTCGCGCTTCGACAAACCAATACCCCTGGCGAAACCCTGATCGGCACGCGGCTCGTCACGGTGTCTTCCGCTGTCTATGGATCGACGGATTATTGCGCGGCTGTTGCCGCCGGACGTGCCCCAGAAAAATGGGTCGGCGTCGATTGTTGCGACTACCATCGAAATTGGACCAAACAAGCTTGGCCTCAACTCGATCATTCCTTCTGCGTGGATGACACCTCGCTCACCGTGGCAGCCTTGAAAGAAGGTTTGGGTGTAGGATTTCTACCCTGTTTTCTAGGAGACAATGACCCGTCTCTGGTGCGGTTTCGTGAACCCGAAAAGAAGCATGAACTGGGATTATGGTTGCTCTATCACCGCGATTTGAAACGGACCAAACGGGTGACGCTTTTTCGCCAGCACATGCAGCGTGAGATCGAACCGCTTAGTTCTGTCTTCGATGGCACCGCTCACCTCCCATAAAATCAGCCTATAGACCTCAGGAACAGGCCGGCCTAAACTCTGACCCATCGACGCGACTGGCGAGTTAAGTGGAGCACCACTGGGGAGTGTCGATCTCTTACAATCCGTGCCGTTCGCCTGGGCCATTCACCAAAAAGGAGATGGCCATGCCTGAATTATCACCTCTATCTGTCGCGTTTCTCGTATTCCCAAACGTGACGCAGCTCGATTTAACCGGTCCGGCGCAAGTCTTGTCGCGCCTCGGCAATACAACGATCAACCTGGTCTGGAAGGATAAACAGCCTGTTCAGACTGATGCGGGATTTCCGCTTCTGCCAACCGCAACATTCGAAGAAATTGAGCGCGCCGATATCCTTTGCGTTCCAGGCGGTCTCGGTACGATGGACCTGATGCAAGACGCAGAAGTGCTCGATTGGCTCCGCAAGATTGCGGGGGAAGCGAGCTGGGTCACGTCTGTCTGTACAGGCTCTCTTGTGCTGGGCGCGGCGGGACTGCTCAGAGGCTACAAGTCAGCTTGCCATTGGGCCTCGATCGACCAGCTCGCCTTCTTTGGCGCGACGCCCGTGCGGGAACGCATCGTCGAGGATCGCAATCGTTTTTCGGGCGGCGGCGTGACGTCCGGGATCGATTTCGCCCTGGCTTTGGCGGCGCGTATTCGCAATGAGGATTTCGCGCGCTTCATCCAGCTCAGCATCGAATACGATCCTCATCCGCCATTTGATTCTGGAACGCCGGAAAAGGCGCCGCCTGAGATTTTGGAGCGCTATTACAAGATGATCGAAGAGAATGTGCCAGACCGCGAGACGAAAGTGAAAGCGATCGCAGAGGCGCTCGGATTTTAGCCCTATTTGCTGGTGATACAGCAGCTCACGCTAATTTATCTTGGCACACTTCGCTCGACACCCCATAGTCTAAACCATGCTCAAAGCCTTAGCCTTCTCAGGATTTCTCCTTATCAGCGGACCGGATTTCGGACCGTCTGAGAAGATGTTCGACGAGCTGAAAACCGCGCCATCTGAAGAAGAGGCGAATGATGTGGCGCTGGATATCTGGGCCTCCTGGATGGAAAGCGGTTCAGACGCCGCCGATCTTGTCATGGAACGGGCTGTTCAGGCGCAGGCGTTCGGCGACCTCGATCATGCCCGTGACCTGTATGATCGGGTCATCGCGATTCAGCCCGACTTTGCAGAGGCCTGGAACCGCCGCGCAACGGTCTTCCTGACCCAAGAGAACTATTCTGAGGCCCTGCGGGATGTAAACGAAGCGCTTAGACTAGAGCCACGCCATTTCGGGGCGTGGGGCGGTCTTGGCGCTGTTCTGGAACGTCTCGGGTCTAAAGAAGAAGCGTTGGGCGCCTATCAAAAGGCGCTCGAGATTTATCCACTCTTTCCTTCGGCCCAACGCGGCATAAGTCGCATACGGCGCGAACAGGAAGGCCGACCGGTGTGAGAATGCTCATAATTGTAGGAATAATCCTCGCTCTAGGCGGCGTTAGCGCTTGTGTCAGCAGCGCGCTCTACGCCTCGCGGGTGAATAAGGCTTATCCGGCGGATGGCGCTCTGATTGAGGTCAACGGCGCGGATGTCCACGTTTTGCGACAAGGTGAGGCTGGGCCGGTCGTCCTGATGATCCATGGCGCTTCGGCGAATGCTCGCGAGTATGGCTGGACCCTTGCGCCGAGATTGGCGGAGACTCATCGTATTCTGATGGTGGATCGCCCGGGACATGGCCATTCTGAGCGGCCGGGCGATGCCCAATTATTGGGGGTTCAAGCGGCCCAAGCAGCCGGCGCGCTGAAAGCCCTCGCCCCCGGTGAGAAAGCGATTGTCGTCGGGCATAGTTTTGGCGGTGCGGTCTCATTGCGTTTGGCGATGGACTATCCCGAACTGGTCCATGGCTTAGTCCTGCTCGCGCCTGTCAGTCATGATTGGGGCGGCGGCGGCGAAGCCTGGTACAACAAATATGCGGGGCATCCCTTGATTGGGCCCGCCTTCACCCAATTGGTGCCGATTGTTGGCCCGGCGCAGGTCAAGAATGGCGTCACCAATGTGTTCTCACCAAAACCTGCTCCAGAAGGCTATTTTGAAAGCTCAGCCATTGGCTTGCTGTTTCGACCCTCTAATTTCACCGCAAACGCCAAAGATGTGAACGCTTTGCGCGAAGAGCTCGGGGCGCAGCAGGCTCGTTATTCAGAGATTAAAGTCCCGACCGTCGTCTATTCCGGCGCCTTGGATACAGTTATCAGCCCGCCGCTGCATGTCGGCAAATTGAAGCATCAGATTGACGGTTTGGAGCTGGTGAAGCTGAGCGATGGCGGACATATGCCCCACCACGCCTTCGGCGCAGATGTTGCCGAGACGATCCGGCGCTTATCTCGCAATGATGCGTCTCAACCTGCTGAATAAGACTAAGTGCGCGCCAGACCCAAGCGGTCATCTTGATCGACAAGATCAAGATCCAGGTGCGCCAGATACCAATCAATGGTCAGGTTCAGACCGTCTTCAAAACTATGATCCGGGCGCCAATTGATCAGGGTTTCCGCGCTTGAGGGATCTACGCCATAGCGACGGTCGTGGCCCTTGCGATCCTCCACATACTCGATTTGGTCGGAATAGGCGCTGGCTTTTGGACGAACCTGATCGAGTCGGGCGCAGATCGCCTTCACCAACTCCAAATTCGTCCGTTCAGCACGGGCACCGAACAATAAAGTAGAGCCTGGTTCGGCGCCGCAGGCTGCGATCAGACCCCGCGCATGGTCTTCAACATAGAGCCAATCGCGGACATTCTTGCCGTCGCCATAGATCGGGATTGGCGCGCCGAGCAGCGCTTTGCGGATGACCGTTGGAATGAGTTTCTCAGCATTCTGCCACGGCCCGTAATTATTGGTGCAATTGGTCACCAAAGTTGGCAGGCCATAAGTGCGCTGCCAGGCCCGCGCGAGGTGATCGCTGGCGGCTTTGCTGGCTGAGTAGGGGGAGGAAGGCTCGTAAGCTGTATCAGCGTCGAAAACCGGGTCGTCTGGTCCGAGATCGCCAAACACTTCGTCAGTTGAGACATGCACAAATCGGAAGCGCTCCGGCGCGTCATTTTCTTTCCACCAATTTACAGCGGCCTCGAGCAGGCTGAACGTGCCGTCGACATTTGTCGCCATGAAAGCGCTGGGACCATCAATTGAGCGATCGACATGTGTCTCCGCAGCCAGGTGAATGATCGCATCCGGGCGGGCGGCTTTGAACAAAGCTGCGACCGCGGCGCGATCTGTGATGCAGGCATGCACGTTCTGAACGTTAAAGCCTGCGACCGCGTCCGGCGCGGCGGCATAGGTTTTCTTGTCGAGATTGAATACTTCATGGCCAGCCTCAGCCAGCTGGCGCACGACCGCTGAGCCGATAAAGCCATACCCGCCGGTTACGATGTAGCGCATAGTCTCTCCCGCCAAATTCTGCGTCACGGCCCCTAACGAGAATTGAATACATGCGACAAGGCAATTGCGCCAGCCGTCGCCACATTAACGCTGTCAAAGCCCGCTTTCATTGGGATTTGCACAGGGGTCGCAGTGTTAATTAGAGCTTGGGGAAGGCCTGACCCTTCGGCGCCGAGGAGAATGACGAGCTTTTTCGGAGGATCAAGGGAGTGAAGCGGCGCAGCATCCGCGCGTGGGGTCATCGCCCAAATCTCGAAGCCAGCTTTGCTCAATGCTTCAATCTGATCGAGCCCAGTGCCGGCATGGTGGTAGGGGAGCCAGAGACTGGCTCCGGACGAGACCCGAATGGATTTGCGATAGAGCGGATCGCAGGACCCCGCATCCAGGATCACGCCGTCAGCCCCAAACGCGGCGGCATTTCGAAACGCCGCGCCGACATTGTCGTGATTGGAGATCTGATTGAGCATTAGCAACGTGTTCGTGCCCTCAAACGTCTCAAGCGCCAGGCCTTCGCCTTTCTTTGCGCACGCCAGCACGCCTCGATGGATCGGAAAGCCCGCAATCTCGTCCATTAAGTTTTGTGGTGCTGTGTAGATTGGAACACCGGGGCCGACTTGCGCCAGCAGCTCCGTCAGCGGCTTTAGCCGCGTCTCGCATAGAAACAGAGCGTGCACGTCAAAGCGCGACTGCTTCAGCAGAATAGAGAGCGGAACCTTGCCCTCAACGATGAAAAGTCCGTCGTCTCCGCCGGTCAGGTCGCGTTCTCGGACACTAACAAAAGGGGCGATCCGTGGATCGCCCCTTTCGGTGATTTGTATGGTTTGAAACGCGTTCAACCCTTAGGCCCCCATTGGTAAGCCTTCATCCTTAGCCATTTTCTGCATGGCTTTTTGGAGCTTTTCAAACGCCCGCACTTCAATTTGGCGAATGCGTTCGCGGCTGACACTGTAGACCTCAGACAATTGTTCCAGCGTCTTTGGTTCGTCAGTGAGGCGGCGTTCCTGCAGGATGTGCTGCTCGCGCTCTGACAGATCCGTCATCGCGCTTTGCAACAGCTCCATACGGGCATCAAACTCTTGCGTACGCGCAAATTCGTCGGCCTGGTTTGGCTCGTCATCTTCGAGCCAGTCCATCCACTCCATGTCGCCTTCAGCGCCCATAGGGGCGTTAAGAGAAGCATCTGAGCCGCTCATCCGGCCATTCATAGAGATAACGTCTTTTTCCGGAACGTTGAGCTTGGTGGCGATATGCGTAACTTGGTCAGGTTTGAGCTGCGCATTGTCCAGCGCATCAATCTCGCCTTTCATGCGGCGCAGGTTGAAGAAGAGCTTCTTCTGCGCGGCGGTTGTGCCGAGCTTTACCAAGCTCCAGCTGCGCAGGATATATTCCTGGATGCTGGCGCGGATCCACCACATCGCATAGGTCGCGAGGCGGAAACCCTTGTCTGGGTCGAACTTTTTGACCGACTGCATCAGTCCGACATTGCCTTCTGAGATCACCTCAGCCATTGGCAAGCCATAGCCACGATAGCCCATCGCTATCTTCGCCACGAGGCGCAGGTGCGAGGTTACCATCTTTTCAGCGGCATCTGAGTCTTCACTTTGCTGCCAGCGTTTCGCGAGCATGAACTCTTCGTCTTTGGCGAGCATTGGAAATTTGCGGATTTCTGAGAGGTATCGGCTAAGGCCTTGTTCAGGGCTTAGCGTGATTGCGCGGCTTGCGCTTGAGTTGGCCATTTTCTGGTCCTCCATTTTCCCCGTTACACGACCCTATACGTTCAGGCATCGGCTTCGGTTCTATCGTTGGTGAGAGTCATAGCCCCGATCATCGGCAGCGTCTTTCCCTCTTTCGCGAATAGTCCCTATCGCGAATATGCATAAATGGGGATGATAAGTCCGTAATGGAAGGTCCCGACAGTATGAAAACTGTCGGGACAAATCTTTGACTTCATGTTGATGAGCGGCTTTTGGGGCGGCTTAAGCGACCATGCGGCGGCTTCGGATGAACTTATCCATGCTTGTCGCTGGAATTGGTCGTCCAAGCAGGTAACCCTGACCGTGATAGCATTTCAGCTGGCGCAAGAGGTTGAGTTGCTCGCGCGTTTCAATTCCTTCAGCGACCATTTCCACCTTCATTTCCTTAGCCAGGTTGATGATGGATTGCATGATCAGGGAGTTGGAGCTCTCACATGCCTTCAACAGGAATGAGCGGTCGAATTTGAGTTTCTGAACCGGGAATTCGGCAAGATAGGATAGAGAAGAATAGCCAATCCCAAAGTCATCGAGGACAATCCGAACGCCGGCCTGACGAAGTGTTTCAACCGTCGTTTTCGACGCTTGCCAATTTTCGATCAACGCGGTTTCGGTGATCTCGATCTCTACTTGTGACGGCTTCAACTTATTGCGATGGACATGCTTCAGAACATAGGCTGCAAAATCAGGTGATTTTAGCGATCTCGCCGAGACATTCACTGATACGCGTTGCTGTGCGCCGAGCCAATGCGAGGCGTTTCTCAAGGCCGTCGACATAATCTGCTGGTCGAGAATCTCGATCAAGCGTGTTTTCTCTGCGACTTGAATAAACTCTGCGGGAGAGACTTTGCCGAGCAGTGGATCTTTCCAGCGTGCCAAGGCTTCAAACGAAGTGATGTTGCCGCCGCGCAGATCGTATTGCGGCTGAAACGCGATGCCAATGCTGCGTCGGCTGATCGCGGCTTTGAGGCATTCCTCAACTTCGTACTGGCGCGTGATTTGGCCATCGATTTGGTTGTTGAAGACCAAGTATGACGATCCCGCGAGCTTCTTCGCCGCAAAGGCAGCATTGTCGGCCTGCCGGTACAAATTGCTGTTAGAAGAGTCGGAGCCGTCCGAAAGCGCAATTCCGATAGAGACATCAAAATCGATATCGCCAGCTTGCGTTGGAATTGTACCGTCGCTCAGCGCTTTGATTTCTTGGGCAAGGTTTTCTAGGACAGCAGAGTTGGGCTCATCGTCACAGATGATGGCAAACTCGTCACCGCCAAGTCGAAACACGCGCCCTTTGTCGGAAACGGCCCGGAGCAGGCGGGTCGAGAAGGTTCGCAACACTTCATCGCCGACATCGTGACCGAATGTATCATTGATCTGTTTGAACCGATCTAGATCCATAATGAACAGAGCGGGACGCTTTTCAGCTTCTGGAAGATCTGCAATTTGATCAACCGCGATCTGAAAGGCGCGGCGGTTCTGGCATTGCGTCAGCGCATCGGTCAGCGCCATCACTCTGACTTTTGTGTTCTCTTCGCTTAGGCGTTTCGCTTCGGCAGTCGTGTGTCGTTGGAAATGAGACACGAGAACACCGCACAAAACGGTGCTGAGGGTTGAGTAACTGAGAAGCGATAGCGCTGAATCCGAGATCGCATTTTGCTGGAAATGGGCGCTCGCGAGTACAATGAGATAGGTCACAACAACCGTCATCGTGCCAAACAGGCTTGCGGAGGCGCCGGATACAGAGCCCATAATCAGGGGGATCAATACAAGCGTCATAAGCGATACTTGCTCTGGATTACCGTAATATAGCGGCCCGGCAGAAATGACAGCTAGAACCCAAAAGCCAAACACAATACCGATTATTCTTTCGGCTCGGCACAAGCGAGAGGAGATGAAAAGCGCGGTTGAAACGCCAATCAGACCCATGGTCCAAAAGCCCATTTGTTGGTCTGTAAAGATGCTTTGTTCTTTGTGCCCCGTAAGCACCAGGAGCGGCGTAACCGTGACCAAGAGTAAAAACAGGATGCGAATTCTACGACGTTCAGAATCATCTGCCGCGTTTTTAGCGCCTGATGCGAGGTCTACATACCGGGTTACCCATTCGAACGCGTCCGGTACGGGCTTGGTATTTAAGCTATCATCCATGTTTCCACCAAATCGATTACCCTTGCGACCGCGCCACCGACACGATGCAGAAATAGAGCTCGCGCTCCCCCAATTGCTGAAGATGACATAGCCGTAACAGGCTTAAATATAGAAAACCGGTTCGGTCGAATTTTATCGAAATCGGGAAGATCTCTGCCTCAAGGCGCGTTTGGCCCTCTGTTTCGATGAGACACCGAGAATAGAAACATGAAATGTCAGCGCAAACATTTTGTGGACTGGGCGAGCGCCAGCTGGCACGCTGAGCGTGATTACTGGAGGGCTCAAAATGTTCGCGTCGAAAACCATTGCTATGGTCGCACTCTTTCTTCTAGCGGGGTGCGCCTCGTTCGCGGCACCAGAGCCATCAGATCAAGTCCGCCAAGAAACAGTTGATGTAGACCAGAGCGTGATTGACCTGTCTGGCCTATGGCAATGGTCGGTCGATCCTTACGCCGATGGCTATAGCGGCTTTCACGGCGGGGAGGCCGGCTATGGCAGTCGCAGATACAATTTCATCAGCGTCGAAGAAGAAATGCGGGCGAACCCAACCGCGCTGTTCGAGTATGACATGGAGCATGCCAAAACGGCGATGATCCCGGGGGCTTGGGTCGGGCATGAAGCTGAAATGCGCCACTATCACGGCATCGTCTGGTACCGCAAAGCGTTTGACCTGGACGTGCACGCGGGGGAACGGCTTTTCGTCGAGTTTGGCGCCGTAAACTATACGGCAGATGTTTATCTCAATGGCGTCCGGATTGGACAGCATGAAGGCGGTTTCACGCCCTTCTCCTTCGAAATCACAGACACCGTTATTGCGGGCGAAAACGTGCTCACCGTGGGGGTCGATTCTCGCCGTGGCTGGGAAAGCGTGCCGCCACCTGTGACCGATTGGGAAACCTATGGCGGGATTACCCGGCCGGTTAAAATTATTCGCAAGCCGGAGACATTCATTTCCGATGCTTGGGTGAAACTGGGGGCAGAAAATCTGATCGCGATTGATGCCCAATTGAACGGCGCAGCAAATGCCGGCGTCGATATCGAACTCTCGATCGAAGAGCTTGGGCTGAAAGTATCCGGGCAAACAGATGGTGCGGGTCAGTGGACCGCAAACGCAACGCCGCCCGATGGTTTGCGCAAATGGTCACCGACAGACCCCAAGCTATACGATGTTACGCTCACGAGTGGAGATGATGTTTGGACCGATCGGATAGGCTTCCGAACCATCGAAGTGGTGGGTGAAGATATCCTGTTGAATGGCGAGCCGATTTTTCTGCGCGGCATCAGCGTTCACGAAGAAGAGATCGGCGCGAACCCGGTTAGAAATATGACCGAAGCGAATGCCCGCGCCCTACTACTAGAGGTAAGAGACGGTTTGAATGGGAATTTCGTGCGCCTCGCTCACTATCCTCATTCAGAGGTAATGACACGAATGGCCGATGAATTGGGCCTGATCGTATGGAGTGAGATTCCTGTTTATTGGCGGATTGATTGGGACAATGCAGAGACGCTGAATGTCGCCAAATCCATGATCCGCGAGAACATCATGCGGGATCGGAACCGTGCCTCGATCCTATTCTGGAGTGTTGGCAATGAGACACCGATATCAGACGCGCGCAACGAATTTCTGGAAGCTCTGATTAAGCAGACCCGTTCGCTCGATTCCTCGCGATTAGTGACGGCGGCTTTGCTCACGTCCAAGCAAGAAACGGATGGCATTCTAACGGCGCGCATCAACGATACGATAACAGACCTGCTCGATGTGCTCTCGGTCAATACATATGAGGGCTGGTACGGATCTGTGCCCGTAGACGAAGTCAGCGACATTCGGTGGGATCTGGATTTCAACAAACCATTGATCATTTCCGAGTTTGGGGCCGGCGCGTTTATCGGGCTGTCGGGAGAGACGCAGCCGAGGAAATTCTCGCTTGAATATCAGGATGCGGTCTATCGCGAGACGATAGAAATGACGGAGCATATTTCGGCGCTGCGCGGGCTCTCGCCTTGGATATTAAAAGACTTTCGGTCGCCACGGCGGCAACATTCAATCTACCAAAATGGATGGAATCGCAAAGGCCTGATCACCGAAACCGGCGAGCGAAAGCCCGCCTTTAATACGCTGTCCGATCACTATGCCAAGATCGAGGGCGGGACTGAAACAGCGATCGCAGATTAGATCTGAGCTCGGGCCTAGGCGCTCGGCTTGCGGGCTTTGAACGCCGCCATTTGCTCAGGCGTTGCTTCGCCTTGGAACTTCTCTTTCCAAGTCGCGTGGGGCATGCCGTAGACGCGCTCGCGGGCTGCGTCTTTTGACATCTCAATGCCGCTAGCCTCCGCCGCCTCGCGATACCAGTCACCAAGGCAGTTGCGGCAGAAATCGGCGAGGATCATCAGATCAATGTTCTGCACGTCCTTGCGATCGTCGAGGTGCGACAGCAAACGGCGGAACGCCGCGGCGTCCAGTTGGTCTTGTTGTTCTTGTGTAAGGTCTGCCAATTCTATTCTCCTACCACCCGGACATCGGCCTCGACCACCAGCGTCATCGGCGTGCCGTCAGCGTCAAAGTTCAGCGTGATATCCACGGTTTCGCCGCCCGTCACGTCAGTGCCGACATCGAACATCATCATATGATTGCCGCCGCGCTTCAGCTCCAGCGTGTCTCCGTCTGCAAGATCAAAGCCCTCGACTTGGCGCATTTGCATCTTGCCATCGACCATCGCCATCGTGTGCAGCTCAATTGTTCCAATGCTGGTTGAGCTTGCGCTGGTCAGCGTAACAGCGCCGCCATCAACGCTCAGATTGATACCGCCCATGGTCATATCTCGGCCACCGATTGGCTCCATCACAAAGGCATCCGTGTAAGACAGGACCGGCCCGGCTTCGCTGGCGGCGGGGACCGGAGCGTCCGCGGGCGAACACGCGGCGGCCAAGCTCAATACGGCAGCGCTCAATAGGATGCGGGACATAGCAAATTCCTTTTTTGAATAACGCTTTGGCTATAGCGCCAGTTTAGACCTGCCAGAAGCCCACAACACGCCGCACCTCTTCGATGATCGGTTCAGCGACGGCATTGGCTTTCGCGGCGCCCTTTGCCAGGGCGGCGTCAATTTCTGCCGGATCATCCAGCAAACGGCGCATTTCGCGTGTGATCGGTGACAGGTGCTCGACCGCAAGCTCTGCGAGGGCAGGCTTGAACGTGCCAAAGCCTTTGCCGCCATATTCGGCAAGGACTCGCTCATCGCTGGTGCCGCTGAGCGCTGCATAGATGCCGACAAGGTTGGCGACTTCCGGGCGACCTTGCATGTCTTCGACCGTTTCGGGCATATCGCCGAGTACATCAGTCTTAGCTTTTTTGATCTTCTTGGCGATCGTATCAGGATCATCGATCAAATTGATCCGCGAGGTTTCTGCTGGATCAGACTTGGACATTTTTTTAGTGCCGTCTTTCAGGCTCATGATCCGCGCACCCGGGCCCTCGATCAGACCTTCAGGTTCGGGGAAAAAGCCTGGCGCGTCATATTGCTGGTTAAACCGCGCGGCGATGTCTCGGCTGAGTTCCAGATGCTGTTTCTGGTCTTCGCCAACCGGCACGTGCGTCGCCTTATAGGCAAGGATATCTGCCGCCTGCAGCACAGGATAGTCGAACAGCCCGACGCTGGATCGTTCAGCATCTTTGCCAGACTTGTCCTTGAACTGGGTCATCTTTTCGAGCCAACCCATCCGGGCAACGCAATTGAAAATCCAGGTCAACTCAGTGTGAGCACGGACCGAGGATTGGACGAAAATCGTCGACTTATCCGCGTCGAGGCCAGCGGCCAACATAGCGGCGGCGATCTGGCGGGTCTGGTCTGCAAGTGCGCCAGCCGGTTGCGGCATCGTGATCGCGTGCAGATCGACGACGCAATAGATCGCGTCCCAACCAGCCGTTTGCAGGTCGGCGAACTTTTTCAGGGCGCCAAGATAATTGCCAAGATGAAGATTTCCGGTCGGTTGAATACCGGAAAAAATACGCTGCGGGCCGGAATAGGTCACTTGCTCAGTCATGGCAGCGGGGTTTAGCGGATTTTGGCCCCGTGACTAGGGGGCAAATCAATTCGCAGATCGACGCGCCATGCCCTTGATGTCGCTGAGCCGGACCGCTCCAAACAGAATGGCGGCTACCCCATAGATCGCCGCGCCGATGGTTATAAAGGCGAGCACTTCCACGAACTTGCCGTAAGGCAGCATCGTTTCTAACTGCGCGCGTTGTCCGACGAGATAGATGAGGCCGCCGCCCATTGCCAGACTGGCGAGTGAGACAGAGACTAAACGCGATATCAGCCGCCGGCCTGGGCGGTACCATCCGCGGGATTGTAAGCCGAAGAAAAGCAAAGCCGCATTGATCCAGGCGGCGATGCTCGTGGCGATGGCGAGCCCAGGAAAGCCCGCTAGTCCCTGTGAGCGGAACCAGATAAACAGGCTTGCACCCAGAACGGTGTTGAGTGCCACGGTGAACAAAACAAACCGCATCGGCGTCTTCGTATCTTCTCTCGCGAAAAAGCCCGGTGCGAGCACTTTGATCAAGACAAAGGCTGGCACACCCCAGCCATAATGCACCAAAGCCAGCCCGGCTTGCTGAGCATCGTTTAGCGTGAACGCGCCGCGCGCATAAAGTCCTTCGATCAAGTAGGCGGGCGCCACCATTAGGGCGATCGCGGCGGGAAGCGTGAGGGCCATAGCGAGCCCTATGCCGTCATCCATCAACGTGTTTGCAGACTTGGTGTCATCACTGCGCGCCGCCCGCGCCAGACGGGGTAGGATCGCGACGCCGACCGCAACGCCAACAATTCCGAGCGGGAGTTGGTAAAGGCGATCAGCGTAGAACAGCCAGGATTTCGCTCCGACCTCAAAGCTCGCCAGGGCCTGGCTGACCAGAATGTTGATCTGTGTGCCGCTGGCCGCAATCGTGCCGGGGATAGCCAGCGCGATGACTTTTCGCACCGCTGGCGTTAGCTTTGGCCATCCGAGCGATAAAGAGACGCTCTGTCGGCTGACGCCCCACCATAACAGTGCGGCTTGTGCCACGCCGGCCAGAGAAACGGCGATGGAGGCCAGTATGGCGGTGTGGCGCGGGTCATCGCCCAACAGAGCGGCTGTAATCAGAAAGATATTGAGTACGGTCGGTGCGCCTGCGGATAGCGCAAAGCGTCCGGCAGAGTTCAAGACACCAGATAGCAGCGCCGCAAGCGCCATACAGGCGAGGTAGGGCATCGTGATTTGCGTCAGTAGGATGGCGAGTTGAAAGCTCTCGCTGCTCTCTTCATAGCCGCCATGAATGACTTTCATGATCCAGGGCATGGCCAGCTGCGCGACAATGACCAGCGCCGCGGTCGCAGCGAAAAGTCCGCGCATGGTTTGTTTGGCGATCTCGGCGGCGGCTTCTGGGCCTTCGGCCTCCAGGGTCCGAGCATAGGCAGGAACGAAAGCTTGCGCGAATGCGCCTTCCGCAAAGATCCGCCGGAACAGGTTCGGAAACATCAGGGCCGTGACAAACGCGTCGCCAACCGGGCCCGCGCCAACCTTGGCTGCGATCAAAATATCCCGCACAAAGCCCAATATCCTGCTGCCCATTGTCAGCGAGGATTGCGTGAGCGTGTTACGAAGGAGACTCATCCAGGGCTTTCTGGGCTAGAAACTGTCGGCCGCGCTGGCCCGTTTCAATTGGCGGGCAGGCGTACTCGGCCCGTCTGGTTCTTCACGGCCAAGCGCGGCGAGGAGTTGGTCACGCAATGACGATTTCATGTCTTCGTCGAAGCCTTCGGGCAAGATGACGTAAAACGCATCAAAAACGCGTTCGCCATAGGAGCCGACATGGGCTGAAACAATTGATATCCCGGCATTTGCCAGCACGGTGCTGACATCGCTGAGCAAGTCGGGGCGGTCCCGTCCGGAGACGTCAATCACGGTATAGGCCTGAGAGGCATCATCCGAGATGGAGACCCGAGGTTGAACGATGAACGCGGCTTTCCGCGCATTTTGACGTGAGCTCGCCTCGGGGATTTTCCCGTCAGGGTCGATCGCGCTGAGCACCATTTTTTCCAGCCTATCGAGCCGGTTTCGGTCGCCCTTGGCGAAGGGTTTGCCTTCTCCGTCTTCAAGAACGAAAACGTCGATGATGCGCCCAGAAGGACCGGTGAAGACTTGCGCCGCAACCGTGTGCGCGCCCAGGCCTCCGATTGCCCGTGTAAGCCGCGCGAACAGGCCAACGCGATCTGGCGCAGAGACAAACAGGACCGTTCTCCGATCGTCGGGCGAGCTGGCATTGATGATCACATCATCATTGTCGGACAGGCGCTTCGCATGTTCCGCGAGCGCTTCAGCATCGAACCCTGTCCAATAGGCTTCGTCCATTTCAAGCATGACCTGAGGCAGCGATCCGGTACGATCTTCGACCAGCGCCCGATTGGCGTCAGCGCGGGCTTTCAATTCGGCGGTCACCGTTGACTCGTCGGTTCTGCCACCGCGCAGCGCGGCTTCCGTGTTGTGGTAAAGGTCGCCGAGAAGTTGGCCTTTCCAGGTGTTCCAGACATTCGGACCGACCGCCCGAATATCCGCAACGGTGAGGATATAGAGCAAACGCATATGCTCAACGTCCATGACTTTTTCTGCAAACGTCACAATCGTTCGCGGATCCGCGATATCGCGCTTTTGCGCCGTTTCGCTCATCTCGAGATGATTACCGACCAGCCAGGCGACGAGCTCGGTCTCTGCTTTATCAAGGCCCAACCGCTTACACGCGCGCCGTGAGGTTTTCATGCCTTCGATCTGTTGATCGCCAAGCCCTTTGCCGGTGTCGTGCAGAAGCATTGCGAGATACAAGGCGCGGCGGTTTTCGATTTTCCCGTAAAGCTGTTTGGCGAGGTCGAACCCGTCTTCGCCCTTGTCCATTTTAGAGATGTATTCCATCGCGCGGATCGTATGCTCGTCGACCGTGTAATGGTGGTACATATTGAATTGGGTTTGCGCGACGATGCCGCCAAACTCGGGTAAAAACCGACCGAGAACGTCGGCTTCATTCATTCGGTTCAAAGTTAGTCCGAGATTATTGCTGTCCAGCAAGATCGATAGAAACACATCGACCATTTCTGGGTTAGTGCGTGTTTTGGCGTTGATGATTTTGGTGTTTCGCGTCAGCAGAGAAAGAGCATCGGGATGCACGTCCACGCCTTCCTGGTCCGCAATTTGAAACAGTTTCAACATCGCGGAGGGGGCTTTCACAAACAGATCGTCATCTGCGAACGCAACGCGATTGCCCACCATTTGGAAGTTTGGATCGTCCAAAGTCTGAGTTTGATCTGTCCCGGGCAGGAAACGCCGCCAGCCTTCTGGTTTGGCTTTTTGCGAGGCTTCCAGTTTCGCCGCCAGAATACGGGTTAGCCCGCCGACATCTTTCGCGGCAAGGAAATAGCGCTTCATGAAGCGCTCAACGCCGAGCTGTTCGCCGCGATCCTGATAGCCGAGGCGCGCAGCAATTTCAGGCTGTAAATCGAAGCTGAGACGTTCTTCGGGTCTGCCCGTAATGTAATGTAGGTGGCACCGCACGGTCCAAAGGAAGCGCGCCGCGCGCATAAACAGGTGATACTCGTGCTGGGTAAAAACCTGCGTGAGCATCACGTCTTCAAGCGTTTCGGTCGTGTCCGGATGCATATGTTTTACAATCCAGTACAGCGTCTGCAGATCGCGCAATCCACCTTTGCTTTCTTTGACGTTTGGCTCGACCAAATATCTAGCATTGCCCTGACGGGCATGGCGATTATCGCGCTCTTCGAGCTTGTCAGCGATGAATTGAGCGTCTTCCCCGACCACGGCCTGGCGATTGAAGAGCTCGGTTGTTTCATCCGCTAGGTTTTGATCGCCAAACAAGAATCGTGCATCCAGGATGCTCGTTTTGATCGTCACATCCTCTTTCGCGAGGCGCACACATTCTTGCGGCGTGCGGAACGCGTGGCCAACCTTCAAGCCCATGTCCCACATCGCGTAGAGCATATATTCGATAACGCTTTCGGCATGCGGGCTGGCTTTATAGGCGCGGATGAAAAGCAGATCGATATCGGAAGAGGGCGCCAAAACCGACCGGCCATACCCGCCGGTCGCAAACACGGCGAGCCGTTCGCCTTCGGTGGGGTTGCGGGCGCGGAATACGTGCGTCGTGGTGAAATCGTAGAGTGCGTGAAGAACTTCGTCCTGAACCGCTGACAGCAAACGCGCCGTGTCCAATCCATCGGCACCTTGCTGCAGTCTTTCCTGTGCAATCAGACGTCCGCGGAACATCGCGCCGTGCAGAATATCAAGCGCTTCCTTGCGGATCGCTTTCTCGTCACCTTCATGGCTCAAGGCCGCGGCGGTGAGTTTGACGCGCAGAGCGCGGCCATCGATGATAGAACTCAAGCGCCATTTGCCGGGTTTGCGGCGTGTTGGCGTTCGTTTTTCGACCAGTGCGATTTCTTTAGACATGCGGTTCGCTTAGCCTGTTTTGAGACACTCTGGCTAGGTTTATCGGCGCTTAAACTGCCGATCGCCGAAGAGATATGAGGGCTTGATCCAGAATACCCTGGCTTGCCGCGCAAACCAATTGGCCGCCGGGTTTTGCTGGGTTACCGCGCCAATCGCAGGCCAACCCACCCGCGCCGCGGACCACGGGGATTAAGGCGGCCGCGTCATAAGGCGCCAGACCCGCTTCAGCGACCAGATCGATAGTGCCGCCGGCGAGCCGAGCGTAAGCATATGCATCGAGACCATATCGGATGATCCGCGCGGTCGCCCGCAAATGCGTCCAAGCGCCTTGTTCCGGCGGGGTCATGATGAACGGGTCAGTGGTCGCGATCACGGCTTGCCGGAGATCTGTGCAGGGGGAGACCTGAATCGGTGTGTCTCCGTGAGGTGTTCGCAAGTACGACCCGTTCGGCGAGCCGACATAACGCTCATCCAGGATCGGTTGATCGATTATCCCGACGATCGCATCGCCTGCATTGTCGACCAAGCCAATCAGAGTGGTCCAAACGGGCAATCCGGCAACAAAGGCGCGTGTCCCGTCGATCGGGTCGAGCACCCAGATCCATCCGGTTGTGCCATCCTGTGTGCCAAATTCTTCGCCGAGAATGGCATCATCTGGGCGTAGCTCCGCCAAAACCTCGCGCATTGCGAGCTCCGCGGCGCGATCGGCGACTGTGACAGGATCGAAATCGCTGCCATCATTCTTGTTCTCAATCTCAGTCAGCGCGCGAAAGTGCGGGAGAATGGCCCCACGCGCTGCATCCGCCATGGCATGAGCCACGCGGAGTGCATCGAAGTTCAGAGGAAGTGTCATGCGCCGCGCTTAGCCGCGCGAGCGCATTAAGGTCAAGCCGCGCCGGTGCTGGAGGCTTCAGTCTCGAGCGCTTTTGCAAGCTCGAGCAGACGTCGCCGTGGACGCTCGCTGAGGCGGTAATAGGCCCGCACCAGTTCCAGTGTCTCTTTTTGGCTTAGAATGTCTGCATCGAGACGTTCCGCGTCATTTGCCGCAATACCCTGCAGAGCGTCGGCTTCGAGCCCGTCAAAGAAGTATTGAACTGAGACATTTAGGGCGCGCGAGAGATCATAGAGCCGAGAAGCTGTGACGCGGTTTGCCCCGCATTCATACTTCTGGATCTGTTGGAAACGCACTCCAACCATCCCTGCGAGATCCTGTTGGGTCATGCCCAAAAGGCGTCGTCGCCGCCGCAAACGCTTTCCCACGTGCAGATCTGTATTGTCCGTCATACCGTACTCCCGGATGATCGGTGCCCCTAATAGAGTCCCGAAATGTGATATTCGGAAAAACAACAGCAAGTTGCGTGCCTAGTTCGAAAAACCATCGGGGGGTCTGATGTTTACCAAACTGTTGGATTTGCTTCAGGATCAGCGTGTATCCCGCTCCCGCAAGGGAGTTATGCGGCAGCGCAGCGCAAAAAGGGTTGTGTTTTGTGCGCCGCACAATAAGTTCGTCTGTAGCACTTCGGTGCGAACGCCTTCTGGCGTTTCCTCCCTTACCTTATACAGCCGCGCTTTATGCGCGGCTTTTTTTTAATTGTTTTCCGAGACCGCGAAATCGACAATATCGCAGATCAGGCGTTGCACCTGATCCTGCATTGTATCGAACTTATCGGATTTGCGTACTTCCATTTCGTTCATGTATAGCCCGCGATTGATTTCGATTTGCAGGACACTGACGCCGCGCCGAGGTCGGCCATAGCGACGTGTGGTATAGCCACCAGCATATGGGGCATTTCGCGCGACGCTCAGCCCTTCGCGGCGAAACCTGCGTTCAACCAGCGAGGTGAGCTTGGCGGAGCAACTTGAGCCGAAACGGTCGCCAAGCACAATATCCGGCAAGTTGCGACGGCCCGGTTGCCGAGACGGCATGGAGTGACAGTCGATGACGAAGATGTCTGACCAATTCAGTTTCAGCGCGTCGATCTCGTTCTGAAGTGCGCCGTGATACCGATCATGGATCGCTTCCAGCCTAAAGCGTCCTTCGTCTTGAGAGATTTGCGCGGCATAGATGTTGCGCCCGCTCGCGCCAACGCGCGGCAAACATCCCAGTCCGGCTTTGACCCGTGCGCTTGGCATTCCAGCAACGCGTGGCAGTCCGTCATGGAACATCTCAGCATCTAGTTCTCGCGCATCTCGGTTTAAATCCACAAAGCCACGCGCGAAGTTTGCCGACAAAAGCGCTGTGCCTTGCTCTGTCGCCGCTTCGTACAGTTCATCAACGAACGCGTCTTCGGTGCGCTGTAAATCTGTCAACGGGACGGAGAGGATGTCGACCATATGTTGCGGATAGATTTGGCCGCTATGCGGCGACGCGAAAATAACCGGTGCAGAGACATCATCACCGCGCTTCAGCGTGAACGCTTCGGGCCAGGGTGATTGTCTGACAGATTCTGGGTTCAACGCGCTCTGCATGGGCTCAAGGTCGGTGTTCTCGCTTCTAGGTCAAGGGCAAAATGTGTAGCTTTATGGCCTGTGCTCTGCCATTCATTGGGTAACATGTCTTTTCTTCGCCTAATCACAGCGCATATTCACGGAGAATTTACGGTATTCCTGTCTTTGTGCGACGGCTACTATTCAGGGACGAATGCTCATGAGCAAAATCTTACTGGCTGAAGATGACGACGCGATGCGGAGCTTTTTAAGCGCCTCTTTGCGCCGGGCTGGTCATGACGTTTTAGACTATGAAGACGGCGAAGGCGCGCTTGAGGCGCTAGAGCGCGAAGTTTTCGACCTGCTCCTGACCGATATCGTGATGCCAGGGATTGATGGCATCGAGCTCGCACGCCGCGGCGCGGAATTAGACCCTGCGATGAAGATTGTCTTTATCACTGGTTTTGCGGCCGTCGCCTTGTCTGGCAGCTCGCCGACTCCAGCCGGCGCAAAAGTCTTGTCCAAGCCGTTCCATTTGCGCGAATTGGTGGATGAAGTCGAACGGGTTATGGCCGCCTGATATTGGTTGCAGTTCAGGCTTGACTTGGGGCCCCCAAAAGGGGATGACCCGTCCTTCCAAATCGGATGGTCGATTAGCTCAGTGGTAGAGCACTGCATTGACATTGCAGGGGTCACAAGTTCGAACCTTGTATCGACCACCATTTTTCAGGTTCCCTTCATTCGAAAACAAGCCGAACCGCTGTAATTGGCTTGCAAGCGCCTGCCAGCTTAAATACATGAACGCTAAGACTGCGAATGTTGCACTGAACTTCGACTGTTTGGCCCTTCATTCGACCACACTGAAACGAAAGATGTTGAGACCGATATGAGCTTGTACACAGACTATTTAGAACAAATTGAAGCTCGTAAGGGACAGGGGTTGCACCCGAAACCGATCGAAGATGCCCCTTTGGTTGACGCGCTGATCGCTCAAATCAAAGATACCGGCCACGAGCATCGCAGCCAATCTCTCGACTTCTTTATCTATAACACATTGCCAGGCACCACGAGCGCGGCCGGGGCAAAGGCTAAGTTTCTGAAAGAGATCATTCTCGGCCAAGCAGAAGTTGCGGAAATCACGCCGACATTTGCCTTCGAGCTTCTGTCACACATGAAAGGCGGCCCTTCGATTGAAGTGCTTCTGGATCTTGCCCTGGGTGACAATGCGGCGCTGGCAAAAAGCGCGGCTGATGTGCTGAAAACGCAGGTCTTCTTATATGAAGCCGATACGGACCGTCTGGAAGCGGCTCATAAAGCGGGTCACGCGCTCGCGACAGATCTGCTTGAAAGCTATGCAAAAGCCGAGTTTTTCACCAAACTCCCGGAGGTCGACGAAGAAGTTGACCTGGTGACCTTCGTCGTTGCGGTTGGCGATGTTTCGACAGACTTGCTCTCGCCTGGACGTGACGCGCACTCGCGCTCTGACCGGGAATTGCACGGTCAATGCCTGTTTGAGCATGACCAAGAGAAGCAGGACGCCTTGCGCGCGCTGCAAGCGCAGCATCCAGACAAGCGCGTCATGCTGGTGGCGGAAAAAGGCACGATGGGCGTTGGGTCCTCGCGCATGTCAGGCGTGAACAATGTGGCGCTCTGGACCGGTGTTCAGGCCAGCCCGTATGTGCCCTTCATCAATATTGCCCCGGTGGTTGGCGGTACGAATGGCATCTCGCCAATCTTCCTGACCACGGTTGGAGTGACCGGTGGGATCGGGGTGGACCTGCAAAACTGGACCAAGAAGCTGGACGAGAACGGCAATCCGGTCCTCGGCAATGATGACAGCCCGACGCTCGAGCAGAAATTCTCTGTCGACACGGGCACCGTGCTGAAAATCAACACCAAGACCAAGAAGCTTTACAGTGAAGAAGGTGAAGAGCTGGAGGATGTCTCCGCCGCTCTGACGCCGCAAAAGCTGGAATTCATGAAAGCGGGCGGATCATACGCGGTCGTCTTCGGGAAGAAGCTGCAAACCATGGCAGCTGGCATTCTCGGGATCGAAATGCCGAAAGTCTTCGCCGCGGCAAAAGAAGTTTCGCATGCTGGCCAAGGCCTCACCGCGGTTGAGAAGATTTTCAACAAGAACGCAGTTGGCGTGACGCCCGGAACGGTTCTTCACGCAGGCTCAGACGTTCGCGTGAAAGTGAACATTGTCGGATCGCAGGACACAACCGGCCTGATGACCTCGCAAGAGCTTGAAATGATGGCGGCAACCGTGATTTCGCCGACCGTCGATGGCGCTTACCAGTCGGGCTGTCATACAGCGTCGGTTTGGGACAATAAGGCCCAACGCAATATTCCGAAGCTGATGAACTTCATGAACAAGTTCGGCTTGATCACCGCGCGCGACCCGCAAAACGGCTATGCGCCAATGACCGATGTGATCCACAAAGTCCTGAACGATATTACGGTTGATGATTGGGCCGTAATTATTGGCGGCGACTCTCACACACGGATGTCAAAAGGCGTGGCGTTTGGAGCCGACTCTGGAACGGTTGGCCTCGCACTCGCAACCGGCGAAGCGACGATGCCAATTCCTCAGTCTGTAAAAGTGACGTTCAAAGGCACGTTGAAAGACCATATGGATTTCCGCGACGTTGTTCACGGCACGCAGGCGCAGATGCTGAAACAGTTCGGTGAGAACGTCTTCCAAGGCAAAATCATCGAAGTTCACATCGGAACGCTGCTCTCAGACCAGGCCTTCACGTTCACTGACTGGACCGCTGAGATGAAGGCGAAAGCCTCGATCTGTATCTCAGAAGACGAGACGCTGATTCAATCGCTGGAGATTGCGAAGCGCCGTATTCAGATCATGATCGATAAAGGCATGGATAATCAGCCTCAGGTTCTGCAGGGCCTGATCGATATTGCTGAAAAGCGCATTACTGAAATTCGCTCTGGCGAGAAGCCAGCGCTCGCGCCTGATGCGAACGCGAAGTACACCGCTGAGTTTGTCGTCGATCTGGACCAGATCAATGAGCCGATGATCGCTGATCCAGACGTCAATAATGAAGACGTTTCGAAACGCTACACACACGACACCATCCGTCCAATCTCTTATTATGAGGGCAGTAAGCCGGTTGATCTCGGCTTTGTCGGGTCTTGCATGGTGCATAAGGGCGATATGAAGATCTTGTCGCAGATGCTGAAGAATATCGAGAAGCAGAAGGGCACCGTAGAGTTCAATGCGCCGCTGATCGTTGCGCCGCCGACTTATAACATTGTCGACGAGCTCAAAGAGGAAGGCGATTGGGACGTGCTCGAGAAGTATTCTGGCTTCGTATTTGACGATACCTCGCCCAAGAACACAGCGCGTACCGAGTATGAGAACATGATGTATCTCGAGCGCCCGGGCTGTAACCTCTGCATGGGCAACCAGGAAAAGGCCGCCAATGGCGATACCGTCATGGCAACGTCGACGCGTCTGTTCCAAGGCCGTGTTGTCGCCGATAGTGACGAGAAGAAGGGTGAGTCTTTGCTGGCTTCGACGCCGGTTGTTGTGCTCTCGACTATCCTGGGCCGTACGCCGAGCATCGAAGAATATGTCGATGCGGTTGAAGGTATCAATCTCACGAAATACGCACCGCCGCGTCTATAACCGCCGCGAGTTAGCTTAGGGGCGCTTCGTCGCTCCGCAGCACAAATAGAAAAACGCCAAGTCCATTTCGGGCTTGGCGTTTTTCGCATTTGGAACTCTCCAAATCCCCCGTCGCACCCGGCTTCACAAGGTTTTAAGGTTGATTTGTTAGCTTGATCCTTAGCGGTTGATAAAAAGAACAGGCTGCGCGTGATGATGGATCAATTGGATATATTGCAGATTGGCGCTGCGATCGGCGGCTGGCTAGGCGCTGCGCTGACCTTTTTTTCGCCATTCGAAGCAGATTCCCGGTTCCATTGGACTGGCTTATCAGCCTTCATCCTGCTCGGAACGGGGCTCTATTTGGTGCAAAGACACCGGAGCAAAGCTGACGCCGGAAACTGGGTTCGGTTCCTGTTTCCGCCAGCGCTCTACAGCACGCAATCGTCTTGGGTCGATGTGAAAGTCTATTTCGCCAATCGCCTGATTAAGCCGCTAATCTCGATGATCTCGCTGCCGGTAAATGTTGTGATCATGACCGTGTTTGCGAGCCTGGTCATGTCGACCAGAAATGAAGCAGACCCAATGGGCGCCAGCGCTGGCGCCGTCATAGTTGCCTCTATATTGGTCGCGATCCTGTTCGATTTAGCTTATTATGTAACGCACAGAATGACGCATGAGTCAGACGTGCTTTGGCCGTTTCATAAGCTGCACCATTCGGCGGAAGTGCTGACGCCGATCACAGCGAAGCGCAATCACCCGGTTTTCAATATCTTGCTCACCCTGGTGACAGCGGCGATCGCTGCACCGATTTCAGGCGTTATCTATGGCCTGTTCGGCGTGGTCGAGTTCACAACGATCTTTGGTTTGACGCTGTTGATTGCCGTGATGAACGTCACCGGAGGCGCACTTCGTCATTCGCATATTTGGCTCGGCTTCGGGCCCGTGCTCAGTCGTATCTTTATCAGTCCGGCACAGCACCAGATCCACCATTCCATGGCCGTTCGTCATCATGACAAGAATTACGGCCTGACATTGGCAATCTGGGACTGGATGTTTGGAACCCTCTACGTCCCCGCAGCGCGCGAAGATCTGGAATTTGGCGTTGCAGATCGTTTTGGGCGCCCCGAGCCGCAGGTTCATTCGACTTTGAAAGCGGCTTATCTGGTGCCATTCCAAGAGTGCGGCGCTGCGCTGCAGGCGCGGTCGGCAGCGGCTGAGGAGACGTGTTCTTGAGCCGTGGCTTTTCGATCTACCTGGATGCTATCCGTTTCCTCGCATCGGTCGTGGTCCTGGTCTCTCATGTGGGCTATCCGCGCTACTCCAATGGAGACTTGATCTGGATCCGAGAGCTCAATCTTGGCTCAGATGCGGTTGTGCTATTCTTTGTCCTGTCAGGCTTTGTAATTGCCTACACCACGCTCGCTAAACGACGCACAGGCGCGACCTATGCCAAAGCGCGGATGTCGCGTTTGTACAGCGTGCTTATTCCCGCGCTCGTGGTCACAGTATTATGCGATTATGTTGGTCGAACCATCAATCCAGAGGCTTATGCGGGCTGGTGGTACAATGGTGAGGCGGTCTTGCATCAGCTGTCCCGCGCGTTGACCTTCACCACACAAGCGGCAGGCGACACTCTGCGCGTCGGCACCAATGGTCCGTTCTGGTCGGTCGCTTACGAGGCTTGGTATTATGCCGCGTTCGGTGTCGCCATCTTCATGCGCGGTTGGGCCCGCATCGCTGTCTTGGCGGTCATGGCCGTCTTCGCTGGGCTTTCTATCCTCCTGCTCGCGCCATGTTGGTTGGCGGGGATGGCGCTTTACAAAATGGCGACGGGTTCCGAGGCCGTGACGCTGAATGCTCGAGCCGCTTGGATGCTCGCGATCGGCCCTTGGGTTGTTTATGCCATTTTCCTGGCGGTGGATCTGCCCAATTTCTTATCCGTGATTACGTACCTGGCCATGGGCGCTAACGTGACCCCGAATGAAGCGTTCGGCTTCGCAGACGAGTTTCTGTGGAATTACGTTTTGGCTGGCTTGTTCGCGGTGCATTTCCTGGGCGTGTATCATCTGGCCAAAGAGGGACATTGGGTATCGCCCAAAGCGGAGACGTGGATCCGTTGGCTCGCCGGTGCGACCTTCTCCATCTACCTGTTCCATTACCCGGTCTTGACGCTGCTCTACGCCATGCCCGGCTATGACGCCGCCAACCCGCTCCACTATGGCGGTGCGGGTGTCGTGACTTTGGTGATTTGTTTCTTGCTCGCCGAGATCTCAGAACGCCGTCTCTCGGCCTGGAGAACGATCATGGACAAACTGTTCAGCGCTGTTCGGTCGCCGGTCAAGCGCGCGGCCGTTTAGCGTTTGCTCGGCGGCACCTGCTTCAAGCGATCTCTCACGTCCTCAACTTGCGCTTTCGTCCATTTGGAATGAACGCGTTTAGATCCAGCGGGTCGATCTTTCAAACTCAGACCAGGTTGTAGTCCTTCCAGCGTCGCTGGGCGGATCGGTCGGTTTGAGAAGCCGCCGCCGCACGTCGGGCAAACATTCTCCAAGACAGAAGCAACGCAATCCGCACAATACGTGCATTCATAAGTGCAGATCATTGCATCTGCAGCGTCTGGCGGAAGATCACGATCACACCATTCGCAATTGGGGCGTAACTCTAGCATTCTATGGACCTCGCCGCCTAAGCCGCAGCGATCCGGCGAATACGCTCTGGGTCCATCGCTGCTTCTGCGCCGGCGCGGGCCATGGCTAGTGTTGCTTCATCCGCGATGGACGGGTGACCCGTGCCAAAGGGCGGAGCTGGATTGTATTCAAGGATCAATTCGATCAATCGGGCCATATCTTTGCCAGCAAGCATTCCAGCAACGGTCAGACCGATATCGACCCCGGCCGTGACACCGCCGCCTGTGCAGCGGTTACGATCAATCACCACGCGTTCATGAACGGGCGTGGCACCAAAAGCCTCCAACGTGTCGATGACCGCCCAATGGCTTGCCGCCTTGTAGCCGTCCAACAAGCCTGCCTTTCCAAGCAAGAGTGAGCCTGTGCAAACCGCAACAATCCAGGCGGCTGATTGACCTTGGCGCGCGAGAAACTCCATGGTGGCTTCATCTTCCAGCACATCAATCGAAGGCGTGCCGCCGCCTGGGACAAGGATAACATCCGGAGCGCTCGCGGCGGTTTCGAACGTTTTGTCAGCCAAAAGAGTCGCGCCTGAATCTGTCGGGTTCGGGCCCGCGACCTTGGCGACAATTTCAGTCTTCGTTTCCGGCATCTGAGAGAGCGGTTGCAGCGCGCCGATCAAGTCGAGGGTCGTGAACTCAGGATAGACGAGGGCTTGAATCAACATTGAATGCTCCATGGACTTGCAATTTCGTACCGTTTCGAACATTTTTAGATCAACGTCAATAATTAAATGCGAATTGGTACATAATGACCGATGTAAAACCTAAGCGTGGTCGCCCAGCGACGATCGACACCGATGCGGCGATGCAGGCGCTGGTGGAGCTGTTCCGCGCCAAGGGGTATGCGGCCGTGTCGTTGGATGATCTCTCAGGCGCAACGGGCCTGAGCCGGCCGAGCCTGTATCGCGCCTTTGGCAACAAGCTTTCGATGTATATCGCCGCGATGGACGCGTTCGGGGTGCAGGTCATCGAGACTGCCGTGCCGGCGCTGTTAGCAGAGCGTGATTTGGAAACGGCGCTTGGCGATTTCTACGAAGCGATGTTGTCGATCTATTATCGCGATGCGGAGGTTGCGCCCGGGTGTCTGATCTTTGCAACCGCGCCGTCCAGCGCAGATGAGGCGGCGATCCAAGCGCGCTTGCAATTTGGCATCGAACAAACTGATCTATTGATGCGGTCCAGGATTTTAAAAGCAGCGCCCGCGTGCGCCACCACCCGTCTAGACGCGGCAGTTCACATGGCGACAAACACGCTGATCGCATTTTCCGCCCGCGCAAAATCCGGCGCGACGAAGGCGGAGCTAACTAAGATGGGGCGCCAGAGCGCAAGGTCTATCGCGGCGTTGTTATAGGCTCCGTGGGGTGATTTACTTGTGATTTTCTGTGCGACATAAAACGCCCTATGAAGGACGCTGAGACCATGTTGCTATTGCCTACCAACCATGGGACCAAAATAGTAATTCTCTCTGGAGCGCCAAATTGTACTGTTCGACCTTTCGATTTTTATTCCTCAGCGTTGGCATCCTTTGCAGTTGCCTTCCTTCACAGGGGCAAACACCAGACGCAGCGCCTTTTGAAATTTCCGGTAGCGAAGTTCAAACGATACAGTCCGACATTCTCGATCGAAACTACGACCTCTACATAAAACTACCGCCTGGGTACAACGCGAAGGAAAACGCCGATCGATCTTATCCGATCATATATTTCAATGATGCTGGATATAACTGGCTGACAGCGGTCGGTGTGACCCGCGCACCATTTAATCATGGCGGCTATGAACCAGCCATTCTCGTGGGCTTTTCTTATGCCAAGGGCGAACGTGGTGTTGCTAGCCGAGTGCGAGATTATACGCCCACTCAAGACCCCGAATGGAGGCGTTTTGAAACTGGTGGTGGTGAGCAATATCTGGCGTTTATAAAAACGGAAGCTATTCCGCGAGTTGAAGCCAAGTACCGTGCTGACCCGAGACGTAGAACACTTGTTGGACACAGCCTCGGTGGTTTGTTCGGCGCATATGTTTTGCTGAAAGAGCCCAGTCTCTTCTCCGGTTACATTCTCTCAAGCCCGTCGCTTTGGTTTCATGATGAAATAATTTTCGAAGCGGAAGAGGATTCAGCTAACTCCCGCTTTGTTCCCAGGGGAAAAGTATTTATTTCGGTTGGCTCTACGGAAACGCCCGCATTAAATGGCGGTGGACACGATATGGTCGGGCAGGCAATCGCGTTTGCTGAGGCGTTGAGATCGCGAGGATACCAAGATCTTGAGGTCAGAGATGTTATCTATGATGGCGGCACTCACCTTACGACATTTCCTTTGGCTCTGACTGAAGCGCTTCGGTGGTTGCTGCCAGGGGAAGACATTTATGGCGGCTGATATTCAGCGTCCTAAATTCGCCCCAGTACAGCCGCTCGCTATTCCCTAAAAAGGGCACAAGTGCCATCCTTCATATCCCAGCTCGCTGACGCATATTCGATTTGCAAGTCAAACCACATGTCGATACCCATGCCCGTTGAGCCAACCATGCGATGGAGTGTTTCGCTTGACCCAGCCAAAAAATCTGGACGCTGACCTGAAGCGATTGATCGACAAAGACGCCATTCGCGACTGCCTGTATCGATACTGCCGCGGCATTGATCGCGCCGACGAAGCTTTGTTGCGCTCAACCTATTGGCCAGATGGCACCGATCATCATGGGCCTTATCAGGGCGACGCGATGGGCTTTGTCGATTGGGCCATGAAAACGCTGCCTTACATTGAACGCGGCATTCACCAGATCCACAATGTCCTGATTGAATTCAAACCGGGCGGCGCAGCGGTCGAGTCCTACTTCTCTGCCTTCCAGCGCCAATTGGGCGCTGAACGTCAAATGCAACAATGGGATATGAAGGGCCGCTATCTCGATTGGTTCGTCGAACGAGACGGCGAGTGGCGTGTGTTGAACCGAATTGTTGTCTTCGACTGGGTCGAAGAAATGCCGCTTCCGAAAGGCACCGAAGCCGAGCGGTTCGGCCCACGGACGCCGATCGGAGCGCTCTATCCAGATGATTTGGTCTATTCTATCGGCCCGATTGCATAGCGATCAGAGCCGCTTTGCGTGCGATGCCATCGCTAGTCCTGGCCGGGCCGAACATCTGAACTCAATACCTTGGCGAGGAGCTTGGAGAACTGATCCAATTCTCCTTGGCTGAGCTGACCCAGCGTGTTCCGTGTTGTTTCCACGAGCGCGCCATTAAAGGCTGCCACTTGCAGTTTACCTTTCTCGGTGAGTTGAAGCTGTGACCGACGGGCGTCACCGCTATGAGTGGATTTATCGATCAGCCCTTTATGTTCGAGCAAGGAAACGACTCTGGAGATTTGCGATTTGTCCCGGCCCAAGGTCGATGCAATCTCCTGAGCTGTGATCGGATTGTTCTCAGAAATCACATAAAGAACCATGCCCCCTATGGGGCCGACCTTTTCCAAATCTATCCGCACGGCACGCGGATGAAAGTCTGAATGAAACCGACGCATCAACTGATCGATTTGCAGGGCAAGGATGGCTTCAGTGTTCAATTCAAAATCCATTAGTTGACTCAGTCAACCATATTCTATCCATTAAGCGCGCCACCACAAATTTGGATGGACAACCCATTTCGAACCAGGAGCGGTTTCATGTCAAACACTCAACGTACCTTACTCAAAGTCGCTGCGGTTTTGTGGGTGGTTTGGGGGCTCGTTCACATGGCGGCGGGCATCATCGTCATTCCCTCTGATGTCTCCGGCGGATTTCAAGCAATTGCCGACGCGGTGCCGCCGGAAGATTTGCAGGCGGACTATCACGCGGCGGTCGGTGGCATCTTAAACCAACATGGCTGGAACTTGTTTTGGGGCGGCCTTGTAACAGTCGTCGGCGCGGTCTTTATCTGGCGCGGGAACATGACGGCGATTTGGGTCACCGGGATGGTCGGCGGCCTTCTCGACATTGGCTATCTGGTTTTTGTGGATGTCCCTGGATACGTCCATTTCATGCCGGGAACGCTGATGACGATTGTCTCAGCATCCGCGATCATCATTAGCTTCTGGGTTTGGTATCAGAGGTCTAAGAGCGCTTAGAGTGTGCGTTTAGTTTCGTAAGAGCAACGCCGAGAAATGGTGCCGCTTAGGTGACTTGAACACCCGACCTCCGCATTACGAATGCGATGCTCTACCAGCTGAGCTAAAGCGGCTTACCGTTTCAGGAGCGCTGATTTACCGTTTTGACGCGAATTCGGCAAGGCTCACTTTGTTTTCTTGCTGGCGGGATCAGTTCTCGCTCGGCACATAGTCGAGTGGCGGGGTCACAATGTCCGTGCGGGGCGGTTTGGCTGCACCTTGCTGGCCGCCGGGGGCGGGCAACGCAATTGGGCGGCTCGCGTCGAGCTCTCGCTCCGATGTCTCGTAACGCGGGTGGACGAGTGTGCCGGCGTCGCCAAAGGCATAGACCAGGCGCGACCAATCGGCGGGCGCATACTGGAAGGCGCCGCCGCGAGGATCAATATCTGACCATTCCGGCTCACGTGCAGCGGTTACGGCCATGCGGCCCCAGCGCTCAGCTTCGGTCAAATCGCCATAGCCGCGCAGCGCTTTTTCAAGCAGCAGGCAAAGGCGGGCCGTCGGCTTTTCTTCAACCAGAAGAGCGAGGGATTTGACCGCCTTCAGCCAATCGCGTGCCCCCATTGCAAGCTCGGCGCTCAAGATGCGGCTTTCGCGGTGATCAGGGTTCACGGCGATCAGCCCGTTCAAGCGCTCTTCAATGGTCTTAGGCGTGGCATTGGTGTCGAGACGGCGCACCATTTGCGCGAGCGCCGGATGGGGGCGCGCTTTCCAACCAAGCTCGAGAACGCCGTGTGCGGCTTTGATTTTGCCATCGATCATCAGCTGACGCGCGCCATGCCAGGCCGCAGGAGGAAAAGACGGGGCAGACCGAATGGCATCGGCCAGAAGACGCTGGGCTTCCTTGCGTTCACTATGCTGGAGCGCGGCAGCCCGCGCAGTGTACAAGACCGAGCGGCGACGGCGCAGGCTCTCGCCGCTGATTTGGCCGCGCTTCTCGCCAACGCTCAGGGTTTGCAGGGCGGCGTTCCAATCGCCCGCCGCAACCTGGCTGTCGAACAATGAGTTGAACGGCCAATCTGCACCGGACTTCATTTCCAATGCTTCGCGGGTGCGTGCTTCTGCGGATATTGTATCGCCGCGCGCACTGGCAGCAGAAGCAGCGCCGCGTAGCCCTGCGAGCTGACCACCGGGAAGGCGTGCGAGTTGGCCCCAAGCGCGTTCAGCGCCGGACCAATCATCAGAGATTTCAGCCGCGCGGGCTTCGAGGAGCAGTTTCAGACGGTCGTCTTCGGCAAATTGCGCGGCTTTTTTGGAGAGCTTTTTCGCGAGCACAGCATCGCCCGCCTCAGCCGCCAAGAGCCCATCGGCCAGGGCCTTGTTCGCGGCCTTGATTTTCGAGGCTTTGCGCGATTTGCTAAACCGGCTCGGCAGCGTCACGATCCCGCTGAGCAGCGACCAGGTCAGGACCAGAACTGCGCCGATCAGCAAGATGGCGAGCATCGCCCAGACCAGCTCAAACTCGTACAGCGTGCCATTGCCGAGATCGAGCGTAAGCCCGCCTGGCAGTCCCGAAGCCCACATCACAACAATGCCGGCCAGGACGATCAGCAAAATGATCAGGAATAAGATGATCATGGGCGCTCTTCCGCAATCATGGTGAGGCGCAGGGCCTCAAGCGTTTCTTCCAACATATGTCGGTCATCCGCATTATTCAGCCAATCTGTGAACACGGCCTGAAGATCGGGGTCCAGCGCCCGTATTTGGGACGTGGCAGCGGAAAGGTCGCCGCTCGTTAGCGCTGTTTGAGCTTGATCCAACTGATCGCGCGGCGTGGTTTCGCCCTCGCGGCGGACCTGGATGCCGTCACCGAAAATGCCGCGTATCCAATTGCTGCTCGCCCCGTCTTCGCGGGCGTCTTGATCCAGCGCTTGATCGATCAACGCGGGAAAGGACGCTCTGAGATCTGCAAGTGTTGGAATGGCTTTCGATGCGATGGGCGCGAGACGTTCAACCGCTTGGTTGCTTGGCATCGCGGCAGAGAGTTTTTGATGTGCCGACAAGAAGGGGCGGCCGCGGCGGGCTGCCGCTTCAATCGCGGAAAGGGCCAAAGCGGCTTCGGTTCGCGCATTTGAACTGGTCGCGGTCGTCAGTCCCTCGCCTTGGGCTTGGGTCTCCAGGTCCGTCAGGCGCAGTTTCAAGACTTCGAGCGCGTTATCATAGGCGCCGAGTTGAGAGACCATAGCGTCCTCCAAAGCCGTCAGGCGGTTTTCCAGCTCCGCGAGGTCCGGTTGTTCGATGGGAGCCGTTTCTGTTACGTCTGACGTTTCGGCCAAGCCGGCGATGCGGGCGCGCTGCAACGTGGAGATATCGGCTTCGAGGGTTTCGAGCTCTTCTCGCAGGGCTCTGATCTCCGTCACTGCGCGCGTTCGGTCGGCTTGCAAACTATCGGCGCGCGATTTGAGGGTCGCGACGTCTGTACCGAGGTTCGCTGTCTTGACCGCCGTTTCGCTGCGCCCTGCTTTCAGAGCCTCAAGTTCTGTTTCAAGCGCTGCCGCTTGGTCTGAACCCGGCGTGAAGCCTGGCACAAAGCCCGCACCCACCGCCGATAGGCCCAAACAGGTTAGCGCCAAAACCCCGAATGCGATCCAGCCTGGTCCTTTTCTGGAGGTTGCCTTTGGTTTGGCTTTCGGTTTCGCCGGTTCAAATTCAGCATCAATCGGCGCGTCATCCCTGGATGATGGGGGCAGGGATGGATCAGGCATTTGTGGTCTCCAGCTGGTTTGATCTGTTTACTGTATATCGTGTCGGTTCAGGCCGAAAGTGTGGCAATCGCACGTTGCAGCGCATCAAAAAGACCGTCCTCATTTGGCGTTTCGGCGACATGGACTGAACCTAACCCTAACGCGGCTAAGGGAAGGCCTGCTGGCTCTGAAATAGAAACGCCTGACCAGTGGTCGATATTCTGAGCCTCAAGCAATTTCGCTAACGCTGCAGCGCCTTTGGCTGAATGGACGAGCACGATGGCAGGTTTGGTCTCTGCCAATAGCTTCACCAGCGATGGTGGTGTCGCTTCTGCGGGTTGCATTTCATAAAGCGGTGCAAAGGCCACATTGAACCCCAAGGCCTCGAGCGTGCTCTTCAAGGTGCCCGCCGCCGCTGAATTGGCAACGTGTAGCAGGGGCTTATCGGAGGGGCTGGAATTAGCGCCAATGAATTTGGCCAGATCGACCGCATTCCCTGCAGACTCATGCACGTCGGAAAAGCCTGCTGCATGCGCGGCTTCGGCTGTCGCGGGACCTACGCACCATGCGGGAAGTGCGCGCTCAGACGTTCGGTCTGCATAGACCCGAACGCCATTGGCACTGGTGAAAACCAAGCCAGACAGTTTTGCGGCATCTTCGAGAGGTCGCGCTTCTGCGACGCGCAGCGAAAGCATAGGGGTTAGGACGGGCGTCAGACCGATGGCGCGCAGGCGCGCGGCCGTCTCACCTGCGCCCGGCTCTGCGCGCGTTACAATAACAGGACGTTTGGTCATGCCCGTTTCTACCGCCTAGTCTTCAAACACAGGCAAGTCTCCGCCAGCCTGATCGCGAATGTTCTCCGCCAAGTTTTTACCGAGCGCCGCGAGCTGATCCAACGGCGTCGACACGAGAGCCTCTGCGCGGGCGCTCCATTTGGTCTGTCCGTCTGGGGTCAGCACTTCGCCGCGCAGGTGCCAGGTTCCATCGACGCTTCGCAATTGAGCGGCCATGGCGGTCCGGCACGATCCATCGAGCTCGGCTAGAAACGCGCGCTCCGCGGTGACCATCGCGCGCGTGGCGGCATGGTCTATTGAGCTCAGCACCGCGCTCAGGTCTTCAGAGATCCGGTCAGGCCGCGCTGCAACTGCGATCACACCTTGGCCCGCCGCTGGGAGCAAATCATTCATCGGAACCGGCTGGGCCAAATGGGCGAGCTCGAGACGTTGCAAGCCTGCCATCGCCAAGAAAGTGGCATCAGCTTCACCGCGCTCGAGTTTCTCAATCCGGGTCTCAACGCGTCCACGGAAAGGTACGACTTTTAGGTCAGGTCTCAGCGCCAGTGCTTGGGCTTCGCGGCGCAGGCTCGCCGTGCCCAAAACCGCGCCTTGTGGGAGATCCTGTAGGCGCTGGATACCTGTCGTGGTCAGAAAGCCGTCACGAGGATCGGCGCGTTGCGGGTAGGCGACCAGCTCTTGTCCATCTGGCAAGATGCTCGGGACGTCTTTGAGGCTATGCACGCCTATATCGACGCTGCCGTCATCAACCGCGCGATCGATCTCGCGGGTAAACAAGCCTTTGCCGCCAGAGTTTATCAGGCGTTCTGAAGTGAGTTGATCGCCTTTAGTGTTGAACGTCACGATCTCGCCAACCATCGCGCCCTGGCTCGCGCGTTCGATCTCACGCGCAATCAGTTTTGCTTGATAGAGCGCAAGGGGCGACCCTCTTGTGCCGATGCGAACGGAAAGCGCGTTCGTCATGTTAGCTCCATTCTTGCGACTTTGGGCAGGACATGGGATCAGCTAAGGTTGAAGAGCCTCCGGTGCAAGCCGAGTGGGACAGGAGAGACAATATGCGCAGATGGTTACTCGGATTAGCATTGGGCTTGGCGGCGGGACTGGCGGCCTGCGGCGAAGCGCATGTTGAGACGCCCTCGGTGCAATCCCAGGTCGAGATCGCGACGCCGCCGATTTCCCGATGCATGAATTTGGGCAGCGCTTTGGAAGCCTATTATGAGGGCGAGTGGGGCTATACCATTCGTCGCCGAGACATCATTCGGTTGAAAGAGGCCGGATTTGATACGGTTCGTCTGCCAATCCGCTGGTCGGCGCACGCAGCAGAGACCGCGCCTTATACGATCGACCCTGCCTTCCAGGCGCGTGTCGATGAGATTGTCGGCTGGGCCGAAGAGATGGGCCTGAACATTATCGTCAATGTCCACCACTATGATGAACTGAACGAAGACCCCGATCGACATGAACCCCGCTTGGAAGCGATATGGGATCAGTTAGCGACCCATTATGCTGGCGCGCCAAGCTCAGTCATTTTCGAGACGCTGAATGAGCCGCATACGAAATTGACAACAGAGCGGACCGACACGCTCAATCAAACTTTGCTCAAGCGCATTCGGCTTGATCATCCGGATCGCTGGGTCATCTTAGCGACAGCGTTTTGGGGCAATTTGAGTGCCCTCGAAGAGGCTGATCCGGCCTATGATCCGCGCGTGATGCTCACCTACCATGAATACTCGCCATTCGAATTTACGCACCAGGGCGCGAGTTGGGCGGATGTTAAAAAGACCGGTCTTCGCTGGGGATCGCGCGCTGATGTCACCGAAATGCTGAGCGAGCTCGACAAGGCTGTTGCGGTGCAAGAGCGCACACGGATGCCCGTCTTTGTTGGCGAGTTTGGCGTCTATCAAGGCGTGCCCATCGAGCAGCGGGCGCGGTGGACGCGGACACTTCGGCAGGGCATGGAAACGCGTGGCTTAGCCTGGTGCCATTGGGATTTTGCCGGCTCTTTAAACGTCTTCGACATGAACCGTGAGGCTTGGTTGCCAGAGATGAAATCGGCATTGCTGGACTAAGCGAGTTTCCACTTGCTGCTGAACTGACTATATCGCGGCAGATGACCTCTGCGTTGACCGTTCTCGGAATAGAAACAAGCTGCGATGAAACCGCCGCCGCTGTGCTATGCCGCGAGGCTGACGGTCAGGTGACGATCCTCTCAGAAACCGTGCGAAGCCAGATCGAAGAGCACGCCCCTTATGGCGGTGTTGTGCCGGAGATCGCGGCCCGCGCACATGCTGACATTGCAGATCTGGTGGTTGCTAAAACACTCCGAGAAAGCGGACTTGAGCTTTCGAGCCTGGATGCGATTGCCGCGACCAGCGGGCCTGGTCTGATCGGCGGCGTGATGGTTGGGATGATGACCGGTAAGGCGCTTGCACTAGCGGCTGGGAAGCCGTTCATTCCAATCAATCATCTCGAAGGACACGCCCTCTCGCCAAGGCTCGGCGAGGCTTGCGCGTTTCCCTACCTATTATTGCTTGTGAGCGGCGGGCACTGTCAGTTCATTTCCGTCGCGGGGCTGGGGACCTATAAGCGGCTTGGAACGACCATCGATGACGCAGCGGGCGAAGCGTTCGACAAGCTCGCGAAAACACTTGGTATTGGGTTTCCCGGAGGGCCTGCGGTTGAGCGCCTCGCGAAGGATGGCGATGCTGCACGTTTCAAATTGCCGCGACCGCTGCTGAACAGACCCGGTCTGGATATGAGTTTTGCTGGGCTTAAGACCGCTGCTGCGCGTGTCGTCGAGGCGGAGCCCTTAGGCGTGCAGGGGCAAGCCGATCTTTGCGCATCATTTCAGGCCGCCATCGCTGATTGCTTAGCTGAGAAAACGCGCCGTGCATTGGTGGAGTTCAAGCAAATTCATGCCGGTGGTACGCGGCTTGTTGTTGCTGGAGGCGTTGCAGCTAACCTGGCGATTCGTTCCGCTTTAGATCGTGTTGCCCAGGATGCTGGCGCCGTTCTCATTGCGCCTCCACTTCAACACTGCACCGACAATGCCGCGATGATTGCGCTCGCTGGCGCCGAACGCTTAGCGGTTGGTCTGGTGCCAGAGGATGGTCTAGCATTTGCGGCACGCCCACGTTGGCCATTGGACGAGGCATCAGCAATTGCGTCGCCAGCCTATGGCGGCGGTAAACGGGGCGCGAAAGCCTAATTGTAATCTAGAATTTGAAGGCAGACCGGAGGCGAATGCCTGCTTCGATCTCTTGGTCTTCCCACTGGGCGGTGTCGTCCAGCTCTTCTGCGCCAATGGTGAGTTCACCACCAACTGAGATACGTGGCGTAATACGAAACTCTGCTTCGGCCATCATCTCTTCACGTGGAAGAGGTGATCCATCGTCGCGCGACGTTAGATCCAAGCTCAAGCTCCAGCGATCGCCTTTGATCCAAGCCAGGTTGAATGTCTGGGACGGCGCAGTTTGCCAGATCGGTGCATTAAAATCAGAACCGCTGAAATTAAAAGTTTGAAACCAGTCAGGTTGAGCAAGATCAGTTTCAGACATTGTCGGCGCGGGCATTTCAGGCATGTCTTGCTGAGCCATCGCCGGAAGGGCAAGGCCACCAAGTGCTACGAGAGATACCATCAGCGTTCGCATAAAATGCTCCTGGGTCCTAAATAGCAGCGAGATTGATTAATAGAACCTTAATTTCCAGTTACTTGCAGGATTTCTTGAAACAGTGTGATTTCGACAACAACACCGTGAGTCTCCCAGTTTTGCAGTGGCGCATCAGTCTCATCATGCAAATATGCTACGGCGAGGCGGGAGGAGGGCCCAAAATCACGTGCCGCACCGAGCCGCCAACTCTGTGATTCGAGGGCTGCGCCGTCATCCTCGGATCGACCAAATTCTATTGAAAAATCAGTGTCATAAGCTTCTTTATGGAGTCCGGCGCTCCAAGCCTGATAGGCCCCTAATGCGCGCCCATTGTCGGAGTCGAGATAGGATGCCCCAAAGGTCCAATCATCCTTCTCGATTCGTGTGCCTGCAGACCAAGTTTCTACTGAATCATAGAAATCACCGATGCCCAAAGTTTGGGCATCTGCACTTGACCAACCAAGGCCGACATCGAATCGCCAGCCTGATTCGCGCAAGCGACGAGTCGCGTTGAGGGCAAGCTCGATGGCGTTCTCTGTTTCTGGGGCGGTGCCGCCTGTTCCCGCTGATGGGCGCCGGTCTAGTCCATCCGCATCAGCTTTTGGTGTGAATGTCGCGCCGGCACGGATACCAAGAAGCCGCGGGCTGGCGTAAGATATTTTGGCGCTCGGGCCAGTTAGATCATGCCGCGTGCGAACGGTCGCCAAGCCCGATGGGTCGAGCAGCGTACTGTCCAGGCGCGCATGCGAGAGCACTGACTTCGCGCCTTCGTGGAAACGCGCTGCGACCCCCTGATCTTTGCCGATGCGCAACTCGCCGTATCCACCATCGACTTGAAAATAGGCCGTTTCCCAACGCCCTCGAAGATCGCTGCCAGTCGACGATGCTGCTGAAGATAAACCAGAAAAAGCGCCCACGGGAGCGAATGGATCTGTTCCAAACGCACCAGTTCCGCCAACTCGGTCGGGGTGATCAGCTTGCAGTCTTAGGGCGCCGCGCGCCCGCAATCGAACGCCATTCTCCAATACTTTTTCCGATAGGCCACTCAGCGAATATTCGCCGAGCACAGGTTCTGACTCAATCTCGGAGCTATCATCCATGAGCGGCGCGATCACGGTCACCGCTTCAAACTCGAGCGAAGTTTCCAGCGGTGCACCGCCCTGTGCGAAGGCCAAAGGCGAAAGCAGGAGTGAACTCGCGAGCGGGCTGAATAGACGCTTTCTCATGGGCTTTCTCCGTTCCGGTTCGCCCGACAGCAGATCAGCACTGGCAGGCTCGGTTTCAGGTGTTATAGAGTCAGTTAATCAACAAGGTCTTGCCAACGGGAAATGACGATATGAAGGCAGTTTCATCGCTCATCGCAGCAGCATTCAGTGCGGTCGCACTCACAGGTTGCGTTTTCGGCGGCGGCAATAGTGACGAAAAGCGTGTGGTCGAAGAGATCGCAGGCGGCGCAAACCCATATCTATGGCGTGCCAGCCTCGACACATTGCAAGCGCTTCCGCTGGTCAATGCGGATCCATTTGGTGGCACGATCATCTATGATTGGCATTCTTTTGAGGGTGCGGCGGATGAGCGGATCAAAGCTACTGTCTACATTCTCGACTCGCGGCTGCGCGCAGATGGTGTGAAAGTCAGCGTCTTCAGACAGGTCAACACAGACGGGACCTGGACAGATGCAGGCGTTGATCCAGAGACTGGGATCCAGCTTGAGAATGCTGTTCTCGCACGGGCTCGTAATCTCAAAGCGTCCGAACTCGACTAATTTAGACATTGATGGGGGAGGCCATGGCCTCAAGATACGATCCGCAAACCGCGGAACCCAAATGGCGTGAAGCTTGGGAACAGGCTGAGCTGTTCAAAGCCAAAACACCGTCCGAAGCCGGAGACATGCCGAAAGCCTTTGTGCTCGAGATGTTTCCGTATCCGTCGGGCCGTCTGCATATGGGCCATGTGCGCAACTATGCGATGGGCGACGTTGTGGCGCGCCATCGCAAGGCCAAGGGCTACAATGTCCTGCACCCGATGGGGTGGGACGCTTTTGGGATGCCAGCCGAAAATGCTGCGATGGAAAAGAACGTCCATCCGGGCGAGTGGACCTATCAAAATATAGCCGCGATGAAAGCGCAGTTCGCCAAGCTCGGCCTGTCGCTAGATTGGTCGCGCGAGTTCGCCACCTGTGATCCAGACTATTACGGCGAGCAGCAGCGCCTGTTCCTGAAATTCATGGACAAGGGCCTGGTTTACCAGAAGAAAGCCAAGGTGAACTGGGACCCGGTCGACAATACCGTCCTGGCTAATGAGCAAGTGATTGACGGCAAAGGCTGGCGCTCAGGTGCGCCGGTTGAGCAGCGCGAGCTGGTTCAATGGTTTTTCCGGATTACCGATTATGCGGAAGACCTGCTGACCGAAGTTCAGAAGCTTGAACGCTGGCCCGAAAAAGTCCGCACGATGCAAGCCAATTGGATTGGTCGCTCTGAAGGCCTGCAAATGCGGTTTGAGTGGGCGGGCAATGTTCCTTCTGGGCATGAGGATGGCGTGGAGATCTTCACCACCCGTCCAGACACGCTGTTTGGAGCGAGCTTTGTTGCGCTTTCGCCAGATCATCCATTAACCGTCGAGATGGCCGAAACGAACGGTGATATCGCGGATTTCCGTGCTGAATGCGCCAAGATTGGGACGTCTGAAGCAGATATCGAAAAAGCTCCAAAGCTGGGGTTTGATACGGGTCTCACCGTCAAACATCCCCTTATCGATGGCGAGACTTTGCCGGTCTATGTCGCGAACTTTGTTCTGATGGGCTATGGTACCGGTGCGATCTTCGCGTGTCCTGCGCATGATCAGCGCGATTTCGATTTCGCCCGCAAATACGATCTGCCAATTCTTCCCGTGGTTCGACCATCCGATAAGGAAACAGCGACCGCAGCCTGGGTTTCGTCTGGCAAGGGCGAGGATATGGACGCGGCTTACACAGGTCCGGGTTCGATTATGAACTCTTCTTTCCTGGACGCAAAAGAAATCACCGAGGCCAAGACCCTCGCGATCCACCAGATCGAAGACATGGAACTCGGCCAAGGCACCGTGAACTATCGCCTGCGCGATTGGGGCGTCTCGCGGCAGCGCTATTGGGGCTGTCCGATCCCGGTTATTCATTGCGGTACCTGCGGAATCGTTCCGGTTCCCGAAGCAGACTTGCCGGTAAAGCTCCCAGACGATGTCAGCTTCGAAAAGCCGGGCAACCCGTTGGTGCATCACGCGACCTGGAAAAATGTTGACTGTCCAAAGTGCGGAAAAGCGGCACAGCGCGAAACCGACACGCTCGATACGTTCAATGATTCCAGCTGGTATTTTGCCCGTTTTGCGAGCGTCGATGATCCGGCTGAACGCGCCTATTGGCTGCCAGTCGATCAATATGTTGGCGGCGTCGAGCACGCGGTTTTGCACTTGCTCTATGCCCGCTTCTTCATGCGCGCGATGCGTGATGTCGGCGAAGTAGATCTGCCGAGCGGCGAGCCGTTTGCAGGGCTGTTCACGCAAGGCATGGTGACGCACGAGACTTACAAATCCGAGGATGGGCGATGGTTGCAGCCGTCTGAAATCGAACAACGGGATGGCGATTGGTTCGAGACCGGGACCTCTAACAGCGTCAAAGTCGGCGCAATCGAGAAGATGTCCAAGTCGAAGAAGAACACGGTCGACCCAGACAATATTATCGAAACATTCGGGGCGGATACCGCCCGCTGGTTTGTGCTCTCAGACAGCCCGCCGGAGCGCGACGTGGAATGGACCCAATCCGGCGCAGAGGGCGCAGGTCGTTTTGTCCAACGCGTTTGGGGCATTTTCAACGCGCTTAGCGAGGCGAACTCAAAGAGTGCGGAAATTGGAAGCGACGGCGCCAAGGCTCTTCAAAGAGCCAATCACAAGGCGGTCCACGCGATCGATAAAGCCATCGAAGAGTTCCGCTTCAACTCAGCGATCGCGACGATCCATGAATGGGTGAGCACGCTGAAAAAAGCCGAGCAAGGCGGCGATGACCTGCTATCTGCGCGGTTAGAGGGCGCGTTGATGCTGGCGCGATGCCTGACACCGTTTATGCCTCACGTGGCCGAAGAGTGTTGGAGTATGGTCGGGGGTGAAGGACTCTGTTCCGCGGCGGCTTGGCCTGAAGTCGATGATAGTCTTCTCGTTGAAGACAGCGTCACGATGCCGATCCAAGTCAACGGTAAGCGCCGGGCTGAGATCTCGGTGTCCAAGACCGCAAGCAAGGATGACGTGGAAGCCACAGCTTTGGCAGAACCGGCATTACAGGCCTTCCTTGATGGACAGACCATCAAGAAAGTGATTGTCGTTCCCGGCCGGATCGTGAATATCGTCGTATGATGAGACAGTTTACCATAGCGATTCTCGCCCTGACGTTGGCCGCCTGCGGATTTACGCCGCTCTACGCAAATGGTGGTAGCGCTGGAAATATCTCAATTTCTCAGATTGATGGCCGTGCGGGGCAAGCTTTGCGGAAAGCTTTGCTCATGGAGCTCGGACCTGGTTTGCCCGGGTTGGAAGGGCGAGCCAACCTCAAGATTAATTTGAAAGAGAATATTGGGCGCTTGGCTTTGCAGCCGGATGAAGCGGCGACCCGGACCGACATTATCGTCAGCGCGCAATACGTATTGGCGTTTAATGATGGCGCGCTCTCCGGTAATAGCGCCGCCGAAACCAGCTTCCTGGTGCCCGATGCGCCATTCTCCGACATCGCTGCGCAAATCGACGCAACGGACCGCGCCATGAACGTGTTGGCGCGGCGTATCGCTGATGATCTTCGGATCAAAATGGCGAATGCCGAATGAAGCTGCAGGGCACGAGCGCTGAGCGCTTTGCCAAACGGCCTGATCCTGCCTGCTCGTTTGCCCTGGTCTTTGGAGAAGATGAGGGCGTTGTTGCCGATACAGCCAACACGTTGATCAAAGCCTGGGAGAAGGCGCTCCCGAGCACAGTTCTGACCCTGGACGAGGACGATGTGAAGCGCGAGCCCTCGCGCTTGTTCGACGCGCTTGAGGCGGTCTCACTGCTGGGTGACGGAACTATTATTCGTATCCGAACAAAAGGCGAGAAGCTGTTCTCGCTGATCAAAGAGGTCCTGGCATTGCCCGAAGGACGAGTGGCAGCAAAACTCATTCTGCAAAATGGCAGTCTGAATACCAGATCAAAGTTACGCACAGCGTTTGAGGCGGCGCCGAACGCAGCCGCCTTACATCTCTTTTCTGACAGCGCCGCTGATATGTCTGAGCTCGTCACGCGCTTTCTCAGCGAACGCGCCGTATCGATAGATCCAGACGCGTTATCGGTCTTTGTGAGCGGTCTTCCCGGGCATCGCAGTCTGGCGAACGCTGAAATGGAGAAGCTTGCCACTTATGCGCACAATCTGGGGCGCCCAGTGGCCGTGAGTGATGTCCGGGCCCTCTGCGAAACCAACGCTGATGAGAGCGCGCGAAGCGCGGTGCTGAAAGCGCTAAGCGGCGAACCGGAGGCAGCGCAAGCTGAAATGGACCGTGTCGTTGATGCCGGTCTTTCGCCGATCAGCCTGGTTCGCATGTTCGAGATGGAGGCCAGTCGCATGCTTGAAGCGCACGCCTTGCAAGGCGATAGCGGCGGCGGCAATGTTGGGATGAAGCTCAAGCCGCCGGTTTGGAAGTCCGATTGGCCGGCGTTTCAAACGCGGCTGCGCAAATGGCCTGCAGCGCATCTCGCGCGGCTGGTTGAGCGACTACATGACTTGGAACTGATGGCGAAATCACCAGGCGGTGCAGGCTTAGCCGAGCCCGCCACCCGCGAGCTTTTCGTCACGCTCTACAAGGTTGCGGCGCGCGCAAACTAACCTGATCACGAAACCATGACTGGAAGTTTCTGACAGGGTTTGCCATTGAAGCGCAGGAGGCCTGATATGACCATGCCAATCAAACTCTTCTTCTTGGTGGTTGCGATCGCGCAATTTTTCGTGCCGCTGTTGCCACAATTGGGCATTGGCGAGATGATCGGTGATCGTGCGGTCTTCGACGGCATTCCGCCGGAGCTCCCGCTCGGCGTGTTCTTTTCGATATGGGGCATCATTTTCACAGCTCTGTTGGCGATGGCGGTGCTAAACCTGAGCGCTCCAGACGCTGCATCAGAACGGCTTGCACCCCCTTTGGCTTTAGCGGCTTTCGGCAATGTGCTCTGGATGCTCAGTGCTCAGGGCTTCGGCAACGTATTGCTGGACTTCTTACTGTTGCTGCCGATCGCCTTTTTCACTTGGGAGGCGGCCTATCGGCAGGATCGAACCGGACGATATGACGGCACTGGGCGCAGCATCCTCAATGGGCTGACCGTTGGCTTATTTGCGGGATGGCTGACGGTGGCAGTATCGATCAGCGTGCCAGACCTTGGTCGATGGATGCTAGGACGCGGCCCGAGCGATGCCGTGTGGCAGTCTCTCTGGATGACCTTGGTGCCAGCAGCGATTATGGCGACGATCTTTGCGAGCTATGTCAGCCGGAACGTGTGGTACTTCGTTGCGCTGGCTTGGGGCTTGCTCGGGATCATTCTCAACACGTGGGTGCGGCTCGAAATTCACGCCCTCGCTATCGCGGCCGCGGTTGTCGCTTCATACATTCTGTTTAGGCGTGTCCGGTTTGGTGCTCGGGGCAGTTACCCGTCCAAGCTTTGAGCCTGACCGTTCAACGCTTCAATTAAGGTTGAATCAATCGTGCCGGTGGTTTCCAGCCCGGAATCTGCTTGATACGCGCGAATCGCTGTTCGAGTGCTGGCGCCCGTCATCCCATCTGGGGTGCCTGCGTCATACCCTAGACCATTCAGAACAGTTTGAACGGCTTCAACCTGTGCCCGCGTCGATCGATTCCAGGTTTGCGCGCCAAACGATCCGTTTGCTGCTGCATCGATTGCGGCAATCGACCAATTCGCGGCGCGGCGCTGGGCCTGCTGGCCTTGTTCGAGCGGCAGTGCCTTGCGCAGCGTATCAACATTCCCTGGGGCGCTTGCGTCTCCGTTCGCGGCAGCGACTTCGTACCAATAAAGCGCTTCAACCTGGCTGGGTGAAATGCCGAGGCCGTTTTCATAGAGAACGGCGAGGTTATACTGGCTGTCTACAATGCCGAAATCGGCCGCTTTGCGGAACCATTCAGCGGCCGCAGCATAAGATTGCGGTCCGCCTTCGCCATCCGCGTAGAACACAGCGAGATCATGCATCGCTTTGACATTGCCGCCATTTGCAGCGCGTTCGGTCCAGGCGCGTGCTTCGGCAAAATCGCGTGGAACGCCGATGCCGCGTTCGTGTAGTTTAGCGAGACGGTACTGCGCAGCGGGAAGGCCTTGATCAGCAGCGCGGCTCACAAAGTCCGCACCGACAGCGAGATCTTGGGCTTCGAGACGCGCTTCTCCCCACTGGAACTGAGCAATCGAGTTTCCGTTTTCAGCGGCGCGTTCAACCGTTAAAGCCGCCGGGATGGTCGGAAGTGAAACTGGAAGAGCGAGTTCTACAGGCGCTTCAGCCTCTAGCGCTTCAATACCAGCTGCGCTGCCTTCTTCTTCGAATAGCGTTTCATCAAGCGTCGGTTCAGCCACATCTGCGAACTCGATGCCGTTTAGGCTAGGCTCTGCAGGTTGCTCGGCTTCGGCTTTCGCTTCAGCCAGCGTCGTTTTGGTGACGATTGCCGGCGCGGTGGTTGTATCTGCGGTGACGTGCTTGCCGCGCAGCGCGACCCAGCCACCGGCGCCTGCTGCTGCAATGGCAAAAGCAGAAGCTGCCGCAATGATGGGGAGTTTGCGATTGCCGCCTTCTTTTGGTTTTGGCGTCGTAGATGCCGCTGAGCGACGACCGCGGCGGCTTCGATTATCACGTCCGTTTTCACTTGCGGCAGCGATTGCAGCGTTCCGCGCCCGGCTCAGATAGTCAGTCGCATCGGTCTCTACACCAGGCATATCCATTTCTGGATCGGCAAGATCAGGATCTGCCAAGTCATGCTCGGAGAGGGCGGGGTGAGCAAACTCTAAGTCTTCAGTGTTGTGGGCGAGGTCTTCGCCGAAATCTTCAAATGTCGGCAATAAGTCTTCGAGGCCGTCACTGTCTTGACCGTCCGCGAAAACATCAGATTCGCGCGCTTCTTGTTGCGAGTCTTCCCAGCTGCCGAGTTCGGCTAGCGGATCGGGCGTCGCGTCAGCGCCTTCGAATGGATCGATATTGTCCAATTCGGTGTTGTCGATCAGATAATCTTCATCTGCGTCGGCATCGGAGACTGCCCACTCATCCGCAGCTTCAGCAAAAACCGAAGAGTCGGCGTCTTCGGTGACTGGGGCCTCGTCAAAATCTGGAAGGCCAGCGATGAACTCATCCTGTTCTTCAGTATCAGACGGGGCTTCGGCAAAAGGTTTAGCAACATCTTCGGAGAAGACCGCTTCCGGCAGTGCGGGGGCTTCCATCGGCGCCATCTCAATCGGAGATGTGTCAACTTCCAGTTCGGGCAGATCTGGCAATGGCGCTGCGGTTTGTTCCGCATGAGGCGGAGCGTTGAAATCTTCTAGGGACTCCAATCGAGAAGCCAGCGAAACGATTGCGCGTTGCACCGGTGATACCGCCGTCGCTGTTTGGTTCTGCATTTCTGCAAGCCGGTCGGAAATATTGCAGAGCGCATCTGAGAGTCTTGTCTCCTGACGCGTTTCTGAGGCGGCCACTTTCTCTGCCAGGGCGTTTTGGCCCTGTTCTTGTCTGACCTGGACGTGCTTGATCGCGGTCGCAACTTGCTCGCCAACTTGTTCAATCGCATCTGCGCTGCGGCGCTCGCTATCGACAATCCGTTGATCGAGCGTGTCAGAGAGCGAAACAACCTGCTCACCAATATGTTGAAGCCGGTCGCTCGATTCATCGTTCTCAAGCGTGTGGATTCGGGTTTCGAGCTCGCCCATCAATTCTGGGTTGGCTCCGGCAGCGGCACGCTCAATCTCGTCCGCGAGTTGGCGGCGCGATTGATCGACATTGGCGCGCAGGTCTGCGGCGAGCGTGTCGAAACGCGCTTCTAATTCTGTGCGCCAAGCTTCTGCAGTGGCCGGGTCTGCCATCTGTGCGACGGCGTCGATACGCTCGTCGAGATTGGAAAAAGTATGCTCAAGCGCCTTGAGCGCTGTATCTGTGGTGGTTTCAGCGCGGTGCAGACGTTCTTGAATGCGGGTCAGCGTGCTTTCCATCGACGTGATCGCGCCGGAAACATCGCCTTCGACAGCCTTCATTCGGCCGTCAACTTCGTCGACCTTGGAAAGTTTGGTGGCGACAGAGGACTCGATGCTTGTGAACCGTTCGGATAGATGACGGGACGTACCTTCGGCGCGTAGCTCCGCTTGCTCGACCGCTTTTTCGACGCGCTGTGCAGCATCTGCCAAAGTCGACTCGACCTTAACTTCCATGCCTTCGACGCGGTCATTCAGATCGCCGAAACCAGCTTCAACTCGGCCTTTCATGGCCATGGTTTCGTCTTGGGTCAGACGACCCTCTTCATAAACATGTGAGGCGAGCTTGCCGAGCGCATCTTCAAGCGCCTTCATGGCTTCGAGGCTTTGCTGTCCGCTTTCATCAGCTTCCAGAGCGCCGACTTTATCGTGGAGCGACTCATGCGTTTCGCGCAGTTCGTCGATCATGCGCTCAACTTCTGCAGCCATGGCAGAGGACGAGTTTTCCGTGTTTTCTAGACGTGCGAGCAAACCAATGACGGACTGATCAATGCCAGTAATGGCGAGCGTCGAGCGCGCTTCAACCGCTTCAATGCGATGGGCGAGACCGTCCAGTGCGCCAGGGCGCGGTGTGCTTACCGGTTCGAAGAAATCGCGCGGACCTGCTTCGCTATGCCCCTCAAGGAGCAAATTGTTTATATAGTCCCCGAGCGTAATACCTTTCAGGCGCGCCTTCTCTTTCGCGACGGCGCGTGCCCGATCGTCTACCCCTTTGACGCTCCATGACCCGTACTGGCTCATCTTCGCTACTCCGATATGCGGCGTGAATGATTCGAAAAACACGCTCAATTAGCTATTCAAGGAAGAGAAGTGCCGCGAACGCCCTTAATTCTGGGTTAAAAAGTAAACGAACAGCAGCGAATTCGTAAGACTTCTTCATTTTTCAGCTTACGTAAGCGTGAGCCTGACGTTGACGTTCGCGTAAAGACAAGGCATAGTTGCGGACATGCCTGATACCGTAACCTCACTTTCTATCGCTGACTCTCGCACCTACTCTATATCGGAGCTTGCACGAGAGTTTGGAATCACCCCTCGCGCGCTGCGCTTCTACGAAGATAAAGACATGTTACATCCGGCAAGGGATGGCATGACGCGGGTCTATTCGCACCGCGATCGCGGTCGCGTGAAAATCATCGTGCGTTTGAAGCGTCTTGGTTTGCCACTGGCCGACATTCGCGAAATTCTCGATCTGTATGGACTTGAAGACGGTCAGCGCGCGCAAATGCGCATGTCGTTGGTCAAGTTTCAAAACCAAATCAAAGAGCTGGAAAATCAGCGCGAAGACATCGAAATGGCGCTGCAAGAGCTGCACAATGGAATTGAATGGCTCGAAGGACAGCTGGCCAAAATTGGTCCCGGCGCTGCCGAGGCCGAAAATTTGAAAGCTTATGAAGCCGTCGCCCGCCGACAGCTTGATGACGCGTGAAGAATAGCAGTTCAGCTCGCGTGAGTTGAATGACCTTTCAAAACCGTGGCGCTAGAGCAAGCGTCACGGTTTAATAATACTCAGGGAAACCCAGATGCCACGTTACGACGCCCCAATCCGCGACATGCAGTTCCTTTTGCACGATGTGCTGTCGATACAGAACTATTCAAATCTTCCTGGGTTTGAAGACGCGACACCCGATCTGATCGACGCGATTCTCGAAGAATCTGGCAAATTCGCAAAAGAAGTTTTGTTCCCGTTGAACAGCGTTGGTGACAAGCAGGGTTGTATCCGTAACGCAGACGCTACGGTGAAAACGCCTGATGGTTTTCCAGAAGCTTACCAACAAATGGTCGACAATGGTTGGCCACTCCTGGGCAAGTCAGCAGAAATGGGCGGCCAGGGTCTGCCTTATGTTGTTGGCATGGCGACCAGCGAAATGACGTCTTCTGCGAACATGGCGTTCGCGATGTACCCAGGCCTAACCTCCGGGGCGTTCGAAGCTCTAATGGCCGGTGGCTCTGACGAGCAGCGCGCCAAATACGGTCCTAAAATGGCATCAGGCCAATGGGCGGGAACAATGAACCTGACCGAGCCTCAGTGTGGAACCGATCTCGGTTTGATCAAAACCAAAGCCGTGCCTCAGGGCGATGGCTCTTATAAGATTACCGGTCAGAAAATCTGGATCTCCGGCGGGGAGCAAGATTTGACGGAGAATATTATTCACCTGGTTCTGGCCCGCATCGAGGGTGCTCCTGAAGGGATCAAAGGCATCTCTCTCTTTGTGGTGCCGAAATACATCGTCAATGAAGACGGATCGCTCGGCGATCGCAACGACGCGTCATGCGGTGGTCTTGAAGAGAAGATGGGCATCCACGGTAATGCGACCTGCGTCATGAACTATGACGGTGCAACAGGTTGGCTCGTCGGCGAAGAGCATAAAGGCATGCGCACGATGTTCGTGATGATGAACGAAGCGCGCCTTGGCGTTGGCATGCAGGGGCTTAGCCAAGCGGAAGTCGCGTATCAGAACGCGGTTGATTTCGCCAATGACCGCCTGCAAGGCCGCTCATTGAAAGGCGTTCAAGCACCAGACAAGCCCGCTGATCCGGTCATCGTACACCCTGATGTGCGCCGGATGCTGATGGACCAGAAAGCCTTCATCGAAGGCGCGCGCGCCTTTACGTACTGGACCGCGCTCTACGGTGATCTTCACCACAAGTCTCCGGACGAGAAAGTCCGCGAAAAGGCCAGCGATTACATGGCGCTGATGACACCGGTCTTGAAAGCGTTCCTGACCGATCGCGGCTTCAAAATGGCCAATGAGGCGCTGCAAATTCATGGCGGCTCAGGCTTTACCCAAGAATGGGGCCTGGAACAGTTCGTTCGCGATTGCCGGATCACGCTGATCTATGAAGGCACGAATGGCATCCAAGCGCTCGATCTGGTCGGTCGTAAGCTTGCCTCTAATGGCGGCCGCGCAGTGTTTAGCTTCTTTGCTGAGATGGATGACTTTATCGGCACGCATGAAGGTAATGCCGAGCTTGAACCTTTCATCGAAGGCCTGAAGTCAGCTAAGGCGCAACTTCAGGATGGCACCAATTGGCTGATGCAGAATGGCATGAGTGACTTCAATAATGCTGGTGCGGCGTCGTCTGATTACCTCCAGCTCTTCGGCCTGACCGCGCTCACTTATATGTGGGCACTGATGGCGAAGACTGCGCTTGATAAAAAGGGCGGCGATCCGTTCTATGACGACAAGCTGACAACCGGAAAGTATTACGTTTCTCGCGTGCTTCCGGAAGCCGCGTCGCATCTCGCGAAACTGAAAACCGGAGCGGACCTGATGATGGCGCTGCCAGCAGACCGTTTCTAATCGCAAAAATTTGTTGGACCGTCTTTTCCCACGGGCGGGAGAAGGCGGTCCGACATGCAACTTCCCGTTACGTCACGACTGGTCAAAACTCGTTTTTCGGCCTACATTGACGTGAACGTAAACGTCACAATAATTTCCCGGGAGTGGATCCATGTCTGAAGTCCTCAATGTACCGCCATCCAATTGGCGCCAAGACGAGGAAATCAAGATCTTTAGCGATGCTGTCGCGCAATTCTTCGAAAAGGAATTGAAGCCGCACGTTGAGGATTGGCGTGAAGCTGGCGCGGTTCCGCGTGACGTTTGGTACAAAGCGGCAGAGCAGGGGCTTTTGCTGGTCTCTGGCCCGGAAGAATATGGCGGCGCCGGCGGTGATTTTCGCCACGACGCGGTGATCATCGAGCAACTTGAACTGCAAGGCATTGCGGGCTTCGGTATCGGCCTGCACAATGCGATCGTCGCACCATACATCATCCACTACGGTTCCGACGAACAAAAAGAGCGTCTCCTCCCAAAGCTCGCCTCCGGTGAGCTGGTGACAGCTATCGCGATGACTGAGCCTGGCACGGGATCTGATCTGCAGGCCATCAAAACGACCGCCAAGAAAGACGGCAATGGCTATGTGATCAACGGCTCCAAGACCTTCATTACCAACGGTCAGACCGCCAATCTGGTGCTGGTCTGCGCCAAGACCGATCCGACCAAAGGCGCCAAAGGTATTTCGATCATGATGGTCGAGACCGATGAAGTCGAAGGCTTTGAACGCGGCCGGAACCTGAAAAAGATCGGCCAGCCTGCTGCGGATACATCAGAGCTTTTTTTCAATGATGTGAAAGTACCCGCTTCTGCGCTGCTCGGCCCTGAAGAAGGCCAAGGCTTTATTCAATTGATGCAGATGCTTCCGCAGGAACGCCATATTATTGGCATCCAGGGCATCGGCATGATCGAACGCGCGCTCAAGGAAACCGTCGCCTATGTGAAGCAGCGCAAAGCGTTTGGCGGCACGATCATGGATTTCCAAAACACGCAGTTCAAGCTGGCCGAATGCAAAACCGAAGCGACGGTTGCAAAGGTCTTTGTCGAGCATTGTACGGAGCTGCTTCTCAAAGGCGAGCTTGATGCTGCAACAGCGTCGATGTCGAAATATTGGATCTCTGATCTTCAGTGTAAGATCATCGACGAATGCCTGCAGTTGCACGGCGGCTGGGGCTATATGGATGAGTATCCGATTGGGCAAATGTACCAGGATGCCCGCGTGCAGCGCATCTATGGCGGCGCCAATGAAGTGATGAAAATGCTAATCGCGAGGACGCTCTAAGCTTGCCGGACAGCCATCTTCTCACCTCGACATTTCCGCAGCCAGCGGAAAGCTCCAAGTCACTTGGCTTTGAGCTTATCTCGCTCGATATGAGCAAGATGGAAACCCGGGTGAAGTTTGCAGGCAAGCCTGAATTCACCAATCCAGCAGGCTATATCCAAGGCGGATACCTCTCTGCTATGCTGGATGACACGATCGGAATGCTCGCCACGGTGAAGACCGGCACGCGCGCGTTTCCATCGACAATCGATTTGCACACGACGTTTTTACGTCCTGTGCGCGTGGGCTTGATTGAAGTTGCTGCCCGCCTCCGTAACATAGGCCGACAGGTGATCTTCGCCGAAGCCGACCTATATGACTCTCGTGGCAAGGAAGCTGCCAGAGCCACCGCCTCGCTCGCCATCAATCCCATGAAGGCGCCCGCCAAATAACTGAGTTACGAACAGGAGACACCTCCCATGACTGAAGCCTATATTTACGACGCCGTACGCACCCCGCGTGGCAAAGGCAAAAAATCCGGCAGCTTGCACGAAATCACTGCGCTTGATCTGTCGTCCCAGACCTTGAAAGCTATCCGCGACCGCAACGATCTCGACACGAAATATGTCGATGATGTTGTCCTCGGCTGTGTCTCTCCGGTGGGTGAGCAAGGCGGCGACATTGCACGGATCGCTGTGTTGAACGCTGACTATGCTGAGACAACCGCCGGCGTTCAGGTCGACCGTTTCTGCGCCTCAGGCCTCGAAGCCTGTAATATGGCAGCAGCTAAAGTCATGACCGGCGAAGCTGACATGGCGATCGGCGGCGGCATTGAAAGCATGAGCCGCGTGCCAATGGGCGCTGCTGGCGGTGCATGGTCTGCAGACCCGCAAATCGCGTTGAAATCTTACTTCTCACCTCAGGGCGTTGGCGCTGATACGATCGCCACCAAATGGGGCTTTTCTCGTGATGATGTCGACGCGTATGCGGTCGAGTCTCAGCAGCGCGCCAAGCGGGCCTGGGACGAAGGTCGTTTCTCGAAATCGATCGTCGCTGTGAAAGATCAAATGGGCGGCACACGCCTTGATCATGATGAGCATATGCGTCCGCAAGCCGACATGCAGTCGCTTGCAGCTCTAAACCCTAGCTTTGCTGGCATGGGTGCAATGGGCTTCGATGAAGTCATCAAACAGCGCTATCCTGAGCTGGAAGCGATCAATCACGTCCACCACGCTGGTAACTCTTCCGGCATCGTGGACGGCGCTTCTGCGGTTCTGTTCGGATCGAAAGAAATGGGTGAGCGTCTCGGTCTGAAGCCACGGGCGCGCGTCAAGCAAATGGCGTCTATCGGCTCTGAGCCAGGCATCATGCTGACCGGCCCAACGGACGTCACTCTGAAAGCGTTGAAGAAAGCTGGCATGGATGTCAGCGATATCGATCTTTATGAGCTGAACGAAGCTTTCGCGTCTGTGCCAATGTTGATGATGCACCTGCTTGGCATCGAGCACGACAAAATGAACGTGAATGGCGGCGCGATTGCGATGGGTCACCCGCTCGGGGCGACCGGCGGCATGTTGCTCGGCACGATGGTTGATGAGCTTGAGCGTTCGGACAAAGAAACTGCGCTTGTTACGCTTTGCGTCGGCGCCGGTATGGGCACCGCGACAATCATCGAGCGCGTATAAATCATAACCGACGGTCCCGGACTTGGTCCGGGATCTCCAACCACACGCAGTGCTCATTGTGGCACGAGACCCCGGAACAAGTCCGGGGCAATCGGATTAAGTAAAATGAACCTCGAAACATTCTCTTTCGACATTGATGCGGACGGCATCGCGCACGCTGTGTTCGACGTGCCAGGCCGCAGCATGAATACGCTGACTGGCAAAGCCATCGCGGACATCATCGCGATTACCAAAGAAGTCGGCGAAAACGACAAAATCACGGGCCTGGTTATCTCTTCGGGCAAAGCATCTGGCTTTTGCGCCGGTGCAGATCTTGGCGAAATGAACGAGCAGGCCGGCGGCAGCAAGCCAGCCGCCAAATTGTCAGAAGCCGAACTGAAAGCACAACAGTTCGATCGCGGCTTCTCTTTGAACCGCACCCTTCGTGAGCTTGAAACTTGCGGCAAGCCGGTTGCGGTGGCCCTTGATGGTCTGGCGCTTGGCGGCGGTTTGGAAGTTGCGCTCGCCGGTCATTACCGCGTTGCTGCCAATGATAATCCAAAGATCCAATTCGGTCTGCCAGAAGCCAAAATCGGCCTTCTGCCCGGCGCCGGTGGAACACAGCGTCTGCCGCGTCTGATCGGTGTGCAGGAAGCCCTACCTCTGATCCTTCAGGGCAAGAGCTTCAACGCTGAAAAAGCCCACAAAATGGGCGTTGTGAACGAGCTTGCTCCGAAATCTGATACGGTTGCTAAGTGTAAAGCCTGGATCAAAGCCAACCCTGACGCGAAAGCGCCTTGGGACGAAAAAGGCTTCAAACTGCCAGGCGGTGTCGTTCACCGCTCACCTGGTGCAGGCCAGGTTGCCACCATGTCCAACGCGATGCTCGCCGCGAACACGTATGGCAATTACCCGGCGCAGAAGAACATTCTGTCTTGCGTCTATGAAGGCACTCAAGTGCCGATCGATGCAGGCCTCCGGATCGAGACGCGTTACTTCATCAACACCCAGCAGCGCCCAGAAGCGAAAGCGATGATTCGCTCGCTCTTCTTGTCGATGCAAGAGCTCTCTAAAGGCGGCAACCGTCCAACCGGTCACGCGAAAGCTGAGTTCAAGAAAATCGCCGTTGTTGGCGCTGGCTTGATGGGCGCGGGCATTGCTTATGTCCAAGCCAAAGCCGGTATCCCAACTGTTCTCGTCGACGTGTCGAAAGAGAATGCGGAAAAGGGCAAGGACTATTCGCGCCGTCTGGTTGAGAAAGACCTGTCGCGCGGAAAGACCACCCAGGAGAAGGGCGACAAGCTGCTCGACCTGATCACCACCACAGACTCTTATGACGATGTCAAAGGTGCTGACCTGGTGGTTGAGGCGGTTTTTGAAAACCCAGAGCTGAAAGCCAAAATCACCAAGATGGCTGAAGACGTTATCAGCGCGGACGCGATTTTCGGATCGAACACGTCAACGCTGCCAATCACTGGTCTGGCCGAAGCGTCTCAGCGTCCTGAGAACTTTATCGGCATCCACTTCTTCTCGCCAGTTGAGCGGATGGGTCTGGTTGAGATCATCACCGGTGATAAAACCAGCGAAGAGACACTGGCGAAAACCATCGACTATGTATTGGCGATCCGTAAGACGCCAATCGTGGTCAATGATAGCCGCGGCTTCTACACCTCACGCTGCTTCGGGACGTATACCCAAGAAGGCATGGCGATGCTGGCCGAAGGCATCAAGCCTGCAATCATCGAGAATGTTGGACGCCAGTCTGGCATGCCGATGGGCGCGCTAGAGGTGTCTGACTCTGTTGGCCTCGACACGGCTCTGAAAGTTGGTCGTCAAATGGCGCAGGCGTCTGGTGTTGATTATGACTCCAATGAGCTCGGTCAGATGATGGCTTGGTTGGTCGAAGATCAAGGCCGTGTTGGCCGTAAGGCTGGCAAAGGCTTTTACGACTATAATGAGAAGGGCAAGCCTGCCCGTCTCTGGCCCGATCTGAACAGCCGTATCGATGTCACCGTCGACGAATGCCCACCGGAGCTGAAAAAGCACCTGACCAATCGCTTCCTGGTGCGTCAGGCGGTTGAGGTCGCGCGCTGCTTCGAAGAAGGCGTGATCACGGATGCGCGTGACGCGGATATCGGATCAATCCTGGCCTGGGGCTTCGCGCCTTATACAGGCGGCTGTGCGTCTTACATGGACCTGATCTGGGGCATCCCGGAATTTGTTGCCGAAGCGGATGCGCTGGCTGAAAAGTATGGCGACCGGTTCAAAGTCCCGCAAATGCTGCGCGATATGGCCGCAAATGGCGAGACGTTCTATTCACGCTTCCCTCCGGGCGGCGTCAAAGAAAAAGTCGCGGCCTAAACCGCGACTTCTCAATAGAGTAAAAAAGAAAGGCCGGAGCTGTTTGCTCCGGCCTTTTTTGATCAGGCGCCGTCTTCAACGATCGGTGTGAGAAGGATCTCGACGCGTCGGTTTGCAATCCGGCCAGCCTGAGTCGCGTTGTCTGCGATGGGCTGCGTTTCGCCCATACCAAGCGCGCGAAGACGCACAGATTGGACGCCGCTATTTACGAGGTAAGATTGAACCGACGCCGCGCGACGTTCGGAAAGCTCTTGATTATAGTCATCCGCGCCATCTGAGCTGGCATGGCCAACCACGTCGACGGCCGTTTTCGGATATTCGATCAGGGTCGTGCTGACCTCGTCGAGGGGGTTGTAAAAGTCGCCTTTGATGGCGGCGCTGTTCACATCAAACGTAATGCCGGACGGCATCGTCAATGCGATTTGATCGCCAACCCGCTCAACTTCGATACCCGTGCCTTCGGTTTGACGGCGCAGTTCTTCTTCCTGTTTGTCCATATAGACGCCAACCGTTGCGCCCGCGATGCCGCCGACGACAGCGCCAATGGCGGCGTTTCGTTTATCGTCGCCGCCCGCCATCATGCCGACGCCTGCGCCGATAATGGCGCCGCCGGCAGCTGTGCCGAGGGTGCGGTTTGAAACACTTTGACAGCCAGCCATAAGAGCGGTCGCTGCGATGATTGTGAGCATGGTTTTCATAATGAAGCTCCCCAGTTGCGTGGCTAAAACGCCACCAGTTGTAGTTTTCGCCAAGTGAATAAAAAGCAATCCGATTTGGATGTTGGTGTATCCGTGCGTTCGGCGACGAATTTTTGACGTAAACCTGCTTAGTTGCGTTTGTTCAAAAAATCTCAGACAAAATGGCCTGATTTTATTGGCTATACTTGGCGTTCTCTGAACGGCTCGCAACTGAACACGGGGCAACGAAAACAGGCGCAAATGCCTTGATTCAGCCCTGTTTTTGTTGCGCGACTGAGCTTAAGTAAGAGCATAACGAGGAGTGTCCCGATGCTTATTGGTTTTGTTTCAACGATTGCGCTTGTGTTGGCTTTTGGTCCGCAGCTGCAAGTGTTGGAGCGTGAAATTGTGGACCCCGCGCCTGCACAGGTTGAAACGGTCGAGACTGAAGCCGCAGAGACTGGATTGGAAGCTGCCGCTGAGACGGCGACCCCCGAAGACCTTATTGAGTCTACTCTCGTGGAGCAGGCGGCTGAGGATGATCAAGACCTGCCCGCTTCAGAACCTACAAATGAAAACACACCGATTGAAGATGCTATCGGCGATGACGCGGGCGAGACACTTGTCGAAGAGCCAATGACTGAAACCGCGATTTCAGAACAACCGATTGCGACACCTGCAGTCACGGAGTCTGAGATCGAGCAGCCTGCGCCAAGCGAAGACGCGCCCATGATTGAGACGGAGGTCAGCGAACCGGTTGAGCCTGCCCCTGTTCGCAATGGTGATGTGCCCGAAGCCGACTGGCCGGAAATCTTAGAGAAAACCAGTGCAGGTCTCGCATCAGCGAAAACCGCAAAAGGTCAGTTTGTTCAAACCAATACAGACGGCACAGTTGTCACCGGAAGCTTCGCCTTGAACCGTCCTGGGCGGATGCGGTTTGATTATGACGACCCGACCCCGGTTTTGATCGTTTCCGACGGAACAACTGTCGCGATGCAAGATACAGAGCTCGAAACTGTAGATCGTGTGCCGATTGGCGCGACCCCTTTGGGCCTTATCCTGTCGACGGAATTGAATGTCGACACGGATATTGAGGTGCTGAGCATCCTGCAGAATGAAGAACGTATTGGTATCCGGGTTCAAGACGCGACCGGTGAGTTAGAGGGCAATCTGACCATGGTCTTCGACAAGATCAGTTATGATTTGCTGGGATGGCTCGCCGTAGACGGCAACCTGCAAACGACTGTGGTCGACCTGCTTGATGTTGAGACCAATGTTCGCATCGATCCGCGCTTGTTCCGCCTCGATGAGGATGATGACGAAGAAGATGAACGCTAGCGGTTGCCTCCATCCAAATCAAAAAAAGCCGGACCAGGGTGACCTGATCCGGCTTTTAAATTGGTCCGCGTGCGTCCCCACGACTCGCCAGACCCGGCAGAACCAAGGACACTGCGATTGCCCTTTTCGTTCCGCGCATATAAGCTTTACATACCACCGGTATGTTAGTGGTCAACATAGAATGTATTGAGAATGGCACGTCGCTCTAAAGCTGATGCTGAAAAGACACGCGAACAGTTGATTGCTGTGGCAACGAAACTGTTCGCGGCGCAAGGCTATGCCGACACTTCGGTAAATGAGATTTGCCTTGATTTGGGGATTACCAAAGGCGCTCTGTTCCATCACTTTAAGTCTAAAGACGCACTATTTTTGGCGGTTTGGACGCGCCTTCAAGAAGGCATGGATTTAGAGGCTCGACAGGCGGCGAGAGCGGTGCGGAGTTTAACCCGGCCGTATGATGCGTTTTTGGCGGGCTGCAAAACTTACCTGAAATACGCGACGCGTCGTGATTATCAGAAAATCGTGTTGATCGATGGTCCCGCAGTCCTCGGCATAAAAGGCTGGTACGAGCGAGATCACGATCTCGGGACACGCAACGTGCATGCCGGGGTGCGCTACCTTGCCAAGAAAGGGATCGTGGCTGAACACCGCGTCGATGCCCTGGCGGTTATGTTGCAGAGCGCGTTGAATGGCGCCGGCTTCGCACTTTCCCGCGGTGAATCTGGTGTCACAGCAGACAGCATCTACGAAGCCTTTGAGGCGATGGTAAAAGCGCTACGCTAGCCACGCATGAGTTTTGCGAACCGCTCAAACAGATAAAAGCTGTCTTGAGGGCCAGGGCTGGCTTCAGGGTGATGCTGTACCGAAATGATAGGCTTTCCGGCAACGTTCAGACCAGAATTCGTCCCATCGAAGAGCGACCGATGGCTCTCTTCTACGCCTGCTGGCAGCGTTTCTGTGTCGACGGTAAAGCCGTGATTCATCGAAACGATTTCGACCTTTCCTGTCGCCAGGTCTTTCACCGGATGGTTTGCACCATGATGCCCTTGCGCCATTTTCTTGGTTTTTGCGCCAAGGGTGAGTGCCAGCAATTGGTGACCAAGACAGATGCCTAGAACCGGCGTTCCGCTGTCAACGATTGCGCGCAACAAGGGGGCTGCTCGCTCGAACGTTGCGGCCGGATCCCCAGGGCCGTTTGAGAGGACGATGCCGTCAGGGTTAAGTTTTTGGATCGTCTCGAAGGAGACATTTCCGTTCACCACGGTTGCGCGCGCGCCCACACTCGCCAGGTTGCGAAGAATGTTCTTTTTGACGCCAAAATCGACAACCACGACATGCTTTTCGGCAGTCTCGCTTGCGGCGAAGCCAGTGCTGAGGTCCCAAAGGCGCTCGGTGTGATCGTAATTCGCGTCCGTTTCGACGTTGGCAGCAAGGTCTGCTGCCTCCAACCCTTCCCAGGCTTGAGCGGTTTTTACCAAGGCCGCAGTGTCGATGTCACCGTCTGGCGCGTATTGGATCACGCACTTTTGCATGCCTTTTTCGCGTATTAGGCGAGTCAGTGCCCGCGTATCTACTTCGGAAAGGCCGACAATGCCCTTTTTCACAAGCCAAGCGTCAAAGTGGTCATTGGCGCGCCAATTCGAAGGCGGCGTGATGGCTTCGCGAAACACTGTGCCAACGGCGGCGCGACCAGCATTATTGCTAGATTCCTCATGATCTTCGGGGTTTGCGCCAACATTCCCGATATGTGGGAAGGTAAATAGAACAACCTGCTCAGCATAGGATGGGTCGGTCAGGATCTCTTGGTATCCCGTCATCGCGGTGTTGAAGCAAAGCTCGCCAACTGCCGTGCCCACGGCGCCGCAGCCCACACCTAGAAAAACCGTTCCATCTGCAAGGGCCAAAGCCCCACTCGCCTGACTGGCGAACTTAGATTGCTTTTTGTCAATCAAGCCCTTATCTCCCTCGTTTCGCTGGACTCCAGCCCGATCTGTCGCTTTAACGGTTTCTCAGGCAAACGGGTGGCAAATAGAGTGCTGCGGACCAAGCCGTCAAGCGGTTTGGATCATTATTGGCGGCTTATTTGAGGCGTATCCATGGGTCAACTCGATCAAACCCTTCAACTGACATTGCGCAATCGCATTAACCAGGCCCTGTGCCAGGCTGAAAGCGACGATACGAATGGCGTTGATGCTCAGACTTTGCGGCTGATTAAATGCGCGATGGATGACCGTGATGTCATCGCGCGAGGTCGCGGCGAATGTTCTGGATGCGACGATGAAGTTATTGTCGAACTGCTGGAAACGATGGCGACTCAGCGTCAGCGATCGATCAAGCAATATGATGATAATGGCCGGGTCGCAGATGCCGAACGCGAACGCGAAGAATTTGACGTCATAAACAGCTTCCTGCCCAAGCCCCTCGAGGGCACTGATCTGGAAACGGCCGCCGAAGCGGTGGTGACAGAGCTGCAAGCGCGCAAGCTGAAAGATGTTGGCCGGTGTATGTCTGCCCTACGTGAGAAATATCCCGGTCAGATCGAATGTGGCCCAGCCAGCAAAGCTGTTCGCGCGGCGATAGGCTAGACGTCCTCCTATAATTTGGCGCATGGTTCCTGCAGATCTGCGGGAGCTCACTATGAAATCACTATTGGTTGCGCTTTTTGCGCTGATCGCTGGAGCGCTCATCGGCGTCTTCGTCTATACCCGTTTTGTGCCGCCACCGATGGATGTGCTGGCCCGCGCTGCCGCGTTTGAAGGCGATAAGGACTATTTCTTTCAGAACGTCACCGAGCTGTTTCCAACTCGAACAGTTGCAAGTTCAGGTGCCAGTCAGCCCCTGCCATCTGCGGAGGGTGTGATGGAGGGCTTCAGCTACACCTATGAAGATGCTGAGAAGACCCTTTCGGATCTCTACACCGATATGGAAACGTCGGGCTTGATCATCATTCACGACGGTCAAGTTGTGCATGAAAGTTATGGCCGCGGCGCCGATGCCGCGACGCGCTTTACAACCTGGTCCTTGGTGAAGTCTTTCACATCTACACTCGTCGGTGTGGCGGTGGCGGAAGGTAAAATTGACAGCGTCGATGACCAGCTTACCAAATATATCCCCGAAATTGCCGGCACAGCCTATGACGGCGTGACGATCAAGCAGGCGCTGCAAATGTCGTCTGGTATTCGCTATGACCCAGATCTCTGGGAAGGGGACATGAAGGATACCGTCGCGTTCATGACGAAAAGCGCGGTGACCGGTCAAGAACCGGCTTTCGACCTGGCGATCAAATTCAAACGTGAAAACGAGCCGGGCACGACGTTCAATTACAATACCGCCGAAAGCCAGGTTTTGCTCGAATTGGTCCGCCGGGTGACAAATATGGATGCCGCAGATTATTTACAGAAAAGCCTCTGGGAACCCCTAGGTATGGAGTTTGATGGCGCTTGGGTAACTGATAGCGCGGGCGTTGATGGCGCCGAGATTGGCGGCGCTTTCTTCAATTCTGCTTTGCGCGATTGGGCTCGATTCGGCGTTTTCATTGAGCAGGGCGGGGCATGGAACGGGTCGCAGATCCTTCCGGCTGACTGGGTCGATCGGGCGACGGTTTCAGATGAGGCTCATTTGAAACCGGGCATCGTTCACCCCAATCCAAATCGCGGCTATGCGTGGCACTGGTGGACGTATGCAGATGGAACGTTCACAGCGTCGGGCGCGAATGGGCAGACGCTCTATATTGACCGCGAGAATGACATTGTCGTGGCGCGTTCCAGCGCTTGGCCAGAAGGCTATGTTCGGGCTTATGATGATCAGAGCTTTGCGATGTATAAAGCGCTGACAGCGTGGTTTGACCGGCCTGCTTTTGGGTTGGGTTCTGAAGAGGTGAGTGCCGCTGAGGCGCCTTAAGCGGCAATTACGAAGCGGTTTCGACCTTGGTCTTTGGCTTCATAAAGCGCGTCATCTGCGCGGGATAAGACGGTGCTAATCGTGTCCCGCGCATTAGCGATGCCGACGCCGACGCTGGCTGAGATTTTGATACTCAAATCCTGGTGCGCGCAAGGCGTCGTCGCGACTCTATGCCGAATAGTTTCAGCGCGCTGGTGCAGCTGAGTGATATTGTCATATGACATTAGGACTGCAAACTCTTCTCCGCCGAGGCGGGCAACGAAGCTGTCCTCTGGAGCGGCGTCTTCAATTTGCTTCGCGGCATGGATCAGCACGACATCGCCCGTTTCATGGCCATGGACATCGTTAATCTGCTTGAAGTGGTCGAGATCAATGATGAACAAGCATAGGCCTGAATACTCGAAATCGGTTTCTTCAAACATGGTTCTGGCCGCTTGCATCAAGGCGCGCCGGTTAGCCAGACCGGTCATATCGTCCGTCCGTGCTAGCCTTGAAACAGCGAGCATTCTTTTGTGGCTGGCATAGCCTTGATAGCCAACAATTGACGTACAAAGCGGCACAATCAACATCGGCAGAAGAAACGCCGTTCGCAGCGCCTGATTATGAATTTCGGCGTCATAGCCTTTGGTCGTGTACCAAGTAATCGATACGGCGACGCTCACCGCCACAATCAGTATAACCAAACTGGTCATAATCATGCTGGTCGCATACTCGCGCTCTGACGGCACGTCGCAAAGATCCGGTCCAAATTTCACTGGTTCGTCCACCTGGGGACTGTCTAGCAGCGCCGCGCTATTATTGCGTTTCGCGGAAGTTTCAAATTTGATGCTTTTGCGCAGATTCATGCTTGGAACGGGCCGTTACCGCAATAATCACTGCGATGGTGAGCATGCAACGAACGCCTAATAATTCAAGAATTCATCGAAACCTCTGCCGTTTCGCTTCGCGTCGCCTCGATCCCGCGCTATATGGATGAGATGAATGCGCCGATCCGTATCCCTGATGGCTTTGTAGATGAGCTGAAAGCCCGCATCCGCCCGTCGGATGTGATCGGGCGCAAGGTGAAACTGAAGAAGCAGGGCAAGGAATGGGTCGGCCTATCGCCCTTTACCAATGAGAAAACGCCAAGCTTCTACGTCAACGACCAGAAGAAAATCTTCAAATGCTTTTCTTCGGGCATGGGCGGCGACGTTATTTCCTTCGTTATGGAGACCGAACGTCTGTCCTTTATGGAAGCGGTCGAGAAACTTGCCGACGAGGCGGGCCTGTCGCTGCCAAAAGCGACGCCCGAAAGCCAAGAGCAATATGACCGGCGAAAGCGACTCTATGCGGCTTGTGAAGCGACCGCCGCCTATTTTGAGGAATGCTTGCGCGCGCCAGAAGGCAGCGAAGCGCGTCGCTATCTAGAAAATCGTGGCCTGCGCCCAAATCGGTGGGGGCAATATCGCCTAGGCTTTGCACCGGACGATTGGCGCAAGACGTTCGAGCATTTGAAAAGTAAAGGCTTCACCCAGGCTGAGATCGTCGAGGCGGGTCTAGCCGTTGTAAAAGACGGCGGCGGCGATCCTTATGATCGGTTTCGGGGCCGCTTAATGTTCCCGATTGAGGATTCGCGTGGGCAGGTCATCGCGTTTGGCGGGCGGGCGCTGCAACCGGACGCTAAGCCGAAATATCTCAACAGCTCGGATACGCCGCTCTTTCATAAGTCAAAGGTGCTCTACCGGTATAAGGCGGCTCGTGAGACTTTTGGCGGAACCGATGAAGGCGGTCTGATCGTCTGCGAAGGCTATATGGACGTCATCGCCTTGAATGAAGCCGGGTTCGGCACCGCGGTGGCGCCGCTGGGAACAGCGCTGACGGAAGACCAGCTCAGCTTGCTATGGCGCGCCGGGCCAGAACCCATCCTCTGCTTTGATGGTGACCGTGCAGGAATTGGCGCCGCGTATCGTTCGATTGAGCGCGCGCTGCCAGGTTTGCAGCCGGGGCGCAGCGTGTTTTTCTGCTTGCTTTCCGACGGATTGGATCCTGATGATTTGATCCGTGAACAAGGTCCCGGCGCGATGGGCAAAGCGCTGGAGAGTGCGCTGCCATTGGTCGAGGTTCTGTGGCGACGCGAGCGGGATATTGAGCAGGTCGATACGCCGGAGCGACAGGCTGGGCTTGAGCAGCGTTTGATGCAAGCAGCGAATACGATCCAAAACGGCGCAGTGAAGTCCGCCTATGAGCGGGAATTGAAAGCTCGTTTTCGAGACCATCTTTGGCAATTGCGGTCGGCCAATCGTAGCAGTGGCAGCGGTTCAGCGCGCGGTACAAAAGTGGCTGCGCCGGTGATCCGCGGAGGGGCGCCAGCAAAGACTAGAGGGCTCGGCCTGGTTGTGCGAGCGGTTGACTCACAACACCTCGCCGAGATTGGGTTTGAGGCTTTAGCGGTCGCAGATCTGCCAGATCCAGACGTTTCGGCCATAAGAGACGCCTTAATCAGTCAAAATACTGCAGATACAGGTGTTGACCGTAAGGGACTCTGCGACCATTTAGTTGGTCTTGGAAAATTGCGCGCTGCAGAACTGTTAACACTCTATCCCGACATCCCGGATATACCGCAAGGCGGTTCAGAGGAGCGGGAATGGCTGATCGCCTTGGAACAGTATGCACGCCTAGAAGGTACGGATGGGTCCGGCCGTGTATCGGGAGAGGCATTTGCCACTCCGGAAGACGCACGTCACCGACACAGACTCGTATCTGAAAGAAGGGCACGCACAGCGCGTCTCAATGAGGCAGCAGAAAAGGCAGATCAGGGCTGATCAACCTTTTCCGGAATTGAAAATGTATGCTGCGAAGTGGCTCGCAGCGGACAGGAGAGATACATGGCGAAAGCCAAAGCGGAAGCAGTACTCGAAGATAATGACGACCGTCCGGTCCTCGATCTCAACGATACCAAAGTTAAAAAGTTTCTCAAAGATGCCAAAGCCAAAGGCTATGTCACGGTTGAGCAATTGAACAAAGTCCTGCCGGAAGACGAGCTTTCGTCCGACCGGATTGAAGACACGATGGCCATGCTTTCAGAGCAAGGCATCACCGTGGTCGACAATGAGGAAGAGGGCGAAGCTGCTGCCAAGTCCACTGCCGTCACCACGACGGGTACGACCGGCACAGTTGTCAAAAAGGGCAATGCGCGCGGTTCGGATCGCACCGATGATCCGGTTCGGATGTATTTGCGCGAAATGGGCGCGGTTGAACTCTTGTCCCGTGAAGGCGAGATCGCGATTGCGAAACGGATCGAAGCTGGCCGCGATGCCATGATCCGCGGCCTTTGCGAATCTCCGCTGACCTTTGAAGCGATGATGGTTTGGCGCGACGAGCTCGTGAACGAACGTATCTTGCTGCGCGACCTGATCGATCTCGAAGCCACTTACGGCGCAGAAAATCCTGCACCAGAAGAAGACGAGCTCGACGAAGAAGAAGCCGAAGCCCGCGAAAACGAAACTGTCGAAGAACGTCACGCACGTGAAGAGCGCGAAGACGAAGAAGAAGGCGCGGCAATGTCCATGTCGGGCATGGAAGCCGAACTTCGCGACGGCGTTCTAGATAAGCTCGACGAGATTGCGGCTGGCTTTGCTAAGTTCCGTAAGCTTCAAGAAAAGCTAGTTGGTCGCCGGATGGAAGGCAAAGCCCTGACGCCGAAAGACCGCGAATCCTATGACGGGATTTCGCAAATGATCGTTGATGAGCTGAAAACCATGCACATCAACAATGCGCGGATCGAGGCTCTGGTTGAGCAGCTTTATGCGATTAACAAGAAGCTGATGGGCCTTGAAGGCCAATTGATGCGTCTGGCGGATGCGCACGGTGTGCCGCGGTCAGAATTCTTGAAAAACTATTTCGGCCGCGAACTCGATCCAACTTGGGTCGAAGATGTTGCTGCCATGTCGAAAAAGTGGGCGCGCTTTGCGGAACGTGAAGCGATCAAGATCGAAGACATTCGCGGCGAAATCCACATGGTTGCGCAAGAGATTGGTATTCCAATCGATGACTATCGTCAGATTGTTCAACGCGTCCAAAAAGGTGAGCGCGAGGCGCGCATCGCCAAGAAAGAAATGGTCGAAGCGAACCTTCGCTTGGTGATTTCGATCGCCAAGAAATACACCAATCGCGGCCTGCAATTCCTGGATCTGATTCAGGAAGGCAATATCGGCCTGATGAAGGCGGTGGATAAGTTTGAATATCGCCGCGGCTACAAGTTCTCGACCTATGCGACCTGGTGGATCCGTCAGGCGATCACGCGTTCGATCGCTGACCAGGCCCGTACGATCCGTATTCCGGTGCATATGATCGAGACGATCAACAAGATCGTCCGCTCACAGCGCCAGATGCTACACGAGATTGGCCGTGAGCCGACGCCGGAAGAGCTGGCGGAAAAACTCGGGCTTCCACTCGAAAAGATCCGCAAAGTTCTGAAGATCGCGAAAGAGCCGATCTCGCTTGAGACGCCGATTGGCGACGATGAGGATTCAAACCTCGGCGACTTTATCGAAGACAAAGCCGCGCTGCTGCCGGTGGACGCTGCGATCCAATCGAACCTGCGTGAAACCACAACACGTGTGCTCGCATCGCTGACGCCGCGCGAAGAGCGGGTTCTGCGGATGCGCTTTGGGATTGGGATGAATACGGACCACACGCTGGAAGAGGTTGGTCAGCAATTCTCTGTGACGCGGGAACGTATTCGCCAGATCGAAGCTAAGGCGTTGCGTAAGCTCAAACACCCAAGCCGCTCTCGCAAACTGCGAAGTTTCTTGGACACTTAAGACGAATAAAAAAGCGGCCAACAGGCCGCTTTTTTTTATGCATCAGACTCCAGAGAAAATTTGCGTTCGATGAAAGAATTGATCGGCCAGGTCAGTAGATTGAAGGCGCCTGCGAAGGGGCCAATGATCGTGAAAGCTGCGACCGGCGCAACGATGGCTGAGATGGCAACCTGGATTCGGCACCGCCAAATCGATTGTTTGGTGGTTTGGCGTTCATTGTGACTCAGCTTGAGATCATCGGCCTTTCGAAGCGCATGAGCGTACATCGATTGGTAGATGAGGTAAGCGAGGCCATAGCCGACATAGAACACTGCAATGATATGGCCGGCCTGTTGGTACGTTTCGATGCCGAGTTGCTCCATGCGCTCCAGCGAGCCAAACATCATCAAAATGAAGGCAAAAAGACTTTCGAATGTGAAGCGCAATGGGTACGCGATGAACAATATAAGCAGCAGCAGAACGCCGTTCAGCCACATGATTTTCTGATCTGCGATTGCGTATCGCCTGAAAAAAATGAAATGCGAATTCCAAAGCACGACCATGAATAGAAACCCGGCCGTGACGGGAACGATGCTCACAAGATGTGGCATGAGTTCGCCATAAGTCGCTGGAGCGCTTGAGGCCGAAACGAGCATTCCAAATGCTAGCGCGAAGACGATATCCGATAGATTTTCGATCCGGCTAACGGTCTGCCCCCGCCATGCGAAATGCGGATCATGGTCCATATGTTTTGCGATTTCAGCGCGCATTGCCCATACCCCTTTGTGAAGAGGGTAGTGCATTTCGCGCAAAGAAAAACCCCGATTTAGATCACCCAAAGTCCGCCCTAGCGCCTTTTCGGCCTTGGTTATTGTGCTGTCTTGGGCTGAAGCTTAGGAATATGGGAGGCGTGTTGTACGCAATAATCATCAAAGGCTGACGCATGACTTCTGCATCTGGTGCCGCACTGAACCGGCGAACTCTGATCAAACTCGTTGCTGCAAGCGCTTCGCTTGCGGCCTGCGCTCCAAGCGCTGCCGATAAGAAAAAGCATGTCGCTGTGATTGGCGGCGGAATTATCGGAACCTCAATTGCCTATCATTTGGCGCGTGAAGGGGCGCAAGTCACTTTGCTGGAACGTGGCGGCCTCGCTGAGCGCGCAAGTCGTGGCACGTTCGCGTGGATCAATGCGACATGGGCAAAGCAGCCACGGCGTTATCACGAGCTCAACCAAGAGGGTTTGATGGGATGGAAGCGCCTTCAGACAGAGTTGCAAATTCCCGTGCGATGGGGCGGCTCTCTCGAATGGTTTCCGTCGGCCGATCGCCAGGAACGGCTTGTTCAACAGATCGCAGAACAGGTTGAGTGGGGCGAGCCAGCTTCAATGCTTAGCGGCGATGAACTCACTTCACTCGAGCCAAATGTCGATTTCGGCGGCGTTGACCAAGTTGCCTACTCGCCAAATGATGGCGCACTCGATCCGGAACTCGCGGCGAAAATGCTGGCGGAAGCCGCGACCAAACTGGGCGCTGTGGTTCGAGAAAACTGCGCCGTAGAAGGTGTTGCATCCAGCAGCGACGGGCGGGTCACTCTGTCAACATCGTGCGGAGATGTTCAGGTCGACGATTATGTGCTGGCGACCGGAGCGGACCCATCCGCAATCGAAATGCTCGCGGACTTAGAGGTGCCACAACGCACAACCCCTGGCGTCATTGTGGTGACCAAGCCGATGCCTCAACTGATCAATCGGATTATCGTCGCGCCAGGCGTCCATATCCATCAAAGAGAAGATGGCCGAGTGGTTTTGGGTGAGCAAGACGGGGCGCCGGAAACCGCCGCACATGCGGAGCGCCTTCGCGGCCGGCCGACCCGTTTCCCAGAACCCGTGTTCGCGGAGCAGCACGCCTCGCGCATTTTGGCGATCGCGGAGCAATTCGTGCCGGGCATGGGATCGGCGGAAATTGCGGACGTGTTTATCGGCTGGAGGCCATTGCCGCTCGATGGGCACCCGGTGCTCGGCAGGAGCCCTAATCGCCCCGCATCCTATGTCGCGATCATGCATAGCGGCGTGTCGCTCGCGCCGGTCGTGGGCGAGCTCGTCGCGAGAGAAATTGTGACGGGGCAAACTGCGCCTGGGCTAGAAGATTATCGCCCAGACCGGTCGTTTGAAGCGGTCCGTCGATATTAGGTGTCAGCAAAGAAAAAGCCCGCACAGGATTGCGCGGGCTTTTCTGATTTTGTCTGAAGAACTGACGCTTAAAGCGCGTCGGTCAATTCTGGGACAGCGTTGAAGAGGTCTGCGACCAGACCGTAATCTGCAACCTGGAAGATCGGCGCTTCGTCATCTTTGTTGATGGCGACGATGATCTTCGAGTCTTTCATACCAGCAAGGTGCTGGATCGCACCCGAAATACCAATCGCGATATAAAGCTCTGGCGCAACGATCTTACCGGTCTGTCCGACTTGGTAATCATTCGGCGCATAGCCCGCGTCGACAGCGGCGCGAGAAGCACCAACTGCAGCACCGAGCTTGTCTGCGAGTGGGTTCATCAAGCGCTCAAACTCTTCGGCAGATCCGAGGGCCCGGCCGCCAGACACGATGGTCTTGGCAGCTGTTAGCTCTGGGCGATCGCTTGCAACGATCTCGTCCGACACGAAGGTCGATTTAAACGGTCCAGCTGGTGCGTCGACGGTTTCAACAGCGGCAGAGCCACCAGAACCAGCAGCTTCAAAAGCCGTTCCGCGAACGGTGACGACTTTCTTGGCATCCGAAGATGTCACCGTCATGATCGCGTTACCGGCATAGATCGGGCGGACAAACGTATCCTGGCCTTCAATACCGATAATGTCAGACAGTTGCATGACGTCGAGCTTCGCCGCTATGCGCGGCGTTACGTTTTTCCCCATCGTGGTCGCAGGCGAGAACAAGGCGTCATATCCGTCCATAAGCGGAACGATCAGCGCTTCCATCGCTTCAGCGAGCTGCTTTTCATAAGCATCGCCATCGGCGTGGAGAACTTTGCGGACGCCATCAATACCAGCCGCCGCGGCAGCAACATCGCCAGCGCCTTTGCCAGCAACCAGGATGTCTACGTCGCCGCCAAAAGCTTTCGCGGCGGTGACGGTTTTCGCGGTCGCGTCAGAGAGCGCCGCATTGTCGTGATCTGCAATTACAAGAACAGCCATTATACAGCTCCCGCAGTTTTGAGTTTCTCGATCAGGGTCGCGACGTCTTCGACTTTTTCACCCGCTTCACGCACCGGTGGTTCAGTCACTTTGACGACGGTCAGGCGCGGCGAGATGTCGACGCCATAATCGCCTGGCTCTTTCATATCGATCGGCTTTTTCTTGGCCTTCATGATGTTTGGCAGCGACGCATAACGTGGCTCGTTCAAACGAAGGTCAGTGGTGACAATGGCTGGACCGTCGAGCGCAACGGTCTGAAGACCGCCATCGACTTCGCGGGTCACGTTGATCTTGCCGCCTTCGGCTTTGACCTCAGACGCAAACGTGCCTTGTGGCCAACCGAGCAGAGCGCCGAGCATTTGACCGGTCTGATTGCAGTCATCGTCAATCGCTTGCTTGCCGAGGATCACCAGATCCGGGCTCTCTTCTTCGACAACTTTGGCAAGCAGTTTGGCAACGCCAAGTGGCTCAACATCATCGTCGGATTTGATCAGAATACCGCGATCTGCGCCCATGGCGAGCGCGGTCCGAATGGTCTCTTGCGCTTGCTGTGGTCCGACTGAAACAGCGATGACTTCCGTCACGGTTCCAGCTTCTTTCATCCGAACGGCCTCTTCGACGGAAATCTCGTCGAAGGGGTTCATGGACATTTTGACATTGGCCAGATCGACACCGGTCTGGTCCGATTTCACGCGGACCTTCACATTGTAGTCGATGACCCGTTTAACAGGCACGAGGACCTTCATGGGCAACTCCCAGGTTTAGCTAGTTTTTCGTTGACCCGGGAGGTAGCAGGACGAGCCAGAAACACAAGGCTTACCTTAACGTTAGGGTCAATTTGGCGCGGGATTTTGTAAGGGGTTTCTAAAAACCAGCTGGCGACGGCAGATCCAAGCTGCTGACGCAGAGCGTTTGGAAGCGATGCCCCATCTCTGCTGGGTCGGTGAGCTTACGGATACCGTCATATAGATTTTCGGCATCTGATGGATTGGCCTTAGCCAGCTGGTTCAGCCGCGCTTCGGCGCCAAGCTGCAACAGAAACCGACTTTGCGACACGGGTCCGGCGGTTGGCAAAGTCCTTTCGTCGACGAGCCGCTTCAAGCGCCCGAAATCTACATCGCAAGTCAGATCACTTTCGCCAGGCGCGGCGAGCGGATCGATTTGCGACCCTTGCTGGTAAGAGCGCAGCGTATCTCCGGGGGTGTGGTTTGCCGGGCCGTAATCCATAAACAAAGCGCGACCTGGCACGGTAGCAAACAGTTTTCTGAGGCTCTCCGAGAGCGTTTTAAGGCCGGGTTGTAACTCCAGGGTTTCCAGATCCTGGGATGGACTAATCTCGCCAGGAAGCGGCGTTGCACTCAATCCGAAGCGCAATTCATCTTCATCACTCAACCCAATCACACGCTCATGCCATGCGTCTCCGACCCGCACATATTGCTGGGCGGGGAGGCAGTCGAGCCACTCATTTGCAATCAAAAGCACGGGGGCATTGACGGGAATGTCTTCGAATTTGTTGAGAAAAACGGGATCATGATCGTGAAAGCGTTCGCTCAGATTGGCGCGCAGAACCGGGCTTGGTTCGAGAAAGTGGAGCCGCGCGGCCTTTTCAAACCCAGGCACACTGCGCCCGGCACGCAGCGCATCTGCCATCAACGTGCCGCGGCCCGGACCAATTTCTATCAAGCTGAACTCGGCGGGCGCGCCGAGTATTTGCCATTCATGCGCGAGCCAAAGGCCGATCAAATCGCCAAAGATCTGACTAATCTCAGGCGCCGTTATGAAATCCTCTCCCAATCCCGGGCGGGTCGCATAGTAGCCGTGCTGACGATCATGCAGGCAGAGATCCATATAAGCGGCGACCGAGATCGGCCCACTTGCCTGGATCATCGCCTTGATGCGCTGTTTGAGTGTGCTCACGCCTATGACGAAATGCTCGGTTTTTTCAGGGCATTCCAAACAAGGAAAGCCCCGCCAATCCACATCGGAAGCGATAGGATTTGGCCCATCGTGATCCACTCAGGCAGAGCTTGGATGAAGCCGTCTGGTTGTCGGAACTGCTCAGAAACGGTTCGGCCAAAGGCATAGAAAAGCAAGAACAGGCCTGCGACCAATCCAGGGCGTTGCAGCGCTTTGAAGCGCCAGACCAGGATCGTGAGTACGATCGCTGGGAGTAGGCCTTCGAGCACCGCTTCATAAAGCTGGCTCGGGTAGCGCGCCACTTCATCGCCGCGATAAACCCATTCTCCAGATTGCCAATTATAGGCGCTTGGTGTCGATCCGCGAACATAGCCTTCGGGAAAGATCATGCCCCAGGAGCTGCCTTCAGGGGTCGGTCGGCCGTAAAGTTCAGCATTGATGAAGTTAGCAATCCGGCCGAACAAAGGCCCCAGCGGTGCAACCACGCCAGCAATATCGCCAATGGAGAGAAGGGCAACCTTGCGTTGGCGCGCCACCAAAAACAGAGCGATCACCACGCCCGCCAGGCCGCCATGGAAGCTCATGCCGCCTTCCCAGATTCGGAGCAGGCTGATCGGGTCCTGCATGGTTTGATCCCACTGATAGGGCAGCTGGTAGAACAGAATGTAACCGATCCGCCCGCCTAGGATTACGCCAAGCGTGGCGTAGAAAAGCAGATCATCAATGTCCTCTGCGGTGGCTGGACTGGTGCCGCCCCAGAGCGTTGGTCGCTTGATAAGAGCCAGCGCTAAGCGCCACCCCATGAGCAATGCGGCAATGTAAGAGAGCGCGTACCACCGGATCGGGAACTTTCCGAGGCCGAGAAATCCGAGGTCAATTTGAAAGATCGCGGGCGACATTTCAGGGAAGCTCATCGCTGCCCCTTGGGCCGTCATTGCGGCTGTAATTGCGAGCAGACTCATGCGGCGGTCTTTCCTGTCGGCATTTCCATCCCCATCTGCTAGGGACAAATCGTTACACGTTCAAGACGCACAAAGGAGTCCGTCACATGTCAGCTAAGAGTCCGATCCTTGATGATCTCGCCGGTTTGATGACGGGTGCCATGGGCGCCGCGCGCGCCGCAGGCGAAGAAGTGAAGACTGCAGGCGAGTCTCGTGTTCGCGCGATGATCACCGATATGGACCTTGCCAGCCGTGAGGAAGTCGAGGCGCTAAAGGCCATTGCGGTTCAAGCACTCGAACGTGTCGAGGCCCTGGAGAAGCGTCTTGAGGCGCTCGAGGGTTAACTCCATTCCACTGCTTTTTAACCAAGACTCTTGCGCGCTGAGTCGGGCATGACTAGCCTTGCCCCTAGGCAAGTAAGCCTGATTGATTCGGAAAGGGGAGCCCATGAGCCTGTCCGTAGAACGCACTCAAGCACTCGAGATCGATGCTTTGGAGCTTGTTGAAAGTTGTTTGACTGAAGCCGGCTGGGATTTCCAGCGCGATGAAGAAGACAACACTCTTCAATGCATCGCTGGATCAAAATGGGGCGATATGGGCGGCATGTTCGCCAATCGCATGGAACCTCCGGCGCTACATTTTTCAGTGACGCTGGACGTCAAACCGACCGATTCACGCCGGATGGCGATAGCTGAACTGGTCATGATGGCGAACGAACGGCTCTGGCTCGGACATTTCGACTATTGGGCAGACGAGGGTGTCATCATCTATCGCCACGCCTTGCCGATGTTGGACCGGGTTGAACCTGAGGCCGGCGAAGTTCGGGCCGTAATGGCCGCAGGCCTCGATGCCGTGAACATGTTTGTTCCGGCCTTCAACTTTGTGATTTGGGCGGGCAAGACGCCACGCGAAGCGCTTGAGGCGGCTCTGTTTGAAACTGCTGGCGAAGCTTAAGCCTCTCCTTTAAAGACCACATCTGAACCTCCAATCATGAGGGCGAGGATGTCGGATAAACGAATTACACTCATTGGTGCTGGCCGGATGGGCTCTGCTTTGGCAGGCGGATGGCTGAACGCTGGCCTGTCTGGGAAAATCGATATTGTCGATCCCACGCCCGCTGCTGCCGTGCAGGCATGGATCGATGCAGCCAGCGTGCGCCACAATCCTCCAGCAGAGGCGGCGGATGTTTTGGTCGTTGCGGTCAAACCGCAAGTCTTCGGCGCTCTGGCGGAGGAAATCTCCGCCCGCGTGGGCCCAGAGACTCAAGTGCTATCGATTATGGCAGGCGTGTCGATGCAGACCCTTGAGCGCAAGCTGGGAACATCCAAGGTCGCGCGGGCCATGCCAAACACGCCGGGATTGGTCGGCAAGGGTGTAACGATCCTCTGCACCAAGCCGGACGCTTCTGATGCCCTTGTTGTTGAGCTCAAATCCCTGCTTCAGCCATTGGGCCAGGTTGAAGGCCCAATCACTGAAGCTCAATTACCCGCGGCGACCGCCATTTCAGGCTGCGGACCTGCTTATGGCTTCCTCTTGGCTGAAGTTATGGCAGCAGCCGGGGCTGCGCATGGTCTTGATCCTGAGCTCTCAATGCGTTTGGCGCGAAAGACCGTTGAAGGGGCAGGGGCGTTGATGGAAGACGCGTCGGAAGATGCCGCGACCCTTCGAAAGAATGTCACCTCTCCGAACGGAGTGACGCAGGCCGCCTTGGAGGTCTTGATGTCTCCCGAAGCGATGCCATCTGTTTTTGAGAAAGCGGTCGGCGCGGCGATTGCCCGCGACATCGCGCTTTCGAAGGAGACGGAATGAAGAGCGACAAGATCATCGAAAAGGCTTTGCAGGCCGCTTTCAAATTGGCAGAAACCGGCAAATGGGGTGACCTGACCCTGGCCGAGATCGCCGCCGAAGCGGGCCTGTCGCTGAAAGACTTCCATGGCGTCGCGGACAAAGCCGACCTCTCAGCCTCTGTTGAGCGCTTTTTTGATGCTGGGATGAGCGAAGGGTCGATTGACCCAGAAGAGACGGCGCGAACCCGGCTGTTTGACGTCATCATGCTGCGCTTTGAGGCGATGGAAGAGGTTCGCGATGGCGCGATGTCTTATTTGCGCTGGCGAGACAGATCGCTGGACGGATTGGCGCTGCGCCTGACTGCGCGAGCAAAGACCGCAAAATGGGCACTCGCCTGTGCTGGGCTGGATGGGACAAGCCAAATTCCCCGGGGCGTGCAGGTCGCGTCTCTCGGATGGGCATTGGCCCAGGCCGAACGCGCTTGGCGCCAGGAAACCAGCCCAGACTTAAGCCGTACGATGGCGTCGCTTGATGCCGAGCTGATCAAAATCGAAGAACGCGCCGCATGGATCAAGAACCGCGGAAAAAGTCGTAAACCGTCTGATCCAGAGACCGCTTAATACGGCAAACGCAACCGCACGCGGAGGCCGCCAAGTGGGCTCTCTTCAAGGCGAATATCACCGCCATGACCGCGCGCAAAATCACGCGCTAAAGTGAGGCCGAGGCCGGTGCCCGCGATATTTTGTGAGCGCCCGTCATCCAAGCGATGGAATGGTCGAAACGCATCCTCGCGTTTCTCTTCGGGAATGCCTGGACCATCATCATCGAATAGGATCTCAGCCATTCTTGGGCCCTTCACCAGACTGACCTTGCAGCGCGTTCCATAACCAACCGCATTGGTCATCAAATTGGTCAGGGTGCGGGTCAGCGCCATCGGGCGGACCGTGACAGAGATGTGGATGGTCTCAACCACTTCAGCGCCGTCAATTCGCTCGGCCACGGTGCGCGTAATATGGTCGAGCCGCAACTCCTCTGGTCGCTCGCCCTCTTCGCCGCTGGCGAAGGCGAGATATTCGTCCAGCATCTTCGACATGTCATCGAGATCGGAGCGTGCGCCGGTAATTTCTTCGCTTTGTTCCATCATCGCGAGCTGGAGCTTCAAACGCGTCAGCGGCGTGCGCAGGTCATGGCTGACGCCTGCCAGCATCGCTGTCCGCTGATCGGTGAAGGCCATGAGCTTCGCCCGCATATCGGTTACTGCTCTGGCGGCATCGCGGATCTCGGTCGCGCCGCTGGGCCGGAAGCTTGGCATGTCCCGTCCACGCCCGAACGCTTTTGCTGCTTCGGTTAGGCGCAAGATGGATCGGACCTGATTGCGAAGGAAAGAGAAGGCCAGGGCGAGCATAAAGACCGCCCCCATCAGCACCCACACAATGGTGAAGTGCGTGTTCGCTGCGAGCGCGCGTTTGCGGTCGATCAAGACGCGGACGGTGCCTGTATCGATTGTGCTCCGAAAATCCAGAACCCGCCCAAATTCGATTGTGCGAACTTCAACTGGGCGGTTTGCAAATGAGTCGAGTTGGCCGCGAAGGACCCTTCCATAGCCAAAACTCGCTTGCGATGCTTCTGGCCAAGTCGTGCCGTCTTCAAAAGCGCAATCGAGGCGCAAACCTAGCTGGCTCTCAATGTCGGTTTCCATTGCGAGATCGTGTTCAGGGTCGGCGCAGATATCGATGACCATCCCAACTTCGCGGGCAATCGATTGCGAGAGCTTTTCGTTCACGTCGCTGATATGCTCTTGATAATAATAGATCGCGAAAATGGCGAAGATCGCGATCACCGGCACTGCAACCAAAGCCCCGAGGCGAGCATAAAGGCCGCGCGGGGTATAATCACGAAGTCGAAAACCGCTCATAGCGCTATTGATCCAGAACAAGCATCATATTGGTCCGATCCTTATGCACGATTTTATAGCCGTGTTCGAGCAATAAAGCCTCGCAATCGCGTTCCCAGCGTCCGGCATGACAGGCCTCCATAACGATCGCTTTTGGAAACAGGGTTTGCGGCGCGTTGGCAAAGAACGGAAACAAGATGCCGTCTTCGAACCCTTCCACGTCGATCTTGAGAAGATCAATCTGAGCGACATTGTGCTGCGTCATCAGATCCAGCATCGGGATAACGGTCACTTCAATGGTCGGGACACCGTCAACCAGCCGCGCCGACGCCTGACCGGCGCTCTCCGGCGTCGAGATGGTCAGAGTGCCCGGCGCTTCGCCCCCGACCGCTGTCTGCAACAACTGAAGATCCAGACGATCCGCGTGCGCCGCGTTCAGCGCGAAATTGGTTTCAAGTCTGCGGAACATGTCGGGCTGTGGCTCAGCGGCGATCAGTCTACCGGTCTGCATAAGCGAGGCGACAAACAGGCTGAATACCCCGGCATTGCCGCCAATATCCAGAAACACACCATCGCGCGCCGGCATGTGCTCGCGGCAAAAATCATATTCCTCGCGAGCATATCTATGCGGACTGAGAAGCGCTTTGATTTCAGAATTATTGCCCGTATGGTGCAGCCTCGCTTGCCCGCCATATAGGCTCACTTCAAGCGGACGGCCGGGGTTCAGCGCGCGAACACTTTTCGCCATCAGTTTGCGCATTCCGCCTCTGCCCAGCGGCGTGTAGCGCGATAAGCCTATCAAAGCGCCTGAGAGTGGTCCGGGTCGGAAGTTTTCTGAAGATGCGTCCATGCTCTTCCTATAGGTCCACCCCATCCGCTTGGGTAGGCTTGGCATCAGCGTAGATCATTCTTGAGGATCGCCTTTGCATCTTCGCGAAGAATGTCCGCCATTTGTTGGAAGCTATTTACCATTGGGGAAGTTGGCCGCCAAATCAACGCGACCCTGCGCTGCGCGCTATCATGAGTGAGAGGACGCAAAACGAGATCAGCGTCACGACTGGCTTCGGACAATGCGTAGATCGCCGGGAGTATGGCGATCCCGGCTCCGGTTGCAGCCATGTGACGGATTGCGTCTAGGCTTGTGCCTGTGAAGACGCTGCTCATATGTGCCTCGGCAGTGTCAGCGAGCTCGCGCACGGTACGGCTTAAACGTTGGCTTTGGCCAACGCTGAGAATTTCGCGCCCCTTCAAAGCTTTGATGTCTATCGGCCCTGCGCCCGCAAGTTCGTCATCTGGGGCTGCGCAGATCCAAAGATTTTCTTCAAAGAGCAAAGCGCTTGCCATGTCCTTGTGATCTTCTGGTGTTGAAACAACGCAATCCAGAGTCCCGTTGAGTAAATGCGCGTTGAGGCCATCTGTCCAATGTTCCTCGATGATCAGGCGCAAGTCCGGGTAGGTGCGATGAAGATCTTTCACCACCGGGGGCAAGAGGTAGGGACCGACAGAGGGCAAAACGCCGAGACGGATCCGACCCGACAGCGCGCCATCGCGGGCCTTCATGGCGCTTTTAAGGTCTTCAACATCGCGCAGAATGAGCCGCGCGCGGTGAACGAAATCTTCCCCATAAGGAGTCATCAGGGCGCCGCTTCTGCCACGCTCAATCAACTGAACGTCGAGTTGGCGCTCTACATCCGCGATTTGAGCCGACAAGCTCGGCTGGCTGACATGCAAACGTTTGGCGGCCTCGTGGAAACGACCGGTTTCAGAGACGGCAACAACGTATTGTAACTGTCGAAGCGTTGGCCGCATTTTGGTAGTCCAAACCTATCAAAAGAGTAGTTTCTTTAGATTTGAATTATCGCGCTCGTCAACCAATTTCTGGCTCAGTCAATCAAGAAGGAGACAATTATGCTTCGCACTCAAACCAATGAAATCGCCACTCGGGGCGCGCTCGCAGCGTCTTACTTGTCATCGCACAATGCGCTTAACGCTGCGCAGGAGACAGATAGCTTTGTCACCGCAGAGCCGACACCCCTTGGCGAGTCACGCCGCGGTTGGCGTCGTCGCCGGATCAAGCGGGGTAAAAGCTAAACGCGTTGCAGCGCCTAAATACCGGCTCAAACAAGCGCGGCAGTTGAGGTGCTCAAAATTAGATCCAAAACGTGCGTAGATGGGGCTGGCTTCTTAACTGCCAGCTTTTTCTACCGCGCGCTGAAATGCCGGTCTTGCTAGGTTTCGAGCGAGATACGCCGCCAGTTTCGGATAAGGTCCGAGTTCACCCAGCCGCTCAGCCATTTGCGCGATGTAAGTTGCGCCGATGTCAGGCACCTGGAAACGATCTCCCATCACGTATTCACGGTCCGATAGGCGCTCCTCGAGATAGCCAAGTTGCAACGCCACCTCACCAGATGAGAACATTTCAAACACTGGGGGCTTGTCTTCCATTCGGCTGAGCAGCAGCTTCATCAGCAATGGCGCGAAGGCTGAGGCTTCGGAATACATCAGCCATTGCATCCATTCGGCTTTGCCTTTTGGGTCACCTGTCGGCGGTCCAAACCTGTTGTCTGGGTCAAACTTGTCGAGCAGATAAAGGGCGATCGCGCCGGACTCAGCGAGCACGAAACCATCATCTTCAATCACCGGAGACTTGCCGAGCGGGTGAGCGTTTTTCAGTTCAGGTGGGGCGCGCCCCATTTCGTTTCGGTCATAGAACTCGAACTCATACGTCGCGTTCAGCTCTTCCAGGAGCCAGACCGTGAAAATTGAGCGCCCGACGCGCAAGTGGTGGAGTTTAAGCATGGTGGGCCCCTTTAAGGTCAGTCTGGAAGGTTAGTCTGGCATCAAGCGATAACCGATACCGCGTACGGTTTGGATGTGAATGGGGTTCCTCGGGTCAGGCTCAATTTTCTTGCGCAACCGCGTCACTTGAACATCGACGCTGCGCTCCGTGCCATTCGAGGTTTCTGCTGCGAGCGCCTCGCGCGAAACCGGTTCGCCAGGACTTTTCGACAAGTAGGCGAGAAGCTGGTGTTCGCTATCGGTCAGGCGGATGTGCCCGTTGGGGCCTGTGAGCAAGCCCTTGGCTGGCTCAAAGACCAAGCCGGACATTTCAATTTCTTCGGGCGGCGGCGGCACATGGCTTCTGCGAATGATCGCGGACGTTCGCAGCGCCAATTCTTCTGGTTCAAAGGGTTTCGGCAAATAGTCGTCGGCGCCGAGCCGCAATCCCTCGATCCGATCGCTAGCCTGACCCCTCGCAGTGAGGAGCAAGACTGGGGTCATATTGCCCTCATCGCGCAGCGCTTTGAGCAGGCTTAGACCGTCTTCGCCGGGCATCATGATGTCAAAAATAGCGAGATCGAAGCTGAACGTCTGGAACAGTTTGCGCGCGGCGGCTGCATCCTGCGCGGTCGTGACGGCGTGGCCTTGGCGGGTGAGGTATTGTTTCAGAAGATCGCGGATCCGGTCATCGTCATCAACGACAAGAAGATGGGTCTCATCGCTCATAGGAGCGCCTCCAGAACGGTGCGTGCGCCGGCAACAGCGCCAGAGCCCGCCGAACGATAGGCGAGGCGCAGACGGTCACGCATTGCGATCGTCGCCGGATCGGTGATGCGTTTGCCTTCATGGCTCAAATGAAGTTTACGCGTGCGTCGGTCGCCATGCTCGCTTCGGCGGCGTTCGACCAGGCCCTGTTTATCAAGGTCGGCGATAATCCGCGCAAAGGTTGGCGTCGTCGCATCGAGCTGTTCGCGCAATTGATTGACGCTCTGGCCCGGCTGAAACCTGATTGTGATCAGAACCCGCGCCGCCAATACTGGCAGGTTGTGATCTCTGGCAATCTCGCCTGCGGCTTTCATCAGGGCCCGTTCTCCGGCCAGTAACAGCGCAATTCCGTAGTCCAATTCCTCATCCTTGAGAAAAAGTCGCGGGTCGAATCCGGGGGCATTTGCCCGTATCTGGTTGACATTCACCATGGTGATCTGAGAATGCCCGTGAATTGGGTAAAAGTGCAAGACAGGAATGATAGAATGGCAGACCAAGCCTATGACGATCGTGACGGCTATATTTGGATGGACGGACAGTTCGTCGCCTGGCGGGACACGAAGGTTCATGTGCTGACGCACGCCATGCATTATGCATCCTGCGTGTTTGAAGGCGAGCGCGCCTATGGCGGTGTCATCTATGCATCGCGGCGCCATTCAGAGCGACTTGCCAACTCGGCAAAGGTTATGGGGTTCGAGCTGCCGGTCAGCGTTGATGAGCTTGAAAGCATTAAAGCTGAAACGCTCGCCAAGTCTGGGCTGGAAAATGCCTATGTCCGTGCCTTTGCTTGGCGCGGCAGCGAGATGATGGGCGTTTCGGCACAGCAGAACAGCATCCACCTCGCAGTCGCGGTTTGGGCCTGGGGTGATTATTTCGCGGATAAGATGAAGGGTATACGGATGACGCATGCGATGTATCGCAGGCCTGATCCTTTGACCGCACCATGCCACGCGAAAGCGGCTGGGCTGTATATGATTTGCACATTGTCTAAGCATGCGGCCGAGAATGAAGGCTATGCGGATGCGATGATGCTCGACTATCGCGGCCAGGTTGCCGAGGCGACGGGGGCGAATATTTTCTTCATGCGCGACGGGGCATTGCACACGCCAACGCCTGATTGCTTTCTGAACGGGATTACGCGTCAGACGGCGATCAAGCTGGCCAAAGCGCGCCAGATCGAAGTGGTTGAGCGGGTCATCATGCCGGATGAACTGTCGACCTTTGATGAGTGCTTCATCACTGGGTCCGCCGCGGAAATCACGCCGGTTTCTGAAATCGGCGAGTTTAAGTTCAAGCCTGGAAACGCGTCTGAGGCCTTGGTCAACGACTATGCCGACTTGGTTTATCGGCGAATTGAGTTGCCAGCCTAGCTGTTGAACAACCTTCTGCCTGAATCCGCATCACCTCTGCCTAGAGGTGTGTCACCCTTGCCATGATGAAACCGGATTGCAGTCCCGCGACGTTTATTCATTGGACTGTGTAATCCCCCCTGCGCAACAAGTTAACCAGCGTTAATGTGATAGGGAGAGTTTCACAATGCGGAGAGAGAAGAAGGGCGTATCTTTAAAGAAGGTACTAATTTCGAGCGCAGCGCTCGCCACAACGGCTGGTGCGCTGACACTTACGGCAGTCGCGCAAGACGCGGCCGATGAAGAAGCAGCTGTTCAGGACACGATCGTTGTCACCGGTTCGCGGATTCCAACAGATCCGAATTTGGGGTCTTCCACACCGGTTCAGTCACTGAGCGAAGATGATTTCAAGCTCTCAGGTGAGCTAAACCTCGCAGATGTCGTCAACGATATTCCGGCTTTGGTTTCCTCGTTGACCGCTGAAAATTCATTGACCGGGGCGAACGCGCTTAACTTGCGCGGTCTCGGCGAAGATAGAACACTGACCCTAGTAAACGGGCGCCGCCACGTTGCTGGCTTCCGAGGCAGCCAAGCGGTTGATGTTGGCACGATCCCACGTGCGCTGGTTGAGCGCGTTGAAGTGACCACGGGCGGCGCTTCTGCTGTCTATGGTGCCGACGCTGTGACCGGTGTTGTAAACTTCATTCTGAAAGATGATTTCGAAGGTTTCCAGCTCGACGCAACGGCAGGCATTTCAGACAAGCGCGATGCAGAGACTTTTGCCGTTGATCTTTTGTGGGGCCAAAACTTTAACAATGACCGAGGTAATGTGGTCTTCTCGATGTCTGTCGAGGAAGACTCATCGATTACCTATGGAGACCGGTCTTGGTCGCGTAACAATGGCATCGATGCTGTCCAGACTAACCCAGACTCTCTGACAGACCCTGACGCGCCATCACGCGCCATCATTCAGGATCCAGGGTTTTGGCTTACGTCGCAAGAAGGTTCAATTGCACCAGGATTTGGTGGTCGTGGGACGACTTATGTCGACATCAATAATAACGGCACCGCAGACTGTCAGGAATCAGAGGGCGGCCGCGTTGGTTTTCTCGCGGGTTGTTGGCTGACGAACCCGGATGGCTCGGTTCGGGTCAACCAAGACGGCACCGTTTTGAACGGTCTATGGTCTATTGGCGGCGATGCGGGTCGGTTGAATTTCAATCGAGACTACCTCTACCCAGAAACTGACAAAGTCGTCTTCAATTTGAACTCGACTTACGATCTGTCCGACACAATGTCTTTGTTCTTCGAAGGCAAGTATGTCCGAGCAACGTCGACGACATTTAGCGAAGGCGACACATTCTACGATACGCTGGCGATTTTGGGTGATAACCCTTACATCCCAGCCGAATTGCAGCCAGTCGTCGATACGACCGGGTACCTCTTGCTAACGCAGGATCCGCTTGACTGGAGTGACAATAACGATTCCGAGTACACGCGGGAAACCTTCCGCTTCGTGGGTGGTTTGGAATGGGAGTTCGCTCCTGGTCACTTTGCAGAGTTCTCTGTCAATCACGGCAGGTTCAAGAATACGTCTGAAGAGACGGGTCTCTATCTTGACCGGGTATTTGCGGCGATTGACGCTGTTGATGATGGAACGGGCAATATCGTTTGTCGTTCAGACCTTGATCCAACAGCTGCATACGAAATCGACTATTTCACAGCTGGTAATGGATATGCAGATGGTGGGTTCAATTCCGATCGCTACTATTCGTTCACACCGGGAGATGGCCAATGTCAGCCGCTTAATCCGTTTGGAACCTATTCGGCGAGTGCGGCCGCACAGGATTTTGTAACGGCACCCCTCACCGATGTGCTTGAAGTTGAGCAGACCGTTATTTCTGCGATTGCGACAGGTCAGTTCGATGTCCTGGATGCTGTCCTGGATGGCCCGATCGGCTACGCGGTAGGTGCTGAGTACCGTGACGAAACGAGTGACAATCAGCTCGACTCGCTCACGCTTGGTATCCTTCCAGTGGGAACGTCGTTCACTCCAGGTGTGCAGGTCAACACAATCGATCCGTTCTTGAATTCTTTCACATCGATCGACAATACCCAGCAGTTCAACACTTCTGGCGGATATGATGTAACTGATTTGTTCGCTGAAATTCGACTGCCAGTTTTCGCTAATCGTCCGTTTGCGAAAGAGCTTTCGCTGGATGGCGCGGTTCGTTATGCTGAATACTCTACATTGGGTGAAGCGACGACTTGGAAGGTTGGCGGCACTTGGGCGCCGGTTTCCGATCTGAGTTTCCGAGCGACGTTGTCTGAAGCCGTTCGTGCGCCGAACATTTCAGAGTTGTTCGATCCTAAACTGCCAATCACGGTAGCCTCAACAGCCGATCCTTGTTCACCAACCAACATCGGAAGTGGTTCAGCTGTGCGCGAGGCCAACTGTATTGCCGGTCTCCAGGCAGCAGGTGTTGCGGCCGCCGACATTGTGGATGGAACGGGTGCTTACATTTGGACTAACCCACTCACAGCCCGCTTCTCTGGGGTTTCCGGTGGTAATCCAGACCTTGAGGTAGAAACTGCAGAAACTCTGACGATTGGCGCGGTCTTCACACCAAGCTTCTTTGAAGGGTTCTCGCTCACCGTCGATTATTGGGACATCACTATTGAAGATGCGATTTCCGCTGTCGATGGAACCGATATCCTGGATGGCTGTTACGATTCAGCAAGCTTCCCAAGCATCGATTTCTGTACCGCCTTTACACGCCGGGCTGATGGCGGCCTCAACTTCATCGAAACGGGTCAGATCAACTTCGCGAGTTTGGAAGCATCCGGTATCGACCTTGCGGCAAATTACTCGTTCGATGTTGGCGAAAACACTTTCGGCGTAAGCTTGGTCGGGTCTCAGCAAGATAAGCTGGATCGTTTCTTCAACCCGCTTGATGATGCTGATGTTGATCCTGAAGTACAAGAAATCCAGTTGCCGGAATATTCTGGAAATCTGACCTTGTCCTGGGAACGTGGACCGATGGCGGTTGCCCTGCAAACCACTTATCAAAGTGAGCAGTTCGCTGCTGAGATTGAAGACTTTGACGATCTCGGAGATGCGGGTTTCTACGGCGATACATACATCTTTGATGCAAATGCCAGCTACGAGTATAGCGACTCAATCTCGTTTTATGGTGGCATTAACAACATCGCTGACGAAGAGCCGTTCTCAATTGAAACGGCTTGGCCTGTCGGTCCACGGGGACGTTTCTTCTTCCTCGGCGTGACTTACAAGCAGTAAGCGTAACGTCTAATCCAAACTGGAATGCGGAGGCGAAAGCCTCCGCATTTCTTGTTATAGGTCTCTTATGACTTCCCAACCATCGCATATCGCGCTCGCTGAACGCGCCGAAACCCTCGCTGAGGAGGGGGATCTAGCGGGCGCTATTTCAAAACTGAAAGCGGCCCTGAAAGAAAAGCCAAGTTTCTTCCAAGGCTGGTTGCGCCTTAGCAAACACTTGTTCGAAGCCGAGCATTTTGCCGAAGCCGTGCAAGTTGTTCGCGCGGCGGAACGGTTTGATCCATTGGGTCCCGATTTCCAATTCATCCAAAATAAAATGCAAGATCGAGCCTTTGGCGACGCGGGGCGTCGGGCCCGGGAGATGTTGGCCAAACAACCCGGACATCCGCGAGCAGTCTATACGATCGCGCAATTGGCGGATCTCAATAATAACGCTGAAAGCAAGGTCGCCGCGCTTCTTTACGGCCTAACACATTCGCCAGCGAATATGATGTTGCGCAACATGTTGATCACTGCATGTGAACAGGCGGGCGATTACTCAGGCGCGATCGAGGCGGCGCGCCTTTTGGTGCGAACAGAAGAATCGTTCCCGTCTCTTTGGTCGTTGGTGAGCATCTTGCTTCGCTACGGTCAGAACCAAGAATTATTGGACGTTTGCATGCGCGCAGAAAGTCTGGCGGGCGGCGACACTGGCAAGCTTAGCGAAGTCGAATTGGTGAGAGGACAGATCCTTCGGGTCATGGGTCAGCGTGAACAGAGTGTTGCCGCATATCGAGCGTGCCTGGCACACAATCCGTCAAATGCTGGCGCATGGTGGGCGCTCGCAGATATGAAGAACTACGCGTTTACACAGGCCGATCGCACAGCCATCGAAACGCTTCTGAGAGGCCAGAATCTGTCAGATGCTGACAAATGCGTGGCCAAGTTTGCACTCGCAAAAGCGAGCGAAACGCACGGTGATTTTGATGCAAGCATGGGGCTTTATAATGAGGCCAACCGTCTCTATCCCAAAGCGACATTCAATCCGAGCCAGTTCGCAGACGCTGTTTCGGCGCGCATTGGAGCGTTCAATTCAGACGCGCTTCGCCAGCAAGCGGATCGCGCTCCCAGTTCGGCCAAACCAATTTTTATCCTTGGATTACCGCGTGCCGGATCAACGCTTTTGGAGCAAATTCTGGCGAGCCATTCGCAGATCGAAGGGACAATTGAACAGCCGGTTTTGCCAAGTATTGCTCGCAAAGCGCATGTGAAATGCGCCCTGACTTATCAGGGGGATATTCTTCAAAAAATTGGCGAGCTGACCCCAACTGAACTCTCCGAGCTTGGGGCCGCTTATCTCGATGACGGAGCGCTGTTTCGATCAGGCGCGTCCGATTTCTTCACTGACAAATTGCCGTTCAATTTTCTGCATGTCGGCCTCATTCACAAATTATTGCCTGAGGCGATCATTATTGACGCGCGCCGAAACCCTATGGATTGCGGTCTAAGCCTCTATAAGCAGCATTTTCCAACTGGCGTGGATTTCAGCTACGACCTTGGCCATATCGGCGCGTACTACAATCAGTATTTAAAGCTCATGGATCATTGGGATTCTGTTCTACCCCGCCGCGTTTATCACGTTCAGTATGAAGCGTTGGTGCGCAATCCCGAAGCGCAGATCCGCGCATTGCTGCACCATGTCGGTGTTGAGTTCGAAGAGGCGTGCGTGAATTTTCACGCCACGGATCGCGCTGTACGCACCGCGAGTAGCGAACAAGTGCGCCAGCCGATCAATTCGCGTGGTATCGGTGCGTGGCGCCGCGTCGCAGCGCATTTGCAACCTTTGAAAGACAGCCTGGGCGCTGCAACGCTCGCTCGGTTTGAGGCCGACTTAGACCTTAATCCGTGATCTCGTCCAAATAGACCGTTCCACTTTTCATCACAAAATCCACGTCTTGAAGCTCGCTAATGTCCGCTAAGGGGTCACCAGAGACCGCGATGATATCCGCTGCTTTGCCGACCGTAATCGAGCCGATTTCATCAGTCATGCCGAACAGACCGGCATTGCCAATCGTCGCCGCTTGGATGGCTTCCATAGGCGACATGCCCCACTCAACCATCTTGGGGAATTGGCGCGCATTGGTGCCGTGCGGATAGACCCCTGCATCGCTGCCGAATGCCATGTTTGCGCCCGCGTCGACCGCGGCTTGAAAACGCTCGCGCTGAACTCGGCCGACCTGGCGCTCTTTGGCGAGGCTCTCTTCTGGGATGCCTGCCGCCTCACCTTCGGAGAGGATATAGTCAGAGACATAGATATCCATCGACAGATAGGTGCCTTGCTCAACCGCGAGGGCGATGCCTTCATCGGTGATCATGCTGGCATGCTCAACGGAATCGACGCCCGCTTCGAGGGCCGATTGAATGCCGCGTGGGCCATGCGCATGGACCGCGACTTTTAGGTCGAGAAGGGCCGCTTCGTCGACAATCGCTTTCATTTCTTCAAGCGAATATTGCTGCGCATTGATGGATGTGTTCGGTGAGAGCACGCCGCCTGTGCCGCAAAACTTGATGACTTGTGCGCCGTACTTTTTATTCTCGCGAACCTTTTGGCGAACTTCCCAGGGGCCATCGGCGCGGCTGCCAGATTTACGTTGAACTTCATAAGGGAAAACCGTGGCGTCGCCGCAATGGCCGCCGGTGATGCCAATCGATTGGCCTGCGCCGATAATCCGAGGGCCAACGATCTCACCTTCATCAATCGCCTTCTTCAGATCGATATCCGTAAACCCTGGCGCGCCGAGATTTCGCACCGTTGTAAAGCCAGCCATCAAGGTGATCTCTGAATTGACCACGCCGCTAATCGCGTTGCGCGCTGTGGAGCGTACGTAGCGACGGAAGCCATGCACATTCGCACCGGAGGTCAGGTGAACATGGCTATCGGAAAGGCCCGGCAGCAATGTTGCGCCTGTCAGGTCAATTTCCGTCCACTCGCCATCTGGAAGGCGGCGCTCAGAGCCGACATAGACGATCTTCCCATCTTGGACCGCCACAACCTGACCGCGCAGCTTCTTGCCATCTACGACATCGACAATATCAGCGCCCTTCAACACGGTACCAGGGGCCGCTGCAGCCAGGCCGGCGAGTGCAAAAGCGGCAGGAACCGCGGATAGTAAGCGCTTGAAATTCATGGTGATCTCCCGGTCACAGTCTCAATTTTCTCTTACAACCAGGAATAGACCTGCCTGTTAGTTTGGCAACGCCTCGAGCGGAATATAATCCAAATCAAATCCGAAATGCCGCGGGCTGACGACTTTTAAAGCGTCTGGCCTGCGATAAAATTCAGGGCACCCGATGGCAAAGATTGCAATGCGCTGACCGTAGCGCAATCGCTCGGCATTGATCGGCTCCGACGTTTCATAGTCTACGATCACAATCAAATCTGGAACTGACGCCAGGACTTGGTCACCGCGTCGGGCGAGCAGGTATTCATTTTTGATGTCGATCTCAACCGGCGTTGAGCCGGGCTCAAACCCTTCAACGACCGTATTGCCGACATCGAAGCCGCCGACGATCCGGGTCGATTTGTCGACGACTTTGCCCGTATGGATGAGGCGACATTCGCCATAAATAGATGATGCGAACAAGGCCTTTAATGGCTCAAACAGGGCTGACGCTTGGCCTCGGTTCTCGCGCAAGAATGCTCCAAGCTTCATTGCGAAGCTCACGGTTCCCGGAATGATTGCACCGCGCACGTCCGCGCCGGACATGCCGTGCTCAACCGTCGTGATCATACCGCCCGAACTCATCGCCAAAGCGCGAATGTGGCGCTCGTAGACGTCGGTGCCTTTGGTCGTGAACATAGTGACATTGCTGGCATAATCACACGCCATAGCCGGGGTCGAAGGAATGCCTCGAATGGCATAAGTCATCATTTGCGCTTCTGGCAGCGCGCGGCCCATACCGTCCCCATCGACCACAGGAATACCGCGACTGGCGGCTGCCATGATCGGGATAAGTGAATTCCCGCCGCCAATCTCGAACGATACGACCGCGTCGAGTTTGCGTCCCATCTGCTTTTCAAACGCTTCCAGGGCGATCAGGGCTTCATCGTCGGAGGGAAGCAATTCCAAGCTGACGGTTGGCGCGCCGACATTGCCAATCGCGGCCACAAAGGCGTCGTCTGGCAGGTCCTTTGGAGCGATCAGGTCAACTGGTCCGATACGTTTCAAAACTTCGCTGGTGAGCAGTTTCGGCACGTGCGGATCACCGCCGCCGCCGGTTGCCAGGAAAACCGACCCGAGGGCTAGATCGTCAAGATGTTCTGCGCCGAGTTTCATGATGTTTCCTCTGCACCGATAAAGGCCAAGTCGCCGATCACTTTGACCCGAACCCTCATTGTATCCTGGCCCATATAGGGAACCTCAGTTTCTTCAATATCGACCGTCCGCAAACTCTCTTTGGACGCGCCTGCGCCGAGCGCTCTTGTTTCCGCTTCATGGGTGAGCTCAGCGATCGCGTCTTCTCGCGGCAGGGATTGGTAGGAGACGATTTTCTCACTCTCGCCGCCAACTTGCGCAATCGCAGCGCCAATCGCATTCGCGACGCCGGCATGTTTGGGCCTGTGCACCTCTTTCGCTGCGGCGAGATCGCCCGTGACCAGGACAGCGCCCCCGCCGACCAGAATGACAGGCATTTGCACGGCCCCGGGTTTCATCATGTCGATACCTCGATCGAGAATGGTGAGCATGTTCTGCCGCGCGGTTTCGACCAGTTCCTTCGGGAGTGATGCGACCGCTTCTGTGTCGCCAATCTTTTCATGGCCGCTGGCCACGATGATGTCCGTTGCGGTCAGCGTGTTTCCGCCAAAGACGAGACCTTCCTCGGTCAGTCGATGCCCGACCGATTGCGGTCCGATCGTCTGACCATCTTCTGAAATCAAGCTGCCGCCGCCGAGGCCAATTGCTTGGATGTCGGGCATGCGAAAATTCGTCCGCACCCCGCCGACTTCAATCACCGAATTGGACTCCCGCGGGAAGCCGCCTTGAAGGACGCCTATGTCGGATGTTGTTCCGCCAATATCGACCACAATCGCATCTTCGAGTCCGGTCAGCAGCATGGCTCCGCGCAACGAGTTCGTGGGACCCGACGCAAAGGTTAGAGCAGGGAAAGCGCGCACGAAGTCCGCACTCATCAAGGTGCCGTCATTCTGGCTGATAAAGACGGGACAAGTTAAGTTTCGTGTGCGCAGCGCTGTCAGGAATGCCGTGACCACAGAATCGGCAAAATGCAGCAGAGTCGCGTTCAGGATCGCGGCGTTTTCGCGTTCCATCAGACCGAGGCGGCCGAAGCTATGCGAGCAGGTTATTTGCGCATCTGGGATCGCTTTGCGGAGACGTTCTTCGACAAATAGTTCTGGCGATGGGTCCATCGGCGAAAAGGCCGACGAAATCGCAAAATTCTTCAGGCCTTTTGCAGCTGCGTCGGCAATCGCTTTATCGATCTCTGCGGGATCAAGATCGGCCACAGGCCAGCCATCATAGAGCTTTCCGCCATGCAGCGCATAAGCATGTCCGCCAACGGTCTTAGCAATATCATCTGGCCAATCGACCATCGGCGGCAGACCGCGCCCTGAGGGTAGATTTAGGCGAAATACGCCAGTTTCAGCCAGCTGGCGGCGTTCGATGATGGCATTGGTGAACTGCGTCGTCCCGATCATCACCGAGTGGATCGCGCTATTCGGCAGGCCGCTATCGCTAAGCACTGTATCGAGAGCATTGGCGACGCCTTCCATAACGTCCGCACTGGTGAGCACTTTGGTGGACGTGATGACGGTGTTGCCGTCCATAATCACGGCATCGGTATGCGTGCCGCCGACATCAATACCTATACGCATGTGGCTATTCTCCCGCCGGTTCTGGAGTTGATGCTTTCGGCCGATCTGACCAGGCGAGCGCCAAATAGCTGACGGCGGTCAGAACAATCGCATCAATCGCGGATATTCCGCTCGGCGATGGGATAAGGCCTTCGGACATGGCCAAAGCTGCAGCCGCACCGATCGCCCAAGCGCCAAAGGCTTTCGGGGCAAACTTTCTATTATTGTCCAATTGCTCGATCCGATAATCATCGCGTCGGATCACCAGATAGTCGGCGATGACCACGCCTGCAACAGGGATGAAAATGATTGAGAGATAGATCAGAAAGATCACAAAAATGTCGAGCAGGTTAAGCAATGCGGCGCCCGCGCCAAACACGCCCAGACCAACAATTAGCAAGGTTTGGCTAAGCTTGGGAAACGTCGCTTTGATCGACAGAACGGTCGAATAGAGGTTGAGGGCATTCAGCACCCAGCTGCCGGTTATGACGATGACAAAGGCCCCGAGGCCGAGCCCAAACTGCAGCATAATCTCAAGAATGTCGCCAGAGCCCGTCGCGCCGCTGGCCAAGCTCGCAGCGACCATGACCATGAATTGGACGATCATATAGGACACCAAGGTGACTCCGATGGCGCCGCGCCAAGAGCGCACGAACCGGGTTATATCCGGCAGAATGATCGCGCCGATAATGATCGCGCCGACAATCGCTGAAATGCCCTGTCCGATCGTCAGTTCGGCTGTTTTTTCCGCCGCCATAAGATCCGGAAGTGAGGTTACACTGAGCGCGTTATAAGCCAAGATAAACGTCACAATAGCTAAGATCGGGACCATCAGCGTCGCCAGCAGGTTGATCGCTTTGAAGCCGGCAAAGGTCAGGCCCGTCATGCAAGCCGCTGCAACCAGCGAGAGCACCAAGTTGGACGGTGTGCCGCCGAACAGCGTGACGCTGAGGCCGGAAACGCCTTCCGCAAACAAGTTGATATTGATGCCAAACCAACCGAGCAGCGAGATCGCGAAAGCGATGTTCACAAGGCCCGCGCCATGGTCGCCAAAGGCGATCCGCGTCAGCAAATAAGAACTCATCCGTGTCTGAGCACCAATCCCGCCCATGGCGGAGCCGATTGCGAAGATCAAAAGCGAGCCGATCAACAAGGCCCAAGCCGCCTGCCATGGGGTCAGGCCCTGATAGACTTCGATCCCCGTAATGAAGGTTGGCAGGGAGAACGCCACCATCGATCCAACAGCAGCAACGCGCCACCAAGGCGTAAGCTGGTCGTCGCGGATCGCGACAGCCTCAAATTCACTATTTGTATCGGTCATTCTTACCCCGCATCAGCGAGATCAACTCACCAGACCCTGACAGGCGGCGCAATAGGCGCTCTGTTGAAAGGCAAACAGACCCGGCAACTGCCTCAATAGACTGCGCTACTGCCAAGATTTGAGATGCTGCGATAATGACCTTAGCGAGCCAATGCCAATAATGTGGCATGAGCGGCCACTAAGCGTTAAACGGGCCAGTTGAGCAAACGCCCAGACCTTTGGTGAAACATCATGGAAAAACTTCAGTTCAACGACCGGATAGAGCAGGTAGAGCCGCCACCTTCTGGTCTTCTTGCGCTCGTGCTAGGCGCTTTCTCTGGGGCTCTGATGGTTGGGATGATCTGGCTTGCCTCGGCGTTTCTGTTTTAACAGGGCTCATGCGTTAATCACCAAACGAAACTATTGCTGCGCCTATCGACGGGACATGGCCTGAAAGGCCGAATTAAAGACCGATCGTCCGAGAAATAAGGAAAGTGGCGCTCCGGGGAGGATTCGAACCCCCGACCCCTTGGTTCGTAGCCAAGTACTCTATCCAACTGAGCTACCGAAGCGCGGAAGCGGGACACATACTCTCCGCTAATCGTGAAAGCAACACCTGATATCAGGAAATTACTGTGCTTCGTAAACGCCTCTCGCAATTGCGCGCGCTAAGGTATTTGCTGCGAGTTCACCAAGCCGCGCGAGACTGAGCGGTTCGGGGCCTGGTAAGGGCTTTTTGGCGGTCGAGATGACGAAGACGACATCGCCATCAAACGGCGCAAATACCGGGCGTATCGCGCGAGCGAACCCTGCCAGCGCCATCTGCGCGACACGGTGTGCTTGGCCGGGTGTGAGGGCAATATCCGTCGCGATGCAGGCAATCGTGGTGTTTTCGCCAATTTGTGGGTTCTGCTTTGCCGCGCCCCAATCCTCCGCATCAGCTTGATAGTCGGCAGGAGGACGCGCGCCGCCAAACTCTCCATCGATTTCGTAAGGCCAGGCCCAGAATGCGTCGGTGCCGGGCATAAAGACCGAGCCAAAACTGTTGACTGCGGCGAGCGCGCCAACCTGCATGTCATCCTGCGTGATGATTGAGGCGGATCCCAGCCCGCCTTTGTGCCGCCCTGCCAACGCGCCATATCCAGCGCCGATCCGGCCGAGGGCCAACCCGTCATTCTTGGCATTGGCGAGCGCGTCTTTGCCCAGCTGCTGATAAGGCGGCGTTTCTTGCCAGTCCTTATTGCCGCGATTTGCTAGATCATAGAGGATCGCAGCTGGGACGATGGGGGTTTTAGGAACGCCCGGGGCATCGGTGAGGCCAAACCCGATCCCGCGTGCGCCCAGCGCAGCAGCAACTCCATCCGCAGCCGCCAATCCGTAGGCGCTCCCTCCTGATAGAACGATTGCGTTGACGTGCTCGACCAGCTTGTCGGAGGGCAAAAGATCGGTTTCGCGTGTGCCGGGGCCACCTCCCGCAACCGCAACGGCAGCAACAGACGGCGTCTCGCACAAAATCACGGAGGTTCCCGTCACCGCGTCTGAATCGTGAGCATTCCCGATGGAAATTCCAGCAATATCGGTAATCAAGTTTTGTTTGCCGGGGTGGGACATCGAAAAGTCTTTCCTGTGATAGGCATCCGCTCTACGGTAGCCCAAACAATTCGCCAAGTCGGAGCCCATCAGAATGTCAGTCAAATCTATCCTTTTCGCCGGTGCTTCGGTTTTGTTGCTCGCTGCATGCACGCCGCAAGACAGTGTCGGCGACGTCGAAACGCCGACCCCACCTGTTGAGGAAGCGCAGGCGGATTGGACGCACGGCGCCATGGTCGCTGCAGCTGACCCGCGCGCGGTTGAGGCTGGACTTGAGGTTCTTCGCAATGGCGGTCATGCGGTCGATGCTGCGATCGCGGTCCACACTGTCCTGGGATTGGTAGAGCCGCAATCATCTGGGATTGGCGGCGGAGCCTTCATGGTCGTGTATGATCGCAGTACAAATGAGACCATTGTCTATGACGGCCGCGAAACCGCACCGTCTCTGGCGGACGAGAACCTATTTATAGAAGACGGCGAAGTGCTCGGCTTTATCGATGCTTGGCAATCCGGAAAATCCGCAGGCGTGCCGGGCGCGATCGCGCTTTATAAAGCGGCTCATGACGCGCATGGCTCGATGGATTGGGCGAGTAATTTCGAGGCAGCCATATCTTTGGCTGAAACCGGATTTGAAGTTAGTCCGCGATTAGCCACCGTGCTGGCGAGCGATCGTCTTCGCCAATTTGTGCGCTTGGACGACCATGAGGTCAGCGCGGCTTACTTCTATCCCGACGGTGAGCCGCTTGCCGAAGGCGTGGTGCGCGACAATCCAGATTATGCCGAAACCCTGCGCCGCGTGGCGACTGAAGGCACGGACGCATTCTATAAGGGTGAAATTCCTGAAGCGATCGTCGCGACGCTGTCTGAAGAGCCGCGTCCGGGCGCGCTGAGTGTCGAAGATATTGCTTCCTATGAAGTCAAAGTGCGTCCACCGCTTTGCGGCGAATGGCGAGACTACCGAATTTGTTCAGCGCCGCCGCCGAGCTCGGGCGGGATCACACAAAACGCGATTGCCGGTCTATATGACCGCTTATTGCCGGAAGGCGCGACAGAGTCAGAGCAATTGCTCCGCGCATTCGTGGATGCCCAGCGCCTCGCCTACGCGGACCGTGACCACTATGTCGCCGACGCCGATTTCGTGCAGGTGCCCTCGGCAGATCTAATCAATCCAGCCTATTTGGATGTCCGGGCGACAGAAGTGTTTGAGCCGGGTGCAACGCCGACACCTGGGGATCCAGGTGCCGCGCTTGGGGGCACACCCATGGTCGGCATGTGGGGGCAGGACCCGACCGAAGACGCACCTGGTACAACTCACCTTTCGATTGTTGATCAAGACGGAAATGCGGTTGCGATGACAGCCACCGTTGAAGCCGCTTTCGGCAACTCGCGCATGGTCAACGGCTTTCTTCTCAACAACGAGCTGACTGACTTTGCCCGCCAGCCGCGTAAATCAAACCTGCCCGTGGCGAACGCGCCTGGCCCGCTCAAGCGCCCACGTAGTTCAATGTCTCCGACAATTGTCTTTGATCAAGATGGTGGTTTGAAAATGGTGACGGGATCACCGGGCGGAAATTCGATTGTTGCCTACACCGCAAAGACGATCCTTGGCGTATTGGCCTGGGATAAGACCCCGCAAGAAGCGGTAGCGTTCCCCAACATCATTGCACGCGGCGAGTCGGTCGGCGTAGAGGTCGACCGTGAGAATGGGCAAGAGATTGCCGATCAGCTCAAAGCAGCGGGCTATAATGTTCAAGAGCGTCGCGGCGAGAATAGCGGTCTGCACGTCATCGAAGTGACCGAGGATGGCTTGCTCGGTGGGGCTGATCCCCGCCGCGAAGGCGTGGCCGTCGCACTGGGTCAGGAATAATAATCACCAAAGCGGCGCTTGAAAGCGTTCGACTTGGTGGCACAATAAACTCGGCGGAGTGCCGAACCTGTAGAAGATAGGGGTATTGGGTGGCTATAATTAGATTGATTGCCAGCATGTTGCTGGCTGCGAGCATTGCTGTAACAGCGCATGCACAAGCGTATCCCGAAACAAATTACGATCCCGAGGTGCCGACTCTTCCGGAAGTTATCGGTCATGATCATGGCAATGCGATCTCGTCGGCTTCGCAAATTACTGGCTTTATGCGCGCCCTCGCAGCGCACGCCCCGGACCGCATGCAAGTTCGGTCTTATGGCGAAACCTGGCAGGGCCGTGAGCTCACCTATGCGGTGATATCCTCACCAGAAAACATGGCGCGCATCGACGCGATCCAAGCCGATCTTTCAACATTGGCGGCCGGGGATCAGCTGTCGGCGGATCAGCTAGACGCGACCCCCGCTGTGGTCTGGTTGTCCTATGGCGTGCATGGCGATGAGATTACGCCGCCAGACAGCGCGCTCTTCATGGCTTACCATTTGATCGCCGCTGAAAATGACGCGCTCGCCGACACGATCCTGGAAAACACGATTATCATCATCGACCCAAGCCAAAATCCGGATGGGCGCGATCGCTTCGTACATAGCTTTTCGTCATCGCTTGGCCTGACCCCGCTGGCGGACCGTCACACAGCTGAGCATGACCAGCCTTGGCCGCGCGGGCGTTTCAATCACTATCTGTTTGACCTGAACAGAGATTGGTTCGCGCTGACCCAGCCGGAGTCGCAAGGCAAAGTTGCAGCCGTCCTGCAGTGGCACCCGGTCATCTATGTCGACAGTCACGAAATGGGCGGCGACAGCTCTTACTATTTCCCGCCAGCGGCGAAACCCTACAATCCAAACATCACCGACACGCAGCATGGCCGTCAGGCGCAGCTTGGCCAGAACATGGCGAGTTGGTTTGATCGGTTTGGCGTGGACTATTTTACGCGCGAAGTCTTTGACGCGTTCTACCCCGGCTATGGCGATATGTGGCCTACGCTGAACGGCGCGATCGCGATGACGTTCGAACAAGCCTCGCCGCGTGGGCTGCTCTTTGCCCGCCGGGACGGCAAGACCCTGACTTATGCACAGGGCGTTCGGAACAATGTTCTGACCTCGCTCGCCACCTTGGAAACCGTCGCGCAGAATAAGAATTCGTTCCTGACCGATTATGCTGCGTTCCGCAGTTCAGCCATTTCTGATGCGGCCCGAGCGGACGATCGCTATGTTGTGCTCGACCTGACCGGCGCTCGATATGAAGCTGAAGCTCTGGGTCGCCGCTTGGCCCAGCAAGGGATTGCCGTACAGCGCGTTCCTGCGGGCAGCACCCAGTGCCGCAATACCTATGAAAATGGCGCACTGATTGTTGACATGGCGCAGCCGCAGGGGCGCTTGATCAACACGCTGCTAAGTAAAACGACCCCGCTCGCGCCGGACTTTATTGCTGACCAGGAAAGCCGACGCGAGCAAGGGCTCAACCATGAACTCTATGACGTCACGGCCTGGTCTTTGCCGCTCATGGACGGCGTTGCATCTGAGCAGTGTCGCCGGGTTGATCTAACCAATGCAGTTGCCGTTTCAGCGACCGCTCCGATCCCATCCAAGACCTCCGGAACGGGCCAGTTTGGCTATGTTGTTCCATGGACAGATGGTGGGCAAGCTCGCTTGGTGATCGCCGCGATGAAAGCCGGACTGGAAGGTAAAACCACCAGCGAACCCTTCATCCAGAACGGGCGCACCTATCCGGCGGGAAGCGTTGTCTACTCGATTGCTGATAATGATGGCGATTTGGGCAGCGACCTGAGCGCGCTCGCGAGCGAGATTGGTGCTGAAATTGCGCCTATGGCAAATAGCTGGGTTCAAGATGGTCCAAACTTTGGCAGCTCCGCGTTTGCCGCGATGAAGATGCCCAAAGTTGCAATCGCCTGGGGCAATGGCACCAGCCCAACATCAGCGGGTAATACGCGCTATGTCTTGGAACGTCAGCTTGGCCTTCCTGTCGCGCCTATCCGTGTGTCCAATCTGGGCCGTGCAGACCTATCTTTGTATGACGTGCTGATCATTCCCGACACCTATGGCGGACTGGTTTCGCAAATGGGGTCTGGCGATCCGTTGAAAAAATTCGTTCGCGAAGGCGGTGTCCTGATTGCGATTGCGACGGGCGTCAGCGAGATTGCGAGCGAGGATGTCGGCTTGCTGTCGACGAAGCTTGAGCTTGCCTCAACCGATGGCGACACGGAAGCCGAGAGCGAAGCTCCGCGAGCTCCCGGGCTGAACTTTGCATCATTGGGTGAGTATGAAGAGCATATTCATGATCACCGCGCGCGCCCGGAAGACATTCCAGGGGTTCTGGTCAATACCGTTGCAGATACCAGCCATTGGTTGGCATCTGGCTATGACGGGGCCACCGCCTTGGTGACGGGGCGAGAAATCTATCGACCGCTAAATGAGGCGGATGGGACCAATGTGTTCCGGTTCGCTGACGCCGATAGCCTCTTGGAAAGCGGCTATTTGTGGGAAGAAAACCGCCTACAGCTCGCGTTTAAGCCATTCGTGATGGCGGAGCGGCAAGGCCAAGGACTGGTCATTGGGTTCACCCAAAGCCCCACCACCCGAGGCTATCTTAACGGGCTCAACCTTTTGCTCGCCAATGCGGTCGTGCTTGGGGCTGCGCGGACGGCGCAATAGCGCGTCCAAATTTAATTTTGAGGGAGAAATACCATGTTGCGTTCTGCTATTTCAGCATTTGCTTTATCGACAGCTCTGACCGCCTGCGTCACCGCAGAGACAGAAACCAAGCCGCAATTCAGCGAAGATCTCCCTCCGGTTGAGGTCGAGATGGAAGCCGAGGAAACCATTGGTGGTCCGGATTACACTCTAGAGGCGACCTCACCGACACCGGGCAAGGTTCAAGTCGGTCTGGCTGGAAGTGATCCCGCCGATATTGCGCGCTATTTGCTGGCCCGCGGCGCGTCAGGAGCGCAGCTTTCGCCGGGTGGTGAACATGTGGCGTTCCGATATAGCGTGACTGGCGTACCGCAACTCTGGGCGGCTCGCGCAACCGGCGGGGCTCCGGTTCAGCTTACTTTTGGCAACGGGATCACATTTTTCCGTTGGATGCCTGATGGGTCTGGTCTGATTTACGGCGCGGATAATGACGGCAATGAGCAAGAGTCTTATTACTTCGTGTCCGCTGATGGCAGTTCTGAGCGTTTGCTGCTGCCGGCCGTCGACGGAGGCTTCCGGTCGTTTGGCGATATTGCAAGCAGCGGCACCGAAGCTGTATTCGCGTCTACCGAGCGAAACGGTCTCGACTTTGATCTCTACAAAGCTGATCTGACCACGGGCGAAACAGAGATGCTGTTTGAAGGCACGTTTGGCTTCTTTGCAGGGGCGCTCTCGCCCGACGGGCAATATTTGACGGTCACTGAAACGGTCGGCGAAGATTCTGACAATCTGTTCCTGATGGATGTTGCGACGGGCGAAATGACCACCGTGTCTGCACCAGAGCCGCGCGCCAATCACGGCGATGGTGGCATTGCCTGGCTGCCAGACAGCTCCGGTTTCTACTTCGCCAGCAATGTCGATCGCGAATTCTCAGCCGTGCACTTTTATGATGTCGCGGCCGAAGAGATGAGCGTTTCGTTCGAACCAGACAGAGATGCGGGACGCATTGAGCTTTGCGGCAAAGATAGTGGCACGCTTGCGTTTACTGAAAACATTGATGGCTTCCACAAATTGCATCTCCATGACTTGGCAACCGGCGAGCATTTGCCATCGCCGCGTCTGCCCGAAGGGCTTTACAATGTGAGCTGCGCCGCAGGATCCGACCGCATGGCAATTGGGATAAATGGATGGAAGACACCGGGCGACATTCGCGTTTGGGATATGGAGCGCAATTCGACCAGCCCAACCTTCACGTCGACGACGGCAGGGCTCGATCTTGATCGCTTTGTGAAACCTGAAAGCGTCACCTTCCCGGCCAGTGACGGCGTCGAGCTGCAAGGCTTGCTCTACTTGCCAGATGAAGCGTCGCGCCAAAGCGATAGTCCGCCACCCGTGGTGTTCTTTGTGCATGGCGGCCCGACAGGGCAGTCCATGGCGAGCTTTGATGCGATCGTTCAATATCACGTCGATCGGGGGATCGCTGTGTTCGAACCAAACGTTCGAGGGTCAACCGGTTTTGGGCGCACCTATGTGACCCTGGATGACCAGGAAAAGCGCCGCGATAGCGTGCGCGACCTGATCGACATGGCGGCTTACCTTCGCGAAGATGGCCGGGTTGATATGGACCGCGCAGCCGTCGCTGGCGGGTCTTATGGCGGTTATATGGTGAATGCTGTTCTGGCGCTTTATCCAGATACATTCTCCGCTGGGGTAAGCTTGTTCGGGGTCGCCGATTGGGTCACAGCGCTGCAAATCGCGTCGCCTGCGCTGCAAGCCTCTGACCGAATTGAGTATGGCGATATTCGCGAGCAAAAGTGGATCGACTATTATACCGAGAACTCACCGCTCCGATTGGCGGACAAGATCCAGGTGCCAGTGCTGTTCTCGCATGGCGTTATGGACCCTCGCATCGATATCTACGAGACCGAAGTGATGGTGAAAACGCTCCGCGCGAACGGTGTCGAAGCGCCATACATCCGGATCGAGGATGAAGGCCATGGCTGGCGCAAGCTTTCAAACCGCTTGTTCTACTATCGCCAGCAAGCGGACTTTCTTGAAGAGGTCCTGGGCGAGTAAGCGTTATTCTGAACTGGCAGGCGCGAGCAAGTCTTGCGCCTCCATCCAGCTCATGAACTGATCGAACCAGCCATCGGCGGGAACGCCGCGTTTGTAGCTTCCGAAGCCATGCCCGCCTGATTGGTAATAGTGCATTTCCACCGGCACACCCGCGGCCTGCCAGGCTTCCACGATGCCGAACCCTTGTCCGGCGAAGAGTGTGTCATCGGCGGCGAGCGCAGCAAACATTGGCGGGGCGCCCGCGGGGGCTTCCTCAATATTCATTGGGCCATAGATATACCCCATGAAGTCTGGCTTTGGGGAGTCTCCGATTTCGGTGTTTAAGATGCTGAGGGCCGTAATGGCACCGGCAGAGAAGCCGAGCATGCCAATCTTATCGGCGTCATAACCCCATTCATCGCTGTTCTCCTGAACCAGTGCTAACGCTGCTTGAGCATCCGCTACAGCGAACGGGATGCCAGCAGAAGCATCTACGGGCGCATCGCCCGGCTGCGGGTTCCAGAGTGCGCTTATGAATGCGCCAAAGGTTTCGGCTGTATCCGGCGTTTCCATCGTCCGGTATTTGAGCACAAAGGCGGCCACGCCGCGTTCGGCCAGCCATTCGGCAATCGGGTAGCCTTCATTATCCATTGAGACGAATTGAAAGCCACCACCAGGAATAACGATCACGGCCGCGCGGGTTTTCGTTGGATCTTCAGGCAGAACCGGAAGCAGCGTCGGCGCAGTCACATTTGTCGCCCAACGCTCTGTGCCAGCGTTACGCCAAACCTCTTCCAGATCGATGCCCTCAGAACCTGGAGCGATGCCATCAAAGAGGGAAATCGCCGCTTCATCAGCGGGTGTTTCAACGCGCTCGAACGGTGTCGGCGCTTCCGTTTCGTCTGCCTGCACGGCAAAAGACAACAATGGTGCAGTGAGCCCGGCGATGATCAATCTGGACAGCATTTCCGTTCCCTTTGTTTTGTTATTCGCTGACTTATAGCACGTGCCCATATAAGTCATAGGCGTCGGCGTCTTCGATCTTCGTAGAGACGATATCGCCGGGCTGTAACGGTGTATCCGATTTCACGTAAACGACGCCGTCAATTTCAGGCGCGTCGGCTTTTGAGCGGGCCAGGAATTCGCCTGCTTCGTCGCTCGGGCCATCCACAATAACATCCTGCGTCGTGCCGATTTGCGCGGCTGCGCGGGCGGCAGAAACTTCGGCCTGCGTTTCCATGAACCGGTTCCAGCGCTCTTGCTTGACCTCTTCGGGCAAGTGCCCGGGCAGGTCGCGACTGTCCGCGCTCTTGACGTTTTCGTATTTAAAACAGCCCGCGCGGTCGATTTTCGCTTCGCGGATGAAGTCGAGCAGGATCTCGAAGTCTTCATCCGTCTCACCCGGAAAACCGACAATGAAGGTGGAGCGAATGGCCAGATCAGGGACATCGCGTCGCCATTGCTGAATACGCTCCAGAACGCGGTCTTGCTTGGCAGGGCGTTTCATCGCTTTCAGCACGTTCGTGCTGGCATGCTGGAATGGGATATCGAGATATGGCGTAATCGCGCCCTCGGCCATGAGCGGGATGACCTTGTCGACATGCGGGTAAGGGTAAACATAATGCATTCGCGTCCAGACGCCGAGCGAGGACAGCCCGCGTGCGAGATCCAGGAAGCGCGTTTCGTACTCGTCGCCCTTCCAGGCATGCGGCGCATATTTCACGTCGAGGCCATAGGCGCTCGTATCCTGGCTGATGACCAGCAATTCTTTCACGCCCGCGCGGACCAATTGCTCTGCTTCGGTGAGGACGTGATGGATCGGTCGTGAGACCAAATCGCCGCGCAATTTCGGGATGATGCAGAAGCTGCAGCGATTGTTGCAGCCTTCGGAAATCTTCAAATACGCATAGTGCCGAGGGGTCAGGCGCAGACCGCTCTCCGGTACCAAATCTGTGTGCGGATTATGCGGCGGTGTCAGATGCGTGTGCACGGCGTCCATTACCTGCTCGTATTGATGGGGTCCTGTGACGGCCAAAACCTTGGGGTGGGCTTTTTCAATCACATCAGGCTCAGCGCCGAGACAGCCGGTGACGATGACCTTGCCATTCGCTTCAATCGCTTCGCCAATTGCATCCAGGCTTTCTTCACGGGCGCTATCGAGAAAGCCGCAAGTATTGACCAGAACCAAGTCCGCGCCTGAATAATCAGGGCTGATTTGGTATCCTTCTGCCCGCAATCTTGTGACGATACGCTCGGAATCGACCAAGGCTTTCGGGCAGCCGAGCGAGACAATCCCGACTTTCGGGATAGCGTTGGGCTTAATCGGGGCGGGGCGGTCGAGGGTGGTCGTCATGGCCGCGCTGTTATACTCTGCAGCAAGCTTTGAAAAGGAGCGCAGGTCATGGAAGCGAAAACAAATCGCGGCCGGCTATGGGCGATTGTGCTCGGCGCAGGGGTGATCGGGCTCGGAACTGGCTTCACATTCTGGGATGTGATTGAGGCTGGCGGCGGCATGGGCTGGGTCGGATGGCTGATTGTGGTGATGCTCGCGATCATCTCCTATTCCATCAGCTTCTATTTCGGGCACCGCTTTTTTGAAGGGTCGCTCGATCAATATATCGTCTCTGACACGTTCAAGAAAAAGCATGACTGGATCGATCTGGAGACCGAAACCCGCGAGAGCGGCGACGCCAAGATTGATGGCTGGGTGGGGCACTATAAGTTCATCCGCATCATGTTCGCGATGGGGCTGCTGCCGCTATTGGCTTGCATCTATCTGTTTTTCTTCGCTTAGCTTGGTGCGACTTGCCAGGACCGGAACATGTCTTCGGCCAGCGCGATACGATCTTCGCCAACTTGTTCGGCTGTTACAGGGCGAAGACGTTCTATTTCTTTTAGCGCCTCGGCTGCGGGCACCCCGCGATAGCGCAGCAACGCGTAGATGATGAATCCGGTCCGATGTAGGCCGGCGGAACAATGTAGATAGATGACAGCGTTTTCCTGGACGCGCGCGATTTCATCATGAAGCAAGAAGAGGCGCGAGAGTTCCACCCCTTTCAATGTCTCAATATGACCGCCATCAAGGATGAAATGGTGCCAGGTTGCACCTATGCTTGCGGCGATCTTTTTCACGCTGTCGGGTTGTTCGCGCTGCGATAGCAGCGTGAGCATGTCTGTCACACCTTGAGCTTGAATGCTGTCTTTCGACTTTTTGCCTGGTCTAGGCCCGAGTATGAGTTGCGGTAACACGCGCTAACCGATTTCGATCGCGTCGACTTTATTCGCATAAACCGCGAGCGCGTTCTTGATCGCTGCGACAGCCGGGAAGGGGGTTTCATATGTCCAGACCGCATTCTCGATCAGTCCGCCACTCTTTGCCCTCAAATGGAAATAGTTCGCTTCGCCCTTATAAGGACACCACGTCGTATGCTCAGAGCGCTCAAGGCGGGACATGTCGACCTGATCACGGCGCAAATAGGCCGCCGCAGGATAGGACGCTTCGCGCAGTTCCAAATGCGTCTCTGACGATAATTCAGTTTCGCCTGCCAGCTTTACACTGACAGGCGTATCCTTTGGCTCGATGGTGATCGGATGATCCGGACCAGGCTCGAGGTGTCGGCGCATTAGGCCGCTTCCATCTCGATGCCTTTTTCCGCCATGTACTCTTTAAGCTCACCAGCTTCAAACATCTCTTTGATGATATCGCAGCCGCCGACAAACTCGCCTTTGACGTAGAGCTGCGGAATGGTTGGCCAATCAGAATAGGCTTTGATGCCTTCGCGCACGTTCTGATCTTCCAGAACGTTTACAGCCTGATATTCAACGCCGAGATAATCCAGGACTTGCACGACAACAGAGCTAAACCCGCATTGCGGAAAGGTTGGCGTGCCCTTCATGAAGAGCAGCACATCATTGCCTTTGACGGCATTATCGATGGAGGTGTGAGTTTCGTCGGCCATGGGGCTTACTCCGCTTCTTTCATCACTTGCTCGCGGGCCACTGGCAGAAGTTCCGCCATATGGTCGCGAATGCGCGAATCTGTCCGGTCGACGCCAGCTTTATCCAGATCGCCGCGAACTTTTCTGAAGACATCATCGTCGCCAGCTTCTTCGAGGTCAGATAGAACAACGGTTTTGGCGTACGCTTCTGCGTCGCCATCATGCAGGTCCATCAGTTCAGCAGCCCATAGGCCGAGGAGTTTATTGCGGCGCGCCATGACCTTAAATTCGGTCGCCTCATCCATTGCGAATTTGGCTTCTTCTGCGCGTTCGCGATCGTCAAATGAAGACATATGTGTCCAACCTTATCGTGGGAATTGCAGTTTTCACCGTCGATATAGGGTGGGTAGGGGTATTGGTGCAAGAAGCCTTTTGCCTAAAGGCGGTGATTGGCGTAAGGGGAGCGCCTGATTGCGCGGGTCGGTGAGTCGGCCCGCTGCCATACGCTAGAGGGATAGCGCGATGTCACGCAAACGAATGATCTATGAAGGCAAGGCCAAAATCCTTTACGAAGGACCGGAGCCGAACACGCTGATCCAGTATTTCAAGGATGACGCCACGGCTTTCAACGCTGAGAAAAAAGCGGTGCTGGATGGCAAAGGCGTTCTGAACAACCGGATCTCTGAATTCATGATGACGCGCCTCGGCGCGGTCGGCATCCCGAACCATTTCATTAAGCGCCTGAATATGCGCGAGCAATTGATCAAGAAAGTCGAGATCATTCCGCTCGAAGTGATCGTTCGCAATGTTGCAGCGGGCACGATGTCAAAGCGCCTCGGCATTGAAGAAGGCACGCAATTGCCACGTGCGATTGTCGAGTTCTGCCTGAAAAATGATGAGCTCGGTGATCCACTGGTCTCTGAAGAGCACATTGCCGCGTTCAATTGGGCCCAGCCGCACGAGATGGATGAGCTGATCGCCCTCTCCCTGCGGGTCAATGATTTCATGTCCGGCCTGTTTGCCGGTGTCGGGATCAAGCTGGTCGATTTCAAATTGGAGTTTGGCCGCTTTTTCGAAAACGATATGCAGCGCGTAATTCTGGCCGATGAGATTAGCCCGGATAGCTGTCGTCTGTGGGATCTTGAAACCAATGAGAAGCTCGACAAGGACCGGTTCCGCCGTGACCTGGGCGGGGTGACAGAAGCCTATTCGGAAGTCGCTCGGCGGCTCGGCATCATCAAGGAATCAGCGCAAGGCGCAGAAATTGTCGATTTTTCAGGAGCGAGCAAATGAAAGCCATCGTCCATGTCGGTCTAAAACCTGGTGTACTTGATCCTCAAGGCAAAGCTGTTGCTGACTCGCTCGGGCGAATGGGCTTTGGCGAAGTTGCCGGTGCACGGATCGGCAAAGTGATTGAGCTCGACCTGGACGGGGTCGCAGAAGCCGACGCCGAAGCCCGGGTCAAAGACATGTGCGAGAAGCTTCTCGCGAACACCGTGATCGAAAGCTACCGCGTCGAATTGGTGCGCTAGTCCAGTCGCATCAATTCCACGTTCCGGAACGCGACAGGGTGACTTTCGGCCTGGAGTGCGAAATAGCCGCGCGTGACGTCGCCGGCTAATCCGAGACGTTCAACATCAGGATCAGCCGGATCAAATTCGGGCGCGGTTAGAACGAATGCCGATTGTCCGGCAATCGCCAATTCGATCAGCGCACCGCCCTCGACATGAATCTCGAATTCGACCCAAACACCTGCGGCGAAAGCCGAGGTTTCTGAATTGATGCAATGCTGCGTCGTCAGATCACCTGCGATCACCACATGGGTTCCGGGCGTGCAGATATTCGCCGTCGTGCGATCTGGTAAACTGGCGTCTTTGCCGAGCAGCTGCGCCTCAATGGATATCGGGAATGGTTGGTCCACCCGCATCGTTTCGGGCGCCTGCGCATGCACCATGACGCCGCTATTCATAAACGCCCACGCTGGACCGCCGGGCACCTGGTGTTCGGAGAACAGATAGTCGAACCTTAGCCGATAGTTTGAAAGCGCTTCATCGAAGAAGAGGTGCCCAAAGGTGCCGTCAAACTCTGGATAGGCGTCGTACGAAACCTGCAGCACGCCATCTGAAACTGAGAAGATTTGTGTCTTATCAAAGCCAGTAGATTGTCCAACGATTTTCGGGGTCCAGCCATCCAGCGTTTCGCCATCGAAAATTGTCTCCCAAGCTGGGCCGGAGGTAAGAGAAAGTGGAGTCGTGCAAGCTACGATGCCAGCGCATAGCAAAACACTCGCGATCGCCTGTGATTTTGACATTGATCTCTCCCTTACTCACTTCGAGCCAAGCTGTGTGCTCGACTATATCCATTCCCCTAAAACACGCACCTGAAATCGAACAAGTTTCCTGAATAGGCGTTCATCTTTGTTTTTATTGCAGTTTTTTCGACGGAAAGTGAAACATGGTGCGTTTGAACTTCCATGCGAACACACAATGGAGGAACGCATGTTGAAACTCACAACCCTCGCAATCGTCACAGCTTTGATGGCTCCTGTAGCACTGGCAGGTCCTGCTGAACGCTTAGAGCGTCTCGACAACCGCCTTGATTATCTTGAGCGAACCGGCGTTATCAAACAGGGCTCACGGCTCGACCATATCGAAGACCGCATCGACCGCCGCGAAAATAAGATCGACCGCCGTGAAGATCGACGAGATCGCGCCGTAAACAATGGCCCGCTCGATCGTCTAGAAGATCGCCTGGATCGTTTGGAGAATATCCAAGATCGCCGCGAAGACCGCTGGGATCGCCGTCACTAAATTTGTGCTGGGCGACGCGCTTCGCGACGTAATTCAAAGTCCCCCTTTGTCCCAACCCATATGGGACAAAGTGACTGGGCCAGAGAGTGATCTCTGGCCCAGTCTTTACCTCAAGTTTGCGAGAATTATCTGTTCTGAACGCTCGTCGCCTAGAGCATTTTACGAAGTATTTCTGGCAAAGCTCGAATGGAACAGAACGCCAGAACGAGCCAGGTTTGCCAAGCGCCCCATACGGTCTCCATAGGTTGCACGGCGCTTATCAAGCCGAGCAGGAGGAGAAAGAAGACCAGTCTGATCAATTGGCTTGATAGGAATTCCATATTCCCATCTGCGCGCCGTACGGCGTAGAGTGACCAGGTTCGAACAATGTGCGCGGCCAACAAGATCATGCCGACCAGGCCACTCGCGAAAAACACGATAGGCGCAAGGTATTTGGACACATGCAGTGGCACATAGAGAAAAACACGCCAGGCCAGAGGGACATGATTGAAAATGGCAAAAATGATTTGGCTGACCAGGACCAATCCGAGCCATATTCCAATCATTGCCGCATCGCCTTGCCATCCCGTGCCAAGGTCTTCCAGACCCACGCGATTGAGCGCGGCCATTTGGGCGTTCTCGCCAAGGATGAAAACCCCGAAGATCGTGAAAATAAGCGCCCATAACCACGCGTAGGGAGCAATAACAAAACGCCCTAATCCCTCGAATTCTTGACTGAGCTTCGGTCGCTCTTCTTTGCGCTTTCCGATCCGGTCGTTTTCAGCGTAGCCAATTTCGTAGACACTAATCATCGCCGCGAACAAAGCGGTCAGCGATGCGAAAATGGAAAGATCCAGCGGGATTGTGAAGATCCCGAAGACAAGCAAGACGATTACAAACTCTTCCAAAAAGACCTGTTTGATCAAGAAACCGGGAGTCCGTTTGATCTTGGCTGTGTAGTAAAATGGCCATTTGATATGTGTCATTCGCTCGGACTTATCCAACTCTATAGCCATTTTATGTGAAACCCGCGCTCAACGTAGTCGAGCAAGTCGTGATCGTCGCGTTTTGAATCAGTGATGACTGCATCAAGCGCAGGATCTGGCGTCAAATTTGCGTCTTTGAGCATCTCGAGTTTGCCACGCTTGCGGTCTTCAACGAGCTGATCTGGCGATGATGCTATGACGGCACAATCACGAAAGCGCGTAGATTTCAGCATCGTTTCGATAGCGCTCTTCAGTCCAAACGATACGATCACAATCTTGTCGCTCTCAACCGAGCCTAACATGTCCACCAATTGTTGATTTTGATGAGTATCATACTCGTGATGGGCGATTTGACCGAAATCAGCTGCAAGGGACGGTCTTAACCAGTGCATAAAGCCAAGGCGCGTCGCATCGCGATATAGAAACACACCATTCGATCCTCGAAATATCCAAGGTCGGACAAGGCCGATTAGTTTTAGGATTGGTCGGAACAAGAGAGCAGGGCGCGCCGACCGCAAATATTTGTCTGTCGAATTTGCCAAAAGCAGCGTGTAGTCGAAATCTACGAAAAACCGCCGATCTGGACGGCGCTCTGCGATACAGTCTCTCAATCGATCGATCGCGGGTTGATAAGTTGGATCGATCACAATCTCGCTAACGTGACCTGTTTACGCGCGTCTCCGCTTTCGATTGAAAAGAGTATCAATTTGGGCATTGGATCGCGCACAATTTAGCTTGAGGAAAATGATGACTTGTTTCGCAGTCAGGATACAGCTTCCAGGCTGCAACTTTTAGACCAAGCGTGCGTTTTCTACTGCTTAAAAAGATTTTGCCATGACGATGTCGTCATAGATTTCGTCACCAACCTGGAATTGCCGGGTTCCAACTTGGGCATATCCTTCGCGCTTATAGAAAGCCACGGCACGGTGGTTCTCTTCATATGTCCCAAGAAAAATGCGTGGGCAGTTTAATGATTGTGCGTGTTGGTCGACGATCCGGTTAAGCTCTTTGCCAGCACCTGTACCGTGAAACCGTGAAAACACGTAAATGCGTTTCAGCTCGATATCTTGGTCGCTGGTTTCAACCGGCAGGTCCGGCGGACAGGTTACGGCATAACCGATCGGCGCGCCTGTGGGGGCATATTCGGCGACCCAACAGGCATAACGAGGATCGCTCGCCTCCAAATAGTCGCGATAGACGTCAGTGCTGTGCTGCGTGCGGCAATGCGCAACCAGCGCAGGGCCTTTGATGTCAAACGTGAAAGCTTCCAAGAAGGTCGCCGCACCGATCGCTCCAAGGGTCTGATCGTCCCCCGGAGCGGCTCGGCGTATGCGAATGTCAGAAGCGTCCGCCTGCATTAGCCAGCAGACATGGCTTTTTCGAAGTTTCCGCCAACAGCATTGAGGAAGCCTTCAGTGGTTAGCCACTCTTGCTCTGGACCAACCAAGAGCGCGAGGTCCTTGGTCATCTGGCCGTTTTCAACGGTTTTGATGATGGTGTCTTCGAGCTTTTGCGCAAAGGCCGTAACTTCTGGCGTATTGTCCATCCGGCCGCGATGCTGCAGGCCGCGTGTCCACGCAAAGATAGACGCGATCGAGTTGGTCGACGTCGCTTCGCCCTTCTGGTGGTTACGGTAGTGACGGGTCACGGTGCCGTGCGCCGCCTCGGCTTCAACCGTCTTGCCGTCCGGCGTCATCAGAACAGAAGTCATCAGGCCGAGTGAGCCATAGCCTTGCGCAACTGTGTCAGACTGGACGTCGCCATCATAGTTCTTACAGGCCCAGACATATCCGCCAGACCATTTCATCGCCGCCGCGACCATGTCATCGATAAGACGGTGCTCATAGGTGCCGCCGAATTCCGCGAACGCGTCTTTGAACTCAGCGTCGAAGACTTCCTGGAAGATGTCTTTGAAACGACCATCATACTTTTTCATGATCGTGTTCTTGGTCGACAGGTAGACCGGCCACTTGCGCTGCAAGCCATAGTTCAGGCTGGCGCGCGCGAAGTCGCGGATCGACTGATCCAGATTGTACATGCCCATCGCGATACCGGCTTCTGGGAAATCGAACACTTCATATTCTTGGCTGTCAGAACCATCAGCGGCTTCCCATTTCATGGTCAGCTTGCCTTTGCCCGGGACGAGGAAGTCAGTCGCTTTATACTGGTCACCAAACGCGTGGCGGCCAACGACAACTGGCTGCGTCCAACCTGGGACGAGGCGCGGGACATTGTTGATCACGATCGGCTCACGGAAAACAACGCCGCCAAGAATGTTACGGATCGTACCGTTCGGGCTGCGCCACATTTTCTTGAGGCCAAACTCTTCGACGCGCTGCTCATCCGGCGTGATGGTCGCGCACTTTACAGCGACGCCATACTGCTTGGTGGCGTTGGCTGCATCGATGGTGATTTTGTCATCCGTCTCGTCACGAGACTCGATCGAAAGGTCGTAATATTTCAGGTCAATATCGAGATAGGGATTAATCAGTTGATCCTTGATCATCTGCCAGATGATACGGGTCATTTCATCGCCATCCATCTCAACGATTGGATTTTCGACCTTGATCTTTGCCATGAGAGGAATTCCTTTGCCTTTAACGGTTTGGGAGGGCCTATAGCAGGTCTATTGGCGGCGTCAAAAGGTCAGACAGGTTGCATGCGCAGTTGACCTCGCCTCGATGCTTGGGGCAGGAGGTCTCGAATGTCTGAATCTGCTCCGATAATCATCCTTCACCAACCCCAACTTGGCGAGAATATAGGCTCGGCGGCGCGGGTGATGCTGAACTTCGGGCTATCCGAATTGCGGCTCGTGGAACCGCGAGATGGCTGGCCAAATACAGCTGCGGACCCGCTTTCAGCAGGGGCGTTCGAGGCGGGAGTTGATGTCGCTGTTTTCAACACGATCGAAGCTGCGATTGCCGATCTTGGTACTTTGCTGGCGGCGACAGCCCGGCCCCGCGGTATGGAGAAGCAAGTCGTTGATGCAACGGCCGGCGTAGATCTCATCCAATCCCGCGGTCTTAAAACGGGGATTGTTTTCGGCGCAGAGAATCACGGATTACCAAGTGAAGTGGTGGGGCATGCGGACGCGATTCTTACCTATCCTGTGAATCCCGCTTTTGCATCGCTAAACCTGGCCCAAGCGGTCGGCGTGTTCTGCGCAGCGTGGGGCGCAGGCCAGGGCGCGGTTGGGCGTTGGCAAGGCGAGAAGGCGGGCGTTGAGCCGCCGGCTTCAAAAGACGATCTCATCCGCATGTTCGAGCATTTGGAAGAAGAACTTGAACGCGCTGGCTATTTCTATCCGCCAGACAAAACTCCCTTGATGAAGACCAATATCCGCAACGCTTTCATTCGCGGCGATTGGACAACGCAAGAGGTGCGCACGTTTAGAGGCGCGATTAAGGCATTGGCGCTCGGGCGTGGCAAAGCGCGGGTTAAGCGCGAAGACTAGCGCTCTCGGGCAGGCGGCGGCATCGCCCCTGGAATGTTTGATTGAACCAGACGTGCCGACAGATCCCGACCTTCTGCAGCAAAGGTTTTTTCGGCGTTCACTGCGCTGCCGTCACAGACAGGGTGCAAATCACTGCCCCAGGAAAAGCCCGCATTAAAGCCGTTGACGAGCGAGCGTCTCAAGCCGCCTTGATACGGCGCTTCAAGCTCTAGAAGGCGGAGCATGTAGCTGCGCCAATATTGATCATTGCGGCCGGTGCAAACGGTCCGGATGGCGTGGGCTTTCCCCAAGACTTCCGCCAGCGAGGTGACGTCGCGAAAATAGTCTTGAGATTGAACCTTGCTCTGGCCTTGCGCGGGTAGAGCTGGCAACACAGCCATCACGCCCAGCAAAAAAGGGAGCAGAAAAAAACGATGCAAGAGCTTTTGATACATGCAAAATCCTTCGCTCGGATCGAGGACGCGTTAAAACCATTCTCCGACCGGGTCTCACCCCTAGTCTTAGATGATGAAGGACACCTGAAGCATCCTTGGGGCAAGAGTGAGGCAAGCTCCGCAATCGCTTACGGGACGCAGGACGCCTATTTCAGTCCGTCGGTCATGACATTCTTTCAAACCTTGATGGGATTTGACCGGCTTGCATGGTTTCAGTCTTCCGCGGCTGGGACGGAACACCCGATGATTCAAGCGACGGGTAATAAGGCTGAGCGGTTTGCGGGAAGCCACGAGCAATCAGAGGCGATCGCCGAATGGGTTGTATGGGCGGGTCTCGATTTCTTTCAAAATGGCAGCGCACGGCGGCAGGCTCAAGCTGAGCAGGCTTGGCAACGGATCTCGTTTCGCGAGCTGAGCAGCACCAAATGGTTGATCCTTGGTTTTGGCGCGATTGGACAGGCCAGTGGAAAGCGTTTGCGCGCGTTGGGGGCCCACGTCACCGGTGTTCGACGCAGCGGCGGTGACTCGGATGCAGCGGATCGCATCATTGCTCCGCACGAGATTGCCTCGGTCTTGCCGACCGCGGATGTCATTATGTTGTGCTTGCCGCTTAGCGACGAGACCGAGAATACCGCGGATGCCAGCTTCTTTTCTGCAATGAAGCCAGGGGCTTTGTTTGTGAACGTCGGACGGGGCGGTTTGGTTGATGAAGATGCGCTTTTAGAGGCGCTTGATTCAGGAACCCCTGCACGGGCCTATCTTGATGTCGTGCGCGAAGAACCATTATCTGCGGACAGTCCGATCTGGCGCCATAAGGCCATCACGCTGACCCCGCACATCGCCGCCCTGACGGAGCAATCCTCGATCCGAACGGACAAAGTGTTTCTGGATAATTTGGAGCTATTTCTGGCGAGCAAGCCGCTTCGCAATGAGGTTTTCAAAGAGACTTTTTCGTAAATCTCGAAATCTGTGCCATGATGAGGATATGGCCCACAATATATTGCGGCATTTCAGGTTCATACAGACCGTCATTTTGTTCACAGTGATGATCGGGCTGATCATGGCGTTTCAAAATGCCCATGCAGCGCAAATAAAAACGCTAACCCTGCAATCAAATGAGGCGGGGCGTCCGCTCACGAACGTGTCTATAAATGGTGCACCGACCTCCGCATTAATCGATACCGGCGCGACGATCGCCTTGATCGATCATAAGTTTTTTAATGAGGATGTTTCTGACCAAGCAAACCCTGAAGAGACCCTCATCCTCGGAATCGGTGGGCATCGATATTACCCTATTGCGAGCCTTGAGAGCTTGACCGTAGAGTCACAGAATTGGTCCGACCTAAGTGTCGCGGTGAATGCGGCGCATGGATTTCCAATCAAGGAAAGCGTTCTGCCGATCGCTATTTTTGAAGAATCTGTGGTCGATTTCGATTTTCAGAATGACCAACTCCTACTATATGATGGGCGTCCCAAGCGCATTCGTCGGGCCAATGCATCGCGGTTGCGGTATTCCGCGATCCAGAAGCTGATTTTCATTGAAATCAAAATCAACGGCGTTCGCGGCAAAGCCTTGATCGACACGGGCGCGCAGGTGAGTTTTGTGAATCCGCAATTTGCAGAGCGTTCGAATGCGAGACTATCCGTCGAAGACACCAAACGTCTTCGTGGCAGTGATCTTAGCAATCAGATTGCGAGCATCTACACGTTTAAAAATTTGGGCATCGGCGATTATGACATCGCGAGTTTCAAGCTGCCCGTTCTAGACACAGATTTGTTCGACCAACTGGGCTTTGGCGATGGGCCAATGATGGTGCTTGGCATGGACGTGCTGAAGCATTCCCGTTTGCAAATTGACCGCAAGCGTCAGCGGATCTTGATAAGCTTCCCGGATATCGATTCAAACCAACCCATCAGCACCCGCTCGGCTGGGTCTCGGTACGGGGATTTCAGCCGGAACTAATTTCAATTTGCCTTCCCTATGGTTACGCCCTGAACTGAGAGGGAAGCAATTGATAGGGAGAACCCAAGAATGACGTACACGCCTTTTGATTTGAGCGGCAAAGTGGCTTTGGTCACCGGAGGCAATCGCGGGATTGGCCTCGGCATGGCATCGGCTTTGGCAGCTTCAAATGCGAGCATTGCTGTCTGGGGACGTAAAGAGGCCGCGAATGCTGCAGCCGTTGAAACGCTTTCAAAACTCGGCACCGGTGAGGTGAAAGCCTGGGCAGTTGATGTTTCTGACGAGCAAGCCGTCGTGGACGCCACCAGTGATGTCGTTTCCTCGATGGGACGAATTGATAGCTGTTTCGCAAATGCTGGCGTTGGGTTTGGCGCTCCGAGCTTTGTCGAAATGACAACCGAAGTCTGGCGCAAAAACATGGCGGTGAACTTGGACGGTGCCTTTTGGACCTTGCGTGAAAGCGTGAAGCATATGGTCGAGCGCGCAAAAGCCGGTGATCCAGGTGGGTCGGTTGTCGGTGTTGCATCTCTCGCAGGGATCGAGGGCGCGGCCCGAAATCAGGCTTATGCCGCCACCAAAGGCGGCTTGCCGTCTATGATCCGCGGCATCGCGAGTGAGCATGGTCGGTATGGAATTCGCGCTAACTCTATTTTGCCGGGCTGGATTGCGACGGATATGACGGAAGGGGCTCAGGACAATGATATCTTCACAACCAAAGTTATCTCACGCGTGCCGATCCGCCGCTGGGGTGAACCTGAAGATTTTGGCGGCATGGCTGTCTATCTCGCCAGTGATGCCTCGCGCTATCATTCTGGAACGACGCTAATCATTGATGGCGGTTACGCCATTTTCTAGGCCTCGGCCCAGTTCTATATATCGACCCAAAAAAAAGGCCCTGTCACTCCGACAGGGCCTTTTCGGTATCAGATGTTCAAGAAAGACTATTCGACAGTCTCTTCCTCAACAGTTTCTTCAACGACTTCAGCCGCCTCTTCGACGGTTCCGTCAACAGCATCTACTGCGTCAGAAGCCATGTCGCCTGCGGCGTCCATTGCGTTACCGGCTGCATCAGCAACGGCATCGCCAGCGTCAGAAGCCATGTCGCCAGCAGCGTCCATCGCATCACCAGCAGTATCAGCAACGGCTGCGCCCGCATCTACGGCCATGTCGCCAGCGGCTTCAACAGCATCACCTGTTGCTTCAGCAGCATCAGAAGCCATTTCCCCGGCGGCGTCCATTGCGTCACCAGCGGCTTCTCCTGTTGCTTCAGCGGCAGCTTCAACAGCGTCGCCTGTAGCTTCAACTGCATCACCAGCAGCTTCAACGGTTGCTTCAGCTGCGTCTTCAACGGCGTTTACTGCATTTTCCGCCGCTTCTTCGGCAGCATTACATGCAGTCAGCCCTGCAGCGGCAAGCGCTACAATCCAGAGTTTCATACTCATTGTCTCTTCCCCTCTAAGAAGATACGCCTTGAGTGGCGCCCGATGACTATAAAGGAATCGGGTGAAATTTGCAGCGGGGAACTGCAGATGCCCGAATCTGCTCCGATTTACGCGCGGGAATGCCTTGTCTTACCGCAAGGTTGCTCTCCTATCAGGCAAGAAAATAGGAGACTTTTATGGGTATTCATACCGCGCTTTGCGACTTTCTTGGCACGAAACATCCGATCATGTTGGCAGGAATGGGCGGCGTTTCCTATGCCGAGCTGGCCGCTGCGATGTGCAATGCTGGCGGGTATGGCGTCCTTGGAATGGCTGGTACCTCGCCAGACTTCATCGCGAGCCAGATGGCACGTGTGAAAGAGCTCACGGACAAACCCTTTGGCGTGGACCTTCTCGCCGCTGACCCGGGCAGCCTCGAGAAAAGCGTGGACGTGATCATTGAGGGCGGCGCTGATAGTTTCGTTGCTGGGCTTGGTGTGCCGCTTCCGATCATGAAGAAACTGAAGGATGCCGGCGTAAAAGTTATGGTGGTCGGCGGCGCGGTGAAGCACGCGATCAAGGCCGAGCAAGCCGGATGCGATGCAGTCATTTTGCAAGGCGGCGAAGGCGGCGGTCATACCGGACTGGTGGGCACATTACCTCTGGTCGCGCAGGCGGTTGAGGCGGTGAACATTCCAGTGGTCGCTGCGGGCGGGATCTATGATGGGCGCGGGCTTGCAGCAGCGCTCTCTCTTGGCGCTGTTGGGGTGTGGATGGGAACGCGTTTCATCGCATCCGAGGAAGCCCACGCGGCGCAAAGCTATAAAGAAACAGTGGTTGGCGCTGGCGACACGGATACCACGCGCACCCGATGCTATTCCGGCAAACCCATGCGCTGCCGCACAAATGAGTATATCGCGGATTGGGAAGGCCGTCCCGGCGACATCCAACCTTTCCCAATGCAGGCAGTACACTCTGTCCAAACAGATGTGATTGGCGGCATTGGCGGCGTCACAGACGAAACGCGCCTAAGTGCTGAAAAGTCCTGTTTCGCGATGGGGCAATCGGCGGGCGGAGTTGCGGATATCTTGCCTGTTAAAGCGATTGTCGATCGGATCATGGACGAGGCAGAGGGCGCAATTGGGCGCGTCGCGAACCTGCGTGTCTCTGAAACGGCCTAATCGCGCTGACGCTTAGCCTTTAAACCAATCGGGCCGTTTAAATGGCATCTCGAGATCGCGCGCGACTTGTTCATGCGCGATCACCCCATCTGCCACGGTGAGGCCTTCAGCTAGGTGCGCATTTGCATTTACCGCTCCCCGGCCGCCGAGTTTGGCGATCTGCATCACAAACGGTAGCGTCGCGTTGTTGAGCGCGTAAGTGGATGTACGCGGCACAGCGCCGGGCATGTTCGCAACGCAATAGTGCAGAATGCCATCGACCTCATAGATCGGGTCTTCATGCGTCGTCGCGCGCGAGGTTTCGAAACAACCGCCCTGGTCAATCGCAATATCGACCAGAACAGCACCCGGGCGCATGTGTTGGAGTTGGTCGCGTGTGATCAGTTTTGGGGCCGCCGCGCCAGGGATCAATACGGCGCCGATGACTAAGTCCGCTTCACGTACAGCGGCGTCGAGCGAGGCTTTGGTCGAGTACATGGTTTTTACGGCGCCGTTGAACTGCGCGTCCAGTTCCGCCAATCGCGCATTGTTTCGGTCAAAGACGGTTACGTCCGCGCGCATACCGACAGCAATCTCCGCCGCATTCGACCCAGACACGCCGCCGCCAATGATCACGACTTTGGCTGGCATAACCCCAGGGACACCGCCGAGTAGGACGCCGCGCCCGCGTTTGGTCTTCATCAATGCCCAGGCTGATACTTGCATCGCCATTCGCCCTGCCACTTGGCTCATTGGCGTGAGCAGAGGGAGGCGTCCATCGCGATCGGTCACAGTCTCATAAGCAATCGCGAGACAGCCGCTATCAATCAAGCCTTTCGCTTGAACCGGATCGGGGGCCAGGTGAAGGTAGGTGAACAGCGTGTGATGTGGTTTCAGACGCGCGGTTTCTTCGGGTTGAGGTTCTTTGACTTTGACGATCAGTTCCGCCGCTTCGAACACCGCATCAGCGTCCGCCAATATGCTTGCGCCGACGCTAGTATAGTCTTCGTTCGCGAAGCCTGAGCCAATCCCTGCGCCATCTTGGACGAAAACATCATGTCCGGCGCGGACCAACTCCCCGACGCTTTCCGGGGTTAAGCCAACTCGAAATTCTTGCTTTTTGATCTCTGTGGGGACACCGATTTTCATAATTCGCTCCAAAACGTGTTTTCGGGAGAATAGTGAGGAATTGATGGATAATCTCGTCTAATGCGGCTATTCAGATAACATTATTGGGAAAAATTACCGGAATTTGGCCGAAAATGAAATTGAACGCTCAAGACGAACGAATCCTTCAACTGCTCAACAAAAACGCCAAGCTTTCGCATGCCGAGATTGGTGAACAAGTTGGGTTATCCACCTCATCCGTTCACCGCCGCGTGCGGGCAATGGAAACCGGAGGCGTCATCGAAGGGTACGGAATTCAAATCAATGAAGCGGCCCTAGACCGCGCCACCAGCGTCTTTGTGCAAGTCACTTTGCGTGATCAGCAGGATGATGGCTTGCAAGCATTTGAAAAAGCGGTGCGCGGCGCGCCGGACATTGCTGCCTGCTATCTGATGACCGGAGAAGCTGACTATTTGCTGCGCATCGCTATTCGCGACACAGCGGATTATGAACGGGTACACCGAGATGTCCTGACGCGTCTTCCAAACGTCGAGCGCGTTATCTCTCAATTTGCAATCCGGACAGTTTGTCAGCGAAGTTTGCTTCCGACGATTTAGCGGCGTCAGTCTGTCCTGAGAGAATAGCCTGCAGAGCGCACGGTACGGATCGGATTGTCGCCGCCTTCGCTCATGAGGGCCTTGCGTAATCGACCAACGTGGACGTCCACCGTTCTGGCCTCGACATAGACGTCCGAGCCCCAAACGCCATCCAGCAATTGCTCTCGAGAGAACACCCGCCCTGGGTGCTGGGCGAAATACTCGAGCAAGCGGAACTCTGTTGGCCCCAAGTGAATGTCGCGGCCGCCGCGTGTCACACGATGTGTGGTGCGATCAATCTGGATGTCGCCAATCGTGATCTTGTCATCCATCAAGGCGGGGCGAATACGGCGCAGGACTGCTTTCACGCGGGCCATCAATTCATTGGTTGAGAAGGGCTTGGTCACGTAATCGTCCGCGCCGGTTTCCAAGCCGCGAATGCGATCCGCTTCTTCGGTTCGGGCCGTGAGCATAATGATTGGAAGATTGGCAGTTTCTTGGCGGGTGCGGACGCGTCGGCAAATCTCGATCCCAGAGATTTTGGGCAGCATCCAATCCAGCAGCATAAGATCAGGAATGCGCTCATCAATCAGCAGCATCGCTTCGTCGCCGTCTCTTGCGATGGCCGTCTCGTAGCCTTCTGCTTCGAGATTGTAGCGCAGCAATTCCGCAACGGCTTGCTCGTCTTCTGCGATAACAATGAAGGGTTTCATGATCGAGCTTCCTTATTGTTGCTCTGGTCGTTTTTTACATCCGCCTCGGTGATCTGCACACCCGTTGCGATGAAATGGACAACTTTGGCGATATTGGAGCAATGATCGCCAATTCGTTCGAGGTTTTTTACAATGAAAAGAAAGTTAGACCGGGCATCCAATTGGTCTGGTTCTTCGGCCATATAAACCAGCATGGAGCGCAACAATCCGTTATAGTGGCTGTCAATGTCATCGTCTTGGCGAAGCACGCCCCGCGCCGTCACCGGATCTCGGCGGGCATAGGCGTCTAGCGCGACTTGAAGCATTCGCGAGACGGCTTGGCCCATACGTTCAATGCCGCGTAGAGCGGTGCGGTTATCTTCATCAACGACGGCAAGACTGCGTCGTGCAATATTCTTCGCCAAGTCACCAATACGCTCAATCCCGCCGGCCAGCTTGATCGCGCCAATCACGTTGCGCAAGTCGGTCGCCATGGGTTGGCGCAAAGCCAGCATGCGCACGACCTTACGTTCGACTTCGCTTTCAAGGCGATCCATTTCCAGATCGCGTTCAATGACAGTTTCAGCCAGGGCAGTATCACGCGAAACCACGGCGCGGGAGGCGTCTCTGATCATCGCTTCCGCGAGGCCGCCCATACGCAGAAGATCAGCCGAGAGCTGTTCTAGTTCTTCGCCAAAGGCGCTCACAATATGTTGTGGTCCAGCCAACCGATCCCCCTTAGCCGAAGCGGCCTGTGATGTAATCCTGCGTGCGTTGCTGATCAGGATTTGTGAATATCATTTCTGTGTCGCCAAACTCAATCAATTCCCCCAAATTGAAGAAGGCAGTTCTCTGCGAGACGCGCGCCGCCTGCTGCATAGAGTGTGTGACGATGATGATGCAATAGCGCAGCCGAAGGTCATCAATCAGCTCTTCGATGCGCGCCGTAGCGATCGGATCGAGGGCTGAACACGGTTCGTCCATCAAGATCACTTCCGGGCTGATCGCGATCGCTCTGGCAATGCACAAACGCTGTTGTTGTCCACCCGAAAGGCTGGTGGCAGAGGCGGTCAGTCGCTCTTTCACCTCATCCCACAAGCCGGCTTTTTGAAGCGAGACTTCCACGATTTGATCAAGCTCACTTTTAGTGCCGGCCAAACCATGAATGCGAGGGCCGTAAGCGATATTGTCGTAAACTGATTTCGGGAAAGGGTTTGGCTTCTGGAACACCATGCCGACCTTTGAGCGCAGCGTCACCGGATCGATTTTGGCGGAGTTGATATCCTCGCCATCCATCAGGATCTCGCCGTCAACAACAGCTCCCTCAATCGTATCATTCATCCGATTGAGGCAACGAATGAAGGTCGACTTTCCGCAACCGGAAGGACCAATCAAGGCGGTGACCGACTTGTCCTGAATCTTCATCGAGATGTCCTGGATTGCGGTCTTGTCGCCATACCGGACGCCAATATTGCGACACTCAATTTTGGCGCCGCCGATCGCCGATCCGACAGCTCCGAGTGGGTCATGAGAATGGGTGGTATCTGCCATGCTTACCATCTCCGTTCGAAGCGCCGCCGCAACAGGACCGCGACGAGGTTCATCGTTACCAAAACCGCCAGCAGAATGATGATCACCGCTGACGTCATCGGTTCCCAAGCGCGCTCTGCACCTGAAAACCACTTATAAATCAAGACAGGAAGCACGGTTGCTTCGTCATTTGGCGAGGCGGGCACGTCGCTAATGAAGGCGACCATGCCGATCAGCAAAAGCGGTGCTGTCTCCCCCAGCGCGCGCGCCATGGCGATAATCGCGCCCGTCAAAATTCCAGGCGCTGCGAGCGGCAAGACGTGGTGAAACACGGCCTGAGACGGCGAAGCGCCGATCCCGAGAGCCGCGTCGCGCACCGATGGCGGCACCGAACGAAGCGCTGCTCGAGAGGCGATAATAATCGTCGGTAAGACCAGCAGGCCGAGGACCAATCCGCCGACCAAGGGAACGGATCTCGGCAGGCCGAGCGTATTAAGAAACACAGCAGCGCCGAGCAATCCGAAGATGATCGAAGGAACGGCCGCAAGATTGTTGATATTGACCTCGATGATGCTGGTGAGGAGCGATTTCTTCGCAAACTCTTCGAGATAGATCGCCGCCATTATACCGACGGGGATCGCAAAGATCGCGGTCACCAGCATGGTAAAGAGAGAGCCAATCATGGCAGCGGCGGTGCCAGCGAGTTCGGGATAGGTGCTGTCCGAGTTTGAGAACAGACTCGTATTGAAACGCCGTTCAATCAGGCCTTGGTCTTTGAGGTGAAGCGCCATGGCGATTTGGCGGTTTGATATTTTTCGATCAGCGCTGGATGAGCGCAATATGGTCGCCTCGATCGGCGCTCGCGATTGTTCACCGAGGTCCGGCAAGGGGCCGGCGAGATGTTGCAGAACCAGGGCCGCGCCGGAGACATTTTCGAGTTCAAAAAGGGCCCCTGAAAACGCAACTAGAATATCTGGCTCAATCCCGTCTTCGGTTTGAATTCGGTCTTGCAACGAAGAGAATCCATCTGCGCCTGCAGCGGTCAGGCGATACTGGCCGATTTCGGTTTCTGACAGTCGCCCAGCCTGTCCGATTTCGCTCTGTCGGTGCGATTTGATTTCAGTCTTTAGATACAGATCGAGATCGTCGGATAAGGCTAATCGCGCCTTGATTGGCAGATTCGCTAGGTTCGGGTTCTCGGTCAGCTTTTCACTGAGTGGCAAAATCGCAAGTCGAGTGGTGAGCGCATACAAGTCAGCACGTGATCCCCGGTCTGTCATTGTTTGAGGGAAAAGCTCCTGTAACTCTTCTCGCACCGCAATATTGAGATCGCTCACGTTTAGATCTGCGTGCGCCGCCAAATCGGGTCGATCAATCGTCAAAACGAGCATGTGCCGGGTGAAGGCGGAGGATGCTTTGTTGCCAATCGAGAAAAGCAGTATTGCGAGAAAGCCTACGGCGATCGCGATTGCGACCTGCCCGTACAGCTTAAACCGCCGCTCCGCTTGATAACGTTGGCGCAGCCGCTTTTCGTTGGCCTGAGTGATATGGGGTGCGCGCTCAGTCATAGACTTCTCGATATCGTTGGACGACGCGCAGGGCGATCACATTGAACAAGAGCGTCACGCCAAACAGGACAAACCCGAGCGCGAACGCCGAAACGGTTTTTGCGCTATCAAAAGCTGTATCTCCAGTCAGGAGCGCGACGATTTGATAGGTCACTGTGGTAATGTCCGAGGTTGGATCGAGCGTGATCAGCGCCCGCCCGCCGGCGGCCATGACCACGATCATGGTTTCCCCGATGGCGCGCGACACGGCGAGCAAGATCGCTGCGATGATGCCCGGCAAAGCTGCAGGCAGCACGACCTGCTTGATCATCTCTGATCGCGTCGCGCCCATCGCCAGGGCGCCATCTCTGAGCGGTTGAGGCACCGCATTGATCACATCGTCAGAGAGGGAGCTGACAAACGGAATGATCATCACGCCCATGACCAGACCGGCTGCAAGCGCGCTGGTCGGCTGCGCCGCAAGGAGTGTTTCGGACGTGAATGGTAGCGCGTTGACCCATTGCGCCATGCTGCGGACCAGCGGCGCAATCAAGGTCGCAGCGAAAAAGCCATAAACAACGGTGGGTATCCCCGCTAGCAATTCGAGCGTTGGCTTGATCCAGTTTCTGAAGCCTGGGCTGGCATATTCTGAAAGATAGATCGCAGAGTATAAGCCAACCGGCACAGCGACACACATTGCCAGAAATGCAATCACCAACGTCCCGAAGAAAAGCGGAACCGCCCCGAAATTTTGACCTGTTTGAGCATTCCAATCTGTCCCGAACAGGAACTCTGTCACACTCGGTCCGTCCGGCAGGCTAAAGAACCGGACCGTTTCGAAGACCAATGAAAGCACAATTCCTATGGTCGTAAAAACTGCAATCGCGGCACAGATAAAGAGTAGAGATGTTATTGTGCGTTCGACATAGGTTCGGGCTGGAAAATTACGGCGCAGCCGACGCCGACCGAGCGCGAAGCCACCCGCTGCAACCAGGATTGCGAGACCCAAAGTGAAGATCCGAACAGAACCCTTGATAGCGGCAAAACGCTCTACGCTCGCGTCAAACAAAATGTTCCCGGTTGAGACGGGTGTGCTGGCCAGGGCATGGTCAGAGACGCGGCTCAAAAACAGCGAGACCTGCTCAGTACCTTGAGCGGTCAAATAGGTTGGTAACTCACCCTGCAACACGCTGCGCATGTAAGGATCGGCAAAGAATAGATAGGCCAAGAATACCAATCCAGCCGGCAGGACCGTGCACAGCGCCAGGAAGTAACCGTGAAAATTAGGTTGTGAGTTGAGCCGAGAACCAATGGTCGACCCTGTCCGGATCGCGCCAACCTGTGTGCGCCCAAAATAGAATGCAAAAAAACCTGTTGCGGCCAATGGCGCAATCACCAACCATCCAATCGGAAGATATCCTAAAGTTTGCAACATGCGGGGTGTCGATCACTGTGTTGGGGCGCTCATACATGGGCACGTTGACACATATGTGACAGCACCGTTTTCGGCATTTAGCGTGACGTGTCTAAAACGGCGTATCCGCTTCAAACCCTACGAATTTTTCACTGACCGGATGCGCGATGCGCAGCGTCTTGGCGTGAAGGCAGAGCCGCTCATGAGAGTTTACATCACCATAAAAGACGTCGCCGAGAATCGAATGCCCTATGCTGGCTAAATGCAGCCGAATCTGATGTGAGCGCCCAGTTTCCGGGGTAAGCAAAAGGCGAGTTGTTCTCTCATCGCGGTGTAAGACCTGCCAGTGCGTAATCGCAGACCGCCCTTCCGGATCTAAATGTCGAAGCGGGCGGTCTAGCGAGTGTTTGGCGATGGCCGCATCGATCGTTCCGAGCTCTTGGTCGATCAAACCTTCAACAAGCGCTTCATATTTTTTCGAGACGCGGCGTTGCTCAAATTGCTTGGAGAGATGTCTCTGCGCCTCTTTGTTCCGTGCAAAAACAATCACGCCTGATGTGTCCATATCCAAACGATGCACGGTCAGGACGGGGCCATGCCGTTCGCTCAGAATGCTGTTTGCGCAGACTGCTTTTTCCGGGCCGCGTCCAGGAACGCTCAGCAGGCCGCTCGGCTTATCTGCAACGATCAAGTCATCGTCGAGATAAAGCGTTCTAAGAGTTTCTGAAGAAGGTGGATTATACGGTGTTGGCGCTGGCATTGTCTTTTAACCGGGGCATCCAAATTCCGAACGCTGTGCCGTGCCCTTCCAGGCTTTCAACCGCGAGGCCGCCGCGGTGACGCGCCATAATGTGTTTGACGATGGCGAGGCCCAGTCCGGTGCCTTCAATCTTGCCGCCGCGGCTTTCATCAACGCGGTAAAACCGTTCACCTAGGCGCGGCAAATGTTGCTCGGAGATACCCAAGCCGTCATCGGTGACTCGAACCCAGACGGCAGGTGCTTCGGCAGACGCGTAGGGTTGTAGCAATAGCGAGCGATTGGACGCGTCAGACTGGCGGCTGCATGCGTTGGCGGCTTCGGCCATTGTTGGTGCGGTTCCAACCAAGATTTGGACTTCACCGCCCGGCGACGCGTATTTGATCGCATTGCTGGCGAGGTTTTGGACGATCTGTGCGAGCTCATCATCATCGGCAATCGCTTGCACCGCTTTGTCTGGCGCATCGAAGTGCAGCTCAATGCCTGCTTCTTTCGCGATGGGAACCAAAGCTAAGCTGGTTTTTCGGACGGTCTCAACGAAATTTAGTTCGGTTTTCGGCGCGCGGTGCTCGCTAAATTCGATGCGTGAGAGCGATAGCAAATCGGCGACCAGACGTTTCATGCGCTCGGTTTGCTGAGCCATGATTTCCAGAAAGCCATCCCAAGCGGCTTTGTCGTCCTTGGCTGGGCCACGCATGGTTTCAATAAAGCCGCCAATCGCGGTGAGCGGGGTCCGTAATTCGTGGCTCGCATTGGCGAGGAAGTCTGCACGTGCGCGTTCAGCCCGGCGGACCGCGGTCAGATCTTCAAACACCATAAGGACCGAGCCGGACTCTGGTCCAGGACGCACATGAGCCATCCAGACTTCCGTATCTCCGTGCTGGGTGAACTCTACCCGCTCATTGGCACCGTCTTGTTCAACCCGTTCTGCGGCGGCTAACAGGTCCGGCTGTCTTAGCATTGCGACTGGGATCGAACGTACGGAACCACTTAGACGAAACAGGCTTTGAGCGTGGGGGTTCGATGATGTGACTTGTTGTTGTTTGGAGATAAGCAGGGCCGGTAATGGCAGTGCCATAATGAATTGATCGATCGCGCCCGCATCTGGCGCGTCTTCTGCTTCTGGTGGTTGATCCAGCACGGCCGCTTCACGGATCTTTTTGGAGTTGGGGGCTGAGCCGACATAAAAAGCTAGAGCGCCAGCGGTCATTACGATCGCCCCAGTGATCCATTCGACCAGCCCAATCGCTCCGGTCAGCAATAAGAGTGCAAGGACCGCGATACCGCCTGATGTTAAAACCAGGAAATCCTGTAAGCGTCGGCGCGCATCTGATGCGTTCTGGTCATTTTTTTGCGACATGACCGCTCAAAATCTCGCTTGTTGCTGGTCCGTGCGGACGGTTTTCGCGTATACTAGGGTTACAGGGATGAGCAAGTCTGCACGGCATTACGTAATTATTGAAAAACGATAATTGTTTGTTGACAGTCGACTAGTGCAGGCGTAAAGCGACGGTCCAAGTTATGAGGTTTCTATGAAACAAGCGCGTATTGTATTCGGAGCTCTAATCCTTGGCGCCTGCGCCTCAATACCGAGCGTGCCCAACTTGGGGGGTGAGCCGGTGGCGATATTCCCTGTGGCTCCAGACGCCCCTCAGACCTGGCAGTCTTCAGGTGTCTCAGGAGAGGTTCCGCAAACAGATTGGCTCGCGCAATTTGACGACGCGACTTTGGTCGAGCTGGTGAATGAAGCTCTTGCTGCGAACCCTTCTATTCGCTCGCAGTATTACGCCGTGCAAGCCACCCGGTCGCAAGCGCGCAGTACCTATGGTCGGACCCTACCGAATTTGTCCGCGTCAGCGACCGCTGGCGGCACGAGCACCTATATCGAATCCCTGGATACACGGACCGACAACCCAACATATGGGGTTGGCCTCTCTTTAGATTGGGAGCTCGACCTCTGGGGGCGCTTGCGCGCCGGTATCAATGCTGCGGAAGCGGATCTAATTGCGGGCGAAGCAGATCTTGCCTCTGCTCGATTAGCGCTGGCCGCGCAAACGGCGTCCGCCTGGTTCGATCTCAATGAGGCCCTGGCGCAAGAACGTGTCGCGGTTGAAACCTTTGAAGCGCGAACGCGCGCGCTTGAGTTGACGGAACGTCGTTTGTCTCGCGGTCTCTCTTCCGCATTGGACGTCCGCACCGCGCGTACAACACAGGCGTCTGCGGAAGCTTCAATTGCGGGTCGCCGGCAAGCCAGTGGCAATGCCATTCGGCGCCTTGAGATTCTGCTTGGTCGTTATCCGGCAACCGAGCTCGAAGCTTTTGCTGACCTGCCGCAACTGACGCCTATTCCGCCAGCCGGAAATCCGACGCTTCTTTTGACAAGACGTCCCGATATCGCAGCGGCAGAGGCCCGCGTCACAGCAGCTGGATTGCGCGCAGAACAAGCGCGCTTGGCAATGTTGCCGAGTTTGCGCATCACCGGATCCGCTTCAACCACCGAAACCGACTTTGCTGATGCGCTGAACCCAACTCGCGTTGCAGCACGCCTGGTCGCGGGCTTGGCTGCTCCGATATTTAATGGTGGATCGCTTGATGCGGATCGTGACGCGGTCGTTGCAACCGCCCGCGCGGCCGTCGAAAACTATGCCGCGACGACGCTGACCGCTTGGCGCGAAGTTGAAGACGCTTTGGCAGCTGACTCCCTTTTAGCGCAGCAAGAAGACGCGCAGCTTCGAGCCTTGGAAGAGGCGCGACTGGCTGAGGAATTGGCGACGCGCCAATATACCAATGGCCTCGTTTCAATTTTTAACCTGATCGATTCGCAAACTCGCCGCCTCACCGCGGAAAGTAACGTGATTGCGGCGCGCTCGGCGCGAGCATCTAATCGTGTAAGTTTTCATCTGGCTCTTGGGGGAGGGTTACCGGTCGCAGAACCGGCCGCGCCCACACCCGCGAGCTCAAATAGCCCCGAAGAGGCAATCCTCCCATGAGCCGTATAATCTCTGTTATAATCACCGTCATAGCCTTAGCCGGTATGGCCGCCCTGGCTTTCATGACTGTGCAGATTTTGAAGCCTGAGCCTGAGCAAGCGGATGAGAAGTTCGCGGGTCTTTCCGTGTTTGCTGAAAACATCACGCAGGCCGACCTTGATTTCAAAGTCACGGCCCAAGGAGAGGTTCGTCCGCAACGAGAATTGGTTGTTGCGCCGCAGATCGCTGGTCGGATTGCATATGTATCGCCTGATTTCATCGATGGCGGATTTATCCGACGTGGACAGGTTCTGGTCCGTCTTGAGGTTGCCGATTATGAGCTTGCCGTTGTGCGAGCGCAATCCGGCGTTGCTGCCGCAGAGCAACGGCTTGCCCGTGAAGAAGCGGAAGCGGAAATTGCGCAGCAGGACCTGATCGATCTTGAGATTACGGACTCAAGCCCATTGGCCCGACGGGAACCGCAATTGGCGGAAGCACGCGCTTCGCTTGATTCTGCGAAAGCTCAACTCGCAGATGCTAATCTGGCACTCAGCCGGACCGCTGTGACAGCGCCGTTTGATGGCCGGGTGCGCGAAGAGAGTGTTGATGTCGGTCAGTTTGCGTCGCCTGGGCAATCCCTTGGGCGCGTGTTCGCCACGGATATGGTCGAGGTCTCATTGCCGATCACCGATGACGAGCTTGGGCAGCTTGGATTACCGCTGGCGTTTGCTGAAACAGCGAATGCGCCGGGTCCCGAAGTTGTTTTCTCAGCCAATGTTGGAGGTCAGCCACGAGAATGGGTTGGCCGCGTCACGCGCACTTCGGCTGCGGTGAACCCGCAAACCCGTTTGATCAATGTGATTTCTGAATTGGCAGACCCTTATGGCGCGGGTTCGAATGACGGCGCGCCAATGGCGCCGGGACTATTCGTCAACGCGTCTATCGCTGGCAATAAGATCGAGAACCTTTTGGTGGCTCCAAGGTCAGCTATTCGTGGCGGCGGCAATATCTTTATTGGGGATCCGGAGAATGGTGCCTTGCGCATCTACCAGGTCGAAGTGGTGTTCAGCTCACCGGACGGCGCTTGGTTCCGTAGCCCAGATATTCTGCCCGGGGATCTTGCGATCACCAGCCCCATTCGTGGTTCGAATGACGGCATGAGCATCACCATCCTGCAGCGTTTGGAAGATGGCAGCATCAAAAACCTAAACGAAGAAGCCGCTGGTGATGCGCCAAGCGTCGATACGACCACGGAACTTGTCGCTTCAACCAATGATGGAGGCCAGTAATGTTCGGAATGGTATCCTGGTTCGCGCGTAACGCAGTTGCGGCAAACCTCCTTATGGTCGTCGCCTTCATGGGCGGCGTTTTGGGCTTCAATCAAATGGAGCGCGAAATGTTTCCGGTCGTGCCGGTCGCGGGCGCATCGGTTACGATGAGCTGGCAGGGCGCCTCGCCGCAAGATGTTGAAGAACAGATCATCACACGCATTGAAGAAGCGGTCGCCGACATTGATGGCTTGGACCGGATCACATCAATCGCGCGCGAAAGCTTTGCCGTGGTCAATATCCGCGGACGTGATGATATCGACATGAACGTCTTTTTGGACGAGATCAAACTCCGCGTCGATCAGATCAATAACCTGCCGCAGGCCGCGTTCCAGCCACAAGTCACGCGTTGGGAGCAACGCGATTGGTATTTCGGGATGGCGATCCACGGCGATGTGGATGCCCTTACTCTGAAGCGCGTTGCGGATGATGTGCGTGATGATATCGCGGAAATTAGCGGCGGAGAACTTGCCGTCTTGCAAGCGGTCTTGGACGAGGAAGTTTCAATTGAGATTTCCGAAGAAGCCCTCCGCAGGTTTAATCTGAGTTTCTCTGAGATCGCACAAGCCGTGCGTCAATCATCCCTCAATTCTTCGGGCGGTCAGATTCGCTCGAATGTTGGCGATGTCTCAATGACGGCACGCGCGCTGGCGGATTCGCAAGAGCAATTCGAGAACATTATTGTGCGCCAATCAAATGACCAGGGCACGATCCGGGTCGGCGATGTTGCAGAGGTGATTGACGGTTTTGTCGATGCAGATCTCAGCGCGACGCATAATGGTCGACCGACAGCCTTTGTAATGGTCGTGCAACCGGACCGTATGGACATTGTCGAATATGCTGAGAGTTTTCGAGAGTATATTGATCGCGCCAACAACCCCGTGACCGGGATTATGCCAGATGGCATGGCGATTGATATTCTTTGGGACAATTCAAAGCCGTTTGAAGCGCGCATGCAGCTGATCTCAGAATCGGCTCTTCTCGGCGCGATTTTGGTGATGTTGGTTCTAATCCTTTTCCTAAAACCCATTGTGGCGTTCTGGGTTACGGTTGGAATTATTACCGCATTTGCCGGCGGGATCATGCTGATGCCGCTGTTTGGGGTTTCCTGGAATATTCTCTCCACATTTGCAGTTCTGTTGGTGATCGGTGTGATCGTCGACGATGCGATCGTGGTCGGGGAGAATATACATAGGGAGGTTGAAAGCGGACGAAGTGAAGGCATTGAGGCCGCCGTGATCGGCACTCAGCTGGTCTTCAAGCCGGTCGTGTTTGGGGTGATTACCACCATTATCGCATTTGCTCCTTGGGCGATGCTGACAGGACCAACCCGCGCCTTTACGCAGCAGATCACGTTCGTCGTGATTGCATCCCTCATATTTTCAATCATCGAATGTATGTTCATCCTGCCGGCTCACCTGTCGCATATGAAGCGCGAGGATAAGTCGAAGCAGGGGACGTTGGCGCGCTTCCAGCAACGGATTGCAGATAGTCTGATCTGGTTCGCGCAACACGTTTACAAGCCGGTTCTCGAGTTCGCGCTGCGCATGCGCTACGCGACGATCGTCTTCTTCTTTATTGTTTTTGGTCTTGCGATTGCGCTGGTCGCCAACCGCATTGTTCCTTTCAAATTCATGCCAGAAATTGAAAGCGATTTGGTTCAGGTAACGATTGAGATGCCCGAAGGCACACCCTTCTCGCGCACCCTGCAAGTCCGTGATCAATTACAGGCTGGTCTGGACGGCGCAGAGATCGAACTAGACCGAAAATGGGAAAGCCAGATTGTTCGCCAAGACGGTGGCTATGAGGGCGGCGTCCTCGATGGCGCTTCCATTGTTGCTTCAAACAGCGAGGTTCAGGCCTGGATCGGACTGGTTCCGCCAGAAGCCAGACCTGAATTGCTGTCAACGCGTGAGATCTCTGAAAAGATCCGCGAGCTGGTTGGCCCGGTTCAGGATGCAGAAGAAGTTTCGTTCGATTTTACCGACAATGAAAATGATACCGGGGTTCGGTTTGCGTTGAATCACCCTGATCTGGATCGTTTGCGCGAAGCCTCAGCTGTCGTGCAGGAGCAGCTGGCCACCTATGCTGCCGCTTATGATATTGGCGACAATCTCACCGCGGCTGCCGACGAGCTTCGTATCGAGTTGAAGCCAGGGTCTGAAGCCCTTGGCGTTACACTAGCGGATGTTTCTCGACAAATACGTCAGGCCTATTTTGGCGAAGAGGTTCAGCGTCTGCCGCGTAATGGTGAAGACGTCCGCGTCATGGTCCGTTTGCCCAAGTCAGCTCGGACAAATCTCGATAGTATCGATAATCTCCGTATTCGGACCGCGGATGGCCGCGAACTCCCGCTGACGCAGGTGGCCAACTTCACCTATGAGCCGGGCATCAATCGGATTTTGCGCCGCAACCGAACGCGTTCTGTGTCGGTTTTTGCAGATGTTCTGGGCGATGGCGGCCGAGGGCAGATTATGGCCGATATGGACGTCAATTTCTGGCCTGAGTTTGGCACCAAGTTCCCGGATGTGGAACGCGGCGCAGCCGGCGGGTTTGAGCAAGAGCAACGCTTTTTCAACGAGCTTCAAATGCTCGCGGCAGGGGCGCTCATCTGTATGTACATTGTTCTCGCGATTGCTTTCCGTTCTTACTCGCAGCCTTTGTTGCTGATGACCGCGATCCCATTTGCACTGACCGGAGCGATCCTCGGGCATGCCATCACTGGGACATCGATGGCGATGTTCTCAATCTTCGGGATTGCTGCGGCGGCTGGGGTTGTTATCAATGACAACTTGGTTCTGGTTGATTTTGTAAACAGGAAACGAGCCGAAGGGGTCGGTGCTGTTCAAGCCTTGGTCGATGCGGGCGTGTCCCGGTTCCGCCCGATCTTGCTAACCTCTGTCACGACTTTTGTCGGCATCCTGCCATTGATTGCGGAGCGTTCGATGCAGGCGCAATTCCTCAAGCCAATGGTGATCTCGCTCGGCTATGCCGTTGCCTTTGCGATCTTTGTGTCGCTCTTCCTGGTGCCAACGCTATATGCGGTTGGTGTCGAGATTGGCCGCGTGTTCCGTTGGAGCTGGGGCGGCCGACCTTATCGCCGGATTGGTGAGACTTATACAGGTGAAGTGACGATCGATAGCGAAGAGCTGATCGGAACAAGTGCGGAAGTGCCTCGTCCGATGCCTGCTGAGTAGGTCATAAAATAATTGGTTCGATGAGACGTTCAGGGAGAAACGAATGAAACATCTTTTGATGGCGAGCGCGGCGGCGTTTGTTTTAACGGCTTGCGGTGCGCAAGAGACAGATCAGACGAGTTCGGCAATTGAAGAGACCGTGGACACACGGGTTGTCGAGACCACGTCTAGAGATGATTGGGGCGCGTTCGGCCTGGATCTTTATGCCATGGACGCTGAGATGCATCCGGGAGACGATTTCTTCCGTTATGTGAACGGCACTTGGTATGACGAGTTTGACATGCCCGCTGACCGAACGAGGTATGGCTCTTTCACGCTGCTTCGTGAAAAATCAGAGCAGCGCGTGAAATTTATCATTGATGACTTGGCAGAGGCCAAACCTGACCCCGCCACGTTAGAAGGCCGGGTCGCGGCTTTTTACAATGCGTTTGTCGACACAGACGCGATCGAAACGGCTGGCCTTGCGCCTGTGCAACCTTATCTCGATCGGATCCAAACGATTGAGACAAAGGAAGACCTCGTTCGCGTGTTCGCGGCCAACGGCTATTCAGCACCGATCGGCGGTTGGGTCGATGTCGATTCTAAGAACACTGACAGCTATATCTTCTATGTCACGCAATCTGGCCTGGGTTTACCGGATCGCGACACCTATCTCACCGATGACGGAAAGAACGTTGAGACGCGCGCAGGCTACCTGACGTATCTCACCTTCCTGTTGGAGCAAGCAGGCTATGACGATCCTGCCGATACTGCGGCGCGCGTCTTGGCGCTCGAAACCGAGATTGCCAAAGCGCACTGGGACCGCACGGTCGGCCGCAATCGCAATCTGACTTATAACAAACTGTCCAAGGATGAGTTTATCGCGTCGGCTGGGGACTTTCCGATCGCCCTTATGCTTGAAGAGATCGGCCTTGGTGAGCAGGAGGCGTTCATCGTTCGCCAAGTGACGCCGGACGCAGAAGAAATTGCAAGCCTGGGATTGACCGACGAGCAAGTCGAGAAGATCTCCGGTGGCGGCATAGCCGGGATATTTGATGTCGTGAATGCGGCCTCACTTGAAGACTGGAAAGCCTATTTGACGGCGCATTTGCTTTCCGATCATGCCTCTGTTTTGCCGAAAGCCATCGATGATGCATCGTTTGAATTCTATTCCAAACAGCTGCGTGGCCAAGAGGAACAACGCCCCCGTTGGAAGCGCGGCGTTTCAGCCGTTGAAGGCGCTCTGGGCGAGGCTGTTGGCAAGGTCTATGCTGAGCGCTATTTCCCAGCTGAAAACAAAGCTGCAATGGATGAGCTCGTCGCAAACCTTCGTTTAGCCATGGCTGACAATCTCGACGCGATTGATTGGATGGGCGCCGAGACGAAAGTCGAAGCGCGCGACAAGCTTTCAAAGTTCACACCGAAAATCGGATATACCGAAAAGTTCGAGACCTATGACACGCTGAGTGTAGGCGACAGTGCGTTTGAGAACATGATGGCCTCGAATGCCTGGAGCTTCGAAGATATGTTGAGCCAGCTGGGCCAGCCGATCGATAAGACCGAATGGTTCATGTTGCCGCAAACTGTGAACGCCTATTACAGCCCGAACCGCAACGAAATCGTTTTCCCAGCGGCGATCCTGCAACCACCATTTTTCAATCTCGAAGCAGATCCCGCGATCAATTACGGGGCGATTGGCGGCGTCATTGGTCATGAGATTGGTCACGGCTTTGACGATCAAGGCTCCAAATCGGATGGCGACGGCGTTCTGCGCGACTGGTGGACCCCAGCCGACAAAGAAGCGTTTGTGGCGCGTACGGACGCCCTTGTTGGCCAGTATAACCAGTTCTGCCCGCTCGATGACGGAGAGACGTGTGTGAACGGACGTTTGGGACTGGGAGAGAACACGGGTGATCTCGGCGGACTATCTATGTCGTACAAAGCTTACCGTATGAGCCTAGACGCGAATGGTGATGGCGAGATCGACGCGGATGAAGAGGCCCCTGTAATGGGTGGCTTCACCGGCGACCAACGCTTCTTCATGGCTTGGGCTCAAGCTTGGCGAAACAAGTATCGCGACGAGGCTCTGCGACAGCAGCTTATTCGCGGTCCGCATAGCCCGCCCTATTACCGCGTCAACGGCATCGTTCGCAATTTCGACGAATGGTATGAAGCGTTTGATGTCGGCCCAGATCACGACCTCTATCTGCCGCCGGAAGAGCGTATTCGTATCTGGTAGATCTTCGATCATTTTGAAATCGGGAAGGGCGAACTTTGGTTCGCCCTTTTTTTCTTATGTAAAAAAAGCCGTTCCCCTATGGTTTGTGCGCCGCACACTAAGTTATGCAGTTTTCAATTGTAGCGGGTTAGGGGTGACCATGCCGAAGCCGAAAACGGTACGTGCGTATTTTGAGAGCTTAGATTCTCACCAACGCGATATTGCGCTTGCGATTGAAGATCAGATCAAAACCCGTTGGCCTGACTTGACGGTGAAGCTCGCTTGGGGCGCCCCATGTTGGAGTGGGCAGGAGCGCATATTCTCGGTGATAGGTCAGGGTGATCGATGCAACCTTCAGCTTTGGCAAGGCGCTAACCTTGCGGCTGATTTCTTCGACCGGATCGAGGGAACAGGCAAAGCTCTGCGCCATGTTAAAGTCTATTCCGAAGACGAGATAAATGACGAATTGCTCGACATCATGGACCGCGCTGTTGCGCTGGATGCGATCGCTCCGCAGCGGGTTCGATAGAAGCGAACATAAACTCGGCTTAGCAATGACTTGACGCCGGTGGGTCTTCTCCCCCATTTGTTCGCATCTGCACAATCTTGTGCCGCGATAGCTTTTAGGAGGGCTTTGCATGTCTGCCACGGATCCAGTTGTAATTGTTGGGATGGCGCGTACGCCAATGGGCGGATTGCTTGGCGACCTTACGCCATTGTCCGCGAATGAACTTGGAGCGATTGCGGTCAAAGCTGCCGTTGAAGAGGCTGGTCTTGGCGCTGAAGAAGCCGACGAGATTATTATGGGCAATTGCCTCCCCGCCGGACAAGGCCAAGCGCCGGCGCGTCAAGCTGGCTTTAAAGCGGGTATGGACAAAGGGCTGGAAGCGACAACCATCAATAAAATGTGCGGCTCTGGATTACAGGCCGCCGTGATGGGGCGCCAGTCCATCGCGTCAGGCGATGCAAACATTGTGATTGTTGGTGGCATGGAAAGCATGACCAACGCACCGCACCTCATGAATGTGCGCCAAGGCCACAAATATGGCGACATGGGCGCGAAGGATCATATGGCGCTTGATGGACTGACCGACGCTTATGCGGGTGGCCCAATGGGTGTCTTCGCCGATATGATCGCTGAGAAATATCAATTCACGCGCGAGCAGCAGGATGCCTATGCGCTTGAAACGCTCAAGCGCGCGCAGACTGCGACCGAGACGGGCAAGTTCAAGCGCGAAATCGCTGCGGTGACGATCAAGAGCCGCAAAGGTGAGACCACAGTCGAAACCGATGAGCTGCCACGCACCGCGCGTCCGGATAAGATTCCAACTCTGCGTCCTGCGTTCAACAAAGATGGCACCGTAACGGCAGCGAATGCTTCTGCAATTTCAGATGGCGCAGCGGCGCTGGTCTTGATGAAAGCGTCCGAAGCCGCGTCACGCGGATTGTCGCCGATCGCCAAGATTGTGTCCTCATCCAGTCACGCGCACGAACCCGAAAACTTCACTACGGCGCCCGTGCCAGCGATGGAAAAAGCACTGGCGAAGGCTGGGTGGTCTAAAGACGATGTTGGCCTCTGGGAGATCAATGAGGCCTTTGCGGTGGTCCCGATGATCGCGATGCAGGAACTTGGGCTGAGCCACGATATCGTCAACGTCAATGGCGGGGCTTGCGCAATGGGGCATCCGATCGGCGCTTCAGGCGCGCGCATCCTGATTACGCTGCTCGCGGCGATGGAAGATCGCGATGTGAAAAAGGGCGTTGCCTCGCTTTGCATCGGCGGCGGCGAAGGGATCGCGATGTGCGTGGAGCGCGCTTAAGGCGCATCGCTCCACGAAATCTGGATCGGTGGCCGGCTATCCAGCGGGCACGTAGTCGCTGACCAATCCGAGCGGAACCGCCGTCGTGCGTTTCGATACATTTATGATGATCCGAGACTGCACATCAGAGACCAGCGCTGAGCCGAGCAGTTTTTCGCGCAGGAATTTGTCGTATGCGTACATGTCTGTTGTCGTGACGCGGATAATATAATCAACGGCGCCGGTGACGGTCATACATTCCATCACTTCCGGCCATTTGCGCACCAGCTCCTCGAATGCTTCAAGGTTTTCCTTACTGGGCAAAGCCAATTTTACGTTGGCGATGACTTCGAAACCGAGGCCAACGGTCTGTCGGTCCAACAGCGTTACGCGCCCTTGAATGATGCCGGCTTCCTCCATGCGCTTGATGCGGCGCCAGCAAGGAGATGAGGACAGGCCAACCCGTTCGGCGATATCTGCAACAGAAAGGGACGCGTCCTTTTGAATCAGATCAAGAATCTTGGCATCAATAGTATCTAGTGGATCTGACAATTCTTCCCCCGAAACGAGCAATATTTAGAATATTATTGCTCGACATAGCCCGGTTTGTGCAAACAAGGCAAGTTTTTTCGGCAAATTGTTAGGATAAATGACCCAAACGCAAAACTGTGAGGTGCGCCTTGGAACATCGTGAAGTTACGCTGAACGACAAATACGACCTTGTCGAGGGAAAAGCCTATATGACAGGTATCCAGGCGCTGGTCCGCCTGCCGCTTGATCAAAAGCGGCTCGATCTTCAGGCAGGCCACAATACGGCGGGGTTCATTTCAGGATATAGAGGGTCACCGCTCGGTGGGTATGATCAGCAATTGCGCACCGCGCAGACTTGGCTGGATACGCACGACATCAAGTTCTGGGAGGGGCTGAATGAGGACCTCGGGGCGACCGCGGTCTGGGGCAGTCAGCAGCTTGGCCTGTTTCCTGGCGCGCAGCGCGATGGCCTATTCGGGGTCTGGTATGGAAAAGCCCCTGGGGTCGATCGCACGGGCGACGTTTTCAAACATGCAAACGCTGCAGGAACCTCTGCGTTAGGCGGCGTTCTGGCGGTTCTCGGGGATGATCACGCCTGCAAATCCTCAACCCTTCCGTCGCAATCCGAGTTCGCGATGCAAGATGCCGAAATTCCTGTGCTCAATCCAGCTTCGATACAGGATGTCTTAGATTACGGTCTGCATGGCTGGGCGATGAGCCGGTTCAGCGGCGGATGGAGCTCCATGATCGCACTGGCAGATACAATGGATAGCGGTTCTGTTGTCGATGTAACGCTAAACCGAATGAAGTTTGTCACGCCCGATTTTGAATTTCCGGATGACGGGGTTCATATCCGCCGTTCTGATCCGCCTTTGGAAAAAGAACTTCGCTTGCGTGAGTACAAATTGCCGGCGGCGAAAGCTTGGGTGCGGGCCAACCAGCTCGACCGAGTGATCTTGCCGAGCGCCAAACCACGCATTGGATTGATCGTCACGGGTCAAGCGGCACGCGATGTTTTCGAAGCCTTGGAAGCGCTTGGATTAACACCGGATGATGCTGCTAAGCTCGGTGTATCGATTTATAAAGTCGCCATGCCATGGCCGCTCGAGCCAGAGGGTATCCGTGCCTTTTGCGCCGGTCTTGAGCGTGTGTTGGTGATTGAACACAAGCGACCTTTGATCGAGGAACAATTGCGCGCTGCCTTGTATCCACTGCCAGAAAAAAAGCGGCCTGTTTTGGAGGGTAAGCGCACGGTAGACGGCCAGCCATTGCTTTCCCAAACTGGATCCATTGCGGTTCCAGAAATGGCCGCAGCGCTGCGCGGTGTATTGCCCAAAGGATGGGATACGAGCAAGGCGGATGCGTATTTCGCGCGTGTTGGTCGCGCTGGGGATGCCGCACGAACCAATGCAACTCCGACCGTACGAACCCCCCATTATTGTTCGGGCTGTCCGCACAATACATCGACGGTGGTTCCAGAAGGGTCGCGCGCGCTTGCCGGTATTGGGTGTCACTATATGGCGAACTTCATGCCGGACCGAAATACGGATATGACCAGCCAAATGGGCGGAGAGGGTGTTGGCTGGGTTGGACAGCATTTCGCGACCGACGAAGACCATATGTTCGTCAATCTTGGTGATGGCACTTATTCGCACTCTGGGTCGTTAGCGATTCGAGCCGCAGTCACATCGGGCGCCAACATTACCTACAAAATCTTGTACAATGACGCCGTCGCAATGACCGGCGGACAAACCGTTGAATCTGGCCAGACGCCGCAGCAAATTGCGGCTCAAGTCAAAGGGGAGGGCGTTGAAACGATTGTCATCGTGACCGAAGATCCGACCCGTTATGCGAACGTGAAAGGGCTCCCGCGGCGGGTTCGCATCTATGAACGTAGTGACCTCGACAAGGTTCAAAAGAAACTTCGAGAGACGCCTGGCGTTTCCGTCCTGATCTATGACCAAATTTGCGCCACAGAAAAACGGCGCCGGTCTAAGCGTGGGCTTCGAGCCCCCGATCGTACGCGCGTCCTTATCAACACAGAGGTTTGCGAAGGGTGCGGCGACTGTTCGATTAAGTCCAACTGTCTCTCGGTTGAACCCGTTGAAACTGAGCTCGGTCGTAAACGGCGGATCAATCAGTCGACCTGCAACACGGACTTGTCTTGCGTCAACGGGTTTTGCCCGAGCTTCATCACAGTCACCGATGGTGAGTTTACCGCCAATGATGAGCCGCGCCCAGAGATCGACGCAACCAATCTTCCGTTGCCCGACACACCCAGCCTGGATGGCGCCTGGAACGTCTTGTTCACCGGTGTCGGCGGCACTGGCGTTACGACGGTCGCCGCGATCCTGGCTATGGGCGCGCATGTGGATGGTCATGCCGCTTCGAGCCTCGATATGACCGGGTTGGCTCAAAAAGGAGGGCCAGTTCTGAGCCATTTACGATTCGCCCGCGAACCTGACATGATCTCAACTGGCCGGGTGCCGCCCGCCAGCACCGATTGTGTGATCGCTTGCGATCTGGTCGTGGCGGCCGGCGGCGATGCGCTTAACCTTATGGATGCCGACCGCACCGCCGCATTCGCCAATAGTGATGTCACGCCAACAAGCGAATTCATTCGCGATCGATCGAAGACATTCGAGAGCGACTTGCTCGCCTCACGGGTCAAGCGTCAGGCCGCAGAGTTCGCGGCTTTTGATGCGGAGGCCTTAGCGATTTTGTATTTCAATGAAGCGATCTACACCAACATGATCATGGCAGGCTATGCGTGGCAGAAAGGCCAAGTCCCCGTCTCATTGCGCGGTCTGTATCGTGCGATCAAACTGAACGGCGTGAAGGCCGACGAGAATATGGCGGCCTTTGATCTTGGCCGGATCGCCGCTTATGACCCTGATCGATTGCAGAGTGCGAAGGACCCTCGCGGGCATATCGATTTGATGACGCTAGATGAGCTCGTGGCCAATCGCAGCGAACGCCTAACAAGCTATCAGAGCCAATCCTATGCAGCGATTTATTCTAGCCTGATGGATCGCGTTCGCGCTAAAACGCACGCGTTTAGTTCCGGCGAACGGTTCGCCGAAGCGGTTGCGCGCTACGCCTATAAAGTGATGGCCTACAAAGACGAGTATGAGGTCGCCCGATTATGGACGGATGGAAAATTTGACGCCTATTTGGCGAAGAAGTTCAAGGGCGGGAAAGTTGCCTATCATCTGGCGCCGCCGCTAAATTCCAAAAAGGATGATAACGGACACCTGATCAAAAAGTCTTTCGGGCCGTGGATGAAAATCGGTTTCAAGATCATGAAACGTTTCAAAGGCTTGCGCGGGACACGCTTTGATCCGTTTGGTTGGACCGGCGAACGCAAACTAGAGCGAAAACTGCGCGATCAATATCTTGAAAACATGGACCGGTTGATCTTGGAGCTCACAGAAGAGAATCTAGATCTCGCAATCGCAATTGCGGAAATCCCGGATGAAATCCGGGGCTACGGACACGTCAAAGACGATGCCATTGCAAAGGCTGCGGCGCGCGAAGCGGACCTCTGGCAGCATTGGCCAAACGGCACGCTGCCAAAAGCAAAGACAACTTTGATCGCAGCGCAATAGAAGGCGTTGTTCAGAACAAAAAAAGAGCGATGCGGTTGTCTCCGCATCGCTCTTTTGTGTTTGGCTGTCTTTGTCTATTTCGAGATGCGCAAATCAGAGATTGAGACTGCGATTTTCCGATAGGCGTCGGTTAGTTCTGCGCCGGTTTCAGGTTCAAAATAGTAACTCGAATCAGAAGCACAGTAGGAGAGAATGTCCTGCCCAGAGCTTGGTGCGTTTAGCGCCACCGCATAGACTTTGATGCCCTTCAGTTTCATATTGTCGCAAAGATCTTCTGCTTGCTCTGTTGAGCTGCCCTGTTCCGGAAAGATCTCAGCGTTGAACGCCCCATCAGTCATCAAGATGACCACTTTCGCCGAGTCTGGCTCAGTATAGTCCAGCGGTGCTGCGTCGCCGTCAAAGACGTCATTCCAGTCTTCTGCGACCAAATACCAGGTCCAGCCGATGCCCAAATGTCCCGCCGTATAGCCGCCAGCTGTGAGCGAAGTGATATAGTTGCTCAAAGTTGTGCGATTATTGGTCAGTTCGACTGGTTCTAGATCACGACACTCATCGCCATCATACTTACCGTCATCCGGACGATTTGGATGACCGACTTCCCAATCCCCGCCATCACTGTCACTTGAGTCTTCGACAAACCAGGCCTCTCGGTGCGCGAGATAGCCGCCGGAAATCGGGTCAGCGTCATCGAATTTGAAGTCGCCATCGCGTTCCCAAACGCAGGTTGAGGTGAGCGTATAAGACTTTTCGACGGGTTCTGAACTCCCACCCAAGGTCAATGTGAAGTCGAGGGTCTCATCAAATAGTTTCGAGCCTTTTCGGTTATTCTTGGAATACGCGCGCAAGCGGATTCGAAAATCACCCATGTCCCAAGCATTGCCGGTCATATTGCTCAAACCACTATCGCCATAGAGCGCGTAAGGTTCGACATTCTCGTTCTGGTTCCTGCTTTCGGTTCCAGAAAGTTGCAGGCGCATACTTTCAACCTTGCCATAAAGATCGTGCGAAGGCGCGAGCGTTACGGCAATTGTCAGATCGTCATCTTGCGAAGGGTCTATCGCGATGACGGCATTGTCACCAATTTCGGAAATAAGTTCATCCGTATCGGTATCGTAGAGCCCGATTAGAAAATCATCATAGGTATTCCCTACCGTGTAATCTCCGGCGCCGACCGCAGCCGCAATTGTATGCGTATAAGTTCGAGTGGCGGGTACACCGGCAACCTCTTCGAAGAAGTCGCCTGCGTTCACCATGGCATTATACGACACCATTGATAGGCGTGTTTTCTCAAGAAGGTCCGGTGACGCATCCTCTGGCAAGAGGATATCTACGGCATCTTGCGCAGCGACCTTCAAATTGCTTAGGCGACTGGAGCTGTTCATCGATCCGGAGACGTCAAACATGAAAGCGACGTCGATTTGATCGATCCCATATTCTGACCCAGAGGCCACGACGAATGGCATTATGTCATGGCCGACCACATTCATCAGCGCCGTCGTTTGCTCGCAACTGATATCGGCATCGATCGCCTCTTCCGAGTCGAACACGTAAACGTTTACCGGATCACAGCTCAGGCCAGTCAAGTTGGACGATTGCGCGTCCATAAATTGCTGCACCGAGAGCTTAACTTCTGCGTCTGTAGCGCCGGTCTGTTTGACCCTCGCAGCGGCCAGCACAGCTGAGTCGAGGACCAGCTGAACTTTTGCTTTGCGTTTAACGGTTTGTTGGAAATCGATGGCGAATCCAGCAACCGCGACCAGTGGAATCAGCACGAGCCCAAACAGCACAGCTATTTGACCACGATTATCGTTCTTAAATCTTGAAAATCTCATTATGTACACAACGCCGAAGCGTCCTATCGTCCCTTATTACGGACAATCTACACAATCGAGTTTTAGGGGGCGTTAGAGACTGCTTGAAGATTCAGTCTCACCCGGTCAGATTTTGTTAACCACGTTGGTTCGTTCGTTCGCTCTGTGCGCGCTCTGGAAGTTGTCTCTGGAAATGCTCTGCGAGTCGTGATTGACCCTCAATTATGAGACAATATCACGACCTACTCCAAGATATACTTGATAATGGCGTCGATCGCGGCGACCGCACCGGCACGGGCACCCGAGGCGTGTTTGGACGTCAGATGAGGTTTGACCTCTCCGAAACCTTTCCGATGGTGACGACCAAAAAGCTACATCTGCGGTCGATCATTGTCGAACTGCTCTGGTTCTTGCGCGGCGATACCAATGTGCGCTGGCTGCAAGAGCGCAAAGTTTCCATCTGGAATGAATGGGCCGATGAGAATGGCGACCTCGGCCCTGTCTATGGCAAGCAATGGCGCAGCTGGGCAGCCCCCGATGGCCGCGTGATCGATCAAATCGAATGGGTTTTGAATGAGATCCGCACCAATCCAAATTCGCGCCGCATGGTTGTTTCTGCCTGGAATCCAGCAGATGTGCCTTCGATGGCGCTGCCCCCCTGCCATTGCCTGTTTCAGTTCAATGTTCTGGACGGTCGATTGAACTGCCAGCTCTATCAACGTTCTGCTGATGTGTTCCTCGGTGTGCCGTTTAACATCGCGTCTTACGCGCTGCTGACCTTGATGATGGCCCGCGCGACCGGCCTGGAGCCGGGTGATTTTGTACACACATTCGGCGACGCTCATCTCTATTCCAATCATTTCGAGCAAGCCCGTTTGCAGCTTACGCGAGAGCCTTATCCGCTGCCGAAAATCGAGTTGAATCCCGAAAAAACGGGTCTTTTTGACTGGGAATTCGAAGACTTCAATCTCGTGGATTACCAGTCACACCCGCACATCAAGGCGCCTGTCGCGGTCTAGAACGGGAATTGACTGTGGCCCTCTCTGGCGACCTTTGCTAAAGGGTTAACAAAGGGGAAATGACCATGTCGAATGCCACCTTCGAGACCTTTTTAGTCTCTGGACTACTCGTTCTAATCGCCGCCATCGGCTACCTCGCCTGGGCCGCCTGGCGCTGGGTCGACCGTGAGCGCGATATGGAAAAGCTTGCCGTGGACGGGATCAACCACGAGATGCGGCTCAATCTGAAACGCATGATGACCGAACTTGCCGGTGTCGCGAACGGAACGCTCTCGAGTGATATCGAGGTCATACCCGTCGTACACCCACAGCTCGATGCGCTCTTATCTCGCCCAAGCGAGGCCGACCGGCGCGGCCTGACCATTATTCGGGGAAACTACAATGAGTTGAGCGCGCATAAGCAGTCGCTACGCGCTGCCCTTTCTGGGCGCGGAGATGTTGGCGCTGCTGCGAACGTCGCTGTCGATGCGGTGATCGGGTCGCTGTCGACCTTGTATCTCTGGGAAGAGCATAAAGGCCGTCCGCCTGAGGACGCGAACTCTACGCGAAGTTGGGACGTCCGGGACTGGATGAAAGACAATGCGTTCCATTCAGACTTGTTGCCGGGGCTGCACCTGCGCGATCAAGTGGTTGAGCGGTTGCGCACAGACGGCATGACGCTAACGCCGAAGCCGCTCACCTATACGGCGAGCGAGTATTACGCGAAGCTCTATGATCGAAAGTCTGACCCGAACGCGCCGTTCTGGAAACGGAAAGCCGCACCCGTCGAAGAGGTAGAGACGCCAGAAACGGTTGAGCCTATTGTTGACCCTGTACCAAAAACGGTACCGGAAACGGTTGTAGAAACAGTCGCTGAGCCCCAAAGCACGCCACAACCAGAAGCGCCCGCACCGCAACCTGAAGCTCAAGCCGCGACAGAAGCACCAACAGAAACCGTGCCAGGCGTGAAGCCTCAGACCCCCGGGATCGTTCACTAAATCGATGGATTTCAGCCAATATATTCGCACCATCCCGGATCATCCAAAACCCGGGATCCTGTTTCGCGATGTCACAACCCTAATGTCCAATCCGGCAGCCTTTAAAGCTGCAATTGAAGCCATGGCGGCGCCGTTCAAAGCGAACGGGATACAGCAAGTCGCTGGCATTGATGCGCGTGGTTTTATCCTTGGTGGGGCCTTGGCGGTTGAGCTGGGGGCCGGGTTTACCGCCCTTCGCAAACCGGGAAAATTGCCCTGGCAAACCTTTAGTGCGGTCTATGAACTCGAATATGGTAGCGATGAGCTGCATATGCATACCGACGCCTTGAACCCAGGAGACAGAGTCTTGCTGGTGGATGATTTGATCGCGACCGGTGGGACGGCCGAGGCGGGAATGAAACTCCTCAATCAAGCCGGCGCAGACATCGTCGCAGCTGCATTTTTAGTAGACTTGCCGGACCTTGGCGGCGCAGATCGCCTGCGGGCGCATGGCTTAAACGTTGAAGCCTTGATAGCATTTGAAGGACATTGAGATGAAGAATTGGAGCAACGCTAGACACGTGTTTGGAGCCGCGGCGATCCTAAGTTTTGGGCTTGCCGCGTGCAGTCCATCCGATGTTGCACAAGACAGCGAACCAGTCACGGCTGCGCCAGCGACTGAACAAGCCATCGCTGAACAAGCCACTGACGAACGGGCTTATTTCGAGCAACTCTTGTCTTCTCCCTTTCAAGGCACAGGTTCAGCTTCAGATACACCGGTAGATTTCGAAGCTGCGTTTGAAGATCTGCCAGAGGGCGTAAGCATTGAAACGGGCGCTGTCTCAACGGTCGATCAGTCTGGTGCGACCCGGGTTGAGGATTTCGCAATCATTTATGACCTCGATGGCACCGGCGTCGGCATCCAGGCGGACGAAGTGCTGTTCTATGGGTTTGACCCTGATGCCGTGCCAGACCGTATTCGCGGAACCAATCTCGACGCTTCCGTTAAAGTCGCAGACCGAATTGAGCTGCGCGGCGTCAAGTCGATCGGAATGGACGCGGTTAGCAAAATGTTCGTCGATCAGTATGTTGATGCGATCGATGATCTTGCGGGAATTGATGATGAGATTGTTGCTGATCTGAACGCTTTGGATGTGTTCACCTACAATTTCCAAATGGAAACCTTGTTGCTTGACGGGTTTGTACTGGAGCCATTTGTCTACGCCAAAATGGAAGATGATGTTGAAGGCCTTTCGGAAGGTCCGGATGGCGACGAGCGCTTTGCCCTGCAAATGGTCGGCGCTTTCATGCGTGCGTTCAGCATGGACGCGCTCGCTTATCGAGATGTGACGGTTGATTATCAAATCCGAGACAGCGACATCGAAATGAGCATGGATATGACGCTCGGTCTGGCCGGTTTGCGCGATTATAATCGCGGCGATCTCGCCTATTCTGGGAGCTGGGATACCGTCTTTTCTGGGGCGATGCCGATGCCGGCAGACCCGATTGAGGAGACTGCGATGCGAATGGTCCCAATGACCGGCGGTGTGGAGTTCTCCGCAATGTCCGGGATGCGCCTAAGTCGCGCGTTCGAGGCTTTGGCGAATTGGGAATTGCCGAGCAAAGACGAGACTGATTTTCTGTCCCTCGGCGTTTGGGAGCTCACCAATTATACCATGGATATGGCGGACAAGTCTTTGTTTAAGGCCGAGCGCATCAGTTTCGATAGCGATTTCCATTGGCTGCTTCCGACCAAGTTCGATTTGGCTTTGGTTGATACAGGATACAATGTCGGCAACCTGGTTCAAGTGATGACCCAAGAGCTTGGCGAGGAAATAGCGCCTGGCTTCGGCCCAGAACAGCTCGCGAAAGGATTGGCGATCGCGGAGCAATACGGGTTCGATTGTCTCTGCGGTGATTATGCTCTCGCGCTGGCTTGGGATGAAGGCACCGGCGACGTCACCTATAAAGAAACCAGCCGGTTTGCAGACGCCTTTAACGGGCGCAACACTGCTGATCTTGGCTTTGTCACACCTGCGATTATTGCCGGTTTGGTCGACGCAGACGATGCCGAAGCCCAGTTCGAACAGGCAGCTAAGGAGGCGTTCGAGTTTCGCAGTCTTGAAGTGACGATGACCGATACAGGCGGGCTGACCAATCTGTTTGAAATGCTGCATGCCATTGGCGAAGCCTTTCCCGAGCAAGAAGGCATGGCTATCTTAGCCTATAATGATGCAGCGCAATTGCGCTCGCTCGCGGTCAATAGCGTGATCGGCATGAAGCCAATGATTCGGCAACAAGCACCGATGGCAGACCCGTGGATGGATGCGGTCGCGAGCTTCTTGGAAGAAGGCGGAACCCTGACCCTGGCAGCGCAACCAGCCCTACCCATCAACGCGGAATTGATTGAATCTCTCGACGCCGAGGGTTTCGAACCTGAACCCGAAGAGCTTGTCGAAATCTTCGGGTTAACGGTTACCCACACAAAATAGGCATTTTGCTGCTTGACCCGGGGCCCCGCGCACATCAAATCTCAGGCCAAGACATTCGCGGAGACTGCATGATACGCCTTGATGACGAAAACGAAGCCAAACCAATGGCCGAGCCGAACGCGTTTCTGGAAGAAGCGCTGTTCAACGCTCGCACCATAATGCTGACCGGCGGCGTTGATGATAAGCTTGCACGCCGAGTGTGTGAGCGGCTTTTGGCGCTTTCCTCTGATAGCTCCGATCCGATTTTGCTGGTGATCTCTTCACCTGGTGGACATGTTGAGTCCGGCGATATGATCCACGACATGATCAAATTCGTCGGGGCGCCCGTGAAGGTTCTTGGCTCAGGCTGGGTCGCGAGCGCTGGCGCTCTGATCTATTCGGCTGCGAAAAAAGAAAATCGGTTTGCTTTGCCGAACACACGCTTCCTGCTTCATGAACCACGCGGCGGCGTTGGCGGTCAGGCGTCTGATGTGGAAATCCAGGTCAGAGAAATCGTCCGGATGCGCGAGCGTTTGAACAAGATTTTTGCTGAAGCCACTGGGCAAACTTTGAAAAAGATCGTCGCCGATACTGACCGCGATCATTGGATGAGTGCTGAAGAGGCCGTCAAATACGGACTCGTAAGCAAGATCGTTTCGCACCACAGCGATATCAAATAGCAAAAAAACGCTGTTTGGTTTGCAAGGTGTAAAGGAATTGCGGGCAGTTTCTCATACTTGAACGTTGAGTATGAGGGACGACGATGCCGGTATGTCTGGGCGACTTTGTCGAAAAAGCTAAGCCAATCTCCGCAAGCGCTCCTCTGTCACAAGTGGTGGAGCTGTTTCTGAACGATCCATCGTCGCAGTACTTTATTCTGGTTCGCGACAAACGACCGGCTGGCTTGATTAGTCGCACACTCGCCTTTGAATTCGCCGTGAGTGCTGGTTCTGGAAATCAGGCTCAATTGCCAATCGGTGATTTGATCTCGGCGCGCGCCCTGATTTTGAAAGCTGAGACACCGGTCCAGGACTTTATCAATAAGGTTGGACCGAAAATTGACTCGGTCCTTTCGCGTGGGTGCATTGTCGTTGAAGACAAGCGCTTCAAAGGCGTGCTCAGTCCATCAAAGCTTCAAGAAGCTCTGGTCTCTGCGATTTCTGAAGCCCCTGCTCGAACCGTAGGCGTCAGCGACGAGCCGCCAACCACGCTCTCGCAGCCTATCGAAAGCCCGCTTCTCGGAACGCTCGCGCATGAAATCCGAACGCCGTTGACGGCGATTATGGGCTTGTCAGAGATGTTGATGAACCGGATCCGCGATGATTATGAGAAAGACATCGCTCAAACCATTGTCCGCTCTAGCCAGACCCTCGACAGAATTCTCACCGACACGCTCGACTATGCCAGCTTAGAGGCGGGTAAACTCAAAGTCCGCAGCGAAGCGACCGACCTGACAGAGCTGGTCAATGATTTGCGTCGGCTTTGGTCGGGCGAGGCCTCAAGACGGGGGTTGGCGCTGCGTGTTGGTTTCATACCTGATGGGCCGCATCATGTTTTGGCCGATCTTGGACGGATCCGGCAAATCGCCAACAATCTTGTCTCTAATGCGCTAAAATTTACGCGCGAAGGTGAAGTTGGGGTCACGCTCTCGACACAGCCGGTTGGACAGACCTTGATGCTCACCTTGTCCGTGACCGATACTGGCCGCGGCTTGTCCGCAAGCCAACGCGAGCGTTTCATGGAAGTATTTGAAAAAGGCCCCGAGATTGATGGCGTTAAAGGCTGGGGTCTGGGACTGACCATTTCGCGCGCGCTGGCAAATGCGCTTGGCGGGCAGCTGTCTCACGCAAACAATCCCCATGGGGCAGGCAGCGTCTTCACGCTTTCGGTTCCGATTGAGCGCGCCACAATGGACACAGGCCGACGGCACACAACCGTTGCGCCGCGAAAAGGGAAATTTGAGCTCGGTGATATTCTCCTGGTCGAGGATCATGAGGCATCTGCAATGATCGTCATCAATGCCCTGGAACAAGCAGGTTGGACGGTCCATCATGCGGGAACGCTGCACGCAGCGGGATCCTATGTAGCGCTGACGCAATTCCAGGCGATTTTGACTGATCTACACCTGCCGGATGGTAACGCGATGAGCTTCATTGATGGGCTGAGGCGCCGCGGGGGGGTAAATGCTGCAACGCCAGTTATTGCGATGACGGCCGATATTTCTGATGCCCGGCGCGAAGCATGCATTGCCATGGGCGCTGACCGAGCCCTGAAGAAGCCGATTGCCGGCCCTGAACTTGTCGCCACTGTCGCAGACGCACTTATGTCCCGCGCCGCAGGGCATGTTTCGACAGTCGAATTGCGCGGCCGGCTCGCAAGCTAAAGCGCGTTACTCAGTGAAGGTTTTTTGGACCGCCACTTCAAACCCACAAATATCCAGCACTTCAGGCGGTTTTCTGTAAAAGAAGTCAGCCTCACGAACCCGTTTCGCGGTTTTGGCATCCTCAAACGCTTGGCTCGGTACGGCCTGAATTTGATAATTGGGGCGTATAATCTCCGTCATATCCGCCGCTACGGTCATTGAGAGAATTTCATCGCCGACTTCTGGGGCTTGGATGACGCCGCTCTCGACCGCGCGATCCCCGCGCTTAAGCTTTTGAACATATTGCATGCCATCGATCACACGCCCGAATACGGTCAGATTCCGGTCGAGGTAGCGCTGCGCATCAAGGACAATGTAAAACTCGGTACTGCCGCTATCCGGGTCAACATCTCGCGCCATGGCTAAAGCGCCCGGGCAATGTAGCAACCATTCGGTCCCTAGCGTTTCACTGCGCCCGACGGCAAACCCGTCAATATGACCGACGACGGGCGCAAACAGGTCTGCATTGCCGAGTGGAACGAATTTGGCATCCGAGAGAGGGCGATCATTCTCATTGGTCAATGTTGGAAACTGCTCGATCACTGCATCGTCTTGCAATCCGCCTTGCGCGACAAAAGTGTCGATAACGCGATAGAACCGGCTGCCATTATAGACGTCATCACGGACCAGTTTTCGGAATTGGTTCGCATGATTGGGCGCGAAATCCTGGTTCAACTCGATGACCACGTCGCCATACTCTGTTTCGACCAGGATCAAGTTCTCAGCTGAAACGTCCCGCCAATCAGGCGCGGTGGCGGATGCGATTTGGTCTTCCGTCAGCTCAACCTGCAATGCTTCTTGGGCCTGGCAGGCAGAAACGAGAGAGGCGGCAAGGGCCCCGAGAATAAGCGATCGCATAGCTAGCTCCTGATCAATGTCTTCCCGAGCCTACTCACCACCCTTAGATTTGTCACCGCGCGTTTGGGCAAAAGAGGATACTTAGAGGCGAGAGACTGCAGCACACGCGACAATTGAGGCTGTTCTGCGCAGATCTTGCCTCAGGGTCATTCTTGCGAGGCTCAGAGCAGCCAGTTACGAGAGACCCATGACGAAAACGGGCTATGAAACACTCACTTCGATTGACGCGATCACCGCTGGACTTGCGTCGGTTGGATACATCTCGACGCGCGAGATTTCGACGGCGATTTATCTCGCTCACAATCTGCGTAAACCGATCCTGATCGAAGGCCCCGCGGGCGTTGGTAAGACCGATCTAGCAGCCTCAATGGCACGCTTTCTGGATGTCTCGCTGAACCGCCTGCAATGCTATGAAGGTCTCGATGAGGGCAAAGCGCTGTATGAGTGGAAATATGGCAAGCAGCTCCTCTATACCCAGCTTCTGAAAGAGAAGCTCGGCGAGGTTATGGACGGCGCGGCGACGCTGAACGCAGCTTTCGACAAACTGACCTCATTTGAGGATCTCTTTTACTCGGAGACCTTCCTCGAACCGCGTCCCCTTTTGACGGCGATGCAGCAGGACAAAGGTTCTGTGCTCCTGATTGATGAGATCGATAAGTCAGACGAAGAGTTTGAAGCCTACCTCCTTGAGGTCTTGTCAGATTATCAGGTGACCGTGCCCGAGATTGGAACCATTCGTGCGCAAGTACCGCCATTGGTCATCCTGACATCAAACAATATCCGCGAACTTGGCGACGCGCTGAAACGGCGCTGCCTGCATCTGCATATCGACTTCCCTGAAGCTGAGAGAGAGCGCGCAATTGTTCGCGCGCGTGTGCCAGATGTCTCTGACGCTTTGCTCGGACAACTCGTCGATTTCGTACAGGGGCTTCGCGATCTCGATATTCGCAAACGTCCGTCAATCTCGGAAACCGTCGATTGGGCGCGCACGCTCTTGTTGATGCATGCGACGGAGCTTGATGAGGATATGGTCCGTTCGACGCTCAACGTGCTGCTTAAGCATGAGAGCGATATTCAAGCTGTCGACAAAGATGTGCGGACCCTCGCAAGAGCCGCTGCTTCGACGGGATAATGGCCGAGCAGGTCCTCACCGATTTTATTCGCGCGCTGCGCTCCGCGGACGTGCGAGTTTCAACCGGTGAGGCGATTGATGCCGCCGAAGCGGTCAAGCTGATCGGATATGCGGATCGCCAGCGTTTGCTGGATACTTTGAGATGTGTGTTGGCGAAATCGCCAACCGAAAAAGTCGCGCATGATCGCTTGTTTGATCTCTACTTTTCACGCCAAGCTCCTCCTCAGAGCGAGCCGCAATCTGATGAAGAGCAAGAAGAAAATTCAAACTCAGATGGCCCAGGCGATTTGCTCGACCTCTTAGAGTCCGGAGACGAAACCGCGCTGGCTATGGCGATGGAGCGCGCGGGACAGGAAGCCGGATTGCAAGACATTCGGTTCTCCACCCAGGTGTCCTATTTCGCGCAACAAATGATGAAATCCCTCGGCGTCGATCGGCTTGAGGGCGAGATGATGCAAGCCTTCCGTGAACGCACCGACGAAGGCCAGGCCTATGCTGAAGAGCTGATCGAAGGCCGTAAGCAAATGTTTTCACGTGCGCGCGAGCACGCAAAGCAGGCGTTTGAAACCTATGGCGCTGGCGCGACCCTGGCCTTTCGCGAGGATGTTTTGGCAGAAACGGCGCTTACAGCGCTGGATGTTCGCGACCTTGGGCGGATGCAGCTCCTGGTTCAGAAAATTGCAAAGCGTTTAGCGGTGAAACACTCTCGGCGCCGAAAGAAGAAAAATCGCGGCCAGCTCGATGTTCGAAAAACACTGCGGGCGAATGCCGGGTTTGATGGCGTGCCGTTTGATTTGTCCTGGAAACAAACCAAACGTGACCGCGCTAAAATCGTCGCGGTCTGCGATGTTTCTGGCTCCGTTGCGCGCGTCGTGCGGTTCTTCCTCATGTTGCTCTACAGCCTGAACGAGGTTGTTCCTGACATTGAATCATTCGCTTTTTCAGGTCGCCTTGAGGATGTCGGTGAGACGCTTGAGAATGAAGACTTCGCGCACGCTATGGATCAGATCATCAACTCGATCGGCATGAGCTCGACCGATTATGGTCAGTCGCTGTCCGATCTCAAGATGAACCATTGGAACCAGTTGGACCGTCGAACCACTTTGATCGTTCTCGGGGATGGCCGCTCCAATTACGGCGATCCGCGCTTGGATCTTTTCCGCGAAGCCGCCGGCCGCGTGAAGCGCGTCATCTGGCTGACCCCGGAAGGCGAAAGCATGTGGGGCAGCGGTGACAGCGAGTTGCCACGCTATCGCCCGCATTGCCATACGATGAAACAGGTCACGACGATCAAGGATTTGGAGCGCATCCTGGATGAAGCGCTTTCAAGCTACAAATAGGACGGGCTTTCAATACGGCGCAAGGAGGCTGGCAATATAGTCAGCCATCAATCGCCCTTTGAGCGTCAGCTTCAGCAGGTTTTGCGCTTCCGTCGCTAACTCATTGGTTTTGAGGTCATTCATGACGTTCGCGTCCGGGGGGCTGCCGAAAAGTGCTTCAAAGCGGTTGAGGTCTAATCCTGCATGCGGCCGGAGCGCCATGGCGAGAAACTCCCTCGCTGTGTCCGTTTGTGAGAGAGACGTCTCAACCGGGGTTGAACTCGCGGCATAATCGGCCGGCAGCCATGCCGCCTCCGTCGCGACGCGGGTGCCATCGATGGTTAGTCGTCCATGTGCGCCTGGGCCGACGCCGATCCAGTCACCGCTCGCCCAATAGATGTGATTGTGCCGAGACTCATATTTCGGAGACCGCGCGTGATTGGAGACCTCATAGGCGGGTAACCCGCCTGCCGTGCAAACGTCTTGTGTAAGCTCATAGAGGTCGGCCTGATCATCATCTGGCATTGGGGCAAGATCGCCGCGTGCGGCGCGTTTTCCGAACGCTGTCCGCTCTGCAATGGTGAGTTCATATAGCGACAGGTGAGGCGCGCCCAAAGCGAGCACGTTGCTCAGCTCAACCTGCCAGTCGGCAGCCGTCTGGCCAGGTCTCGCATAGATCAAGTCGACGGAGTGATTGTCAAAAACCTGCTGTACGCGATCGATTGCAGCGCGTGCCGATGCGCCATCATGATCTCGGCCCAAAAATGAGAGAGCTTCATCGTCCAATGACTGAATGCCGAGGGATAGACGGGTCACGCCCGCCTTTGCCCATTCGGTTGGAGCGACGCGCAAGACATCGTTCGGATTGGCTTCTAACGTAATCTCGGCGCCTGCTTTCAGGCCGAACGCCTGGTCTGCCGTTTCGAGGATACGCGCGATCTGACCGCCGGACAGCAATGACGGTGTGCCACCGCCCAGGAAGACTGAGTCAAGTGTTGGGTGAGCTGGCAATCGCGCACGCTGCGCTTTGATGTCAGTTATGATCGCATCTACGAGCGGCTCTGTGTCTCGGTCTTTCGCCGCATAGACATTGAAGTCGCAATACGGACAGATGCGGGCGCAATAGGGCCAGTGGACATACAACCCAAATCCAAACTTTGGCCCGACACTTCGCATTAAAGCAGAGCTGCTTTTAGCTTCTCAAACGCGATCGCGCGGTGGCTCATCGCATGCTTTTGCGCTGGTTCAAGCTCGGCAAATGTCACCTCATGGCCGACCGGAATAAAGACGGGATCATAGCCGAAGCCCATCTCGCCGCGTGGAGGCCAGGTGAGCGTCCCATGGGCTTCACCGCGAAAGGTCATTTCGTGTCCATCGGGCCAGGCGACAGCGAGGCAGCTGACGAAATTTGCGCTTCGGTCTTGGGCCTCGATCGCCACCAATTCTCGCTCGACTTTTTCCATTGCGACATAGAAGTCGCGAGGTTCGCCGGCCCAGAGCGCTGTATGGACGCCGGGCATGCCTCCAAGCGCCGTAACTTCCAGGCCACTATCATCAGAAAGAGCGGGCGCTCCGGTGGCCTTCGCCGCCGCGCGCGCTTTGATCAGCGCATTGCCCTCAAACGTGAACTCGGTTTCCTCTGGCTCATCCAGCTGTAATTCGTCTGCTGACACGACTTGGAAGCCCAATGGCTCAAAAAGATCTTTGAGTTCAGACACTTTGCCTTTGTTGTGGGTTGCGGCGATCAATCGACCTGGCAGTAGCTTTCGCGACATGCAGTGTGGCTCCGTTCTTGCTTTTTAAACGAATAACCTTATCGTTTAACGGTAAGTTCGTGACTCTATGCTATGTGACAAACGTAGCTTAATGACAAAAGGATAACAGCAACGCATGTCAGGCACTCGCAAGAATTCAATGGCAGCGGTTCTGTCAACCGTGGTGACCGTGATTTTTTGGCTGGCAATCGTGCTCGGCACGATTCTGTTCTTGATTCTTGGAATTGGCCTTTTGGGCAGTTTAAATGGCGGGGAACTGGATTTGCCACTGGTCGAGGCGCGTGCAGATGGTGTTCCAGCGGGACGCATTGCTGCAGCGCTTGTCGGGTTGGTTGTATTCGCTCCGGGGATCGCATTTGTTTGTGCCCAGCTTCGCAAAATTTTGTCGACGCTTGCTGATGGCGATCCTTTCGTTCCAGAAAATGCGCCGCGGCTTACCCAAATTGCCGTCGCGATCGGATTGGTTGAAGTGATCCGAATGTGCTCGGTACTGATACTCGCAGCGACCGTCGATCTCGGTGAAGGCTATGTTGCCAATATCAATATCAACCTTGCTGTTTGGGGCGCTGTCATCGTGCTCTTCATTCTCGCGCAAGTCTTCAAAGAGGGCACCCGCCTTCGCGAAGAAGAGAAAATGACCATTTAGGAGGGCCATGAGATGTCTATTCGTGTGACCCTGGATCGGGTTTTGTTGGAAAAGAGAATGTCGCTCACCGAGCTTTCGGAACGAGTCGGCGTAACGCTTGCCAATCTATCAATTCTGAAAACAGGCAAGGCAAAAGCGGTTCGGTTTTCGACGCTTGAAGCGCTTTGCCGTGAGCTGGATTGCCAACCTGGCGACATCTTGGTGTTCGAAGATGGCCAAGTCAGCGAAAAGAGCGAAGCGGCTTAGCCCAATTGCTCTGATAAGAGGCCGAGCGCGGCCTCAGCAAACAAATACATGTTCTCTTTGCGATCGCTGAGACCGGTCTCGACGGTGCGCGATTGAACGAAGTCTGCTTCACCGGCCACGCCGACGCAGACATGTCCTGCGGCATCTCCGTAGCCATTGCCATCTGGGCCGGACGCTCCGGTTTCGCAGAGCCCCCATGTTGCATCCAGTTTGCCGCGGATCGTGCGGGCCATCAGCAAAGCGTAAGGCTCAGTCGCAGAGCGCATGCCTTGCATATCCTCGCGGCCGAGATTCATCAGTCCGCGAAACGCATATGGCGTATAAATGACGCCAGCGCCGCGATAGAAGCGTGACGCGCCCGGCACGGCGAGCAGTGCCGCCGAAATCAACCCACCGGACGAAGATTCCGATATCGCGATCGTCTCGCCGCGCGCTTTAAGGGCTGCCCCGATTTGTTCAGCAAAAGGAAGAAGCCGTTCCATGCTTTATCCGATCGCTGCTTTTTGCGCCGCGAAAAGTTCGTTGCAGCCCTTTTCCGCCAGCGCCATCATCGTATCGACCTCAGGACGCGTCATCGGGCGTTCTTCACCGGTGCCTTGGACTTCAATGAAGCCACCATCAGAGCTCATCACAACGTTCATGTCGGCTTCGCCGGCGCTATCTTCGGGATAGTCGAGATCGAGGACCGGTACGTCTTTAAACACGCCAACAGAAATCGCTGCGGCTTGTTTGAGAATCGGATCGCGCGTGATCACACCCTCGGTTTTAAGATAGCGACAGGCCAGGGCCAGAGCGACAAAGCCGCCCGTGATTGAGGCTGTGCGGGTGCCGCCATCGGCTTGGATGACATCACAGTCGATTGTGATCTGGTTTTCACCCAGCGCTTCGAGATCGACGACCGAACGCAAAGATCGGCCGATCAAGCGCTGAATTTCCTGTGTGCGACCGGACTGCTTGCCCGCTGCGGCCTCGCGGCGTCCGCGCGTGTGTGTGGCGCGCGGGAGCATTCCGTACTCACCAGTGACCCAGCCAGAGCCTGTGCCGCGCATCCAGCCTGGGACTTTATCGGTCCAACTGGCGGTGCAAAGCACGTGTGTATGCCCGAATTTGGCAAGGCATGAGCCCTCAGCGTAGCGGGTGACGCCGGTTTCCAGGCTGATCTCGCGGAGTTGATCGGCAGTGCGGCCGGAGGGGCGAGCAAAGTCTGTCATGGGGTGTTTCTTTCATAGCTTCAGCTGCAGGGCGCAAATTGCGGGTTTTGCGGGTTGTGTCTAGGCTGGTTTTCGCAGTGGGAAGGACGGGACGTTGGACCTTGCAGAAATGAAAGCACGGGCCGAACGGTCCAAGCGACCTCCGCGAAGTGTCGGATATGAGATCGCGCGTGTTTTCTTTTATGGCTTGTATCGGCTGATGGGGTGGCGCGTTCTTGGCGAAGCGCCGCCAGACAAGAAGATGGTCATCATTGCTGCCCCGCATGAAACCAATTGGGATTTAACGCAGATGCTTGGCATCGCGTTTTACTATCGCATACCGGTGCGATGGATGGGAAAGAAGAGCCTGGGCGAGGGACCATTTGGCTGGGTGATGCGATGGTGGGGCCTGCTTCCGGTCGACCGCAATGGCGCAACCAAACTGGTCGATCAAGTCGTCGAAGCTTATAATGCGGCAGACGAAATCGCGCTCGTGATTGCCCCGGAAGGAACGCGCTCCGACGTCAAAGCCTGGAAGACGGGGTTTTACAATATCGCCTTGGAGGCCGAAGTCCCGGTCGCACTCGGGTTCATTGACTATGAGAACAAATTTGGCGGCCTAGATGGCACGCTAACACCCTGCGGAGACTATCCTGCGGATATGGAAAAAGTTGCGGACTTTTACGCCAGCCGGGTCTCGAAGTTTAATCATCCGCTCACCGGCGAAGCGATGACGGGATCAAGCGATTGAATCTCGTCGCCTTGCGCTCTATTCAGACCCTATGAGTGCAGACACATCCATCATGCAGGCGCTGAACCAGCGGTCTCGGGATATCTTCAAGCAAATCGTCGAGACCTATCTCGAAACGGGCGACCCCGTAGGCTCGCGCACGCTATCTAAAGCTGGAATTGAGCTGTCAGCGGCGTCTATTCGAAATGTCATGGCGGACCTAACCGAGCTTGGCTTGCTCGATGCGCCGCATGTCTCAGCCGGTCGCATTCCAACGCATGCCGGTCTTCGACTTTTCGTCGATGGATTTCTCGAGATGGGAGACCCAGGGCAAGACGACCGCGCTGCGATTGATGGCCGTCTGAGCGGCGCCGGACGCGATTTGGGCGGCGTGCTGAAAGAAGCCTCCTCACTCCTCTCCGGATTGGCTGGGGGGGCAGGACTTGTATCGTCGCCGACCCAAGACGCGGCTGTCCGCCACGTCGAGTTTGTGCCTCTTTCGACGGGTGAAGCGCTTTGTGTTCTTGTGAATGAACGCGGAGATGTTGAGAATCGGTTGGTCAAAATTCCGCCCGGCTTGCCGCAGACTGTGCTGATCGAAGCTGGCAATTATCTAGCGGCCCGTATGAAAGGCCGAACATTGCGCGAAGCTGCCGCGGACGTACGCTCCGAGATTGCCACGCATAAAGCTCAGCTCGATACTGCAACGGCTAATCTTGTGCAGCGCGGCTTGGCGGAATGGAGCGGCGCGGCGCCTGGCGAGGACCGCCGTTTGATCATCCAGGGGCGCGCCAATCTGCTTGAAGATACCTCCGCTGCTGAGGATATGGAGCGCGTGCGCCAGCTTTTTGATGTTCTTGAGCGTCAGCAGGGTCTGCTGGAAGTGCTTGATTCTACGAAAGATGCTGGCGGCGTGCGGCTGTTCATTGGATCAGAAAACAGTCTTTTTCCGCTTTCGGGTTCAAGCGTGATCGTTGCTCCCTATATGAACGCCGAACGTCAGGTTATTGGCGCGCTCGGGGTGATCGGACCAACACGGCTGAACTATGCCCGGGTGATTCCAATGGTTGACTACACAGCACGGATGGTTGGAGAGGTGCTCGGCAAGCACCGTCAGGATTAAAGTGGTTGAGATATGAGTGACGAAACAATCAAAGATGACGCCCCAGACATTGGGCCAAACGCGAGCCAGGCTGACTTGAAAGCCGCCGCAGACGAGATTTTGAAGGCTGCTAAAAAGGCAGCACCAAAGGAAGAAGCGGTCGAAGCAGACGTCGAAGACGATGCTGAGAACGTGGATGAGCCGATTGAGCTGACAGCGGATCAGCAAATTTTGGCGCTCGAGGTCGAGAAGCAAGAAATGCGCGACCAAATGTTGCGCGCGATGGCGGAGATGGAAAACCTCCGTAAGCGTGCTGAGCGTGAAAAATCCGATGCACGCGTTTATGCGATTGAAAAATTCTCACGCGATTTGCTGAGCGTCTCTGATAATATGGCGCGCGCGCTTGAGGCGCTTCCTGAAGACGAACGCGACGCGCTCACCGAAGGCGGCAAAGGCCTGCTGGGTGGGATCGAAATGACGCAAAAAGAGCTGCACACTGTGCTGACACGTCATGGCGTCACCGCAATTGACGTTGAGCCCGGCGCAGCGTTCGATCCGAACCTGCATCAAGCCGTGGCGAACATTCCGTCAGAGCATCCAAATGGAACAATTGCCAGCCTCTTCCAAGCGGGTTGGCGGATCGGTGACCGTGTTTTGCGGGCAGCGATGGTGGCCGTGAGTGCAGGGCAGGCGAACTAGTCTGCTCGAATACGCCAAGCGGTCACTGAACCTGGCTGCCAATTGGGCACAATAATCAGGTCATCGATGCGTGTCAGATCGTTCTGATAGATTGGCACATCGACCGCATTGAGAAGCTCTGTGGTCTCGCCCGCGCTTGAAACATGCCAAATTTGTCCGGGCCAGCTGGAAACGAGATAGCTTCCATCGTCCAGCACTGCGATGCCGTCGGCATTTTCCATTCCCGTGGCGATGGGCGTTAGATCTCCCGCACCTAATGTTTCAAACAAAGTGCCTGAACTCATCGTCGCGACGAGCAAGCGGTCGCCATCAGGGGTTAAGCCGTTCACCCCACCCAGCCTGACCGCGTTGAGCCATTCTTTGTAACCATTAACGTCGATTTGAAAGATTCGGGCGGATCCGGAGTCGCTCATATAAACCCCGCCTTGCCAGACGGTGATATCGTTCAGGAAGCCAGCGCCTTCGACAGGATAGGTGTTCTCAATCATGGCGGTTGCGATGTCGATGACGTGATAAGCATCAAAATCAGAGACAAAGAGTTTACCGGATCTGACCGCCATGCCCTTTGGCGCGTTCAGGCCCTCGATCCACTTTTCTTCAAGCACCTCGCCTTGCAGGGAGACGCGGCTGATCCAGCCTTCTCCGTCCTTTGCGTTGCCTTCGCCGACGACATTAGAGATGTACAAAACGCGTCCATCGGTGGCCACGCCTTCCGGCGCAGAGAAGCCCGAGGCGACCCAAACTTGTTCAAGCTCGGGCAGAACGTTGGCTTCCTGGGACGGTGTTTCGGGCGCAACCTGGCCCTCAACGACTTCAATTGCAGGATCTGAAAATGTTTCATTTGCGGTGTCATCGCTCGACGGCGAGCAAGCGGCAGAAAAGAGAAGTGGGGCGAGTATCAATGTGCGCATCAGGCATGTTCCTGTTTGTTTGTGACAAGTGTAGCGCAATATACACCGCGTTGCCCACTTAATTCTTGGTCAGTTCAATGCCATTTCCCCCCTTGAAGATGTCCTGACAAAACCCACATGCGGGAGGTCCAAGGTTGATCGGACTGAAAAACGGTCTTCAACCTTGCTGATCTTTGTGTATAGAGCCGCAGGTTGCTGGTGCTGCATAGCAGGCCGATTCGAGGCATAAGGCGGCGGCTAAGGAGAGAAGAATACTATGGGTAAGATTATTGGAATCGACCTCGGCACGACGAATAGCTGCGTTGCTGTCATGGATGGCGGAGACGCCAAAGTTATTGAAAATTCTGAAGGCGCACGGACGACACCGTCGGTTGTTGCTTTCACAGAAGGCGGTGAACGCCTGATCGGGATGCCAGCGCGCCGCCAGGCCGTGACCAACCCCGACTTTACGTTCTACGCGATCAAGCGCCTGATTGGCCGCACGTTTGACGATCCGACCGCGCAGAAAGATAAAAAGCTCAGCCCGTTTGATATCGTCAAAGGTCCAAATGGCGATGCTTGGGTTAAAGGCCGCGACAAAGATTACGCGCCGCAAGAAGTTTCCGCTTTCATTCTGACCAAGATGAAAGAAACCGCTGAGGCCTATCTCGGCAATGAAGTGACCCAAGCGGTCATCACGGTCCCAGCCTACTTTAACGACGCGCAGCGCCAGGCGACTAAAGACGCAGGCAAGATTGCGGGTCTTGAAGTCCTCCGTATCATCAACGAGCCAACCGCTGCGGCACTGGCTTATGGTCTGGATAAAGACGAGAACAAAATCATCGCGGTTTACGACCTCGGCGGCGGGACATTTGATGTCTCCTTGCTTGAGATTGGTGACGGCGTGTTTGAAGTTCTGTCGACCAATGGCGACACCTTCCTTGGCGGCGAAGACTTTGACCTCCGCATCGTTGATCACTTGGCCAGCGAGTTCAAAAAAGAACAAGGTATTGACCTGAAATCCGACAAGCTCGCGCTTCAGCGTCTGAAAGAAGAAGCCGAGAAAGCCAAGAAAGAGCTTTCTTCTGCTTCGTCTTACGAAGTGAACCTGCCTTTCATCACGGCCGATGCGTCTGGCCCGAAACACCTCAACATCAAGTTGACCCGTGCGAAGTTGGAAAGCCTGGTTGGCGATCTGATCAAACGCACGATCGATCCTTGTAAGAAAGCTCTGAAAGACGCTGGTAAATCACCGTCTGACATTGATGACGTGGTTCTGGTTGGCGGTATGACCCGCATGCCGGCTGTCCAAGAGGCTGTGAAAGGCTTCTTCGGCAAAGAGCCGCACAAAGGTGTGAACCCAGACGAAGTTGTGGCGCTCGGCGCGGCGATCCAGGGCGGTGTTCTGCAAGGCGACGTGAAAGACGTTGTCCTGCTCGACGTGACGCCTCTGTCGCTCGGCATTGAGACCTTGGGCGGCGTGTTTACACGCTTGATCGATCGCAACACGACGATCCCAACCAAGAAGTCTCAGACTTTCTCGACGGCCGAAGACAATCAGCCCGCTGTGACCATCCGCGTGTTCCAAGGCGAACGCGAAATGGCGGCGGACAACAAGAATCTCGGCCAGTTTAATCTGGAAGATATTCCACCTGCGCCGCGCGGCTTGCCGCAAATCGAGGTGACCTTCGATATTGATGCCAACGGCATCGTTTCTGTCGGCGCGAAAGACAAAGCGACGGGCAAAGAGCAGCAGATCACGATCCAAGCCGATGGCGGCCTCAACGATTCAGACATCGACGCGATGATGAAAGACGCTGAAGCCAACGCCGAAGAAGATAAGAAACGCCGCGATCTGGTCGAAGCGAAAAACAATGCTGAAAGCCTCGCGCATCAGACTGAGAAGCAGCTCGAAGAGCATGCGGACAAAGTCGGCGAAGATGTGAAGAAAGAGATCGAAGAAGCTGCAGCGGCGCTGAAAACCGCAGCAGAGGGCGATGACGCCGCTGAGATCCAAGAGAAGCATCAAGCGCTGATGACGTCGGCGATGAAACTTGGCGAAGCGATCTATGGCGCGCAGCAAGAAGAGGCGGCCAGTGCGGACGCAGCTTCTGATGCGGCAGATGATGGCGAAGACGTCGTCGACGCTGACTTCGAAGAAGTCGACGAAGAAGATCGCAAAAGCGCCTAAAGGCGACGAGCAAACCAAATTAGAAAAGCCCGCGTCTGAAAAGATGCGGGCTTTTTGCTGTGGCGATTTAAGAAAGTTCCTAGGCGGACTTTTCCATCTTTACAGTGGTCAGGACGGCAAGGCCCATCAAGAACAGGACAGAGATCGATGCCATACCGATCCGCTGGCTGTTGAACATCGTCGTGAAGATTTCAACCAAAAGTGGTCCGGCCCACACCGTAACTGTCCCGGCGATGGCGTAAAGACCGAAGAATTCGCCGCTGCGTCCGGGCGGCGCAAGATGGACGAGCATCGACCGGCTAGATGAGATGCTGGCTGTTGCAGTGACGCCCACGACGCTGATCGAGCCCAAATAGACCAAGTCAGAGAGCGTTTGGAAGATCAATCCATCCCAAACCTGGAAATTGTCAATCAAGCCGAACAGGATGCTGTCCTGAGTGATCGATAGCTGGAACGCTAAGGTCGCGACCATGCCAACGATCGAAATGATGAGAGAGTTTTTCGGGCCAAACTTGGTGTCCATCCAGCCGCCAAATAGACCCCCCCCAAATGCCCAGATCGATCCGTAGATCGCGTACGCGGTCATTTCCAGAAAGCCCCATTCTAAGAACAGAGCAACATAGACCGCGCCGAGCGCCAGCAGCGCCGCCATGGCATCCGCATAGAGCATCCGCGCGATCAGGAATTTCATCATTTGAAGGTATTTTGCAGCTTCTCTAACCGTCTTAAAGACAGCGTTTGCGCCGTCTTTGAACGCCTTCGGCCAGCTTGCGCCTTTGGTGCCACCATCCTCGGCATAGAGAAAAAATGGGATCGAAAAGACGGCGAGCCAGACGGCGCAAATTGGTCCGGCAAGGCGTTGGTGTTCGAAGTTTTCGAGGCTGATGCCAAATTGCGGCGCCGCAAAGGGCCAACCTATAATGCCTGGCAAAGCGAACAAGACGACGAGCGCCAGGAAGAGGAGTGTCGCAGCGAGGTTGCCAAGCCCCAAGCCCAAGCCTGAAATCATCGGCAGAGATTTCGGTGTGCCTGATACCGCCAGCATCGAATTATGCGTAACCTCGGAATAGGTGTAACAAACATATGCAATCACAAGGAACGTCATAACCGTTCCGGTGGAGAGCCCTTCCTCGCCCGGAATGGCGTACCAGAGCATCCAGGACATCAATGCAATCGTGCCTAGAAAGATAGCTAATATTGGCTTGCGCATTCCGCCGCGATCCAGCGCGGCTCCCAAGAAGGGCGCCGTAAATGCACCGACCAGGCCTGCCCATTTCGTGACTGATGCAATCGCGGCCTGTCCCCCGGCATTGGCGGTTCGCTTGGCCGTTTCCGGATCCATGCCGTCGAGCTGACCGCTGGCGAGAATATCCGCACCCATCACTTCGCGCGCGAAATAGGGCGCAAAAATATAGATCACGATCAGGATGTAATATGGATTTCGCGCCCATTCGAAGACGGCCCAGGCAAAGCCGGTCTTTCCGAGCGCTCCTCCCGTTCCGTAATGGGCTGAATTGTCTACAGGCTCAGTCGTCGCGCTTGGCGCGGCACTATCGGTCATCCAGGTTTCCTCACTTACGCTCTATCGGCGATTAAGAGACACCCTGCGTCATTCTATTGGGCGTGCATAGAGGGCGAGGCGGATTTCGTACGTGAATGATTGATGTTGCGGAGGGCGCATTGTGATGTAAACCCGAAGCATGAACTCGCTTTCCGAAATGCCCTTCAATACAGAGACATGGCCGGCTTGGTTGCAATCCGCAGCCCCTCAGATCTGGTTTGTTTTTGTGGCGCTAATGCTTGGGCTGGCAGCTTATGTGATTGGTTATCTCACCAAGCGTGCGGTGCGTGTGCTCGGACAACGACGCTACTCAAACGCTGAAGAATTCGTTGGCTCCAGCTGGGACTTGGCCGCGCCAGTTGTACAACTTCTTGTGTTTTTGCTGGCGATCACAGCAGGGGCAGAAGCGATCGGATTTGCGTTTGCAGACCAATTGGTCGGATACTGGCCGAAAGCTCTGGCGGGTCTGGTAATCGTTGGAGCCGCGGTCTTATTGGCGACCTGGATAAACAACTCTCTTCGCTCACTGGCGCAGCGCGCGCACGGTAAGAATAGAGTGGACGACACGCTTATCAGCTTTGCGGCATCGATGATCCGCTACGCGATATTGGGCGTTGCGATCATTATGGCGATGATCCAGTTCGGGTTCGCGCCGGGGTCGCTCATAGCCATCGTCGGTGCCGTCGGGTTGGCCATCGCCTTGGCGCTTCAGGACACACTGAAAGCTGTCGCCTCCGGTTTCATGATCGCAGCGTTTCGCCCGTTCCGGATTGGTGACTGGGTTCGGATTGGCGATGAAGAAGGAGAAGTGGCGCAAATGACGCCCTTCAATACCGCAATCAAACAGGTTGATAATAAGGTTGCGCTCTACTCGAATGATCAAGTCTGGGGTAACCCTATCATAAACTATACGCGGAACGTCAGGCGGCGGCTCGATCTGTATTTTGGCGTTCACTACGATACTGATCTGGATCAGGCGCTGGAGGTTTTGACGACGCTTGCAAATGATCATCCTAAGGTTGCGCTTAAGACCGAGACCTGGACAGGTGTGCATGAGCTTGGCGATTGGGCGATCACCCTGAGGCTGCGCGCTTGGGTGCCAACTAAGGACTTCGTGCAAGTGCGCGCTGATATCACTAAGAGCGTGAAGCAAGTCTTCGATAAAGAGGGGATCGAAATCCCGTATCCACATCAAGTCGAATATGTCCGTGAAGGCATGAGCCTGAAGCGGCCAGCGTCCGAGGACGACTAAAACCCTTCCAGTCCTGCTCAAGCGTTGATGCTGACGCCGGGCACCAAAAGTGCTAAAAGTCGCGGTGTCAGATAGATAGACGAAAGGGCCTGAGGCGATGAATATCCACTATTTGGAGATTGTATCGGCGGACGTTGACCGCGAGATCGCTCTGTTTAAAGCGACCCAAGGACTTAGCTTTGGCGACCCCGTGGATGTCCTGGGCGGCGCACGTACGGCTGCGGCGCCAGGTGGCGGAATGATCGGCATTCGCGCGCCTATGCATGATGCAGAACGAACCGTCGCGCGTCCCTACTTTTTGACTGAAACCCTCGATGATCAAGTCGCGGCCCTAAGCGAGCTCGGCGCAGAGATCGCGATTCCTCGTATGGAGATCGAAGGCCACGGCATTATCGCGATCTATATCGTCGATGGTATCGAATATGGACTTTGGCAGGTCTGACGGTCAGACCGCGCCTTTCTTCGCTTGCGCGGAGACTTTCTCGTACATTTCATCGCCCCACGAAGCGACTTTGCCATTGAACAGAAACTCCGGGGGAACGACTTCGGGGCCTTCGCCTGGGGCAACAGGCGGCGTAAAATAACCAAGGGCATAAGACCCCATGGCATAGCCCAGCATTGCCTGAAGTTCTGGGTCGAAGTCTTTAGCCACTTCCGGTGGACAGGACAGGTATTGGTTTTCTTCCTGTCGCAGCCAGCCAAGCGCGTATGTGATATTCAGTCCTATACGATCAGCAGCGGAAACATTGGCGCCGCCGCTATGCACCACGGAGCCAGAATAGATCAGTACTGACCCAGCCTCCATTTCCGCATAATCAACCTCATCCCGGCTCGGCTTGCGCTCTGCGTCCCAGGTGTTTGAGCCGGGGATGACGTTTGTTGCGCCATTCTCTTTGGTGAAATCTGTGATCGCCCAGATGGTATTGAATTGTGGCTCCAGCGTTGGCATCAAATACCCGCCCCAGGCGAGCCTGTCACGGTGCAGCGGTTGAACGCCTTGGCCTGGCTTGATGCGAATAAACTGCGTGAGGTGCAGTTGAATGGTCTCGCAATACGGTTTCAGAAAGGTCTTTGCGCCGGCAACGATATTCGGGTGCATGACCGCATCGCGGCACGCCGCAGAGCGCGCGACGAGGGCGCCCGTACGCGTTGTCTTGCGGCCTACAAAGTCGTCGCGGCCGTCATCCGTCGCGTCGATATAGGGCATGCATTCCGACTTCATTTGCGCCAAGCCGTCAGCGGAAAGAGCGCCTTCTAGAATGCACGCGCCGTCTGCTTTGAGCGCGTCTGCGAGCGCCTCAGCTTTCGTATCGGCGGGTAGGTATTTTAGCGGCATGTCCAGTCTCCCTCTTATACTTTGAAACCAGAGAAGGGCCTTGGCGCGCCTTTGTCCAGTGTGGCAGCAACGGGAGGCTTTTAAATGAACGCGTTCACAAAATCGGTTGCATATGCTATTGCAGGTGAAACCAAGGAGGAATACGTGCCTGGACCTATCACCGGAAAGCCGCCAATCGTAGATCGCGATTTTGCCGAAAAATTCATGATCGCTGTCGATCGCCCGCTCGACTATGGCGTCTATTTTCTGATCAATGATTGGTGGGAAGTCGCGACCACGGAAGCGATAGACGCCTATATGGAAGAGCTGCACGCCATTCCAGGCGCTGACGCATTCTTGAAAGAACGCTACATCGCCGACCCGATGATCGTCGAAGACTTGGATGGATGCGCCCCCGGCTCGCTCGGCGCAGCGTATCGCGACTTCGTCGTTGAGAATAATCTAATGGAGAATTTTGGCCGGGATTACCGGGTTTTCCAAAAGCAGCTAATGGCATCTGGCAAACTGGCGCGGATGCCGGAAGAAATGGCCTATATGTCGATCCGCGGCACGCAGCTTCATGACTTTATGCACGTTTTGACGGGCTACGGCGCGACGATACCCGGAGAGCTGGCATTGGCCTCCTATTATCTGTCTCAGATGCGCAGTCCCTACCATGCGATCCGTCTGGCGGTGACCATGGGCCATACCGCACTGGTCGCGCCAAAGGGCGTTGTTCCATCGATGGATGCATTCGTGGATGGTTGGTATTATGGCCGCAACTCAACCAATATCAATTTTGGAAAGTGGGAAGAGCGACTGGATGAGCCGCTTTCTGCGTTGCAATCGGAAATGAGCCTGCGTCAGATCGCGAAAGCGGCCTGACGCTGACCGCGGTTAAGTCATTCCCAATTCCACTCTTGTGCGGATCGCTTTTGCAGCGCTGACGCGGACGAGATGACGGCCTTTTTCGTCGCGCCAATCGGCTTCGACAAAACCAGTCGTACGCCCGCGAGAGACCAGCCGTCCCTCAATCGTGATCAGGCCGTGCGGGACCGGACGGAAAATACGGGTTTGCAGTTCCGTCGTGGTGAACCATTCGCCGTCCTCCAGCGCTGAGGCCATACACATGGAGACGATATGGTCACTAAACCCCGCGACCCATCCACCAAAGACCCGGCCTTCGGAAATGTCTCGATCGCCGCTATTCGGCCATTCATAATGGACGTGGCCATAGCGAACTTCTTTCAACCATTCTTCAGGCCGAATGCCTAGATTTTCGATGCCCGCAGGTTTATCCCAGACACCGCTGCGCAGCTGGTCGAAAAAGCCCTGCTGTTCGGCAGAAAGTTCCGTTCTTGTCATCGGGGCTTAAACCACCGTCTGGCCGCCATCGACCACCATCATCTGACCCGTCATGAAGCTGCCAGCGTCCGAGGCGAGGTACACTGCGGCGCCAGCAATCTCTACCGGCTCACCAATGCGGCGAAGTGGCGTGGTTGCAGTTGCGCGCTTCAGCGTGTCTGGGTTTTCCCACAGGGCGCGGGCGAAATCGGTTTTAATCAGGCCAGGCGCGATTGCGTTTACGCGAACATTATCTGGGCCATACTCAGCCGAAAGATTACGAACGAGCTGGAAGTCCGCGGCTTTAGAGATGTTGTAAGCGCCGATCACAGGTGAGGCCCGCAGGCCGCCAATTGAGCTGACAATGATCACAGATCCTTCTTTGCGTTCACGCATTTGCGGCACACACATCTGAACGAGCCAGTGATTGGAGATGATATTGTTGGAGAGGATCTTCTCAAACTGGTCATCGGAGATGCCTTCCATCGGTCCGTAATAAGGGTTGGAGGCAGCGTTACACACAACGATGTCGACTTTGCCGAACGCCTCATTTGTCGCGTCGACCATGCGCTGCAATTCTTCTTTCGACGAGATGTTCGCAGGGATCGCGATCGCGGTGCCGTCGCCATGCTTCTCGTTCAGTGCCGCAGCAACTTCCTGGCAAGGACCAGGCTTGCGCGAGCTAATTGTGACATGCGCGCCAGCCGCTGCGAACTGCTCAGCGATGGCCTTGCCGATGCCGCGCGAGGAACCAGTGATGATGGCAGATTTTCCAGTAAGGTCGAACAAGCTCATGTGAGCCTCCCTATAAAATAGTGTGCTGACGCCGTGATACGCGCGCGTCTGGTGTAAGAAAAGGGTTTCGCGAGGTCAGGCTTTTAGGGCGGCCCAGGCGATCAGCGCCCAGCCGGCCAGCATGCCCAATCCCCCAATTGGGGTGATCGCCCCAAACCAGCGCGGCGCCCCGAGCGCCATCGCATAGAGCGTCGCCGCAAATAGCGCAGCGCCCGCGAGCAGGACCACCGAAGCAAGGCCGAATTTTGTGCTGTTTGCCGCCGATAGGGCTGTCGCGAGCGCGGCATGGACCAGCAGATAGAGCGTCGCCGTTTCCCACCAGCCGGTGGCTTTGTCGCTGAACCCATCTGAGAGAGCGTGCGCGCCGAATGCACCGAGTGCGACGGCGATGAAACCTGCGACCGCGCCCAAAACGGCAATCATGTCGAAGGCTCCAGTGGAATTGAATAATTCACCACCGCGTGGCTCGAGAGCTTGTCGCTGCCTTCGGCGCGGATATCGACGCTGATCACCGCGAGCGTTTTGCCGAGCTTCAGAACCTGCGCCTCGGCGACGACTGCGTCGCCAATGCAAGGCCGCATGAAATTGATATTGAGATTGCTGGTCAGCGCCATCGGTGTGATCCCGATCCGGGTGAACACAGCGATATAGGCGGCGCTATCTGCGATCGCCATTTGGGTCGGCCCATTGATATAGCCACCTGGCCGGATATTGCCTTTGTCTACGGGTTGGCGAACCCGAGCGTAATTCTCGCGAAGTTCGAGGACGCGCTCTTGTTCACCGCTGCCTTGAAAAACTGAATCGTAAAAGGCGTTGACCTCTGCGACCGAAACTTTCGAACCCATGTTTTCCCTCCGATAGGCATTGACGCACCCTTGGCTTGAAGGCCAACCTATACAGAGACACGGATCCGAAAAGAGATCACGCCACGGGAGGCTCAAACCATGCTCACCAAAGGTGACGAATACCCCATCCACCAGACACCGGAGCCCGTTGCGTTTTCCGGGTCTGACAGAAATTTCTACGACCGGTTTTTCTTCAACGGATATTCGGCGGACGGATCGGTATTCTTTGCAGCGGCGTTTGGGGTCTATCCGCATCTCAACGTGATGGATGGCGCGGTGTCGATCCTGAAAGATGGCGTGCAGAAATCCATCCACGTCTCCCGCCTGCTCGGCATGGAGCGGATGGATACAAAGGTTGGCCCGCTCAGCGTTGAGGTCTTGGAGCCGTTGAAGCGTATCCGATTGAAGCTCGAGGAAACTGAAGGCATCTCGCTCGATGTCGAGTTTTCTGGCCGCCACTTCCCGATTGAAGAACCCCGCTTCACCTATCGCCAAGGGCCGCGCATGCTGATTGACTGCACGCGGATGACCCAGAACGGCCATTGGCAGGGCACGCTCAGCGCTGATGGCGAAGCGATTGAGGTGAAAGACTTCATGGGTACCCGTGATCGCAGCTGGGGCGTCCGGCCGATCGGGCAACGCGATGAGCAACCCGTGCTGCCGATGCAGTTACCGCAATTCTACTGGCTCTGGGCGCCGATCAATTTCCCGAACCTGTCGCTGTATTTTCACGTCAATGAAGATGGGGCGGGCGGGGCTTGGAACACGCGCTCAGTGCTCGCGATGGACGGTGCGGATAATGCCGGCCTTCAGCATCTCAATCGCCCAAAGATGGATGTGGAATGGCGAGATGGAACGCGCCGCGCCGCCAGCGCGACATTGCAGGTTGAAGATGGTGAAGGGCGCGCCCACCAGGTCCATTATGAACCGCTCTCGACCTTCATGATGAAGGGCATAGGCTATGGCCATCCGAGCATGGGGCATGGCACCTATCGCGGGGATCTCTCAGTGACCCGCGAAGATCTGACGCCAGACAATTTGCCTTGGCAACAGCCGGATAATCTGCACATCCAAGCCATCGTCAAAGCTACGCATATTGGCCCGAACGGCGAAAGCAGCGAAGGCATCGGTATACTGGAACAATTGGCGCTTGGACCGCATGCGCCAAGCGGTTGGAAGGATGTTCTAGATGCTTGAGGCCGATCTCGCGACGAAATTTGCCGCCTATGCTGAAGCCCGTTTGCCCGGCGCAAAAAATGCGCGCGTCGAGAGCATCAATCGTATTCATGGCGGCGCCAGCCGGCAAACCTATTCGATTGATCTTGCGTATGAAGATGCAACCGGTCCCAAGATCAAAGGCCTGATCTTACGCCGGGATCCACCCGACAGCCTTATCGATACGGAGCGTAGAGTTGAATTCGCGGCAATTAAAAGCGCGTATGGGCAGCTCGATTTACCCGTGCCCGAAGCGCTGTTTTTAGAGACTGAAACTGGCCCGCTCGGCGCGCCATTCTTCGTGATGGGGCGTATCGAAGGCGGTGAGCCCCTGAATCCGTTTAAGCTCGAAGATGTTGAACCCCACCGCCATGCGGTCGGTGAGCAATTCTTTCGCCACTTAGGATCGATTGCCGCGCTGTCCGTTGAAGGTTCTGCTTTGGCGTCTGAGATCGAGTCGCCAACTGTCGATCATTGTTGGCGCAGGGAGCTTGATTATTGGGCGAATGAAATCCGCTCAAATGCACAGACGCCTCAACCTATTGCAGAAGCCGCAATTCGCCATCTTGAGCGCAGCCCGCCGCCACCGGCGCAGCGCCTGTCAATCGTCCATGGAGATTATCGCACCGGCAACTATTTGCAGGAGAATGGGAAGATGACGGCCATTCTCGATTGGGAAATGGCTCACATTGGCGACCCTTATGAAGATCTTGCCTGGGCGACAGACTTGCTCTGGTGCGGCAATGACCAAGAGCGCGCCGCCGGGTTCTTGCCTTGGCCGGAAGCCATTGGGGTTTGGCAACAGGCCTCGGGTTGTAGCTTTGATCCAGCCGCGTTTGAGTGGTGGTCTTTGTTTAGCCATGTCAAAGCGCTTGGGATTTGGGTGACGTCTGAGAAAGCCTTTGCGCAAGGCGACAATGATGATCCGATCCTGGCATGGTCCGGCTGGTTCACGCATGCTGCGCATGAGTTGATGCTCGCGATGCGGCTCGGACCGAAATATGGAGCTGGGGTATGAGCGATATTGGCATGATCCTTGGCCGTCTCGGTCACACACTTGTTGGCGAAGTCGCACCGAAACTCGAAGGGGACTATTCGGGAGGTCAGGCCGCGCTCAGCGGGGTGATGGCTGTCATGGCTGGCGAAGCTTGGGATGGCGCCGCCGATCGATTGGTGAATGAGATTGCTGGAATGCGCGGTCTATTGGCGCTGGCAGGCAACGAGGTGGTGGTTCCGGAAAGTCCGAGCCTAAAAATCTCCGACTTAACCGAGGAACGTAACGCGCTGGCCGGAGATCTGATCGCCTTGCAAATGTTCCTCGAAGCGCGGGATGACGATGCCGCAAAGGAACTGAACGCCAAGATCTGGATGCATCTGATGGCAACCACCATGGCGCGTATGCCAAGCCCACCGGAATTTCCGGACGCTGAAGAATAAGATATAGGCGTTTGCCACGCCGGCGCATTCCTCCGGCGTTTTGATCCCGGCCGGCTCCGTGCTAATATGGCAAACCAATGTACTAAAAGCGTTGTGAGGGGGCCATGAGAGTACACATCGAATCTCTGCCGCAGGTCGTGATCGGGGCAACAAACCTTGATTTCAAAATCGGCCACCGAGTTAAGTCTCTTCCGCGTTTGCATTTGGAAGGTGATACGATCGTGTACGAGTCATCGGACAGGCCGAATTTGACGATCAGCAACGCACGAGCCGTATTTTTCCACTCATTCACGGTCGGTTTAAACCTCTATGAACGAACCAAACTGGAAGACGATATCGTTGTCTTTGACCCCTCCGATCCCCTACAATCATCACAATGGCCTAAGCACATCTTTTATGCGTGCGCGGAGGCAGGTTTTGCGCTTTTCAAAGCCCGGGACGCAGCGGCATCTAAGCTCGCGTACTTGCCGCAACCTAGGACACGGCGGAAGCATGATGATGCCGATGGTGAGGTTTGGTTGGAAATTCATGTCGAGTTTAGCGCTGGACCTGGCGAAACTGTGATTGGACAAAGACGGCGCATCAATAAAAATACGGGTGAGATAGAGTTGGGACAAACCTTCGTGCAGCCTTTGGATGTTGCTCTGGAAAGTTATGCGCAACTCGGAAAAGCGATTGATGATGTTATGAACCCACAACCCGATCTCACAAATGTGGTGGACCTCACGACTGCAGTTGCCAAAGAAAGATCTACGGTGAAAGCCGATGACTAAAGAAGATTCAAACAACCATTTGCGCGCTTGGCGAGAGCTGCGCGAACTGACCCAAGATGGATTGGCCCAAGAAGTCGGTACCACGGCGGCCGTCATATCATTGCTTGAGAACGGACAACGCAGTCTCTCTGAAAGTTGGTTACGCCGCCTCGCGCCGGTCTTGCAAACAACGCCTGGGTTTCTGCTCGACCATCATCCCAGCGACCTGACAACCGAGATGCTCAGCCTCTGGTCAAACATTCCCAAAAAACGGCAGTCGAAAGCGATTGCTGCGCTGAAAGCTTTGTCGGGGCAGCGCAGGGGTGGTTAGACATTTTGCATGCGGCATACATGCCTTAGCAGCAAACTAATCCCCGAATAATCCGAATCGCTTCAATCGAAGCGTGTGAAATCTGCGTTACTACTTTTGATCATTCCGCTCGCGGCCTGCGGGGGAGGCGAGGTTGCCCAAGTCACGGCGACTCCGGCATCGTCCATCTATTGGTCTGATGGCGATAGCGGCCGGATTGACGGCATGAAATTTCGTCTCGCCAATGTCGATGCGCCAGAGACAGGCGGCGTCGGCGCGCGTGGCGGCGCAAAGTGTGAAGCGGAACGCGAGCTCGGCTTTGAGGCTAAAGCTTTTATCGTTGAGCTCACCCGCGACGCAGAACTGATCATCACCAGTAAATCAGGCGCCGACCGCTACGATCGCGAGGTGATTACCCTTTCCGTTGACGGTCAGGATATCGGAGAAGCGGGCAAGGCTGCCGGCCATCTCGGCGATTGGCCCCATCGAGGTCGTCGCGCTTTGAGCAAGAAGCCTGATTGGTGTGCCAGATAGGATTTTCCTATTTGCGCCCGAACAGACGCGCGAAGAAACCTGGCTTCTTGTAAACCTCAGCGCTCGGTGATGGGGTTTCCGTGTGCGCTTCAATATGAGCCTCGACCTCAGCTTCGTGTCGGCCGTGCCAAATTTCCCAATCTTTCGCTTCGTCGACATCTATCAATTTCGGTAAGATTCCGATCGACGCGCGCTCCGGCAAATTGGCCCAAACATCTTCCATCGCATGAGGCCCTGACCAGCGAACATTGTGGAACGGGCTTTTGGTGCGGTTGGTCTTATTTATCCCGAATAGCCAAAATCCACCATCTTGCGCAGGGCCAAAGACGGCGTCGTGACGGCTCAGCTCGCGCACGGCTTTACGCAAAAGTGCGGTGGAGATGTCAGGCGCATCGCTTCCAATAAACAGGACGGGTCCAGCTGGCGCTTCTTGGAGGCCTTTTGTCAAACGGTCGCCCAAGTCGCCGCCGCCCTGGCTTCGCCGTTCCAAATGGGCCGGCCAAATCCCCCCGACCGAATTGCTCAACTCTTTATCTGGCGTCGCGTAGAGTACGGTATCCCACGCCCCGTTCAGGGCAGCCCGCATCGTCTTTGCTTGCATCGCGGTCGCGATCCGCCGCGCGGTTACGCTAGAGCCAAGGCCTTTAGCGAGGCGGGTTTTCGAGAGACCGACGCGCGGCGGCTTTGCATAGATGAGTATTTGCGGACGTTTCATTTCACCACTTCGATCCCAATAATTCTGTTCTGTTCATCGACATCAAGGATGACCTGCATGCCGCGAAGACTTTCATCGAGAGCGAAAACATCAATTGAGCGCGCAACGCAACCCGGCGTTCCAGCGCCGGGGTGATCTGGCAGATAGATATAGCCAGCTTCTAATTCTTCGTCCCAGTTTGCATCGACAGACATGATACACCTTTGGTCGTTGTGTTTAGGAATAGGCTTTTGCCAATTTTTCGGGCTTTGCGCCAAGCAAATATCGCGTGATCAGAAAGGCGTTACGCCAGCTGCGTTTGCGCCAACCATCCCGGTCATACTTTGAGGCATCTGTGCGCGCCTCGGCCGAGAGGATGGAGAGCCGCTTTTTCCCGATCGCGCGGATGATCTGGACATCTTCCATGAACGGCGTGTCGGCATATCCGCCGATTTCTTGATAGAGTTTGCGGGAGATCAGGAGACCTTGGTCGCCATAAGGCAGTCCTAGTGATCGCGACCGCCAATTGGCCCGGCGTGCAACGACTTTTGCCATAGGGTGGTCAGAGCGATAGGCCAATGTGAAGGCTGCCGCTTTATCCCTGCGCTCTGCGATATGGGTTTTGGCGCGTTCAGACCAATCGCGAGACAGCGCAGTATCGGCGTGTAGGAATAAAACCCAGTCGCCGCGGGCTTGCGCAAAGCCATGGCGCAATTGAGCGGCGCGTCCGGTTTCGGGGGCAGAGATCACCGTTGCACCAGATCCATCTGCGAGGCGCCTGGTTTGATCTTCGCTGCCGCCATCGACGACGATGACCTCTCTTATCAGACCGGCTTCGAGGCCGGGCATGAGCGCCGCCAAGCAGAGCGGGAGAACGGCTTCGGAGTTAAAGGCCGGAACGATGATCGAAAGCGGGGCGGGCATTTATAGGGAAACGCCCATCTCTTTCAGGCGCGCCTGAACCAGAAGCAGATCGCGCCAAGCGCGACTTTTATCCTGCGAGCGGCGCAAGAGGTAAGCCGGATGAAACATCGGGATGAGCGGGACCGTTGTTCCGCCAGGTGTTTCAAACGGGCGCTCCGAGCCGCGAAGGCGCATAATGCCGGTCTTTGTGTCGAGCAGAGACTTGGCTGCAACGCCGCCAGTGGCAATGATGATCTTGGGTTGGGCAAGATCGACCATTCGGTTCACGAAGGGGCGGCAGACGGCCAACTCGTCGGCGTCTGGATTGCGATTGCCGGGTGGACGCCAATAATTGACGTTCGAGATGAGTGTATTGCTCTTCCGGTCGAGCTGGATCGCGGCGAGCATCTTGTCGAGCAGCTGTCCCGCTTTGCCAACAAAGGGCAGGCCTTGTCGATCTTCCTGACCGCCTGGACCTTCGCCGAGCACCATGACGGGCGCGCCGAGTGTGCCATCATAGATGACGGTCTTTTCGCAAAGCTGTTTCAGTGGGCAGCCTTCAAAGCTCTCGATAGCGGCTTTTAGCGCTTCGAGCGAATCGGCACCGGCTGCGAGCGATTCGGCCTCGGCCACCCAGTCTTGGAGGGATTTGTTTTTGGATTTGCGTGATTTTCGGCCGCCCTGAACTTGATCCGAAGGCACCGAAGATGCTGCCGGACTTTGGGGCGCGAGATCTTGGGTTGGGCCCGGGTCTACCGACGTTTTAGCCCGCATCGCAGCTGCTATTTCAGCCTGATCGACCTCCACGCCCATATCCTCCCACCAAGCGGTGAGCGCCTTTAACGCTGCGGCAGAGGCATTTTGGGGCATTGAGACCTTGTAAACTTTGGCTAAAGAGGTGGTCAGATATTGGAATATACCTAGATGGCGCGCAAGCCCGGCGGCCAGCTTCGAGGAGAGAATTGATGAGCGAACGCGAGTCCATGGAATTTGACCTGGTGATTGTTGGCGGCGGCCCAGCCGGTCTCGCCGCCGCTATCCGTGCGAAACAGCTGGCCAATGAGGCTGGTGAAGAGCTTGAAGTCGTTGTCCTCGAAAAGGGCGGCGAAGTGGGCGCACACATTCTGTCTGGCCTGGTTCTCGACCCGAAAGCCATGGATGAGCTGATCCCGGATTGGCGCACGCGCGATGATTCGCCGATTAAGACCGAAGTGAAAGCCGATAAGTACAAGCTGCTCGGGCCAAACGGTTCGATGCCGATGCCGACCTTTGCTTTCCCGCCCTTCATGCACAATCATGGCTGCTATATCGGTTCGCTCGCAAATGTATGTCGCTGGCTCGGCGAGCGCGCGGAAGAGCTGGAAGTACAAGTCTTCCCAGGGTTTGCCGCATCTGAAGTCGTCTATGGTGACAATGGCGAAGTGCGCGGCGTTGTCGCTGGCGTCATGGGTATCGCTGAAGATGGCAGCCACAAACCTGATTATGAGCCTGGCATGGAATTGCTCGGCAAATATGTGATGTTCGCCGAGGGCGCGCGCGGCTCACTGACCAAAGAAGTTAAAGCAAAATACAATCTGGAAGCCGATTGCGATCCGCAAAAGTACGGCATTGGCCTGAAAGAAGTCTGGAAAGTTCCAGCCGATCACCCTGAGTTTGATTCAGGCTATGTCCAGCACACGTTTGGCTGGCCGGTGAAAGACAAAGACGGCAATGGCGGCGGCTTCCTCTACCATTTCTCAGAAGGCGGCGAGAACTATGTCTCTGTCGGCTATGTGGTTCACCTGAACTATAAGAACCCGCATCTCTCGCCTTATGACGAGTTCCAGCGCTACAAGCACCATGACGACATCTCGAAATTCCTGAAAGGCGGAAAGCGCGAGGCGTATGGCGCACGCGCGATTACGTCTGGCGGCATTCAGTCGATTCCAAAGCTCGCCTTCCCGGGCGGTGCCCTGATCGGTTGCTCGGCTGGGTTCGTGAACCTGCCGCGCATCAAGGGTACCCACAATGCGATGAAAACCGGCATGCTGGCCGCAGAAGAAGCGGTTGGCGCCATTCGCGCGGGCCGGGCTTCTGACGAGCTTGAAGGCTATCAGGACGCAGTGCGCAATTCCTGGGTCTGGACCGATCTGGCGCGCGTGCGCAACGTGAAGCCTCTCATGTCGCGCTTCGGCACGATGCCGGGCGCTGTGCTGGGCATGCCAGACATGTGGATGCGGTACATGCTCGGCTTTGGATACATTCCTCAGCTCAAGCACGGCAAAGCCGACCATGAGTATTTGAAGCCTGCGAGCAAGTTCAAGCCGATCGAATATCCGAAAGCCGATGGCGTTTTGAGCTTTGACAAGCTGACCAATGTCTCGTTCACGAATACCTATCACGCTGAAGATCAACCGAAGCATTTGAAGGTTGGCGACCTCGGACTGCAAAAGTCCTCAGAGTTTGACATCTTCAACGGCCCGTCGGCGCGTTACTGCCCGGCAGGTGTGTATGAGTGGGTTGAAGAAGAGGGCCAACCGCCACGCTTCCAGATCAATTCGCAGAACTGCATTCACTGCAAGACTTGCGATATCAAAGATCCGAACCAGAACATCAATTGGGTCACGCCGGAAGGTGGCGGCGGCCCAGCTTATCCAAATATGTGATCAGGCGCTGTTCGCGCCGATCATCCCCAACTCGTTTGGGGATCTCGGGCGACGCGTGTGATACAGGACGTTCGAGACCGCCAATCAAATTGGCGGTGAGCAGAGGAGGGGCAGATGCAAGAGTTCACTTTTAAACCCGCGCCTGTCCGCAAAGAGCAGGCTTGGGCGATCAAGGATAATCACCTGATGCGCCGCGGCGGGACCGCGGCGTTGGATCTTGCCAAAGTGACCCGCGCCAGCTGGAACACGGTCACCTATCGCGGTACACGGAGCGCCTGGCTCCACCTGCATTCTGCCGACGAAACGATGAAGATTGAATACACTGACCATGGCGGTGCGAGAGACGGTTTTTTCGGCCTCATCGCGGCCATCATGGACGTGTTTCGCAGCGTGAATCCGGACATACAGATCGAGTATGGTTATTCCGCCCCATGGCGTATGGCGCTCTTCGGACTGGGCATCTTGGGAACCCTTGCCGGGATATTTTTCATCATGTTGGGCCTGACAGGCATGACCGGTAAAGGGCAGGTCCAAGCAACGATTGCCGGCGCGGCTTTGGTCATTCTTTTGTTGCCCGTGGCTTGGAGTTGCCGACCGAACCTAAAAGCCACGACGTTTGGGCCTGATGGCTTATCCGCTGAGATCGCTGAGTATGGCGGTCCGCCTGTGCCTGATCCAGATCACGCAGCCAGCGATTAGGAGCGTCCAGAACACGCTGAACGGCGCGGCACCACCGGCTTTTGCCGCAATGGCTGCCATGACCGCTGCTGTTGCAGACAGCCCCCAATAAAGGACCGCGGCTTCCAAGTGGCTCCATCCGCTCGCGATCAATCTTTGATAGGCATGGTCCAGGTGAGCTTCGAGCCAATTACGTCCGCGTTTTGCCCGCCAGACCAGGGTCATCAGAACGTCGATTAGGAAGGGGAGCGACAGCGTCGCAATGGTCCAAACTTCAAGACCAGATGCCAATGCCTGGCTGGCGAACAACGCGCCGAGACCGAGCGCGCCCGCATCTCCGACATAAAGCCGCCCTCGCAGATTGTGCGCGAGGAAACCTAAGATCGCGCCAAACAAAGCGAGCCACCAGACGTTTAATGTGAAGGTTTCCGCTTCAATTCCAATTGCGGCCAAGCCCAATAACATGATCGCCAAACAGCCAACGGACAGGCCGTTAGACCCATCCATAAAGTTCGCTGCATTCGAGAACACCAGCAGCCAGAGCGCGCTCCCAGCCATCAATGCGGGCGCGAACTCCACCGTGCCCCAGGGTGTCGAAAACGAAGAGACGTAAAGACCGAGCACGGTTACGATGATGGCTGCGATGAAGAGGCCCAACAGTTTGGGGACCGTCTTCGCTTTGCCGAAATCATCGAGCAATCCGATCAAAAATGCTGCTGCCGTGAAAGCGCAGACCTGCCAGTTGCGCGTAACCCACGCGCTTACGTCGGCGAAGCTCTCAGATGTACCGTTTAGCGCCTGCCATGCAGAAAGTAGAAAGCCCGCCAGCAGAGCGCCCAGCGCAATCCCCACTCCGCCCAGGCGACCGACGGGAGCGACTTGCTGTTTTCGCGCACCATCGGGGGCATCCAGCACCTTGGTTTTCTTCAAAAGCGCGCAGAAAAAGTATGATAATGCCAAGCCAAAAAAGCCGACCAAGATAGGAATGCCATAGCTCATCTGTTGTGTTACCCGCCGCCCAACAAAGTCGATCTAACCCACCAGTCGGGGTTTTGATCAGCCAACATCGCCGCACCCATTTGGGCGGCGTCGAAGCTTTCGAACAACGCAAAACATGTCGCGCCAGAGCCGCTCATGCGAACGGTCCGCACGCTCGGCAAAGCTTGCAGCGCGGCCAAGGTTTTGGTGATCTCGGGGTGCATGCTCATCGCCGAAGACTGCAAGCTATTGATCGTATTGTCGCTAAGCCAGGCTTGAAATGCGCGCACCGCAGTTCGGTTGTCGGGCAGCGGCGGGTGTTCAGGAACCTGGTCTGGCGCGCCTTCATCATAGGCCTGAAACACGGCGCCGGTTGGGCACGCTGTACCTGGATTGACCAAGACGGCCGGTAAAGCTGGCACGCTTAGGACAGGTTCATATGTCTCGCCTTCGCCCGACATGAAGCCAGGCAAGTTCATCAAACAGGCCAGCACGTCGCCGCCGAGCAAGGGGGCAATCGTTTCAGCCAGAGATCTGACATTGTCTCCGCCATGAGCCCTGGCGATGAGGCGCAAAGCGGCGCCTGCATCAGAAGACCCGCCGCCAATTCCAGCGGCACAGGGCAGGTTCTTTTGCAGTCGGAAGGCAAGCGGCGGCGCATTGCCATCAAGCGCGTCATTCATCGCGCGGGCGGCTTTCAGGATCAGATTATCTTTGGCTGGGCCAGAATTACGGGCAAAGGGGCCGTCCACGGCGACGCTAAAATGGCTGGCAGGTTCTGCGGTGACGAGATCGGCAGTCTCGCGATCCGAGAAGGTGACAAGCGACACCAGATTGTGTCGGCCATTCTCTTTCGGCGGACCGACATGGAGCGAGAGGTTGATTTTTGCGGGAGCAAATTCAGTAAGCCGCGTCATGGATAGGTCGTTGGGTTTCCGCTCGTCGCGGCCTGCAAAAGGGCGATACCGCCATCGAGCTTCTTTCGTAGCAGGTCGATTTCGCGCTCATCCGTGGTGTATTTAAGGGCGCGCTCCCATTGGAAACCGGCTTCTTTGAAGCGACCAACCTGCCAATACGCGTCGCCCAAATGGTCTAGAATTTCGGCAATATCTGGCGCCAACGCGGCAGCGCGTTCCAAATAGAACACCGCGCGCTCATAATTACCCATCTTATAGTGGGCCCAGCCAAGGCTATCCGTAATCGCGCCGCTATCCGGAGAGAGGCGTAGCGCCTGCTCAATCAGGCTGAGGCCTTCATCCAGATTAATCCCGCGATCGATCCAGCTATACCCGAGATAGTTCATGATCGTCGGATCATTCGGGTTGAGCGACATCGCGGTTTCTAAGTCGTTTTGTGCAGGCGGCCACTCGCCGAGACGTTCGCGCGCGCCGCCGCGGGCGAAATAGATCCGCCAATCATATTCTCCGACCGCTTCGTCCGCTTCGATCACGTTTGTGAAAGTCTCTTCGGCTTCACCATCACGATCCAAAGACTGCAGCAAATCAGCGAGCTGGACCCGGATATTGCGATTGTTCGTCCGCGCGAGTGTTTCACGAGCGATTTCCAGGGCTTCTGTATTTCGCTCTTCGCGGCGCAAAGCCCAGGCCAATTGCCCTTGCGCGCTGGTATGATGGACAGACTCCTCTGGAATTGACTCCAGAATTGCGATGGCATCATCACGTCGTCCAGCTTGATCCAACGTGTCGGCCCAAAGCGCTTTTGCTGAGTCGAGATTGGGGTCGAGATAAACCGCCATCGCGAAATACACCGCTGGTGCGTCGCCATAGCCTTGATTGGCTTGCGGTGCCGTCGTTAGATAGAAAGAAAGCGCTATGCCCTCTGCCGCGGTGAGGCGCTGGAGCGGCGCGACTGTGCCGGCTTCGATATCCGCGCTCAACCGCATCAAAGCGGGATGGCGCCCAACCTCATTGCGGAACGTTTTCAAGCGCTTTTGGGCAAGCTCGGTTTCGCCGTTCAGAGCCATAAGGCGCGCTTCTGTTTCGACCGCAAGCGCCAAACGAGCATTCACGTCCCACAAAACACCAAGGTCGTGGCGGGCGCCGTCCAGATCGTCGATATTCGCTTTCATCAACGCACCAAGCGTTTGGCCCATCAGTGTGTATAAACCTTCATTGCTGCTGGCAGCCTGCTGCAAGCTGATGGCACTTTCTGGATCGTCTTCCAGGATGGACCAGGCTGCGAGGCTACGGGCCAGCATGGCGTGGTAGTCATTGCTCCATGGTGTCGTGAGATAGGACAAAGCCTCTTCTTGTTCACCGCGCTTTACAGCATCAACGGCCAATAAAAGGCGCGGAATCTCGGTGTCTAAGATGGTCTCGCGCGGCAATCGCTTGGAGAGCGCAACGGCGCGGTCAATCTCGCCCACGCGCATAACGGAAAAGACCGCTTGTTCAGCCAGCCAAGGATCGTCGTCTACTGTGTGTAAAAGGCGGGCGTAATAGCGGGCCGCCGTATCTGCGTCTTCCGTCAGTCCGGCATATTTGGCGACCGCGTAATTTGTCAGCGTGTCTATTTCACTGCGCAGTTGCGTTGCGGTCTCAGCGCGCTCCAGCAGGCCTTGATTTGCCGCCGGATTGCTGGTCGCACACGCCGCAACAGTCAGGCATGAGACAGAAAGAAAAAGCGAACGCCACATCGGGCCTTTGTCTCAGCGCTTGAGGTTTCAGGCAAGTAAAAGTGTGTGAATTAATTAGCGAACGCGGCTGACACAGAAATCGGCTAAATCAGTCAACGCTCGTTTCCACTCACTCTCCGGCAGCGTGCGAAGCGCCGCTTTCGCAAGATCGGTATAGGCTTGAGCTTCGACGACTGTTGCTTCTGCTGCACCTGTAGAGCGGATCAAATAAATCGCGTGCGCGAGATCACCCTCGGATTGCGTGTCGATATTTAACGCGCGGTCCCAGAAGGCTTGATCTTCGGCTGTGCCGCGTCGCCGCGCGATAATGACCGGTAGCGTCGATTTGCCTTCACGAAAATCGTCACCCACGGCTTTACCGATGACCGATGTGGTGCCGCCATAATCCAGCGCATCGTCGACGATCTGAAACGCGAGGCCAAGGTTTTTGCCATAGGCTGCGAGCGCGCCCGCGAGTTGGTCTGAAGTCCCATCTGCGGACAAGGCGCCAGCTTCTGCGGCGGCCTCAAAGAGGGCTGCGGTCTTGGCTTCAATGATCGCGAGATATTCTTCCGTTGGCAGATCCGTTCGGCCTGCGGCCGCCAATTGGTGCACTTCGCCTTCTGCGATCACAGATGAGGCGTTTGATAAGATGCGCAAGATTTCCAGATTGCCGGTCTCTACCATCAAGGTGAAGGCGCGCGCGAACAGGAAATCGCCGACCAGGATAGAGGCATTACTGCCCCATACATTCTTCGCCGCGTTCTTGCCGCGCCGCAAATCGCTGTCATCAACAACATCATCATGCAGCAATGTGGCAGTGTGAATAAACTCGACCGCGGTTGCCAATGCATGGGTTCCAGCATTCGTCCCGCCGCAAGCCTTCGCTGCGATCAACGTAATCATCGGGCGCAGACGCTTGCCGCCTGCAGACACGATGTACCCAGACAGATCCGGAATGACATCAACTGGACTTTTGGCACGCTCAACAAGCAATTGCTCTGTCGCACGCAAATCGTCAGACAACATGGATTGCATGCGTTCAACGATATCGCTGTAAGCTGGGGCCTGGGAGGGGTTGGTTTGCGCTGTCACGACGGTGGTCTTATTTCACTTTTACTGGTTTAGCCATACAGATAGCGCAAATTTGAATGAGCGCAGATGCGGTATGCCACCGCATGCGACACGCGGAGAGAAAATTGGAAGAAGTCTTTCGAACCAACGACTTGGTGAAACTGTCTTATATCAGGCACCTGCTGTCTGAAGAAGGCATAGAACCATTCGTGCTGGATGAGCATACCGCGATGATTGATGGACGTGGTCCGATGATCCCGATCCGCATCACTGTGCGCGAAGACCTCGCCGATCGGGCGCGCTTTATCCTGCGCGAAGTGGAGAAGGATGCGTGAGCGAGGTCACCCGCGATGCTTTCTTTGACGGCAAGGTCAGCGTGATCCAACCCAAACAAGGGTTCAGAGCCGGAACGGATAGCATCCTCTTGGCAACCGCATTGCCATCGGACGTGAGCGGACGTGCACTGGAAATGGGCTGCGGCGCCGGCGGCGCGCTTTTCCCCGCCATGTTCCGATTGCCAAACGTGCAGTTCACAGGCCTCGAACGCGACAAGGGCATGGCCGCCTTGGCGAGGCGCGGTGCCAAAGAGAACGATCACGGGACGCGCGTTGAAATCATAGACGGCGATGCGGGCGCGGTGCCCGATGCCTGGCAAAACGTATTTGATCTGGTGTTCTCCAACCCGCCATTCTTTGAAACTGGAGCTATCCAGATGCCTGGAACGGGAAAAGAAGGCGCCTATTTAGCGAGCGTGTCGCTAAAGGACTGGATCAATGCGATGCTTTTTGCGCTTCGGCCCAAGGGCACGTTCGTCATGATCCACCGGGCGGCTGACTTAGCCCGCATTCTCGCGGTTCTAGAGCGACAAACCGGCGATATCAGTGTTTTGCCGATCCATCCCTATCCGGGCAGCGACGCCAAACGTGTGCTCGTGCGCGCCCGAAAAGGCCTTCGATCGGGGCCCTTGCGCTTGCTAGAGCCGAGATACCTATACCAAGAAAAAGGCGGTGACCGCACCGATTGGGCCTATGCGATGCAGCAATCCGGCACCGGAATTGATTGGAATTAAGGGCGCGTCAAGCTTGCTCCAGACCGCAGAGCAGAGTAGGCGGAGCTGAAGAATTTTATCTGTGAAGAAAACCATGACTACACCCGTCGCTAAAGAGAAACCCAACTCGTTTCAGGCCTTGATCTTGCGCTTGCAAAACTACTGGGCGGAGCAAGGCTGTGCCATTCTGCAGCCCTATGACATGGAGGTTGGTGCCGGGACGCTGCACCCTGCCACGGTGCTACGCGCGCTCGGGCCAAAAGACTGGCGCGCGGCCTATGTTCAGCCATCGCGGCGTCCGGCAGATGCGCGATATGGCGAAAACCCAATGCGGCTTGGTCACTACTATCAGTTTCAGGTGATCCTGAAGCCGAACCCAAAAAACCTTCAAGACCTCTATCTGAACTCGCTTTACGAGATCGGGATTGATCCGACCTTGCATGATATCAGGTTTGTTGAGGATGACTGGGAAAACCCAACCGTCGGCGCCTGGGGGCTTGGTTGGGAGGTTTGGTGCGACGGCATGGAGGTTAGCCAATACACCTATTTCCAACAGGTCGGGGGATTGGACGTGTTTCCGGTTTCTGGCGAGTTGACCTATGGCTTGGAACGTCTTGCCATGTACGTGTTCGGCGTCGACAATGTCTATGACCTGCCATTCAACGCGCCAGACAGCGACACACCGCTGTCCTATGGCGATGTCTTTATCGAGAATGAGCGCCAGCAATCGGCCTTCAATTTCGAACACTCTGATGTCGAGATGCTTCAGCGCTGGTTCAGCGATTGCGAAAATCAGTCGAACACGCTGCGGACAGCCGGAAAACCGCTGCCCGCCTATGATTTTGCCTTAAAGGCGAGCCATGTCTTCAACCTGATCGATGCGCGCGGCGCGATTTCGCCAACGGAACGTCAGGCCTTTATCGGTCGCGTTCGAGATCTCGCGCGAGGGGCCGCAGAGCAATGGGCGGAGCAGGAAGCCGAAAGGGCGGACGCATGAAGCGATGCGCGTTCGCGTTCCTGTTCCTAGCACTTGCGGCGTGTAGCCCAACACCCGGATCTCCCTCGGTCTATGAAGACCGGGCTATGCAGAATGCTGTCACCGACGCGCGCGGGACATTGCGGGTCTTCTTCGATGCGCGTGAGAGCGAGAATACGGCCTTTTCCGATTTTCGCGTCACGGTGATTATGCCCTCAAGTGCTTACGGGCGCGACTATGAAGAGCTTTCGGATATAAGACAGGAATTTGCAGGCTTTATCGGCAAGACATCGGCCGGAAAAGACGTGCCGTTTCTCACCGCGGATATTGCCGATTGGCGGTTCAAGGACGGAGATCGCTATCGCGGCGGTTATACGCGCCGGGTTATGTTCGATATGACCGATGCTGACATCCCAAATCTTCGCGCCCAATTTCATGAGGAGCCACTGCCATGAATAAGGTCAATCTCGCCGACAAGTTTGGGCAGTTTTCCGATCATTGGCAGCCCCGACTAGCCGGACGCGTGAATGATATGGATGTCCGTTTGGTGAAAATCGTTGGCGACTTCGACTGGCACTCGCACGCAAATGAAGACGAGATGTTCGTGGTCATGAAAGGCGAGATGCGGATGGCGTTTCGCGATCGCACCGAAATCGTCAAAGCTGGCGAGTTTATCATCGTTCCGCGCGGAATCGAGCATCGCCCTGGCGCAGATGAAGAGTGTGAAATCATGCTGATTGAACCCTCAACGGTTGTGAACACCGGAGACGGCGCCGCGACCGATCGAACTGTAACTGAAATGGAGAATGTATAATGGCTGATCCAGAGATTGGCGGGACAGAACCCGTCGCTGTCGAAGTTGAAGAAGGCAAGATGTATTGGTGGTGCACCTGTGGGCGCTCTGCCTCACAGCCTTTTTGCGATGGCTCGCACAAGGATACCGAGTTTACGCCGCAAGGTTGGGAAGCGCCGAAGACTGGTAAAGTCTTCTTGTGTGCCTGCAAACGCACCGCTAAAGGCCCGTTCTGCGACGGCGCACACAATAATCTATAAATTCGACTACATTCTGGGCTGAAATGGCTGAACTTTTTCTCGAAATCTTCTGCGAAGAAATTCCTGCGCGTATGCAAGCGAAAGCTGAACACGACCTCTCTGATGCGCTGACCAAAGGCTTGAAAGAAGCTGGGCTTAGCATCGGGGATACGGTTGCGATGTCAGGCCCGCGCCGGCTTACCGTGTCATGTCAGGATGTGCCCGCGGGATCGGATGATGTCACTGAAGAACGCAAAGGTCCCAAAGTTGGCGCGCCTGAGCAGGCCGTCCAAGGTTTCTTGCGCGGTGCGGGGCTCTCTTCCATCGATGATGCCGAAGTTCGCTCTGATCCGAAAAAGGGTGAGTTCTACGTCGCCAAGCGCACCATTCCGGGCCGCGCGACGCCGGATATCGTCGCCGAGCTCGTGCCAGAGATTATGCGCAATTTCCATTGGCCAAAATCGATGCGCACAGGCCGCGGCGAGATGCGCTGGGTGCGCCCCTTGCAGCGAATCGTTTGCGTATTCGACGGCAAGGTTGTGCCTTTTGAGGTCGATGGGATTGCTAGCGGCGGCGAGACTGAGGGCCACCGCGTCCATGGCCGGGGACCGTTCACCGTGTCAGGTGTGGCGGACTATTCGGCCCAGCTTGAAGGCGAAGGCTATGTGCTTCTGACGCGTGACGCTCGGCGCACCAAGATTGAGACGGACGCGAAAGCCGTCTGCGCTGCAAATGGCTTGGAATTGGTGGAAGACAAAGGCTTGCTCGAAGAAGTGGTTGGCCTGGCAGAATGGCCGGTCGTGATCCTCGGCGAGATGGATCCTGCTTTCCTCGAACTGCCGCCCGAAGTTATTCAGCTCTCAATGCGGACGCACCAAAAGTACTTTGCGGTTCGTGATCCCGCGACCGGCGCCTTGGCGCCGAATTTCGTCGTCGTCGCAAACATAGATGCTGTCGATGGCGGCACAGCGATTGCCGCCGGGAACCGAAAAGTGTTGTCCGCGCGTCTCGAGGATGGCCGCTTCTTCTGGGAGAATGACAAGAAGACCGGCCTCGAAGCGATGGCGCCGAAACTGGGCAAAATCGACTTCAAGAAAGAGCTGGGAAGCGTCGCCGACAAGGTTGAGCGCGTCGCCGCTTTGGCGCGCGAGCTTGCACCAAAAGTTGGCGCGGATGCCGATCTAGCGGAACGCGCGGCGCGGCTCGCCAAGGCCGACCTGGTCTCTGAAATGGTCTATGAGTTTCCGGAATTGCAAGGTGTGATGGGACGTTATTATGCGATCGAAGCGGGCGAAGAAGCGCGCGTTTCGGATGCGGTACGCGATCATTATAAGCCGCAAGGTCCATCAGATGCGGTTCCGTCCGAGTCCGTGAGTGTCGCTGTCGCCCTCGCGGATAAGCTCGATACGCTGGTTGGGTTTTGGGCAATTGATGAAAAACCGACGGGATCGAAGGACCCGTTTGCGCTTCGGCGCGCGGCGCTCGGGGTTGTTAGGATTGTTTTGGAGAATGAAGCACGTCTTCCTATCCGGGCCACTGCAAAAGCTGCGAACTTCGAAGCGAACGGAAGCACGGCAAATGTGGATGATCTTGCGGAGTTTTTCGCTGATCGCCTGAAACAATACCTGCGCGACCAGGGCCAACGCCATGATTTGATTGATGCTGTCTTTGCGCTCGGCGAAGATGACCTTGTCCTGATCGTAAAACGCGTCGAAGCCCTGGCAACCTTCCTCGAGAGCGAAGACGGGACCAATTTGCTCGCCGGCTATAAGCGGGCGGCCAATATCCTTCGCGCCGAAGAGAAGAAAGACAAAACCCGCTTTGACGGCGCCGTCGACGAAGCAAAGCTTGACGCAAAAGCCGAAAAAGCGCTGTTCAAAGCCGTCTCTAAAGGCTCTTCAGCCGCTCAGGCCGCACTTGAAAAAGAAGACTTCGCCGCCGCCATGTCAGCCTTGGCAAGCCTGCGCGTGCCTGTTGACGCCTTCTTTGACGGTCCGGACAGCGTCATGGTCAATTCCGAGGATGCGGACGTGCGCGAGAATAGGCTCAACTTGCTGAACCTGATGCGCGCAGCAATCGGAACCGTCGCTGATTTCTCTAAGATTGAGAGCTGATTAGCCTAGCAAAGTTGGATCCGTCGCCAGGATCACGCAGAGCACGACCGCACTCAAAACAGCGAATGTGTTCAGCGAAACGAGGTCGCGAAGTCTAATTCTGGTCATCGGGCTCACCCTTTAGCGTATCGTTCATTGTGTTCGTTCGAGACTAAAGCCCTCTCAGGGCAATAGCATCTCACTCTGTCTCACATTGATGCGAGCGTTCGGGTGAATGTACGATGACTCGCGGTTCAGGCGTTGCGAACTTCCTGTGGAATTCTCGACGAAGTTCAGAACGCGCAGCGGCCACTTTCGAGAAAAGAGGTCGATTTAGACACCTATTTGTCGAGGATGGTGAGCTTCATTTTCATCATATTGCTTTGGAAACTATAGCTTCGTTGACACTTGATTTTGGCATAGTCCACAGCGGCGCCATTTTTTAGAGAACAGCTAATATCCTCCGCCCCGAATGCCTTGCCATGATCGGCGATATCGAAGGCGAAATCGCAGTGAATTTCGTCTTCAGGAGTTAAACTCGCACGCTTCATTTTTAGCGTATGAACTTCTCTTCCTTTCTTGTTGAAGACCGTTTCTATGGCTTTGGAATAGGTGCTTCGCATCGCCTTTTCTCTGCCCTGTTTGACGTAAATCCAATCGGGTTCACTGGTCTGGTCGCGAACCCAGACAACGAACTTCGCCTTTTTGTTATTATTGTCGCTTTTGTAGCCAATATCGTGGCACGGCGCGGCGTGGGCGGGCAGCGTTATGGCCGCGATGACGGTAAGTGCAACGAGGGCGCTCGTACGATTTAACATGATGGATATCCTCGTTCGAATGGAATCGGCGGCGATTGCTGGCCACAGGCGGTCGCGTGGGCCTATTTGAATTCAATATTGAGATCCCAGCGCTCTTTGTTAGGGCGGAACGAGCGGGTGCAGGAGATGTCTTTTCGCTTTGAGCTCGTGGTGGAATAGGTCGTTGTCTTATGCGCGCCCCCAACCCCCAATTGGCGTTGGTTCTCGATATTGAAAAAGAGCAGCTCAACCTCGCTTGCCCAGGGGCTGTAGGTTAGTTGAAATCCATTATCGACCCTCGGAGACCGGACGCCTTCAATGTCGGGACCGCTACGCCGTATATTGAAGCGACGTTTGGCTTTCTCGCCGTCCTCTAACCAAATGCGCTCCTTTTCGCCGTCAAGGCCCTGAACATAGGTTGCTAACGGTCCGCCGGACTTGTTCTTGTAAATGATCATAACCGCGCCAGCCGTGGACTCGCCATCTCCCCGTTCCTTCTTGTCATAACATGTGCCGGCGATGGCGGGCATTGACAGGCCAAGGGTGAGCAGGCTTGCGATCAGCCATTTGCGACAGGTCATTTCTGATCTCCATGATTTATAACGGCAGTGAACTTCGTTGCCGCTATGCGATCGATCGATCGTTTCGCCGCGCCTGAGTGTGGGTTAGCCGAAGAGGTTGGGATCCGTGGCGAGAATGATGCACAAAATGATCGCGCTTAAGATCGCGAGTGCATTCAGATAATAATTCTTTCTGGCTTTCATCATTATCACTCCCCGCCCGATTTCATTCCTTCTAAAAATCACGGAAACCGCTTGAGGTCATTCTCCTGGTATCTCGAAAATAGGCTCCTGTTTTCTCATCAGCGGCCAGTCAGAATTGTTCGAAACGCAACTTTATTGAGCCAAGATGACGCAGTGCAACAATGATACGCCGCCAATTTTAGAATCTGCAGTGTAATAATGCCTAGAAAATTGGTCTGACAGCGTAGTCAGCGGAGATTTCGGCTTGATTCCGACAGCTAATCATGGCGCTTGGCTTGCATTAGAGACTCAAGTGATAGGCGAGTGATTAAATTGGACTCGCTCCGACGGAGGACAGTATGGGTGATGGCGCAAATATAGAGACCAAATGGGTCTATTCTTTTGGTGGTGGGAGCTCTGATGGGAGCGCGGCCCTAAAGAACCTATTGGGCGGAAAGGGCGCCAATCTCGCTGAGATGGCGAGCCTCGGACTGCCCGTGCCGCCTGGATTCACGCTTACGACGGAAGTCTGCACAGCCTATTATGATCTGGATGAAGCCTATCCAGAAGAGCTGAAAACACAGGTCGATGACGCGCTGGTCATGCTGGAAAAGAAAACCGGCAAAACCTTTGGCGATGCCGCGAACCCGCTTTTGGTCTCTGTGCGATCCGGTGCGCGCGCCTCGATGCCTGGCATGATGGACACAGTGCTCAATCTCGGCCTTTCTGACACGACGGTCGCGGGGCTCGCTGCGAAAGCCGGTGAGCGATTTGCCTATGACAGCTATCGCCGCTTCATTCAGATGTACTCCAATGTTGTGCTGGGCCTGCGCCATGACACGTTTGAATACATCCTCGACGACTACAAAGACAGCCAGGGCTATGATCTCGATACGGAGATGGAAGCGGAAGACTGGAAGACGGTTGTCAGCCAGTATAAAGACGCCGTCCACGAAAAGCTTGGCAAGCCGTTTCCCGATGATCCAAGAGAGCAGCTCTGGGGCGCAATCGGTGCGGTCTTTGGCTCATGGATGAATGATCGCGCAATTCTATATCGCAAACTGAACGATATCCCGGCTGCTTGGGGCACCGCCGTCAATGTCCAATCAATGGTGTTTGGCAATATGGGCGAAACCTCAGCGACGGGCGTGGCCTTCACGCGCGATCCATCGACAGGCGAGAATACGTTCTACGGGGAGTTCCTGACCAATGCACAGGGAGAGGATGTGGTTGCCGGTATCCGTACGCCCGCGCCGATCTCTCGCGCTCGCGCGGATGAATTGAAGTCCGACGAAGCGCCGCTCGAAGAAGTGATGCCAGCGGTCTACAAACAGCTGACCGATGTCGCGGATACGCTGGAAGCGCACTATCGCGACATGCAAGACATTGAGTTTACGGTCGAAGATGACGAGCTCTACATGCTGCAAACCCGCAACGGGAAACGCACCGCCGGCGCAGCGCTCAAAATTGCGGTTGATATGGCCAATGAAGGCCTGATCAGCCAGGAAGAAGCGATTTTGCGTCTCGAGCCGTCGCAGCTTGATCAACTGCTTCACCCGACCATTTCACCGACAGCGTCGCGTGATGTTGTCGTCAAAGGTCTACCGGCCAGCCCGGGCGCTGCGGTTGGCCAGGTTGTGTTCGATTCCAATGAAGCGGCGCATCTTGCCGAAGCTGGGCGGGCGGTCATCCTTGTCCGCGTTGAAACCAGCCCGGAAGACATTCACGGAATGCACGCTGCGCGCGCCGTTGTAACCGCTCGAGGCGGTATGACGTCTCACGCTGCTGTCGTGGCACGTGGCATGGGCCGCCCTTGCGTCTGCGGCGCCGGCAATCTGCAAATTGATACCGAAGCTGGCGTCTTCCGCGTCGGTGGCCGAGAAATCAAAAAAGGCGAGATCATCACCGTCGACGGCGCCGAAGGCGAAGTCCTTTTCGGTGAGGTTGAAATGCAGCAGCCGGACCTGTCGGGCGATTTTGGTATCCTGATGGGGTGGGCCGACAAGGTTCGCAAACTAACCGTGCGGACGAATGCTGAAACGCCTGCTGATGTGCAAGTCGCGAAAGACTTTGGTGCTGAAGGTATCGGACTATGCCGCACTGAGCACATGTTCTTTGATGCGGAACGTATTCCGGTGGTTCGCAGCATGATCCTGGCGGGAACCAAAGACGGCCGCGAAGCTGCTCTTGAGAAATTGTTACCCATGCAGCGCTCCGATTTCGAAGAGATCTTTGAAATTATGGGCGGGCTACCGTGTACAATTCGTCTGCTCGATCCACCTTTGCATGAGTTCATGCCGCATTCTGAGGCTGAAATGCAGGAGGTTGCCGCCTCATCGGGTATGGATTTGAAGGCCCTTCAGGCACAGGCTGATGCCCTGCATGAAAGCAATCCAATGCTCGGGCATCGCGGCTGCCGGCTTGGGATTACCTACCCAGAAATCTACGCTATGCAGGCGCGCGCGATCTTTGAAGCCGCAGTATCTGTCTCCAAATCTTCCGGGATTACGCCAACTCCAGAGGTTATGATCCCTCTCGTGGGGACGCGAAAAGAGTTGGATATCCTGAAAGCCGTCGTCGATCAGTCCGCGCAATCTGTGTTCGCTGAGACTGGAACCACGCTAGACTATTTGGTCGGTACAATGATCGAGTTGCCGCGGGCTGCGCTCCGCGCCGGACAAATCGCTGAGACCGCGGAATTCTTCTCGTTCGGGACCAATGATCTAACCCAAACGACGCTGGGAATTTCCCGGGATGATGCAGGCCGGTTCCTCACCGCGTATGAAGAGCAAGGGATCTATGAAAAGGATCCATTCGTGACCATCGACCAGGAAGGCGTCGGTGAGCTTGTTCGAACGGCTGCAGAGCGTGGTCGAGCGACCAGAGATGGCATCAAGCTTGGTATTTGCGGAGAACATGGCGGCGATCCGGCCTCCGTGATTTTCTGTCACGAAATTGGTCTGGATTATGTGTCATGCTCTCCATATCGTGTCCCAATTGCGCGATTAGCAGCGGCGCATGCGGTCTTAAAACAGGCCTAAAACAGGCGTCTGGAGCGAATTGATTCCGTTTTCGAAATATATCGGGATCGAAAAGAGTGTTGCGTTCGCGCAACATGGTTTCGCGTGGACAAAAATTAAAAATTCATGAACCGATCGCTGAATCTGCAATGGATTCGGGCATTTAGAGGCCATGGGTGGCAAATATTGACCTGTTCACCCGGAATTCAGCCGAAATGACTGAATAGAAATGTGCAATGCCCGCGAGAGTATAGAATTGATTTTCTAGCGCTCGAGCAAATATGGACGGGCTAAGGACATAGACCAAAGCGACGAAAATAGTCGTGGTTAAAAGGAAAAGGTTTGAATCTTGCAGGGTGAAAACACCTTCAAGAGTGGTGGGATATAAAGACGAAAATGACGGATTATTCCAAAAACCCGATGACGGGCACAACCGTGTCCGCGCGCATCAGCCGCTGGTGGCAATCGCCGTCGGCTGGGCATGAGCGCAAAAAATTTCTGCAGGGCGTGCTTGGCGCGGCTTGCTTTGGCGCCTTTGTGGCCGCCATGCCTATGATTGCTGGCGCCAACGCGACACAGCAAAACGACGAACAATTCCGCGACCGCAGTGTGCAACTTGCTGAAATTCGCGAAGACGAAGTCGAAGTGTCTTCGGCTCTCACGCATAAGTCACAGCTTCTCAGTCATGATTGGTTGCGATTTGTTGAGCATTCCCTCGAACGCGACCCAAGCTCTGCGCTCAGCGCTTATGCCGCGTTTGACCGCGACAAGGCGGCGATCGATAGCCTGGTAACGCTAGATGTTCCAAAACGGGCCGACGCCGAAGAAATGTTGCGCCAGCGCCAATGCCTCGCGACAGCGATCTATTATGAAGCGCGCAGCGAGTCGGCCAAAGGCCAGCTCGGCGTCGCAGAAGTGATCGTCAATCGCGTCAATGATCACCGTTACCCGAACTCGATTTGCGATGTTGTCTTTCAAGGCGCAACGCGGACGACCGGCTGCCAATTCACGTTCACTTGCGACGGTGCCATGCGGCAGAAGCCGCGCGGTGAGAAGTGGGAGAAGGCTGAGAGCATTGCCGCTCACGTCATTATGGACCTGAATGAGCGCACAACCGAGGGTGCCACCCACTATCACGCAACTTACGTGAACCCGGTTTGGAACTCTGGTTTGATCCGCACCAGTAAGATCGGCACGCACATCTTCTATCGCTTCCCACGTGGCAGCGAATGGTCAGTCGCTTCTGCGCGTCAGAGCGCACGTCTGGCACAGCGCCGTTCAGGCATGAAGGCGATCGTTCCAGCGGGCGCTGCAGGCAAAGCTAAGACAACTCTCCTGACCCCGGCCTCAGCGAAAGCCGAAACGGTTGCTGATTTGAACGCGCAGGCGCTTGAAAGCGTTCAGTCCGCTGTTTCTGTAGAAGCCCCGGCCGTCACGCGGCGGATCGTTCGCCGCGTCGTTGACGGTGTCGTCGTCGAAGAGACGCAAGTGCCGCTCAAAACTGCGTCGCTCGATTCAACTCGGACGCCGAGCACAAGATCTGCGTATTAGTCGCGCGGCGGCAAACCCTCTGTAATTTGCTTTTTCAAACGGCCAGGCATGAAGCGGGCTGCAAATCGCGCGCGTTTGGCGAGTTTTCCAGCCATATAGTGAACGTCTTTGCCGTGTGCCGCTTCCCACGCCGTCTCCGCTGCGAGCGAGACTGGGTACACTTCTTGGCCATTGTCTCGAATTTCATCCGCCATTTTGATGTTCGAGCCTTCCGTGAGGCCCATGTCGAGGATCGGCGTATCGATAAACCATGGCATCAGACTGGTGCAACGTATGCCGAGACCAGAGAGTTCGACATCTAAGGCCTCTGTGAGGCCTCGTACGGCGAATTTCGAGGCTGAATAGACGGCCAATCGCGGTGAGCCGACAACGCCTGCTGTTGAGGCTGTATTCACGATCCGCGCATCTTCGCTGTCTTTCAAAAGCGGGATCGAGGCGTAAACGCCATTGATGACGCCTTTGACATTGATATCGATGACCAGGTCTGACTCATCTTCTGGAATGTCCTCGAACCAGCCATGGCGCCCAATACCGGCATTGTTGAAGAGGACATTCATTTTGCCGCCCGTCGCTTCGCTAAAACCCGCGACGGCCGCTTTCCAGTCATCCCGCTTCGTGACGTCGAGTTTGGCCACATGGCAATTCTCTTCGCCGAGCTCCGCGGCAACGCCTTTCAAGCCGGGCTCGTCGATGTCATAGAGGCCGCAAAACCAGCCGCGAGATTTGAACAGGCGCGCCGTTTCGGCGCCAATCCCGGAGGCTGCGCCCGTAATGAAAATCGACTTTCGTCCGTTCGCGCTGTTCATATCTTCCTCCTGAATACCTTATCAGGCGGCAGGTCAGAGGATATCGAGACCCAGGTCAAGGTTTGACGCAGAGTGAGTGAGTGCGCCCGAGGAGATATAGTCGACGCCCGTCTCCGCCTTCGCAGCGACCGTGTCCAACGTGATCCCACCGCTGGCTTCGGCCAGACATTGGCCATCAATCATCGCCACGGCCTGGCGCAAAAGGTCCGGCTCCATATTGTCCAATAGGACGGCATGAGGCTTGTGGGGCAGGGCTTCTGCCAGCTGATCAAGCGAATCCACTTCAATCTCAATCATCCGCAAATGCCCGGCATAGGCATGAGCGCGCTTGAGCGCGTCTTCGATCGATCCACAGGCTGCAATATGATTGTCTTTGATCAGGATCGCATCGTCGAGACCATAGCGATGCGAGGTGCCGCCGCCGCATCGCACCGCACGCTTCTCAACAGCGCGGTGTCCTGGTGTTGTTTTACGGGTGCAGACGATTTTCGCTTTGGTGTGAGCCATCTTGTCGGCGAACTTGGAGGTGAGGGTGGCAATACCAGAAAGCCGTCCCAGAAAGTTCAGCATCGTCCGCTCGGCGATCAATATAGAGCGCGCTTCACCGTGCATCACCGCCACGATATCTCCTGGCGCGAGCACATCGCCATCTGTTTTGTGCACTTCGAGTTTGGTTGAGGCGTCTACGAGCTTCAGCGCATAAGTTGCTGCGTCCATACCTGCGAGTCGGCCAATCTCACGTGCGCGGATATGCGCCGTCAGTTTAGTGCCCATCGGGATGGTCGCGTCCGTGGTTAGATCTCCAGCACGCCCAAGATCTTCCGCTAAGCCCAACCGAACGATGGGTTCGAGCACAATGTCAGGCAGTGGCGGGGGTGCGATAAAGGTCATTCGGTGGGTTCCAAAACAGGTTCGAGAGTTGGGGCGCTGTGTAAGAAAGTGCGTTTCGCTGTTATTGCCGTATCTGGAAAATCAGATCGGAAATGGCCACCCCGGCTTTCGCAGCGCTCAAGCGCGGCGCTGGCAATGAGTCTTGCAGCGCATAAGGCTCGGGCATCCGGGTGCTGGGTTTCCCAGTTAGCGATTCGCTCGATTAGGCCTTTGAGATCGTCTGCCTTACGTACAACGCCGCATTTAGTGGCCATCTCTTCTCGTAGCGATTGAAGGACCTCGTCGGGCAAATCCTTTGGCACTGTACCGCTGCTTGCCGTAGGCGGTTTCAAGTCTGCGTCTCTTAAATAGTCGGCGATACGCGCCGCCATCACGACGGCTTCTAGCAACGAGTTCGAGGCCAGCCGGTTGGCGCCATGCGCGCCCGTGCTTGCACATTCACCGCACACGCTAAGGCCGTTCAAGCTTGAGCGCCCCCACGTGTCTGAGAGGATGCCGCCCATATGATAGTGCATTGCGGGCGCGACCGGGATCACGGATTTGCGCGGATCGATCCCTGCCGCCATGCAGGCCGCAAAGACGGTTGGGAAATGATCTTTGATTTCGTCGCCAATCGCGTCTCGCGTATCCAAGAAGGTTTTTTGTCCGTTTGAGATCTCAGTGTGAATTGCGCGCGCCACCTCGTCCCGCGGGGCAAGCTCGGCTTGTTCGTGGTAGCGCGACATGAACGGGGTTCCGTCGCTGCCGACCAGGATGGCGCCTTCGCCGCGCAAAGCCTCGGTCGCGAGCGGAGAAGGGTCGAGCCCAACATCCATTGCGGTTGGGTGAAACTGAACGAATTCCGGATCTGCGATAACTGCACCTGCCGTGTAGGCCATGGCAAGCGCGTCGCCGCGCGCTTGGGGTGGGTTAGTGGTGACCCGAAACAGGCCGCCAGATCCACCCGTGCACAAGACGGTCTCCGGGCTGGTAAAGGTTGAGACGCGTCCACGCCGATCTTTCAAAATTGCGCCGGCAATACGTCCAAGATCGTCTTGGAGTAGACCGACGGCTTTGGCGTGTTCAATCAACTCAATGTGAGGCGCTGCCCTCACCGCTGCGGTTAGCGCGCCCATAATCGCTTTCCCGGCCAGGTCGCCGGCAACGCGGGCGACGCGGGGGTGGGAATGTGCGGCCTCTAGACTGAGGGCGAGTTTGCCATCGGGAGTCCGATCGAACGGAACGCCAAGTTCGATTAGGTCTCGAACCCGTTTCGGGCCGTCTTCGGCGATCAGTTTTGCAATTGCAGGATCAACTAAGCCAGCACCTGCGATCACGGTGTCCGAGGCGTGTTGCTGCGGACTGTCTTGAGGGTGTAGAGCCGCCGCCAGCCCTCCTTGCGCCCATGCAGAGGAGGCAGCTTGGCCGAGCGGCGCTGGTGAAATCACCGTGCACAGCCGCGGCGCTAAACGCAGCGCTAGGAACAATCCAGCGAGGCCGGCGCCAACAATCAGAATACGCGCATCGCCTGCCGGGGCAGGGGCGTTGTATCGTTCGGGCCGAAGCCCGGTGGATGTGGTCAAGAAATGCCCCTTTCGTCCCTGACCCATTCAGCGGGGCGCGTGCGCCCAGCACTGATCAACGCGCCATGCAGACGGGCTGAGGATTCGATCGTCAGGGTGAAATTGTCTGGATAATAATATTCGCTGTCAAAGCCGTTGATAAATTCAACGATCTGGCAGCGAACTGAAAGTTGGTTGCCGAGTTGAGACGCTGCGCAGTCCTGTCGGACGAGATAATCTTCCGGCAGGGTCGGGCAACTTTGGCGCGCTGTCAGCTCGGCTTTGAATTGGTTCTCGCCGGTTTTTTGTAGATGAGCCGTCCCACCGAAACTACAGTCGCCCTCGACCATGGCTTCAAAGCTCCAATGCCCTGCAACATTCACGTCTGCCAAAGCAGAAAGAGGCATGGCCCCCATACAGATGGCAAGAGCAAGGCTACGCATCAGGAAATTCCGTCCTCAGAGCGGCGAAACTCAACCGGCGCTGTCGCAGCTGAGACAAGTGCGCCCCACATGCGGCTATGATCTTGGATGGTCAGGCTGAAATTGTCCGGAACATAAATCAGGCCTTCGACCTTTTGCTCGAGCATTTCAGTAATCTGCGACCGGACCGAGACCTGATTGCCAAAGCGCCTGGCCTGGCATTGCTGCAGAACAACCGAGCGACCCCACATCGAACAGACTTCGACAGCGGTCAGCTCGCACTCGTACAATCCCTCTTCAGGATGCGAGCTGAGGCGCATCGTGCCGGTCATAATGCACTGACCTTGGCGGTATGGCTTGGTTTGGAAACTCCAAGAGCCCAGAACGTCGCCTGGGTCTTTGGTGTCGGCCATTGCAGGAAGGAGGGACAGGCTGAACAGTCCCGCGCATAAAGCCGTTAGCCATTTCGCCATTCGTCTCTCCTTACCATGCTCTCACCCTTCACCTTAGCCGCGGATATGGCCGCGGCAAGGCATCAGTTAGGTGAAATAACCTCAATCTCCATCGGCTTCAGGCCGGTCTTAAACGCGAGAGGTGTTGCCATTTTTGGCAGATCCAGCATCGCATCAATCGCAGCTTTGGCTCTAACACGGACATCTTCTTCGATGGTCACCTCGTGTTTCATCTCGGTCAAGCAATCCAGGATGTTCTCGAGTGTGATTTGTTTCATGTGCGGGCAAAGGTTGCACGGGCGCACAAAATCTACACCAGGGTTTTCTGCCGCAACATTGTCTGACATCGAACATTCGGTCAGCAGGACGACCTTTGCCGGGCTCTCATCTTTGACATAGTTTGCCAACGCTGCCGTCGAGCCGGCAAAGTCTGCATGTTCCAGAACGTCTGGTGGACATTCAGGGTGGGCCAGGATGACGACGCCCGGGTGCGCTTCACGCAGGGCTTCAACATCTTCAGCGCTGAACAGTTCATGCACTTCGCAAGCGCCCGGCCATGTCATGATCCGGATATCAGTTTGTGCGGCGACGTTTTTCGCCAGGTACTGATCCGGCACCAGGATGACGGTGTCTGTGTTCCACTCCTTGGCGACCGCTTCCACGACTTGCGCCGCGTTTGAGCTGGTACACGTAATATGGCACTCGGCTTTCACGTCGGCCGTCGTGTTCACATAGGTCACGATCGGGTAGTCAGGATAACGCTCTTTGATCAGCTTCACATCCGGGCCGGTGATCGAGCTTGCCAATGAGCACCCCGCTTCCAAGCTGGAAATCAGGACTGTTTTGCTCGGCGCGAGAATCTTCGAGGTCTCGGCCATGAAGTGAACGCCAGCTTGGACAATAATGTCAGCGTCGACATTTGCGGCCTCGCGGGCCAGCTGCAAGCTGTCGCCTCGGAAGTCACCAACCAGTCGGAAAATATCTGGTGTCATATAGTTGTGTGCCAGGATGACCGCGTTCTTTTCGACCTTTAGGTCGTTGATCGCTGCCACCAAAGGCGCCACAGCGGGCCATTCCATTGGGGTGATGAAATCGTTTACGAGCGGGTACAGGTGATCTGTCTTCGCTTTGACGTCTTCGTCATATACCAAGCCCTTGGCAGCAATCGTCGCCGATGCGCGCATGGGGGTTGGGGTTGGACACCCTGGTCCAGAATCTATCAGTCTTGCCATCTCAGCCTCCTGTTATGCTCAACATGAGCATTATATGGGTGTAAGGATATGCATCTTCAAGTCTGATCACTCTGAATGCGATAAATTCTTACGCCTCACCCTTATGCTTTAGGTGAGCAAAAGGGCATTATTACAGAAATATCCACAGGGCAAGGCGCCGTATCAGTTTTATTGGCGGCATGTTGCAACGCGGTCGGCTTAGTCCAGTAAGGTTTTGTTAACCAAAAACTTCTTGCACGAGAACAAAAGTAGAATATAACGATTGGAACACAAGGAGAACAATATTATGCGTGAAGTCAAGTTTCGTGGTCATTCCGGAAAAGCCTACTCATTTGTCCGCATGGCGCCGAATGCGCCTTGGGCCAGAGAAGCAGGGGTTGCACTGTTTGCAGCACAAGGTCCATTTGGATGGCGGGTGGTTCGTTTAACGGCGCTTCGCGGTCGTTTGCACGATGTCCAGCCGATCTGGGCCTTTGCCGATGCAGAACGCTATGGCGCGAGAACTGTTTTTGTCATGCGCGAGATCGACCCAAGTGATCGGGCATCGGCGCTGACGGATCTTGAAGCTGGACTCAACCCTGTTCTAGAACAGTCGCATCAAGATATGGCGCTCGCAGCCTAGTTCGCGAGACGTTCACCATACCATTCCTCGATGTCTTTCTCGATGAGGGGCAGAGGACGTGGTCCTGGTTGGATCAGCGCGCGTTGGAAGTCAGTTTCTGAATATCGTTCTCCCAGAACGGCTTTCGCGCGCTCCGATAGAGCCTCGACCGTATAGAATGTTGATACAATCGATGAATGGTAGCCTGGTCGCGCCATAATCGTCAGGGCCAATTGTCGTGATAAAGGTTCGTTTAAGCCAGTGCTCAACGCTATGAATTCGGTGGCTTCAGGTAATGTCCAACGTTCTAAATGAATGCCGGTATCGGCAGCCGCTAAACTCAGCTGGATCAATCGAATACGGGCGCGCGCAATCTGCTCAAGCGGCCCGATTGTCGGTTGAGCCCGGGTCCAGATATATAGGCGCCAAGCTTCCACGATCGCAGGATATTCTATCAGCGTGCGTTGCGGTAACATCTCTTCTTCCGCCTGCAGGGTCAGAAAATAAGGGGCATCCATCACTCTCAGATAAGCAGAATTTGCTTCGCTCTGAGCTTTAAAGTCAGAGTTCTCGACAATTCTATTCCAAACGGTCTTGCGGCCTAATGTGCTAACCGTTTCGAGTGGGGGCGGCGTGGACGCAGGATCAACATCCGCCAAAGCAACCTCTTGCAGCGCATTCTCAAACCAGGCCAATCTTTCAGATAAGCGCTCCGGGCCAGGATCGATCTCTTCTTCGTCCGTGAGCGGCAACACGAGGAGGGCGGTTAGAGCCGCAGAATGTCGCTCGACATCATCAACGTGGCGCGCGTGTAAGCGTTCGACTGGGATACCGGTACCCGTCGCTGATTTGAGGATGCCGATAAATAGGTCGAGACCATTTGGTTGTGCCGAGATGCCGGTCTGGTCAGAGAATTCATCGGACGTTTCTGTAAGCGTTGAGATTAGATCCTTGTAAGCCGGTCGCAACCTTTGCTCGATTTCGGTGCGAACCAAGCTGACCATCTGTTGGCGTTGCTCAAGCTCCAAGTCTAGAACGTCGCGGGTCAGGGCTTCGAATGTCGTCGCGAGTAGGTTCAGCGCCTCCGGGTCGCCTTCAGATAGCAACGCTAGTCGCCTTTGGGTCTCTTCGGCCAAGTCGCGCGGTAGATAGATGCCGGCAGAACGGTCAGCAATCAGTCTCCTTTTCGTGTCCTCAAGTGCTTCACTGAGCGCTCGGAGACGCGCTAAGAAGGCGCGCGCCTGGTCCGCAGTCGTGATCGATTGACGATAGGCCAGTAAGTTCACGCCCTCGATCCAGATCCCCGAATAGGGATCAATTGCGTACGGACGAAGGGATTCGTAGTTGAAACGGCCATACCCAAACTGTTCCAAGGAGATCAGATCGAGCAATGCGATCTCCGCAATTTGTAGATCCACTGCCAGAGGGTGCCCTTCTGGCAAACGTGGCCGATGGCGCAGCCGCTGAAGCAACTCGATGCGAACCAAGCGGCGTCGCTCGAAACCGGCCTGTGAATGATTGTCCAATGCAAAGCCCGCAGAAGGCCCAAGCCGTCGTTCCATATCCAGACGACTTGCCGTTTCTGGCGAAAGTGCCAATTCCGTTTGCAAAAAGTCCGATGCGATCGCCTGGGACTGCGATATAGCGCGGCGGGTTGTGCGCGACCCTTCATCGCCCTGGCTGCAGGCGGCGAGAGGCCCAATCAGTAAGAGTATTAGGGCGGCAAACGTCAGTCTTAACCCCTGCGAATAGGCAGAAAACGTGCTTATCTGACGATTTGGAGTATGAAACATATGCAACAGCTGCATTCCTAGCGCGTCTCCCTGTTGTCGGCTTAGCTCATTTCCGGTACACCCCGCCAGTCTTATAAGCGGAGCGGCGCGTGGAAAATACACCGACTAATGATCAAGCAGAACTGACCGGAAACGTTCTGTTCTACAAGAACCCTCAACCACTAAACCCAGAACAACATGCTGGTTTGGGTGTAAAGCAAATCGACGAACCGTTCGGTTTCTTGCGCACAGCCCATGCTATTCCTGTGACGGTTACTGAGTTTGGTATGGCATCAGCTGCCTATCCAATCATCTTCGTTGGAGATGATTACACACCGGTAGCGGTTATGGGTGTGCGTCAGGGACAGAACCTTTTTGTTCGCCCAGACGGACAAACTGAGCCAGATTTTTACGTTCCGGCCTTCGTTCGCCGGTATCCTTTTGTCTTTGCAAATGACAATCAAGGTGATCGTCTTCTGCTTTGCATCGATCGAGATGCCCCGATGGTGACAAACCAGCCGGACGTTCCATTGTTCGAAAATGGTGAGCCGAGCCCGTTCACACAGAACGCAATCGAGTTCTGTAAAGAATTTGAGCGCCAACGTCGTTCGACGACTGAGTTTACCGCGATTGTGAAACGCTTTGGCTTGTTCGAGCAGAAATCTGTCGCGTTCCAACCACGGGATGCGCAGGGCAATCCGCAAGGTGAGCAACAGAAAATCGCTGACTATTGGGCGATTGATGAAAACAAGCTCAACGAACTTTCAGACGAACAGTTCAAAGAGTTGCGCACCAATGGCGCCCTCGGCGCGATCTACGCGCATATGATCTCATTGTTGAACTGGCAGCGCGTCATCCAACGCGCCGTGGTACAACAGCAAGGCGCACCTGCTGCACCAGCTGCTCCGATCACACCGACAACGCCGCAAGCGCCGATTGCTTAACCAGCTTCGCGTGGTGAATTATTAGGAGGGCGGCGCTTCGGTGCCGCCCTTTTTCGTTTTCGGGCCTTTAATTGGGTCACATCCTCGCGAGGTGGTTCCCCTGCGTTGAAGGCTCCTATATTGAGCGGTTCAAGTTGATAACTCGGATCTATCGAATGACGTTTTTTCGAAACCTCGCGCTGCTTCTCTTGGTGACGTGTTTCGCGGCCATCGGGGCCCAATCACAGCCGGTCGATGGCGGCCATGCGCGCGTGGAGCTGGTCTCTGAACGCGCGCTCGCAGTTCCAGGAGAAACCGTGTGGTTCGGACTCTCGTTCGATATCGATCCTAATTGGCATATTTACTGGACCAATCCGGGCGATGCTGGAATTCCGCCGGAGATCACCTGGCGCGATACAGGCGAGGTCGCCGCGGAAAATCTTGGCGAGTTTCGGTGGCCGATGCCCGAACTCCTACCCGTGGTCCCAGGGCAGATCATGGACTATGGGTATTCCAACCAAATCGTATTGCCATTCCCGGTCACGCTGCCGCGAGACATCGATGGACCAATTCTGTTCGAAGGGGTCGCAGATTACCTCATTTGCGAAGATATTTGTATTCCGGAAAGCGCAGACATCCGCCTTCTTCTCTCGGTGGGTGCCGCCCAACTCCCGGATGATTATGGCTCAAACCTCATTCAGGCGAGCTTGGCAGAGGTTCCGCCTGCCCTAGACGGCGCTGCGTCTCTGACCCAGCAAGGAGAGACATGGGTCCTGTCCGTGTCCAGTGAGGCGCTTGCTGGATCGCGCGGACAGGCGAGGTTCTTTCCATATGGTCACGAAATCATGCATGCTGCGGAGCAGGTCTCTGCGTTTGGGGCTTCTGGGCTGCAGCTTCAGCTCGTGCCGGCGAGTGCCAATGAAGAGATCCCGGAAGCATTGTCTGGCGTTCTGAAAATAGGCGACGCGACCTTTGAGATCTCAGCGACACCTGGGGCGGTATTGCCTGGCACTGGTGCTGCCTCGCAAGGCGGCGCCGCCAGCGTTGCTGGCAACCTTCCGCTCTTAATGGCGTTCGCATTGATTGGTGGGCTGATCTTAAATTTGATGCCGTGCGTTCTCCCGGTGCTTTCTATCAAAGCTATGGGGTTAGTCTCGTCGGCCGCGAATGGAGAGGTCGGCGAAGCCCGTCGTCACGGGCTCTGGTACGCGGCAGGGGTTTTGGTCAGCTTTGCGGTTCTGGCCGCTGCGATCTTAAGCGTTCGTGCTGCAACTGGTGTCGCGATCTGGGGCTTTTGGTTGCAAAACCCAATCCTAGTGACGGCGCTCATATTGATCGTCTTTCTGATCGGGCTCTGGTTGCTTGGACTATTCGAGCTTGGAACGTCAGTGCAAAGCATTGGATCTGATCTGGCGGCGAAGCAGGGGAGTGCAGGGGCATTCTTCACAGGTGTTCTCGCAGCCGTGGTTGGCGCGCCGTGTACAGGACCATTCCTGGGAGCGGCGCTCGGGGCTGTGATGACGCAGCCCGCGATGAATGTGGTGTTGGTTTTGCTAACTATGGGCCTTGGCATGGCTTTGCCATTTTTGATTTTGAGCTTTTCGCCGGGTCTTCAGAAATTCATTCCCAAACCGGGGGCCTGGATGGAGACGTTGAAACAGGTTTTCGCATTCCCAATGTTCTTGACCGCGGCTTGGTTGCTCTCTGTTTTAGGGGCTTTGGCCGGGTACCGCATGGCCGCCATGGTTGTGGCGGGTGCAGCCCTAATTGCCTTTGGTGTCTGGGCCCTAAAATCGGCCAGCCAGGGCGCGAAAGCCATTTTGCTTTCTGTCCTGGGACTGGCGCTCATCGTTCCGGTTTTTGGTCTCATGTCCGCGACCAGCACAACAGAAGTCGTGATTAGCCTCGCATGGCTGATTGGATTGATCGTCGCATTTATTGCAATCGCGCGTCTGAATTCAGACGTCACTGGACATATCGCGAAAGGTTTGGCCGGTTTGGCCATTTTCACCGGTTTGGTTTGGCCGCTCGCTCAAGCGCGCACCGCGCTTGCCTCTGATGCGCCCACTGAAGCTTATGCCGCTAAATATGAGACGGAAGCTTGGTCACCAGAGCGTGTCGCAGAGCTTACCGGCGAGGGGCGTGCTGTGTTTGTAGACTTCACCGCAGAATGGTGTGTCACGTGCCAAGCAAATAAGCTGCAAACTCTACAGACGCGTCCTGTGTCAGAAGCGTTTGACGCCGGCAATGTCGCTTTCTTGGTCGCTGATTTCACCAATGGTAACAAAACCATCGCGCAAGAGCTGCAAAAGCATAATCGCGCTGGCGTGCCAATGTACCTTTGGTACGCGGCTGGGGAGACCTCTCCGCAAGTCTTGCCCGAATTATTGTCTATCGATCTTGTAACGGGACTTGTCGAAGCCGAAAGCTAAAGTATCTTTTATCAAACGCACAAACTGGGAAGCCTGATATGACGACTTTTACACGCCGCAATCTTGGATTAGCAGCTGGCATGGCGACCGCGGTTGCGCTCACTGCAGCTTCAATGATTGCTTTAACTGCGAACGCAACACCGATCAGTGGTGAGTCAGCGCCGATCTTTGTTGATTATCCAACCAGCGCCGGCGAAAATATCTCTCTGGGAGATTTCGATGGCCAGACAGTCGTTCTAGAGTGGACGAACCATGATTGCCCGTTCGTCAAAAAGCATTACGCAGAGCCTACAAGTAACATGCAGTCTCTCCAATCCACTGCGATTGCCGAGGATATTGTTTGGATCCAGGTGATCTCATCTGCGCCAGGGAAGCAGGGCCATTTGGATGCAGAGGACGCGATCGCAAAGAATACGGAACGCGGTGCGGCGCCGAGTTACACAATTCTTGATCCAGCTGGCGATCTTGGCAGAGCCTATGCGGCCAAAACGACCCCGCATATGTATGTGATAAATGGCGCAGGCGATCTTGCCTATCAAGGCGCGATCGACTCGATCAAGTCTGCAAAGGTCAGCGATATCCCGAAAGCGACTAATTATGTAACCGCGGCATTGGGCGCCGTAGCGACAGGGGGCGTGCCAGAAGTGACGAGTGCAAAGCCTTACGGTTGTTCAGTCAAGTATTAGGTAATCGCGTATTTGTAATATCAAGCCGCGCTCTCTTGGCGCGGCTTTTTACTATTGTAGTACAAAATACCAGCACGCTTTTTTTCGAATTCTCGTAATAATCGAATAAATGTCACCAATTCGTGGGACAGAAGAATTCTGAAATCATGTATATGTGATCCAGCGCGCAACCGTCGGGGATAATTATTTCTATGTGGCAGAACACACAAGCATACCGGAATTCTGAAGATCAAACAGAACGAGACGAGTTGAGTTTGATTGCAGACTATCTGGATGTTCTACGACGATCTACGCCGCAGAATCCTTCAATCTCGATTGAAACCGCGACTGAGCTTCAAGAATACTTGGCTTTGGCTGAGGCGGCGCTTCGTCGGGCCGGGGCTGAGATCAAAAGCGATGTCCTCCAAGGCGCGCGCGGCAAGCTGCAATAGTCCGAGCGAAGCCCATTCTCTTCTACACCGTTTGCTTCACCAATCTCGGGTTGAGCGCTCTTGTATCTTTTGCATTGCCCTGCCAAGTTATTCCTAGAGTATAAGATCGCGCCAGGCTGTCTCATGTGTTGACAGCAATAGGCGCGACAGCAAGAGCGGGAGAGAGCATGTTTGAGAGCGGTAACGGAATGAGCGCGGCGCAGCAGGAACACGGAAATTCTGACCTCACACAGAATTATGATTTCAGCGCTTTTGCCGCTGAGATTGCGTCGGCCAAAACCGGAGACCAGGTCTGGCGATTAATGGACGCGATCTGCGAGAAAGCGTCCGTGTCTGGCGCTTGCTGCCGGTGTTTTCCAAGCGAAGCGGTCGCCGAACCAATCATATTTTTCTCTAGCACAAGCCGGTTTAGCGCAGATCTCGAGACGGTTTTGCAAGATACACCCGGCTATCTCGATCCGTTTTTGCATGCTGCCGTACGAACCACAAAGCCCTTCATCTGGCGTGAGATTGAAGATCTCCTGACGCCGCGATCGCCGCAATTGGCGCATTATCGACGCGAGATCAGCACGCTCGGGACCGGAATCGTTGTGCCGGTCTTTGGGCCAATGTTCCGCAATGGCTATTTCTGCTTCCATTCTCAGGAAGAACGCGCCCTGGAAGAGCTCGACCTTATGGTCTTGCATTCGATTTCACAGACGGCGTACCTGAAATTGCTGGATATCATGTACAAATCCTCCGACCGCGAACGGACGCTTTCCGGGCGCGAGCTTGAAACCATTAACATGATCGCGCGGGGCAAGAGCAATCAAGAGGTTGCGCAATCGCTGCAAGTCTCCGTGAATACGGTCAATACCCACATCAAGCGGATCTTCGAAAAGCTCGATGTCTCAGACCGAGTTAGTGCCGCGATGCGGGCCTATGCGCTCGGATACGTGGCTTAAAGACCTATAATACGCCTTCAAAAGGGACCTTACCGTGATGTTCAAATCCGCTGCTTCCGCTATTCTCGCGCTCAGTCTGACTGCTTGCTTGTCTCAAGCTCAAGAGGTCCAAGAGATCCAAGCAGAGGCCGCGGCGCCGCCGCAAATCACGATGGGCAATGGCGAATCCAATGCGATCATCATGGACGGCCTCTCCCTGGTTGAGGGCGAGACCACGTTCTCCCAAGTTCGGGTTGATGGCGATACGGTCAAATCCTTTCGCGCCACCTCGACGGCGATCAGCATTCCCGAAGTGACGATCGCAAACAATGGCTGGGTCGTGCTGCACCCGGTGATTGATGGCCGCCCAGATGGTGACATGGTCGCGGGCTTTACCTATGTCAGCGCCGGCCAGAACACTGACGTCACCATACAGGTCGACCACCCGGCCGACCCGGGCGATAAATTCCTGGTCATGCTGCACAGCGACGTGGATGAAGATCGTGTGTTCGATTTTGTCTTCGTCGAAGATGGCATCAATGTCGAAGACAGCGCTGTGTTTGAGGGCACGCATATGATCGCACATGTCTTTGCCGTTCCGGAATAGGGCGCGCACAAAAACCTTCACGAGCCAAAGCCCTGAAGCAAACGGAAGAGCTAAGGCGCATCCAGTTTGAGCGCGAAGTGAACTGCCGCTCTCTCGAGACGGCGTATAGCGCCCAAGTGGACGCGCCTTGCGACGGCATGTTTTCGCCGTTGGTCCCGCTAGTCGCAATGCTAGGGGCAACTCCGGAGAGCTTGCTCTTACAGCCATGACGGCTCGCCTCGTACCATCGGGCCGAGGGCTCACAGCCCCGACTGGCGCCGGGCTAAGGGATCGGACCCACAAAGCTCAGTCACCAGACCGCCGCTCCCACCTCCTGCCAAGCCGTTCCGGACAAGCTCTTCCTGCAAGGTGA